>NZ_JAIMCG010000029.1 GCF_019795295.1 Cupriavidus sp. AU9028 | reverse complement strand
AACACAAAAAAACTTTTTACTCCGCCCCGCGCCCCCCCCCCCCCCCGCCCGGGCCCCCCCCCCCCCCCCCCCCCGCGGGGGGGGGGGGGGGGGGGGCGGCCCCCCCCCCCCCACGCCACTTACTACGAAAGCCCTGGCGGGCTTACCACTGATAGCCGACCCCCATGGCGCCACCGTAGTCGCCGCGCGAGCTGGCGGCACCGGACGCCTTGAACACCCACGAGCCATTGTCCGAGACGCGCGAGAGACCCAGTGCGTACCCGGTCTCGCCATTGAACGTGGCGGTACCGATGGCGAGCATGCTCTTGCTTGGCAGATAGGCCTGGGGCAGACCCGCCATCGCCATCGCCGACGCGATACCGGCGTTGGCGCGGTTCTCCACCGCGCGGATGCGCCCGTCCATGCCGGCGAAGCGCTGGTCGATGCCCTCGCTCACCCGGTTGAGCTGGCTCACGTTGACCGCATCGGTCGGCGCCTGCCCCTCGGCCACCCCGGTAATGCGGCGATCGCCATCCCGGCCTGCCACGCTGACGCTGGTGCCGCCCGTGTCGGCGCCCACGGTGACCGGCGCGCTGCTGTTCTCCTGCTTGACGATGCCAACCTTGCCTTCCACCAGGTTGTTCACCGTGGTGTTGGTCTGGTGCAGCTGCGATCCGTTGACGGCGTCGGTCGAGTTCTCCGCAATGTTGCCGGCCGCGACGTTGGTGATCTTCGTGCCGTTGGTCCCGCCCAGCGTGATCTGCGAGCGATCCGAGTTGTCGTACTGGATCGAGTTCGCAACCTCGCCGGCCGTATCGCCGATCGCGTCCGCCACGTTGGCGTAGGTCTTGCCGTTGACCGTAAAGCCGCCGCCGATGGTGCCGGTCGCCGGGTTGTAGGTCGTGCCGCCGCCAAGGTGGTTCGCCAGGCTGTCGCCCTGGTTCTTGACGATGGTGTCCTGCGCGCCGAGTGCGTCGCCGACGTTGTTGTACGTCGCGCCGCCAACCGAGTACGTCGGTGCGGTATAGGAGCCCGTGGTCGAATCGTACGAAGCACCGCCGCCCAGCGAGGTCGCCGTGTTCTGCGCAACCTGGTTCAGCTGGCTGACGTTGACCGCATCGGTGGGTGCCGAGCCGGCGGCGACGTTGGTGATCTGCCGTTCGGCGCCCACGTTGCCGACCGACACTTCGCCCACCGAGTTCTGCCCGCCGCCGACGCCGTAGGCGGTGTAGCCGGCACGCGCGCCCACGGTGGTCACCGATCCGGCGCCCAGCGCCACGCTGTTGGCGAACACCGCCTGCGAGCCGGCGCCCAGCGCGAGCGACTGGATGCCCTGCGACTGCGCGTTGGTGCCCAGCGCCACGGCGTCGGCCTGCGAGACGAGCGCGTTCTGGCCGATGGCCGTGCCTCCCGGCGCCGTCATTTCCACCAGTGCGCCGTTACCGATACCGATGCCGTTGTCGCCGTTGACGATGGTGGTCGGACCGACCGCGATCGCCTCCTGGCCGACCGCCAGCGAGTCGGCGGCCGTCGAGTTGGCGTGGAAGTAGCGGGTCCCCGTCGCCGTGACCGAACCGATCGCGCCCTGCAGCTGGCGGATCGTCACGACATCGTGGGCCGAGGTGCCGTCGGCGACGTTGGTGATCTGGCGCAGCGTGTTGGTCGCCGCGTTGCCGACCGACACCGCGCCGGCCAGCGTCACGTCCGTGGTGTTGTACGGCACCACGCCCGTACCGGCCGTGATGGTGCCGCTCACCGGCGCCAGCGCCCGATCCGAGACCGAACCGGCGCCGAGCGCCACGCCGCCATCCACGCTGGAGACCGCGTTGTTGCCCATCGCGATGCTGTCCACGTTGTTGGCCACCGCGCGCGGGCCCACCGCAATGCTGTCGGTGCCCAGCGCCTGGCTGTCCGCCAGCGTGGAATTGGCGTGGAAGTACTTGATGCCCGCGCCGTTGTTGATGTCGCCAATCACGTTGCTCAGATTGTCGATATCGGTGGTGTTCTGCGTCACCTGCGTGTTGGTCGCGTACAACTGCGAGCCATTCACCGCGTCAGTCGACGTGCTGCTCAGGCGGCCGGCGGCGACATTGGTGATGGTCCGCTCCGCGCCCACCGAACCGATGCTCAAGGTCGAGGCCGGGTTGGCGCCAGCGAAGGTGTAGGCGTTGCCACCGATGGTCGCCCCTGCCGTTCCCACGGCAGCCGCCGTCACCGAGCCCGCGCCCAGCGCGATGTCGCCCGCGTTGCTGGCCACCGCGTTCGGACCGATCGCGACCGAATCGACGCCAATGGCCTGGCTGTCCGGCAGCGTCGAATTGGCGTGGAAGTACTTGATGCCCGCGCCGTTGTTGATATCGCCAATGGTGTTGCTCAGGTTGGTGATATCGGTCGTGTTCTGCGTCACCTGCGTGTTGGTCGCGTACAGCTGCGAGCCATTCACCGCGTCGGTCGACGTGCTGCTCAGGCGGCCGGCGGCAACATTGGTGATGGTGCGCTCCGCGCCCACCGAGCCGATGCTCAGGGTCGAGGCCGGGGTCGCCCCAGCGAAGGTGTAGGCGTTGCCACCGATGGTCGCGCCCGCCGTGCCGACTGCGGCAGCGGTGACCGCACCCGAACCGAGTGCGATGTCGCCGGCGTTGCTCGCCACGGCGTTGGGGCCGATCGCCACCGAGTCCACGCCGATGGCCTGGCTGTCCGGCAACGTCGAGTTGGCGTGGAAGTACTTGATGCCCGCACCGTTGTTGATATCGCCGATGGTGTTGTTGATGTTGTCGATATCGGTGGTGTTCTGCGTCACCTGCGTATTGGTCGCGTACAGCTGCGAGCCGTTCACCGCGTCGGTCGACGTGCCGCTCAGGCGGCCGGCGGCGACATTGGTGATGGTGCGCTCGGCGCCGGGCGCGCCGACGCTCACCGTGGAGGCCGGTGCGGTACCGGCGAAGCCGTAGGTAGAGCCGCCGATGACCGCACTGGATGTCCCGACCGCGGCGGCCGTGACGCTGCCGGAGCCGAGCGCCACGTCGCCGGCATTGTTCGCCACCGCCGTATCGCCCAATGCCACCGCACCGGCCGCCAGTGCGCTGCTGGTGTTGCCGATGGCGACGCTGCCCTGGCCCACCACGGTATTCTGGTAGCCGATGCCGACCGCCCCTTGTGCAGGGGTGCCAGCGACGCCGACTGCCTGGCCGCCGCCGCCGACCATATTGGTATTACCCATCGCGATCGAGCCATTGCCCGTCGCGGTGTTGTCCATACCCTGCGCAACGGCGCCGTCGCCGGTCGCGGTACTGGGGTCGCCAATGGCCACTGCGCCGTTGCCGTTGGCGGTGTTGCCGAAGCCAATGGCGACTGCCCGGCCGCCGGTGGCGGTCGCGTTGGTGCCAATGGCAACGGCGTTCTCGCTGTTGGCAACTGCGCTCGTGCCCATTGCCACTGCATTCAGCGCCGAGGCACTGGCCTGATAGCCGATTGCAGTGGCTTGCTCCGCGGCCGAATTCGACTGGAGGCCCATCGCCAGGGAGCGAGTCCCGGTTGCGCTTGCGGACCGGCCTACGGCGGTCGAGTTCTGGCCAGTGGCGACGGACTGGGCGCCCACGGCCGTTCCGCTGAGATTCGCAAGGCTATCCGCGCCCATGGCAAGCGCTTCCAGACCATGCGACTCGGCGCCGCGGCCAATGGAAATGCTGCTGTTGCCGTCGGTGACGGTGTCGAGCCCCAGCGCGACGCCCGCGTAATTGGTCGCGTTGGCGTTCGTACCGACGGCGACGACGTTGTTTCCGTCGGCGTAGGCGCCGTTGCCGATTGCCACAGTCTGGAAATTGAGGGCAGAGGCATCGTTGCCCAGCGCGAGGGTCTGCTGACCATCCGCAGCGGCCAGGTTGCCGATCGCGATGGCGGCATCATTCGTCGCAGCAGTGCCGGCGCCCAGCGCTATTCCACCCAGGCCGTTCGTTTGGGCCTGCCGCCCCAGGGCGATGGCGTCGGCCTGCGTTGCGCCCGCGCGGTCGCCAATGGCGATGCCCGACGGCGAGTTGGTGACGGTCGACCAGAAGCCAACGGAAATGCCGTTGGTCGAAGCCGCGTCCACGTGCGGCAGCGTCGTGTTGTTGGTCCCGATGGCGATACTGCCGCTTGCCGCCGCGATGACCTGATTGCCCAGCGCGGTGGCGTTCACCCCGCTCGCGGTGGCGGCATAGCCGATCGCCGTCGATTCCAGGCCGCTCGCATTGGCAACGTAGCCGATACTCGTGCCTTGAATCCCGCTGGCCGTAGCGCCTACACCGGCCGCCACCGCAAAGCGCGCAGAGGCCCCGTCATTGTTGTAGTTGGCGCCGGTCGTGCCGTTGTCGTTGACGCTGTAGTAATGCGATGCCGACCCGGTGACGGCCGACTGCAGCGACTGCTGCACCGCGAACAATTGCGAACCATTGACGGCGTCCGTCGAGGTACCGCTGATCCGGCCCGCCGCGACGTTCTGGATCTGTCGTTCGGCCCCGGCCGCACCGATCGAGACAACGCTGGTCGGCGTGGCGCCGGCGAAGTTGTAGGTCGTGCCGCGGATGGTGGTGCTGGCGGTGGGCACCGCTGCCGCGACCGTCGAGGCATTTCCGAGCACCACCGCGCCGTCGTTGCCGGTCGGAACCGTCACGCCATTGCCCACCACGAACGCGTTATTGGCGTTGATGGTGTTGTTGTTGCCCAGCGAGTAGGAGCCCGTACCGGTAATGGTGCTCGGATCGCCAACGGCGCCCGAATTCGCGCCGCTGACGACATTACCCGTACCGATGCTGATGCTGTTCGCGCCGGTCGCCTGGGCGCCCGTGCCCATGGCGATTGCGTTCAGCCCGTTCGCTTTCGCGTTGTAGCCGATCGACGTCGTCGCGTTGGCGGCAACGCCGATGCCCGCGTTGGTGCCGATGGCGACGTTGTCGTTGCCGGACACCAGGTTGCCTGCAGATGCGTCCAGCGTGGCGTCATAGGCTACCGAGCCGTCGCCGGTGCCCATTGCAACGTTGCGTGCCCCGGTGACGCCCGACCCCGCGCCCCGCATCGCACCGGCACCGCCTCCGCCAATGGCCGTATTCTGCGCGCCGCTCACCAGTGTCCCGGCGGCGATGCCCATTGCAACAGAGCCGGTATTGCCGGCTGTAGAGCCCGCCCCCGCGCCTTGCCCCAATGCGACGGCGCTATCGCCAATTGCGACAGCCTGTGTACCCAGAGCGATCGAACTGTTCCCTCGCGCTCGGGCACCGTTGCCCAACGCAGTGGCGGCGTCATTCGTCGCCTCGGCAACGCGCCCTACTGCGGTAGCGTTATCCGCTGTCGCCTGTGCGCCTTCACCGAGCGCGGAAGCAGACAGGCCGGCCGCGTTGCTTGCTGTGCCAATTGCAACGGAGTTTGCCGAGCTTGCAGTGCTCGACACCCCGAGGGTGATGCCGTTTTGCCCGCTCGTCGTGCTTTGGCGTCCGATTGCGATGGCGTCGGTCTGGGATGCAGTCACATCGGTGCCGATGGCGATGGCACTCTGCGCCGTCGCGCCGGTCCCAGCGGCTGTGCGTGCGCCCAGATAGATGGAGTTCAACTGGGTAGCGCTGGCCTGTGCGCCGATGGCGATGGCGTTTTGTGCGTCGGCACTGGAGAGGAAGCCCGTTGCGACTGCACCCTGGCCCCCGGCATTGGCCCTGTCGCCAACCGCAGTGCCGGACAGTCCCGCAGCCCGGGTTCCGTAGCCCAGCGCGGTTGCATTGGCTCCGTCGGCAACGGCGGCACGGCCAAAGACCGACGATTGGGCACCAGAGGCATGCGAATTATTGCCGACGACGACGGCAGTATCACCCGTTGCGGTTGACAGCCCACCGATGGCAATGGAGGAGTTACCGGTCGCTTGCGTATTGGTGCCGATGGCGATGGGATTCACCCCTCCCGGCAGGTTGTTGGCCGCCGTCGCGCCCATTCCTATCGCGATGGCGCTGCCCGTACCCCCGGCTGGGGTAGTCGCCTGACTGCCGGTGCCAATGGCCACCGAGCTGGCGCCCGTTGCGGTGCCGCCGCCCACGGCGTAGTTTTGCGCGCTGGCGGTGTGCGGGAAGGCAACAGCGCCCAGTGCGGCGAACGCCGCCACGGCGGGAAGTACGCCTGCCCTCCCGGTCAGCTGGCCGGCAACGGCAGGAAGTCCGCCCGTGAAAACCGACACGGCAGCAGACGCAAGGGCCGGCGTGCTCCCCTGATTGAGCCCGATCCCGACACCGAGTCCGTTGCGATTGATCCCCAGCACGCGGTGTGCCCGGCGCAATGCCGCGAAGATGCGCCGGCGCACCGAGGGATGCATGCCACTGGCGGCAGCATCCGGGTTTCCAGACAGAACTGTCCGGGCGCTGGCCCGAGACATCGTATTGGTGTGACGCATGGCGACTACCCCCAAGAAAGTTCGCCAAAGTACTGACTGGCCCTGTCGCAAGACAAAAGCCCCCCTGCCCCGGCCGGAGCCGGGGATCAAATCCTTATGTGAATGCGAGATCCGCCCGACGCGAGACGGTCGGCGGGGTGGATGACGGCGTTACATCCGTGTATTCATCGGCGATCCATCGCGCTTGCTACGGTGACGACGACACAGCCATTACCGCTGCTGACGAGCAGGGCCTGCCCTTGATTGCCGCCCAGAGTAAACAGCGGCGTGCCGGCCAATGTGGTGGCCAGCGTGCTTCCCGGTGGCAACTGCTTGACGATGTCCGGGCACCCTTGCGGGAAGGGCGCGACACGAACCAGGTGGCCTTCACAGCCAGTACTGGTGGGCGAGGTGGCTACGATGCCAGCCGCTTGCGCCTTGTAGTTCGGGGTGTCATAGCGCAGCCCGACCACCGCCGTGGCGGCATGGTCGTTCGCACTGTCCTTCTGTCCCTGCGCCGCCGAGGCGAAGGTCGCACCGCGCGTCAGGCTATCGCCGAGCGTGGCAAAGAGCGCCGCGCAGGATTGAACGCCGAGATCGGCGGCTTGTTTCTGGAAGGCGGCGGCACCGGACTGGCTGCCGCCCGCGGCAACCGACGGTTGCGCCGCCACGTCACCTGCCGCACAGAGTAAGCCAAAGGAGGCGGCGACCATCGCCAGGACCCGCTGGGCCACCCCAGGTTTCGGGCGGGCTGCTGCTGGCGCGGGCGCTTCCTGGCCACCCTGCAGGTTCATGCTGTTGTCATTGCCCATCTTACTGGTCCTCGCCGAATCGCCTTCTGTACCGTTTGCGCACTGCATCGGGGGACATCTGCGTCCTTTCTGTTTCACTGGCGACACATTGCGTAAATGATAGTGACGAACTGTGAACAGAAATGAAAACGAATGTGAACGACTCGAAGCGACGGCGGGATCGGTTCCGATAGCCCTTCCAGCTTGCGCAGGCAGGCATTGTCCCCAACGAGCGGCGGCGCGTACGGCGGCGGCGAGGGCCGGCCAAAGGCTTCGCACCGCGGCCGATGGGGGGCAATACGCAGGAAGACGTGAGGACGGCTGCTCCCCCGCGGCTGGATAGGGCGTGCGCGCCGAAGCGTCGCCCGGCGCGGTATCTGGCTCATACATCTGACTTCTCCAACGGAGTCGCCGGGTGATTCCCGGTCTCGTCGCCCCATTTCTCTACCCGTTGCAGGCGCATCCCGATGGCGGGTGCGGCCTTGCCTCGCCCTCCATTCCGACGTGGGGGCGAATATTGTTAGCGCGTACCTTATGAGTGATAAGGACGCCGCTCCGAATCATAGCGAGGGTTTTCGAAGTGATCTTTTAGTAATTTTTAAGATGGAATTAAGTATGTATTTGTTTACATTCCACAAAAGATGTATTAATTGCACATCAATCGGGACGCATGCGCCCGCCATCCCTTGCCGCAACGGAGTGCGGTGAGCGGCGTTGCTGCGGCTCGATGGCCGTGGGCGCAGCCGCGCCAAGTCGGAGGGTGAGTGATTTGTTACCGAAGCCAGACGGCCTGGGAAGTCTTATCCGGCTGGCAGGCCGACTGGGGAGAGATGGACCCGCTGTCTTTCAGCCGAGGCGACTACGGGCGTGTTGCCGCCGTTATCGGCGCCAGTTCATGGGAACCGCATCGATGCCGGTCCACATCAAACCGGGCGGAACCGCGCCGACGGCGCGCACGGCAAGCGCTCGCGGGACGGGCGGAATACGTCCGCCCGGCGGCCGCGCCGCCTAAAGCGGGTGCGCCATCGCCACGGCGGCCACGGTGGCCCCAAGTCCGATCCGATACCAGGCGAAGAGGCGCAGCGAGTGCCGCGCCACGAAGGCAACCAGCGCCTTCACCACGACCAGCGCCGACACGAACGCCGCGACAAACCCCGCCGCGATCGCCCAGATGTCCTCTCCGCTGAGCAGGTGATAGTGCCGCAGGAAGTCGTAGGTCGCTGCGCCCAGCATGGTCGGCATGGCCAGAAAGAAGGAAAACTCGGTGGCGGTCTGCCGCGACAGGCCCGACAGCATGCCGCCAACAATCGTCGCGCCCGAGCGCGACGTGCCGGGGATCATCGCCACGCATTGCGCGAAGCCGATGCCAAGCGCCTGGCGCCAGCCGATCTGCGTGGTGTCCTTGACCGTCGGTTCGGTCCGTCTGCCCTCGACTGCCAGGATGATCAGCCCGCCGAGCACCAATGCCGCGGCGACGACCCCCGGATTGAACAGCAGTGCCTTGATCGGCCCGATCAGTACCGCGCCGATGGCGGCCGCGGGCAGGAAGGCCAGCAGCACGCATGCGGCGAAGCGGCGCTCCGCCTGCCCTCCCTTGAGCAAGCCGGTGATCAGCCAGGCCAGTTTGGCCCGGTAGAGCCAGCACACCGCCAGCACGGCGCCCAGCTGGATCACGACTTCGAACACCCGCGCCTCATGCGAGGGAAAGGCGATCCAGTCGCCAATCAGGATCAGGTGTCCGGTGCTGGAGACGGGCAGGAACTCGGTCAGCCCCTCCACCACGCCAAGGGCCGCGGCCTTGATCAGGTGCGGAATATCCATCGAAAGCGCTCCCTCGATCGGGTAATGACAAGAGGGGTAACGATACGATGAATCGAGGCAGTGCTATGCGACATTCCGCACGCTGGACGTTCGCCGAAGCCGAAAAACGGCTGCCACCAACGAGCCGGCGACTCACCTCGGCCAGTGGCTCCCGAGATCGAACGAGAGCTGTTTGTGGTGGCGAATCAAAAGCAGGTACACCGCACCATCGATATGTCGCGCCGGGAGATGGCCGTGGGTTGACGACGCGATAGGCTGACACGGGCACGCCGCGCTTTCAGCCTGCGAATCTGTTTCTGCGTCGAGCCCGCAGGTCAGAAAGGGCGTCGCGAGCATCCTCGACCCTGCCGGCCGCCACGTCGGCCAGGCCACTGCTCGCCTCCGCAATCAAGTGCAAGTGGATGTGTTCGCGCTCCAGCTGGTCGTAGTAGTCCAGCCTCTGCGCATCGATGATGGGAACGTAGCTTTTACCGTTCTTCCTGACGATTTTCTCTGAGCCGGCCTTCGCTTGATCGGCCGGCTCAGGAAGGTTTGCCCTTGCCTGACACAGCGATACGATGTCGCCCGCGGAGATAGCCATGACTTGCCCCTACATGTTCAAGTACACAATATCGTACAGTTCGGTTGCCCGATGAGGGGCGCAGATGCCCTGCGTTTCGACCAACCCTTCAAGAAACACCTGAAAGTCAAAATGCCCGCCAAGGTATTGGCGGGCTGCAGAACTTGCGAGGCGCGTCAGCCGCGTCAGCCGATCACGCGGCGGCGCCCGGTGCGACCGCATCGCCCGCCACGCGCTGCGCCGACTCTTCGCCGTACAGCACACGGCTGACCACACCGGCCGCCACCGCACCCAGCACAGGCGCGACCCAGAACAGCCACAACTGCTGCAGTGCCATGCCGCCAACGATCAGCGCCGGGCCGGTGGAGCGTGCCGGGTTGACCGAGGTGTTGGATACCGGGATGGTGATCAGGTGGATCAGCGTCAGCGCCAGACCGATGGCCAGCGGCGCGAGCGCGCCATGCGCACGGGGCGACGTGGCGCCGGCGATGATCAGCACGAAGAAGAATGTCGCCAGCACCTCGGTGGCGAATACCACCCCCATGCCAAAACCGGACGGCGAACCGGCGCCGAACCCATTGGCCGCCAGTCCGCTTGCCGCCAGGTCGAACCCGGGCTTGGCCAGCATCAGCTCGAACAGCACCAGCGCCGCCAGGGCGCCGCCGATTACCTGCGCGACGATATAGACGGGCGCGTCCTTCCAGGCGAAGCGTCCGGCGGTGGCGAGCCCCACCGTCACGGCGGGGTTCAGATGGCAGCCGGAGACCGGGCCGATGGCATAGGCCATCGTCAGCACCGTCAGCCCGAAGGCGAGCGAGACGCCGGCAAAGCCGATGCCCAACTGCGGGAAGCCGGCAGCAAGCACGGCGGAGCCGCAGCCGCCAAAGACCAGCCAGAAGGTGCCGATTGCCTCGGCAAGGGGGCGCTTGAAGTCCATCGTTCTTTCTCCAGAATCGCACTCGCCCCTGGCAATGGCGCCGGACGGGCGTTGCGGCGTTGGATTCTAGGCGGCGACTGTGACGGCGTCACCACTTTGAGGGCGCTGTTCACATTCTTTTATATTTGCCTGGCCGGAGCGAGACGACGGCCTGCACGCGCCGCGTTTTCGTACTAAACTTTCACAAATTCCTAAAAATTCAAAACTTCCATGAAACTGCCGCCCCTGACCCAGCGCTTCGTCCTGCACTTCGGTGAGATGGGAAGCCGCTGGGGCATCAACCGCACCGTCGGCCAGATCTACGCGCTGCTCTATACCGCGGCCCGCCCGCTGAACGCCGACGAGATTGCCGAGGCGCTGGGCTTTTCCCGCTCCAACGTCAGCATCGGCCTGAAGGAACTGGAGGCGTGGAAGCTGGTGCGACTGTCGCACCAGCCGGGGGATCGGCGCGAGTACTTCTCGGCGCCGGACGACATCTGGACCATCTTCCGCACGCTGGCCGAGGAGCGCCGGCGGCGCGAGATCGATCCCACGCTGTCGATGCTGCGCGAGGCCCAGCTGGAGTCGCCCAGCGACGCCGACGAGCGGCATGCGCAGGAACGAATGCGCGAGATGTACGAGCTGATCCTGCTGATGACCAGCTGGTTCGAGGACGTGCAGAAGCTGGACGTCGCCACGCTGGAGAAGCTGATGCGGCTGGGAACGCGCGTGACCCGGCTGCTGGAGGTCAAGGACAAGCTGTCCGGTGCCATCGGCGGCAAGACCGCATCGCGCAAGCGTACGAGATCGAGCAAGGAGTCGTAGTCATGTTTTCATCGATGGACCCGGTAGTGATGGCGCGCATCCAGTTCGCCGCCAATATCACCTTCCATATCCTCTTTCCCACCATCAGCATCGCGCTGGCGTGGGTGCTGCTGTTCTTCAAGCTGCGCTATGGCAAGACCGGGCAGGAACACTGGATGGACGCCTATCGCTTCTGGGTCAAGGTGTTCGCGCTGACCTTCGCGCTGGGCGTGGTCAGCGGCATCACCATGAGCTTCCAGTTCGGCACCAACTGGCCGGGTTATATGGAGACGGTGGGCAATATCGCCGGGCCGCTGCTGGCCTACGAGGTGCTGACCGCGTTCTTCCTGGAAGCGACCTTCCTCGGCATCATGCTGTTTGGCATGCGCCGGGTCAGCAATCGGGTCCACACCATCGCCACGTTGCTGGTCGCGGGCGGCACGACGCTGTCGGCCTTCTGGATCCTCGCGCTGAACTCCTGGATGCAAACCCCGGCGGGCTTCGTGATGATCGACGGGCAGGCCCATGTCACCAACTGGCTGGAGGTCATCTTCAACCCGTCGTTCCCGTACCGGCTGACGCATATGCTGCTGGCGTCCGGGCTGACGGTGGCGTTCCTGGTGGCGGGCGTATCGGCATATCGCTGGCTGCGCCGCGACCGCTCGCCTGCCGTCATGGCGGCGCTGCGCACGGGCGTCGTGCTCGGCGCGATGCTGATCCCGCTGCAGATCGTGGTTGGCGACCTGCACGGCCTGAACACGCTGCACCATCAGCCGGCCAAGCTGGCGGCGATGGAGGGCATCTGGAAGACGGGCAATGGCGTGCCGGCGGTGCTGTTCGGCGTGCCGAACCCCACCACGCAGAGCAACGACTACGAGATCGCCATTCCCAGGCTGGCCTCGTTCTACCTGACGCACGACTTCAATGGCGAAGTGAAGGGGCTGGATGCGTTCGATACCCATCCTCCCGTCGCTCCGGTGTTCTACGCGTTCCGCGTGATGGTCGGGGTGGGCATGCTGATGCTGGCGGTGTCCTGGCTCGCCAGCTGGCAGCTGCGCCGGCGCGGCGCGCCCTCCCCGCTGGTCGCACGGGTGCTGGTGGCAATGACGTTCTCGGGCTGGATCGCGCTGGTGGCTGGCTGGTATGTGACGGAGATTGGCCGGCAACCGTGGCTGGTGCACGGCGTGCTGACGACCGCGCAAGCGGCATCCGATGTGCCCGCGACAATGATCGGCACCACGCTGGCGATGTACCTCTCGCTCTATCTTGGGCTGATCGTTGCCTACATCTCGGTGGTGTTCTATCTGGCGCGCAAGGCTGCCGGCAAGGATGAACCGCCTCTCTCGCCCGTTTCGCCCGTTTCGCCCGTTTCGCCCATTTCGCCCGTCTCGACGATCGTTACCCCGCAGCCGCTGCTGCTGAAGGAAGGACAAGCATGATGCACGCACTGACCGAACCGGGCGGCTGGATGCCGCTGGTGTTCCTCGGCCTGATGGGCCTGTCGATGCTGATCTACGTGATCCTGGACGGCTACGACCTGGGCGTCGGCGTGCTGATGCGCCGCGCCAGCGACGCCGACAAGGACACCATGATCGCCTCCATCGGTCCGTTCTGGGATGCCAACGAAACGTGGCTGGTTCTCGGCGTGGGCCTGCTGTTGACGGCCTTTCCGCTCGCGCACGGGGCGGTGCTCACCGCGCTGTACCTGCCGGTGGCGCTGATGCTGGCCGGCCTGATCCTGCGCGGCGTGGCGTTCGACTTCCGCGTCAAGGCCCGCGCCAACCACAAGCCGTGGTGGAACCGGGCGTTCTATGCCGGCTCGCTGCTGGCCGGCTTCTCGCAGGGAATGATGCTGGGGTTGTATGTCACCGGCTTTCGCAATGGCCTGTACGAGTACCTGTTCGCATCGCTGGTCGGCCTGTGCCTGGTCGCCGGTTACTGCCTGCTCGGGGCGGGCTGGCTCATCATGAAGACGAGCGGGCCGCTGCAGCGCCGCGCGATGTTCTGGGCCCGCCGCACGCTGTGGCTGACGGCGCTGGGTATCGCGGCGATCTCGGTAGCGACGCCGCTGGTCAGCGAGCGCGTGTTCGACAAGTGGTTCTCCTTCCCCAACCTGCTGCTGCTCGCGCCCATTCCGCTGGTGACGGTGGGCATCCTGATCGGGCTGGACCGGCTGCTGCGGCGCATGCCGGCGATGCAGCAGCGCGGCGACGACAGCTGGGCGTGGGTGCCGTTCGCCGGCACGGCGGTGGTGTTCCTGCTGGCCTTCAACGGGCTGGCCTACAGCCTGTTCCCCTACCTTGTCGTCGATCGCATCGACATCTGGCAGGCAGCGAGCGCGCCGGAATCGCTGGCGGTCATCCTGATCGGCGCCGCGGTCGTGCTGCCTACCATCCTGGGCTACACTGTGTTCGCCTACCGGGTGTTCTGGGGCAAGGCCGGCGAACTGCGCTACGACTAGCGCCGCCGGCCTTCCCCGCATCCCGGTGAACAGGAATCGGACAGGATGCAGGGAAGCGGACAGACAGGGCAACGCAGCGGCGCCGGCAAGGCGCCGGAGCGCGCAACGACCTCCCCGGCCACCCCGGCCGGCCCGGTCGGTCTGCGCGGCCGGCTGCGCGAGCGCGCGGGCAGCCAGGTCCGCGCCCTCACGCGCAGCAACTCCGGACTGACCCTCGATTACGACAATCCGCCGGGCGATCCCGGCTTGTTCGGACCTGACGCGGTCTGCTGGCGCGTGCACGCCGATTTCCCGGCGATGCTGGCCGGCGGCGTCGCGGCGCTGCTGATGCAGACCCTGCATCCGCTCGCGCTGTCCGGCGTCTGGGACCATTCCACCTTCCGCACCGACATGCAGGGCCGGCTGGGCCGCACCGCGCAGTTCATCGCCGGCACCACCTACGGCAACCGCGCCGACGCCATGCGGCTGATCGAGCGGGTCCGGCGCATCCATGAGGCAGTCACGGGCATCGCGCCCGACGGTCGGCCGTACGCGGCCAGCGACCCCGCGCTGCTGACTTGGGTCCATGTCGCCGAGGTGTCGCATTTCCTGGCGGGGTATTTGCGCTATGTCGGCCCGCTGTCTGCCCAGGAACAGGACCGCTATTACGACGAGGTTGCGCAGATCGCCGTGATGCTGGGGGCGGCGGACGTGCCGCGCTCGCGACTGGAGATCGAGCGCTATTTCGCCCGGATGCGGCCGCAACTCGAGGTCAGCGAACGCACCCGCGAGGTGGTGCGGCTGGTGATGCGGATGCCGGTGCCGAACCCGATGCTGGCGCCGGCGGTCCGGATGATGACCGATGCGGGCGTGGCGCTGCTGCCGGCCTGGGCCCGCCACCAGCTCGGCTTGAGCGGCGCCTCGGGCGGCGCGCTGCTGCGGCCGGTGTCGCTGGCCGGCATGCGGTTGCTGGCGCCGGCGCTCCGATGGTCATTGGGTGGGGGGCTGGCGGCGCGTGCGCGGAGACGGGTGGGGCGAAGTTGAGAGGGCGGGGTCAGTCGGCGCTGCTTGCCCTCTCCCCCGGCCCCTCTCCCGCAAGCGGGCGAGGGGAGCAAACCGGCAGCGTTCCGAGAGCCGTGGGTGTGCTCTGTAGTGGTCAAGTTTTTTCAGACAGGTGTTTAGGTGGTCTGGTGGAACTTGTCCTCGTAGTGCTGTGGTGACTGGTAGTCCAGTGTGGAGTGCAGCCGTACCGGGTTATAGAAGCCAACGA
>NZ_JAIMCG010000028.1 GCF_019795295.1 Cupriavidus sp. AU9028 | reverse complement strand
TCGAGCTGCCGAAGGACAAGGAAATGGTCATGCCGGGTGACAACGTGTCGATCACCGTCAAGCTGATCGCCCCGATCGCCATGGAAGAAGGCCTGCGCTTCGCTATCCGCGAAGGTGGCCGTACCGTCGGCGCCGGCGTCGTCGCCAAGATCCTGGACTAATCATTCGGGAACAACGAACGCGGTCCCAACCTGCCGCGTTCGTCGCCAGACGGGGTTGGCGCCAGCCGACCCCACAGTTGTTTTAGGGGTATAGCTCAACTGGCAGAGCGTCGGTCTCCAAAACCGAAGGTTGGGGGTTCGATTCCCTCTGCCCCTGCCAATTCAATCAGCCGCGTCGCGGGACCAATCGCGACGCGGCTTAGTCTCGTTTGCGAAACATGGCCAATCCGAACGTTGAAACCGTCAACGCCTCCAGCGGCAAGTGGATGCTGGGCGTGGCCGTGCTGCTGGTCGTGGCCGGCGTGATCGGTTTCTATGCTCTGGCGCAGCAGCCCGGCTACGTCCGGGGCGCCGCGCTGATCGCCGGCATCGCGCTGGGCATCGTCGTTGCCCTGGTGTCCGCGCCGGGCAAGGAGTTCATCGGGTTCGCCAGGGAGTCGTACCGGGAAGTCCGCAAGGTCGTATGGCCGACCCGCAGGGAAGCCGGACAGATGACGGGCCTGGTGTTCGTGTTCGTCGTCGTGATGGCGCTGTTCCTGTGGTCTGCCGACAAGCTGATCGAGTGGGTGGTGTTCTCCCTCGTGCTTGGCTGGAAATAAGGGGTAAGACATGACGGACGACGCACAGCAGCAAGAACCGGGCGCTACGCAGCCGGCTTCGTCGAAGAAGCGCTGGTACGTGGTTCACGCTTACTCCGGCATGGAGAAGAGCGTACAGCGCGCGCTGCAGGAACGCATCGAGCGCGCCGAGATGCAGGACAAGTTCGGCCGGATCCTGGTCCCGTCCGAAGAAGTGATCGAAATGAAGGGCGGTCAGCGCTCGGTGACCGAGCGGCGCTTTTTCCCGGGCTATGTGCTCGTGGAAATGGAGATGACCGACGAGACCTGGCACCTGGTGAAGAACACCAGCAAGGTCACTGGCTTCGTCGGCGGCGCGCGCAATCGCCCGAGTCCGATTTCCCAGAAGGAAGTCGACAAGATCATGACGCAGATGCAGGAAGGCGTCGAGAAGCCGCGTCCCAAGACGCTGTTCGAAGTGGGCGAGATGGTGCGCGTCAAGGACGGTCCGTTCACCGACTTCAACGGCAATGTCGAAGAGGTCAACTACGAGAAGTCGCGTCTGCGCGTCTCGGTGACCATCTTCGGTCGTGCGACGCCGGTCGAACTGGAGTTCGGCCAGGTCGAGAAGGTCTGACGATTTGCAGTACCCGTCTGTCCGCGCATCGGCACGGACAGGCGACGCTCTCCGGTTACATCCGGGGGCACAAGAGGAGCGTGAGGCCGGCTGCCTTCGGGCA
The DNA here is from genome assembly GCF_019795295.1 of Cupriavidus sp. AU9028. Classification (GTDB taxonomy): domain Bacteria; phylum Pseudomonadota; class Gammaproteobacteria; order Burkholderiales; family Burkholderiaceae; genus Cupriavidus. Next base: position 18,155 of record NZ_JAIMCG010000028.1, on the reverse strand, counting down.
CGGCGATAGCGCGTTACGACTCAACAGGATCGATCCCCTTCAGGGACGATCCGGATTGGAGTAGAGATGGCCAAGAAGATCGTTGGCTTTATCAAGCTGCAAATTCCGGCTGGTAAAGCAAATCCCTCCCCGCCCGTCGGCCCCGCACTGGGTCAGCGCGGTCTGAACATCATGGAGTTCTGCAAGGCGTTCAACGCGGCAACGCAGGGCATGGAACCGGGTCTGCCGGTGCCTGTCGTGATCACCGCCTTCGCCGACAAGAGCTTCACCTTCGTGATGAAGTCGCCCCCGGCGACCGTGCTGATCAAGAAGGCAGCTGGCATCACCAAGGGTTCGGCAAAGCCGCATACCGACAAGGTTGGCAAGATCACCCGCGCGCAAGCCGAGGAAATCGCCAAGGCCAAGAACGCCGATCTGACCGCTGCCGATCTGGACGCAGCCGTGCGCACGATCGCGGGCTCGGCTCGCTCGATGGGCATTACCGTGGAGGGTCTGTAAATGGCTAAGGTTTCGAAGCGTGTCGCGGCCAACAAGGCCAAGATCGAGCGCACCAAGTTCTATCCGATCGACGAAGCGCTGGGCCTGGTGAAGAGCTGCGCCTCGGCCAAGTTCGACGAGTCGATCGACGTTGCGGTCCAGCTGGGCATCGACGCGAAGAAGTCGGACCAGGTGGTGCGTGGTTCGGTGGTCCTGCCTGCCGGTACCGGCAAGAGCGTGCGCGTGGCCGTGTTCGCCCAGGGCGACAAGGCCGAGGCCGCCAAGGCCGCTGGCGCCGACGTGGTCGGCATGGAAGACCTGGCCGAGCAAGTCAAGGCCGGTAACCTGAACTTCGACGTCGTGATCGCCTCGCCGGACACGATGCGTATCGTCGGTACGCTGGGTCAGATCCTGGGCCCGCGTGGCCTGATGCCGAACCCGAAGGTTGGCACCGTGACCCCGGACGTCGCCCAGGCTGTCAAGAACGCCAAGGCTGGTCAGGTTCAGTTCCGTGTCGACAAGGCCGGTATCATCCACGCGACCATCGGCCGCCGTTCGTTCGAAGACACCGCGCTGAAGAGCAACCTGTCGGCGCTGATTGACGCGCTGGTCAAGGCCAAGCCGGCCACCAGCAAGGGTGTGTACCTGCGCAAGATCGCCGTGTCGTCCACCATGGGCGTAGGCGTTCGCGTCGACCAGACCTCGCTGTCGGCCTAAGCGCCGCGGCAACCGTTGACCGGAACCCGATAACGCCGGTCAATGCAAGGATTCGAACCGCGCACGCCGCGGTTCCCGCCCGGTAGCCTGGCTTTCAGCCGGCGGCCGGGGCGGAAAACAGGCTTTGGGCAGTGCTGTCATCGGCTTTGACCGTGGCAGCGCTGGTTATCAAAGACCGCTGGTGGCCATGCCTCGTTCGCGGGGATGGTCTTAATTGGCGAAGGTGGCAAGGCAGGATCGTGCCGCTGTCCGTCGACCAGCGCAGATGGCGAACCCGAAGGGTTGAATGGTCCGGGGGGATCCCCGGGTGATTCGGGCCAATCGGACGCCGTTCGTTTGGACTGATGCAAGCAGCGCCGAGAGGCAATGCAAGCATCGTTTTGGAGCTTAACCGTGCCACTCAATATTGAAGATAAGAAGGCCGTCGTTGCTGAGGTGTCGGCGCAAGTCGCCAAAGCTCAGACCATCGTCGTCGCCGAATATCGCGGCATCACGGTTGGCGATCTGACCAAGCTGCGTGCCACCGCCCGCGAGCAAGGCGTCTACCTGCGCGTTCTGAAGAACACGCTGGCCCGCCGCGCCGTGGAAGGTACGCCGTTTGCCGCGCTCGCGGAGCAATTGACCGGCCCGCTGATCTACGGGATTTCCGAAGATGCAGTGGCCTCGGCCAAGGTTCTGAACGACTTCGCCAAGACCAACGACAAGCTGGTCCTGCGCGCAGGCTCGTTCGACGGCAAGGTTCTCGACGTCAACGCCGTCAAGGCGCTGGCTTCGATCCCGAGCCGCGACCAACTGATTGCTCAGCTGCTTGGCGTCATGCAAGCGCCGGTGTCGGGCTTTGCCCGCCTGCTGGCCGCGCTGGCCGAGAAGAAGAGCGAGGGTGCGCCCGCCGAAGAAGGCGCCGCAGCCTAAGTTCGGCTCGAACCGATCGCAATACCGAATCCCGAATCAAATCTAGGAGTATTTCCAAATGGCAATCACCAAAGACGACATCCTCGAAGCCGTTGGCTCGATGTCCGTGATGGAACTGAACGACCTGGTCAAGGCGTTCGAAGAGAAGTTTGGCGTGTCCGCCGCTGCGATGGCTGTTGCCGCCGCTCCGGGCGCTGGTGGCGGTGCTGCTGCTGCTGAAGAGAAGACCGAGTTCAACGTCATCCTGGCCGAAGTCGGCGCAAACAAGGTTGGCGTGATCAAGGCCGTTCGCGAAATCACCGGCCTGGGCCTGAAGGAAGCCAAGGACCTGGTCGATGGCGCACCGAAGCCCGTCAAGGAAGGCGTGGACAAGGCTGCTGCCGACGAGGCCAAGAAGAAGCTGGAAGACGCCGGCGCGAAGGTCGAAGTCAAGTAAGTGGTACCCGCGTGCCGTTACCCGGCACGCAACTGGGGCTGGCAAAGGGCGAAAATCCCGGCGCCAGCCTTTTTGCGCTTCTGAGGAATGTGTTATCAAGACCCCTCGGAGTGCAGGAATGTGGATTTAGGTCCACTTGACGGAGCCGTTTTGGACCCGTCCCTGCAGAGGCCAAACATCAGTGGCACACTACACGGTTGCTGATGTTTGTCTTCTGAACCGACTGCAGAAGACAAGTTTGGTCGGGTGTCCCCCGGACCGGTGCGTGCAAGGATGATGTGCGCCGGTTCGAAGCGTGCGGGCACCGTCAGCCAGAGGTTGGTAGCGGCCAACCGCCAAATCCCCTCCCAGTCGCTGAACACCTCAGGCGCCGGCCCCGGTTCAGCCAGCCCTGCGATGATTCGGAGATCCCATGGCGTACAGCTTCACCGAAAAGAAGCGCATTCGCAAAAGCTTTGCGAAGCGCGCGACGGTTCACCAGGTTCCATTCCTGCTAGCCACCCAGATCGAATCGTACACCCAGTTCTTGCAAGCGGATACGCCACCCGCGCGTCGCAAGACCGAAGGTCTGCAAGCGGCCTTCAACGCAATTTTCCCCATCGTCTCCCATAACGGGCTCGCCCGTATGGAGTTCGTTTCGTACCACCTGTCCAACCCGCCGTTCGACGTCAAGGAATGTCAACAGCGTGGCCTGACTTTCCACTCGGCACTGCGCGCCAAGGTCCGCCTGATCATCAACGATCGCGAGAACCCGGGCAAGGTCAAGGAAGTCAAGGAGCAGGAAGTCTACATGGGCGAAATCCCGCTCATGACGTCGACCGGCTCGTTCGTGATCAACGGCACCGAGCGTGTGATCGTCTCGCAGCTGCACCGTTCCCCGGGCGTGTTCTTCGAGCACGACAAGGGCAAGACGCACAGCTCGGGCAAGCTGCTGTTCTCGGCGCGGATCATCCCCTACCGCGGTTCGTGGCTCGACTTCGAGTTCGACCCGAAGGACATCCTGTACTTCCGCGTCGACCGCCGCCGCAAGATGCCGGTGACGATCCTGCTGAAGTCGATCGGCCTGACCCCGGAACAGATCCTCGCGCACTTCTTCGTGTTCGACAACTTCACGCTGCAGTCGGAAGGCGCGCAGCTCGAGTTCGTGCCGGAGCGCCTGCGCGGTGAAGTCGCTCGCTTCGACATCGCCGACAAGAACGGCCGTGTCGTGGTCGAGAAGGACAAGCGTATCAACGCCAAGCACATCCGGGATCTTGAGTCCGCCGGCACCAAGCTGATCAGCGTGCCCGAGGATTATCTGCTGGGCCGCGTGCTGGCCAAGAACATCATCGATCCGGATACCGGCGAGGTGATCGCCAACGCCAACGACGAGCTGACCGAGACGCTGCTGGAGTCGCTGCGCGACGCCGGCGTGAAGCAGATCCAGACGCTGTACACCAACGATCTGGACCAGGGTCCGTACATCTCGCAGACCCTGCGCGTGGACGACACCGCCGACCAGACCGCTGCCCGTATCGCGATCTACCGGATGATGCGCCCGGGCGAGCCACCCACCGAGGACGCCGTGGAAGCGCTGTTCCAGCGCCTGTTCTACAGCGAGGAATCGTACGACCTGTCGCGCGTTGGCCGGATGAAGGTCAACAGCCGCCTGGGCCGCCCGAGCGGTGAAGGCAGCATGGTGCTGCAGGACGAGGACATCCTCGAGACCATCAAGATCCTGGTCAACCTGCGCAACGGCAAGGGCGAGGTCGACGATATCGATCACCTGGGCAACCGTCGCGTGCGCTGTGTCGGCGAACTGGCCGAAAACCAGTTCCGCGCCGGCCTGTCGCGCGTCGAGCGCGCCGTCAAGGAGCGTCTGGGCCAGGCCGAGACCGAGAACCTGATGCCGCACGACCTGATCAACTCGAAGCCGATCTCGTCGGCGATTCGCGAGTTCTTCGGTTCGTCGCAGCTGTCGCAGTTCATGGACCAGACCAACCCGCTGTCCGAGATCACGCACAAGCGCCGTGTCTCCGCACTGGGCCCGGGCGGTCTGACGCGCGAGCGCGCCGGCTTTGAAGTCCGTGACGTGCACCCGACCCACTATGGCCGCGTGTGCCCGATCGAAACGCCGGAAGGTCCGAACATCGGTCTGATCAACTCGCTGGCACTGTACGCCCGCCTGAACGAGTACGGCTTCCTGGAAACGCCGTACCGCAAGGTCGAGAACGGCAAGCTGACCGACCAGGTCGACTACCTGTCCGCGATCGAGGAAGGCAAGTACGTGGTGGCGCAGGCCAACGCGACCGTCGACGCCGAGGGCAACCTGGTCGACGAGCTGGTTTCGGCCCGTGAAGGCAGCGAGCGTGAAACCCGGATGGTCACGCCGGACCGCGTGCAGTACATCGACGTGGCGCCGTCGCAGATCGTCTCCGCGGCGGCATCGCTGGTGCCGTTCCTGGAGCACGATGACGCGAACCGTGCACTGATGGGCGCGAACATGCAGCGTCAGGCGGTGCCTTGCCTGCGTCCGGACAAGCCGCTGGTCGGTACCGGCATCGAGCGCACCGTCGCGGTCGACTCGGGTACCGCCGTGCAGGCAACCCGTGGCGGCGTGGTGGACTACGTCGATGCCAACCGTGTGGTGATCCGTGTCAACGACGACGAAGCCGTGGCCGGCGAAGTCGGCGTGGACATCTACAACCTGATCAAGTACACGCGTTCGAACCAGAACACGAACATCAACCAGCGTCCGATGGTGAAGGTCGGCGATATCGTTGCCCGTGGCGACGTGATCGCGGATGGCGCCTCGACCGACCTGGGCGAGCTCGCGCTCGGCCAGAACATGCTGGTCGCGTTCATGCCCTGGAACGGCTACAACTTCGAGGATTCGATCCTGATCTCGGAGCGTGTGGTTGCCGAAGACCGCTACACCTCGATCCACATCGAGGAGCTGTCGGTCGTCGCGCGCGACACCAAGCTGGGACCGGAGGAAATCACCCGCGACATCTCGAACCTGGCCGAAGCGCAACTGGCCCGTCTGGACGAGTCCGGCATCACCTATATCGGTGCCGAGGTCGAGGCTGGCGACGTGCTGGTCGGCAAGGTCACGCCCAAGGGCGAGACCCAGCTGACGCCGGAAGAGAAGCTGCTGCGCGCGATCTTCGGCGAGAAGGCGTCGGACGTGAAGGACACCTCGCTGCGCGTGCCTTCGGGCATGAGCGGCATCGTGATCGACGTGCAGGTCTTCACCCGCGAAGGCGTGACGCGCGACAAGCGCGCCCAGTCGATCATCGATGACGAGCTGAAGCGCTACCGCCTGGACCTGAACGACCAGCTGCGTATCGTGGAAGGCGACGCCTTCCAGCGTCTGGAACGTCTGCTGATCGGCAAGGCCGTCAACGGCGGTCCGAAGAAGCTGTCCAAGGGCGCGACGCTGACCAAGGAGTACCTGGACGATCTGGACAAGTACCACTGGTTCGACATCCGTCCGGCCGACGAGGAAGTGGCTGCCCAGCTCGAAGCCGTCAAGGAAGCGATCGAGCAGAAGCGTCACGAGTTCGACCTGGCCTTCGAAGAGAAGCGCAAGAAGCTGACCCAGGGCGACGAGCTGCCCCCGGGCGTGATCAAGATGGTCAAGGTGTACCTGGCCGTCAAGCGCCGCCTGCAGCCTGGCGACAAGATGGCAGGCCGTCACGGTAACAAGGGTGTGGTGTCGAAGATCGTGCCGATCGAAGACATGCCGTACATGGCGGACGGTACCCCGGCCGACATCGTGCTGAACCCGCTGGGCGTGCCGTCGCGGATGAACGTCGGTCAGATCCTGGAAACGCACCTGGGCTGGGCCGCTCGCGGTCTGGGCCAGCGCATCGGCGACATGCTGAAGGCGCAGGCCAAGGCGCAGGAACTGCGCGGCCTGCTTGCTCAGATCTACAACGAGAGCGGCAAGCCGGAAGACCTGGAAAGCCTGTCGGACGCGGAAGTGCTGGAGCTGGCCAACAACCTGAAGAAGGGCGTGCCCTTCGCGACGCCGGTGTTCGACGGCGCGCACGAGCAGGAGATCAAGCGCATGCTGGATCTGGCCTACCCGGACGAGATCGCGAAGGAGAAGGGCCTGACGGCGTCCAAGCAGCAGGTCACGCTGTACGACGGCCGCACTGGCGAGGCGTTCGAGCGTCCGGTCACGCTGGGTGTGATGCACATGCTGAAGCTGCACCACCTGGTCGACGACAAGATGCACGCGCGCTCCACCGGCCCGTACTCGCTGGTCACGCAGCAACCGCTGGGCGGCAAGGCGCAGTTCGGCGGCCAGCGTTTCGGCGAGATGGAAGTGTGGGCACTGGAAGCGTATGGCGCGTCGTACGTGCTGCAGGAAATGCTGACGGTGAAGTCCGATGACGTGAACGGTCGTACCAAGGTGTACGAGAACATCGTCAAGGGCGAGCACTCGATCGATGCCGGCATGCCGGAGTCGTTCAACGTGCTGGTGAAGGAAATCCGTTCGCTGGGTATCGACATCGACCTGGATCGCTACTGATCGCAGGACGGTACGGGAGGGCGAGCGCCCTCCCGCCAGCGAAGGAATTCCCACAGGATGAATGCCGGTGGCCCGGAGCACGGTGCCACTGGCGATACAAGGAGTTGCAATGAAAGCATTGCTCGATCTCTTTAAGCAGGTACAGCAGGAAGAGCAGTTCGACGCGATCAAGATCGGACTGGCCTCGCCCGAGAAGATCCGTTCCTGGTCGTACGGCGAAGTGAAGAAGCCGGAAACGATCAACTACCGCACCTTCAAGCCGGAGCGGGATGGGCTGTTCTGCGCGAAGATCTTCGGCCCGATCAAGGACTACGAGTGCCTGTGCGGCAAGTACAAGCGCCTGAAGCACCGTGGCGTGATCTGCGAGAAGTGCGGCGTTGAAGTGACGCTGGCCAAGGTGCGCCGCGAGCGCATGGGCCACATCGAACTGGCCGCGCCGACCGCGCACATCTGGTTCCTGAAGTCGCTGCCGTCGCGTCTGGGCATGGTCCTGGACATGACGCTGCGCGACATCGAGCGCGTGCTGTATTTCGAAGCATTCGTGGTGATCGAACCCGGCATGACCCCGCTCAAGAAGAGCCAGATCATGTCGGAAGACGACTACCTCGCGAAGTGCGACGAGTACGGCGAGGGCGAATTCGTGGCCATGATGGGTGCCGAGGGCATCCGTGAGCTGCTGCGCGGCATCGACATCGAGAAGCAGATCGAACAGATCCGCGCCGAGCTGCAGGCCACCGGTTCCGAAGCCAAGATCAAGAAGTACGCCAAGCGCCTGAAGGTGCTCGAGGCCTTCCAGCGTTCGGGCATCAAGCCCGAGTGGATGATCCTCGAAGTGCTGCCGGTGCTGCCGCCCGAGCTGCGTCCGCTGGTGCCGCTGGACGGCGGTCGTTTCGCGACCTCGGACCTGAACGACCTGTATCGCCGCGTGATCAACCGGAACAACCGTCTGAAGCGTCTGCTCGAGCTGAAGGCGCCGGAGATCATCGTGCGCAACGAAAAGCGCATGCTGCAGGAAGCGGTGGACTCGCTGCTGGACAACGGCCGTCGCGGCAAGGCGATGACCGGCGCCAACAAGCGTCCGCTGAAGTCGCTCGCCGAAATGATCAAGGGCAAGGGCGGCCGTTTCCGTCAGAACCTGCTGGGCAAGCGCGTCGACTACTCGGGCCGTTCGGTCATCGTGGTCGGCCCGACGCTGAAGCTGCATCAGTGCGGCCTGCCCAAGCTGATGGCGCTGGAGCTGTTCAAGCCCTTCATCTTCCACAAGCTGGAAACGATGGGCATCGCCACCACCATCAAGGCGGCGAAGAAGGAAGTGGAAAGCCAGACCCCGGTGGTGTGGGACATCCTCGAAGAGGTGATCCGCGAGCACCCGGTGATGCTGAACCGCGCGCCGACGCTGCACCGCCTGGGCATCCAGGCGTTCGAGCCGGTGCTGATCGAAGGCAAGGCAATCCAGCTGCATCCGCTGGTCTGCGCCGCCTTCAACGCCGACTTCGACGGCGACCAGATGGCCGTTCACGTTCCGCTGTCGCTGGAAGCGCAGATGGAAGCGCGCACGCTGATGCTGGCGTCGAACAACGTCCTGTTCCCGGCCAACGGCGATCCGTCGATCGTGCCGTCGCAAGACGTGGTGCTGGGTCTGTACTACACGACCCGCGACAAGATCAACGGCAAGGGTGAAGGCATGACCTTCGCCGACGTCGGCGAAGTGATTCGCGCCTACGAGAACAAGGAAGTCGAGCTGGCTTCCCGCGTGAACGTGCGGATCACCGAGTACGAACTGGTCGACAAGGACGCCGAAGGCGATGCACGCTTCGCGCCGAAGATCACCCTGCAGGACACCACGGTTGGCCGTGCGATCCTGTCGGAGATCCTGCCCAAGGGCCTGCCGTTCTCGGTGCTGAACAAGCCGCTGAAGAAGAAGGAAATCTCGCGCCTGATCAACACCGCGTTCCGCAAGTGCGGTCTGCGCGAGACCGTGATCTTCGCCGACAAGCTGCTGCAGTCGGGTTTCCGCCTGGCCACGCGCGCCGGTATCTCGATCGCCATCGACGACATGCTGGTGCCGCCGCAGAAGGAGAAGATCATCGCCGAGGCCGCGGCCAAGGTGAAGGAATACGACAAGCAGTACATGTCGGGTCTGGTGACGGACCAGGAGCGCTACAACAACGTCGTCGACATCTGGGGCGCCGCTGGCGACCAGGTGGGCAAGGCGATGATGGAGCAGCTGCAACACGAGGACGTGGTCGATCGCAACGGCAACACCGTCAAGCAGGAGTCGTTCAACTCCATCTACATGATGGCCGACTCGGGTGCACGGGGTTCCGCGGCGCAGATCCGTCAGCTGGCCGGTATGCGCGGCCTGATGGCCAAGCCGGATGGCTCGATCATCGAGACGCCGATTACCGCGAACTTCCGCGAAGGCCTGAACGTTCTGCAGTACTTCATTTCGACCCACGGCGCGCGTAAGGGCCTGGCCGATACGGCACTGAAGACCGCGAACTCGGGTTACCTGACCCGTCGTCTGGTCGACGTGACGCAGGATCTGGTGGTGGTCGAGGACGATTGCGGCACCAGCAACGGCGTGGCAATGAAGGCGCTGGTCGAGGGCGGTGAAGTCATCGAGGCGCTGCGCGACCGTATCCTGGGCCGCGTGACGGTCTCCGACGTAGTCAACCCCGAGACGCAGGAAACCGCGATCGAGGCTGGCACGCTGCTGGACGAAGACCTGGTCGAGCTGATCGACAACATCGGCGTGGACGAAGTCAAGGTCCGCACCCCGCTGTCGTGCGACACGCGCTACGGCCTGTGCGCCAAGTGCTATGGCCGCGATCTGGGCCGTGGCACGCTGGTCAACTCGGGCGAAGCGGTCGGCGTGATCGCGGCGCAGTCGATTGGCGAGCCGGGTACGCAGCTGACCATGCGGACGTTCCACATCGGTGGTGCGGCATCGCGTGCGGCAGTGGCCTCGAGCGTCGAAGCGAAGGCGACCGGTACGGTCCGCTTCACCGCGACGATGCGTTACGTGACCAACGCCAAGGGCGAGCTGATCGTCATCTCGCGTTCGGGCGAGGTGCTGATCACCGATGACCACGGCCGCGAGCGCGAGCGCCACAAGATCCCGTACGGCGCCACGCTGCTGGTGCAGGACGGTCAGGCGATCAAGGCTGGCACGCAACTGGCCACCTGGGACGCGCTGACTCGACCGATCGTCTCCGAGTACTCGGGCACGATCAAGTTCGAGAACGTCGAGGAAGGCGTGACCGTTGCCAAGCAGATGGACGAGGTGACGGGTCTGTCGACGCTGGTCGTGATCGATGCCAAGCGCCGTACGGCTGCCACCAAGGGCCTGCGCCCGCAGGTGAAGCTGCTCGACGCCAATGGCCAGGAAGTCAAGATTCCGGGCACGGATCACTCCGTGACCATCGGCTTCCAGGTCGGCGCGCTGATCACCGTGAAGGACGGTCAGCAGGTGCATGTCGGTGAAGTGCTGGCGCGTATCCCGACCGAGTCGCAGAAGACCCGCGACATTACCGGTGGTCTGCCGCGTGTGGCCGAGCTGTTCGAAGCGCGTTCGCCGAAGGACGCCGCCGTGCTGGCGGAAGTCACCGGTACCGTGTCGTTCGGCAAGGACACCAAGGGCAAGCAGCGCCTGGTCATCACCGATCTCGACGGCAATGCGCACGAGTTCCTGATCGCCAAGGAAAAGCAGGTGCTGGTCCACGACGGTCAGGTGGTGAACAAGGGCGAGATGATCGTGGAAGGTCCGGCGGACCCGCACGACATCCTGCGCCTGAAGGGCATCGAGGAGCTGGCGCACTACATCGTCGACGAAGTGCAGGACGTGTACCGTCTGCAGGGCGTGAAGATCAACGACAAGCACATCGAAGTGATCGTGCGTCAGATGCTGCGCCGCGTGCAGATCGTCGAGGTCGGCGACACCAAGTTCATCCCGGGTGAACAGGTGGAGCGCTCGGAGCTGCTGGACGAGAACGACCGCGTGATCGCGGAAGGCAAGCGTCCGGCCATGCACGAGAACCTGCTGCTCGGTATTACCAAGGCGTCGCTGTCGACCGACAGCTTCATCTCGGCGGCATCGTTCCAGGAAACGACGCGCGTGCTGACCGAGGCCGCGATCATGGGCAAGACCGACGACCTGCGTGGTCTGAAGGAAAACGTGATCGTGGGTCGTCTGATCCCGGCCGGTACCGGCCTGGCCTACCACCGTGCCCGCAAGGCGCGCGAGGCGGCCGAGCGCGAACGGGCGCTGGCGATCACCGAGGAAGAGCAGTCGCTGTTCATGGAGCCGTCGGAGGTGCATGCCACGACGACCGAGAACGGTGACGACACGCCGGCGGTGTGAGGCAGTCCGGAATAGTCCGGTAGACCTCCAGGCAGCGCTCCAGCGATAGCAGGAGCGCTGCAATCTGGTTGTAGACGAAGCCCGGAGCGAGACATCGCTCCGGGCTTTTTTTTGGTCCGGCCGGACGCTGCCGCCGGTCAGATATATGGCTTCAGGGGCAGCCGAACCTGCGGCACCTGCAGCTGGTTCACTTTGTCCTTGAGGTCCTGCATCCAGCTGATGTCCGTGGGAACGAAGGGCAAGCGCTCGGGCATTGCCGCCAGCGTGACACCGTCCGCCTGCGCCGAGCCCTGCTTCTCCAGCGTACGCAGGACCAGGTCCGAGAGCGCGATGCATTCGCGAGAGCCCAGCTTCTGCCCATACTCCTTCAGGAAGCGATCGATCGGCACACCGGCGTCCGCCAGCGACTTGATCTCCGAGTCGGTCAGGGTGACGCGCTCGTAGTTGCCACTGTCCTGGGAACGCCTGGCCAGTTCCGCGGCCAGCTCGCGGTATCGCTTCGCTGCGTGCAGCAGGTCCAGTTGGCCGGGCTGGCCGTGCGCCGTCCGTGCAGCGTCGGCGACGCGCTCTTCCTCGCCAGCCGAAGCGGCCTGCGGCGCGGCTGGGGCGACATGGTGATGATGAGAGATGGGTGAAACGCTCATGAAAAGACTCCAGTCATGGAGCCGGCTGAAGCCGCCGGTTCCTGGTTCCGCGCTTGGTGCGTGGACCAGATATTGGGCACTGCGGGGCGCGGTGTCTTACGCTTTATGAAGTGAAGTTTGGCTTTTGGAACGGCGCTCATACTTGACCGCAAGTGACCGCCTGTTTCCGACAATTCGACCGACGTGGCTGTGCTAAGGGCAACGCCTGATGTTGCTGGCGCGCATGCCGTGCTGGGCGTGACCGCTCGCGCCAGCGCGAATCCGGCCGCGAGCGGGGGGCCGTCCAATGGTATGGTTACGCCTTCGCCGTTACCCTGACCGTTTCGTCAGTCCCGCTGTACGCCATGTCCCAAGCGTTGAACGTCCTCAAGGATGTCTTCGGCTATCACGCCTTCCGCGGCCGTCAGGCCGAGATCATCGAGCACGTGGCCGAGGGCGGCGATTGCCTGGTGCTGATGCCGACCGGCGGCGGCAAGTCGCTGTGCTACCAGATTCCGGCGCTGATGCGCCGGCAGCAAGGGCACGGGGCTGGCATCGTGGTGTCCCCTCTGATTGCGCTGATGCAGGACCAGGTCGCCGCGCTGACAGAGGCCGGGGTGCGCGCGGCGGTGCTCAATTCCACGCTGTCCGGCAGCGAGGCGAGCGCGGTCGAGCGCGATCTGCTCGCCGGCCGCATCGACATCCTCTACGTCGCTCCCGAGCGGCTGATGACGCCTCGCTTCCAGGACCTGCTCGGCCGTGCGCCAGTCGGCCTGTTCGCCATCGACGAGGCGCATTGCGTCTCGCAGTGGGGGCACGACTTCCGGCCCGAGTACATCCAGCTGTCGGTGCTGCACGAGCGCTTCCCGGATGTGCCGCGCATTGCCTTGACGGCCACCGCCGATGCGTTGACGCGCCAGGAGATCGTCGAGCGTCTCGCGCTGGACGATGCCCGCGTCTTCCTGTCCAGTTTCGATCGCCCCAATATCCGCTACCGCATCGTCGAGAAGGACAATGCGCGGCAGCAGCTGCTGGCGTTCATCAAGGCCGAGCACATGGCGGGCGACGGCACGCATGACAGCGGCATTGTCTATTGCCTGTCGCGCAGGAAGGTCGAGGAGACCGCCGAATGGCTGCGCGGACACGGCATCAACGCGCTGCCGTATCACGCGGGCATGGATGCGGCCGTCCGCCAGCAGCACCAGGCGCGCTTCCGCGACGAGGAAGGGCTGGTGATGGTCGCCACCATCGCCTTTGGCATGGGCATCGACAAGCCGGATGTCCGCTTCGTCGCCCACCTGGATCTACCCAAGAGCATGGAGGGGTATTACCAGGAGACGGGACGCGCCGGCCGCGACGGACTGCCGGCCAACGCCTGGATGGCGTACGGCCTGGGCGACGTCGTGCAGCAGAAACGCATGATCGACGAATCGGATGCCGACGAGGCGCACAAGCGCGTTTCGTCCTCGAAGCTGGACGCGCTGCTGGGGCTGTGCGAAACCGCCGGCTGCCGCCGCGTGCGTATCCTTGCCTACTTCGACGAACAGAGCCAGCCCTGCGGCAACTGCGATACCTGCCTGGAGCCGCCGGCGACCTGGGACGGCACGCGCGAGGCGCAAATGGCGCTGTCCTGCGTGTACCGTACGGCGCAGGCGAGCCGGATCCACTTCGGTGCGACCCATCTGATCGATGTGCTGCGCGGCAATGCCAGCGAGAAGATCCGGCAGTGGGGGCACGACAAGGTGTCGACCTTCGGCATCGGCGCAGACCGCTCCGTCAGCGAGTGGCACGCCATCTTCCGCCAGCTGATCGCGCATGGGCTGCTGACCATCGATCACGGCGGGCATGGCGCCCTGCTGCTGGGGGAATCGGCCCGGGCGGTGCTCAAGGGGGAGCAGCAGATCACGCTGCGCCGCCAGGTCAGCAAGCCGGCGCGCGGGGAGCGCGCCAGTGGCAAGGGGACCCGCACCGACCACACCGCGCAGATGGACGAGGCCGCGCTGGCCAACTGGGAAGCGTTGCGCCGCTGGCGCAGCGCCACCGCGCGCGAGCACGGCGTGCCGGCCTATGTGATCTTCCACGACGCAACGCTGGCCGAACTGGCCCGCAGCGCGCCGGACTCGATGGAGGCGCTGGCGGAGGTGCCGGGTATCGGCGCCGCCAAGCTGGAGCGCTATGGCGAGGAGTTGCTGGAGACGTTGCGCCAGGCCTGAGCCCGATCGCAAACGGTCGGCAGGTCGCCCGGCCGCCGCCCAGGCCGCTCCATGCTGTCCTGCAACAACGCGCGGTGCCGGGGACGTATACAGGACTTGACCGGGTTGCCTGTCGCTGCTAGCATGCCGGATTCGAGTTTTTGGCTTCGGATTTCGCTCGCGCGTCGTTTGCAGGCACCCTGCCCAGACGAGGCGCCGACAGGCAGTCAGGTGCATGGTCACGCTGGCCGGCCTGCCAGGACAGCGGGATCCCGGCGAGCTCGCGCTCTTTGGCCCGTCTGGTAGTTCACACAGTCCCGTCTCCAGAGCGTTCTGCTCACCGCTCCCGCCCAAAACCCGTCGTGCCGGACCGATACCCTCGTATCGGAATGGTGTTTTTTGTAAAACCAAGCTGGATTGAACAATGCCAACTATCAACCAACTGGTTCGCAAGCCGCGTGTCTCTGAAGTCGTCAAGAGCAAGAGCCCGGCGCTTGAGAACTGCCCCCAGCGCCGTGGCGTGTGCACCCGTGTGTACACCACGACGCCGAAGAAGCCGAACTCGGCACTGCGTAAGGTTGCCAAGGTGCGCCTGACCAACGGTTTCGAAGTCATTTCGTATATCGGCGGTGAAGGCCACAACCTGCAGGAACACTCGGTCGTGCTGATCCGCGGCGGCCGTGTGAAGGACTTGCCGGGTGTGCGTTACCACATCGTCCGTGGCTCGCTGGACCTGCAGGGCGTCAAGGACCGGAAGCAAGCGCGTTCGAAGTACGGCGCGAAGCGTCCGAAGGCTGCCTGATTGGCCGCTGGCGCGAGCTGAGAAACAAGGGATGGCGGGTGACGCGACGCGTCATGTTGCTGTCAAGAAGCGGCGGTACAACGGAGCACTTTCTGCGCCGTGCCGTCGAGTAAGTGGTCCACCCGGCGAATTTGCTGACTTGAAGAGCAAGCTAGTTGGTGGCCAGAGGGCGGAAGAAGCATCCGCACTCAACTGAATCCAAAGGAAAGAAGATGCCACGTCGTCGTGAAGTCCCCAAGCGGGAAATTCTGCCTGATCCGAAGTTCGGTAACGTCGAAGTTGCCAAGTTCATGAACGTGCTGATGCTGGATGGCAAGAAGTCGGTTGCCGAGCGCATCGTGTACGGCGCGTTCGACCAGATCGAAAAGAAGGCAGGCAAGGCCCCCATCGAAGTGTTCTCCGTTGCCATCAACAACGTGAAGCCGGTGGTGGAAGTGAAGAGCCGCCGCGTGGGTGGCGCCAACTATCAGGTTCCGGTCGAAGTGCGTCCGTCGCGTCGTTTGGCATTGGCGATGCGTTGGTTGCGCGAGGCCGCGAAGAAGCGTAGCGAGAAGTCGATGGCGCTGCGCCTGGCTGGCGAACTGCTCGAGGCTGCGGAAGGCCGTGGTGGCGCGATGAAGAAGCGCGACGAAGTGCACCGCATGGCCGAAGCCAACAAGGCGTTCTCGCACTTCCGCTTCTAAAGCGCGCGGGAAACGCGGTTGGTTGCCGGGCGGGCTGTGTTTTTACACATCTCGCCCGTTTGTGTTAGGGGCGCGGCGTAGAGCGCGGGCGTCCCACGGACGATTTAGAGGATTAAAGTGGCTCGTAAGACTCCCATTGAGCGGTACCGCAATATCGGTATCTCGGCTCACATTGACGCGGGTAAAACCACCACCACCGAGCGCATCCTGTTCTACACCGGTGTGAACCACAAGATCGGTGAAGTGCACGACGGCGCCGCCACGATGGACTGGATGGAGCAGGAACAGGAGCGTGGTATTACCATCACCTCCGCTGCCACCACCGCCTTCTGGAAGGGCATGGCCGGCAACTACCCCGAGCACCGCTTCAACATCATCGACACCCCGGGCCACGTGGACTTCACCATCGAGGTGGAGCGTTCCATGCGCGTGCTGGACGGCGCCTGCATGGTGTACTGCGCCGTGGGTGGCGTGCAGCCGCAGTCGGAAACCGTCTGGCGTCAGGCCAACAAGTACGGCGTGCCGCGTCTGGCGTTCGTCAACAAGATGGACCGTACCGGCGCCAACTTCTTCAAGGTCTACGACCAGCTGAAGACCCGCCTGAAGGCCAACCCGGTGCCCGTGGTGGTGCCGATCGGCGCGGAAGACAACTTCCAGGGCGTGATCGACCTGCTGGAAATGAAGGCGATCATCTGGGACGAAGCCAGCCAGGGCGTGAAGTTCGAATACAAGGACATCCCGGCCGAGCTGCAGGCGACCGCTGACGAATGGCGCGAGAAGATGGTCGAGTCCGCCGCCGAAGCCAGCGAAGAGCTGATGGAAAAGTACCTGGGCGGCGAAGAGCTGACCCGCGCAGAGATCGTCAAGGCGCTGCGTGACCGTACCATCGCCGGCGAAATCCAGCCGATGCTGTGCGGCACCGCGTTCAAGAACAAGGGCGTGCAGCGCATGCTCGACGCCGTGATCGACTTCCTGCCGTCGCCGGTGGATATTCCGCCGGTCAAGGGCGTGGACGAACGCGACGACGAGAAGAAGCTGGAGCGCAAGGCCGACGACAACGAGAAGTTCTCGGCGCTGGCGTTCAAGATCATGACCGACCCGTTCGTCGGCCAGCTGATCTTCTTCCGCGTCTACTCGGGCAAGGTCAATTCGGGCGACACCGTGTACAACCCGGTGAAGCAGAAGAAGGAGCGTCTGGGCCGTATTCTGCAGATGCACGCCAACCAGCGCGAAGAAATCAAGGAAGTGCTGGCTGGCGACATCGCCGCCGCGGTGGGCCTGAAGGATGCCACCACGGGCGACACGCTGTGCGACCCGGCGGCACCGATCGTGCTCGAGCGCATGGTGTTCCCGGAGCCGGTGATCTCGCAGGCGGTCGAGCCGAAGACCAAGGCCGACCAGGAAAAGATGGGCATCGCCCTGAACCGCCTGGCCGCCGAAGATCCGTCGTTCCGCGTGCGTACCGATGAAGAATCGGGCCAGACCATCATTTCGGGCATGGGCGAGCTCCACCTCGAAATTCTGGTCGACCGCATGAAGCGCGAATTCGGCGTGGAAGCCAACATCGGCGCGCCGCAGGTGGCTTACCGCGAAACCATCCGCAAGAAGGCCGAGGACGTCGAAGGCAAGTTCGTCAAGCAGTCGGGCGGCCGCGGCCAGTACGGTCACGCCGTGATCACGCTGGAACCGCAGGAGCCGGGCAAGGGCTTCGAATTCATCGACGCCATCAAGGGCGGTGTGATTCCTCGCGAATACATCCCGGCAGTCGAGAAGGGTATCGTCGACACGCTGCAGTCCGGTATCCTGGCGGGCTTCCCGGTGGTGGACGTGAAGGTCACGCTGACGTTCGGTTCGTACCACGACGTGGACTCGAACGAAAACGCGTTCCGCATGGCCGGTTCGATGGCTTTCAAGGAAGCCATGCGCAAGGCCAGCCCGGTCCTGCTCGAGCCGATGATGGCCGTGGAAGTGGAAACGCCGGAAGACTACACCGGTACCGTGATGGGCGACCTGTCGTCCCGCCGCGGCATCGTGCAGGGCATGGACGACATGGTGGGCGGCGGCAAGATCATCAAGGCCGAAGTCCCGCTGTCGGAAATGTTCGGTTATTCGACCGCGCTGCGCTCGGCCACCCAAGGCCGCGCCACCTACACCATGGAATTCAAGCACTACGCCGAGGCACCGAAGAACATCGCCGAAGCAGTGATGGCGGCCAAGGGCAAGTAAACAGGCTATATGCCGCCGCACCCGCGAGGGCGCGGCGGCGTGATGAATCGACAAGACTGCATTCCATTAGGAGCTGAAAAATGGCAAAGGAAAAGTTCGAGCGGACTAAGCCGCACGTGAACGTTGGTACGATTGGTCACGTTGACCACGGCAAGACGACGCTGACGGCAGCGATCGCGACCGTGCTGGCAGCGAAGTTCGGCGG
>NZ_JAIMCG010000027.1 GCF_019795295.1 Cupriavidus sp. AU9028 | reverse complement strand
GACCGTGAAACGACTTCGCGCCGATGATAGTGCGGACTACCCGTGTGAAAGTAGGTCATCGCCAGGCTCTTATTGAGAAACGCCCCAGATCCATCCGGTCTGGGGCGTTTTGCTTTGTGGCGCCAGCCAGGACGCGCTGGGCGCCGCATCTGCGCGGCGTCCATACAACAGCCGCCATCTCCCCTCTCAACTCCCAATTACACCCACGGCGGCCCTCTGCTATGGTTTCGCTCGCCGTCGCGATGGCGGTGTGGGTCAGAATTTCTGGCAGTAGCCGACGCTACGCCGACGGGGTTGGGTAACTGGTAACGGGTAACGGGGAAGGGAACGGAATGAGGGTCGCCAGGCGAGTTGCCATGGCGTGGAGCGCCGCGTTGAGCGGGGCTGCCGTGCTGGCATTGGCGGGTTGCACGGCAGTGCAATCCACAGGAGGGGAGTCGGCCGGTCGACCCACGCGGTCGTCCGCGCCGTCACAGGCCGCGGCACTGGCATTGTCCGATGCCGTAGCGGATTGTGCGGCAATCCGCCGCCCCGCAAAGGCCGCAACTGTCGGCGGGCCGGGCGCCGCCACACCGGTGCTGCCACCCTTTTCGGTGGCGGATCAAACGCAGTCACTGCCCGAGGGCTGGCAGCGGTGGCTGGTCAATCCGAGCAAGACCCCTACCGACTACATGCTGGACAGCGTCGACGAGCGGCGGGTGCTGCGCGCCCGCGCCAACAGCTCCGCCTCGGGCCTCTTCGTTCCGCTGGGGAACCCGGGCGAGGGCCGCTCGCCTGGCAAGCTGCGCTGGAGCTGGAAGACAGCCAACATCGTGGCCGAGGCGGACAACGCTCGCGGGTCCAGCGAGGATGCGCCGTTGCGGATTTTCGCCGCCTTTGACGGCGACAAGAGCGCGCTGCCGCTGAAGGACCAGCTGATGGACGAGATGGCGCGTCTGATCAGCGGCCGGGAAATGCCCTACGCCACGCTGATGTATATCTGGGGGCGGAAGCGTCCGGAGGGGACCGTCATTCCCAACCCGCACACCGACCGGGTGCGCATGATCGTGGTTGATTCCGGCACCCGCCACGCCAACCGCTGGCGCTGCCATGAGCGCGATCTGCGCGAAGACTATCGCAAGGCGTTCGGCAAGGAGCCGGGCAAGCTGCTGGCGATCGGGCTGATGACGGATACGGACAACACACGCAGTCAGGTGGAGGCCTGGTACGGCGACATCCTGCTGGATTAGCCGCGGCTGGCTCCGGCCACGGCGCGGCACGACCGTCTGCTTCAATTGCACAGGTAATTACGCTAGCCGATATCGGGGGCCTGCCCGTGGCGCTACCCTTTTCTCTTTTTTTTGAGGCCCCGGGAGCGCAACGATGGTGGCGAGCAGTCCTGCTGTGCGAGCGGGCGGGACCGCGCTGCGGCGGGAACCGGCAGCGGGGAGTCGCACTACGGGGGACGCTTGCGGGCCAGGGGGCAAGGCAACGCCAGGCGAGGGGCTGCGAGGCCGGATCCGCCAGTTGTTCGACCCCCTTTGGCTACTGCTCAAGCGCGTGGTCGGGTTCCTGTTTCGACGAACGCAGAACGACCGGCCCTGTCCCACCTCCAGTGCGAAGACGGCCGGGGATGGAATCTCGACGCCGACCATTGCACTGGCTTCGGCTGCCCCCGCAGCACCCTCCGCACCGCTGGCTCCGTGCGCATTGCTGGTCCGCGGTCAGCTGGCGCCGGACGGCGACCCGTACTCGACTCAAGCGGTCGCGGCATCCTTGTCCCTGGCCGATCTGGCGGCGCTGAGCCGGGTCTCGCGGGCCATGCAGGAGGTCGCGCGATTGGCGTTTGTCGATCTGGCGCGGAACCCGTCCAAGTGCACCGGCAGGGAGATCGCGCGCCTGTTCGTCAACGCTTCCACCCGGCAGCTGATTCTGCAGAATCCCGACGCACTGGCGAGGATCGACTACGTTTTCCTGCTACTGGCGCGACATACGGCCAGGCTGGTATTCGACGCGCCCAGCCTGCTTGCCGTGGCGGCCGCTCGGGAACGCTTGACGGAGCGCTCGCCGCGGTTGGGTGAACACGTGTTCTCGCATTGGGCCCCGTTTTACGGGTCGCATCCGAGCGGGTACGTTCATGCAGTCACGGCGCTGGTCGGCAATCGGGAATTCATGCTGACCGTTTGCCGGTCGCCCAACTTCCGGAAGCTCCATCAAGGCATGCTGGTGTTCCACGCACAACATGCCATCTTCCGGCTGGCCCTGGCCAAGGTGTTGCCCGAGTTGACCAGCGGAGCCGACGGCCTGCCGCGGGACCATGCAGCGGTCATGTTCCTGACCCATATCGCGCAATCCAGCGGCGGGGCCATGGTAGGGGCGCTCGCCTAGACCGGGTCCGTCAACGCCAGCGCCGCGAACGACGCCAGCCAATGCGTGCCGACGTAGTCGCCGCCGGCCGCTTGATCCAGCGACGCGCTCAGATGGTCCGCCCATGCCCCGGCAGCCTTGCTGCGCAGGGGATCGGGCAGCGAGGGGCCCAGCATGCGCCAGCACCATGCACGGGACAGGTTCAGGCCGTCCAGGTGCACCAGCTTGGGGTCGGAGCGGTCGCCGACGATGACCGGCGTCAGCCAGGTGGCCAGGTCGGCCGGCGCTGGCACGAACATTTCCCACCATTCGGCAAAGGCGCAGTCATCGAGCACGCGGCGCATCAGCACCGCCTCGATCAGGCCGCCGGAGAGAAACTCGTCGCCGCCCGGTTCATACCGGGCCGGATAACGCTGGTCGTGCCCGAACCAGCGATGCGCGCGCCGGGCGATTGCCCGGCGCAGCGCGATATGACCCGTCGTCCGGGCATAGCCTTCGGCCAGCACCAGCGCGAAGGCGCTGTTCTGGTGGGTGCCGGTGCGAATCGGGAAGTCGGCAATATCGAGGTAGTCGATCAGCTTCTGCGCCAGGTGGTCTGCCAGCGGCGCGCACGCCTGTTCCCAGCGGCGCGCCTGCTCGTCGGACTGGCCCAGGCCGTGCAGCTCGGCCTGCAGCCGCAGGATCCAGGCCCAGCCATAGGGGCGCTCGAAGGTGCCCGCGCCGGGGCGCTGGAAATAGGCCAGTTCCTGCGCGATGGCCTGCGGTTGCCACTGGATGTCGAGGGTGGCGCGGATTGCCCCGGCTTCGGCCATGCTCGGGCGGCAGGCCAGCAGCCGGACCAGCAGCCAGTGCATATGCACGCTGGAGTGCCAGTCGTAGCTGCCGAAATAGACAGGATGCTGTTCGCGCGGCTCCGCGAGGTCGCCCGCGGCCATCATCATGTGGTTGACCCGATAGGGGTAGGGCCGCAGGATGTTCTCCAGCGCCACGGTGGCGAAGGCGCTGGAGGTGGCCGGGTCCAGCGCCGGAATCGGCGCGGCGATGGCGTCTGCCGGGTTGCTCATGCGGTGCGCGCCAGCCAGGTCTCCACCAGCTTCACGAAGAAGGTGGAGCCGACCGGCAGGATCTCGTCGTTGAAGTCGTAGCTCGGGTTATGCAGCATGCAAGGCCCGATGCCGTGGCCTGCCTCCCGGTGCGCGCCTTCCCCGTTGCCGATGAACAGGTAGCAGCCGGGCCGCTCCAGCAGCATGAACGAGAAATCTTCCGCGCCCATGGTGGGCTCGACATTGCCGTCGACGTTGGCGCCCCCGACCAGTTCGGCCGCCACGCCGACGGCGAAGGCGGTTTCCGCCGGGGTGTTGACCGTGGGCGGGTAGTTGCGCTGGAAGTGGAACTCGATCGTGCAATCGAAGGCCGCCGCAACCGAGCGGGCCACCGCTTCCATGCGCTGCTCGATCAGGTCGAGCACCGGCAGGGTGAAGGTGCGAACCGTGCCGCCGATCCAGGCCTCGTTGGGCACGATATTGGTCGCGTCACCGGCGTGGAATTGCGTGACCGAAATCACGGCCGCGTCGATCGGCCGCTTGTTGCGGGTGATGATGCCCTGCAGCGCCGAGACGACCTGGGCTGCCGTGAAGACCGGGTCGTTGCCGTTATGCGGCATTGCCGCATGGGCGCCCTTGCCGCGGATGACGATGCGAAATTCGTTGCTGGACGCCATCAGCGGACCGGCGCAGGTGCCGAAGCTGCCGGCCGGCATGCCGGGCCAGTTGTGCATGCCGAAGACGGCATCGCAGGGGAAGCGCTCGAACAGGCCATCGCGGATCATCTCGCGCGCGCCGCCGCCACCCTCTTCCGCGGGCTGGAAGATCAGATGCACGGTGCCGTCGAAGTTGCGATGCTTCGCCAGATACCGGGCTGCCCCGAGCAGCATCGCGGTATGGCCATCGTGTCCGCAGGCATGCATCTTCCCGTCGTGGGTGGAGCGGTGCCCGAAGGTGTTCGCCTCCTGCAGCGGCAGCGCGTCCATGTCGGCGCGCAGACCGATGGAGCGCTTGCCGTCGCCATTGCGCAGCACACCGACCAGCCCGGTCTTGCCCAGCCCGCGATGCACCTCGATGCCCCAGTCCGTCAGCTTCTGCGCGACCAGGTCCGCGGTGCGCTGCTCTTCGAATCGCAGCTCGGGGTGGGCATGGATGTCACGCCGGATCGCGCGGATCTCGTCGTGCGCCTGCAGGATGTCGGGAATCAGGGTCGGGGTCTGGGTCATACGGCTTGGCCTTGCGTCGCTATTCGACAAAAGAGGCAATGTGGCGATAAACGGGATCATACGACGGCGACCCCGAATGCGCCAAAGCCGGCACGCGGCGGGCGTGCGCGACATCGCAAAAGCGGCGACCTTGGGTTTCCCCGCATTGCCGCTCGCGCGGCCTTACTGGAACAGTTCATGCATTCTGAACCGCGCCGCGGCGTCGGGGTCCGGAACGCCGCGAACTTGCACCAAATTGCGGCGATGCACATTGCGGGTGCTGCACACCGCTGACTATAGTTGGCCCACCTTGATTGACCCACCTCGATTGACCCACCTTCATGGGAGATTCGCTCGATGGCCATTCGTGACCACAGCAAGGTAGTCGGTTCGATGTTGTTGGCGGCGGCGCTGGGATTCGGTGCCGCCGGGCAGGCGTTCGCAGCCGATTTCCGGCTGGCCATGAGTTCGCCGCCCACCTCGATGGATCCGCACTTCTATAACCTGTTCTCCAACATCAACGTGTCGGAGCACATCTTCGACAGCCTGGTGAAGATGGATGCGGACAGCCGCATCATGCCGGGGC
Organism: Cupriavidus sp. AU9028; assembly: GCF_019795295.1. GTDB lineage: Bacteria > Pseudomonadota > Gammaproteobacteria > Burkholderiales > Burkholderiaceae > Cupriavidus. Next base: position 36,441 of record NZ_JAIMCG010000027.1, on the reverse strand, counting down.
TGGCCGAGTCGTGGAAGCTGGTCAACGACACCACCTGGGAGTTCAAGATCCGCACCGGGGTCAAGTTCCACGACGGCTCGCCGCTGACCGCCGAGGACATCCTGTGGTCGCTGGAGCGTCCGGCCACGATCCAGAACAGCCCGGGCAAGTTCGACGTCTACACCAAGGCGATCGTCGCCAAGAAGGCGGTCGATGCCAATACCATCCAGCTGACGACCGCCCAGCCCTATCCGCTGATGCTCAACGACCTCACGTCGATCTTCATCGTGCAGAAGAAGGCGACGCAGGGCCTGGCTTCCGAAGACTTCGCGCAGGGCAAGGGCATGGTCGGCACCGGGCCGTTCAAGTTCGTCAGCTACGCGCGCGACGACCGGGTCGAGCTGACCCGCAATGCCGACTACTGGGGACCGAAACCGGCCTGGGACAAGGTCACGCTGCGCTTCATCCCGAACCCGGCGACGCGCCTGGCCGCGCTGCTATCCGGGGACGTGCAGGCGATCGAGAACGTGCCGACGCCGGATCTGCCCCAGGTGCGCAAGAACCCCAAGCTCGAGTTCTTCTCCAAGATCTCGCACCGCGTCATCTATCTGTACTTCGATGCCAAGCGCGACAAGTCGCCGTACGTGACGACGCGCGAGGGCCAGCCGATGGACAAGAACCCGCTCAAGGATGCGCGGGTGCGCAATGCGATCAGCATGGCGATCAACCGGCAGGGCATCAAGGACCGGTTGATGGAGGGCCTGTCCGAGCCCACCAACAACCTGGTGCCGCAAACGCTGTTCGGCCACAACCCGAACCTGAAGACGGTGGCGTACAACCCGGAGGGCGCCAAGAAGCTGCTGGCCGAGGCGGGCTACCCCAACGGCTTCGGCGTGACGCTGCACACGCCGAACAATCGCTACGTCAACGACGAGAAGATCGCGCAGACCATCGCGCAGAACCTGACGCGGGTCGGCATCGCCACCCGTGTGGAAGGCATGCCGATGGCCACCTACTCGGCCAAGGGCATCAAGCACGAGTTCTCCTTCGGCCTGCTCGGCTGGGGCGCGCAAACCGGCGAGGTCAGCTCGCCGCTGCGCGCGCTGCTGGCCTGCGAGGACGCCAAGAAGGGCTTCGGCACCACCAACTGGGGCGAATACTGCAACCCGAAGATGGATGCGGTGCTGGAGAAGGCGCTGTCGACGGTGGACGACGCGCAGCGCTCCCGGCTGCTGCAGGAGGCCACGGCGATCGCCATCAACGACGGAGGCATCATTCCGATTCACCAGCAGGTGACCACCTGGGCCACGCAGAAGGGCATCACCTACGTGCCGCGGACCGACGAACGGACCTACGCGCACAGCTTCCGGCCGCAATAAGCGCGGCCACCGACCGACCGTGACAGGGCGGGCGCCCATCGGCGCGATGTCGCGCGCGGGGCGCCCGGCGCCTGCGCGGCGACATCCGGCGATGATACAGTTGCGCCCCTGACGAACCGGTCCGCGCGCCGCGACAGCGTGCGCGCGGCCAACACAAGCGTCTCCCGATATGCTGGTTTTCATCATCCGGCGGCTGATGCAGAGCGTGGTGGTGCTCTTCGTCATGTCGCTGCTGGTTTTCCTCGGCGTCTTCGCCATCGGCAACCCCGTCGACATCCTGATCAACCCGCAGGCGGATCAGGAAGACATCAAGCGCACCATTGCCGCGCTTGGACTGGACAAGCCGCTCTGGGAGCAGTACTGGATCTTCCTGGTCAATGCGCTGCATGGCAACCTGGGCATCTCGTTCGCTCACGGCACGCCGGCACTGAAGCTGATCTTCGAGCGCATGCCGGCGACCATGGAGCTGGCGGTGTCCGCCATCCTGCTGGCCATCGTGCTGGGCATTCCGCTTGGCCTGTGGGCCGGCCTGCGGCCCAATGGCGTCGCTGGCAAGACCATCATGACGGTGTCGATCCTCGGTTTCTCGCTGCCGACCTTCTGGGTCGGCCTGATGCTGATCATGGTGTTCGCGGTGCAGCTGGGCTGGCTGCCGTCGAACGGGCGCGGCGAGACCGTGCCGGTGCTGGGCATTCCGCTGAGCTTCCTGACCTGGGACGGCATCCGGCACCTGGTGCTGCCGGCGGTGACGCTGTCACTGCTCAATATCGCCATGGTGATCCGGCTCACCCGCGCCGGCACGCAGGAGGCGATGCTGCAGGACTACGTCAAGTTCGCGCGCGCCAAGGGGCTGTCCAACACCCGCATTGTCGGCGTGCATGTGCTGAAGAACATCCTGATCCCGATCGTCACGGTGATCGCGCTGCAATTCGGCTCGATCATCGCCTTTGCCATCGTCACCGAGTCGATCTTCGCGTGGCCCGGCATGGGCAAGCTGATCATCGATTCGATCCAGCTGCTGGACCGGCCGGTGATCGTCGCTTACCTGATGGTGATCGTGACGCTGTTCATCCTGATCAACCTGGTCGTGGACATCGTCTACAGCATGCTGGACCCTCGCGTGCGCATCGCCGACAACAAGGGCTGAACCATGACTCTCGCCACTTCCGCCCCGAAGGCCGATGCCGCCGCCAAGGTCCGCGAGCAGACGCCGCTGCGCCGCTTCGCCGCGCAGTTCTTTGCCAGCAAGATCGCCGTCGCCGGGCTGGCGGTGCTGACCGTGATCGTGCTGATCGCGATCTTCGCGCCGTGGCTCGCGCCGCAGGACCCCTACGACCTGGCCACGCTGGACGTGCTCGACGCGCGGCTGGCGCCCGGCGAGGTCGCCGGCAGCGGCATGACCTTCCTGCTCGGCTCGGACGAGCAGGGCCGCGACATCCTGTCGGCGGTGATGTACGGGCTGCGCATCAGCATCGGCGTCGGCGTGGTCAGCACGGTGATCGCGCTGGTCCTTGGCGCGACGCTGGGCCTGATCGCCGGCTTCGTCGGCGGTCGCGTGGAGGCGCTGATCATGCGCGTGGCCGATCTGCAGCTGTCGTTCCCGCCGATCCTGCTGGCGCTGATCCTGCTGGCCTTCCTGCGCCCGGGCATCGGCAATATCGTCATCGCGCTGGTGGCGGTGCAGTGGGCCTATTACGCCCGCACCACGCGCAGCGCGGCGCTGGTCGAGCGGCGCAAGGAGTATATCGAGGCGGCGACCTGCCTGGGCCTGCCGGCGCGGCGCATCATGTTCCGGCACCTGTTGCCGAACTGCCTGCCCCCGCTGATCGTGATCGCCGCGCTGCAGGTCGCCTCGGCCATCACGCTGGAAGCCACGTTGTCCTTCCTCGGGCTGGGCGTGCCGATCACCGAGCCTTCGCTCGGCTCGCTGATCTCCAACGGCCAGCAGTACATGCTGTCGGGCAAGTACTGGATCAGCTTCTTTCCCGGCATTGCGCTGGTGATCACCATCGTCGCGATGAACCTGGTGGCCGACCAGTTGCGCGACGTCCTGAATCCGCGCCTGCAGACGCAATAGCGCGCAGACATCACCGGAGCAACGCATGAGCAGCAAGCCAACCCTGCTGGTCGAGGACCTGCAGACCCACTTCTTCACCCGCGGTGGGGTGGCGAAGGCGGTCGACGGCGTGTCGTTCTCGCTGGGACGCGGCGAGATCATGGGACTGGTCGGCGAGTCCGGCTCGGGCAAGTCGATGACCGGCTATTCCATCATGGGCCTGATCGATCCGCCCGGGCAGGTGGTGGGCGGCCGCATCGAGCTGACCAGCCGCGACGGCGTCACGCGCGACCTGCGGCGGCTGACGCCCTCGCAGATGCGCGACGTGCGCGGCAACCGGATCGCGATGATCTTCCAGGATCCGATGATGACGCTGAACCCGGTGCTGCGCATCGACACGCAGATGATCGAGGCGGTGCTGGCGCACGAGAAGGTGGACAAGGCCAGTGCCCGCGAGCGCGCCCGCAATGCGCTGGCGCGCGTGGGCATCCCCTCGCCGGACGAGCGGCTGCAGGCGTACCCGCACCAGTTTTCCGGCGGCATGCGTCAGCGCGTGGCGATTGCCATTGCGCTGCTGAACAAGCCGGACCTGATCATCGCCGACGAGCCGACCACCGCGCTGGACGTGACCATCCAGGGGCAGATCCTCTACGAGATGCAGAAGCTGTGCCGCGAGTCCGGCACGGCGCTGATCTGGATCACGCACGACCTGTCCGTGGTCGCCGGGCTGGCCGACAGCGTTTGCGTGATGTACGCGGGCCGCATCGTCGAGGCGGGCGACGTGCGCCAGGTGCTGGAGCGCCCGGAGCATCCATACACCCACGGGCTGATCGGCTCGGCGCCGTCGCGCAATCCGCGCGGCGCGCCGCTGCGGCAGATTCCCGGCATGACGCCGTCGCTGCTGAACCTGCCCGGCGGCTGCGCGTTCCGCGAGCGCTGCCCCCGTGCGACCGATATCTGCCGCACCGATCCGCCGCTGGCGACGGTGGCCGACGGGCGGCGGCTGCGGTGCTTCCATCCCATCGTCGAACAGCAGGAGGCGGCATGACGGCAGCCCGCACCATCGATCGCGTCGCCGGCCCGACTGCGGCGGGGCAGACGCAGCCCGCAGGGCCGGCCATGCCGGCATCGGCCCAGCGCGCAGCCACCTCCACGGTGCCGCTGCTGGAACTGCGCCGCGTCTCCAAGCGCTTCGTCAAGTCGCTGGATGTCGCGGCGCGCGTGGCCAACCTGTTCGGCGCCCATGCCCGCGAGGAAGTCGTGCATGCGGTCGACCACGTCGATCTGGCGATCGCACCCGGCGAAGTGGTCGGGCTGGTCGGCGAGTCCGGGTGCGGCAAATCGACCCTGGGCCGCATGGCGGTCGGCCTGCATACGCTGACCGAAGGCGAGCGCTTCTGGAAGGGCGTCGATCTGGACCGGCTGCCGCCCGAGAAACGGCGGGAGAAGCAGCTGGCGATCCAGATGATCTTCCAGGACCCGTACGCCTCGCTGAACCCGCGCATGCGCGTGATGGACATCGTCGGCGAGGCGCCGGTGGTCCATGGCATCGTGCCGGCGGCGGGGCAGAAGGCTTATGTCGAGGACATGCTGGTGCGGGTGGGCATGGACCCAACCGTGCTGCGGCGCTTTCCGCATCAGTTCTCCGGCGGGCAGCGCGCGCGCATCGGCATTGCGCGCGCGCTGGCGGTGCGCCCGGAATTCCTGGTGTGCGACGAGTCGGTCGCGGCGCTGGACGTGTCGATCCAGGCGCAAGTACTCAACCTCTTCATGCGGCTGCGCGAAGAGCTGAACCTGACCTATCTGTTCATCAGCCACGACCTGGGCGTGGTCAAGCACATCAGCGACCGGGTGGTCATCATGTACCTGGGGCGCGTGGTGGAGTCGGCGCCCACCGAGGAAGTCTTCGCCGCGCCGAACCATCCATACACCCAGGCGCTGCTGGCCGAGGCGCCGAAGCTGGAAGTGGGCAAGAAGACCTATGTGGCGATCCAGGGGGAGATTCCCTCGCCCCTGCATCCGCCCTCCGGCTGCCACTTCCATCCGCGCTGCCCGTACGCGATGCCGCGCTGCCAGGTCGAGGCGCCGCCGCTGAAGGAGATCGCCCCCAACCGGCTGTCGGCCTGCCATCTGAACGACCTGGTCTGAGCGGTGGGCCGCCCCCCGAAAACGGGGGCCGATCTTATACAATCGGGGCCTGCATGCCTGCCCCGGAGATCCCCATGGCCACCCACACCGTTCGCGCTGCCTGTCCGCACGATTGTCCCGACACCTGCGCGCTGCTGGTCACCGTCGAGGACGGCCGCGCGATCAAGGTGGCGGGCGATCCCGATCATCCGACCACGCAGGGCGTGCTTTGTACCAAGGTCGCCCGCTATACCGAGCGCACCTATCACCCCAACCGGCTGCTGACGCCGATGAAGCGCGTCGGGCGCAAGGGCGAGGGCCGCTTTGCACCGATCGGCTGGGATGAGGCGCTGGACACGGTGGCCGAGCGCCTGACCGAGATCGCCGCGCGCGATCCGCAGGCGATCCTGCCCTACAGCTATGCCGGCACCATGGGACTGGTGCAGGGCGAGAGCATGGCTGCCCGCTTCTTCCACAAGCTCGGCGCCTCGCTGCTGGATCGCACCATCTGCGCCAGCGCCGGCGCGACCGCGCTGCGCTACACCTATGGCGCGAGCGTGGGCATGGATATCGAACATGTCGACGATGCCAGGCTGATCCTGATCTGGGGCGGCAACCCGATCGCCTCCAACCTGCACTTCTGGATGCGGGTGCAGGAGGCCAAGCGGCGCGGCGCGACGCTGGTGGCGATCGACCCGTACCGCTCGCTGACGGCCGAGAAATGCCATCGCCATATCGCGCCGATGCCCGGCACCGATGGCGCGCTGGCGCTGGCGATGATCCACGTGCTGATCCGCGACGGCCTGCTCGACCACGACTACATCGCCCGCCACACCGAAGGGTTCGACGCGCTGCGCGAGCGCGCCAGCGCCTACCCGCCCGAGCGGGCGGCGGCACTGTGCGGCATTGCGGTGGACGATATCGAATGGCTGGCCGGCACCTACGGCCGCCTCGCCGTGCGCGAGCGGCAGCCGGTGGCGATCCGGCTCAACTACGGCATGCAGCGCGCGCATGGCGGCGGACAGGCGGTACGCGCGGTGGCCTGCCTGCCGTCGCTGGTCGGCGCCTGGCGCCATCGGTCGGGCGGCCTGCAACTGTCGACCTCCGGTTTCTTCCCGATCGACAATGCCGCGCTGCAACGGCCGGACCTGCTGCCGGGCTGGCCCGCGCTGCCGCGCACCATCAACATGAGCACCATCGGCGATGTGCTGCTGGGCGAGGGGTTGCCGGCGGGCTCGCCGCCGGTCGAGGCGGTGGTGGTCTACAACAGCAATCCGGTCGCGGTCGCGCCGCAGTCGGCCCGGGTGGCGCAGGGCTTCGCCCGCGAGGATCTCTTCACTGTCGTGCTGGAGCAGTTCCAGACCGATACCGCCGACTATGCCGACATCCTGCTGCCCGCCACCACGCAGCTGGAGCACATCGACGTCCACAAGGCTTACGGCCACACCTATTTCCTCGCCAACAATGCCGCCATCGCGCCGCAGGGCGAGGCGCTGCCCAATACGGAGATCTTCCGGCGGCTGGCGCAGCGCATGGGATTTGCCGATTCGTGCTTTGCCGACAGCGACGACACCATCGCGGCGCAGGCCATCCTCGCCAACGATCCCCGTGCAGCCGGCATCCGCTGGGAGACGCTGAAGGAGCAGGGCTGGCAGAAGCTGTCGCTGCCCGACGCGCCGTTCGCCGAGGGGGGATTTCCGACGGCGTCCGGCAAGTGCCAGTTGCTGTCCCCGGCGATGGCACGTGACGGACTGGATCCGCTGCCGGACTTCGTGCCGCCGTACGAGTCACCGGCCAGTGCCCCGGAGCTGGCGGCGCGCTACCCGCTGGCGATGATCTCGCCGCCGGCGCGCAACTTCCTGAACAGCAGCTTCGTCAACGTCGAAAGCCTGCGCGCCACCGAGGGCGAGCCGCATCTGGATATCCATCCGGCGGACGCGGTCGCGCGCGGCATTGTCGACGGTGCGATGGTGCGGGCCTTCAACGACCGCGGCAGCATGCTGGCGCGCGCGCGCGTGACCGACCGCGCCCGCCAGGGGCTGGTGGTGGGGCTGTCGATCTGGTGGAAGAAGCTGGCCTCCGACGGCAAGAATGCCAACGAACTGACCAGCCAGCGGTTGACCGACATGGGCCGCGCCCCGGTCTTCTACGACTGCCTGGTGCAGATCGAGGCGGCCGGACAGGCGCAGCCGACTGGAGCGCAAGCGGCGGCATGACCACGGTGCGCCGCCGCCTCGCCATTCGCGCAGCCGTGCGCATGGCCACGGCAGGCGTGCTCGCCCTCGCGCTGGCCGGCTGCGAAACCGTCGGCTACTACGCCCAGTCGATCCACGGCCATCTGGGTTTGATGGCGCGCTCGACGCCGCTGGACGAGGCGATCGCCAACGCGCGCCAGTCCAACGACAGCCGGCTCGCCCAGCGGCTGGCGCTGGCCGGGCGCATCCGCGACTTCGCCTCGCGCGAACTGGCGCTGCCCGACAACGGCAGCTATCGCCGGTATGCCGACGTGCACCGCCCCTATGTGGTGTGGAGCGTGTTCGCAACCCCGGAACTGTCGCTGGACCTGCACCAGTGGTGCTTCCTGGTGGTGGGATGCATCAACTACCGGGGCTACTACGCGCAGGACGATGCGCGCCGCTATGCGGCGCAGCTGCGCGAGCAGGGCCTGGAGACCTATATTGCCGGCGTGCCGGCGTACTCGACGCTGGGCTTTTTCGACGATCCGCTGCTCAATACCTTCGTCCATCTGCCCGAGGGGGAGCTCGCGCGCCTGATCTTCCACGAACTGGCGCATCAGGTCGTCTACGTGCGCAACGACACTACCTTCAACGAGTCCTTCGCCACCGCGGTCGAAATCGCCGGGGTGCAGCGCTGGCTGGCCGAGCAGGCGTCGGAAGACGCACGCGCCAGTTACCGCCAGTACGACGAGCGGCGGCGCGCCTTCCGCGCGCTGCTGCTCGAGACCCGGGCCGAGCTGGACGCGCTGTATCGCAGCGACCAGGACGAGGCCGCCAAGCGGGCGGGCAAGGCGCGCATCTTCTCCGCGCTGCAAGAGCGCTATGCCGCGCTGAAGGACTCGTGGGGTGGCTATAGCGGCTATGACCGCTGGTTCCAGCAGCCGCTGACCAATGCGCATCTGGCCGCCGTCGCCGCCTATCAGCAGTGGGTGCCGGCGTTCCTGGCGCTGTTCCAGCGCTGCGGTGGGGATTGGCCGTCGTTTTATGCTGCGGTGGAGGGGATTGGGGACTTGCGCCCGGCGCAGAGGGCGCGGACGCTGCAGGCCTTGGCGCCGGCGGCGGGAAGCGCGGATCGGGCTGCTGACTTGCGCGGCGGGCTCGGCAAGGGCGGATGCGGCGCCGGTCTGGCCGCGCAGCTGAAAGACCAACCCCTCTCCCCGGCCCTCTCCCCTTGAAGGGGCGAGGGGGAAAACCCGCGTCATGACGAGAACCGGTGGTCTTGCTCCCCTCGCCAGCGAGAGAAAGGCTGTGGTCCGCTCCCCTCGCCCGCTTGCGGGAGAGGGGCCGGGGGAGAGGGCGGCGGGAGCCGGCCATGCCCCCCGCACGCCGGACGTTGCGCGGCCAGAGGACTTCGTCTAACGAGGTTGTCTAATCCCGGGTGCCCGTTTAGCATCCCAGAAATCGAACGACCATACAAAAACCAGGAGACGGGGTATGGACAAGCAGTGGCTGAAGCATTATCCGCCCGGCGTGCCGGCCGACATCGACGCCAGCCAGTACCGGTCGCTCGCAGAACTGCTGGAGCAGTCATTCCGACAGTATGCGGACCGGCGCGCGTTCATCTGCATGGACAAGGCAATCACCTACCGCGAGCTGGACAAGCTGTCCGGGGATGTCGCGGCATGGCTGCAAGGCCGCGGCCTGAAGCCCGGTGCCCGCGTCGCCATCATGATGCCGAACGTGCTGCAGTACCCGGTGGTGCTGGCGGGCGTGCTGCGCGCGGGCCTGGTGGTCGTCAACGTCAACCCGCTGTACACCCCGCGCGAACTGGAGCACCAGCTCAAGGACAGCGGCGCGGAGGCGATCTTCATCCTGGAGAACTTCGCCGCCACGCTGCAGCAGGTCATTGCGGCGACGCCGGTGCGCCATGTGGTGGTCGCCAGCATGGGGGACATGCTCGGCACAGTGAAGGGGGCGGTGGTCAACTTCGTCGTGCGCAACGTCAAGAAGATGGTGCCGGCCTGGGAGTTGCCCAACTGCGTGCGTTTCCCCACCGTGCTGGCCGAGGGGGCGCGGCTGCAGCGCAAGCCGATCGAGACCGGCCCCGACGACATCGCCTTCCTGCAATACACCGGCGGCACCACGGGTGTATCAAAGGGCGCGGTGCTGCTGCACAGGAACGTGGTCGCCAACGTGCTGCAGTCGGAAGAATGGATGCAGCCGGCGCTGAACAAGGGCGAGCCGATCGAGCAGGTCGTCACCATCACGGCGCTGCCGCTGTACCACATCTTCGCGCTGACGGTTTGCGCGCTGCTGGGCATGCGCAACGGCGGCCTGAGCGTGCTGATTCCCAATCCACGCGACATCCCGGGGTTCATCAAGGAACTGCAGAAGGTCAAGTTCCATATGTTCCCCGCGGTCAATACGCTGTACAACGCGCTGATCAACCACCCGGATATCGACAAGGTCGATTTCTCCGGGCTGCGCGTGGCCAACGGCGGCGGCATGGCGGTGCAGGAGGCGGTGGCCCGCAAGTGGCTGGACAAGACCGGCTGCCCGATCATCGAGGGCTACGGCCTGTCCGAAACCTCGCCGTCGGCGACCTGCAATCCGACCGACTCCGACGCCTTCTCCGGCACCATCGGGCTGCCGCTGCCCTCGACCGAAATTGCCATCCGCGATGACGATGGCCGCGACCTGCCGCTGGGACAGCCCGGCGAAATCTGCATCCGCGGCCCGCAGGTGATGGCCGGCTACTGGAACCGGCCGGACGAGACCGCCAAGGTCATGACCCCGGACGGCTTCTTCAAGACCGGCGATATCGGCATCATGGACGAGCGCGGCTATACCCGCATCGTCGACCGCAAGAAGGACATGATCCTGGTGTCCGGCTTCAACGTCTATCCGAACGAGGTGGAAGGCGTCGTGGCGGAATGTCCGGGCGTGCTGGAGGTGGCCGCGGTCGGCGTGCCCGACGAGCACTCGGGCGAGGTCGTCAAGCTGTTCGTGGTGCGCAAGGACCCGAGCCTGACCGAGCAGGATGTGATCGCGTTCTGCAAGGAGCGGCTGACCGGCTACAAGCGGCCGCGCTATGTGGAATTCCGCAACGAACTGCCCAAGACCAATGTGGGCAAGATCCTGCGGCGCGAGCTGCGGGACTCGCGCAAGGCGGCCTGAGGGCTGGCAGGTACCTTGGGGAAGATTTCCCTCTCCCCCGGCCCCTCTCCCGCAAGCGGGTGAGGGGAGCAAACCGGCGGTGTTCGCCCTCTCCCGCTAGCGGGAGAGGGCCGGGGAGAGGGCAGCAGGTGCGCTTGCCATGCCAGCGGCCTCAGCCTCGCGCCCCGCTCAACATTCGTTGGACGGCTCGATCCCCGGCTCGCGCTGGCCGCTGTGGATCACGCGCACGCAGCTGCCGGTTTCCAGCCCGGCAATCGCCGGCGCATTGACCGTGACGGTGGCGCCATCGAGCGTGTTGACGCGGTATTCGTAGAGATCGACCTGCACGGGCGGGCGCCGGTTCAGCAACTGGTTCAGGTCGACCGCAAAGCCGACCCCCACGCCGCCTCCGCCTCCCCAGCTGCCTCCGCCAGCGCCAATGCCCACGCCGGAATAGCCCCCCGGTGCCTGCTGCACATCCACACGCGACAGGAAGCGCTTCTCCGCGATCCTGCCGAGCTGGATGGTGGCGTTGATCGGCGTCACCCGCGGCGGCGACGGCTGGGTGGCACAGCCAGTGGCCAGAACGGTGCCGAGCAGTGCCGCCAGCAGGCAGGCGGACACGCCGGCCCGCCGCCCGGGCGTCGCGCCGGAAGTCGGCGGCGGCGTCGGGTGCAGCGGGGACTTGCAATGCAGATCGGTTTTCATTCGCTCAACAAGGTGGACTTCAACCGCCCCAGCAGACGGAACAGCGCGTGGCGATCCGGTTCGCCGAGGCCCTCGAACAGCTGTTCGATCCACTGCTCGTGCGCCCGCGCCATCTCGGTGAAGGCCGTGCGCCCGGCGGGCGTCAGCCGGATCAGGTAGGCACGGCGGTCGTTCGCAAGCGGCTCGCGCGTGACCAGTCCCTCCTGCTGCAACTGGTCGGTAATGCCAGTGACGTTTCCTCCGCTGACCATCATCCGCCGCGACAGTTCACCCATCTTCAGTCCTTCCGGATGGCGCTCCAGCTGGGCCATCAGGTCGAAACGGGGTAGCGTGCAGGCGAACTGTTCGCGCAGCCTGGAGCGGATATCGGCTTCGACCAGGTTGGTGCAGGTCAGCAGCCGCAGCCACAGGCGCAGCGCTTCATGTCCGACGTCCTCCGCCCGCGTTTCGAGGTCGACGGGCGGGGGCGTCACGGCGGCGTTGGAGGCGGAGTTCGGCATGGCTAGAAGGAGCGGGCAGCAAGGTCCATGCCGGAAGTATATGTGGGGTGGCGTGCCGGCCGCGCCTTGCGGGGCGCGGCCGGCCAGATCCTGGCCAGGGATGGCCGGTCAGCGCCTGGTCCAGCGCTCAGTCCACCTTGGCGCCGGAATCCCTGACCACCTTGGCCCATTTGGTCGTTTCGGAGCGAATCAGCGCGGCGAACTGCTCGGGGGTATTGCCCGACGGCTCCGCGCCCTGCGCCTGCAGCTTTTCGCGCATCGCCGGGGTGCCCAGCGACTTGGCGACTTCCTGCTGGATCCGCTTGATGATGTCCGGCGGCGTGCCGGCGGGTGCGAGCAGCCCGAACCAGGAACTGGCTTCATAGCTGGGCAGCTTGGCCGCTTCGGCGATGGTCGGAATGCCGGGCAGGGCGGGCGTGGGACGGGCGCTGGTCACGGCCAGCGCCTTGAGCTTGCCGCCCTTGATCAGCGCCATCGACGACGGCAGGTTGTCGAACATCACCTGCGTGGTGCCGGCCACCAGGTCCGCCAGCGCCGGACCGCTGCCCTTGTACGGCATATGGACCATGAAGGTCTTGGTCTGGGTCTTGAACAGTTCCCCGGCCAGATGGATCGAGGTGCCGTTGCCGCTCGATGCCATGTTCAGCTTGCCCGGATTGGCCTTTGCGTAGCGGATCAGGTCGTTGACGTTCTCGATGCGGTTTTCCTGGGCGAAGGCCGGGTTGACCACCAGCACGTTGGGCACTGCCGCGACCAGCGTGATCGGCGCGAAGTCGCGGATCGGGTCGAACGGCATCTTGGCGTACAGGGACTGGTTGATGCCATGGGTGCCCACCGTGCCCATCAGCAGCGTGTAGCCGTCCGGGTCGGCCTTGGCGACCATGTCGGCGCCAATATTGCCGCCGGCGCCGGGGCGGTTGTCGACCACCACGTTCCAGCCCTGCATCTTCGACAGTTCCGCGGCCACGGCGCGCGCCAGGATGTCGGTGGTGCCGCCCGGTGCGAACGGCACCACCATGCGGATCGGCTTGGAGGGGTAGGCATCGGCAGCGTGCAGCGAGCCGATGCCGGCCAGCAGGCCGGCGCAGGCAAGACCCGCGGCGAGGATGCGGCGGCGACCCTGTCCGCGCGGGGTGTTCCGGTGAAACGACATCGTGTGGTCTCCTTGGCGCTTGCGCCTGGCTGCCGCTGGCATCGTTGCCAGCGATCGTCTTGTTGGTCGCGCCATTCTAGTGGCGTGCCGCCGATGTGCCGATGAGGTAAAGCCCCAACGCCGGCGGCAAAAAGAAAAAGCGCCCGAAGGCGCTTCAGATGGCCGACAGGGGGCGCCACGGGTGGCGGTCCCTTGCCGGCCAGCATGGCCGACCCGTTCCGGGTCAGAAGCGATGGCGGATACCGACCGCGACGCCCAGCATCGAATTCTCGCCGGCGCCCAGGTAGTAGCCATTGGCAAAGCTGATCGCCGAGGTATCGAAGTTCAGGCCCGCATGCTTGGTGTAGGCGGTGGTCAGGTAGATGTCCGTGCGCTTGGACAGGTTGTAGTCGGCCACGAAGCTGACCTGCCACGGGTTGCTGACATTGGTGCCAGCCAGGTTCTTGACGTCGGCGTAGTAGTAGGCCAGCGTCAGGCCCAGCGCCCCGGTGGCCTGGTAGTTCAGGCCGGCCCAGTAGTAGTCGTCGCGCAGGATGGTCGAATCGGCCGCGTTCTTGTTCTGGCCCCAGCGGTAGCCGCCCATCACCTTGGCAGGACCGAAGGCGTAGCTGGCAGCGGCACCGACCTTGCGGAAGGTGCCGGTGTCGCCCCCGGCGGTCAGTGTCGGGTTGTACTGGTCATACGCAATGGTGGCGCCGAACGGACCGGCGGCATAGGCCAGGGCCGCGCCGTAGCCGGTATCGCGGCGGAACTGGCCGGGCACTTCGCCGCCGCCGGCGACGCCGTTGCCGAACGACCAGTGCGCGATCGCCGTGACGCCGCCGAACTTGGCGGTGTACTTGGCGGTGTTGTCGGAGCGGAAGTTCAGGCCCAGTTGCGCGACGATCGGCTCGTACTGCGTGGCATAGCCGGTCGGCGAGAAGTTGGCGAACGCATCGAACATCGTGGTGTACTGGCGGCCGAAGGTGAAGCGGCCGATGCTGCTGCTTTCCAGACCCACATATGCCTGACGACCGAAGAGGCGGCCGCCTTGCTGCTGCCGACCGTCATCGACGCCGAAGCCGTTTTCGAGCACGAACAAGGCTTTCAACCCGCCGCCGAGGTCTTCCGTGCCGCGCAAGCCCCAACGGGAGCCGGACAGGCCGCCGGAGGTCACGCCGAACTTGTTCTCGCCCGGGCCGGGAAAGCCCGGCTGGGTCGGCAGGCTCGGAGAGACGTTGTTGACGTACTCGATATTGACGTCCACCACGCCATACAGGGTGATGCTGGACTGTGCGTGAGCGGTGCCGGCGAGCGCGCCGAGCGCGGCCAATGCAAGAAGCGACTTCTTCATGCTCGTTTATCTCCTGTATTGATTTATTTGGTGGCGAGCGAGGCAGCCTCCTTACCTCTTCCATGACTCGCGCGCCAACTTCCTGGGAAGTCGCAGGTACTGTAACAAACCACCCGATCTGCACAATTGGACGGTTGTTCTAATGTCTGCTTTTAACAACTCAGGGTTTTGGAGCAAGGCGCTGCAGGCCGCGCTGCGCTTGGCATCCAGGCCATGCGCCGGCGTCGGCGGGGGTGGAGGTACAATACGGGTTATCCCGGGGCCGGGAGAGCAGAAGGAATCACGCGCGGCGGGAATGTCTCGGTAATTACCCGGTTCGCATGCACCGTTTTACTTGTCGGATATTCACCCGGTTTATTTTTGTCCGGCCCCAACTGAATTGATTTTTCCCAATGGACAAACTGATTCGCGAATTCGATGTTGCGCTCCGCGCGATTACCGGCACTACCCGGGCCCGGCGTGCCAGCCCGGCCGACGCGGTAGGGCAGGACGACACGGGCCTGGACGCGGGGCAACGCCGCCACGTGGCTGGCCTGATGCGCGTGAACCATGTGGGCGAGGTCTGTGCGCAGGCGCTGTACCAGGCGCAGAAGCTGACCGCCCGCAGCCCCGCAGTGCGTGCGCAGATGGACGACGCCGCGCGCGAGGAGGAGGACCACCTCGGCTGGTGTTCGCAGCGGCTGCGCGAACTGAGCGACCGCCCCAGCCTGCTCAATCCGCTGTGGTATGCCGGCGCCTTCGCGATCGGCTGGATCGCCGGGCGCGCTGGCGATCGCATCAGCCTCGGCTTCGTCTCCGAAACCGAGCGCCAGGTCGAGCAGCATCTGGATAGCCACCTGCAGCGCTTGCCAGCGCAGGACCTGCGCTCGCGCGCCGTGGTCGAACAGATGCGCGACGACGAGATGCGCCATGGCGCCAGCGCGCGCGACGCAGGCGGCATCGAGCTGCCTCGGCCGGTCCAGGCGGCGATGCGGGCGGCGGCGCGGGTAATGACGACGACCGCATACCGGATCTGACGCGTCGCGACGGCTCTGTCGCTCCCTGCTCCAGCGGCCCCTTTCCGGTTCCTGTGGCGTCCCCTTCTCGTCTTGGCTGGCGCAGTGGCAACGCGGCGCCCGCCGTTGTATGCTGGGGCGGCCGGCGGCCTTCCTGCCGACGACTCCGCGCCGTTCTTCCCCCGTTGTTCTCAGGTGGTTTCTCGGTTTACCTCCCTAAGTCCTTCACTCCATTAGGAATTCACCGTCGTGGTGCCTGCGCGCCGCGCGCTAAGTCTTTGTTCTGATTCCGAAAATCGCCTTTTTCCCCCGCTGGCGAGCCTTGACCCGGCAATATGGTTCCTCTAAAGTGGGAAATAGTGTGAGGAAGTGTTTTTTTGTGTGAAATCGAACTTCCGCTGTGGGAAGATGTGCAACAGCCGAAGCCGACGAGCCAGACCATGACAGCCCCCGCAAGGTGGGCGCGGGACGGGAGCGAACTTGTTTCAGGGAGCATCGGCGCTGTCGCTGGATGCCAAGGGCCGGATGTCGATTCCGTCCCGGCATCGCGAAGCGCTGCAACAACAGGCCGAGGGCCGGGTGACGCTGACCAAGCACCCGGATGGATGCCTGTTGCTCTTTCCCAGGCCCGAATGGGAAACCTTCCGCGAACGGATCGCTGCGCTGCCGATGGATGCGCACTGGTGGAAGCGCATCTTCCTCGGCAATGCGGCGGACGTCGAAATGGATAGCGCCGGCCGCGTGCTGATCGCGCCGGAGCTGCGCAGCGCCGCCATGCTGGACAAGGAGGTCATGCTGCTCGGCATGGGCAGCCATTTCGAGGTCTGGGACGCCGCCACGTACACCGCCAAGGAACAGCAGGCGATGGCGCAGGGCATGCCGGACGCGTTGAAGAACTTCTCCTTCTGATCATCGATGGAACCGACTGCTACGCCGGCGTCCGCGCCATTGCGTCATCGCACCGTGCTGCTGGACGAGGCGGTGGATGCGCTCGTGTGGCGGCCGGGCGGTCTCTACGTCGACGGGACGTTCGGCAGGGGAGGGCACAGCCGGGCCGTACTGGCCCGGCTAGGGCCGGAAGGGGCACTGGTTGCCTTCGACAAGGATCCGGCAGCAATCGCAGAAGCGGGCACCATCAAGGATGCCCGCTTCTCTATTGAGCACGCGAGCTTCGCCGCGATGGCCGAACGGCTGGGCGAGGCGAAGGTCGCGGGCGTGCTGCTCGACCTGGGGATCAGCTCGCCCCAGATCGACGACGCAGCGAGGGGCTTTTCGTTCCGGTTCGAGGGCCCGCTCGATATGCGCATGGACACCACGCGCGGCATGACCGCCGCGCAGTGGCTGGCGCAGGCCGACGAGCAGGACATCGCGAGGGTGATACGAGACTATGGGGAAGAACGGTTTGCTGTACAGATTGCAAAGGCGATTGTTGCTCGCCGGAGCGAACCCCGCGATGGCGGACCCGTCGCCACTACTGCCGACCTTGCCGCGCTCGTGGCGAAAGCCGTCAAGACACGCGAGAAGGGTCAGGACCCTGCGACCCGCACCTTTCAGGCTCTACGGATTTTCATCAATCAAGAGCTTGCGGACCTCGAAAGAGGGTTGAGCGCAGCCTACGATTTGCTTGAGGCAGGGGGCCGGCTGGTGGTGATCAGCTTTCATTCGCTCGAGGACCGCATCGTCAAGCGGTTCATGCAGGCGCATGCCCGTCCGCAGCAGGATGCCGATCCGGCCCTGCGGCGCGCCCCCATTCGCGCCGCCGATCTGCCGCAGCCGACGCTGAAGCTGCTCGGCCGCTATCGTCCCGGCCCGCAGGAGGTCGCGGACAACCCGCGCGCTCGCTCGGCCGTGATGCGCGTGGCCGAGAAACTCGCGCCCGCCGGCGCCGAAAAGACGGGCGGGCCGCGCACATGAACCGCCTGACCTTCTTCCTGCTCGCGGCACTGATCCTGTGCGCGCTGTCGCTGGTCGGCGCCCAGCACGAGGCGCGCACGCTGTTCGTCGCGCTGGAGCGCGAACAGGCCGAGGAGCGCCAGCTGGAGACGGAGTGGTCGCGCCTGCAATACCAGCAGAGCGCGCTGAGCAAGAGCGCGCGCATTGCCGATGCGGCGCGCGCGCAGCTGAAGATGACCCCGGTGGTACCGGGGCGGACGCAATACCTGCCGGGCATCGTGCTGCCGCCGGCCGCGCCGCAGGTGCAGGGCGTGGCGGGCAGGGCCGGCGACGCCGGCAACGGGGAGGGCCGCTCGTGACGATGGCACGTCCCACGCTGCAGCGGCCGCGCGCCAAGCGGCCCGACAATGCCCGTCCGCGCTCGGGCCAGTTCTCCGCCAGCCCGGTGCTTGGCCTGCGCCTGCCGATGTGGCGCTCCAAGCTGGTCGTCTTCCTGATGTTCGCCGCCTTCCTCGCGCTGGCGGCGCGCGCCTTGTGGATCCAGGGCCCCGGCAACCAGTTCTACGAAGCCGAAGGCAAGAAGCGCTTCCAGCGGACGCTGGAGCTGCCCGCCACGCGCGGCAAGATTCTCGACCGCAATGGCCTGGTGCTGGCCACCAGCCTGCCGGTCAAGGCGATCTGGGCGGTGCCGGAGGACGTGCCGTCGCAGCTGGACGCGGGGAAGCTGCGCCAGTTGGCGCGCCTGCTGGAGATGTCCGAGAAGGATCTGCGCAAGAAGCTGTCGGAGGACAAGAGCTTCGTCTATCTGAAGCGCCAGGTACTGCCCGAGGCCGCCGAGAAGATCAAGGCGCTGAAGATCGATGGCGTGCATCAGAGCGGCGAGTACAAGCGCTTCTACCCGGAAGGGGAGGCGATGGCCCATATCGTCGGCTTCACCAACGTCGAGGACCGCGGCCAGGAAGGCATGGAGCTGGCGCGCGAGAGCGTGCTGGCCGGCAAGCCCGGCGCACGGCAGGTGATCAAGGATCGCCTCGGCCGCGTGGTCGAGGACATCGGCGTGCTCAAGAGCCCGCGCGATGGCGAGGACCTGCACCTGTCCATCGATGCCCGCATCCAGTACCTGGCCTTCAACGAGGTCAAGGCGGCAGTGGAGCGGCACAAGGCCAAGGCCGCGAGCGCGGTGGTGCTGGACGCGCAGACCGGCGAAGTGCTGGCCCTGGCCAACTGGCCGACCTACAACCCGAACGACCGCAAGCGGCTCTCCGGCGAGCAGCTGCGCAACCGCGTGCTGACCGACACCTTCGAGCCGGGCTCGATGATGAAGCCGATCACGGTGGCGCTTGCGTTGCAGCTGAACCGGGTCAAGCCGGAGACGGTGGTCCAGACCACGGGCCGCTTCCAGTTCGAAGGGGCGACCATCAGCGACACCCACAACTACGGCCCGCTGACGGTGGGCGGCGTGATCCAGAAGTCGAGCAACATCGGCACGATCAAGATCGCGATGCTGATGAAGCCGCAGGAAATGTGGGACATGTTCACCAGCATCGGCCTGGGCCAGGCGCCGAAGATCGGCTTCCCTGGCGCGGTGGCGGGGCGCGTGCGGCCGTACAAGAGCTGGCGGCCGATCGAGCAGGCCACCATGTCGTATGGCTATGGCCTTTCGGTGTCGCTGGTGCAGATGGCGCAGGCGTACACGATGTTCGCCCATGACGGCGAGGTGATTCCGATCACGATGTTCCGCCAGGAAGGACCGGCGACCGGCGAGCGCGTGATCTCGCCCAAGGTCGCCCGCGAGGTCCGCGGCATGCTGGAGATGGTGACCAATCCGGGCGGCACGGCAACCCAGGCACAGGTGATGGGCTACCGCGTCGGCGGCAAGACCGGCACGGCGTACAAGCACGTGGGCCGCGGCTACGACCGCAGCAAGTATCGCGCGTCGTTCATCGGCCTCGCACCGATGTCGAACCCGCGCGTGATCGTTGCCGTCAGCGTCGACGAGCCGACCGCCGGCAGCCACTACGGTGGCGCCGTCGCCGGCCCGGCCTTCGCCGCGATCACCGGCGGCACGCTGCGCGCGCTGAACGTGCAGCCCGATTCGCCGATCCGCCAGCTGGTGGTGACCGAGAGCGTGCCTGAAGCGCTGCCGCAGACGCCGCTGGAGGGAATGGGCGACTCCGCCGATGACGAGCCCGCGCGTGGTAACCGCGCGGATGGCCGGCGCACGGGGAGCCATCGATGAGCGATCGTATCGTTACGCAGGCAACGGGCGCCGGCGACCCGGTGGCCGACACGATTGCCTTCCTGCGCGCGCATGCCGCCCCGGGCGCCAGGCTGACCGGCGATACCCGGCGCCTGCAGCCCGGCGACGTCTTCTTCGCCTATGTACTGGGCAACCCGCGCCTGTCCAGCGACGGCCGTCCCTATATCGCCGAAGCGATCGCGCGCGGCGCGTCCGCCATCGTGTTCGAGGGTGACGGCTTTGCCTGGCCGCACGCCGAGGGCGTGCCGCATCTGGCCGTGCGCGAATTGCACCGCCATGCCGGCCCGATCGCGGCGGCCTGGTATGGCAACGACGCACGCGGGCTGGCGGTGACCGGCATCACCGGCACCAATGGCAAGACCTCCTGCAGCCAGTGGCTGGCCCGGCTGCTGCAGGACGCCGGCATGCCGTGCGCGGCGATCGGGACCCTGGGTACCGGCTTTCCGGGCGCGCTGGTACACACCGGCTTTACCACGCCGGATGCCGTGCAGCTGCAGGGCAGCCTTGCCGATCTGCACGCGGCGGGCGCCCGCGCCATTGCCATGGAAGTGTCCTCCCACGGCCTGGAACAGGGCCGCGTGGCGGGTACCGGGTTTGCCGTCGCGGTGCTGACCAACCTGACCCAGGACCATCTGGACTATCACGGCACCATGGCCGAGTACGAAGCGGCCAAGGCGTTGCTGTTCCGCTGGCCGGGCTTGCGGACGGTGGTGATCAACCGCGATGACGCGATGGGCCAACGGCTGCTGGCCGGCACGCTGGCCGCGCCGCAGGTGATCGAATACGGCATCGGCGGTCCCGCCGGGGCCACGCGAGCGGGCAGCGACTGGTTGCGCGCGAGCGCGATCGCCGCCACGCCGGCCGGCACCCGCTTCCGGCTCGATGGCAGCGTCGGCGGCGTCGCGCTTGCCGAGGAGATCCAGACCCCGCTGATCGGCGACTTCAACGTCAGCAACCTGCTGGCCGTACTGGGCGCGGCGCTGGCCAATGGCATCGCCGCCAGCACGGCGCTGACGGGGCTGCGCAACCTGCGCCCGGTGGATGGCCGCATGGAGCTGTTCGGCGGCCACGACGGCCCGCTGGCGGTGGTCGACTACGCGCATACGCCGGACGCACTGGAAAAGACCCTGCAGGCGCTGCGGCCGGTGGCCCAGGCGCGCGGCGGACGGCTGTGGTGCGTGTTCGGCTGCGGCGGCGATCGCGACCCGGGCAAGCGTCCGTTGATGGGCGAGGTGGCGCAGCGGCTGGCTGACGACGTGGTGCTGACCAGCGACAACCCGCGCAGCGAGGACCCGCACGCGATCCTCGACATGATTGCCGACGGCATGGCCGATCCGGGCGCGGCACGCCGCGTCGAGGACCGTGCCGCCGCCATTCTCTATGCGGTGCGCCATGCGGCGGCCGCCGATGTGGTGCTGGTGGCCGGCAAGGGCCACGAGGCCACCCAGGAAATCCAGGGCCGCAAGCGGCCGTTCTCCGACCGCGAGCATGTCCGCCTGACGCTCGGTACACGAGGAGTATCGGCGTGACGCGGCCCGTACCGAATCAGACGATGACCGATCTGCAGCAGGCCGCGGGCTGGATCGCCGGCGCGCGCGTGTCCGGCGACGCCGCCCGCGCGTTCACCCGCGTCCATACCGACAGCCGTACCGTGCAGCCCGGCGACCTGTTCGTCGCGCTGCGTGGCGAGCGGTTCGACGCGCACGATTTCCTCGCCGATGTGGCTGCGCGCGGCGCGGCGGCGGTGATGGTGGAGCGCGAACCGGGCGAGGCCGCCCAGGGGCTGCCGGCGCTGGTCGTGCCCGATACCCGCGTGGGGCTGGGGCAGCTTGCCGCCGGCTGGCGCGCGCAGTTCGCCATCCCGACCGTGGCGGTGACGGGCAGCAACGGCAAGACCACTGTCAAGGAAATGATCGCGGCGATCTTCGCCGCGGCCGCCGGCGAGGAAGGCCGGCTGGCCACCGGCGGCAACCTGAACAATGACATCGGCCTGCCGCTGACCGTGCTGCGCCTGCGCGCCTCGCACCGGCTGGCCGTGCTCGAACTGGGGATGAACCACCCCGGCGAAACCGCGCTGCTGGCGGCCATCGCCCAGCCCACGGTGGCGGTGATCACCAACGCGCAGCGTGAGCACCAGGAGTTCATGGTCAGCGTCGAGGCGGTGGCGCGCGAGCATGCCGACATCCTGCGCGCGCTGCCCGAGGGCGGCACCGCGGTGTTCCCGGTGGATGGCGCCAGCGGCGGCGCGCATGCGGCGATCTGGCGGGAAGCGGCAGGCGCGCGGCGCGTGCTGACCTTCGGTCTTGCCGACGGCAGCGCAAACAACACTGAACTTGCCGACATCCGCGCCGATATCCGCCTGCAGGACGGCGTGCAATGTCTTCAGGTGCAGGCGCCGCAGGGACAGTTCGAGGTCCGGCTTGGCCTGCTGGGACAGCACAACGTGCGCAATGCGCTGGCGGCGACTGCCTGCGCGCTGGCGGCCGGCGTCGAGGTCGAGGCGATCCAGCGGGGCCTCGCCGCCTTCGAGCCGGTCAAGGGCCGGCTGCAGGTCAAGCGGATCGCGACGGCCGAGGGCGAGCCGCTGCGCGCACCGGTGGTGATCGACGACACCTACAACGCGAACCCGGATTCGGTGCGCGCGGCGATCGATGTGCTGGCCGGCTTTGCCGCGCCGCGCGTGCTGGTGCTGGGCGACATGGGCGAGGTGGGCGATCAGGGACCGGCCTTCCACCGCGAGATCGGCGCCTATGCGCGCGAGCGCGGCATCGAGACGCTGTGGGCGACCGGCGAGGCGACGGGCGATGCCGTCGATGCCTTCGGGCAGGGCGGCCGGCATTTCGCCTCGGCGCAGGATCTGGCCGGCGCGCTTGCCGCCATCCATGGCGGCGACAGCGCGGGTCGCGAGTTGGCGCAAGCGAGCGCGATCCTGGTGAAGGGATCGCGTTTCATGAGGATGGAGCGGATGGTGGATGTGCTGCTGGCCCCGGCCGACGCGGCGAACCGCTCCAGTTGAGCAGTCATTGCCGCAACGATGATGAGGAAACGGCCGTGGCCGGCTGCCCGCAACGGTAGCGCCATGCACGGCAGCAACAAGGAAATCTAGACAAGATGTTATTGGCTCTGGCCCAGTGGCTGCAGGACGACTACAGCTTTTTGCGGGTCTTCAACTACCTGACCTTCCGTGCCGTGATGGCCAACCTCACGGCGCTGGTGATCGGCCTCGCCTTCGGCCCCTGGGTGATCCGCAAGCTCACCGAGCTGAAGATCGGCCAGGCCGTGCGCACGGTCGGTCCGCAGACGCACCTGGTCAAGGCCGGCACGCCGACCATGGGCGGCGTGCTGGTGCTGCTGTCGATCTTCGTGTCGACGGTGCTCTGGTGCGACTGGAGCAACCGCTTCATCTGGGTGGTGATGGTGGTGACCTTCGGCTATGGCGCGATCGGCTGGGTCGACGACTACCGCAAGGTGGTCTATCGCGACCCGCGCGGCATGTCCAGCGGCGAGAAGTACTTCTGGCAGACGCTGATCGGCATCGTTGCCGCCGTCTATCTGGCCTTCTCGATCTCGGAAGCGAGCAACGTCAAGGTCTGGGAGCTGTTCGTCAACTGGGTCGAGGGCGGCCTGTCGCTGGACATGCCGTACAAGTCCAACCTGCTGGTGCCCTTCTTCAAGGAAGTCAGCTATCCGCTGGGCGTGGCCGGCTTCATCGTGCTGACCTACTTCGTCATCGTCGGCTCCAGCAATGCCGTCAACCTGACCGACGGGCTGGACGGGCTGGTGATCATGCCGGTGGTGCTGGTCGGCAGCGCGCTGGGCGTGTTCGCCTACGTGATGGGCAGCGCGGTCTACAGCAAGTACCTGCTGTTTCCCCATATCCCGGGCGCGGGCGAGCTGCTGATCTTCTGCTCGGCGATGGCCGGGGCGGGACTGGCGTTCCTGTGGTTCAACGCGCATCCGGCGCAGGTGTTCATGGGCGACGTCGGCGCGCTGGCGCTGGGCGGCGCACTGGGCACCATCGCGGTGATCGTGCGCCAGGAAATCGTGCTGTTCGTGATGGGCGGCGTGTTCGTCGCCGAGACGGTTTCGGTGATGCTGCAGGTCACCTGGTTCAAATTCACCAAGCGCCGCTACGGCGAGGGCAGGCGGCTGTTCCGGATGGCGCCGCTGCATCACCACTTCGAGCTTGGCGGCTGGAAGGAAACCCAGGTGACGGTGCGCTTCTGGGTCATCACGCTGATGCTGGTGCTGATCGGCCTGTCGACGCTGAAGCTGCGCTGAGCGCGGCGGACAACGGTTCTCGCAGGATTGGTTTTTTCAACGAAAGGTAGTCAAGGCAGGAAACGACGTGTTTGGCGAGTTGCAGACCCCTCATGTGCTGGTGCTGGGCCTCGGTGAATCGGGGCTGGCGATGGCGCGCTGGTGCGGCCGGTTCGGCTGCGCCGTGCGCGTGGCCGACACGCGCGAGGCGCCCGCCAATCTCGCCTTCCTGCAGGCCGAGCTGACCGGCGCCGAGTTCGTCGGCGCGCCGTTCACGCCGGCGCTGCTCGACGGCATCGCGCTGGTCGCGATCAGCCCTGGGCTGTCGCCAGCGGAAGCCGACACTGCCGCGCTGCTGGCCGCCGCGGCCGAGCGTGCGATCCCGGTATGGGGCGAGATCGAATTCTTCGCGCGCGCGCTGGCGCACCTGCGTGCGGAATCGGGTTACGCGCCGAAGCTGCTGGCCATCACCGGCACCAATGGCAAGACCACCACCACCGCCCTGACCGGCCGGCTGGTCGAGCGGGCCGGGCGCAGCGTGGCAGTGGCCGGCAATATCAGCCCCTCGGCACTGGACAAGCTGTCCGCCTGCATCGCCTCGGCGACGCTGCCCGATGTATGGGTGCTGGAGCTGTCCAGCTTCCAGCTGGAGACCACCTCGACGCTGGCGCCCGACGCCGCCACGGTGCTGAACGTTACCCAGGACCATCTGGACTGGCACGGCTCGATGCAACGCTATGCCGCCGCCAAGGCCCGCATCTTCGGCGCCGCCCCTGCCGCACCAGGCACGCTGGCCGCCGACGACCGGGCGGCGCCGGTGCAGGTACTCAATCGCGACGACCGCCTGACCATGGACATGGCGCGCGCGGGCAGCAAGCCGGTGACCTTCGGCACGGACCTGCCGGACACGCCGGGCTGCTTCGGCATCCTGCGCGAAGGCGGCATGCCGTGGCTGGTGCTGGCGGAGGCCGACCCTGACGCCGAGGAGGCGAAGCCGCGCCGCCGCAAGGCCGCCGCCGACAGCGACGCGGCACCGGTGCCGGTGCGCCACAAGCGGCTGATGCCCGCCGATGCGCTGCATATCCGCGGCATGCACAACGCCACCAACGCGATGGCCGCGCTGGCGCTGTGCCGTGCCATCGACCTGCCGCTGAACGCACTGCTGCACGGCCTGCGCGAATACCGCGGCGAGCCGCATCGTGTCGAGTGGATCGCCACCATCGATGACGTCGAGTATTTCGACGACAGCAAGGGCACCAACGTGGGCGCCACGGTTGCCGCGTTGTCGGGCCTGGACAAGCGGGTGGTGCTGATCGCCGGCGGCGAGGGCAAGGGGCAGGACTTCTCGCCGCTGCAGGCGCCGGTCGCGCAGTACGCCCGCGCGGTGGTGCTGATCGGCAAGGCCGCGGGCGAGTTGCGCGCCGCGCTGGAGCAGACCGGCGTGCCGCTGGCGGATGCCGCGACGCTGGAGGACGCGGTGACGCAGGCGGCCGCGCACGCGCAGCCGGGCGATGCCGTGCTGCTGTCGCCGGCCTGCGCCAGCCTGGACATGTTCCGCAACTACGTCCATCGCGCCGAAGTGTTCCGCGCGGCGGTGGAAGAACTGGCGCTGTCCCGGGGGATCATGCCATGAGCGAGATGCACACCGAACGCCAGTCCAAGCGCTCCGGCTTTGTTGGCGCCACGCTGGGCAACGCCTGGGAAGGGCTGCGCGATGCCGTGTCCGGCGTCAAGCCGACCCGCTCGCGCATGATGGAGTACGACCAGCCGCTGCTGTGGGTGGCCATCGTGCTGCTGTCGCTCGGTCTGGTGATGGTCTATTCGGCCAGCATCGCCCTGCCCGATTCGCCGCGCTTCGCCAACTACCGCGAGAGCCATTTCCTGATGCGCCATGCCTTCGCGCTCGCCATTGGCCTGGGCATCGGGCTGCTGTCGTTCCAGATTCCGGTCAAGTTCTGGGACCGCTATGCACCCAAGCTGTTCGTGCTGGCGCTGATCCTGCTGGTCCTGGTGCTGGTGCCGTTCATCGGCAAGGGCGTCAATGGCGCCCGCCGCTGGATCCCGCTGGGCGTGATGAACTTCCAGCCGTCCGAGCTGATGAAGCTGGCGGTGGTGCTGTACGCGGCCAACTACACGGTGCGCAAGCAGGAATGGATGCAGAGCCTGCGCAAGGGCTTCGCGCCGATGGGCATCGCGGTGGCGGTGGTCGGCATGCTGTTGCTGCTCGAACCGGATATGGGCGCCTTCCTGGTGATTGCCGCCATTGCGATGGGCATCCTGTTCCTGGGCGGCGTCAACGGCAAGCTGTTCGGTGCGCTGGTCGCCATCGCGGTCGGCACCTTCACGCTGCTGATCGCCGTCTCGCCATGGCGGCGCGAGCGGATCTTCGCCTATCTGGACCCGTGGCGCGAGGAATACGCGCTGGGCAAGGCCTACCAGCTGACACATTCGCTGATCGCCTTCGGACGCGGCGAATGGACCGGCGTGGGGCTGGGCGGCAGTATCGAGAAGCTGCACTACCTGCCCGAGGCGCACACCGATTTCATCCTCGCCGTGATCGGCGAGGAGCTGGGTTTCATCGGCGTGCTGACCGCCATCGTGCTGTTCTACTGGCTCGTGCGCCGCGCCTTCGAGATCGGCCGCACCGCGCTGCAGCTGGACCGTACCTTTGCTGGCCTGGTTGCCAAGGGCATCGGCATCTGGATCGGCTGGCAGGCGTTCATCAACATGGGCGTGAACCTGGGCCTGCTGCCGACCAAGGGGCTGACGCTGCCGATGGTCAGTTACGGCGGCTCGGGCATCCTGATGAATTGCGTGGCGCTAGCGTTGCTGCTGCGGGTCGATTATGAGAATCGAGTTCTGATGCGCGGAGGGAAGGTATGACCGCTGCGCATCCGCAACGGACCCTGATGGTCATGGCAGGCGGCACCGGCGGCCACGTGTTCCCGGGCCTCGCCGTGGCCAACGCGCTGCGCGAACAGGGCTGGCGCGTGGTCTGGCTGGGTAATCGCACCGGCATGGAAGCGACGCTGGTGCCGAAGCACGGCATCCCGATGGAGACCATCCAGTTCGGTGGCCTGCGCGGCAAGGGCCTGGTGACCAAGCTGCTGCTGCCGCTGAACCTGCTGCGCGCCTTCGCGCAGAGCATCGGCGCGCTGCGCCGGGTGCGCCCGGACGTGGTGCTGGGCATGGGCGGCTATATCACCTTCCCGGCCGGCATGATGGCGTCGCTGCTGGGCCGGCCGCTGGTGCTGCACGAACAGAATTCGATCGCCGGCCTGGCCAACAAGGTGCTGGCCAGGGTCGCCGACCGCGTGTTGTGCGCCTTCCCGCAGGCGCTGCCCGGTGCGGAATGGACCGGCAACCCGGTGCGCGAGGAACTGGCGGCGTTGCCCGAGCCGGGCGCGCGCTACGACAGCCGCACCGGCGCGCTGCGCGTGCTGGTGGTCGGCGGCAGCCTTGGCGCCCAGGCGCTGAACGAGGTCGTGCCCAAGGCGCTGGCCTTGCTGCCGCCGGGCGAGCGGCCGCTGGTGCGCCACCAGGCCGGGGTCAAGCAGATCGATGCGCTGCGCGCCAACTACGCCGCCGCCGGGGTCGAAGCCGAGGCGGTGCCTTTTATCGACGACATGGCGGGCGCGTATGGGGAGGCCGATCTGGTGATCTGCCGCGCCGGCGCGATGACGGTGTCGGAAGTGGCGGCGGCCGGCGTCGCGGCGCTGTTCGTGCCGTTTCCACATGCGGTCGACGACCACCAGACCACCAATGCGCGTTTCCTCGCCGAACCCGGCGCGGCGCTGCTGGTGCAGCAGCGCGAACTGACTGCCGAGGGCCTGGCCCGCACGCTGGCCGGCCTGTCGCGGGAGAGCTTGAAGGACATGGCGCGGCGGGCCCGTGAACTGGCCAAGCCGGATGCGACGCGCCGCGTGGCGCAGATCTGCGGCGAGATGGCGAAGGACTGAGGCGAAGGACTGAGGCAGGCGCCAGAGACAACGAATTCATGAAGCATATCGTCAAGAACATTCACTTCGTCGGCATCGGCGGGGCCGGCATGAGCGGCATCGCCGAGGTGCTGCTCAATCTCGGCTACCGGGTGTCCGGTTCCGACATGGGCAGCAACGCCGCCACGCGCCGCCTCGCCTCGCTGGGGGCGACGGTGATGCACGGCCACGACGCGGCGAATGTCACCGGCGCCAACGCGGTGGTGGTGTCCACCGCGGTGAGCAACGACAACCCCGAGGTGCTGGCCGCCCGTGCGAAGCGCATTCCGGTGGTGCCGCGCGCGGTGATGCTGGCCGAGCTGATGCGGCTGAAGCAGGGCGTGGCCATCGCCGGCACGCATGGAAAGACCACTACCACCAGCCTGGTGGCGTCGGTGCTGGCGGAAGGCGGCCTCGATCCGACCTTCGTGATCGGCGGCCGGCTGAACTCGGCCGGCGCCAATGCGCGGCTGGGCACGGGCGACTTCATCGTCGCCGAGGCGGACGAGTCCGATGCGTCGTTCCTGAACCTGTATCCGGTGATCGAGGTGATCACCAACATCGACGCGGACCACATGGACACCTACGGGCACGATTTCGCCCGTCTGAAGCAGGCCTTCGTCGAGTTCACCCAGCGCCTGCCGTTCTACGGCATCGCCGTGTTGTGCGTGGATGACCCGAACGTGCGCGAGATCCTGCCGTTCGTTTCCAAGCCGGTGGTGCGCTACGGCTTCGCCGAGGACGCCCAGGTGCGCGCGGTGAACGCGCGCGCGATCGACGGCCAGATGCACTTCACCGTGCTGCGCCAGCTCAATGGCAGCGCCGAGCCGCCGCTGGACGTGGTGCTGAACCTGCCCGGGCTGCACAACGTGCAGAACGCGCTGGCGGCCATCGCCATCGCTACCGAGCTGGAAGTGCCCGACGCCGCCATCGTCAAGGCGCTGCGCGAATTCCACGGCGTGGGCCGGCGCTTCCAGCGCTACGGCGAGGTGGCGACCGCCGACGGCGCGGGCACCTTCACGCTGGTCGACGACTATGGCCACCACCCGGTGGAGATGACGGCGACCCTGGCGGCCGCACGCGGCGCCTTCCCGGGGCGTCGGCTGGTGCTGGCGTTCCAGCCGCACCGCTACACCCGTACCCGGGACTGCTTCGAGGACTTCGTCAAGGTGCTGGGCAGCGTCGATGCGCTGCTGCTGGCCGAGGTCTACGCCGCTGGCGAGACGCCCATCGTCGCCGCCGACGGCCGCGCGCTGACGCGTGCCCTGCGGGTGGCGGGCAAGGTAGAGCCGGTCTTCGTCGAGCGCATCGAGGAGATGCCGCAGGCCATCCTGGACGCCGCCCGGCCCGGCGATGTGGTGATCACCATGGGCGCCGGCACCATTGGCGCCGTGCCGGGGCAACTGGTGCAGAACCAGGCCGGCATGCAGTCGGGCCGCGGTGCCGGCGAGCCGGCTGCCACGCCGTCCGCCGCGGCGGCGCTGGAGCGCGCCGCCAGCCCCGCTTCCGCCGCCGTGGGCATCGCCCCCGGCGCCGCGCAGACCCCTACGCAAGCCTCGCTGCAAGCATCGGCCTCTTCCGGAGACCACGCATGAGTTTCGTCGCACAACCGAATATCGATCCCCGCTCGCTTGGCAAGGTAGGCGTGCTGATGGGCGGCCGCTCCGCCGAACGGGAGATCTCGCTACTGTCCGGCCAGGGCGTGCTGGCCGCGCTGCGGTCCCGCGGCGTGGACGCCCACGCGTTCGACCCGGGCCGCCAGGGCGTGACCGAACTGGCCGCGGCGGGCTTTGAT
The DNA here is from genome assembly GCF_019795295.1 of Cupriavidus sp. AU9028. GTDB lineage: Bacteria > Pseudomonadota > Gammaproteobacteria > Burkholderiales > Burkholderiaceae > Cupriavidus. The sequence continues at coordinate 6,693 of NZ_JAIMCG010000027.1, read as the reverse complement.
CGCGTCTTCATCGCGCTGCACGGCCGCTTCGGCGAGGACGGCACCATGCAGGGCCTGCTGGAGCAACTGGGCATTCCCTACACCGGCAGCGGCGTGCTGGCATCCGCGCTGGCGATGGACAAGCAGGCCACCAAGCGGCTGTGGTCCACGCACGGCTTGTCGACGCCGCCGTTCGCGATGCTGACCGCGTCGAGCACGGACGCCGACTTCGCCCGCATCGCTGGCGAGCTCGGCCTGCCGCTGATCGTCAAGCCGGCGCGCGAAGGCTCCTCGATCGGGCTGACCAAGGTGACCGAGGTCGCGCAGATGCGCGCCGCCTATGAAAAGGCGGCGGTACTCGATACCGATGTCCTGGCCGAAGCGTTCATCGATGGCGCGGAACTGACGTGCCCCGTCGTCGGGGAGGGCGAAGGGGCAACCGCGCTGCCGGTGATCCGCATCGTCGCGCCGGATGCGAACTACGACTACCAGAACAAGTACTTCACCGACGTCACCCAGTACCTGTGTCCGGCCGGCCTGACCGACGAGATCGAGCAGCAGGTGCGCCGGCTCGCGGTGGAGGCGTTCCGCGTGCTGGGCTGCCGGGGCTGGGGACGGGCGGACGTGATGCTCACCGCCGATGGCCAACCCTATCTGCTCGAAATGAATACCTCGCCTGGTATGACTGGCCATTCGCTGGTGCCGATGTCGGCCCGTGCCGCGGGCATCAGTTATGAGGACTTCGTGATGCAGCTTATCGCCACGGCATCCCTCGATCTGCGTCCTAACGAACACTGGAAGCCCGAGTAGCAAGGCCGGCCGCCGCAAGGCCACCCAGCAACCCATCAAGCAACTGGACAAGACCGCGGCCGGACAAGCTGTCCGGCCGCCTGCACAACAACCCGAACGACATGTGGCATAACGCTCGCCTGCTGAACCTGATCGCTACCACGCTGTACGCCGTGGTGGTGCTGATCGCGCTCGGCACCGGCCTGATGTGGCTGGCGCAGCGGCCGGTGTTCGCCATCACGCATGTCCAGGTGGCGCCGATGTACGACCTGCCGCTGCGGCACGTCAATGCGCCGTCCTTGCGTGCCAATGCCCTGTCCAAGCTGTCCGGCAACTTCTTCACGCTGGACCTGGACGCGGCGCGCGAGGCGTTCGAATCGGTGCCGTGGGTGCGCAAGGCGAGCGTGCGGCGGGAATGGCCCAGCGGGTTGCTGGTCCACGTCGAGGAGCACGAGCCGCTGGGCACCTGGGGCCCGAGCGACACCGGGCGCCTAATCAATACGTATGGCGAGCTGTTCGTGGCCAATACCGCGGAGGCGGAAGAGGACGCGCAGCTGCTGGCGCTGGACGGACCGCCCGGCAGCCAGGGCGAGGTCGTCGAGAAACTGCAGACCATGCGCGAGTGGTTCCGGCCCCTGAAGGCCGAGCCGCTCGCGGTGGCGCTATCCGGGCGCTATGCCTGGCGCGCAAGACTGTCGAACGGCATGGAGGTCGAGCTTGGACGGGAGCAGACCGAGCAGGACCGTGTCGCGATGGACGAGCGCGTCAAGCGCTTCGTGATCGCCTGGCCGCAGGTGACCGAACGGTGGGGCAAGCAGATTGAGTTCGCCGATCTGCGCTATCCGAACGGGTTCGCCATCCGCGCGGCCAACGTGCGCTTCCTCACGGAAGCGGAAGCGGCGGCAGCGGCCAAGGCCGCGGAGAAGGCGGCGCAGAAGGGCGCAGAGAAGAGCGTAGCAAGGGCCGCAACCCGCGGTGCGGCATCCAACAACAATCCGACGCGACTGAAAAGAGAGAACGCGGAGAAAACCCGATGAGCAAGGAATACAAGGACCTGTTGGTTGGTCTGGACATCGGCACCTCGAAGGTGGCGGCGGTGGTTGCGGAATTGCGCCCCGACGGCAGCTACGAAGTGATCGGGATGGGCCAATCCGAGTCCAAGGGGCTGAAGAAAGGGGTCGTGGTCAATATCGAGGCCACCGTGCAGTCCATCCAGAAGGCGCTGGAAGAAGCCGAGCTGATGGCCGACTGCAAGATCGCGGAGGTGTTCACCGGCATCGCAGGCAGCCATATCCGCTCGTTCAACTCGAGCGGCATGGTGGCGATCAAGGACAAGGAGGTCACGCAGACCGATGTCGCGCGGGTGATCGAGACCGCCAAGGCGGTCAACATTCCGACCGACCAGCAGATCCTGCATATCCTGACCCAGGAATTCATCATCGACGGGCAGGAGGACGTGCGCGAGCCCATCGGCATGAGCGGCATCCGCCTGGAGGTCAAGGTCCATATCGTCACCGGCGCGGTCAGCGCCGCGCAGAACATCGTCAAGTGCGTGCGCCGCTGCGGCCTCGAAGTGCACGACCTGATCCTGCAGCCGCTGGCGTCGAGCCTGGCGGTGCTGACCGAGGACGAGAAGGAACTGGGCGTGGTGCTGGTCGATATCGGCAGCGGCACCACCGATATCGCCATCTTCAGCGAAGGCGCGATCCGCCATACGGCGGTGATTCCCATCGCCGGCGACCAGATCACCAACGACATCGCGATGGCACTGCGCACGCCGACGCCCGATGCCGAGGACGTGAAGATCCAGTACGGCATCGCCAAGCAGGCAATCGCCGATCCGGAGGAAATGATCGAGGTGCCGGGCGTGGGCGATCGCGGCACGCGCACGCTGTCGCGCCAGGCCCTGGCCGCGGTGATCGAGCCCCGAATCGAGGAGCTGTATTCGCTGGTCCATCAGGTCGTGCGCGAGTCCGGCTACGAGGAATTGCTGTCCTCGGGCATCGTCATCACGGGTGGCACGGCAATGATGCCCGGAATGGTGGAACTGGGAGAGGACATCTTCCTCAAACCGGTTCGGGTTGGCGTACCCGAGTACCGCGGCAACCTGCACGAGGTGGTCAAGAGCCCGCGCTACTCGACGGTGATGGGCCTGCTGCTGGAAGGCCGCGTGCAACGGATGCGCGGGCGCAAGGTCGCCGTGCAGAGCGGCTCCGTCAAGCAGATCTGGACCCGCATGAAGGAATGGTTCGTCGGCAATTTCTGATCGCCGGCGATGAAGATGCAACGCGACGGTGCACCAAACACGGCGTCGCGCGTTGTCCGAGCAGTTTTCTTTTTTTATTTGTTGGTTCTTTGTTCAGGAACCAAGGGTTGCGGCGGGGAGGCTGCAGCGTTTGGCGACTGATTTACCTTGGAGGCAGTGATGGACTTTGACATGATCGAATCGGAAGTGCAGGACGGCACCATCATCAAGGTGGTTGGCGTGGGTGGCGCGGGCGGTAACGCCGTGCAGCACATGATCAGCCGCGGGGTGCAGGGCGTCGAATTCATCTGCATGAACACCGATGCCCAGGCGCTGAAGCGCTCCACCGCGGCACGCGTGCTGCAGCTGGGCAATACCGGCCTGGGCGCCGGTGCCAAGCCGGAAGTCGGCCGCACCTGCGCCGAATCGGCTCGCGAACAGATCGCCGACGCGCTGCGCGGCGCGCATATGGTCTTCATCACTGCCGGCATGGGCGGCGGCACCGGTACCGGCGCCGCGCCGATCGTGGCGCAGGTTGCCAAGGAAATGGGCATCCTGACCGTGGGCGTGGTCAGCAAGCCGTTCGACTTCGAAGGCGCGCGCCGCGCCAAGGTCGCCGAGGCGGGCTCGGGCGAGCTCGAGAACAGCGTCGATTCGCTGATCGTCGTGCTCAACGAGAAGCTGTTCGAGGTGATGGGCGACGACGCCGAGATGGACAAGTGCTTCCAGTGCGCCGACGACGTGCTGCACAACGCGGTGGCCGGCATCGCCGAGATCATCAATGTCGATGGTCTGGTCAACGTCGACTTCGAAGACGTGAAGACCGTGATGGGCGAGCAGGGCAAGGCGATGATGGGTACGGCCACCGTGTCCGGCGTCGACCGTGCCCGCCTGGCCGCCGAGCAGGCCGTCGCCAGCCCGCTGCTGGAAGGCGTGGATCTGTCCGGTGCGCGCGGCGTGCTGGTCAACATCACCGCCAGCCGTTCGCTGAAGCTGTCGGAGACCAAGGAAGTCATGAACACCATCCGCAGCTATGCCGCGGAAGATGCCACCGTGATCTTCGGTACCGTCTACGACGACTCGATGGGGGATGCGCTGCGCGTGACCGTCGTCGCCACCGGCCTGGGCCGCAATGCCAAGAAGCAGCAGCCGATGACGCTGCTCAAGACCGGCACCGACAACATGCCGCTGCAAATGATGGCCGGTCTGCAGAACGGCGCCGCCGTGCACAGCGCGCCGGACTACAGCGGTCTGGACACGCCGGCGGTATGGCGCAGCTCACGCGAGTCGGCATCGGCGCATGTGGCCGCGCTGCAGGAAAAGGGCGTCGATACCTACGACATCCCGGCCTTCCTGCGCAAGCAGGCGGACTGATGCCGAGCGGTTCGCGAAGGGCATGAGCGCGGCCTGACAGGCAACGCGCGCGACCGCAGGCGGTTGCACACCGGCGCTCCCTATCCGCCAGTGCATCGCCGCATCGCGTAGCGGCCCGGCAGACCGGCAGCCTGGCTCTTCGTGCGCCTGCCGCATCGGACCGTCTCGGTCCGTCCGCATCCCGTTGCCGGGAAAGGCGTGCCACCGGCCGCCTCCCCGGACTGGTCTCCCGCCTCCCGGCCGGGATGTGCCGCCGTCCGCGAGACGCCAGCGAAAGCCGGCGTCTCGCGGACGCATTTTGACTACCGCTCGCGTCCAGCTCTTGTGGGCAATGTCCGACGCCATCTGTCGAACCCTCGTACTTGGGAGGGCTCGGGGCGAGCACTATGATGCAGACTGGATTCGCCCTCGGCGGGTCCGGCAAGGATGCCCGTCATGATCGCTGTTGGTGCACGCGTGCCCGATGCCACGCTTTATGAGTACTTCGACGCCGAAACCGACGGCTGTCCGGTTGGCCCGAACGCGTTCCAGGTGAGCGACCTTGTCAAGGGCCGGCGCATCGTGGTCTTTGGCTTGCCAGGGGCGTTCACCCGCACGTGCTCGGCGCAGCATGTTCCAGGTTATTTGCGCCATGCGGACGAACTTCGTGCCGCCGGTATCGACGAAATCTGGTGTGTGTCGGTCAACGATGCCTATGTAATGGGCGCCTGGGCACGCGAGCAGGGCACCGAAGGCAAGATCCGCATGCTTGGCGACGGCAGTGCCGAGTGGACGCAGGCGCTCGGACTGTCACAGGACCTGGGCAAGCGCGGGCTGGGTATCCGCTCGCAGCGCTACGCGATGGTGCTCGAGGACGGCGTGGTAACCAGGCTGGCCATCGAGGCACCGGGGGAATTCCGGGTCAGCAGCGCCGAAGCGGTGCTGGATCTGTTGCGCGCGTGACACGAAGAGCGCTGGTTTCCGGCTGTCGACGCCTCGAAATCAACGCTTTGACATGTTCTTAACACGTCGAAACAAAACGGTGTGCAGCGCAACAAGCCGGTCAGTGGTAAGCTACGGTTTATCAAGTTTCAAGCCTGATAGATTTTAATAATTAGTAGAGGCCGTTATGCTCAAACAGCGCACCATCAAATCCCTGGTCAAGACGGTCGGCATTGGCTTGCACTCGGGTCGGAAAGTGACGCTGACGTTGAGGCCGGCACCGGCCGGCAACGGCATTGTCTTTACCCGGGTCGACCTGCCCGAACCGGTCGAGATCCCTGCTGCCGCCGGCGCGATCGGCGACACGCGGCTGGCGTCCGTGCTGCAGAAGAACGGCGCGCGCGTCTCCACGGTCGAGCATCTGATGTCGGCCTGCGCGGGCCTGGGGATCGACAACCTGTACGTCGATGTCGACGCCGAGGAAATCCCCATCATGGACGGCAGCTCGGCGTCCTTCGTGTTCCTGCTGCAATCGGCGGGCATCGAGGAGCAGCCGGCGGCGAAGAAATTCATCCGCGTGCGCAAGCCGGTGGAAGTGCGCGACGGCGACAAGCTGGCGCGCCTGGAGCCGTATTTCGGCTTCAAGCTGGCCTTCACCATCGACTTCCGGCATCCGGCGGTGGACAAGACGGGACAGACCTTCGAGATCGACTTCGCCGACACCAGCTATGTCCGCGAGATCGCCCGCGCCCGCACCTTCGGCTTCGCCCATGAGGTCGAGGCGCTGCGCGAGATGGGGCTGGCGCGCGGCGGCAGCCTGGACAACGCCATCGTGCTGGACGAGCACCGCATGCTGAACAACGAGGAATTGCGCTACGGCGACGAGTTCGTCCGGCACAAGATCCTCGACGCCATCGGCGACCTGTACGTGATCGGCCATCCGCTGATCGCCGCCTATACCGCGCACAAGTCCGGGCACGGCCTGAACAATCAGTTGCTGCGGGCGCTGCTGGCGGATCAGGAAGCTTACGAGTTCGTCACCTTCGAACGGCAGGAAGAGGCGCCCTCGGCGTTCCTGCCGCAGCTGCAGCCGGCGTTCGCCTGAAGGGGCGTTTCGGGTTCATTGCCCTCTCCCCCGGCCCCTCTCCCGCCGGGCGGGAGAGGGGAGCACACCTTCAGCGTTTGCACCCCTCCCGGTTTGCTCCCCTCGCCCGCTCGCAGGAGAGGGGAGCACACCTTTAGCGTTTGAATCCCTCCCGGTTTGCTCCCCTCGCCCGCTTGCGGGAGAGCAACCGTGTCAAGCGGGCGTGTTGTCCTGCCATGGCTGCCCGGATTTCATCATGGCGTTCAGCACGGTGAGCAGCTTGCGCATGCAGGCGGTGACG
>NZ_JAIMCG010000026.1 GCF_019795295.1 Cupriavidus sp. AU9028 | reverse complement strand
CTTAACCATCCGGACCACTTCCAGCTTGAAGTCGGGGTCGAATTTCCTGCGTGCTCTAGTCATCTGATTTCCTCGTCGATGGTGATTTTCCACCTATCGACCTGTCTGAGGAAATTGGACCACTACAAGCAAACCCAGCGCGCTTCCTGTCCCGACGGTGCGCTCCCCTTCGCCCGCTTGCGGGAGAGGGCCGGGGGAGAGGGCAGCGAACCGCCAAGCCAACGCCAACACCCCCGCCAACGATATAATTCCGCCTTTCCTTTCGTCCCTGCCGCGCCGGGCCCAGCCGCAGCGCGGCCTCACCGCCTCATCGCCATGACCTCCCAATTTGCCAAGAAAGGCGAAGCCTGGTCCGCCCGCTTCTCCGAACCGATGTCCGATCTGGTCAAGCGCTACACCGCTTCGGTGTTCTTCGACAAGCGCCTGGCCCTGTTCGACATCCAGGGCTCGCTCGCCCATGCGGCCATGCTGGCCCGCCAGGGCATCATCAGCGACGCCGATCGCGAGCAGATCGAGCGCGGCATGGCGCAGATCCGTGGCGAGATCGAGGCGGGCAGCTTCGAGTGGAAGCTCGACCTGGAAGACGTCCACCTGAATATCGAGGCGCGCCTGACCGCGCTGGTCGGCGACGCCGGCAAGCGCCTGCACACCGGCCGCTCGCGCAATGACCAGGTGGCGACCGATATCCGCCTGTGGCTGCGCAGCGAGATCGACAATATCGTCGGCCTGCTGGCCGACCTGCGCGGCGCGCTGCTGGATCTGGCCGAGCAGCATGCCGATACCATCCTGCCGGGCTTCACCCACCTGCAGGTGGCGCAGCCGGTCACCTTCGGTCATCACCTGCTGGCCTACGTGGAGATGTTCACGCGCGACGCCGAGCGCATGGCCGACACCCGCAAGCGCGTCAATCGCCTGCCGCTGGGCGCCGCCGCGCTCGCGGGCACCAGCTATCCGATCGACCGCGAGTTCGTCGCCCAGCAGCTGGGCTTCGACGGCGTGTGCCGCAACTCGCTGGACGCCGTCAGCGACCGCGATTTCGCCATCGAGTTCTGCGCCGCCGCGGCGCTGGCGATGACCCATGTGTCGCGCTTCTCGGAGGAACTGGTGCTGTGGATGAGCCCGCGCGTGGGCTTCATCGATATCGCCGACCGCTTCTGCACCGGCAGCTCGATCATGCCGCAGAAGAAGAACCCCGACGTGCCCGAACTCGCGCGTGGCAAGACCGGCCGCGTCAACGGCCACCTGATCGGCCTGCTGACCCTGATGAAGGGCCAGCCGCTGGCGTACAACAAGGACAATCAGGAAGACAAGGAGCCGCTGTTCGATACCGTCGATACGCTGGTCGACACGCTGCGCATCTTCGCGGACATGGTGCCGGGCATTACCGTGCGGCCCGAGGCGATGCGCGCGGCGGCGCTGCAGGGCTATGCCACCGCGACCGATCTGGCCGACTACCTGGTCAAGAAAGGCCTGCCGTTCCGCGACGCCCATGAAGCCGTCGCGCATGCGGTACGTGCCTGCGATGCGCGCCAGTGCGACCTGGCGGATCTGACCGTCGAGGAACTGCGCGAGGCCACCGGGCTGGGCGACAAGGCGACACTGGTCGGTGACGACGTGCACGGCGTGCTGACGCTGGAAGGCTCGGTTGCGGCGCGCAACCATATCGGCGGCACCGCGCCGGACCAGGTCCGCGCGGCCATCGCGGCGGCACGCGCCTCGCTGTAACGAGCGCTCGGGCTGCCCTCTCCCCGGCCCTCTCCCGCAAGCGGGAGAGGGAGAACACCACCGGCACCTCAACGGCTGCCGGCCTGCTCCCCTCGCCCGCTTGCGGGAGAGGGGCCGGGGGAGAGGGCAGCCGCGGCCCGCACCGCTTCGGCCTCCCGCAAGATCCACTCCGCGACCTTTCGTACCGCCTGGCGCGGCCGCGCGTCCGCCTGGATCAGCCAATACCCCAGCGCCTCGCCCGGCTCCTCCATGGCAGCCGGCGCATCCAGCACCGTCAGCTGCCCCTCGGCGATCAGCCCCGCTATCAGTTCCAGCCGGCCCAGCGCCACGCCCTGCCCCGCCAACGCGGCATGGATCACCTGATCGTACTGGTTGAACCGCACCATGGCCCGCGGCCGGGCCTGTTGCCAGCCCCTCGCCGCGAGCCAGCCCGCCCAGCGCAGCCGCGGGTTGATGTTGTCGTCCAGTTCTAGCAGGTGCAGTTCGGACATCGCCTGTGCGGTCGACAGCCCGCCCTTGCCCAGCGCCTGCGCGAGCCGCGGATGCGCCACCGCGGCGATGGTTTCGCCGAACAGCGGCACCGAGCCCGCTGGCGCCGCCTGTGCCACGCAGTAGCGGATCGCCAGGTCGATCTGCTCGGCGCGCAGGTCGCTGCGCCGGTTGCTTGCGGACAGCCGCAGTTCCAGCCCGGGATGGTCGCGCTGCAGGCGGCCCAGGCGCGGCAACATCCATAGTCCCATCACCCCGACGCTGGCCGTCAGCGTGACCGGCCGCGCGGCGCCGTTCGCCCGCAGCTCGCCAACCGCTTCCTGCAATTCCCTCACCGCCGGCTCGGCCACCCGGTACAGCCGTTCGCCGTCGTCGGTCAGCCCGATGGCGCGGTGCCGGCGCACCAGCAGCGGCACGCCGAGCTGCCCTTCCAGTGCGGCGATCTGCCGGCTGACGGCGGACTGGGTCAGGCACAGCTCGTCGGCTGCCAGCGTGATGCTCATGCGCCGGCCCACCGCGACAAAGCTGCGCAGCAGGTCCAGCGACGGCAGTCCGACCAGTGTTGACATTCCCATGGCGAATGCGAAGCAGCAAAAAGATCAGTTGAGCGCGCCGGCACGACGGCGCCAAATAGCGGCTGGCAGAGAGGCGAAACCAGCGCCTCTCCCGACCGACGGGGAGCGGCATCGCTCTTCGTTTGACATGCTAACCGCTCATTCAAAGGCCGTCATCATGACTCGTCCTGAACCTACTCCCCCATCGCCGGTGGCCGCCGCCCTGTCCAGCCCGCTGACGATCGTGCTGGCCGGCGGCCTGATCCTCGGCCTGGCCATGGGCATGCGCCATGTACAAGGGCTGTTCCTGCTGCCGATCACGATGGAGCGCGGCTGGACGCGCGAAGCGTTCGGCTTCGCGCTGGCGGTGCAGAACCTTTTCTGGGGCGCCGGCCAGCCGATCGCCGGCATGATCGCCGACCGCTATGGCAGCGGGCGGGTGGTGGCCGGGGGACTGGTGCTTTACGCGGCAGGACTGGTCGGCATGACGCAAGCCACCACCAGTACGGGCTTTCTGCTCAGTGCCGGGATCTGCATCGGCCTTGCCATGTCGTGCACCACCTTCGGCGTGGTTTATGCGGCGCTCAGCCGCATGATCAGCGTGGACCGGCGGGGTTGGGCGCTGGGCCTGGCGGGCGCGTTCGGCGGGCTCGGCCAGTTCCTGCTGGTGCCGGGGGTGCAGGCCGTGATCGGCAACTTCGGCTGGGCCGCGACGCTCGTCGCGATGGCAGCGACGCTGCTGATCGCGCTGCCGCTGGCCTTGCCGCTGCGGGAGCGCCGCTCGCCCTCTCTACCGCCCTCTCCCTCGGCCCCTCTCATGCAAGCGGGCGAGGGAAGCAAAGCCGAGCCGCCCGCCGCAGTGCCCGAGCAGTCGATGGGTGCGGCGATCCGCCAGGCGCTGGGCCACCGCGGTTTCTGGCTGCTCAATATCGGCTTCCTGGCGTGCGGTTTCCAGCTGGCCTTCATCGCCACCCATATGCCCGCCTATCTCGTCGACAACGGGCTGCAGGCCCGGCACGCCGTGGCGGCGCTGGCCCTCATCGCGCTGACCAATATCGGCGGCACCTATGCCTGCGGCCTGCTCGGCAACTACGTGCCCCGGCACAAGGCGCTCAGCGCCATCTACCTGCTGCGCACCGCGGCGATCGCGCTGTTCCTGCTGGTGCCGCTGAGCCCGCTGTCCGTCTACGTGTTCGCCGCCGCGATGGGGCTGCTGTGGCTGGGCACGGTGCCGCTGACCAACGGGCTGGTATCGAAGGTCTTCGGCACCCGCTATGTCGGCACGCTGTTCGGCTTCGTCTTCCTCGGACACCAGCTCGGTTCCTTCCTCGGCGTCTGGCTGGGCGGCTACCTGTTCGACCGCACCGGGTCCTATGAGCTGGTATGGCTCGGAGCCATCGGCGTGGGGCTGGGCGCGGCGCTGCTGCACTGGCCGATCGACGACCGGCCCGTCGCGGCCAGCGGCGCGGTGCCCGCCGCGGCCTGATCTCCTCCCTTCCCTGCGGCGCCGCTCAGGCGTCGTCTGGTTGCCGCAGGGCTTGAACCACCAACCCGTCGTTCCCGCGAAGGCGGGAATCCAGCGTCTTCGAACGCCACTGGGACCCCGCTTTCGCGGGGTCAACGCGCTTTTCGCGCAGTCCGGCGCCCCGCCCTTGCGGGGCGTTTTTTCTTGCGCACCCCCCTCCATCCGCTTCGATTCGCCCCCTGTAATGTGACGAATTGGGGATTGCCCCTAGCGATCGGGCCGGGCCTTCAGCCGTAAACTGTCGCGCCACCCCTGATTTGACCCTGTTTGGTCTCAATCCCCAAGGACGATCACATGTCTCTGCTCATGCGGATCTCGCGGCTTATCGACGCCGTGAACGACGCGATAGGGAAGTCGGCGAAATGGCTGGTCCTGCTTGCCGTACTGGTCTGCGCGGGCAACGCCATCATTCGCTACACCTTCAGCATCAGTTCCAACGCCTGGCTCGAACTGCAGTGGTACATGTTCGCCGGCGTCTTCCTGCTCGGCGCGCCCTACACCCTGCGCAAGGACGAGCACGTGCGCATCGACGTGGTCGCCGGCCGCTTCTCCGAGCGCACGCAGGTGTGGATCGACATTGTCGGCCTGCTGCTGTTCCTGCTGCCGATCTCGCTGATCATCCTGTGGCTGTCGTGGCCCTACTTCATGTTGTCCTTCGTCGGCAACGAGATGTCCAGCAACGCCGGCGGCCTGATCCGCTGGCCCGCCAAGTTCCTGATCGTCGCGGGCTTCTTCCTGCTGATCCTGCAGGGGGTGTCGGAGCTGATCAAGCGGGTCGCCTATCTGCAGGGGTTGCTGCCCTTCGAGGCCTTCCGCAAGCACGGCCACAGCCCCGCACAGAATGCGGCGCTGGCCGACGGTGACCGTCCCGGTCCCTCCCCCACTGCCTGAGCGAGACCGCGATGACGCAATTCCTGATGGACAACATGGCGCCGATCATGTTCGGCTCGCTGGTGGTCTTCCTGCTGTCCGGCTTCCCGATCGCCTTCGCGCTGGCGGCCAACGGCCTGCTGTTCGCCTTTATCGGCATCGAGCTCGGCATGCTGCCGCCGGCGCTGCTGCAGGCGCTGCCCAGCCGCGTGTTCGGCATCATCGAGAACGACACGCTGCTGGCGATTCCCTTCTTCACCTTCATGGGCCTGATCCTCGAACGGTCAGGCATGGCGGAGGACCTGCTCGATACCATCGGCCAGCTGTTCGGCCCGATCCGCGGGGGCCTGGCCTATGCGGTGATCTTCGTCGGCGCGCTGCTGGCGGCGACCACCGGCGTGGTGGCGGCCTCGGTGATCTCGATGGGCCTGATCTCGCTGCCGCTGATGCTCAAGTACAAGTACGACAAGCGGCTCGCCACCGGCGTGATCGCGGCATCGGGCACGCTGGCGCAGATCATCCCGCCGTCGCTGGTGCTGATCGTGCTGGCCGACCAGCTCGGCCGCTCGGTCGGCGACATGTACAAGGGCGCCTTCGTCCCGGGCCTGGTGCTGACCGGCCTCTACATGGGCTACGTGCTGCTGGTGTCGCTGATCAAGCCGAGCGCCGCGCCCGCGCTGCCGCCCGAGGCGCGCGTCTTCCGCGAGCCCAGTGGCAAGAGCGGCGCAATGTCGGTGCTGGTGCTGGCAGCCGTGGCGACCGTGGTCGGCGTGGCGGTCGATCTGACCTACAAGCCGGATGGCGCGCTCGACGAACGGCTGGTGGTCTCGATCGGCGCGGCGATTGCCTTCGCCTTCGTGGTGGCGGTGGCGAACCGGGTACTGAAGCTGAACCTGCTGTCGCAGATGGCGGAAAAGGTCACGTTCGTGCTGATCCCGCCGCTGGCGCTGATCTTCCTCGTGCTGGGCACCATCTTCATCGGCGTCGCCACGCCGACCGAAGGCGGCGGCATGGGCGCGCTCGGCGCGCTGATCCTGGCGCTGATCAAGGGCAGGCTGAACCTGAACCTGACCCGTCAGGCGATGGAGTCGACCCTGAAGCTGTCCGCCTTCGTCATCTTCATCCTGATCGGCGCGCGCGTGTTCTCGCTGACCTTCTACGGCGTGGACGGCCATATCTGGGTCGAGCACCTGCTGACGGCGCTGCCCGGCGGCCAGACCGGCTTCCTGATCGCGGTCAACGTGCTGTTCTTCCTGCTGGCCTTCTTCCTCGACTTCTTCGAACTGGCCTTCATCCTGGTGCCGCTGGTCGGGCCGGTTGCGGACAAGCTGGGCATCGACCTGATCTGGTTCGGCGTGCTGCTGGCGGTCAACATGCAGACCTCGTTCATGCACCCGCCGTTCGGCTTCTCGCTGTTCTACCTGCGCTCGGTCGCGCCGCGCGAGGTGAAGACCTCCGACATCTACTGGGGCTCGGTGCCGTTCGTGGTGATCCAGCTGATCATGGTCGCGCTGATCATCCTCTTCCCGGGCCTGGTGTCGACCGGCACGGTCAAGCAGCAGGACCGCAGCATCACGCGGGAACTGAGCATCGACACGGGCGGGTCAGGCACGTCGCCCTCCGCCGCGTCGTCGCTTGATTTCGGCACGCCGCCGCCGGAAGGCGCGGGGCCGGCGCCCGAGGCGCCGACGCTCCCGGGCGGCACGGCGCTGCCGAGCGAGCCGGCACAGGAAGCGCCGGCGGCGCCGGTGTTCGAGTTCCAGAAGTAGCGCGGACGGGTTTCCCGAAACCAAAGCAGAACGGCGCGTGAAACCCACGCGCCGTTCTTTTTTTACCGATTCCCGACAACCTCTTGTGCTTCGCGCGAATGCCTGTATAATTCGCGCCTTCCACAGGCTCGTAGCTCAGCTGGTTAGAGCACCACCTTGACATGGTGGGGGTCGTTGGTTCGAGTCCAATCGAGCCTACCAACGCATTCCGGACCACCTCGGCGCTTGTCGCGCCGGGGTGTGCCGCTCCGGAACATCGCGTGTTTTTTCCCTGGTTTTTTATCGCTGCGTCAATGCAGGCGGGCTTCCGTGCGTGCTTGTTGCGCGCGCGGCAAGACCAACCCCTCTCCCCGGCCCTCTCCCCTTGAAGGGGCGAGGGGGAACACCGACAGCAACAGAAACGCCGCCGATTTGCTCCCCTCGCCCGCTTGCGGGAGAGGGGCCGGGGGAGAGGGCAGCGTGCCTACTTCACGCAATCCACGTAATACACCCGCTTGCCATCGACTTCCTCGGCAACCAGCCCGTGGATGTCCGTTTCGAAGCCCGGGAACAGCTGGTTGAACTCGCGTGCGAACTTCAGGTACTGCACGATGGTGCGATTGAAGCGTTCGCCCGGAATCAGCAGCGGAATGCCCGGCGGATACGGCGTCAGCAGGATCGCGGTAACACGCCCTTCCAGCTCGTCGACCGGCACGCGCTCGATCTCGCGGTGCGCCATCATGGCCCACGCGTCCGACGGCTTCATCGCCGGTTCCATGTCCGACAGATACATCTCGGTGGTCACGCGCGCGACGTCGTTGGCCTTGTAGACGCTGTGGATCGCATCGCACAGGTCGCGCAGGCCCATCCGCTCGTACTGCGGGAACCTGCCGACGAATTCCGGCAGCACGCGCCACAGCGGCTGGTTCTGGTCGTAGTCGTCCTTGAACTGCTGCAGCTCGGTCACCAGCGAGTTCCAGCGGCCCTTGGTAATGCCGATGGTGAACATGATGAAGAACGAGTACAGCCCGGTCTTCTCGATGATGATGCCGTGCTCGGCCAGATAGCGCGTGACGATCGCCGCCGGAATGCCGCGATCGCTGAACTCGCCGTCCACGTCCAGCCCCGGCGTGATGATGGTCGCCTTGATCGGATCGAGCAGGTTGAAGCCATCGGCCAGGTCGCCAAAGCCGTGCCAGCGGTCGTTTGCCCGCAGGATCCACGACTCGCGGTCGCCGATGCCATCTTCGACCAGCTCTTCCGGACCCCAGACCTTGAACCACCAGTCGCCGTTCTGGCCGGCGTCATAGTCGCCCTCGACCTTGCGCATGGCGCGGCGGAAGTCCATCGCTTCCTGGATGCTCTCTTCCACCAGCGCGGTGCCGCCCGGCGCTTCCATCATCGCCGCCGCGACATCGCACGACGCGATGATCGAGTACTGCGGGCTGGTCGACGTATGCATCAGGTACGCTTCATTGAAGCGGTAGCGGTCCAGCTTGCGCGTCTCCGAGTCCTGCACGAGGATCTGCGAGGCCTGCGACAGCCCCGCCAGCAGCTTGTGCGTGGATTGCGTGGCGAACACCAGCGCATCCTTGCTGCGCGGCCGGTCATGGCCGATCGCATGCATGTTGCGATAGAAGTCGTGGAAGGCCGCGTGGGGCAGCCACGCCTCGTCGAAATGCAGCGTGTCGATCTCGGTCGCCAGCATTTCCTTGATCTGCTCGGCGTTGTACAGCACGCCGTCGTAGGTGCCCTGCGTGATCGTCAGGATGCGCGGCTTCTGGTTCCTCGCCTGGCTGGCAAAGGGATGCGCGGCGATCTTGCGGCGGATGGTCTCCGGGTCGAATTCGCTCTTGGGGATCGGGCCGATGATGCCGTAGTGGTTGCGCGTGGGCATCAGGAAGACCGGGATCGCGCCGGTCATCATGATCGCGTGCAGGATCGACTTGTGGCAGTTGCGGTCCACCACCACGATGTCGCCCGGCGCGACGTTCGCGTGCCACACCATCTTGTTCGACGTCGACGTGCCGTTGGTGACGAAGAACATGTGGTCCGAATTGAAGATGCGCGCGGCATTGCGCTCGGACGCCGCCACCGGTCCGGTGTGGTCCAGCAGCTGGCCCAGCTCGTCCACCGCGTTGCACACGTCCGCGCGCAGCATGTTCTCGCCGAAGAACTGGTGGAACACCTGGCCCACCGGGCTCTTCAGGAACGCCACGCCGCCCGAATGGCCCGGGCAGTGCCACGAGTACGAGCTGTCCTGTGCATAGTCGATCAGCGCCTTGAAGAACGGCGGCGCCAGCGAATCGAGATAGACCTTGGCTTCACGGATGATATGCCGGGCCACGAACTCGGGCGTGTCCTCGAACATGTGGATGAAGCCGTGCAGCTCGCGCAGGATATCGTTGGGGATATGCCGCGAGGTCCGCGTCTCGCCGTACAGGAAGATCGGCAGGTTCGAGTTGCGGCGCCGCACTTCGGTGACGAAGGCGCGCAGCTTCTCGATCGCGGCCGCCTCGGGCTCGTCCGCGCCGCTGGCGAATTCGTCGTCGTCGATCGACACGATGAAGGTCGAGGCGCGGCTGGACTGCTGCGCAAACGACGTCAGGTCGCCGTAGCTGGTCAGGCCCATGACCTCCATGCCCTCGGCCTCGATGGCCTGTGCAAGCGCACGGATGCCAGAGCCGGAGATGTTCTCGGAGCGGAAGTCCTCATCGATGATGATGACGGGGAAGCGGAATTTCATCGGGCGTCCTCGCTAATGGCCGGGGCCACGGGAAATAGAGGAAAAGGAAGGCAAAATCGGGGCCAGCCGGGCATGGCTGGACCAGTGGTGGCCTGCCGCGCATCGGGGTGCGGCAAGCGCGATACCCGCGCGCAGAATTGCGCACCCGGGCGGCATGGCAGAAGGCGCGGCCGGCGGTCCGAACTCAACCGGCGGCATTGTAGGGCAATGCTGGCGGATCAGGTTTTCGGCAGCGTGACACCGTGCTGCCCCTGGTACTTGCCGCCTCGGTCGCGGTACGAGGTCTCGCAGACCTCGTCGCTCTCGAAGAACAACACCTGCGCGCAGCCCTCGCCGGCATAGATTTTCGCGGGCAGCGGCGTCGTGTTGGAAAACTCCAGCGTCACGTAGCCTTCCCACTCCGGCTCGAACGGCGTCACATTGACGATGATGCCGCAGCGCGCATAGGTGCTCTTGCCCAGGCAAATCGTCAGCACATTGCGCGGAATGCGGAAATATTCCACCGTGCGCGCCAGCGCGAACGAATTGGGCGGGATGATGCAGACATCGCCCTGGAAATCCACGAACGACTTCTCGTCGAAATTCTTCGGATCGACGATGGTGCTGTTGATGTTGGTGAAGATCTTGAATTCGCTGGCGCAGCGAATATCGTAGCCGTAGCTCGACGTGCCGTAGGACACGATGCGGCGACCGTCCGACTCCCTGACCTGGCCGGGCTCGAAAGGCTCGATCATGCCGTGCTGTTCCGCCATGCGGCGGATCCACTTGTCGGATTTGATGGTCATAGGGTAGCGGCTGGACGATGGCCCGCGCGGCAGAGCTGCGCAGGCATAAAAATGGTGGGCCGCATTGTACAACCAATCGTTGCGAGGCCCTCGGCAGGCTGGCGGTGTGCTCCCCTCTCCCGCCCCTGCGGGAGAGGGGCCGGGGGAGAGGGTAACGGCGCCGGATCGACCGCTATCGCCCGACCATGCGCCCGATGCCCTCTCCCCCGCCCCTCTCCCACAAGTGGGAGAGGGGAGTACACCGGCAGGAGACGCAATCCCGCCTACGCCACCACCGCCTGCGGCGCGTTATGCCGGAAGCGCTGGTGCCCGGTATAAAGCAGGAAATGCTTGCCGGTGCAGCGCGCGAACAGGGTCAGGTTGACCCGCTTGGCCATCTGGTAGCCCATCTGCGTCACCCCCGAGCGCGACAGCAGGAAGGGAATCCCCATCTGCGCGCCCTTGATGACCATCTCGCTGGTCAGGCGGCCGGTGGTATAGAACACCTTGTCGGCGCCGCTCATGCCCTCCAGCCACATGCGCCCGGCGATGGCATCGACGGCATTGTGCCGGCCCACGTCCTCGACGAACATCAGCAGCTCGCGCCCCTGGAACAGCGCGCAGCCGTGCACCGAGCCGGCCTGCTTGTAGACCGACTGCTGCAGCCGGATGGTATCGATGATGCTGTAGAGGGTGTCCTGCTCGAGCACGGCGTCGTCGGGCAGGCGGATCTGATCGACCTCGTCCATCAGCGAGCCGAACACGGTGCCCTGCCCGCAGCCGGTGGTGACGATCTTGCGCGCGGTGCGCTCCTCGATGCGATCGATGCCGGCGCGGGTCGTGACCGCCGCCGATTCGGTTTCCCAATCGACCTGGATCGCCGCAATGTCCTCCACCGATTCGACCAGGCGCTGGTTTCGCAGATAGCCGAGCACGAGCGCCTCGGGCGCGCCGCCCAGCGTCATCAGCGTGACCAGCTCGCGCTTGTCCAGATAGACCGTCAGCGGCCGTTCGCCGGGCAGCCAGGCCGGCCGCACTCGCCCCTGCTCGTCGACGACTTCCACCTCCTCGATCAGCGGGACGGCGGCTTGACTCAGTTCGGGACGCAGGGACATGGAGAAACGAAGATCACGACATGGAACCGGCCGGCATGGCCTGCCCGTTCCGCAGGAAACTGGACTGCCCTTCTGCGCAGGCAGCAAGGGCAGCGTGGGCGCGGGCGGATCAGGACTTGATCACGGTCCCGCAGGCGATCCGGCCGCCGGAATTGCCGGTCGGCTGGGTCTGGTAATCGTCCGGACCGGTATGGACCACGACGGCGCGGTCCACCACGCTATTGGCGCCGGGCGTCACGGTGATGTCGGTCAGATGGAACGACGCGCGCGCGCGGCCGCTGGCATCGGACGTGAGGTTCGGCATGTCGCCGGCATGGTGCTGCGGATTGGCGATCGACCCGTGCGGCTTGTTGGACGGGTTGAAATGCCCGCCGGCGCTCATCGCGTCCGGTGCCGAGCAGTCGCCCTTCTCGTGCACATGGAAGCCATGGACCGAATTGGGCGGCAGGCCGGTGACATCGGCCAGCACCATCACATGGTTGCCATGCTGGGTGAAGGTCACGGTGCCCTGGGTAGAGGTGCCGCTCTTGGGCTGCAACGTCGCCACGGCGCGCTCGCCCTCACCGGACGGACCCGTCTGCGCACAGCCGGCCAGCGCCGCTGCCGCGGCCAGACCCAACAGAACTCGCTTCATGCCGAACCTCCTTTTACGGTGTTGTTCCGCATGCATTGTAGCCTTGCAGCGCGCCGGGCGAAGAAAGGGCCGCCGCGGCGGCCCCTCCCGTCGTCAACGTCAGGCTTCGCCCGCGCTCGCCCTCGCTGGCGCCGCCGCCTGGGGCGGCTTCGAACGCTGCGCCGGCACCTTGCCCGACTTGATATCGTCGTACCACAGCTCGTGGTGCTCCTTGGCCCAGGCCTCGTCGACATAGCCGTCGCGCATGGCGCGGTAGGCGCCCTGCATGCCGATGGTGCCCATGTAGATATGGCCCAGCGACATCGCCATCATCAGGATCGCCGAGATCGCATGAACGATATGGGCGAGCTGCATGGTCGAGCGGTAGTAGTCGATGCCGGGCACGATGCGGTCCAGTACCCAGCCGGACGCCGACACGGTCACGCCGAAGACGAACAGCCCCACCCAGAACCAGCCCTTCTCGCCCGCATTGAAGCGGCCGCTCGGGATGTGCTTGCCGGACAGGATGCCGCCCGCGCCGCGCAGCCACGCGAAATCCTCGCGCCCGGGCAGGTTGTCGCGCACGAACACCACGAAGCCGACGATCACCGACAGCGTGAAGACCGGTCCGACGATGTTGTGGACGTTCTTCAGGATGTAGGTCAGCCAGCCGAACAGCGTATGCCCCATGATCGGCAGCAGGAAATGCTTGCCGAACAGCATGATGATGCCCGACACGGCCAGCACTAGGAAGGCGATCGCCATGGTCCAGTGCACGATGCGCTCGAGCGGCGTGAAGCGCTCGACCATGCGGCCGGTCGGGGTGGACTTCATCGGAATGGTGCCGCGCCAGACGAAGAACGCGAGGATCGCCACCGGCACCACCAGCAACAGCCAGCCGCCCCAGACAGTGATCACGCCATTGCGGAACAGCCGCCACGACTGGCCGGTGCGCTGGATCAGCACGCCGGCTTCCTTGTCGGGCAGGCTGCTGTAGTGGCGCTGGTCCGAGTTGATCTCGCGCCAGACCGGCGCGTTGTTGCCCGGCTGCTCGACGGTGCGGCTCTGCTGCTCGCGCGCCTCGGCGGCGATATCGCGTTGCGGCACATCGAAGATGTTCTGCGAGACGATGCCGGGCAGCGGCTGCTGCGGGTGCGTCGCCGGGTTGTTGGTGTCGGCTGCCTGGTTCTGCTGAGCCGGGGCCTGCGCCTGCGCGTTCGCCTCGGTGGCGACGAGCAGCGGCGCGGCCAACGCCAGCACGCACGCGGCGGCCGACAGGCGGCTTGCCAGCGTGGAAAACAGCTTGGCGGTCATGTGCGCTCTCCTTCGGTCGGCGTCATACGATTGCGCGACCGGCTCATTGAACACGCGTGTACTCGTTCTGGTACTGGTTGCGCTGGCGGATCTGCTTGCGCCAGCTTTCCTGGTCGCCCTGGGTCCAGCCCGTGGCGACGAAGGGATCGTCGGCAGCGCCCTTCCACGCCTGCGCGTCCGCCTTGCGGTGCGACGCGCTGGTGGTCTGCGGCTTTTCCGAGCAGGCGCCGAGCACCAGCGCGGCGGCCACGGCCAGAGGAATCAGAACGAGGCGCTTCATGACGGCTGCCCTGCCGCGGCCGCGGGGCCGCCGTTGGGCTGCTGTGCCGGAGCGGGCGTGCCCGCCGGCGCGTTCTGGCCGGCCTGCTGCTGGCCCTTGCTGCCGTAGGCGGTGCCCCAGCCGAACACGTCGCCGCCGGTGCCGCGCTTGATCACGCGGTTGCGCAGGATGTCGGCGATCACGTCGCCGTCACCGCCCAGCAGCGCCTTGGTCGAGCACATCTCCGCGCACAGCGGCAGCTTGCCTTCCGCCAGGCGGTTGCGGCCATACTTTTCGAACTCGGCTTCGGTGCCGTTGGCTTCCGGGCCGCCGGCGCAGAAGGTGCACTTGTCCATCTTGCCGCGCACGCCGAAGGTGCCGCTGGCCGGGAACTGCGGCGCGCCAAACGGGCACGCATAGGAGCAGTAGCCGCAGCCGATGCAGACGTCCTTGTCGTGCAGCACCACGCCGTCGTCGGTCCGGTAGAAGCAGTCCACCGGGCAGACCGCCATGCAGGGCGCATCCGAGCAGTGCATGCACGCCACGGAGATCGACTTCTCCGCGCCCTGCACGCCGTCATTGACGGTCACCACGCGGCGGCGGTTGACGCCCCACGGTACCTCATGTTCGTTCTTGCAAGCCGTGACGCAGCTGTTGCACTCGATGCAGCGCTCCGCGTCACAGATAAATTTCATTCGTGCCATTGTGTTCCCCTGACCTGTTCCGTCCGGTGTTATGACTCGTCAGCCGGCGCTTCAGGCGAAGCGCTCGATCTGGCAGACGGTGGTCTTCGTTTCCTGCATCATCGTCACCGAGTCATAGCCGTAGGTGGTCGCCGTGTTGACCGCCTCGCCGCGCACGATCGGCATCGCGCCTTCCGGGTAGTAATCCTTCAGGTCCTTGCCCTGCCACCATCCCGAGAAGTGGAACGGGATGAAGGCGGTATCCGGACCGACGCGCTCGGTCACCAGCGCGCGCACCTTGATGCGGGCGCCGGTCGGCGTTGCCACCCAGCAGTAGTCGCCGTTGCGGATGCCTCGCGCCGATGCCGCACGCGGGTTGATCTCGACGAAGTTCTCCTGCTGCAGCTCCGCCAGCCACGGATTCGAGCGGGTTTCCTCGCCGCCGCCCTCGTACTCGACCAGGCGGCCCGAGGTGAGGACGATCGGGAACCGCTCGTGCACCTTGGTCTCGATATTGCGCTGCTGCAGGGTCTTGTACAGCGTAGGCAGGCGCCAGAACGCCATCTTGTCGTCGTGCGTCGGGTACTTCGCCACCATGTCCGGGCGCGGCGAGTAGATCGGCTCGCGGTGCTGCGGAATCGGGTCGGGGAAGTTCCACACCACGGCGCGCGCCTTGGCGTTGCCGAACGGATGGCAACCGTGGTTCTTCATGACCACGCGCTGGATGCCGCCGGACAGGTCGGTCTTCCAGTTCTTGCCTTCCGCCGCCTGCTTCTCGGCATCGGTCAGGTCGTCCCACCAGCCCAGCTTCTTCAGCAGGACATGGTCGAACTCCGGATACCCGGTGGTGATTTCCGCGCCCACCGAGTGCGATCCGTCGCCCGCCAGCAGCGACTCGCCATCGCGCTCCACGCCGAAGTTCGCGCGGAAGTTGCCGCCGCCATCCATCACGTGCTTGGTGGTGTCGTACAGGTTCGGCGAGCCCGGGTGCTTCAGTTCCGGCGTGCCGTAGCACGGCCACGGCAGGCCGAAATAGTCGCCGGTCAGGTCGTAGCCGGTGGCCGCGTCCTTGCCGGCCTTGCACTTGAGCGTGCGCACATCGAACATGTGCATGTTGCGCATGTGGGCCTTCAGGCGTTCCGGCGATTGGCCGGTGTAGCCGATGGTCCAGTGCGACTTGTTGATTTCACGCAGGATCGATTCCGGCTCCGGCTCCATCCAGGTACGGCCGGCGCGTTTGACTTCGATCATCTTGAAGTTGCGCGACAGCTCCTTGCCGAAGCCCAGCTTGTCGGCGAAGGCCTGCATGATGGTGTGGTCGGGCATCGATTCGAACAGCGGCTCGATGACCTTCTCGCGCCATTGCAGCGAGCGGTTCGACGCGGTGCAGGAACCGGTGGTCTCGAACTGTGTCGCCGCCGGCAGCAGGTAGACCGCGCGGTTCGGGTTGACCTTGTCGCCTTCGGCCGGCGGCATGTTGGCCATCGCGGCGGTAGCCGACGGGTACGGGTCGATCACGACCAGCAGGTCCAGCTTGTCCAGCGCCTTCTTCATGTCCAGGCCGCGCGTCTGCGAGTTCGGCGCATGGCCCCAGAAGAACACGCCGCGGACGTTGTTGTCCTGGTCGATCAGGTCGTTCTTCTCCATCACGATGTCGACCCAGCGCGAAACCGTGGTGCCGGACTTCTCCATCATCGCCTGCGAAGCGAAGCGCGACTTGATCCATTCGTAGTCGACACCCCACACCGCCGCGTAGTGCTTCCACGCGCCGGTGGCCAGGCCATAGTAGCCGGGCAGCGAATCCGGGTTGGGGCCGACGTCGGTCGCGCCCTGCACGTTGTCGTGGCCGCGGAAGATGTTGGCGCCGCCGCCCGACACGCCGATGTTGCCCAGCGCCAGCTGCACGATGCAGGAGGCGCGCACCATCGCGTTGCCGATCGAGTGCTGGGTCTGGCCCATGCACCAGACCAGCGTGCTGGGACGGTTCTCCGCCATGGTCTTGGCCACGCGGTAGACCTGCTCCTCCGGCACGCCGCAGGCCTCCTCGACCTTGTCCGGTGTCCACTTGGCCAGCACGTCCTCGCGGACCTTGTCCATGCCGTAGACGCGGTCCTCGATGTACTTCTTGTCTTCCCAGCCGTTCTTGAAGATGTGGTACAGCACCCCGAACAGGAACGGAATATCGGTGCCCGAGCGAATGCGCACGTACTGCTCGGCCTTGGCCGCGGTACGGGTGTAGCGCGGATCGACCACGATCACCTTGCAGCCGTTTTCCTTGGCGTGCAGCAGATGCAGCATCGACACCGGGTGCGCTTCCGCGGCGTTCGAGCCGATATACAGCGCCGCCTTGGCGTTCTGCATATCGTTGTACGAGTTGGTCATCGCACCGTAGCCCCAGGTGTTGGCCACACCCGCGACGGTGGTCGAGTGGCAGATACGCGCCTGGTGATCGGTGTTGTTGGTGCCGAAGAACGACACCCACTTGCGCATCAGATAGGCCTGCTCGTTGTTGTGCTTGGACGAGCCGACGAAGAACAGCGAATCGGGACCGGTTTCCTGGCGGATCTGCGTCATCTTCGCAGTGATCTCGTCCAGGGCCTGGTCCCAGCTGATGCGCTGGTACTTGCCGTTGACCAGCTTCATCGGGTACTTCAGGCGGTATTCCCCGTGGCCGTGCTCGCGCAGCGCCGCGCCCTTGGCGCAATGCGCGCCCATGTTGATGGGCGAGTCGAACACCGGCTCCTGGCGGACCCATACGCCGTTCTGCACCACCGCATCGACGGCGCAGCCGACCGAGCAGTGGCCGCACACCGTGCGACGTACCACGATATCGCCCTTGCCGTCGCCCGCGGCGCCGCCGCTGGCGGCATCCGCCTTGCGGATCAGCGTCAGCTGCGAGGCCGCCAGGCCTGCGCCCACGCCGATACCGGAGCGCTTCAGGAAGCCGCGCCGATCCATGGTCGGCATCGCGCCGGCGAGGCTGGCGGCCAGACGCGCGCTCAGGCGTCCTGCGGAGTCGGAAGTCGAAGCGGAAGCGGAGGCGTTCGCGCTTGCGAGCCGGCTACCGGGCTGTGCGGAAGCGCCCTGGGCCGCGGACTTGCGGGTCAGAATCATGTGTCACCTTGAAGAAATGCAACGAAGCGGAAAGACGCGCGGGCCCAGCGGCCCGGCGCTTACACCAGCGTCGTCCGGTAATACTTGCGCACGTGCTCGGAGATGCGATAGCCCTTGCTGTCGGCAGGGGCGGCGTCCGGCGTGGAGTTGGCCAAGGGGGCCAGGGAGGGTGTGTGCGAGGTCAGTGCAGCGGTGCCCGCGGCGGCGGCCACCACGCCCGCGCCAGCAAGGAAATTGCGACGCGCGACCCGAGTCTGCTTTTCTTTCATGTGGGGGCTCCTCGGTAACAATTACCGATTACCAAACCAGTTATGTATTGTTTTGCGTATTGTAGATGCTTATGTGCCCAATGACCATGCTTGACAAGGGTTTATCCCGATTTCAGGTCATGATGGCGCAGCGCAGCAAAGGCCTCGAAAACGCCGGCAAAACGGGCAATAGCGGGCCCGCTGCGCGGCTTGTCGACGCGCGCGGCGGCAGTTAACGGCGCGAGCGGCCCAACCCTTTTCCGGCGCGCCGCAACTTGGCCGGAATTGCGGCAACGATGGCCGCCAGTGCGCCCCCGCCCGCGCGCACTACGGTCAGTGCATCTCCATCGCGACCGATTCCACTTCGACGAACGCGCGTAGCAATTCCGCGACAGCGGCATAGAAGCGCGCGCGCGGATGAGCGGCAATCGCCGTGCACAGCGCGTCCGCCCAGGGCTGCAGGTGCCGCGCGAAGAAGCGCTGCTGCTCGCCCAGGTTCGATACCGACAGGTCGTCGCCGGCGATCAGGAACCGCATCACTTCGCACAGCGTGGCGATATGGTCCTCGGTCTCCGAGACGTTGTCGTGCCGCTCCAGCCCGTAGCGCGCCAGATCCTCGCGCAGCGCGACCAGCGGACGCTCGTTGAGAAAGCCGGCCTGGTAGTAGGAGCCGTAAAGGAACACGTCGGGCTTGCCCACGCCGATGAAGAGCGACAGGTATTCGTCGGCGGCTTCCTCGGTGCTGGTCACGGCCGCGGCATCGCACAGCCCGTTCCAGGCATGCCCGAGCGCGGTGCCTGCATCCTGCGCCGCCGCACGATTGGCGGCGATATGGTGCAGCAGCGCGGCATCCGGCGCGCGATAGAACAGCGACGCCAGCAGGCCGTACAGATCGGCGCGGGCGGTTTCCTCGGCCTGGTCGCCCGGGGCGCCGGCATGAGCGGTGAGTTGGATCGGTTGCGGTTCGGTCATGGTTGCGGTCGTGCGGGTTGCGCGGGCGGGAGCGTAGGGGATGCGGAGGAGATGGGCAAGATAGCGGTGGTTTACCCTCTCCCCCGGCCCCTCTCCCGCAGGCGGGAGAGGGGGGAAGACCGGCAGGCTTTCCCATGCCGATGGTTTGCTCCCCTCTCCCGCCATGCGGGAGAGGGGCCGGCGGAGAGGGCAGCGAGAACCGGCCGGGGCCAGCGCCCTTTACTGCAGCGTCGCCCCGCTGGCCGCCCCCGGGTCCTTCTCCACCATATCCACCACCCGGCAATCCGAGCACATCTTCAGACGCTCGGACGCCGCGCCGGCGAAGGCCGGATGATTGGCCAGCCGAGCCAGCATGGTTTCCACCATCTGCGCGGTGCCGAACGGCTTGGCGCAGCGGATGCAGTGGAACGGCCGCGTCTCGTGCAGGGTCACGGCCTGGCGGGCGGCATCGCCGGCCAGCAGCCGCGGCACCAGCTGGATCGCGTCCTCCGGACAGGTCTTCTCGCACAGCCCGCATTGCACGCAGTTGCGCTCGACGAAGGACAGCACCGGGCGCTCGCTGTTGTCGCGCAGCGCCTGCGAAGGACAGGCGCCGACGCACGACATGCACAGCGTGCAGCGCTGCGTATCGACCCGCACCGCGCCCAGCGGCGCACCGGCGGGCAGTGGCAACTCCTGGACCGGCGACGGCGCATGCGCGACCAGATGGTCGATGGCCGCGGCGAGGGTTTCGCGCTTGGCCGCCGCGGCGTGGAACGGCGCAGTCGGCACGGTCGCGCGGCGCGGCGTCAGTTGCGCCAGGCCCTGATCCAGCACGGTCACGGCAGAGCCGTCGACCAGCGTGAAGGCGTTGACCGGATAACCCAGCCCCGACACGATGGCCTGCGCCACGCCCATCTGCGCGGCCAGCGCCTCCCGATACTGCGGCGCTTCCTCGCCCGTCAGCAGCACCGCCACACGGTCGGCGCCCCAGGCCAGCGCGGCCAGCCACAGTTCGATGCCGACCGCCGCCGGATGGAACACGCTGACGGGAATCACGTTGGGCGGCACGCCCTGCGCCTGCCCGGCGCGGGCAGCCCGGCCCAGCGCCAGGATGCGCTCGGCGCCGCCATGCTCCTCGCCGTGCAGCAGCACGACCGCATCGCGGCCGCCGGCCTCACGATAGGTGGTCAGCAGCGTGCGCAGCCGGCGGCCAAGGTGGTCCGGCTTGGGGAAGGCGTAGCTGATGGCCCCGGTCGGACAGACCGTGGTACAGGCGCCGCAGCCCATGCAGAGATTCGGGGCGACCTCGATGCGGCCCTTGCCGTCCTGCCAGCGCGGCCGGATCGCCTCGGTCGAGCAGATGTCGATACAGGCCGAGCAGCCGGTGGTCTGGTTACGGCCGTGCGCGCAGATCGATTCCTTGTACTGGAAGAACTTGGGCTTCTCGAACTCCCCGACCATGCGGCCGAGCGTCAGCGCCCGCTCGGCCTGGCGGATCGGATCGGCCCCCGCGTGCAGGTAGCCTTGCGGCGGCGCATGCATGGTCAGCATCGGCTCGTCGCCCAGGTCGAAGACAAGGTCGAAGCGCTCGGTCACCGTGTCGCCACGGCGCTCGAAGTCGATCGCCGCCGCCGTGCCGCACGCCTTGACGCAGGCGCGCGCGCTGTCGCAGCGGGTCAGGTCGATCTGGTAGCTGAAGTCGATCGCCCCTTCCGGGCATGCGTCGATGCAGGCGTTGCAGCGGGTGCACAGGTCCAGGTCGATCGGATTGCTCTTGCCGGCGCCGGTCTCCCAGCTTGCCTCGAACGCGCCGAGCCAGCCGGTCAGGCTGGCGAGCCTGCCGCCATGGACCGGAAAGGCGCGCGAGAACGGCTGGCCCTGCCCGGCGGGGCTGCGCTCACTGGCAGCGCCGGGGCTTCGACTGGCGTCCAGCAGTACCGTCACCTCCAGGCCCATCTGCTGCAGGCGCTCGGCCCAGTGCAGCCCACGAGCGGCCGGACCGACCACCAGCACGTTGCCGCCGGAGCGGTATTCCACCACCGGCACCGGGTCCGGATCGGGCAGCGCGGCAGCGGCCAGCAGCGCGGCGATCTTGGCGTTCGCCGTGGCCGGGTCGCGGCTCGCGCCCTGCGACCAGCCGCCGGTCTCGCGGATATTGACGAAGCGCACCGGCGCCGTCACGACGCCGTCGGCGCCGGCCTCGGCCGCGACTTCCGTAAAGAGGGGCCGCTCCTGGGTACAGGCGACGATCACGTCCTCGGTGCCATCCAGCGCGGACTGGAAGCTGCCAATCTCGCGCCGGCACAGCAGGCGGTGAACTTTCAAGGGCGCGGCAGGCGATCCTGCGGGCCGGGTGGTTGCACCCGACAGCGCAGCCGCGTCGAGCGGCATGGTGTCGTTGCAATTGCAAATCAGCGTGGGCATGTCGGGGACTGCTTGCCGGGTCCATGCCGCTTCTGCTGAGCGGGTTCCTGTCCGGCGGTTTTGTGGGGAGGCGTCATTGTAGGCCGGCGCACCGGCCGGGGCTAGGTCGGGTCGTCCCTTGGGACCCCCGGCCCGGGATTGCGCGCCTCGCGTTCCGAGGCGGGCGAGGCGGGCGAGGCGGGCGAGGCGGCAAGGTGCGGGGCGTCGAGCGGCTCCTCGCCTTCGGCGCGGGAGGCGTCCTGCGCCTCTGGCGCCGGCACGGGTTCGCCCTCGGGCTCCGCGGGCACGGGTTGCGTCGAAGCGAGCGACGGCGACGCCTGCTCCTCCTCGTCCAGCGGCTCGAACAGCCGCAACGATTCGGACTGGGTCAGCCGCCGCAGCACCTCGGGCGGAATCGGATCGGGCCTGGTGTAGTCGTCGATATAAATATCGAGACCGTCCATCACATTGAAATGCGGATCGGCGAACAGCGTCTTGAGCGCCGCCCGCTTGACCGACTCGTCGACGCCGCGGGCGACGAAGCGGGCGATCTCCTCGCCCGGCTTCAACTGCGCGACGTCCTCCAGCGTGGGAACCGGCGGGGCCGCTGCGGGCGCTGCAGCAGCCGTGCCGCCGGCCGGCACGCCGGCGGCCGGGCCGGCCGGGGGCGCGGCCGTGGGCATCGGCTGCTGGACCGGCTGCTCGGCCAACGGCTTGCCCTCGCGGGCCGCGGCCTTGCGGCGCGACCAGCGGGACAGGAAGGATGCGTCGCCGGATTGGCGGGTGTCACTCATGCTGCGGCTTCGGTTCGCCGGCGCGGGCTGCGCCACGCCGGGCAATGTCGGGGTCGGGTCCGATCAATATTTGGCACGCTCTTCCGGCGCCTTGAACGACTCCGGCCGCCGCCGCTTCTTCGGCTCCGGCCGGTAGTGCTGCTCGACATACGCCTGCAGCCAGTCGCGCTGACCGGCGTCGAGGGGCACGTTCTCGACGGTTTCGCCGGCATCCAGCCAGCGTCCCGCTTCGTTGTACGAGAGCGACACTTCCATCGGTACGGGGCGACGCAGCCCTTCGTCGGGCTCCGTCTCGTCCATCCGCCACAGCACGAACCAGCAGGGATGCGCCGATGTCAGGTTCAGGTAGTACCCCTCCGCCTGGTCGCGAAACAGCACCACCTCGAACCCCGGGTACAGCCAGCGCGCGCCCCGCTCATCCTGCTGCAGGCACTGCACCGTGTCGCCGAATTCGCCCAGATCCGGCAGCACCGCCTCCAGCTCCCACTTCCAGGGCTGCCAGCGGCTTGCCAGCGCCACCTGGCGCATCACCACGGCCATCGTCACCGCGGGCCGGTCGGCGGCTGCGGGAACGCTGGGGGGCGACGCCGGCGCGCCGGGCTGCTCTGCTGCTGCCATGGTCAGGTGTTCTGCACGACGATGCTGGGGAACTTGCTGCTCATGTCGCGGGCCCGGTCGGCCACCTTGACCGCGACCTTGCGCGCGATGCCGCGATACAGCTCGGCCACCGGGCTGTCGGGCTCGGCCACCACGGTCGGACGGCCCGAGTCGGCCTGTTGCCGGATCGACAGGTTCAGCGGCAGGCTGCCCAGCAGATCGACGCCGTACTGCTCGGACATCCGCTCGCCGCCGCCCTCGCCGAAGATATGCTCGACATGGCCGCAGTTCGGGCAGCAGTAGACCGCCATGTTCTCGACGATGCCGAGGATCGGAATGCCGACCTTCTCGAACATCTTCAGTCCCTTCTTCGCGTCCAGCAAGGCGATGTCCTGCGGCGTGGTAACGATCACCGCGCCGGTGACCGGCACCTTTTG
This sequence comes from Cupriavidus sp. AU9028, assembly GCF_019795295.1. Taxonomy (GTDB): domain Bacteria; phylum Pseudomonadota; class Gammaproteobacteria; order Burkholderiales; family Burkholderiaceae; genus Cupriavidus. Next base: position 19,999 of record NZ_JAIMCG010000026.1, on the reverse strand, counting down.
CGACAGCGTCAGCTGGATGTCGCCGGTGCCCGGAGGCATGTCGACGATCAGGTAGTCGAGCTCGCGCCAGTTGGTCTGGCGCAACAGCTGTTCCAGCGCCGAGGTCACCATCGGCCCGCGCCAGACCATCGGGTTGTCCTGCTCGATCAGGAAACCGATCGAATTCGCCTGCAGGCCGTGGCCCTCCAACGGCTCCATGGTCTGGCCGTCGGCCGACTCGGGCCGGCCGTCGATGCCCAGCATGGTGGGAAGGCTCGGACCGTAGATGTCGGCGTCCAGCATGCCGACGCGCGCGCCCTCTGCGGCCAGCGCCAGCGCCAGGTTCACCGCCGTGGTCGATTTGCCGACGCCGCCCTTGCCCGAGGCGACGGCGATCACGTTCTTGACGCCGGGCAGCAGCTTGACGCCGCGCTGCACCGCATGCGCGACGATGTTCATCGTCACCGCTACGCTGACGTTGCTCACGCCGGGCAGTTCGCGCAGCGCGGCGATCACCAGCTTGCGGATGATGTCGAGCTGGCTCTTGCCGGGATATCCCAGCTCCACGTCGAGCGAGACGTCGCCGCCGTCGACACGGATGTTGCGCGCCGAGCGCGTCGTCACCAGGTCCTTGCCCGTGTTCGGATCGATCACGGTGCGCAGCGCCTGCGTAACCTGTTCAACGGTAAGGCTCAAGACAATCTCCGCTACTGAAAATTTGGGAAGCCGCGTACTGTATCAAAGTGTGACCATTCCCGCCGGGAAGGTTCGCCGCTGTGGCTGAACTGCCAATACCCCTCATTTTGCAAGGGGATTACAGCCGCTTACAAATGTCACAGGCCGCCGCTTGTGCACGAGGGGGGCTATGCCTATTGTAGTGCCCCTGCGGCCAGCCCCGCCCAAGACCGCCAGGCCGGCGGTTCATCTGCCCAGCCGCCGTGCTTGTGTCAGAAGACGCCGACTTGCGCTTTTGTGACGGTGCTGGCGCAATAAGGCATTCCGCAAGGAAGAGTTACCAGCCGGTTCACGGCGCCAACGTTAGTTACAAGTCACAATTCAACACGACTGGCCACCGCGCGGCGCGTTGCCAATCAGCGCCGGCGACCAAACATCAAAAGTCGTCAGAAGGAGAAAGCATGAAAGTCAAGCTCGTCAGCCTCTCGATCGTCGCCGCCCTGGCGGCCGGCTGCGCCACTGAGCAAGGTACGCATACCGCAGTGGGCACCGGCGTCGGCGCCGCCGTCGGGGCCGGCCTTGGCAACCTGATCGGTGGCAACAGCACCGGCACGGCCGTGGGCGCCGCCGTCGGCGCGGCCGCGGGCGGTACGGTCGGGTACAACTGGAACGCCATCCGCGGCAAGCTGAACCGGGACACCGCCGGGACCGGCACCCAGATTACCGAGCAGCCGGACGGCTCGCTGAAGGTGAACATCCCCAGCCAGGTTACCTTCGACACCGACAGCGCCACCATCAAGCCGAGCTTCCGCTCCGTGCTGGACCAGGTCGCGCAGACGCTGAACCAGCACCAGGACGTGTCGGCCACGGTGATCGGCCATACCGACAGCACCGGCAACGCGCCCTACAACATGCGGCTGTCGCAGCGCCGCGCCCAGAGCGTGTCCACCTATCTGGGTGAACGCGGCGTCGCTTCGAACCGGCTGGCATCCGAGGGACGGGGCCAAACCCAGCCCATTGCGGACAACAAGACCGAAGCCGGCCGCGCGCAAAATCGCCGCGTCGAAATTTTTTTGAAACCAATCGGCGGCTGACCCTGTCATAGAGACAGGTACCGCTTGCTGCCGTTGCTGGCTCGCGATTGGTGGCTGACCTCCCGGGCGGTACCTGATTTCTCCTCCTTTTCCGTTGTGGAAAGCTGCGCCGGCTCTGACCGGCGCTTTTTTTTGGCCGCGACGCCCATTGCGGCCACGGCCGGGCAATCGCGACGAAAGCCATCGCCCATCGCTTGCTAGAATGGCGGTTTCCCCCGCGCCCCGCGCGCCAGGGCACACGACACCAACCGCATTCCCGACCGCCATTCCATGACAGCACGTCGAATCCTCGTCACTTCCGCCCTTCCCTACGCCAATGGCCAGATTCACATCGGCCATCTGGTCGAGTACATCCAGACCGATATCTGGGTGCGCTTCCAGCGCATGATGGGCAACGAGGTCTATTACGTCGGCGCCGACGATACCCACGGCACCCCGGTCATGCTGCGCGCGGAGAAGGAAGGCATCACGCCCAAGCAGCTGATCGACCGCGTCTGGGCCGAGCACAAGCGCGATTTCGACAGCTTCCTGGTGTCGTTCGACAACTATCACAGCACCGATGCGGACGAGAACCGCCAGCTGTGCGAGTCGTTCTACCTGGCACTCAAGGAACAGGACCTGATCGCCGAGCGCGATGTCGAGCAGTTCTTCGATCCCGTCAAGTCGATGTTCCTGCCCGACCGCTTCATCAAGGGCGAGTGTCCCAAGTGCGGCGCGAAGGACCAGTACGGCGACTCCTGCGAAGTCTGCGGCACCACCTACAGCCCGACCGAGCTGAAGAACCCGTACTCGGTGGTGTCGGGTGCGACGCCGGTGCGCAAGACCTCGACGCACTACTTCTTCAAGCTGTCCGATCCGCGCTGCGAGCGCTTCCTGCGCGAGTGGGTGGCGGGTCTGGCGCAGCCCGAGGCGGCCAACAAGATGCAGGAGTGGCTGGGCAGCGATGGCGAGGCGTCGACGCTGTCGGACTGGGACATCTCGCGCGATGCGCCCTACTTCGGCTTCGAGATCCCCGGTGCGCCGGGCAAGTTCTTCTATGTCTGGCTGGACGCGCCGATCGGCTACTACGCGAGCCTGATGAACCTGTGCCAGCGCAAGGGCATGGATTTCGCCAGCTGGGTCAGCCCGGACTCCGATGCCGAGCAGTATCACTTCATCGGCAAGGACATCCTGTACTTCCACACGCTGTTCTGGCCGGCGATGCTCAAGTTCTCCGGCCACCGCACGCCGACCAACGTGTTTGCGCACGGCTTCCTGACCGTGGACGGCGCCAAGATGAGCAAGTCGCGCGGCACCTTCATCACCGCGCAGAGCTATATCGACACCGGCATGAATCCGGAGTGGCTGCGCTATTACTTCGCCGCCAAGCTCAACGCGAGCATGGAAGACCTGGACCTGAACCTGGACGACTTCATCTCGCGGGTCAACAGCGACCTGGTCGGCAAGTACGTCAATATCGCCAGCCGCGCCGCCGGCTTCCTCGTCAAGCGCTTCGACGGCAAGGTGGACGACACCGCGCTGGGACATCCGCTGCTGGCACAGCTGCGCGATGCCGCGCCGCAGGTCGCCCAGCTCTACGAAGCGCGCGAATACAGCAAGGCGCTGCGCCTGGTGATGGAGCTGACCGATGCGGTCAACGCCTATGTCGACACCGAGAAGCCCTGGGAACTGGCGCGCGACGAGAACCAGCGCGCGGCACTGCACGCGGCGTGCTCGATCTCGCTGGAAGCGTTCCGCATCCTGACGGTCTACCTGAAACCGGTGGTGCCGAACGTGGCCGCGGCAGTGGAGCGCTTCCTGAATATCGCGCCGCTGGACTGGGCCTCGGTGACCCGGCCGCTGCGCAGCGAGCTGCCGATCCAGCCGTACCAGCATCTGATGACCCGCGTCGATGCCAAGCAGATCGAGGCGCTGCTCGCCGCCAACCGCGACTCGCTGCAGGCCACGGCGCCGCAGGCGCAGGCCAGCGGCGCGGCGATCGAGCCCGTGGCGGACACCATCACCATCGACGACTTCGCCAAGGTCGACCTGCGCGTGGCGCGCATCGTCGCGTGCAGCAAGGTCGAGGGCTCGAACAAGCTGCTGCAACTGACGCTGGACCTGGGCGAAGGCAAGACCCGCAACGTGTTCTCGGGCATCCAGTCGGCCTACCAGCCCGAGCAGCTGGTCGGCAAGCTGACCGTGGTGGTGGCCAACCTGGCGCCACGCAAGATGAAGTTCGGCCTGTCCGAAGGGATGGTGCTGGCGGCCTCGGCGGCGGACGAAAAGGCCACGCCGGGCCTGTTCATCCTCGAACCGCACGAAGGCGCCGTGCCGGGCATGCGTATCCGCTAGGCCCGAGGGCGGGAGCGGGACGCCCGGTCCCGCTCAGCCTCCCTTCGTGGTCGATGGATCGTCGCTGCGCGAGGTGTGCGTGACGCGGGCATCGGCGCCGAAGTGCACATTGAACATGGCCTGCTGCTGGCTGCTCTCCCACCAGCGGTAGCTCCATACCGTCTCGCGCTTGCGGGCGTACGCTTCCACGGTGGTCGGCCGCCCCAGCAGCCGGCGCACGCCGTCCTCGCTCATCCCCGCCCGCACCCGGGCAAAATTCTCCGCGGTCAGCACCTGCTCGATCCTGGCCACGCGGCCGTCCGTGCCGATGGTGACCTGCCACGTGGTGGCGCCCTCCGGTCCGCGCGGGTACTCCAGCGTGCGCGCCCCGCTCTCGTCTTCCCAGACGAGGTCGGGCCGCCCGGCGGTGCGCCTGACATCCTCCTCGGTGGAGACGCCGGTCTCGATGCCGCGAAACAGCGTCCTGTCCGGCTGTACCGAATGCCAGAACGCTCGCGCGCCTTCCTGCGCGCGGTTCACGGCCTCGTCCACCTTGCGCTGGTCGCAACCGAACAGCGCCAGCACCGACGCGATCAGGCCCATCGCTGCCAACCCGCGGCGGGGACCGCCGCGGTGGCGCTGCGCGTTGGCGCTGTCATCGACGGACAGGCTCCACCGCTGGCGTAGCGTCCCCGGACCCCTCGCCGCCATCGGCACGTTCTGCTGGTCCGGCCCCTTGCGGCCGGTCGGCGTCACTCTCATTGACTCTCCTGTCGGCATCCCGGCGCGCCGGTCCGCCTGAGAACAGGGCGCTCCAGCTGCTGAAGCGCCGGTTGAACAGCAAGGAGGCACCGTTGATCGAGCCGCCTCGCGCCAGCAACGACCAGCGGCGCGAGAAGGCCCAGGTCAGCTTGACGACGTTGCCGGCCGAGGTCAGGCCCTGCTCGTAGCCCACGGTGATCTTCTCGGTCACCGCCTTGCCCACGCTGACCACCTGCGTGTCGGTCAGCCCCGCCGTGCTCGGTCCGATCGAGAACTCGTCGAAGCCGAAGCGCTGCGCCACGCCCTTGCCGGCGCGCGAGCCCAGCATGCCGAGCGCGGCGCCGCCCAGCGCCTGGCCGCTCAACGCCTGCTGCTGCGCGGTGCCGGCATTCTCCGCGCCGTAGCCGAACATCAGCCAGGACAGCTTGTCCTCGTCCGGCACATTGGGCTCGGAGACCAGCCGCACACGCGGGAAGCGCACCGTGCCGGTGACCTCGACGCCGGCCTCCACTTCCTGGTTCAGCCGCATCGCGCGGATATTGAGGTTGGGATTGTTCACCGGGCCATTGAAGTTGACCACGCCGCGCACGATCTGCAGGCGCCGGCCGAAGGCTTCGTAGGTACCGTTGACCACGTTGACCGTACCGGTCACCCGCAGCGGCGTCAACGGCTCGCTGTCGACATTCAGGCGTCCGGCCAGCAACAGATCGGCGCCGGCGCCCCGGAAACGGAAATTGCTGCCCAGATCCAGCGCGAGGTCGATCACCGGCGCGAAGCCCGGCGTCGGCCTGGACTCGGGCACCACCGGCGTCGACTCGGTGCGCAGCTGGCGGCGGCGCCGATCGTCATTGCGGATCACCACCACGTCGTCGCCCAGCACCGGCGCGCTGGCCTTGGGCAGGTCGAACAGGCCGCGATCGACACGGAACTGGCCGCGGATGGCCAGCTGGCGCGCTTCGCTGGCCATGGTGGCCTGGCCGGACAGCACCAGCGTCCGTTCCGGACTGGCGAACAGCTGCAGCCGGTCGGCGACGATCCGCGCCGACAACGTCGGATCGGCTTCGCCCAGCCGCACATTGCCGCTGGCGGTCAGCGTGCCGTCGCCGCCATGGAACACCACCTGCCGCAGCTCGATCACGTTGCGGTCCAGGGCGATGCGTATCGTGCCGTTCTGCAGCCGGATGCCCTGGTCGTACAGCGTGACACCCAGGTCATCGCCGCTGACGGCGCCGGTCAGCAGCGGTGCGCCGACCGTGCCGGCCAGATCGAGCGTGGCAGCCAGTCTTCCTTCCAGCCCGTATTGCGGGCCGGTCAGCGTCTCCACCGCCGCCAGCTTCGGCACGTCCAGCACCACGCGACCGCCGATGGCGGAGGCTGGCGTCACCGACTGCACGCCCTGCGTCGGCGTCAACCCGGCAAAGGTATCGACGCGCACCGAGCCGATCCGCGACGACTCCACGTTGCCACGCAGCTGGATGCGTCCGCCCGCGATGTCGGCGCGCAACACGGTCTGGCCCAGGCCGAGGGTGGTGAAGCCGCGGCCGGCATTGACCGACAGGTCGCCGCCGCGGCGGCGCAGTTCGGCAAACCCCGACGCGGTTTCGGCCAGATTCAGGTTCCAGTTGCCGTCCAGCACCAGGTCCGAGCGCACCGGCGGCGCGTCTCCGGTGACGGTTTCCATGATTTGCAGCAGATGCGCCACGCGCAGGCCGTCGATGGCGCCGTTCGAGCGGATCCGGCCGCGGTTCCAGTCGAGCGCACCGATGGTGATGGTGCCGGGCCCGAACGTCAGCCGGGTCGCCCCCAGCACCAGCTGCTGCGCCGCCGCGGTGACGGTGACCGGCTGGGCCAGGCGCAGGTCGAAGGTGCCGGTTTCCTGCAGCGTGCGCAGGGTGCCGCTCCAGCGCTCGCCCTGCCAGCTCCCCTGGCCGGCCACGGCAAGTTGCAGCGGATTGCCGCGCATGCGGCCTTCGCCGCTGGCCTCGAAGGTGTGATTGGCCTGGGTGCCGTCGAGCCGGGCGCTCAGGGTGCGCATGCCCATCTGCGGCCCGCGATACCCGCTGGCATCGAGACGGAAACGCAGCGGGCCGTCCAGCCCGCCGCGCAGCTCGGCGCTGCCGTTGGCCGACGCCAGCCGGTGCTCGCCGAACGCCAGCGCACTGGCCGAATAAGTGGCGGTCACTTCGGGCCGCTCGATCGTGCCCGCGACGTCGCCGTCCAGCTTGAGCGCGCCGCTCACGCCGAAGCGCAGGCGGTCCAGCTGCGGCGCGTCCACCGCCACCCGCAGCCGGTCTCCGGGCGCGCCGAAGCTGCCGCGAACGTCGGCGCGGTTGCCCGCCATCGACAGCGTCGCCTCGCTTGGCAGCAGCCGCTTGCCCGCGACGCGCACCTTGCCGCCCCCGGTCATCGGCAGCCCGGCATACTCGCTGTCGCCGATGCTGAAATCCAGCGCGGCGCGGATGACCTCCGCCAGCGTGCCATTGGCGTCGAAGCTGGCGTTGATGCGGCCGCGCGCGACATCCGCCAGCCGCGACGGGTCCAGATTGGCGATGCGGCCCTTGAAGGCGAAGGGCTGCTGCTCCTTCAGACCCAGCCGCCCTTCCGCCTGCACGCTGCCGTCGGCCAGGCCAACCCGCAGCGCCGCCAGCGTGACCGCCTCGGCGTCGATGCGGGCGTCGGCAAACAGCTTCAACGGTCCGCCGCCGATGTCCAGCGCCACGCTCTGGCGTCCCGGTTCGAGCCGGACGATGACCGGACCGGACAGGCGCATCGGCCGCAGCGCGCCGTGCAGCGCATGCGGATCCACCCGGCGCACATCGAGGTCGAAGCCGCCATGACCGTCGCGCAACGAACCCGAGCCGGCAATCTCCCCGTCTCCGCTCAGGCCGATGCGCAGCTCGCGCACATGCTGGGCCGAGGCGTTCAGTTCGACGCTCGCCTCGATGGTGGTCACCGGCAGCCGGCCGGTGTCGATCGCGCCCGCTTCGCTATTGGTGATGCTGATCGGGCCGGCCACCGTCAGGGGCGCCGCCGCCGGAGGTGCAGCACCGCCCGGTGCCGCACCGCCCGGTGGCGCGCTGGCCGCCGGGACGCTCGCGGCAGGCGCGCTGGCCGCGGGAGCGCTTGCCGGAGCGGGAGCGGGAGCGGGAGCGGCAGCCGGCCTGACCGGCCGCAGGTCGGCCTGCACGCTCAGATTGGCCTGGGGCGCGGACGGACTGAACAGGCGCGGATCGATGCGGTCGCCGCGCAGCACCAGGCGGGTGAACGGCACCGTGCCGAACGGCGTCACGTCGGCCTCGCCGCGCGCGCGGATGCGCTCGCCGGTGGCTTCGAGATCGGCCCGCAGCGACTCCAGATTGCCCGCCGCGCGCGCGCTCAGGCTGAAGCTCTCCTTCTGCCAGCTGCCCTCCAGCAGCGCCTCGGCATTGAGCGGAAACGGCGCCGCCCCGCCGAGCTGCGCGTTGGCCGAGAGCTTGCCGTAGGGGGTGCCGACATTGGCCAGACTCAGCCGATGCCGCTCGCCGTCCGAATGCAGCGACGCGGCCAGGTCGGTAATCTCCACCATCGGGTCCGTCGCCGGCGTGGCAAGCAGGCCGCGGCGCAAGGTCAGCCGCTGCAGTGTCAGCGAGTCGACGTCCACCGTCAGCGGCAGCTCGAGCGACTGCGGCATGGTGGCCGGCTTGTCGTCCGGCTCGTCGACGGCCGGGGGCAGGTTGACCTGCACCTCGCCGATGCGCAGCCAGGCCACATGCAGGCGAGCGCCGCCCGGGCCGAGCCGCCATGCCAGCGCCCAGTTGCCGTCGATACTCGTCACGTCGATACGGGTGTCGCCGCGCACGAAGGCAACATCGCGCAGGCGCACCCCATTGGCGAACGTGCCCCCCTCGAACTGCCCGGTCAGCGCGCCGCCGGTGAGCCGGCCCGCCAGGCCCCACAGTTCGCGCGAGCCGGTCTCGGTGCGCAGGGCGACCAGCAGGCCGGCCACCGCCAGCACGATCAGCGCCACCAGCACCAGCAGGAACCACAGCAGCGCCCGCACCCAGCGCGGGCGCTTGCGGGGCGCGCGGGGCTCGCTGCCCTGGGCCGGCACGGCCGGCATGTCGGTGCCGTTCATGCCTGCCTCCGCGCGCTGCCGGAATGGTGGAGGCCGGCCTTGTCCGGCGCCGGGGATCGATCGCTGCCCCGCATCAGAACGCCACCCCCAGGGAAATATGCGGCCGGAACTGCTGCTGCTGGATGCCGTAGCCGATGTCCAGCTGGACCGGGCCGACCGGACTCCTCCAGCGTGCGCCGACGCCGATGCCGTGGTAGATCCGCACGCCATCGAGGTCGTCGGTCGCGGTGCCCGCATCCCAGAACACCGCCGCGCCCCAGTCTGGCTTGAACCAGTATTGGTATTCCAGGCTGCCGGTCACCAGATACTTGGCGGGCAACACGCTGTTGCCCTGGCGCGTGCCGATCGACTGATAGTCGTAGCCGCGCACGGAATCCGTGCCGCCGGCACGAAAGCGCAGCGACGCGGGAATGCCGCTTGCGCCCCCGCTGGTCAGGTTGGCGCCCACTTCCAGCCGTGCCAGCACCAGGTCGCGCGAGCGCACCGGGATGTACTGCCGGATCCGGCCGTAGAAACGCGCAAAGCTCTGGTCGGTCAGGATGCCCTCCACCGCCGCGCCGACCTGCGTGTTGATGACATTGCCGCGGCGCGGGAAGATCTCGTTGTCGACGTTGCGGCGGGTCCAGGCGTATTGCGGCACCAGCGCGCGGCTCAGCTGCCGTGGCTGCCCATAGGGTTCGAGGCTGTCGTAGAAGAAGTCGAGCGACAGCGTGGTGTCGATCCGATCCAGCGAACGGGAGCGCCGCAGGCCGCCGCGCCAGCTGGTGGTGTCGGTGTTTTCCAGGTCGCGGGTATGGTCGTAGCTGCCATACACGCTGTTGCGGTAGGTCCGGCTGTCCGGCGGCATCGCCAGCTCCAGGAAACCGTATTGGCGCTTCTGCTCGATCCGCGCCTGGGAGTCGAGCACCCAGGCCCGGTTGAACATGTTGTAGTACGAATAGCGGCCTTCGACCTGCGCCCCGGTGTCGGTGTTGTAACCGACCCCGGAGGTGATCCGGTGCGGCGGATACTCCCGCACGCGCACCACCACCGGCGCGGTCACGGTGTCATCCTGGCCGTCGTCGTCGGGCGCCGCCTCGCCCAGGTCGACCTGCACGTTGGAGTAGTAGGGCTGGTTCTGCACCGCCCGCTGCAGGTCCAGCAGCCGCTCCACATGGTAGGGCTCGCCCACGCCGAGCCGATTGACGTTGCGCACGATCCGCTCGGGATAGCGGCGCGCGCCCTCGACCACCAGCGGCCCCATCCGGTAGGCCGGCCCGCTGTCGTAGCGGGCGGTCAGGTCGGCGGCCTGTTCGTCGGCGAGGATGCGCGCCTGCGATTCTTCCAGCTTGGCGCCGTAGTAGGTATCGCTCTGCAGCGATACCAGCGCGTCCTCCTTGGCCTTGTCCCAGTCGCCCTGGCGGAAGGCATGACCGGCCGGCAGTCCCCAGTTCTTCACCAGGTCGGCGACCTGCCGCGGGGACCGGGTGGCGGCGGGACCGTCCACACTGACGTTGACATCGCGGATCAGGGTGCGCGCGCCCGGATCGACGCTGATGTGCACCACGCGCTTGTCGCCGCTGCCCTCCACGCGGGCCGTGGTCTGCGGATCGAACCAGCCTTCGGTGGCGGCGAACTGGCGTACCTGGTCACCGACGGTTTCCACCATGTAGGCGAACTGGTCGTCGGTCAGATCGGTGCGCTCCCGGTAGCGGACCAGGTCCAGGTGCTCCTGCAGGATGTCCTTGAGCGGGTCGGGAGCTTCGACTTCGACGCGATAGGCGGCCAGCGCCGGGGAAACGGCCAGCAGCGTGCCGGCGACGGTGGCCAGCAGGACAACCAGGGACGGCAGGACCCGCGAAGCAGGGATGCGCCGCGTGGGGCGGCACAGCGTCACGGCGTCCGGCGCCTTGCCGGCCTTGCCGCGGGCGAGGCGGATTCGCATGATGCCCAGGTGCAATATCATTCGTCGTCGCGGTCCGACAAAGTCGTTATTTGACCACAGTCCAGGCCCCATGCCGAAAAACTGGCGGTCGTGCGGCAGCACCGGAGGCTGCCGCCAGGCGCCAATACGGTAAAATCCTGACGTTTGCACAACCCGCATTGCTCTCGAACCATGGCTCTCTACGAATCGGACATCACCCAGTTCCTCAAGTCGCTGAAGCAGCAGCGCCCCTCGATCGAAGCCGAGCAGCGTCAGGGCCGCGCCATCCTGTGGGACAAGGCCCCGATCGACCTGGAAGAGCGCCAGCGCGCGGAAGCCTCGCGCGTGCCGCAGAAACCTTACGTCTACTCGCTGGACTGATCCCGGTAACGGCGTCGGCGCTGGCGGTGCCCCCGCCACGCCGCGACTTCCCGCCCAGATGAATTCCAGCGAACAGGACAAGCTCGCCCTGGCAATCGAATTGCCCAGCGCGGCGGCAGAGGCTGCCACCCCCGACACGGTGGATGGCATGGCCTTCGCGCGTCTGTACGGGGAGCCGCTGTTCAAGCTGCCGCAGGATCTCTATATCCCGCCCGACGCCCTGGAGATCTTTCTCGAGGCGTTCGAAGGCCCGCTGGATCTGCTGCTGTACCTGATCCGCAAGCAGAATTTCAACGTGCTCGACATTCCGATGTCGCAGGTCACCAACCAGTACCTGGCGTATGTCGAGCAGATCCGCAAGAGCAACCTGGAGCTGGCCGCCGAGTACCTGCTGATGGCCGCGATGCTGATCGAGATCAAGTCGCGGATGCTGCTGCCGGTCAAGAAGGCCGACAGCGACGAGGACGCGGAAGATCCGCGCGCCGAACTGGTGCGGCGTCTGCTGGAGTACGAGCAGATGAAGCTGGCGGCGCAGCGGCTGGACGAGGTGCCGCAGCTCGGACGGGACTTCCTGCGCTCGCAGGTCTATATCGAGCAGAGCGCCGCGCCACGCTTTCCCGACGTGGACACCGGCGACCTGCAGGCCGCCTGGGCGGACGTACTGCGCCGCGCCAAGCTGAACCAGCACCACAAGATCTCGCGCGAAGAACTGTCGGTGCGCGAGCATATGAGCCAGATCCTGCGCCGGCTGCAGCATGCGCGCTTCATGGAGTTCACCGAGCTGTTCGAGGACGCCATCCGCTCGGGCAAGGGCGTGCCGGTGGTGGTCGTCAACTTCATCGCGATGCTCGAGCTGTCGCGCGAAGCGCTGCTCGAAATCACGCAGGCCGAACCGTACGCGCCGATCTACGTGCGCCTGGCCTATACGCCGGCCTGACGCCACCGCGGCCCGTTCCCGGCAATGGGAGCGCAATGTCCTGCGCCGGCGGACGCGGCGCCGCACATGATCTACAATCCGCCGACAGCCGGCACCAGACCGGTGCCCCGCCGTTGGGCTGCGCCTCTTGCGGTCCATCGCGTCCTTCCCATCACGACAGCACCACCGAATTCATGAAAGTCATCTCCTCGATCCATGAGCTGCGCGATCAGTTGCGCGGGCAGAACCGCGTCGCGTTCGTGCCGACCATGGGCAATCTGCACGAAGGGCATCTGTCGCTGATGCGGCTGGCGCGCCAGCATGGCGATCCGGTGGTGGCATCGATCTTCGTCAACCGGCTGCAGTTCGGCCCGAACGAAGACTTCGACAAGTATCCGCGCACGCTGCAGGACGACGTCGAGAAGCTGCAGAAGGAAGGCGTCTACGTGCTGTTCGCGCCGACCGAGCGCGACATGTACCCCGAGCCGCAGGAATACCGCGTCGATCCGCCGCACGATCTGGGCGACATCCTGGAAGGCGAATTCCGCCCGGGCTTCTTCAACGGCGTCTGCACTGTGGTGATGAAGCTGTTCTCGTGCATCCAGCCGCGCGTGGCGGTCTTCGGCAAGAAGGACTACCAGCAGCTGATGATCGTGCGCCGGATGGCCAACCAGTTCGCGCTGCCCATCGATATCGTGCCGGCCGAGACCGTACGGGCCGACGACGGCCTGGCCTTGTCATCGCGCAACCGCTACCTGTCCGAGACCGAGCGCGCCGAGGCGCCGCAACTGTACCGCACGCTGAACCAGGTGCGAGACGAAGTGCTCGCCCAGGCGGGCGCACAGCACGCGATTGCCGCCGTCGAGGCGCGGGCGGTGGAAACGCTGGCCGCGCGCGGCTGGAAGCCGGACTATGTGTCGATCCGCAAGCGCAGCAACCTGCAGGCGCCCGGCGCGGACGATCTGGCCGCCGGCGAGCCGCTGGTGGTGCTCGCCGCCGCGCGGCTGGGGGCGACCCGATTGATCGACAACCTGGAAATCTGACGGGCGAGGCCGCCGGACGGCAGCGTCAGGCGCGCTGCCGCGCGCGGGCGAGCCGCCGGCGGTTCCACCAGACCAGCGCGCCGGTCACCGCAAACAGCAGCGGCACGGCGCCCAGGCAGCTGACCGCCGCCCGTCCCGGCATGCCGAAGGCCTCCCCGGTATGCAGCGGATACATCCAGTACAGCAGCCGGTCGCCCTCGGGCGCGTTCAGCGGATCGCGCACCGCCAGCAATTCCCCCGAAAAGGCATCGAGCCAGACCCGGGTCGCGCCCTCACCCTGGCGGACCTCGTCGGGCTGGCGCAAGCGGATCTCGTAGGCCGGCGCGGACCGCTTGGGGAATGCCACGCGCGTGACCGCCCCGTCCGGAAACAGCGCCTGCGCGCGCTGCATCGCCTGCTCCGGCTCGATCGGCGTACCCGCACCCGGCGCGGGAGCCTTCGGCGGCGCGACTGGCGGCGCCACCTCCATTACGCCGCCCACCAGCGGCGTCACCCACCTGGGCAGGTTCAGATACCAGCCGGTAAACGCGATCAGCAGCAGGACCGGCGCGGCCACGATGCCGGCGCGGCGGTGCAGCCGCTCCGGCCGCACTGGCGCGGCAGTGTCCGGCGCCCGCGGTAGCCACCACAGCACTACGCCGGCCAGCACGCCAACCAGCAGCAGCAGGCTGGCGACACCGAGCAGCACCCTCCCGGCCTCGCCCGCCAGCAGGTAATGATGGAGATGGAATAGCGTGGGCATCAGCAACGGGCGCGACAGCCCGGCCTGGCCCCAGATCCGCTCGCCCTTTACCGCCAGCGTGACCGGGTCGATCATCACCTGGCGCGCCCGGGTCCCCTCGAACGACATGGCCTTGCCCTTGCCCTTCATCAGCACCGGCGTTGGATGGCTGTCGGCGCGCAGCGCATACCAGGCAACGAAGACGTCTTGGCCGGACAGCGGCAGCATCAGCAGCTTCGGGCGGCCGTAGCGCGGATCGCCCTCCAGCACCCGCGTGACGGCCTGCACGTGCATCGGCGACACCGGCACGTCGATGGGCGCGGAGGCGAGCAGCAAGTCGGGATTGAGCGCGACGTCGATCTCTTCGCGCCAGACCAGCGCGGCGCCGGTCAGCCCCAGCAGCACAAATAGCAGACCGAAGCCGAGCCCGATGTACAGGTGCAGCCTGGCAAGCAGAACGCGCAGATATCCGGTGACCATGAAAGCAGGGAAGCGGAGCGGCTCCGGCCGCCATCCGCGGGATCAGAAAACGGCCGCGAAAGCGGGCAGACGCGCGATTTTATCAGCGGGGCATGACGCGACATGGCGGTAAACCCCGGCACGGCGGCGGCAGGGGGAACTTGAGACCAGTTCCGCACTCGGATGGTGGCAAGGGATGCGGGTTGCGCACCGGTGGCAGCAGGCGGACCAGCCTTCCCTGCCGCACGCATGGCTGGCGTTACGGCATGACCCCTGGATCACTTCAATAGTTTTTGATCTGGATCGTGTCGCACCGGCCGCTGCGCTGCCACACTGTTTCAAGCAGCCTGCCCGCGACGCGCGAGCCGGCGTGCCCCCTCGAAACCAGACAGGAGAATCGCCATGTCCCAGATCGTGCTCGCCACCGACGGCTCCCCCTTCAGCGACGCCGCTGCCCGCTTCATCGCCAACGGCGGTCTGCTGCAACGCGACTTTACCGTCCATGTCGTCCATGTCGCGCCGGAGGTCAATGGCGGGGTGCGCGCCTTCGTCAGCAAGGAATCGATCGACGGCTGGCACCGCGAGGAGAGCGAGAAGGCCATGCAGTCGGTCTGCCAGATTCTGGAAGCCGCCAACGTGCCCGTGCAGAAGCACGCGCTCAGCGGCTTCCCGCCGGACAAGATCGTGGGCCTGGCCAAGTCCGTCGGCGCCGACGCCATCGTGATCGGCACCCACGGTCGCGGCTCCTTCTTCGACGCCGTGCTCGGCTCGGTGGCAGGCCGCGTGGTAGCCCACGCCGCCTGCCCGGTGCTGCTGGTCAAGGCACCCGAAACGAAGTAAGCCTGCGCGCTCAGCCGCCCCACAGGGGCGGTTCGTCCATCAGCGCGATCTGCTCGCGCAACTCGAGGATGCGGTCCTGCCAATAGCGGCCCGTGCCAAACCACGGGAACGCGGCTGGGAAGGCCGGATCGCGCCAGCGTGCCGCCAGCCAGGCGCTGTAATGCAGCAGCCGCAGCGTGCGCAGTGCTTCCAGCAGATGCAGCTCGCGCATCGGGAAGCTGGCGAAGTCCTCGTAGCCGGCCAGGATGTCGGCAAGCTGGTCCTGCATCGCCGCGCGGTCGCCTTCCAGCAGCATCCACAGGTCCTGCATCGCCGGACCCATGCGGCTGTCGTCGAAATCGACGAAATGCGGCCCCGCGGCATCGCCGCGGGCGTCCTCGGGGTCGATCCACAGCACGTTGCCGCGGTGGCAGTCGCCGTGCAGCCGGATCATCGACACGTCCCCCGCGCGCTCGTAGCAGCGCCGCACGCCGTCCAGCGCGAGGTCCACCGCCGCGCGCCACGGCGCCACCAGCTCGGCCGGCACGCAGTCGTGGGCCAGCAGCCAGTCGCGCGGCGCCGTGCCGAACGACTGCAGATCGAGTGCAGGCCGATGCCGGTAGGGCTGCGCCGCTCCCACGGCATGAATGCGGCCGATAAAGCGGCCAAGCCAGGTCAGCGTGTCGCGCCGGCCCAGTTCCGGGGAGCGCCCGCCCTGGCGCGGGAAGATGGCATAGCGAAAGCCGGCGTGCGACAGCAGCGTCCGACCCTGCGCGTCGCGCCAGGCGGGCACCGCCGGGATCTCGGCGTCGGCGAGCTGCTGCACGAACTGGTGCTCTTCGAGAATCGCCTCGTCGGACCATCGCCCCGGCCGGTAGAACTTGACCACCACCGGAGCGGCGCCTTCCACGCCGATCTGCCAGACACGGTTTTCATAGCTGTTCAGCGCCAGCAGGCGGCCGTCCGGCACCAGCCCCGCGTCTTCGACCGCATGCAGGATCGTATCGGGCGTGAGCCCCTCGAAAGGCAGGTCGCTCCCGGCCTCCGAGGGTCCGGATGCACCCGATACCTCGGATACATCGGATGCATCGGCTTGCGCTGGGGTCGCTTTCGCGCTGTCGGAGTGATTCACGCTGCCTCCCGGCCTTGGAACTGCGGTGTGGTGCGGTACTGGCGGGCCGGCGACCGGATCCACGCGATCCTCGCGCCGGATCCCGTTGCCGACCGACCCTGCGGCCGATTATGAGCGCGGGCCGCTGCGTTGACCACCCAGCAGTGCCGCCTGCGGCTGCGCCGGACGCCGTCCGCTGCGCGGCGCGGCGGCGTCCCGGGGGGCGTCGCCATTGCTTCTGCCGCCCGCGCGTGCGCCATTGCCTGCCTCGCCACGGCCGCCCGGCTGTCCGGCCGGCTCGCCACGCCGGGGCTGGCCCTGGCCCTGAGCGTTACCGTTACCGTTACCGTTACCGTTACCGGGACGCGGCCGGCGGCCTTGCCCGGCGCCAGCGCCCTGCCCTTCGGCCTGGGCGCGGTCACGGCCGCCTTCGCGCCGTCCAGCACCTTCGCGCCGTTCCGCACCGTCGCGCCGTTCGGCACCGTCACGCCGGCCTTCAGCGTTGCGGCCAGGCTGGCCGCCGCGTCCCTGCCCGCCCTGGCCGCCGCGTGCCTGCCGTCCCTTCTGGATCGGCTCGGGCGCGATGGTCGGGTCGACCTCGAAGCCGGGCAGCACCACCTGGTCGATCTTGCGCTTGATCAGCCGCTCGATATCGCGCAGCAGGCCGTGCTCGTCCACGCAAACCAGCGACACCGCCTCGCCCTCGGCGCCGGCGCGGCCAGTGCGGCCGATGCGGTGCACATAGTCTTCCGGCACATTGGGCAGGTCGAAGTTGACCACATGCGGCAGCTGGTCGATGTCGATGCCGCGCGCCGCGATGTCGGTCGCGATCAGCAGCCGCAGCGTGCCGGCCTTGAATTCGGTAAGCGCGCGGGTACGGGCCGACTGGCTCTTGTTGCCGTGGATCGCCAGCGCCGACAGGCCCTCGCGGGTCAACTGCTCGGCCAGCCGGTTGGCGCCGTGCTTGGTGCGGGTGAAGACCAGCACCTGATGCCAGTCGTGCGTACGCACCAGATGCGCCAGCAGTTCGCGCTTGCGTTCGCGGTCGACCGGATAGACGCGCTGGGCGACGGTTTCGGCGGTGGTGTTGCGGCGGGCAACCTCGATCGATGCGGGGTTGTCCAGCAGACGGTCGGCCAGCGCGCGGATGTCGTCCGAGAAGGTGGCCGAGAACAGCAGGTTCTGCCGCTTGGGCGGCAGCACGTTCAGGATCTTGCGGATGTCGTGGATGAACCCCATGTCGAGCATGCGGTCGGCTTCATCCAGCACCAGCATCTCGACATGCGACAGGTCGATCGTGCGCTGGCCCACATGGTCCAGCAGACGACCCGGCGTGGCCACGACGATATCGACGCCACGGCGCAATTGTTCGATCTGCGGATTGATGCCCACGCCGCCGAACATCACCATCGACCGCAGGCGCAGATACTTGCCGTAGTTGCGCACGCTTTCCTCGACCTGCGCCGCCAGTTCGCGCGTCGGCGTCAGTACCAGCGCACGGATGCGCGGGCGCTCGCCGCGCGCCGCGGGCGCGGCGTCGGAGAGCAACTGCAGCATCGGGAGCGTGAAGCCGGCGGTCTTGCCGGTGCCGGTCTGCGCGCCGGCGAGAAGGTCACCACCTTTGAGAATGGCCGGGATGGCCTGCGCCTGGATCGGAGTGGGCGTGGTGTAGCCCTGCTCGGCCACTGCGCGCACGAGCTTGTCTGACAAGCCAAGATCTGAGAAAGACATGAAATATGCTTAGGCCGCCCCTGCGCAGCATGCTGCCAGGCGCGTGGACGACGTGGATGTTCAATGAACGGCACATGCCGGAGTGCACTATCGTGCTGGCGTCGATGCCGCGAAAGCGTGGTGCTTGCCCGCTTCCTTGGGAAAAGCCCTCTAGTGTAACAGCGTGATGGATTTTTCGCGCCCGGGCAGCGCGGCCCGGGGCGCAGGCTGAGGGTAGAATACCGGGCTTCGCGTGGCGCGCTTGTCGTTGCAACCCGCCCGCGCAGATCATGCTATCGCCCTGAAGCACCCGATGCCCCCAGGTCAACCACTGAGATCGGCACCATGAATTCGACCCCGCACGACGCGCCGCCTGCCGGCGCTGCCACCCCTGCACCCGCCAGCGCTGCCGGCGCGCCGAAGAAGGTTTTCGTCAAGACCTACGGCTGCCAGATGAACGAGTACGACTCCGACAAGATGGTCGACGTGCTCCACGCCAGCCAGGGACTGGAGAAGACCGACAACCCCGAGGACGCGGACGTGATCCTGTTCAACACCTGTTCGGTGCGCGAGAAGGCGCAGGAGAAGGTGTTTTCGGAACTGGGCCGGATGAAGGCGCTGAAGGCGGTCAAACCCGATCTGGTGATTGGCGTCGGTGGATGCGTGGCCAGCCAGGAAGGCGCCGCGATCGTCTCGCGCGCGCCGTATGTCGACGTGGTGTTCGGCCCGCAGACGCTGCATCGGCTGCCCGACATGATCGCGCGGCGCCAGCACACCGGCCAGTCGCAGGTCGACATCTCGTTCCCGGAGATCGAGAAGTTCGACCATCTGCCGCCCGCCCGCGTCGAAGGCCCGAGCGCGTTCGTCTCGATCATGGAAGGCTGCTCGAAGTACTGCAGCTACTGCGTGGTGCCCTACACCCGGGGCGAGGAAGTGTCGCGCCCGTTCGACGACGTGCTGGCCGAGATCGCCGGCCTGGCCGACCAGGGCGTGCGCGAGGTGACGCTGCTGGGCCAGAACGTCAATGCCTACCGCGGCGCCATGGGGGACACCAGCGAGATCGCCGACTTCGCGCTGCTGATCGAATACGTGGCAGAGATCCCGGGCATCGAGCGCATCCGCTACACCACCAGCCATCCGAAGGAATTCACCTCGCGCCTGATCGACACCTATGCGCGCGTGCCCAAGCTGGTCAACCACCTGCACCTGCCGGTGCAGCACGCCTCGGACCGCATCCTGATGGCGATGAAGCGCGGCTACAGCGTGCTCGAATACAAGAGCATCATCCGCAAGCTGCGCGCGATCCGGCCGGACATGTCCATGTCGTCGGATTTCATCATCGGCTTTCCCGGCGAGACCGACGCGGACTTCGACAAGCTGATGGCGATGGTCGAGGAGATCGGCTACGACACCTCCTTCTCGTTCATCTTCAGCCCGCGCCCGGGCACGCCGGCGGCGAACCTGCACGACGACACGCCGCGCGAGGTCAAGCTGGCGCGCCTGCAGCGGCTGCAGGCCACCATCGAGGAGAACGTGCAGCGCATCAGCCAGAACATGGTGGGCACGGTGCAGCGGATCCTGGTCGAGGGGCCGGCGCGCAAGGACCCGACCGAGCTGCACGGCCGTACCGAGAACAACCGGGTGGTCAATTTCGCGCTGCCCGGCGCGTCCGAGGCAAGCCGCCAGCGGCTCGTTGGCCAGATGGTGGATGTCGTGATCACCCAGGCCTTCCCCCACTCGCTGCGCGGCGACATCGCACTGCGGCAATGATGCCGGCCGGCACGCTCGCCTGATCCGGTGCCCCTGCACCGCTTTCCGGCACGGATCGTGCAAGTCACCTGGCAGTCGCGGGGGGGGGGGGGGGGGGGGGGGGGCCCCCCCCCCCCCCCCCCCCCCCCCCCCGGCCGGTGGTGGCGCTGATCTACACGCACAGCCATGTGGACCACTTCGGCGGGGCGCGCGGGGTGGTCAGCGAGGCGGCGGTGCGGGCGGGGAAGGT
>NZ_JAIMCG010000025.1 GCF_019795295.1 Cupriavidus sp. AU9028 | reverse complement strand
ACGAAGCGCCGGAGCACGTGTCGGCCTTGCCGTTGGAACGGCCGGCACCGGTGCACTATGTCCGCGGTGTCGAACTTGCTGCAACGTTGTCAGCCGAGCGCGAGAGCGACGCGCACGCATGGCTCGCCTGGTTGGATCGCGTAAGCACGCCGGACCTGGGCAAGGGAGCGTTGCAAGACCGACAGGCACCCTTCGATAGCCTGGCGTTGGAGGCGGGCGCGCTCGACGTCGGACTCTGCCAAGCGCGGTTGTGGTCGGTCAGTGGCTGACGGTTCTCGAGGCATGGCGACAAAGGTTCAGTGTTGCCCAAGGGCTCTCGCATTTTCCCGGAGTCTCCAACACCGCGAGCGGATATCAGGAGGATTGACCTTCCCACAGTGGGAAGGCGCATCCTATTCCACTATGTGGCTACCGCCGGCCTGCCGCAAGCCATGCGCCGCAGGCCCGGTTTCCATCTCGAAGCGTGAATTGCGAAGGAGAGGGAGTATGGAGAGTAGCAATCATCAGCATCGGCGCGGAGATGCCCATAAGGATACCCGTGCGAACAGGGACGGCGCGGTCTCATTAGACCAGCATCATGCGCATGCCGATCATGCTTCACCACATCACCATCCGCATCAGCACGGCGCCGTATCGTTTGGCAGCAGCGCAACGAGCGCCAAGGACCCGGTCTGCGGCATGTCAGTCAGTACGGCCTCTTCATTGCGCGCCGAGCACGAGGACATCGCCTATTACTTCTGCAGCCAGTCCTGCCAGAGCAAGTTCTTGGCGGAGCCAGCGAAGTACGTCGCGCCGCAGGAAGAACGCGCCGAGCAAGCGCCGCCCGGCACGATCTATACCTGCCCGATGCATCCCGAGATCCGCCAGGATCATCCCGGCAACTGTCCGAAGTGCGGCATGGCGCTGGAGCCGATGCTGCCGGCACTGGACGACCGGGAGAACCCCGAACTCATCGATTTTCGCCGGCGGTTCTGGTGGACATTGCCGTTGACGGTGGTGACCTTTGTCCTGGCAATGTTCGGGCATCGGCTGGGTTGGTTCCAGGCATCCACGCAAAGCTGGATTGAACTGATCGTCGCAACTCCCGTGGTGCTCTGGGCAGGCTGGCCGTTCTTCGAGCGCTGCGTCCAGTCGTTCATCAATCGCAGCCCGAACATGTGGACGCTGATAGGACTTGGCACGGGCGCTGCCTACCTCTACAGCGTGATCGCCACCGTGGCCCCGCAGGCGTTCCCGTCGACCTTTGCGGAACATGGCCGCATCGGCGTCTACTTCGAGGCGGCGGCCGTCATTATCTCCCTGACCTTGATGGGACAGTTGCTGGAGCTCAAAGCGCGCTCGCAGACATCCGCGGCCATCAAATCGTTGCTTGGGCTGGCGCCGAAGACCGCGCGACGCATCCGGGAAGACGGAACCGAAGAAGACGTGCCGCTGACGCATGTTCATGTCGGCGACCTGCTTCGCGTGCGACCCGGCGAGAAAGTGCCGGTGGACGGCGTGGTAACGGAAGGCGCGAGCTCGCTGGACGAGTCCATGATCACCGGAGAGCCAATCCCGGTCACCAAGCGGGTCGGCGACAAGGTCATCGGGGCCACGATGAATACCAGTGGCAGTCTGGTCATCCGCTCGGAGAAGGTCGGAACTCAAACCGTCCTCGCGCAGATCGTCCAGATGGTGGCGCAAGCGCAGCGCTCCCGAGCGCCGATGCAGCGTATGGCCGATAAGGTGTCGGGTGTTTTTGTTCTGGCTGTCATCGCGATTGCGGTGCTCACCTTTCTTGCGTGGGGCGTGTTTGGACCCGAGCCGAGCTGGGTCTATGGCCTGATCAATGCCGTTGCCGTGCTGATCATTGCGTGCCCGTGCGCGCTCGGACTGGCCACCCCGATGTCGATCATGGTGGCAAGCGGCAAGGGCGCTTCGAGCGGCGTGCTGTTCCGCGATGCAGCGGCCATCGAAAATCTGCGCAAAGTCGATACGCTGATCGTCGACAAGACCGGAACGCTGACTCAGGGAAAACCGAAATTCGATCGCGCTATCGCATCGGACGGCTTCGCCGAGCAAGAGGTGCTGCGTCTTGCCGCCAGCCTGGACCAGGGCAGCGAGCATCCACTGGCAATGACGATCGTGGAGGCGGCGCGCGAGCGCGGCTTGACCCTGGAGAAGGCCGAAGCATTCGATTCGGAAAGCGGTATCGGCGTGCGTGGGATGGTGGCTGGGAGGAAGCTGGCGCTGGGCAACACCGCGCTGATGCAGGCCGAAGGCATTGCAACGCAAGCGCTGGCCAGCGACGCCGATGCGTTGCGCGCTCAGGGTGCCAGCGTGATGTATCTCGCCGTGGATGGCGCATTGGCGGGCATCCTCGCCGTCTCGGACCCCATCAAGGAAACCACGCCACAGGCGCTGGCGCAGCTAAAGGAGGACGGGGTTCGCGTCATCATGGCAACCGGCGATGGCGTAAAGACCGCCAACGCGGTTGCCACCAGGCTGGGCATCGACGAGGCACACGGCGAGGTCAAGCCCGCGGACAAGCTCGCATTGGTCTCTCGCCTGCAACAGCAAGGCCGGGTGGTGGCGATGGCAGGCGACGGCATCAACGATGCGCCGGCCTTGGCAAAGGCCGACGTAGGCATCGCGATGGGGACCGGTACCGATGTCGCGATGAACAGCGCGCAGGTGACGCTGGTCAAGGGCGACCTGGTCGGCATTGCACGCGCGCGGCTGCTGTCGGAAGCGACCATCCGCAACATGAAGCAGAACCTTGGTTTTGCTTTCGTCTACAACGCCTTGGGCGTTCCGCTGGCCGCCGGCATCCTGTATGGCTCCACCGGCTTGCTGCTGTCGCCGATGATCGCGGCGCTGGCGATGAGCCTGAGCTCGGCCTCGGTCGTATTCAATGCCCTGAGGTTACGCCAAGCGAAGGTGTAATCGATTCAAACACTACGGGGTCCGGCTCGCCAGCGCGCATCAGCCGTGCGTCGTCGCTTGCATGTTTTCCACCGTCCTTGTAACGGTGGACCGCTCTTGAGGTCGGTTCAGAACGAGTGCATGCGGTCGCGGCGGGATGCCAGATGACGACGCCATGACGAGCCGGTTAACCGACCAGCGCAGTAGTTGCGGATGCGCACGTTGCTGCGCAGGAAGTCGGCCATGACGGGCCCTCCAGGGCCATACGATTGCCATCCAGTCGACTAGCGCGAGGCGGCGTTCATCGCTGGCCTGGCCTTTGCTCCGGTGGAGTCGGCGCCGGACATTCGGCGTCGCCCGACTCAAGGAGTATTGCCATGCCACATGAAAGATTCAATGCGTGTATTGAGGCTTGCAACGCCTGTGCCGTCGCCTGCGACCATTGCGCGGCATCCTGCCTGCAAGAGTCGAACGTGCAGGAGATGGCCAACTGCATACGGCTTGACCTGGATTGCGCAGAGGTCTGCCGCCTGGCTGCCGCGATGATGTCACGAGGCAGCCAGTTCGCCAGCGACGTCTGTCAGCTTTGCGCTCGCATCTGCGAAGCGTGCGGTGCGGAATGTGCAAAGCATGCGTCGCAGCATTGCCAGGACTGCGCGAAGGCGTGTCAGCGCTGCGCGGAGGCCTGTCGCGCCATGGCCTGATCGCGACGGGTGTGGGGAACGCACGCGACCAGAATCGATGGATCGCGTGCGCCACAGTTTCCTACTTGCGCTGCATTTCGAGAACGGTTGGCGAACCGCCGATCTTGCCGAACGTCACCAAAACGGCATCGCCCTCCTTGAAGCGGCTCAGGGACGCGCGGTCCTTGACCGGGAATGCCATGGTCATGGCGGGCATGCCGAGGTTTTCTATCGGACCATGCTTGAGCGTGACCTTGCCAGCCTGGGCATCGATCTTCCTGATTTCCGCCGGAACGGGATGGGAAGCCTTGCTGGAAGACGCGGGCGCCTTCATGTCCATGCCATCCATTGCGCCGGCCGCGAAGGCGATGGGTGCGGCGGCAATAGCGAGAACGGCGGCGAGAGTCTTGAGGGTTGTCATGGCGATTCCTCCTGAAGTGCGGGGTTGAGGGAAGGGGTAGCCCGTCCGGCCTGGCGTCGGCGCAGCAGCAAGTACACCGCCGGCACGACGAACATCGACAGCAATGGGGCGGTCACCATGCCGCCGACCATCGGCGCGGCAATGCGCTGCATCACCTCGGAGCCGGTGCCGTGCGACCACATGATGGGAATCAGACCGGCCAGAATGACAGCGACTGTCATGGCCTTCGGGCGCACGCGCATCACCGCGCCGTGCTGGATGGCATCGAGCAGGGCGTCAACATCGGAGTGGCCGTTTTCCAGCCGCTCGTTCCACGCATGCTTGAGATAGAGCAGCATGATGACGCCGAACTCCGCGGCGACGCCGGCCAGCGCGATGAAGCCGACGATCCCTGCCACGGACAGGTTGTAGCCGAGCAGGTAGAGCAGCCAGAATCCGCCGATCAGCGCGAGCGGCAGCGTTCCCATGATCAGCATCGCTTCGTCGAGCCGACCGAAGATCAGGTACAGCAGCACGAAGATGATCAACAGCGTGAAGGGCACCACCACCTTCAGCTTGGCGGTCGCACGCTCGAGATATTCGAACTGACCGGACCAACTGACCGAATAGCCCGCAGGCATCGGTACTGCCTCGGCCACCGCGGATTGCATGTCCTGCACGGCGGAGCGCAGGTCCCGTCCCCGGATATCGACGTAAATCCAGCCCGACAGGCGCGCATTTTCGCTGCGGAGCATGGGCGGGCCCTGCACCAGTTGAATGCGTGCAACGTCGGACAGCGTGATCTGCAGACCCTTGTCTGTCACGATCGGCAGGCTGCGCAATTGCTCGATCGAGTCGCGATAGTCGCGGGGATACCGTACGTTGATGGGGAAGCGCGCCAAGCCATCGACCACCTCGCCGACGTTCTCGCCGCCGATGGCCGAGGACACGATGCTCTGCACGTCGGCGATATTGAGGCCATAACGGCCAGCGGCCACGCGGTCGATATCGACGTCGATATAGCGGCCGCCGGTCAGCCGCTCGGCCAGCGCGGACGTAACACCCGGCACCGTCTTGACCGCCGCCTCGATGCGCATGGCAAGCCGGTCGATCTCCTGCAGGTCGGTGCCGGCGACCTTGATGCCGACCGGGCTCTTGATCCCTGTGGCCAGCATGTCGATCCGGTTGCGAATCGGCGGGACCCAGATATTCGACAAGCCGGGCACCTTGACGACCCGATCCAGCTCCTCGACCAGCTTCTCGGTGGTCATGCCGGGGCGCCATTGGTCGCGCGGCTTGAACTGGATCGTTGTCTCGAACATCTCGATCGGCGCGGGGTCCGTCGCCGTATCGGCCCGGCCTGCTTTGCCGAACACGGTCGCCACCTCCGGCACGGTCTTGATCAGCCTGTCCGTCTGCTGCAACAGTTGGGCCGCCTTGCCGGCGGACAGCCCCGGCAGGGCGGACGGCATGTACAGCAGGTCCCCTTCGTCGAGCGGCGGCATGAATTCGCCGCCGATCCGCATGATCGGCCAGGCGGTGGCCACCAGCAGGGTCGCGGCGATGGCCAGCGTGGTCTTGGGGTAGGTCAACACCCTGGTCAAGGCTGGCCGGTAGGCGCGGATCAGCCACCGATTGAGCGGGTTGGCCTGTTCCGATGGAATCCGGCCGCGGATCATGTAGCCCATCAGGACCGGCACCAGGGTCACGGACAGTCCCGCCGCCGCCGCCATGGAGTAGGTCTTGGTGAACGCCAATGGCGAGAACAGGCGTCCTTCCTGCGCCTCCAGTGCGAATACCGGAACGAACGACAGCGTGATGATCAGCAGCGAGAAGAACAGCGCCGGCCCCACCTCGGCGGCCGATTGCCCAATGATCTGCCAGCGCTCACCAGCTGACGGTTCCCGCCCGCCATTGTCCGCATGCCAGCGTTCCAGGTGCTTGTGCGCGTTCTCGATCATGACGACCGCCGCATCGACCATGGCGCCGATCGCGATGGCGATGCCGCCGAGCGACATGATGTTGGCGTTCACGCCCTGGTAGCGCATCACCAGGAAGGCGGCCAGCACGCCAAGCGGCAGCGATACGATCGCCACCAGCGCCGAGCGCAGATGGAACAGGAACGCCAGGCACACCAGCGCGACCACGACAAACTCCTCGATCAGTTTCGTGGTCAGGTTGTCCACCGCGCGCTTGATCAGGCTGGAGCGGTCATAAGTCGTCACGACCTCGACGCCGGCGGGCAGACTCTGTTGCAGCGTGGCAAGTTTGGTCTTGACCGAGTCGATGGTCTCGAGCGCGTTCTTGCCCGAGCGTAGCACGATGATGCCGCCGGCGACTTCTCCCTGGCCGTCGAGTTCCGCGATGCCACGCCGCATTTCCGGGCCGAGCTGGATGGTCGCCACGTCGCCCAACCGCACCGGAATGCCGGTGTCGCTCGTGACCAGCGGAATTTGCCGGAAGTCCTCCAGCGTCTTCAGATAGCCCGACGCGCGCACCATGTATTCGGCCTCGCCCAGTTCCAGCACCGAGCCGCCGGTTTCCTGGTTGGCCCCCTTGAGTGCCGCCAGCACCTTCGATTGCGATAGCCCGTAAGCGCGCAGCCGATCCGGCATCAGGACGACCTGGTATTGCTTGACCATGCCGCCGAGCGAGGCGACCTCCGCGACGTTGGGCAACGACTTGAGTTCGAAGCGCAGGAACCAGTCCTGCAAGGCGCGCAGTTGGCTCAGGTCGTGCTGCCCCGTCCTGTCGACCAGCGCATACTCGTAGATCCAGCCCACGCCGGTCGCATCGGGGCCGAGCGCAGGCTTGGCCGCGGCGGGCAGACGCGATTGCGCCTGGTTCAGGTATTCGAGCACCCGCGAGCGCGCCCAGTAGAGGTCGGTGCCATCCTCGAACAGCACGTAGACATAGGAATCGCCGAAGAAGGAATAGCCCCGCACCGTCCTTGCACCCGGCACCGACAGCATGGTCGTGGTCAGTGGATAGGTGACCTGATTCTCGACGATCTGTGGCGCCTGGCCGGGGAACGGCGTGCGGATGATCACTTGCACATCGGACAGGTCCGGCAAGGCATCGAGCGGCGTACTTCTGACCGCCCATAGTCCCCACGCCGTCAGCATGACCGTCGCCAACAACACCAGGAGGCGATTCCGGATGGAGGCAAGGATGAGCCGGGCGATCATGGCTTGCCCCCTGGCGCCGTAGCCGCCGGTTCGACGGAAGACAGGACTGCCACCCCGTCGCTGTTGAGGTGGAAGCGGAAGCGGATGCGGTCGCCGGGCTTGAGCGCTCGCGGCAGCCCGGCCGGCGGAGCCGCAAAGTCCATCGTCATGGCGCCCCACTGCGCCGACGGAATCGGCCCGTGGGAGATCGTCAAACCTTCGGCGGTCACCGCCTCGATGCGTCCGACGCCTTCATGCTCGGGGCCCGGTGCGGCTGGCGATGCAGGCGCCGAGGCCCCGGGCGCAGCCGCCATGCGCTGTTCGGTGCCGCGCAGGCTGGCTTCGGAGTCGATCAGGAACTGCCCGGACACGACGACGTTCTGGCCAGCCTTCAGCCCTTCGATGACCTCGGTCTGTCCGCCCGCCGTCGCGCCAATCCTCACCTCGACGGGGCTGAATCCGCCTTGCTCGGTCTGTACCATGACGACGGTGCGCGTGCCCGTACGAATCAACGCCTCGCTCGGTACCAGTAGCCGATCCGGGCCCGGGGCTGGCGCAAAGCGAACGGACACGAACATGCCGGGCAGCAATTGCCGGCCCTTGTTGTTCAACTCGATGCGAACCCTGGCCGTACGCGTTGCCGTGCTGACATCGGGCAGGATGGCATCGACCTTGCCGTCCAGTGTCTGCCCGGGCAGCGCTGCCGCGACGGCCGTGACCGATTGTCCGGGCCGCAACGGGGCAGCCTGGCTTTCCGGTACTTCGGCGATCACCCAAACGGTCGCGAGACTGGCGATCCGAAACAGGGTCATGCCGGGCGACAGGGTCATGCCATCGCGCGCGCCGATTTCGGTCAGAACGCCATCGATCGAGCTTGTGATGGCCAGTCGCGGCTGCAGCTTGCCGCTCTTCTGCACCAGCCGTATGTGGCTCTCGCTCATGCCGACCTGCCGCATGCGCGCGATGGCGGCCTCCCGCAGATCGTGCTGCAGGCCGGCGCTCATGCGGCTGACAGCGAGGTATTCCTCCTGTGCGGCCACCCATTCAGGCGCGTAGATCAACGCCAGCGCCTGACCCTTGCTGACCGGGTCGAGCGTGGTCCTGGCATAGGTTCGCTCAACGAAGCCGGTGGTACGCGCTTGCAGTACCTCGATGCCGCGCTCGTTGATCGCGACATTGCCCGGCACCTCGAGCGTGGGTTCGAGTCGTCCCGTCTTGACCTGCGTGGTGCGAATGCCAAGGTTCTGCAAGACGCGGCTGTCGATGGTGACGGCGGCGCCGCCGCCCGCATCCTCATAGACGGGAGACAACGGCATGTCCATGAAGGGTGACTTGCCCGGCTTGTCGAAGCGCTGGCCCGGCACCATTGGATCGTGCCAATAGAGGATGCGTTTGCCTGTCTTCGGATCGATATCGCCGGCCTTCAGATCGGATCCGGCCGACGCGCCAATGGAGGGTGAAGCGGCCGGCGTGCTGTTGCGCCCTTGCTGATGGCCGAGAAAATACGCTGCGCCTACGCCGGCAGCGACGATCAGGCCAGCCATTGCGCGACCGATCGCGGTCCTGTTCATTGCAATTCCCCTTGAACGCGCGTTGGGTGAGCCGGCCCCTGCCCGGCCGTCGGCAGCGGCAGCAGAAAGGCGAGCTCCGTCCACAAGCGCGCGGTAGCGGCCTCCAGTTGAAGTTGCTCCAACGAGATGTCCAGCGCCTTGCGGTTCGCCTCCGCCACCGCCGTCAACGGTCCGGTGCCGGTGCGATAGGCGGTCAGCGCTGCGTCGATGCGCGCCTTGGCCAGCGGCAGCGTCGTGTCGGCATAGCGCGCCAGGCGGGATTGATTGAGCTGCCATTGCGCCTGCTTGCCGCGGAGCTGACCGAGCACGCCTCTGCGTATCGACTCGGCCTGTGCCCGCGCCGCGTCGGCTTGCGCCAGCTTCGCCGCCAGTTCGCGGTCTTGCCGATGCTTCCGGTCCCACGGCAAGGGGAGGGAGACATTGACGGACACCATATTGGAATACGCAGGACCCCGCTGGCTGTACATCAACTCCACGCTGACGTCCGGCACCTTGTTCTCGCTTGCGATCCGGCTGTCGGCTTCGGCGACGCCGACCTGCGCCTGGGCGGCGGCCACGTCCGGCAGTCGCATCGCGGTATCGGCGTCCAAATTGCCCAGCCAGGTGGGCAACTCAAGGGCAGGGGGCTCGGCAAGCGGCAGGTCCGCGGCATCGCCGACCCATCGGCGCAACATCGCCCGGGATGCAGCCACAACCGCGCGCGCCTCGTCTTCGCGGTTCCGGAGCTGCTGAAGTTCGAGCTGAGCGGTCAGAATCTCGGCCCGGGTGCCGCGGTCGGCGCGGTAGGCGGCTTCGGCGGCCCGCACCATCAAGTCGATGGACTGCGCCTGTTCGGCGAACACATCGAGCATTCGCTCGGCGTACTGCCGCTCGAGCCAGGCGCTGGCCGTGCCGCGCTGCACGGCGGCCAGCGCCACCGTGCGCTGCGCCTCCGCGGAGGTGGCTTCGGCCTCGAAACGTTGGGCGCGAGCCTGGCGCTTTGCCGCTCGGGTGAACTCCTGCATCACGCTGATCGACCGCATCGTCATGGCTTCGGTGCCGAGCGAAAACCGGTCGCGGCCGTCGACCGGGACGTTGTTGACACCGACTTTGAGCACCGGGTCCGGCAGTTGGCCGCCTGCAACCGCCATTTCGATGGCGGACTGCACCGCGGACGAGGATGTTTCTGCGTCGCTCGACCGGGATGAGGCGAGCGCGACCGCTTCCTGCAACGAGAGCCGGCTCGCCGGCTGCGCCCATGGCGTATGACTCGCGCCGAGCAGCGTGATGGCGAACGCCAGCCGGCGTCCGCACAATGGGGGGAAACGCAAATGCATAAAGCCTCCGCAAAGCAACGACCGCCCTCAGACGACGTGTCGGGGCGCGATAGGTGGCGTTGCGGCGGAGGCTACGTTCGGAAACAGCAGTGCAGGATGGAGAGCGGGCGAGGAGGGCCGCGTGGCGTGGCTCCCGCAGCCGCCGCGCTCGGGCGCGCGAGCAGCGGCTCCGGCACCAGCATCACGGGATGGACCAGGCTTGCATGAAACACCGGAAGCTGCGGGCTGGCATGGTCGAGGGACTTGGATCCCAGCTGGCAGTGTTCGAGGCACAGCCCATCGTGCGAATCCGGCTCGACGGCCTTCTGCGCCATGTCGGGACACGACTCGGTCATGCCAATCATGCCCGTCATGCCCGTCATGTCCCGGTCGGTACTGACGGCGTACCGGCTGCCCGCGCAAGCGTACGCCGCCGCTGCCAGCTGGACTGTCAGGAAAGCGGTCAGCAGGAATGCGGCCAGCCAAAGCCGCCGGAGGGACGTGCGCACGTGTGGGCCCATATTGGCCGAATGGTACCAGCGTTTGACGTTGGCAAGGGTTGGGCAGGTGTTGCGCTGCGAAATGCTCCTTGACCGAAAAATTGCCTCTTATCCTCGGCACCTTACCTGGATGTAATAGTCGGGTAATGGCTCGGTGAGGGGCGGATTCATACCATTGAAGTCGAGAGGCCAATACCTCGTAACTCAATGGAGAGAATCATGAAAATCAACAAGAACGCGGCAGCTGTATTGAGCCTGGCGGCGCTGTCCGTGGCGCCCGCATGGGGCGCGGACAAGGCAAGAACTAACGCGGGCGATGATTGGGCCAAGCACGTGCAGCAGGCCGCCGAGCCCGCATCTCCAACGATGGCAAACACGACGTCGGGCACGCGTCTCGGTCCTCACGCAGCCCTTTTTGGCAGCGTTGTCCCGGCTGGCACGGCGTCCCGCACTATCACGCTTCGGCCTGGTATGAAAACCATCAACGTAGCCTCCGGGGAAGCGGTGGCATTCGCAGACGGCGATCAATCCGTAGCTTGGCAGTTTGCCGAGTTCGTGCACGGCAGCACAGTTGACTTGGGCGACCTTTTCCCCGGCATGCCGATCGCTCGGGGCGTGCGCGTGAACATCGATCGCAGCCAGATTTTCACCGGTGGCTGACAAGCGGAATTGTTGCTGGGCACGTCCATCCACGACTCGGCGATTTGAGATGACGGCTTTGTAATCGCAGTGTCATGCCTCGGTGGGGAGCCCCTCCCTACACTGATCATGCAGGCTCACAGCGAGCCAATCACCCTTAAAAGGAGAAACAAAATGCGTACGTTGAAGAAGGCTGCTCTCTTGGTATTGACGATTGCGTCGCTGGGCAGCGCAGCAGGACTGGCGAATGCCGGCGTAACATCGTCGCGCGATATCTTCACTACCGGTGGCCACACGATGGGCACGCGCGATCCCTTCACCGATGGCAGTCATACTACAGGTACGCGCGACCTGTTCTCCGATGGCGCCCATACTACAGGCACGCGGGACACCTTCACGGACGGTAGCCACGCGGCCGGAACGCGCGACGCTTTCACCGACGGCATCTGATCGCGGGACGTTGGCATTTTCTATGTGCCGGGCTTCCTAATACCGTCGCAAGGCCCAGCGGCCGAGACCTCTCGGACGTTGGGCTCTTTCACATCGGGCCACTACGATAAGTTGTTTGCCTCGTCCGATGCGTCGGCGCAGTGAACGGTAAGCTCTGATGCTTGTCAAAGCAAGCCTGAACGGCCCCCGGTGATACACCGATCATGCGGGTCCGGGCTAACATAGCCACGAAAACTGAAGTCCAATATCTCGGGAATTTTCGATGAAGCCTCTTCTTGGTGTTGCCCTTCTCGCTGTCGGTACGCTTGCGTATGCGGCTCCCCCCGCGCTGGTCGTCTACAAGGATGCCAATTGCGGATGCTGTGAAGGCTGGGTGGAGCATTTGAACGAGGCTGGCATCCAGACCAAGGTCATCAATACGCCGGATGTCGCCGCAATCAAGACGAAGCTTGGCGTTCCCGAGAAGATGGGCTCCTGCCATACCGCGGTCATGCAAGGCAGTGGCCAAATTATCGAAGGGCACGTTCCCGCGGTAGCGGTGAGAAAACTGGCTGCCAATCCGGGCGTGAAAGGGATCGCCGTGCCGGGCATGCCGGCAAATTCTCCCGGCATGGGTCCCATGGATGGCAACTTGGTGACCGTGGATTTCAACGGAAAGCCGTTCTCCAGGAATTAATGGCGCCTCGGCTCGGACAGCGAAGCTGCAACCGAGCCTTGCCGGCTACGAATGGAAAGCTCGAACAAGTCTCGTTGGCTGATTGCCGGCCTGTTGGTGCTCGCAGCCGTGGCCGCGACCGCGGTCGCGCTGAAGACGAAGCGCTTTCTTGAGACGCCCGTCGACGGTGGGAACGGAGCGTCGGCGGCTAGGCAGCTGCGCATCGACACCAGTGATGCGCGGCGTATTGCCAGAGGCAAGCAGCTTTACGCGCAGCAATGCGCGTCCTGCCATGGCGCCAATCTCGAGGGTCAACCAAACTGGCGGGAACGGCTTCCGAGCGGCCGGATGCCGGCGCCGCCGCACGATGCCACAGGCCATACATGGCATCATCCCGACGCCGTGCTGTTTGCCATTACCAAGAATGGTCTGGTGCCGGGCATCACGGCTCCGGCCGGGTATGTCAGCGACATGCCGGCATTCGGCCAATTGCTGTCCGACGAGGACATCATTGCTGTCCTCGCGTATATCAAGAGCACTTGGCCGCCAAGGGCGTCGGCGGCGCAGCGTGAAGCGACGGAGCAATACGCCAATCCGCGTTAGCGCGGAAGCGCGCTCTACATGCCCGCCGGTGACAGAATGCCCAGTGACGCCACAAGAGCCAGGATCAGCGTTGCCGCGCTGGTTTCGACGATCAGGCTGCGTCGAAACGTTCGGACGGCTGCTGCGTGATTGCCGCTCTTCACCGCATGCTCCAGTTGCGGACTCAGAAAGTAGCGATTGGTTGCCGCAAGGGCCAGCATCGTACCGAACAGTCCGAGCTTGATGGCAAGCAGGCCGCCATACGACGTTAGCGACAGCTCTGGCAGCGTCAGGCCGACAATCAAGAGGTAGTTGATCACCCCGGTCACCGTCAAAGTGGCGACCACAATAGTGCCAACCTGAGCGAAGCCATTGGACGTGCGGCTCAGCAGTGCGACGGTCT
Source organism: Cupriavidus sp. AU9028 (assembly GCF_019795295.1). GTDB lineage: Bacteria > Pseudomonadota > Gammaproteobacteria > Burkholderiales > Burkholderiaceae > Cupriavidus. The sequence goes on along the minus strand of NZ_JAIMCG010000025.1, from coordinate 30,722 downwards.
CCGGTGTGGACGCAGCTCTTGCCAGCAGCACGAAAGCGATCAGCGCGCCAACCCAGGCCCCGGCCGCGGCGAGATGTCCAATATCGGAGGCCAGGTGAACATAGCGGCGGACGCCATCGTCCATCGCGCCATGCCCGCCCCAGGCGAGGGTCGATAGCGCAACGCCGCCTGCGGCAGCCAATACACCAATTTGCAGCGCCGGCCACCGGCGTGCGAAAAGAGCGACCAGCAAGCAAAGGACCAGCGCAACCAGACGAACGGCCCAAGCCGCACCGAAATCCGTACCCGTCACGATCATCTCGAAAACGTGGCTCTGCAGTTCGGCGTATTCGGATGCGCCGGTCATGGCCTTGGCCATGACGGCGATATTTGCCAACGACAGTCCGATGCCGACCGCAGCCAGCGCGGACGTAATGGCGACATACCGCGAGCCGATGCCCGACGATATCTCCTCACGGCGAAGCGCATAAAGACCGAATAGCGGCAAACCGAAAAGCGCCGTCAGGTCGAGATAGAGTGCAAAGCGCACCGATACAGTCGCCCAGTCCATCGGCGGATCACTTGACCGTGAAGGCGATATTTCCGTTGATCGGATGCGTGTCCGACGAAACGGCGCGCCAATCCACACGGTAGCTGCCCGGAACGAGCGGTTGGGCCGGCGTGATTACCATCGTCTTCGGGTCATCGCTGCCTGATACCTTGGCGGCAATCTTCATCGGGGCATGATTGGCCATGCCAGGCATGCCGGTCATTACCAGGTTGGCACCGGAAAACTGGGCGACCAGGTTTTCGGAGAACTTCAGTTCGATCTTCTGAGGGGCGGAAACCTCGGCCTTGTCAGCCGGGGTCGAAGAGACCAGCTTGGGATGTGCGAAAGCCGCCGAACTGATCAATGCCGCAGTGGCGGCGAGCATGGCTCGGATGGCGAAACGGTGCGTCTGCATGATGAACTCCCAGATTGAAAGGGGGTTAGAGAACGTGGTCAGAACCAAATACGAACACCGGCCACAAAGCGGGTCTCGCCACGACGACCGCCTGCCGTGCGAATCATGTCGGCGGTATTGCCGAATGTCTGATATCGCTCGACGCCGATATACGGTGCGAACTGCCGGTTAATCTCATAGCGCAGGCGCACGCCCACGGCGCCATTGGCCAGGCCGCTGCCGATACCGATTTCAGGGTCGTTCTTGCCGTAGAAGTTGGCTTCGATTCGCGGCTGCAGGATCAGACGCTGCGTAATCAGAAGCTCGTATTCGGCGGAGAGTCGAAGCGCGGTCCTGCCTTCGGTGCCGACGTAGCCGGTCGCATCGACTTCGAACCAGTAGGGCGCCAGGCCTTGCACACCGAACGCCAGCCAGTTCCGAGCCGGTCTGCCGTAGCCAGCATCGTTTCGAATACCGACCTGGGTATCCCAGAACGTCGCAATGGAATGGCCCCACAGCAGTTCGGTGCGAGCCTCGTGCACCTTGCCTTCTTCGGCCTCCCCTTCAGCCTTGATCACCAGCTTGTCGTAGGAGTTGCCGAACCAGGCCTGCGCCTCGTAGGACGCTGCATTACTGTCTCGGCCCTTGGTCCATTCCAGGCGATCCACCAGCACGGAAGCAAACAGATGTTCGTCCGCCATATGGAGCGTTCGGGTCGGCCCGAGCGCATACTTGCCGACCCCGAGTTGATAGCCACCGGAATAGCCATGCGGATCGCGCGCGTCGGGCGGAGCGCTGCCGCCTTGCATTTTCATGTCGCCGTGATCCATGCCCTGCATCGAGCCATGGTCCATACCCTGCATCGAGCCGTGATCCATGCCCTGCATCGAGCCGTGGTCCATACCCTGCATCGAGCCGTGATCCATGCCCTGCATCGAGCCGTGATCCATGCCCTGCATCGAGCCGTGGTCCATACCCTGCATCGAGCCGTGATCCATGCCCGGCATCGAGCCGTGATCCATGCCCTGCATCGAGCCATGGTCCATGCCCGGCATCGAGCCGTGGTCCTTGCCACCCGTACCATTTGCTTTGCCGACGGACTTCGATCGCGCTGGGGCGTCGGCCTTCCTGGTCGGATCCGCGGCCGAAGCGCCCGCGTGGGCCTCCGGGGAATGGGTGGCCTGCGCCCACGTCGTGCCGATGCCGGCGGACGTCAGGACCGCGGCAGCAAGAATCGTTCTTGTTCGCTTATGCATGGAATCTCTATCCAGTTGAAGGTCAGGCCACTATCACTTCACGGAACATGCCCGCGTCCATATGCAGCATCAGATGGCAATGCCATGCCCATCGTCCCAATGCGTCGGCGGTAACCAGGAAGCTGATGCGCTGGGCCGGCTGAACGGGAATCGTGTGGCGCCGGGCCTGGAAGGATCCATCCGCCGACTCCAGTTCGCTCCACATGCCGTGCAGGTGCATCGGATGCGTCATCATCGTGTCGTTGTGAAGGATCACGCGCACGCGTTCGCCATACTTGAAATAGACCGGTGTCGACTTGCCGAACTCCACACCGTCAAACGACCAGGTATAGCGCTCCATATTGCCGGTCAGGTGCAGCTCGACCTCGCGTCCAGGGCCACGCTTGTCCAACGGACCGCCGATGGTGTGCTGGTCAGCCAGCGTCAGCACACGACGACCGTTGTTGCGCAGGCCAATGCCGGGATCGTCGAGGTTGGTGCGCGCCATGTCCACGCGCATATCGGTGCTCGCCCCGTATTCGCTTCTGGCGTGCCGAGCCTTGGTGCTGGGGACCTTCAGCGAATTGCCGGCCGCCATGTTGGCCATGTTGTGCTGGCTATGGTCCATCGCCATTGCGGTGCCCGCCATGCCCTGCATGCTCATGCCACCATGGTTCATGCCTTGCATGCTGCCGTGGTCCATGCCCTGCATTGCCATGCCACCATGGTCCATGGCACCCATCATGTCCGCCATCGTCAGCCATTCGGCCTTGTCGAGCGCGGGCACCGGCGCGGTCAGACCTTCACGAACGGCCAGCGTGCCTCGGGCATAGCCGGTCCTGTCCATGGATTGGGAGAAAATCGTGTAGGCCTCATCTCGGGGCTCGACGACGACGTCATAGGTTTCGCCGGGACCGAACCGGAATTCATCGACGGTCACCGGTTCCAGGTTCTGCCCGTCGGCCTGTATCACCTTCAGCTTCAGCCCAGGGATGCGCACGTCATAGAACGTGTTGCCCGTTCCGTTGATGAAGCGCAGCCTGACCTTCTCGCCTGGCCGGAACAGGCCCGTCCAGTTGCCGGCTGGCGTGACACCATTGGTCAGATACGTCAGCGTGGCGCCCGACAGATCGGCCAGATCCGTCGGATTCATCCGCATCTCGTTCCACATCTTCCGCTTGGCCAACGCGCTTTTCATGCCGTCGTTGGCGACATCGCGGAAGAAGTCGATGACGGTCGGCTGATTGAAGTTGTAGTAGTCGCTCTGGACCTTGAGCTTCGACAGGACCCGCATCGGATCTTCATCGGTCCAGTCGGACAGCAGGATCGTATAGTCGCGGTCAGCTTGAACGGCGTCGTAGCCGGAAGCCGGGTCGATCACGATGCCGCCATACACGCCCGTCATCTCCTGGAATCCCGAATGCGAGTGGTACCAGTAGCTGCCGGTCTGGTCGACCTTGAAGCGATAGGTGAACGTTTCGCCCGGCGCAATGCCGGGAAAGCTGATCCCCGGCACGCCGTCCATTTCGAACGGCAGGATGATCCCGTGCCAATGGATCGACGTTGGCTCGCGCAGCCGATTCGTGACGCGGATGGTGACGGTGTCGCCCTGACGCCACCGCAGCGTCGGGCCGGGCAGCATCCCGTTGATCGTGGTCGCCACGCGCGGCGTGCCGGTGAAGTTGACCACCGATTCGCCGATGACGAGGTCGAATTCGGTGCCGCGCAGCACGGGGGCGGTGCCGGACAGCGTCTGGGCGGGGCGGTCAGTCGACTGCGCCCAAACGGTTCCGCCAAGACCCGACAATCCCGCCATGACACCCCCTGCGGCCAGGCCTTGAACGAAGCGGCGGCGCGTTGGGTTGGGCAGCACAATACCGGCCGGTCGATCACGTCGCATGAATAGTCCCTTTTTGCTTGAATGGCCGCATAGAAGTCGGCATGCAGAGAGTAACGAGCAGGAGGCTACCGTCAACTTACCTGCACATTACATTCCGGTAATGTTGAGGTCACCCGCAAGTCGTCTCGCTAGACTAGCCGCACCAAGGCTCCCTTCCGGGAGCAGCTTGCCAATCCAATCGGACGCTCTAAATGAAACTGCTGGTGGTGGAGGACGAATCCAAGACAGGCGACTACCTTCGCCAGGGACTGACCGAAGCCGGCTTTGTCGTCGACCTGGTCGGCAACGGACTCGATGGGCAGCACCTGGCGCTCAACGAATCGTATGACCTGATCATTCTCGACGTGATGTTGCCGGACCTGGATGGCTGGCACATATTGCAGTCCATCCGTGCCGCGGAGAACGCCGTCCCTGTCTTGTTCCTGACCGCGCGTGACAGCGTGACAGACCGCGTCAAGGGGCTGGAACTGGGTGCGGACGACTATCTTGTCAAGCCGTTCGCCTTCTCGGAGCTGCTCGCTCGGGTCCGCACGCTGTTGCGCCGGGGATCTGTGCTGGCCATTGACCGCATCCAGGTCGCTGATCTGGTACTGGATTTGGGACGCAGGCGCGCCTCCCGTGCCGGTCGCCGCATCGCGCTGACCAGTAAGGAATTCGCACTGCTCGAACTGCTCGCGCGCAGGCGTGGCGAGGTCTTGCCGCGCTCTCTGATCGCCTCGCAGGTCTGGGACATGAATTTCGACAGTGACAGCAATGTGATCGACGTGGCCATTCGTCGCCTGAGGGCCAAGATCGACGACGACTTCGAACCAAAACTGATCCAGACAGTGCGCGGGATGGGATACGTACTGGAAGCGCCAGAGGGAACGGAATGAGGCGGCGGCTTTCGCTGACGATGCGGCTGACGCTGCTGTTCTCGCTGTCGTCGGCAGCGGTGCTGCTGGGTCTCGGTGTACTGATCTGGCTGGCCATGGACCGCCACTTCGCCAACGAGGACTACGTCATCCTGGGTGACAACATCCGCTTGATCCAGAAGATCACCCAGGAACGACCGACAGCACAGCTTCCCGCGCGCCTGGCCGAGATGGTGGAGCACCATCCCGGGTTCGTGGTGCACGTCCAAACCGCGCAAGGCCAGCTCGTCTATGCAACCAAGGGATACGACTTCGCGCCGACCTTGGCCGCCATCGCCCGGCTGAAGCCGAACGAAGACACCCTGGTGTGGCAGCAGAACGGGAAACAGTACCGCGGCATGCGAGCGCTGGCGAAAATGTCGGACCCGGCAGCGGCGCCATTGCGCGCCGTCGTGGGCATGGACACGGACATTCATGCGCATTTCATGCAGGCATTCCGGAAATCGCTGGCGTTCTATACCGCGCTGGCGGCGCTCGCCAGCGGCTTGTTCGGGTGGTGGGCGGCAAGGCGCGGCTTGGCGCCCTTACGGATGATGGCCTCACGCGCGAGCGGCGTGACCTCGAACAAGCTGGACGCACGCATGCCAGTGGAGGCGGTCCCCGTCGAAATGGCGGATCTGGCAGCCACCTTGAACGCCATGCTGGAGCGGTTGCAGGACGATTTCCGGCGCTTATCCGAGTTTTCGTCGGATCTGGCACACGAGCTGCGCACGCCGATTACCAACCTGATGACGCAGACGCATGTCGTGCTGTCGCAACCACGTGATGCAGAGAAATACCGGGAGGTTCTGGCGTCCAACGCCGAGGAACTGCAACGCCTTGGTCGCATGGTTTCCGACATGCTCTATCTGGCAAAGATGGAGCACGGCATCACGCTGCCCAGCGAAGAAGAGATCAACGTCAGCGACGAAGTGCGCGCGCTGTTCGATTTCTACGATGCGCTGGCGGAGGACAAGAGGGTGCATTTGCGGCTTGAAGGTCAGGCGCGGATCTTGGGTGATCGTCTGATGCTGCGCAGGGCGCTGAGCAACCTGCTTTCCAACGCGCTGCGCTATACGCCGGAGGGCAAGGCCATCCTGGTCAAGGCGAAGGAACAAGCCGGTGCGGCAACGATCGTCGTGGAGAACGAGGGCAAGGAAATCAGTGCGGACCTGTTGCCCTCGATCTTCGACCGGTTCTTTCGCGCCGACAAGTCCCGCAACCGGGCCGATTCCGACAGTGTTGGGCTTGGGCTGTCGATTACGCAGGCCATCATGTCGGCGCACGGAGGTCGAATTTCCGTAGAGTCGTCGGCGGGAAGCACTCGGTTCATCTTGACGTTCCCACGTCTCGCCAAGTAGTTGCGGTGTTTCCGCGCCGGTCGACTCCTTACTGCTGCAGCGGACGCTCGCCACGGAACGGCTGATAGTCGACGATGCCGAAGCGCGTTTCCAGCAGCTGGCGCATTTCTTCAATGCCTGATGTCTGCTCATGCCACATCAATTTGCACAGGCGTATCAGGCTTTGATGGAGGCGATCCGCGCCGGTGATGCAAGCGTTCATCGGCTGCAGCAACGAAAAGTGATGGCGGCTGAAGGTTTCGAGGAACGCGCGATCAAAGCTCGCGCCGGGCTGGGCCTGCTCCAGAGCAGTGAGCATCTGTTGAGCATCCTCTCTTATGCGGGGCTCGTGGGCAACGCCATACCAATCGCGCAGCAACATCTGCAGGTGCATGATCTGCTCTCTCTGCGCGCGATTCTCCATCCGGGCCATGGATTTGATTTCGTCGAGAGCGGCCTTGGCGTGCGTCGCCGGAAATCCTGGCGTGGGCGACGTCCCTTCGTTCGATGAAAGATGTCCGCTGCGCTGCGGATCTGTGCCGGCGGCCAGCTCGGTCATCCTGAGCGCTGAAAAATGATGGTCAATGACCAACCGCATCAGACGAACCTCGAAGCTGGCAGTGTGGCCTCTGCCTGGCTGGGCGGCATAAGCGGCTGGCAAGACAAGCATGGCCATCAGGCCGGTCGTAATGAGATGTCGGAGTGTACGGCGCATCCAACGACAGGCCTCTGTCGACAGCAGCGATGGAAAGATGCGAGCAGGGTCGCGTGTAGCAGTCGATGGCATGGTGAGCTCCCAAGGTTGGGGTGGGGTGGCGATGGACCGGCGGAACACACGACTTCGCCGATGGGAATATTCAGCGACTCGGACGGTGCAACAGACGTGCCAGAGGTATAACGTTTCAGGGGTCTGTCAGATTCGTAATGGACCAGTAATCTGAACTTGGGGAAAGCACTCTTGCGTATTGCGATGTCGACTCGCCGCTGCGTTGCGCATCGGTTTCCTGACAGTGTGGCCGACAGCCAGAGTTGCCATATTGCAAGAAATGCATTGCGTCCCCTCGTGCCGGAGGCCGTGTCGGGATTCGCAATCTGAGGTGATCTGGGCTAGCAATGAAGGGCGGTGGCGCGATGGCAAGTGACCCGAGCTGACTCTCGACTCCCGACTGATGGTCGATGGCAGCCGACGGCATCTAGGTAAAGTTTTTCTTTCAACCGCGGACACATTATCTTGGTTGTGGGCTGCAAGGAATCGGCCGACCACGCTGCCTCCAGAACGAGTTGCGTTTTCCGCAGTTCTGGACTGTCTATCTGGCTGTGATACCCGCTCGTCTGCTGCTACGGCCTGTCGAGGCGAGCGCATCCTTACCCGAGGAGATTCCGTTCAATGACCTTCACGCGCCGTTCGTTCCTGACCGGGGCTGCCCTGACAGGCGGCGCACTATTCCAGGAGTTGAAGATTCCCGAGCTGGTTGATGCCCGCCGTCAGGGGCAGTCCATTGCCATGACGGCGCAGGTTGGGCGCACTGCCTTTTTCCCGGAGCGGGACAGCCCTACGCTCGGCTACAACGGAAGCTATCTTGGCCCCACCTTGAGGGTGTATCGCGGCGATGACGTGGAGATCGCCGTCACGAATGCCCTCGGCGAAGCCACGACGGTCCACTGGCACGGCTTGCTCATTCCTGGCGAACTCGACGGCGGCCCACACCAGACGATTCGCCCTCGAAAGACCTGGCGGCCGGTCCTTCCCATCCGCCAGCCGGCGGCGACCCTCTGGTATCACTCCCACGTGCACGGTCGCACGGCGGAGCAGGTCTATGCCGGTCTGGCCGGCCTGCTGATCGTTACCGACCGGGATGAAGCGACGCTCGGCTTGCCAGCGGAGTACGGCGTCGATGATTTGCCACTGATATTGCAGGACCGACAGTTCGAAGACGGCATGCTGGTGCTTCCTCAGGGAATGATGGCGACCATGCACGGGCGACGGGGCGATACGCTGATGGTGAACGGCACGGTCAATCCGGTGGCGCGTGTGCCGCGCCGGCTGGTGCGGCTGCGCTTGGTGAACGGTTCCAACGCCAGAGCATTCGATCTAGCTTTTGCGGATCATCGATCCTTCCACTGGATTGCCTCTGAAGGCGGCTTGCTGGAACGACCGGTTGCGCTGCGGTCCCTGAGCCTGGCACCAGGTGAGCGAGCAGAGGTGCTCGTGGATTTCCACGATGGCCAGCCCGCCGTCCTGGAAACGGGGCCGGATGGCAATGCGCCGATGATGATGCGCATGATGGGCGGCGGCAATCGCCTGCGTGGTGAACGGCAGGCGATCATCAGGTTTGAGCCTCAGGGAACGGGCACGCGCAGCGCTCAGCTCCCCGACAAGCTCGTGACGCACGAGCGACAGTCCATGTCGAACGCCGTTCGTCGTCGGCGCATTGCCATGACCATGGGCATGCGCGGGATGAGAGGTGGCGCGGGAATGGGAACGTTCGGCATCAATGGCCGCCCGTTCGACATGGAGCGGATCGATGCAGAGATCAGGCGCGGCGACACAGAAGTCTGGCAGGTGTCCGCAGAGATGATGGCACACCCGCTCCATATCCACGGCGTTCACTTCGAGGTTCTCAGTCGAAACGGTTCACCGCCGGGTATTCGCGATCAAGGGCTTCGCGACACCATCATGGTCGAGAACTCCGTCGAACTGCTTGTTCGGTTCTCCCATACCGCGGCGACGGCCCCGTACATGTACCACTGCCATATTCTCGAGCACGAAGATAACGGGATGATGGGACAGTTTATCGTTCGCTGACAGAAGGGTGCATCAGACAACGGACAATATGGCAAAACGTCGTTTAGCTGAGCTTGAGAATCCGTCTCGCCCCATTCAACACCACGAGCCCGATCACCATACCGATCACGAGATCGGGATACGCAGAACCGGTCCAAGCCACCAGAAGTCCGGCGGCGATGACGCCCAGGTTAGCGACCACGTCGTTCGCCGAAAAGATATAGCTTGCTTTCATGTGCGCGCCACGATCGCGCTTGCGCGCGATCAGTACCAGGCAGCCAACATTTGCCACCAAGGCTAGCAAACCGACGCCCAACATCAACGCCGATTCCGGTTCACTGCCAAACGCGAACCGCCGCGCCACCTCCGCTAGCGCGCCGAGCGCCAGGGCGAGCTGTAGCCAGCCGGCGAAGTGCGCCGCCTTGAGTTTCATGCTTGCCGCCCGGCCGACAGCATACAGCGCGAGACCATACACGGCCGCGTCCGCAAACATATCCAATGAATCGGCAATCAGTCCTGTCGACTGGGCCACCAGGCCCAGTATGATTTCCAACAGGAACATCACACCATTGATGACCAGGAGAAGCCGAAGCGTTTGCGCTTCGCTGACGTCCCCCTCATTTGACAGCAGCTCATCCACTGGATCCGCCGATTCCGAAGTCGCTAGCGTTGCTCCCAGGTCAAGCGGCGTAAGCCGTCTGAGTAAGTCTTCGGCCGATGCCGCGTGAAGGACAGTCAACTGCCGGTTACTCAGGTCAAAGCTCATCGTCGCACCGCCCGGCAGATCGCCCAGCGCCATGCGGATCAAGTTCTCCTCGGATGGGCAATCCATCTTGGGAATCGAGAAAACAGTCTTCTTGTGAGCTGTGGTGCCTTCGTCCTCAATAGCCTCCGATTGGGAAAGCTGCGCACCGAGGTTTAATGGCTCGAGCTTTTGCAAGAGGGCCCGGGCGTCCCCCTCATGCACGGCGGTCATTTGCCGGTTGCCTAAGTCGAACGAGAGCGACCGGATGCCCGGTACGACCGAGAGAGTGAAGCGGATCAGGTTCTCCTCGGACGGACAATCCATCTTTGGGATGTCAAAGACTGAGCGTTGAGCGAGCGGCACGTGCGTCCTCTATGAGTGATTCTTTTGACAACTTCGGGCTTATTAGGTTAGGCGACCGAAAGTTTTCGTGCCGTCTGAGCGTTCCATAAGAATCCCAGTAGCGCGATAGCCAATACGAGCAGCTGCGCCCCGACAGTCTCCAGCGAGGGGTACAGCCCCAATATCTCGACTTTCGGCACGGCCAAGTACGAAGCGCTCACCCACCCAGCTTCCTGCAAGCCGGCGACGCCCTTGCCCGCGAGTACGACGGCAAGGATTGCGACCAGCACCGAACTCAGCGAGAAGAACCTGCCGATGGGCATGCGGGCGCTCGTGCGCATCAGAACCCAAGCGACTACGCTCAGCGTCACGACGCCGGTCGCTAGGCCGCCCAGCAGTGCAGTGCCATTACCGTCAACAGCCATCGCCGAGAAGAACAGCACGGTTTCAAAGACCTCGCGGTACACTGCAATGAAGGACAGCAAGAACAGTCCCCACACCGACCGGCGGGACATGGCCGATGAGAGCTTTTCCTTTAGATAGGCCTGCCAACGGCCCGCTGTACTCTTCTGATGCATCCACAGGCCGACAGCAAGAAGCACGATCGCGGCAAACAGCGACGATACGCCTTCAGTCACCTCCCGACTTGCGCCGCTGATCCCGACCGCATAGGTTGCGATTGCCCACGTGGCGCCCCCGGCCAACAGTGCGCTGATCCAGCCAGCGTGGACGTGACGGACCACATCATTGCGGCCCGCCTTGCGCAGGAACGCCAGCATCCCAACCACGATCAATAGCGCCTCGAGACCCTCGCGCAGGAGGATGGTGAAGGCGCCCAGGAACGTCGCCAACGCGTCAGAGCGAGTCTCCAGTTCGGCTTGCGCTTCGTTGAAACGCTCTTGCAGACGCTCGGCCACAGACACCGCCGTGTCAATGTCTTTTGCGCTGATCGCAGCCCGGTAGGCCAACATCTCTTTCTCGATCGCGTCCAGCAGAGGCTTGTTGCGAGAGCCGAGAATCGGCTCGACCGGCTCGAATCCGTCGAGGTAGGCAGACAACCCCAACCGCGTGGCGCTTGCGAAGTCTCCGGAGCGGGCCGCTTCAAGGCTTCGTTTCAATTGGGAGCGTGCGAGCGCTACGCCAGACGCTTCGGCGTTTGTCACGTTCTGTGGCTCGCTGCGCAGGAAGGCCATGACGTCACGCGCCCGCTCATTGCCCAGCGACTGCGCGAGAGAAGTCTCCGTCGCGGTCGTCAGTGCCGCCAGATCAGGTACTTTCGTCCGCACTGCGGGGTCCTTGTTCCATTGAGCAGCCCCACGTTCCCGCATCTTCCTATCGTGTGACAGCGTGCCGGAGAAGAAGGCGAGTGCCCACCGGTCCTCCTCTGGGAGTCCTGAGAAACTTGGCATGGACGTCCCGGCCACCCCTTGAGTGATGGTTTGGTACAGCGCCAGGACACTGCGTGACTTCGCGCGATCCGAATCGGCAAATGCGATGGGTGGTGGATCAAGCCGCGCGGCAAGTGGGCCATCGGCTTTTCCGGTGGCACCGTGGCAGCTGGCACACTGCTGCTGGTACAACGCTGCGGCCCGCTTCAAATCGGGCACGGACGTCGGTGCGACGGGAATAGGGTAGCTTTTCAAAAGCAGGTCACTCGCCTGACGTGCCAGCCGGCTGACTTCCGAAGGATCCGCACGTTGTTCAACGGCGGTCTTTAGCGCACTCACCGATGACACCACCGCCTCGTGACCCGAATTACCTGGCAGTTCTTGTACCTGTCGGTACGCATTGCCAACGAACTCGCGCATTTCGGCATACTCGAATTCGTTGGTGACTTGGCCATTATCCACTGCGCCGGCATAGTCGACGCCGACATAGTCCAGCTGTTGCCAGATCTGGCGGACGGTGGAGTCGGGGTCGGTCGTCTGGGCGCCCAACCCCGGTGAACTGCTGACGAGGAAGGTAGCAATCAGAAAGGCGAGGAAGCGGTTCATGGTATCGATTTTCATTTTCGCGTTATTAGAAACCCTAAAGTCACTCGAATGTCAAGAGTGCCGCCTTTGGGATGGTCGGAAGTGCGGACGCGGGGCGGTTTTTTCGGTCCCACCAGTGCGGGGGGCTCGCGTCTCGCATTTCAACAACTAGCGCGAGAAGCGCGCTAGTCAGGAACCTCGACTGCCGGGGAAGGTAAAGGAAGCGCTCAAGACGCTCCTGCGACGCGTCGTGGCGATCACGATTGCCGCTGAGGTACTAACATTGAAGTCCTGCCGTCAAGACTGGTATCGATAGGCCAACCGACCTGAAGCCTCGCATGGAACAACCCCTTCTTTCAGACAATGTGGTACTGAGCATTGGTGTAATGGCCGCCGGCCTGGTGCTGATGTACGCCGGCTTTGCCGCATACCTACGCTGGCGGTACGGCCCTGCCGAACGGGTCAAGAAGAAGCAGCGCCAGAAGAAAAATGCCCAAGTGAAGCGACGCGGGTGAAGGCTGCCGACTCCATCCGGGTCACCGTGAATTCCCCACGCTGGGGAACGCGGCCTGAATCGTCGAACCGAACGCATGGCTGGTGTTTGGTTATACTTGCGGTTCCGTCACGCTTCCTTGTGCGGCTTGGGCCTCATTTCGGGCACTCGTGATTGCCGGCTTGCGCGGATGCGCCGCCCTCGATGGAAACAATGCGAAGGGTCTTTCTGATTCTTTTTGTGCTGATCTTGCCGTTCCAACTCGCGTGGGCCGGCGCGGCGGCCTATTGCCAGCATGAACCGTCGATACATGGCAGTTGGCACTTTGGCCACCACGAGCATCAGCACAAAGACGGCGTCAAATCGGAGACGGAAAAAAAGCCGATTGTGGACGCCGACTGCACCATCTGCCATGTTGCTTCGGTGCCGTTCGCTTGTTTCGAAGTGCCCGAAACACGCGCCGCTCAGCGGGTCGAACTAGCCCCGAATCCCTTGGAACTGCGCTTCACTTCCTTTTTTGCCAGGGCCCCTGATCGCCCGCAATGGCACCGTCTCGCATAGCCGGCGAGACGTCGTTCCTTCGTTACACCGTCGTCTCGCCGAATTCCTCCGGTTCATTCCTTGGTGCGATTCGATGCGAAGACAGTTTCTCCCGTTCGGTCTTGCGGCCGCCTTACTCTTTTCCTCAGCCGTTGTTGCTGCTCAATCTCTGCCCGACTTGGGCAGTCCCGTATATGGGTTGCGCGAACCTGCCGGCCCACTGACGCTTGACGACGCGCTGGCACTGGCGCTGGCCAGCAATTTCTCCCTTTCTGCCGCCGGCAAAGAAGTCGAAGCAAACGAGGGTGCAATCCTCCAGGCGCGGACGATTCCCAACCCAGAGCTCGAGACGGCAGTTGAGGACACGCGTAGCGCAACACGCACGTCAACGGGCCAGATCAACATCCCGATTGAGCTCGGCGGCAAGCGGTCGGCGCGAATCGCAGCGGCGGAGCGCGGGCGCGATGTCGCCCAGGCCGACCTTCGCAGTCTGCGTGCCGACGTACGCGCGACCGTTATTGCTTCATTCTTCTCTGTTCTGATTGCGCAGTCGCGCGTTGAACTGGCGACCGGCTCCGTGGCGATTGCAGCAAAGGGCGCCGACGCCGCGGCCCGGCGCGTAGCCGCCGGCAAGATTTCCCCTGTCGAGGAAACCAGGGCCCGGGTCGAACAAGCTAACGCCGAACTCGAGCTGGCGGAGGCGAGCGCGGAACTGCAGTCGGCACGGCAAAGCCTTTCCGCTTTGTGGGGCAACCCAGGTCCCCAGTTCTCGGAGGCACAGGGCAACCTCGAAGCGTTGCCGTCCAGGCCTGCCCCCGACGTATTGCGCAAAGAGCTGGAGAACTCCCCGTTGCTGCTGTCTAGTCGCCTCGGCCTTGAGCGCCGCCAGGCGCTGGTCAAAGTTGAGCGGAGCCGCCAATACCCGGATATTAGGGTCAGCCTTGGAGCGCAACGCGACAACGAGGCCAATCGCAATATGGCGGTCTTGGGCGTGACGATACCGTTACCGCTGTTCGATCGCAATCAAGGCAATCTTTACGAGGCCATTCTCCGTGCGGACAAGGCGGAGGACGAGTACCTCGCCACGCATGTCCGGCTGACGAACGAACTGCAACAGGCGTCCAATCAGTTATCCATTTCACGCGCCTCGGCCCAGACGTTGAAAACCACCGTGCTGCCCGCAGCCGAGCAGGCTTACGAGGCCGCGACCAAGGGCTTCGAAGCCGGGAAATTCGATTTTCTCAATGTACTTGACGCACAACGCACACTGTTCCAAGCACGCATTCGATACCTCGGCGTGTTGGCGCGCACCTACCAGGCGGCTACCACCATCGACCGCATCCTCGGACGCTGAACACGGATTTTGAACAATGGCTATGACGAAGAAACAACGGATCGCGATCGCGGTGCTCATCCTCGTGGGCGTCTTGGGAACGGCTGCGGTATTGCTGACCGATCGAAGCGGTGACAGCGACGACCATGGTCACGAACACGCGCAGCACGCAGAGTCCAAGGGCCATGACGACGACGAACATCATGGGCATGCTGTTAAGGAGGGGCATACGGACGAGCCTGAGCATGCGGATGAAGAGCACCATGAAGCCGCAAAAAAAGGACCCAATGGAGGAGCGCTCTACGCGCTTGGCGAGAGCGCCATTGAACTCGCCATGTCGGAGCGGAACGGCCAAGCGCGGATTCGCGCCTGGGTGACAAAAGGCGGCAAGCCCGTGACCACAGGGGTCGCTCTATCCGGGGAGCTGCAACGGGCCACGGCTGACACCATGCCGTTGCGGTTCAGTGCCAAGGATGGCTACTTCGAGAGTGACATCGACATTGCAGAGCCCCACGTCTTCGATGCAACGGTCACGGTTCAGCTGCCCGGAGAAAAGGCTCCCATGATCGCTAAACTTTCCAAGGGAGAAGGGAAGATCGAACTGACGGACGAACAGATCAAGACGGCGGCGATCGGCATTCAGGTCGCGACTTCTGCAACGGTGCAATCCGGCCTCCAATTTCCTGGCGAGATTCGCTTCAACGAGGACCGCACCGCACACGTCGTGCCTCGCCTGGCGGGCGTTGTTGAAGCGGTACCGGCCAATATCGGACAGCAGGTGAAGAAAGGACAGGTGCTAGCGGTTATCGCCAGCACGGCGCTTGCCGAGCTGCGCAGCGAACTACTGGCCGCGCAGAAGCGGCTCGACCTCGCCCGCACCACGTTCGAACGCGAGAAGAAGCTCTGGGAGCAGAGAATTTCCGCCGAGCAGGACTACCTGCAGGCTAGGACTGGACTTCAGGAAGCCCAGATCGCCGTGCAAAACGCGCAACAGAAGCTCACCGCGATTGGAGCCGGGACGACGTCAAAGGGACTCAATCGATTTGAGCTACGTGCGCCCTTCGACGGCATGATCGTCGAGAAGCATCTGGCATTGGGCGAGGCAGTGAAGGAGGATGCCAACATCTTCACCATCTCCGACCTATCCTCGGTCTGGGCCGAATTCGTTGTCTCCGCCAAGGACCTGAACGATGTCCGGGTCGGTGAGAAGGTCACGATTAGCTCGGCCGCTTTTCATGGCAAGGCTGAAGGCAATGTCTCGTATGTCGGCTCGCTACTGGGTGAGCAAACGCGGACCGCTAAGGCACGAGTCACGCTCATCAACCCCAACATGGCATGGCGGCCTGGCTTGTTCGTGACGGTTAACGTCCTCACCGAGAATGTACAGGTCCCGGTCGCGGTGTCTGCCGATGCCGTACAGGAGGTCAATGGCGGGACCGCCGTGTTTGTCGCTGTACCGGGAGGGTTTCTGGTGCAGCCGGTGAAGATTGGTCGCAGCAATGGCAAGATGGTCGAGGTGACGGAAGGGCTCAAGCCCGGTACACGCTACGCGGCCGCCAATAGCTTCATCCTCAAATCGGAACTGGGCAAAGCCAGTGCCGAGCATTCGCACTGACACGGGAGAGACTCATGTTCGAACGTGTCATCCGCTTTGCCATCGAGCAGCGCTGGATCGTCCTGCTGGCCGTACTTGGCATGGCACTGCTGGGGGCATACAGCTACACGCGTTTGCCGATCGATGCCGTGCCGGACATCACCAATGTCCAGGTTCAGATCAATACTGCGGGACCAGGGTATTCGCCGCTTGAAACCGAACAGCGCATTACCTATCCGATCGAGACTGCGATGGCGGGCCTGCCCGGACTGGAGCAAACGCGCTCTCTGTCCCGTTATGGGCTATCGCAAGTGACGGTCATCTTCAAGGACGGCACCGACATCTACTTCGCGCGGCAGCTGGTCAACCAGCGCCTCCAGGAGGTCCGAGACCGGCTACCGGCGGGCATTGCTCCGGCGATGGGGCCGATCTCAACCGGGCTGGGGGAAATCTATTTGTGGACGGTGGAGGCCGAAGAGCGCGCGAGAAAGTCGGACGGCACGCCATACACACCGACCGACCTTCGGGAGATCCAGGACTGGGTCATCAAGCCGCAATTGCGTAACGTCCCGGGCGTCACGGAGATCAACTCGATTGGTGGATATGCCAAGGAGTATCTGGTGGCGCCAAGCTTGGAGAGGCTCGCGTCCTATGGGCTCACGCTCACCGACGTGGTAGCGGCACTGGAGCGGAACAACGACAACGTCGGGGCCGGATACATTGAGCGACGCGGTGAGCAATATCTGGTCCGGGCGCCCGCTCAGGTGAAGTCGGTCGACGACATCCGGGACATCATCATCGGCACCGCACAAGGTCAGCCGATCCGTGTTCGCGATGTAGCAGACGTGGAGATAGGCCGCGAGCTCCGTACCGGCGCAGCGACGGAAAACGGCAGGGAGGTGGTGCTGGGTACGGTGTTCATGCTGATCGGGGAAAACAGCCGGGCCGTCTCCCAGGCCGTCGACGCCCAGATGGCCAACATCAATCGGTCCCTGCCGGAAGGGGTGAAGGCAGTCCCGGTGTACGACCGGACCGTGTTGGTTGACCGCGCCATTGCCACAGTAAAGAAGAATCTTCTCGAAGGTGCGGTTCTGGTCATCGTGATTCTCTTTCTGTTCCTCGGCAATATCCGAGCCGCGTTAATTACCGCGCTCGTGATCCCGTTGTCCATGCTGTTCACCTTCACCGGTATGGTGAACTACAAAATCAGCGCCAATCTGATGAGCTTGGGTGCGCTTGACTTCGGCATCATCATCGACGGAGCGGTGGTGATTGTAGAGAACTGTGTGCGTCGGTTGTCCCATGCGCAAGCGCACCATGGTAGGCCGCTCACGCGCACTGAGAGATTTCACGAGGTGTTTGCCGCGTCTCGGGAGGCGCGCCGGCCCCTGCTGTACGGCCAGCTCATCATCATGATCGTGTATCTGCCCATCTTCGCGCTCACGGGCGTAGAGGGCAAGATGTTCCACCCGATGGCCTTCACGGTCGTGCTTGCCTTGCTGGGCGCCATGATTCTCTCGATCACCTTCGTGCCGGCAGCCGTAGCACTGTTTATCGGCGACAAGGTTGGGGAAAAAGAGAATCGCCTAATGCAGTGGGCCAAATCCCGCTACGAACCGCTGCTCGAAAAATCCCTGGCCAATACGCCGGTCGTTCTAACATTTGCCTGCGTGGTTATTGCCCTTTGCCTGGCAGTGGCATCGCGACTAGGCAGCGAATTTATTCCAAACCTCAACGAAGGAGACCTTGCCATTCAAGCGCTGCGGATTCCGGGCACGAGTCTGACGCAGTCCGTGCAGATGCAGCAGCAAGTGGAAGCAGCGTTGAAGGCTAAGTTCCCCGAGATCGAACGGGTCTTTGCTCGCACCGGAACGGCGGAGATCGCCGCCGATCCGATGCCGCCGAACATTTCTGACGGCTACATCATGCTCAAGCCGCAGGCGGAGTGGCCCAAGCCGACCAGGACACGCGATGAGCTGCTCGAGGCAATTCAGGCCGAAGTGGCCAAGTTGCCTGGCAACAACTACGAGTTTTCTCAGCCCATCCAGCTACGCTTCAACGAGCTCATCTCCGGAGTGCGTTCGGATGTCGCCGTGAAGGTGTTTGGGGATGACAATGCGGTGCTCAATGACACAGCGCAGAAAATCGCGGCCGTCCTACAGGAAATACCCGGCGCGACCGAAGTGAAGGTCGAACAAACGACCGGACTTCCTATGTTGACGATCAATATTGATCGGCATCGAGCGGCGCGCTATGGGCTCAGCACCAATGACGTCCAGGACGCGGTGGCCATCGCCATCGGCGGCAAAGAGTCTGGTACGTTTTTCCAAGGTGACCGGCGCTTCGATATTCTGGTACGACTTCCCGATGCCGTCCGCGACGACCTTGAAGCACTGCGCCGGCTGCCGATACCGTTGCCCAAGAACGGTGGCACCGAGGGCCGTACGACGTATATTCCCCTCGCTGAAGTCGCATCTCTGGATCTTGCGCCCGGACCCAACCAGGTGTCACGCGAGAACGGCAAGCGACGGATTGTGGTCAGCGCCAATGTCCGGGGACGGGATATCGGGTCCTTTGTGCCAGAGGCGCAAGCCTCGATCCAGAGCCGGGTGAAGGTTCCAGCGGGCTATTGGACTTCCTGGGGCGGTACATTCGAGCAATTGCAGTCGGCGACCGCTCGTCTGCAGATCGTCGTCCCCGTGGCGCTGCTGATGGTATTCGTGCTGCTGTTTGCCATGTTCAATAACGTCAAGGACGGATTGCTGGTGTTCACCGGCATCCCTTTTGCACTGACCGGAGGGATTCTCGCGCTATGGCTGCGCGGTATCCCGCTTTCCATCTCCGCTGCAGTTGGATTTATCGCGCTGTCGGGCGTCGCCGTTCTTAACGGCCTAGTGATGTTGTCCTTTATTCGTACCCTTTGCGAAGAGGGGCGCTCGCTGGACGAGGCGGTCCGAATTGGCGCGCTGACGCGCCTGCGCCCGGTACTGATGACGGCACTGGTGGCGTCGCTCGGCTTCGTGCCGATGGCGATTGCTACGGGCACCGGCGCTGAGGTGCAGCGCCCCCTGGCGACGGTGGTAATTGGCGGCATCTTGTCCTCGACGATGCTGACGCTGCTAGTACTGCCAGTGCTTTACCGCCTCGCGCATCGCCGCGACGAGGAGGTGGACGTTTCACCGGCTGGACAACCAACATAGGCGGCCAGGGCGGATGTTGCGGCATGCAGCATCCGCCAGCCGCTTTTTCTAGGAGAGTGCTAGTGGGTGCTGGACATGACCATAGCCACTCGACGTCCAATGAGCGGGCGTTGAAGTTTGCGCTGACGTTGACGTCGACGTTTCTGCTGGTGGAGCTGGCCGGCGGGATTGTGACCAAGAGCTTGGCGCTGATTTCAGATGCCGCTCACATGTTTACTGATGCGGCAGCGCTCGCCATCGCACTGGCTGCTATTCAGATCGCCAAGCGGCCCGCGGATAAGGCGAGGACGTTCGGATACTACCGCTTCGAGATTTTGGCGGCGGCCTTCAACGCGCTGCTGCTGTTCGGTGTAGCGCTATACATCCTGTATGAGGCTTACCGGCGGCTCCAGTCTCCCCCGGAGATCGAGTCGATGGGGATGCTGCTTGTCGCCTTGGTTGGTTTCGTCGTGAACTTGCTCAGCATCCGCGTCCTTGCCGGCGGGAAAGATCACAGTCTCAACGTCAAGGGGGCGTACCTGGAAGTCTGGAGCGATCTGCTAGGCTCGCTGGGCGTCATTGTCGGTGCCTTGGTGATTCGGTTCACGGGCTGGACCGAGGTGGACTCGGCCGTTGCCGTGCTGATCGGTCTTTGGGTGCTTCCGCGAACCTGGGTCCTGCTGAAAGCGAGTCTCAACATCCTGCTTGAAGGGGTTCCGGAAGGTATCGACATCGCGCAGGTCGAAGAGGCGCTATTGGCTGTCAAGGGGGTCAAGAGTATTCACGACCTCCATGTGTGGGCCCTGACCAGCGGCAAGCCAAGCCTGACGGTGCATCTGGTCAACGAGGAAGCGGTCAATGCAGAACGGGAGATTCTACCGAGCATTCGGACCGTTCTGGCTGATCGATTCGGCATCACGCATGTGACGATTCAATGCGAATTGGTGCCCTGTTGGCAGGCTGATGCATCGGCGCATTTCGAGTCCGCTGCGCACTACCTACAGCGAAATGGCCCTGCAGGCGTGCGGACGGAGGAACCGCACAAAAGGCAATGAGGCAGGCTCTGAAAACCTGGGTAATACGAGGAGCCGAGCGCCGGATAGCCGCGTGCGGCTGCCGCCTCCCAGTGTTCGATCTCGCCATCGTCTCCCGCGCCTCGAGCACACATGACCTGGTCAAACGGGAACGAGATCAGAGCCTCCGGACTCCCAAACCGACGCCGAATGGCACGGGCTCCGCGCCGCAGTGGTGGTCGGGAAGACTCGCCCGAATCAGTCGTGATGAACGAGTGCCTGGCGCAAACACAGTGAGCCTCGCCAGTGCCGTTTCCGCGGTCCTCTCCGCCGCCCGCTTCTCGTCGGTGTCGACTGCCAATTTGCCTCTGTCCCAAGTCCACCATCCGAGCGGTGTGCTCCCGCAGCTCTTTGTTGGATGTGCCTTCGTCGAGCTGGTCGGCGCCGACCCCTCTTACACCTCTCCATGTCGCCAAAGAATAGCTTCCGGGCGTGGCTGGTGACCTGGCCATTGAGTGCTTAGACCAAGTTGATTGGCCGTGTCAGGCGTAATCGCAGCAGACGCGACGAAGACAGACCGGTCGCTGCGTTCGCCGTCGCTCAAGCTTTTGCATGCGACGATTTTCGCGAACGCCCGCTTCGCATCGCCCTTGTACTGGCTGAGCACGGCACTAGTTCGTACCGCTTAAGCTCTCCGCGTCCTATTCGCTGTTGAAGTGGTCGATGATGGCCACGTTCGATCGGTTACTGCCGGTCCACCTCGTCATTGTCGCAGGACCCCTCACGATAGAAACAGAAACGCGGAAGAAGGTGCCGACGCTTGGGCCCCTTGAGCAGCGGTCGCGGAAGCAAGCGGTGTTCGGGCACTTCGCGCGGGTTACTTCAAGTGCTGGGGGAGGCCTTGCCAAGCCCATGGCCCCCCTCGACATGCTCCTTCCGTTTCCCCGGCACCGCGACCACCTGCTGCGCGGTCTTGGTCAGACCCTCCAAAATGCCGCAGTCTTTAGCGTCGCGAGCGCGACCGCACTGGCTGCGCAGTTGCTTTAGATCCCGCTCCAGTGCCTTCAGCTCCCGGATCCTATGAGTCACGTGCCGAATATGTGCGTCCAGCAGGGAGTTCACTTCCCGACAGTCCTCTTCCGGCGCGTCCTTGAAACGCAACAGCACACGGATCTCGTCGAGTGTCATGTCAAGGGACCGGCAGTGGCGAATGAAGGCCAAGCGATCCACATGTTCGGAGAGGTACACGCGGTAATTGCTTGAGGAGCGAGTCGGCGTTGGCAGCAATCGCTCCCTCTCATAGAAGCGGATCGTTTCGACGCCGGTACCGGTGGCCTGTGCTAGTTCTCCAATCTTCATGTCTTCCTTCCGTTACTTATCTAACTTTACACCTGTTGCGGGATCTCAATACGCAAGAGTGAATCCATTGCCAAAACGGGAAGATGCACTACTTCGTCAGTGGTGCGCGTCGGCGGCCATGTTTGCCCTGCTGGCCGGCGCCGTTCAGAAAGGAGGTGGTTGTCAATAAGGCGGAGCATCACCAGATACAGCCGCGCCATGCTGCCCAGCCCGATCACCGACTTTGTTCTGCGGGCCGTGATCGCAGTCGTATTTCCGTGCACGCGGATGGGTATGCCGATCGGCAGATACCTTGCCGTCAGCTCGCTGCAGGGGACAGCCGAGCTGCAGAAGGTGGCTCTTCGCCCCGCCGATCATCGATCGAGTGGCTCCGGCTACCGGCCCTTGTTGGCCTGTATCCCCCGGCCGCCCACCTGGCACATGCCGCAGTGCTGCTAGCGGCCGCGGTGGCTTCGGCGTCAACACTTGCAGGCCGCTCGACTCTTGCCTGCCGCAGGCACTTGACTCCGGACTGGGTACAGGGTTTCAAATTGTGCAGGAACGCAATCGTCGCAATGAAAGGTCCATGAGACAGACATCGATCGGCCCATCGTGCCGCTCAAGTGGTGAGCACTTGGCTGGGGAAGCCAAAGCGCGGCGCGCGCGACAAGCCGCCGTGCCGGGCGCTATGGCGGGTATCGCACTCGCATTGCTGACGGGGACCGTGCAGGCCGGTCTGCTGGACAAGTTGCTGGGCCGCGACGAGCCCTCCGAGCCATTGCCTCCTGCACGTGCATTTCACGTGAAGGTTGAGGCAGTGGGTCCCAATGCGGTCCTGGCGACGTTGACGCCGGCACCCGAGCACTACCTGTACCGCAACACAGTGCGCTTCGCGTTGAAGTCTGCCAAGGGCGCTCGGCTCGGAGCCGTGGTGTTACCCTCCGGCGTTAAGAAGCGGGATCCCTTCTTCGGCGAGACGCAGGTGTACACCCATTCTGTCCAGGTGAATCTGCCACTGGAGCGCCCTGCCAGCGGCCCTGTGTCGTTTTCCGTGGTGGTGTTTTACCAAGGCTGCAACAGTCGCCTCGGCGTGTGCTATCCACCGGCGCAGAACGAGTTTCCCATACGGTTGCCTTGACGGCCATGAGGCTGGCTCGTCGCGGCTGAATGAAATTGAGTGGGCGACGCCTGGTCACCTCCGCCGCGGCGGAAAAGTGCCACTGCCGAGAAAGCGACTGCTACGACCGTCGGATTGAAGAAGTGCTTTGATGAACAAGGCGAATAACAACCCGAGAACGGCTGTGGAACGAAGGCCAGCAGCAGATCGCAGGCGAACCGGCGGCGGGTCTGGTCAGAGGTCGGGCCGAAGGAAATTGCGGCCAATCGCGTCCGGTAGTGCCAGATGACGGTGCTCATCACGCCGGGCTGGATCATAATCTCGAAAACTTGTACCGAGCCGTAGTCAAGACGCAGCAGAGATGACTCCGTGATCAAGTGTCGAGTCGACGAGATCGGAAAAAATTCAATGAGCTCTTCCACGATGCCCAGCATGGCCGCCTTGGCAAGCAGCAGTAGGTCCACGGCAACTCCATGATGTTTTTAGACCGGCTCGACAAGCGGCAGCCCATGGGCCGTGACGGGCGGCTTGGCGTGATCGACACAAACGATGTGCGTACCGCGCAGCGACGCCGGGCGCACCCCAAACGTCGCAACAAAGGTCCGGGTCAGATGCGCGCTGTCCGCAAAACCAGCAAGGTGCGCCGCTTCGGTGAGCGAGGATCCGCCGGCGAGTGTGCGGACCGCATGCTGCAGCCGCAGCCACCGCACGTACGCACGAAACGAAAGGCCTGACGCTTCTGAGAACCAGTGCATGAACCGGGAGGCAGAAAGCCCCACCGCGTCGGCCGCCTCGTGTACACGCACCGGTCGATCGAGGGCTTGTTCGAGCCAGCGCAGCACCGCTGTCCAGCGGAGATCATCGGTCCGTTCGTCCGCCGACGGCGCTGCCATTGCCGCCTCGCCGCGCAGCCACCTGTCCAGCCCGTGCTCGAGGAGATCCGTCTGCACGGCGGTCAGCGCCGCAGCAGTCGGTGGCAGCCATGCGGATGGGCTGCGTCCGGGCATCGTCGGATCGAGGAACACTATGCGCACAGGATGGGTCGTCACCAACTGGTGCGGCACACCGGCCGGAAGGAAATGTCCGGGCGTCTCGAGCACGCCCCAGGCACCCTCCAAGGACACCACCCCTTGGGTGGTCCACGTGAGTTGCGCTGCCTGATGCCGGTGCAGCCGGCCCGGTTCGACAGGGCCGACATAGACGGCCCAGCCGCGCCCCACGGTCAGCAGCGGCCGGTTTGCCAAGATTCGCTCAGCCATCGGCGTCGTGTACCTGCCTTCGGCCCACCAGCTCATGGAGCACGATCAAGGCCGCCCCGAGGGTGATACTGATGTCGGCCAGGTTGAATGCGGGCCAGTGGTGCGGGCCCCAGTGAACGTCGATCCAATCCACCACCGCGCCGCGTGCAACCCGATCGATCATGTTCGCCAGGGCACCGCCGAGGATGAGCCCGAAGCTGATGCGTTCGGCGAGTGACGTGCCGTGGCGGCGGATCATGAAAGCCAGGAACACTGAAGCGACCAGGGCGATCGCAATGAAGAACCAGCGCTGCCAGCCGCCCGCGTCGTGTAGCAAACTGAAAGCCGCCCCGCGGTTGAGCACATGCACGATGTTGAGGACCGGCAGCCACTCCTGGCGGGCACCGTAATCGACGCAGGCGACGATGGCAGCCTTCGTTGCGGCGTCCACCGCCAACATCAGTGCGGCCAGCAAGAAGGCCAGCCGAACGCCGCGGTCAGTCTGCATGGTCACGACGGCCGGATTCGGCCCCTCCCAACAGCCTCATCCCGTTAAAGACCACTGCCAAACTCGCACCCATATCGGCGAGGATGGCTAACCAAAGGCTGGCATGACTGGCGATTGGACTTCGCCCGCGCCGGCGCGTCGTTGACCCCATCGCCGACCATGCCCGCAGGACCAAACCTTTCTTGAACGTTCCGACGCCACCCCGCGCGATGGCAGTTGGCGAGGCTTCAACGACCGGCAGGGAGGCCTTCCCCCAGACCGGAGAGCGCCAGGACCTCGGCACCGATCCCCCGCACGCCGGCGGCGACCATGCGTAGCCATGGGGTCTTGGAGTTCGGCGGTCAGCCGCCTGGCTGGCGTCGGCGCAGTTGTCGCTCATCGTTGTTCCTTGTGCGATCGGCCCGCCCACCTGCGGGGGCGTAAGCCTCAATTGCAAGCCCTGTACCGACTAAAGAGTCAAGCCTTTGTGGGCGCAGCACGTTTGTTCAAGCTCGCCTGGCCGGACTTCGGAACACTTCAGGCGTTTAACAACCGGTGGAGTTGCGATGGCAGTACGTTATTTGGTCCGGTACGGCGCCTACCCAATCGTGATGGCTGTGGTGATCTTCGGGGTCATTGCAGCCCCGTCGCACGAGCGGCCGCTGGCCTGGCTCGCGGCTCTGGTGGTCTGCGGGCTAACGGCGGTGGCCCTGCTGGAGCACTGGCTTCCATTCGACAGCCGCTGGCAGATGCCCGATCAGGACTTCCCGGCCGACGTGGTCCATGCGATCGTCAACTTGGTGGTCATGCATGCCGCGGTGCTGGGCTTTTTCCTGCTGCGTGCCTGGTCAGGTTGGGAGGGGCTTGTGGTGGCCCAGCGACTGGCCGTACCTCGCACAGGTGTTCCTGGCCAGTCTGCCACTGGACTTGTCGCTGTACACCATGCACCGCCTGAGCCACCGCCACGGCTTCTTGTGGCGATTGCACAGCATCCACCACTCGTCACGCCGGCTTTACTGGCTCAACGGAGAGCGCCGGCACCCGCTCCACGCCGCGTTGATGGCCGGTCCGGGACTAGTAGTCCTCGGCGTACTTGGCACGCCTGCGGAGGTCGTGGGCGGATGGATCACCATCCTGGCCGCCCACTTGGCATTCCAGCACGCGAACTTCGACTACCGGGTGGGCCCACTGTGTTACCTGCTGGGCGTGGCCGAACTGCACCGCTGGCACCACCGCGAGCGCTTCGAGGACGCGCAGGTGAACTTCGGGGAGTTCTGGTTGGTCTGGGACCACTGTTTCGGCACGTTTTATCAGCCTTGCTCGCCACTCGGCGTGGTCGGCATAGAAGGAGATCCAGTGCCCCATGGCTACGGTGAACAACTGGTCTACCCGTTTCGGGCCGGAGCCTGAACCAGAGCGTCACATGCAGTCCGTCCCGATTCGCCTCTTTGTCGACGCGGTACCGTAGCAAGCTTGGCAGGTCTGACATAGAGGGGAGCGCGGAACAGCTCCCGGCACCGGGGAGCAGGTCCCCGGCCAGCCGTCCACCAACGAGGACCCCATTTCATGGTTGTGGCGAACGGAAATGCGGTGTTACTGAGCTGCACACGTTGCATGTTGAAGTCAAGAGGGATCAAATTCGCAGTAAGAACTTGTGCGAACAATAGCCAAGGAGGTGCGGTAAAAAGGTTGTGGATGCTTAGGCTATTACGATAAGTATGCTTATCATAATGAACGTTTCGATGCGCTGAACCAGCGCGAATCAATCCGGCCTTGCCCCGCCCGTGTCCTGCATCCACTGACCCTTGGCAGCGATGGTCCGGCGCTCGACGACCCGGGCGACTTCACAACGCGGACTCCCGCGCCTTGCTACCCGCTTGGCATGCTGGTTTAGGCCCGCGGGCGGCTCCGCCGGCAACGCGGCCCCGACGATCTGGCGGCGTTCTTCGAGAAGCGGTGGCCATCGGGTGAAGCAGGACCCGGGAGAGAACCGTGTCACCGGGCTGTTGCACACGCTGCCAAGAGCAACGACGACTGATTACCAATGACATTGCCCGGAGGCTACCGACTCGTGCTGTGGCCGCCCTGCGCGCGCACGACGTTCGACAGCTTGACTCAGGCACCGCGAACAGGCTATGAGAAACTTGCGAGAAACGCGAAAGTCGGTTAATGTAGGACGGTCCGATACAAAATCAACCATGGCTCGAATCACTACCGTCGCATCTCTGGCCGCGCAACTCGGCCGTCAGCCCGAAGCACTGCTGGAGCAACTGCAGGCCGCCGGGCTACCCCATACTGGCCCTGCCGACACGGTCACCGAGGCAGATAAGACCTCCCTGTTGACCTACATGAAACGGTCCCATGGAAGGAGCGAGGATGCTGTGGGTAGCCACATCGCCCTAGAGATGCAGAAGAAGCGGGCCGTCATCCATCGGAATTCCGATGACAACCCGACGCGTTACATGCCGTTGGCGCAGCCGCTCCAAACCATCACGCTGTCCATCGACGAGTACCGCATGATGCGGCGCGTGGCCAAGCGGGTTTTCGCTGGCCTCGCGTCTGCCAGCAGTCCCGGCTTCTACCTGGACTACGTGTACGCCCTTGTTACGCTCGGGTGCGACACAGACGTGATCGCAGAACGCCACCGGGTGAAACAACTATTCCGGATCTTCCTGCGAAGACTCGTAGCGCGTGTTCGTCGGTGTAGCCACGCAATCGCTGCCGGACTTCCGCAAAAGTCCGCCCAGACCTGCGACGTCGTTTCCTGCTTGCGCGCCAAACGAGAGGCCACCATCCACCCAGCGTTTGCACCGCCCCGCGTGGTCATCTGACGGAGTATTGATATGACACTGCACGCCCAATCGGCATCGGTCGCCGCGCGCGGCTCCCAACTGGTCGAGAAATTGGTCCACGACATTGATGAGCAGCTGGAGCACACCCTTGACGCCGGCGAACGCGCCCGCGTAATGGCCGTCGTGCGCCGGTGCCTCACGACCACGCTTGGTCTCGCGGAAGCGCCGTTGGCAGAGACGGACGATCGGCTCTCCGTGTCATATCTGAAGCCCTCGGAGGTCATTGCACAGGATCTGGTGGAGATGTCGCAGGCGACGCTGTACCGCGCAGTGGAGGACGCACGCTTTTATTGCGTGACCCCGCGCGGCAAGGCGATCGGTCGCGCGTTCCCGGCCTGGCAGTTCTCGCCACCGGTACCGGAGCTCTTGGCTGCGGTCCTGCGGCAGATGAAAGACCTGCCGAGCAGCGAAATCCACGCGTTCTGGGTAACCCCGGTCGACGCGTTCGACGACCTGACGCCGGCCGAACTGCTGGCAGGTAAGGCCTTCGAATCGCGTGCGGCGCTCACCACCGCACAGCGTGGCCACCTCGCCGAACCCGCAAACGAGCGGCAGGGCAGGGTGGTCGCGCAGTTGGCCGCACTGCCCAACGCAGTTCGGAACTGATCAGTTGATGCCATCGCCCAACATCGTTGTACCGCCGTCGATTGCAGCCTTCCTTCCTTCCTTGGACCACCTGCGTCGAGCCTTGGCTGACGCCGTGGTGGTCCTGCCGGCCGGCACGCGGCTCTTCCGAGCTGTCCGGCACCCGGCTGCGGTCGTCCCGGCCTATGTCCAACAAACGTACCGGTTCGGCCCTCCCGAGGCGCTTCGCGGACCGGACGGTCAGTTTTCGCTGTACTGGCTGTATGCCGCGCAGGACCTTCTAACGGCCTTGTGGGAATCGGGCTTTTGCACCAACGACATGACACAGCCGGGGACCTTCTATATCCCGGCTGCGGTTACCCAATCGGGCTTGCTGGTCACCTTCACGCTGCAGGAGGATCTGCGAATTGTTGACCTTCATGGCACTGCACTGAGCAAGCTGGGCATCTACGACCGGATTCACGGTGACCACGACTGGTGCCAATGGTTTGGGCTGCAGATGTTCGACGTCTTGGACGGCTTGCCCGGGGGCGCTGTGCTTGGCTTCCGGTATCCCTCGCGCAAACACAAGAACCATGGTGCGCTGGCAGTTAGCTCCGAGGCGCTCGACCGGTTCCGCAACAGCGTCGGGGTCCAGGTGACGCCTTTCGCGTTGATGCCGCACTATGAAGCGCTGCGGTCCGACGCGAACTATGCCGATCCGATGTCCGGCCATTTTTCTATCGATTGATGCGATCCAGGAATCAAGGTGACTGGGCAGGGCGCCGCAAGCGGGCGTGATGGCCTCTCAAGGAAGTGGGATCGCACTTGGGTCGCCGGCACGGCGCACCATCGAGAAGCATGACGACACCTGAAAATAAGCCTGACTCGCTGTCCAGGGCGAAGAAATCCTCCTCCGACGCCGCTGAGCCCAACACTCATAAGAGCAAGCGCCCCCCTCGCCGCGCGGATGACGCACCCGCCGCCGCGAGCCCTGCCGCTGCAGGGCCAGCCGGCGCTCGGCTGGAGGGCCATGTCGGCGCGCAGTACCTATTGCCGCTGCTCTCAAGAGGGGAGGCCCGTGGGCTGCCGGGAGTCGTAGTCACTCGGGTAGCGTTCCAACGCGGGGCCATGGGCCACCCGATGGACGACATTATCGTCGCGGGACACGATCGCTTCGGCCGGCCGGCGACGCTTGAGATTCAGGCCAAGCGCACGCTGGCGTTTACAGCTAGCGACGAAACATTCGCGGATGTCGTTGCGCTGGCGTGTCAGGCGGCGGCCCTGCCGGCGTTCGCTGAGACGCGCCATGAGCTCGCGGTGGCGATTGCGCGCACATCAACAAAGGTCGAGCAGCACATTCAAAGCGTATTGAGGTGGGCTCGAGACTATCGAGACGCTGACGGCTTCTTCCGTCGTATGAACGAGCCCGGCGCGGCGCACAAAGATATGCGCAGCTTCGTCGACGTGTTTCGGGGACATATGGGCGTGGCGGGTGCAGCCAATGACGACGCTTCCGTGTGGCGGCTGCTCTCTCGCTTCCAGGTCCTTGCGTTCGACTTCGAACAGCCTGGGTCCGTCTGCAACCAATTGGCGAGAGATCGGTGCGCGATGCTGCTGGCGCCTGAAGACGCAGCGCGAGCGAATGCGCTGTGGGACTCGCTGCAAGAAATAGCTCTCGAAATCGATGCTGCGGGAGGCGAGTTGGACGCGCCAGCCTTGCGTGAGCGCCTCACCAGCGAGCGCGGTTACCGGCTCGCCGGGGATCGGCACTGGCATGGTGCACGAGAGCGGCTTGCGGAGAGCGCGGAAAGCACGCTGGATGCTATTCGCTCGACCGTACATGGCGTGACACTGAACCGTGACGATCGAGTTGGAGAGGCCATTTCTGCTCTAGACCGTGGCCGTTACCTTGAGATCCGTGGTCCCGGCGGCGTCGGCAAATCTGGCGTGCTCAAAAACCTCGCTCAGCGGATTCAACTTGAGTCCCGCATCATCGTAGTCGCCCCGCATCATATTCCTGGAGGCGGTTGGGCTGCACTGGCGGCGCAGCTCGGGTGTTCGGCATCTGCTTCCGAGTTTTTGACCGACCTTGCCGGTGATGGTGGCGGCACCTTGTTTGTCGATGGCATTGACCGGTTTGACGACGAGGCCCAGAGAGCGACGGTCAGAGACCTGCTCCGTGCCGCGGCGCAGGTCCCGGGTTTTCGGGTCGTGGCAACGGCACGGCTCGACTTCGACGCCGACGCGCGCGAGTGGTTGCCCGCGCGAGCCTTGGCGGAACTGGGCACGGCCCCCCCGTTGCTTGTCGATCACCTGTCAGACAGCGAGATTGCGCAGTTGTGCGCGGCCAGTCCCGCGCTCGCCGCCTTGCTGCGGCCTGATCATCCGGCCCACAAGGTGGTGCGGAACTTGTACCGCCTTGACAGGCTGGCCCGAGGCACGGCGGATGACGCAGCGGCCGTCTTCAGCGAGGCGCAGATGGCATGGCAGTGGTGGGAGTCGGGCGACTCGGCAAGCTCGACAGGACGCATGCAGCGGCGTCGCGTGCTCCGCTCGCTCGCGGAGCACGCGCTCGCCTCATCGGCGCCGATGGACACGAGCACCACGCCAGCCGACGCTGTCACCGCACTTATTGAAAGTGGCTCGCTCCGGGCGCTGAGCGCAGTGCGCGCTGAGCCGGCGCACGATGTCCTACGTGACTGGGCGCTGGGCTGTTTGCTGTACGAAGCGCCGGAGCACGTGTCGGCCTTGCCGTTGGAACGGCCGGCACCGGTGCACTATGTCCGCGGTGTCGAACTTGCTGCAACGTTGTCAGCCGAGCGCGAGAGCGACGCG
>NZ_JAIMCG010000024.1 GCF_019795295.1 Cupriavidus sp. AU9028 | reverse complement strand
TCGACTTGCTCGATAGCATGCCGGGCATCGGCAAGGTCAGCGTGTTCACGCTGCTGGGCCGCTTGCCGGAGCTGGGCAAGCTCAGCCGCCAGCAGATTGCGGCGCTGGTCGGTGTGGCCCCCTTTAACGACGACAGCGGCAAACGTCGCGGGCAGCGCTATATACGCGGTGGACGGGCAGAGGTGCGCAATGTGCTTTACATGGCGACCATCACCGCCATCCGCCACAATCCTGCCATTCGCGCCTTCTATGAGCGCTTGAGCTCGGCCGGCAAGCCGTTCAAGGTGGCCGTTACCGCCTGCATGCGCAAGCTGCTCACCGTGCTGAACGCCATGATGAAATCCGGGCAGCCATGGCAGGACAACACGCCCGCTTGACACGGTTGCTCTCCCGCGGTGCGGGAGAGGGGAGCACACCAGAGGTCGTGGACAAGCTGGCGGTTTGCTCCCCTCGCCCGCTTGCGGGAGAGGGGCCGGGGGAGAGGGCAACGAGCGTCCATGCGGTCGCCGCGTGGCAGGATTTCTCGGATCGTTGTCCGAAGGACGACTGCACGCCGCCTTAGTCTGTGGCCATCGTTCCCAAGCCACTCCGGAAACCCATGGCCGCGACGCCGATGTCCCATGCCCGCGTGCTGGCAATCTGCCAGGCGCTGTTCACCTCCGCCCTGTCCGTGGACCTGACCCTGACGGGCCTGGTCGGCTACACCCTGGCGCCGGACAAGGCGCTGGCGACCTTGCCGTTCGCGCTGATCACGGTGGCCGCCGCCGTGACCGCGTTTGGCGCCGCCTTTGTCATCGGGCGGCTGGGGCGCCGGCTGGCCTTCTGCATCGGTGGGCTGGCCTGCACCGCCGGCGGTGCGGTGTCGGTGTGGGCGATTGCCCGGCACGACTTCGTCTCGTTCTGCGTGGGCACGGCGCTGGTCGGCGTGTTCCAGGCGTTCGCCCGCTACTACCGGCTGGCGGCAGCCGATGCCGCCCCCGCCGCGGACAAGCCGCGCGCCATCTCCGCGGTGCTGACCGGCGGCGTGGCGGCCGCGGTGTGCGGGCCGGCGATTGCCGCGTGGAGCATGGACCTGCTGATGCCGCCGCTGCCTTTCGCCGGCGCCTACGCCGTGGTGGCGGCGTTCGGCATTGCCACCGTGCTGGTGCTGTTGCTGGCCTATCGCGAGCCGCCGGCGTCGGTCGCCGCGGCGGCCGGCATGCCGGCCAGCACGCTGCCGCCCCGGCCCATGGCGCAGATCGTGCGCCAGCCGGCCTTCCTCGCCGCCTTCGCCAACAATGGCATCGGCAACGCAGTGATGATGTTCGTGATGACGGCCACGCCGATTGCCGCGGTGGCCTGCAATCACACCATCGCGCAGGGCGCGCAGATCATCGAATGGCATCTGGTCGGCATGTACGCGCCGTCCTTTGTCGCGGGCCTGCTGCTGCAGCGCTACGGCACCCCGGCGATGCTCATGGCGGGCATCGCGCTGTCGGCGCTGGCCAGCGTGGTCGCCCTGGCGTCGACTGCGCTGCCCGCGTTCTTCATCGCCCTGCTGTGCCTGGGCATCGGCTGGAATTTCATGTTCGTCGGCGGCACCACGCTGCTCGCCAGCTGCTATCAGGACAGCGAACGCGCCCGTACGCAGGCGGTGGCCGAATTTGCGGCGGCGGTCGTGACCGCCATTGCCACGCTGGCGGCAGGGCAAGTGCTGCACCGCTACGGCTGGGAAGCCATCAACCTGGCGGCGCTGCCCGCGCTGGCGCTGGCGCTGGTCATGACGCTCGCCTGGCAGCGGGGCGCGCGCACGGCGGCGGCGGTATCATGAGCCGCCCGCGCGTTCCTCCACTGCCATCGCCATAGCCACCGCCACCGCCATCGCCATCGCCATCGCCATCGCCATCGCCATGATTCGCTCCGTCCCTGCCGCTCCCGATGCGCCGCGCGTGGTGCTGATCGTCGCACCGGACCCGGCGCAGGAGCTCGACGTGAGCGGACCGACGGCCGTCTTCGGGCAGGCCAACCGGCTGTCCGGCCGGCCCGGTGCCGCCTATCAGATCCGCATCGCCAGCGTCGCCGACGATGCGATCGTTCGCACCGAAAGCGGCATCCGCTTGCTGGCGGACGCGCCGTTTCACCGCATCGCCGAGCAGCTTCCCGGCCCGGTGGACACGTTGCTGATTGCCGGTGGCGCGGGCCACGCCGCCGCCGCCGGCAACGCGGCGCTCATTCACTGGCTGCGCGAACTGGCGCCCACGGTGCGCCGCGTCGGCGCCGTCTGTACCGGCGCCTTCGTGCTGGCCAGCACGGGCCTGCTCGATGCGAAGCGCGCCACCACCCACTGGCAGCATGCCAGCAAGCTGGCGCGCCGGTATCCGAGGGTGCAGGTGGACCCCAATCCGATCTGGATCGAGGACGGCGGCATCTACACGTCGGCCGGCGTGACCTCCGGCATGGATTTGTCGCTCGCGCTGGTCGAGGACGACCTGGGTCACGCCACCTCGCTGGCGGTGGCACGGGAACTGGTGCTGTTCCTGCGCCGGCCGGGCAGCCAGGCGCAGTTCTCCAGCGCGTTGCAGGCGCAGGCGGCGCAGAGCCCGGGTCTGCGCGAGCTGCAGGGCTGGATCGCCGATCATCTGGACGGCGACCTGTCGGTCAATGCGCTGGCCGAGCGGCTGTCGATGAGCCCGCGCAACTTCGCCCGCGTGTTCGCCCGTCAGGTCGGGCTGACCCCGGCCCGCTATGTGGAAATCCAGCGGCTGGAAGCGGCGCGCCGGATGCTGGAGCAGAGCGAGCGTCGGCTGGACGCGGTAGCGCGCCTGGCCGGATTCAGCAGTGCGGACGCGATGCGGCAGGTCTTTCTGCGCCATCTGCAGACCACGCCCGAACGCTACCGCGCGGCGTTTCGCGCGCAGGGCTCGCGCGCTGCCGCCAACAGCCCGGCGGGGCTGGCGGCGTAGCGCGCTGGCGTCAGCCGTCGATCACGTTGACCGCCGCGGCCCCGGCGGGCACCTCCACCGTGACCGTGCGGGCGGTAGCCGGCTGCGCCGGCGTGTTGCCGCCCTCCAGTTCCTTCATCACATGGAAGGTGCAGCTGAGCCGCTCGGGCGTCAGCGTCACCACGCTGTAGCCCTGCACGCTGGTATCGGTATGGGCCAGCCACGGGTTGAACCGCTCCAGCGTGCGGTTCAGCGTGTTCATCAGCACCCCATTGACCTCCTCGTACACCAGCGCCTTGGCATCGGCAAAGCGCGGATCGGAATCGACGACCTGCTTGAACGCGTTCTGGAAGGAATTGCTCGACAGCCCGGCCGTGACCAGATCGACCATGACCGGCGTGGGCGTGGCGCCATCATAGTCATCCATCACGACTCCAGCGAAGAAGGAGTGGATGTCGCCGGTCAGGGCCACCACATTGCGGATGCCGTAGTCCCGCAGGAACGCCATCAGTGCGCGGCGCTCGGCGTCGTAGCCATCCCACTGGTCGGCGTTGGCGATGTAGCGCTCGAGCAGCGACGCGTTCGGCAGTCGGCTGTCCAGCTGCGGCTTGATGACCGCGTCGAAGCGCGACACGTCGACCCCGGCCTGCGACAGCACCGCCTTCAGCGCGTCGTAGCTGACGTTGGGGTAGCTGCCGTTGTTGCGGGCGGTGCCAAGGTCGGTCACCAGCGCCGCGCTGATCTGGTCCCGCACGGAGGACAGGCTGGGGTAGATCGTCACCACCAGCCGCGCCACCAGTTCGCTGAATGCCTGCAGGCCGTCCAGCTGCATGCGCAGCAGCGACACCTGGTTGCCCCACAGCTTCCAGGTCGTGGTGGCGCTGCCCATCCGGTCCTGCCACCAGGCGCGTTGCGCGTCGCCAAGCATCGACACGGGTGTCAGCGCGCCGCCGGCCGCGGCGATCTTCCGGGCTTCCGCGTCGGCCAGCTCGGCCTGCCGGACCAGGAAACGGCTGCCGATCGCGCTGTCGGTGCCGGTCTCCGGCAGTACGTGGTCGGCGCGGTAGAGCCGCTCGTCGGTCAACACCAGCGTGGCCAGGTCGCCGAAGGTGAAGTCACGGTAGATGCGGATATTCTGGAACGACGGGTCGTTCGCATCCAGCGTGACATCGGCCGGCATGAACTCGAACCAGGCCTGGTTGGCGAAGCGGCGCCGCGCGGTATTGGGCGTCTGGTCATCGGACGGCTCGTAGGTTTCGCGGTCCTGCCAGCAGTCGTTGGAAAACTCGTGGTCGTCCCAGATCGCGATCATCGGCGCGCTGGCATGCAGGGCCTGCAGGCGGGGATCGCTGCGATAGGTGCGGTAGAGGTAGCGGTAGTCCGCCAGCGAGACGGCATGGATGGCGCCGTCCGCCTGTGCCTCGCCATCGGGCAGCACCAGCGCCGGGTGTTGCGGCTCGACCAGTCCCACCGGGTTGGTGCCGCCGCTGACGGTCTCGTAGATGTAGTCGCCGGTGTGGACGATGAAGTCCAGCTCCTGCGCGGCCAGCTCTTCCATGCCGGCCCAGTGGTTGATGCCCCAGTCCTGGCAGCTGAGGAAGGCGAAGCGCAGGCTGGCCACAGGCGTGCCGGGCAGCGGTGCGGTACGGGTGCGGCCAGTCGGGCTGGCGCGGTCGCCGAGCAGGAAGCGGTAGTAGTAGGTGGTCCCGGCCGCAAGACCCATGACCTTGTTGCGCACCGTGTAGTCCCAGTCGGGCAGTGCCTGCACGGTGTTGTCGACCAGCAGCGCGGCAAAATCGGCCTGCGCGGACACCTGGATGCGCACCGGTACCGGCTGCCCGCCGTTGTCGCCGTCGATGCGGGTCCACAGCACCACGCTGTCGGCACGCGGGTCGCCCGACGCGACGCCGTGCAGGAAGCGGAAGTTCGCGCCGGCGTTGGGCGGGGGCTCCGGTTGCGGGCCGCCATTGCTGCCATGGTCGTCGTCATCGCCTCCGCAGCCCGCAATGCCGCCAGTGGCGATCGATACGGTAAGGAAACTGCCCCACTTCAGGAACCTGCGGCGATCCATTGGCTTCTCCCTTGCATGGTTGGGGGATGGGCCAGCCAGCCGCCGTAGGCGATGCCCATTGCGTGCATCGCGCCCATGGCACCCATAGCCCACCTGGCGCCCGCCGGGCGCATTGGCGGCAGGTCAATGGCTGCATGGGCGCGACAACGGGGGCAACGGGGACGGCGGGGCTCTGGCGGCCCTCTGAGCGATTGAAGTGCCGATGCCGGCGAATTTCAAGGACGACTTGCCTCGCGTTGCTTCGCCGCCGCGCCGGCAGCGGTCTATCGCGATTGGGTCTTGTCAAGCGCGGTCAGGATGGTGTGGGCCAGTACCATCCGTTGCTGCGGCGGATAGGCCTTGTTCGCCAGCAGCACCAGGCCGATGCGCCGGGCCGGCAGGAAACCGAGATACGCGGAGAAGCCGTTGGTGCCGCCGGTCTTGTGGATCAGCACGTTGTCCTCGTCACGGCTTCCCGCCGGGAAGGTCTGCGCCGGCAGGTGCTCGAGCGCCGCGTCGCTCGCCTGTTGCAGCGAGGCCAGCGGCGCGGGCCAGGGGTAGCGCTCCCACACCAGCGCCTGACGCACCGGGCCCGCGCGCACGCGCAGCCGATGGGTTTGCGCAAGGGCGCGGGCAAGTGGGCCGGGCTCGGCCGGATTGGCATGGGAAGCGCTCAGGTTCGCTTCGGCGAACCGCAGCATGTCCCCGGCAGTCGCACGGACCCCGTAGGCGGGCTGCCACAACAGACCGGGCCGCAGCCTCGCCGGGGCGTCGGTCGCGGTGTAGCCCTGCGCGTAGTCGCGCATGCGCTCTTTCGGCACCTCCAGCAACGTATCGAGCAGTGCGAGCGGATCGAGGACGACCGCCTTCACCAGCTTGTCGTACGGCATGCCCATTCGCGCCGCCACGATGTCACCCAGCAGGCCGATGCCGGCGTTGGAGTAGATGCGCAGGCTGCCGGGGGGCCGGGCGGGGGCCAGCGCGGCCAGATAGCGGACCAGCGCCTTGCTGTCCGTGACGCCGGGCGGCGCGGAAAAGGGCAGGCCGCTGGTCTGCGTGCCCAGTTGCAGGACCGTGGCGGCACCCGCCGGCGTGCCCTGAAGCGAGGGCAGATACGCGCTCAGCGGATCCGACAGCGACATCGCGCCGGTGACGTCGGCATAGGCAGCGACCGTCGCGGCAAAGGTCTTGCTGATCGAGCCGACCTCGAACAAGGTCCGCTCGGTGACCGGTTGCTTGTCCTTGCGCGAGGCAACGCCGTACAGGAAGACCGCCTGCCGGCCGTCGATCGTTACCCCGACCGCCATGCCGGGGATGCCTTCCCTGGCCATCGCCGGCCCAATCGCGGCGTCGACGATCTGGCGGACGCGCGCCGCGTCCCGGGGCAGCAGCGCCGGCGCCTCGGCGGCGGCACTCGGGATGGCCGGCACCGCTGCGGCTGCCGGGGGAAGCAGGGTTGCGGTACAGCAAGCCAGGATCAGCGATAGCGATGGTGTTCTCATGACGTCGGTCGTCGTGCCGGGTTGGAAGCGTCCAGGGAGTGTAAGGAAGGGGCGGCTGCGCTCATACCGTTTCAACGTAACGCCTGTAACTCTCTTTGGCGCGGCTTGGGATCGAACGTGCGAAATTTCGAACTTTCTCCTAAACTGGGAAAGTCTTCGTTCGCTATTCCGAACAAAATGCGCGCTGCATTCAGTCCTCGGGACTTGGGGAAATTGTTTCGTCAAACACGCAAGGCCTTGGGAAGAAGCCAGGCCGAGGTGGCCGGCGCATTGAATGTGCGGCGGCAGACCATTGCGGAGCTGGAACGGGGCGCCAACGTCGGCATGCATGTGCTGCTCAATGGCCTTGCCTATCTGGGCAAGGGCGTGGCAATCGTTGACACTCGGCCTACCGCAGAAGAGTTCAGGGCGATGATCGAAGATGAGGAATGACAAGCTGAAGCGACTGGACATCAACACGCCGCAAGGGCCGTCCGGCGTGCTCCACAAGGAGTCGCGCTATGTAATCGGCCCGAGGGCTACTTGCTCGACCGGATACGGCATCGGTTCGGCAAGGTTGTCCGTCTCGACGATATGCGGCTGCTCGCCTTGACTGGCACCAATCAGATCGGACGTCTGCGCTATACCTTGCCGGGGTCGGTGTATGAAGCCGGCAAGCGTGCTGACGTCGGGCTGTCGCTGCTGCTTGGCAGCGACGCGTCCAACGAGCTCTTCGAATACCTGGTCGACCGATATCTTCAGTCAGGTATCAGCGGGTTCCAGCCCAAGGTAATGGTGCCAAATGCCGACAGACCCGGCTCTGCGCTGAACGAACGAGCCACCCTGGTCGCGCCCGACCTGATCGTGAAGGCGAGCGGCGATGACTACCCGCATCTGGCCCAAAACGAGTTCCTTTGCATGGAAGCCGCCCGCCGTGCCGGTCTCTCGGTTCCCGAGTTCTGGCTGTCGGAGACGCGCCAGCTCTTTGTGATGGCCCGGTTCGATCTGGCTCAGGGACGGCAACTGGGATTCGAGGATATGGCGGTATTGATGAATCGCACTGCCGAGGAAAAGTACACCGGATCGTACGAGAATATCGTCACGGCCATCCGGCTCTATTGCGGAGCGAATGCGCCGGAGAGCTGTCAACGCTTCTTCGAGTACCTCACGCTGACCGTGATGGTGCGCAATGGAGACGCGCATCTGAAGAACTTCGGGCTGCTATATACGGACCCGATCTCAAGCGCGCCTGCGCTGTCCCCGTTGTTCGATGTGGTCACCACGACGATCTACAAATACCAGAATCGCCACGGGGTCGAGCTGGTAGATCGGGAACTGGCGCTGAAGCTGGAAAAGACCCGAGGCTATCCCGATAGAAAGTCGTTGCTCGCCTTCGGCCGGCAGGTGTGTGGAGTGAGCAAGCCGGAGGAGGTGCTGGAGCGCATCGGTGACGCCATGGCGGACACCTTGCATCTGCACGGACCTACCATGGAGCCGACGTTGCTGGACGCGCTGAGGCAGGAGTGGGATGGCGGACGGCGCTCGATGGCGCCGGATCGGGTCTTTCAGGGGACTCCAGGGAAGCGCGGCCCTTCACGGCCCAAGTCGATCTGACCTCATCAATCCTCCTCCCAATCCTCCTGCAGCAATGGCGCCGGCTCCCGCCGCCGCAACAGCCACCATGCCACGCCCACCACCGCCGTCGCGACGGCGACCTTGGTGACGAAGCCCGCGCGGTTGTGCTGCAGTTCCGCCTTGATGCCCATCTCCGACAGCACGTTGGGCACGTGGCCGCGCACCAGGTCGTCGCCGATGCCTTCGACGACATTGACGCGGTCGGCGAAGAGCAGCAGCAGCCAATGCCGGATGTCGTTCTCGCTGAGCCGGTAGGCGAACCGCCGGATCAGGCCGCTCAGGCCCCAGGGCGGCGCGCTGGTGCCGAACACCGGTGTGATGCCCGGCCGCTCGGTGGAATGGAACACCTCGATGTGCGACTGCTGCTGCGGGGGATTGGTCCACAGCTGCACGTCGCCAAGCCGCGGCGGCTTGCGCTCCATCGGGTAGGCCGGCCGGTTGCGGTGGTCGAGGTCCGCGCCCCATCCCTTGATATGGGTCAGATGCGCGGGTGGCTGCGGCGCGCTGCCGCCTGCGGTCAAGGCGGTGCCCGTGCCGCCGGTGCCGCCGGTGCCGCCGGCTCCCGCCGGCTTCGGGGAGGGCGTGTCGCCGCTGCCTCGTTGCTCTTCCATGAATCGTGCTCCTTGCGCGCGCGCCGCACGCGGACGAGTCAGTGCGCCAGGCTGTCGGTCCCCGGCATGATCAGCACCGGCTTGATGCAGCCGTCCAGCTTGCTGGAGAACAGGTGATAGGCGTCCGATACCTCTTCCAGCGGGATGCGATGCGTGATGATCTCGCGCGGCGACAGATGACCGGCGCGGATATGCTCGATCAGCCGTGGCAGATGGCGCTTGACGCTGGCCTGGTTCATCCGCAGCGTCAGGCCCTTGTTGACCGCGTTGCCTAGCGGCACGGCATTGAAGGTGGGACCGTAGACGCCGACGATGGAGACGTTGCCACCCTTGCGCACACAGTTGATGCACCAGTGCAGCACGGTGGCCGCGCCGGCCTGCAGCTTCAGGTAGCGGCCGGTCAGCTGCTGCGCCGCGCTGCCGGCCGCCTCGCAGCCGACGGCATCGATGCAGACATCGGCGCCGAGCCAGTCGGTCATCTTCTTGATATGGATGGCCATGTCGCCCACTTCGCGGAAATTGACCACCTCGCATTGCGCGTAGCGGCGCACGAAGTCCAGCCGGTATTCGAGATGATCGACGACGATGACGCGGCCCGCGCCGAGCAGCCACGCGGACTTGGCCGCGAAGATGCCGACCGGCCCCGCGCCGAAGATCACCACCGTGTCGCCCTCGGCGATGTCGCCCATCTCCGCGGCCTGGTAGCCGGTCGGCAAGGCATCGGTCAGCAGCACCGCGTCGTCGACGTGCAGGTCGTCCGGTATCACTGTCGGATTGATGTCGGCGAAGGGTACCCGCACGTATTCCGCCTGGCCGCCGTCGTAGCCGCCGGCGGTGTGGGAGTAGCCGTAGATGCCACCGACCGCGGTTGCCTCGGGGTTGGTGTTGTGGCAGTTGCCGTACAGCTCGCGCTGGCAGAAAAAGCACGAGCCGCAGAAGATGTTGAAGGGCACCAGCACGTGGTCGCCCACGCGCAGGTTCTGCACCGAGGGACCGACCTCGGCGACGACGCCAGTGAACTCGTGGCCGAAGGTGGTGCCGACACGGGTATCCGGCACCAGGCCGTGATACAGATGCAGGTCCGATCCGCA
This sequence comes from Cupriavidus sp. AU9028, assembly GCF_019795295.1. Taxonomy (GTDB): domain Bacteria; phylum Pseudomonadota; class Gammaproteobacteria; order Burkholderiales; family Burkholderiaceae; genus Cupriavidus. The sequence goes on along the minus strand of NZ_JAIMCG010000024.1, from coordinate 39,007 downwards.
AATGCACGAGCGCGTGACGCGAACAATGGCATCGTTGGGGTGCTCGATGGCCGGTTCGGGCTTGTACTGCGCGCGGACGCGATACGGACCGCGATAGTTCATCGCCAGCATGGCTGGCCTCCTGGGCAGGCGCTCGAAGCAAGCGTTCCAACCAGCTTATTTGCTCGGGCGCGGCTGTTCAAGGCACTTTTTCACGCTCGATGCGCACCATCGGTGGAATTGCGCGAAGGGGCATGTGACGAGGAACTTTTGTCGTCCGGCTGCTGTCAGTGGCGCTCGATGAAGTCCAGCAGCGCCGCGGTAAATTCGGCGGGTCGCTCCCAGTTGGACAGATGCGCGGCGTCCAGCTCGACATAGTGGGCGCCCTTGATCCCCTCGGCCAGCGCTCGACCTTGCGCGGGCGTGGTCGCCGCGTCGTGCTTGCCGGCGATGACCAGGACCGGCGCACGGATGCCTTGCAGCGACGCGCGCAGATCGGCATCGCGGATCGCGGCGCAGTTGCCGGCATAGCCGTGTGGATCGGTGCGCTGCAGCATGGCGCGCACGGCGACGAGACCGTCCCCCTGGTGGTCGAGCGTGCGCTGGGTGAACCAGCGCTGCAGCACCGCATCGACGATGGCTGCCATGCCGTCCCGGCGTACCGTGGCGATACGGTTGTCCCACACGGAGGCCGGCCCGATCATTGCGGCGGTATTGGCGAGCACGAAACTGCGGAAGCGCCCCGGGTGGTGCGCGGCCAGCCAGATCCCCGTCATGCCGCCCATCGACAGCCCGCAGAAGTGCGCCGGCGTGGCGATGCCCGCATGCTCCAGCACGGCGAGCACGTCCCTGCCCAGGGTGTCGATGCCGAACGGTGCCTGCGCGATGCCGGAGTGGCCGTGACCGCGGGTGTCGTAGCGAAGCACGCGGTAGCGGCGCAGCAGCGCCGGCATCTGAGGATCCCACATGCCGAGCGATGTGCCGAGCGAGTTGGACAGCACGAGGACCGGCGCCTGAGGGTCGCCCTCGAGGGTGTAGTGCAGGGACAGGCCGTCGATGGTGGCGTATGGCATGGCGGTTTCCAGGGACAAGTCGAGGACGAGTGCGGTCAGTCGGCGCGGATGCCGCGGGTGCGAATCAGCTCGCCCCACTTGGCAGTCTCGCGGGCGAGGTGGTCCTTCAGCGCCGCCGGCGTGCTGCCGATCGCTTCGGCGCCGATGCCCTCCAGCCGCTTCTGCACCGCGGGCTTGCGCAGCGCCTCGACCATCGCGCGATGAATCCGCTCGATGATGGCCGGCGGCGTGCCGGCCGGCACGAAGACCGCGAACCACGGCGACAGCTCGTAACCCGGCAGTCCGGCTTCGGCAACCGTCGACACATTGGGCAGCGCGGAGGAGCGCTTGCTGGTGGTCACCGCGATCGGGGTCAGCTTGCCAGCGTCGATATGCGGTTTCGCCGAGGTGATGCTGTCGAACATGTAGTCGACCTGACCGCCAAGCAGGTCGGTGACGGCAGGGCCGCTGCCCTTGTAGGGAATATGCAGCAGCTGGACGCCGGCCATCGAGGTGAACAGCTCGCCCGCGAGGTGAATGGAGGTGCCGTTGCCCGCGGAGGCGTAGGTGTACTTGCCGGGCTGCGACTTCGCGGCGGCAATGACGTCGCGGATGGTGGTGGCCTGGGTCTTCGCCTTGTTGGCGACCAGCACATTGGGCACGACGGCCAGCAGCGATACCGGGGCGAAGTCCTTCACCGGGTCGTAGTTCAGCTTGCGGTACAGCGCCGGATTGACCGCCATGCCGTTGGCGACGATCAGCAGCGTGTAGCCGTCGGCGGGCGCGCGTGCCACGGCTTCGGCGCCGATGTTGCCGCCCGCGCCGGGCCGGTTCTCCACCACCACCGGTTTGCCCAGGGTCTGCGACATCTCTTCGCCGAGCGTGCGCGCGATGCTGTCCATCGCGCCGGCGGCGGGGAAGGGCACGACCCAGCGGATCGGCCGTTCCGGCCAGTTGCCCTGGGCCGATGCGGCGGCGGGCAGTGCGGCGGCCGCGAGCGTCAGCAGCAAGGTTCCCAGGCTGCGCGCGGGCAGCGACATCTTGTACGAGTGCATTGTCTCCGTTCCTTCCTTGTTGATGCGGTGATGCGGTGATGCGGTGATGCGCCGGGGCGACCGGTCCCCGGCGGGATTGCTATCGGATCGACGACGGGTGCCTGGCCAGCGGCGTGACGTGCAGCGTCATGTAGGGGAACAGCGGCAGGCCCGACAGCAGGGTGTGCAGCTCGTCGTGCGAGTCCACGTCGAAGATGCTGTAGTTGGCGTATTCGCCGACCACCCGATATAGCTGCTGCCATTTGCCCTGGCGCTGCAGGTCCTGCGCGTACGCCTTCTCGCGTGCCTTGATGTCGTCGGCCTGCGCCGCGGGCATGTCGTAGGGAAGGTGCACATCCATTCTGACGAGATACAGCATGACGGTCTCCCGGGTGTTGTTGTGTGGATGACGGGCCGGCGCTCAGCGCGGATCCCGCCGATAGTGCGCGAGCTTGTCTTCGTCGAGCGCCAGTCCCAGCCCCGGTCCCTGCGGCAGGTGAAGGTGGAAGTCGCGGTAGGTGGGGCGCTCGACGACGATATCGTCGGTCAGCAGCAGCGGGCCGAACAGTTCGGTGCCCCATGCCAGCTGCGGCAGCGTGCAGAAGCCATGCGCGGCGGCGATGGTGCCGACGCTGCCTTCCAGCATGGTGCCACCGTACAGCGCGATGCCGGCGGCGTCGCCGACCGCGGCGGTGCGCAGCATGCCGAAGATGCCGCCGGATTTGGCGATCTTCAGCGCGAAGACGTCCGACGCCCCAAGACGTGCCAGTTCCATTGCGTCTTCCGGGCCGCAGACCGCTTCGTCGGCCATCACCGGCACGACAAAGCGTGCGGCCAGACGGGCCAGCGCCATGCGCTGCTCGCGCGGCACCGGCTGCTCGATCAGGTCGATGCCCGCCGCTTCGAGCATGGCGATGCCGGTGGCGGCCTCGGCCTCGTTCCACGCCTGGTTGACATCGACGGTCACGCGGGCGCGGTCGCCCAGCGCCCGCTTGATTGCCGCCGCGTGTGCCACGTCGTCGCGCACGGCGCGCCGGCCGATCTTCAGCTTGAAGGTATCGTGACGGCGCTCGTCCAGCAGGCGCCGCGCTTCCTCGATGTCGCGGCCGGTGTCGCCGCTGGCAAGGGTCCACAGCGCCGGCAGCGCGGGACGCACGGCGCCGCCCAGCAGCGTGGCCAGCGGCACGTCCAGCCGCTTGCCCTGTGCGTCCAGCAAGGCGGTCTCCAGGGCGGACTTGGCGAAGCGGTTGCCGCGCGCGACCTTGTTCAGGCGCGCCATGGCGGCATGGATATTGGCGGCGTCCTCGCCGATCAAGGCGGGCGCCAGGTAGGTGTCGATGGTCAGCTTGATGCCTTCCGGGCTCTCGTCGCCGTAGGACAGCCCGCCAATGGTGGTGGCCTCGCCGATACCTTCGATGCCGTCGCTGCAGCGCAGCCGGACGATCACCAGCGTCTGGCGCTGCATGGTCGCCATGGCGAGCTGGTGCGCGCGGATGGTCGGCAGATCGACCAGCACGGCTTCCACGGCCTGAATCGTTGCAGTCATACTTTGTAGGTTGGTGAGCGGGGTGAGAGTGAAGCCAGTATGGAGGCTTGACGTGCGCCGTGTCCAAGACCGATGATGTCTCAATTGATACCTTCAGGGTATGAAATCCCGAGGCGAGAGGCACGAGCGATGGAATTCCGGCACCTGCGCTACTTCCAGATGGTGGCGCGCGAAGGCAATGTGACGCGGGCGGCGGCACTGCTGCACATGGCGCAACCGCCGCTGTCGAGGCAGATCCGTCAGCTGGAGGAGGAGATCGGCGTGCCGCTGTTCGAACGGGTGGGGCGCTCCATCCGGCTGACTGAGGCGGGGCGCTTCCTGCAGCAGCAGTCGCTGCAGCTGACGCAGCGGCTGGAAGAGATGGTCGAGGGCACGCGCCGGATCGGCCGCAACGAGAAGCGCTGGTTCGGCATCGGCTTCGTCCCGTCGGTGCTGTATGGCGTGCTGCCCGGCCTGATCCGCAAATTGCGGGAGGACGACAGCGAGGTCGAGGTGGGTCTGGCGGAGATGATCACCGTGCAGCAGATCGAGGCGCTGAAATCCGGCCGGATCGACCTGGGTTTTGGCCGGATCGCGCTCAACGATCCGGCCATCGTGCAGCAGGTGGTGGTGACCGAGCCGCTGGTGGCGGCGCTGCCAGTCAATGCACGCGCCGGCGACCGCGGCGCGCTGACGCCGGCGGCGCTGGCGCGTGAGCCGCTGATCCTGTATCCGGCCAGGCCGCGGCCAAGCTATGCCGACCACGTGCTGGCGCTGTTCCGTGCGCAGGGCCTGCAACCGCGCGTGGTGCAGGAGGCAAACGAGCTGCAGACCGCGCTGGGGCTGGTGGCAGCGGGCATCGGCATTGCGCTGGTGCCAGCCTCGGTGCAGCGGCTGCACCGGGACGACCTGCGCTACGCCCCGTTGCAGGCGCCCGGCTTCGTCTCGCCGATGATCATGAGCTACCGGGCGGGCGACAGCTCGGCGTTTCTCGCCAGCGCGCTGGCATGGGTGGCAAGGCACGCGCCGGCGCAGGGTGGCGCGCCGTCCGCCGCGTAGCCGCCAGGCGGCAAACCGCCAGGTCAGTGCGCGCTGGCGGCGGCGCGTTTGAGGACCATGGGCGCGACGTCCGCGCCGCGCGGCTGCACCAGCCGGCGGATCTCGTGCTGCACGATGCGGTAGGACTCGCCCGAAATCTCTTCGAGGCCGTGCCGGTCGATCACGCGGATGCGGCCGCGGCTATGTTCGATCAGGTGCAGGCTTTCCAGCCGCGCGACGGCCTCGGTGACCCCTTCGCGGCGCACGCCCAGCATGTTCGCAATGCGCTGCTGCGTGACGGTCAGCTCGTCCCCATGCACGCGATCCAGCGACAGCAGCAGCCAGCGGCACAGCTGCTCCATCAGCGGGCGATGCCGGATGCAGGCCGCGGTGGCGCCGATCTGCGTCAGCAGGAACTGCATGTAGCGCATGGTCAGCCGCTGCAGGCCCGGCAACTGCGGCAGCAGCGCCCGCAGGTCCGCCGCGGAGATGCGCAGCCCCCGGCCGGTGCGCTGCACCTCGCAACGCAGCGCCATCGGTTCGCCACCCGTCAGCGCAGGCAGGCCCGCCACGCCCTCGTTGCCCACCGCAGCCAGCTCGACGGTGGCGCCGTCCTCCTGCAGCGACAGCAGCGACACGATCGCCGTGGTCGGGAAATAGACGTGCCGCACGGCGTGTCCCGCGTCGATCAGCAGTTGGCCATCGCGCAGCGCCACCGGCTCCAGGGAAGGCGCCAGCAAGGCCCGCTCGACCTCGGGAAGTTGCCGGATCAGGTGATTGCCGATCACCGTATCGAAGCTTGCGTTCATCGGATCCTCCCATGCCGGCGAAAGGGGGCGAGATTGCCTTGTGCCAGCGTTGCAACGCATTAGGCCCGACCTCGCCGCGAGGCAACATTGGCCGAACGGTTTAACCCGGTGGCGTATCCGTGGCGAGGCCCGGGGTGCGGCAATCGGCGATTAGAACCTTTGACGGAGACGAGGGGTGCGCCACGCCTCCAAAGCAGCGGGAATCGGCCGGCGGCTGCGCCGATCTATTGAGAATGTCGTATCATTAACTCCGACTTTGGTCTTACGCCGCATTGACGGGGCAGCGAAGCCTCGGGCGGCGATGCAGGGGCGAGGCTGACGCTGCGCCGCAACGGGCTTCGCCCCGTTTTCCTATTCCTTGTTCCCACAAGCCGCCGCCGGCCGCCCGCGGCGCCGGTTGCGCACCGAAAAGAATGGAACGACTGACGCGTCAACGTGACGCCATCCACACTGTGCTCGCCGAAGCGGGCAGGCCACTGACGCCGCAGGAATTGCTGGACGCCGCGCGCTCGCATGTCGCCGGCATCGGCATTGCGACGGTGTATCGCAACCTGAAGGCCATGGTCGAAGCTGGCGAGATCGTTGCCGTGCCGCTGCCCGGCGAGGCGCCGCGCTACGAACTGGCCGGCAGCGAGCATCACCATCATTTCTATTGCCGCGCCTGCGACCGCGTGTTCGAGGTGCACGGCTGCCCCGGGGACATGAAGCGGCTGGCGCCGCGCGGCTTCCAGGTGCAGGCGCACGAACTCATGCTCTACGGCCTGTGCGCCGACTGCGCCTGCGGCGCGCAATCGGCAGCCGCCGTGCCGACATGACGAGGAAACGCCAGGTGCCGATGCCAACCGGGCGCCGATATCGCGCCGCTGCCGGCTTTGCCGCTTCGCTGTGCCTGCTGGCACACCCAGGAGGCGTGGACGCCGCCGACCCGCATGTGCACGGGCAGGCGACGCTCGAGGTGGTGCTCGACGGCCCCGTGCTGTCGATCCGCTTCGCCTCGCCGCTGGACAACATCCTCGGGTTCGAGCGCTTGCCGCGCAACGAGCAGGAGCGCGGCAAGGTGCAGGCCGCGCTGCAGAGGTTGCGCAATGGTGGCGCGCTGTTTGTGCCCGCCGCGCAGGCCGGCTGCCGGCTGGAAGCGGCGCAACTGGATTTCGGCGCCCTGCAGCATGGGCTGACCGGGGAGGGCAAGCCGCCCGCCGCCGGCGCGCACCAGCACCAGCATGCGGACCTGGACGCCGGCTACCGGTTCCGCTGCGAGCGTCCGCAGGCGCTCGATTCGCTGGAGGTCCGGCTGTTCCGCGCCTTTCCCGGGGTGACCCGGATCGGCGCGCAATTGGCCAGCGAGCGCCGGCAGTCCGGCGCCACCTTGACGCCGGCCAACCCGCGGCTGAGCTGGTAGCGCATGGGCGAGCAGCAATCGCACGCGACGGCGCCGCCGCCGCTGGTGCGCGCCATCGATATCGCGTTTCGCTGGCCCGGCAGGCAGGGGACTGCCCTGGCGTTGCCCGACCTGTTGCTGGCGCGCGGCGAGCATCTGTTCGTGTCGGGCCCCAGTGGCAGCGGCAAGACGACATTGCTCGGGCTGCTGGCCGGCGTCATCATGCCGCGGCAAGGCCGTGTCGAAGTGGCGGGGACCGATCTGCGCAGCCTGGCGCCATCGCGGCGCGACCGTTTCCGCGCGGATCATGTCGGCGTCATCTTCCAGCAGCTCAATCTGCTGCCGTATCTGTCGGTGCTGGAGAACGTGCTGTTGCCATGCCGCTTTTCGAGCCGGCGCCGGCTGCACGCCCGGCAACAGGCGGGCAGCGAGATCGAGGCGGCCGGCATGCTGCTGGAGCGCCTGGACATGGCGCGGGACCTGTGGCGCCGGCCGGCGGCCGAGCTGTCGGTCGGGCAGCAGCAGCGTGTCGCCGCCGCACGCGCCTTGCTGGGCCGTCCGGACCTGGTGCTGGCCGACGAGCCGACTTCCGCGCTGGACGCCGCACGGCAGCAGGCCTTCATGGCGCTGCTGCGGCGGGAGTGCCGGGCGTCGGGCGCGGGGCTGGTGATGGTCAGCCATGACGAACGGCTTGCCGAGGGCTTCGACCGGCGCCTGGACATGGCGCCGCTGCCCTCGGAGGCGCTGCCATGATGTCCAGTCCTGTGGTCGCGCTGATTGGCATTGCGGCGCGCAGCGCCTGGAACCGCCGCGCCAATCTGGTCTGGATGGTGATCGCGATCGCCTTGTCCACCGCGCTGCTGCTGGGCATCGAGCGCGTGCGTCATCAGGTGCGCGGCAGCTTCTCGCAATCGGTGTCGGGCACCGACCTGATCGTCGGCGCGCGCGGCAGTCCCGTGCAACTGGTGCTCTATGCCGTCTTCCGGCTGGGCGGCGCGACCAACAACATGACCTGGGACAGCGTGCAACGGCTCGCCGCGCATCCCCAGGTGGACTGGATCATCCCGCTGTCGCTGGGGGACTCGCATCGCGGTTTTCCGGTGCTGGCGACCGACGCGCGCTATTTCGAACATTTCCGCTACGGCGACGCCCGTACCCTCGCGCTGGCCGAAGGCCGCCGCTTCGACGGCCTGTTCGAGGCGGTGCTGGGCGCCGAGGTCGCCCGCCGGCTCGGCTATACGACAGGCCAGCGCATCGTGCTGACGCATGGCGAGGGCGGCGGCCCGGCGGCGCTGGCGCAGGGGCATGACGACAAGCCGTTCACGGTGGTGGGCATCCTGGCGCCGACCGGCACACCGGTGGACCGCACCATTCATATCGGCCTGGAGGCGATGCAGGCCATCCACCTCGACTTCCAGGGCGGGGTGCGCCTGCCCGGCGCGGGCATCGCGCCGGAGCACGTGCGCCGATTCGATCTGACGCCGGCGAGCGTCACCGCGGTGCTGGTCGGCTTGAAGCTGCGCTCGCGGGTGTTCGCCGTGCAGCGCGAGATCGCGCAGGATACGCGCGAACCGTTGATGGCCGTGCTGCCTGGCGTGGCGCTCGATTCGCTGTGGGAGGTGGTGCGCATCGGGGAGAACGCGCTGCGGGCGGTGTCCGCGATGGTCGCCGTGGTCGGCCTTGCCGGGCTGGCGTCGTCGATTCTCGCGGCGCTGGGGCAGCGCCGCCGGGAGCTGGCGATCCTGCGCGCGGCCGGCGCCCGGCCCGCGGATATTCTGGCGCTGCTGGCGATCGAGGGCATCCTGCTGATGCTGGCCGGCACGGCAGCGGGGGTGGTGCTGCTGTGGGCGGCCTCGGGCATGCTGGGGGGCTGGATCGAGGGCAGGCTGGGTGTCACGCTGCCGGTGGCCTGGCCCTCGCCGCAGGAGCTGCCGGTGCTGGGCGCGCTGCTGCTCGCCGGCTTTCTCGCCAGCCTGCTGCCGGCGTGGCGCGCTTATCGCTTGAGCCTCGCCGATGGGCTCAACCCGCGGATATAGCGCCACGGCGCCGCGACGGCGCGAAGACGGCACTGGGGACCACGAGCGCGATGCGCAGGGAAAGGACGATATGCAGATGGACTCGGACAGGACGGCCCACGCCTTGCAGAAGCGTGCGCGCCGGAACCGCATGCTCGCGACGGCAGCCCTGGTGCTACTGGCCGGTGGCGGATACTGGTGGTATCTGGACCAGCAGGGCGGCGAGCGCGTAGAGGCGGACGCGGAAAGGACCGCCGAACGTGGCCGCGACGCCGGCGCGGCGGCACGGCCTGAATATGCGATCGGCGAGGCGCTGTCGGCAAACGCGCCCGTGCCGGGTGCCGACGCGGGCGGCGGCTTCCGCGAGATCGAATGGGATGCGCTGGTGCCCAAGGGGTGGGACCCGCTGGCGCCGTTGAAGGGTCTGGACCTGGCCCAGATGCAGGACGAGGACCCGCGCGCGCAACAGGCGCTGGAAACGGCCAAGCGTTACTGGCAGGAAGCGCCGGTCGAGCCGTCGATGGACGGCGCCCGGGTGCGCCTGCCGGGCTTCGTCGTCTCGCTCGGCGGCGAGGGCGAGGCGATTCGCGAATTCCTGCTGGTGCCGTATTTCGGCGCCTGTATCCACGTTCCGCCGCCGCCGGCCAACCAGGTGGTGCATGTGCAAGCCGGCGCGCCGCTGCAGGGCACGCGCACCATGGATCCGGTATGGATCGAGGGCGTGCTGCAGGTGGAGCGCGCGCAGACGCCGATGGGCGATAGCGGCTACGTCATGCGCGCGGCAAGGGTGGAGCCTTATGTGGAGAAGGGGCGCTAGCGGGGCGCCACTGGAGAAAGGCAAGCGGCGTGGGGCCCTCTCCCCCGGCCCCTCTCCCACAAGTGGGAGAGGGGAGCAACCTCACGGCATTGGACAGGCCGCCGGTTTTCTCCCCTCTCCCGCCCTGCCGGAGAGGGGCCGGGGGAGAGGGCAGCCCGGCTTGCGCCGTAGCCACCGCCTTCCACCTATCCCCTGTCCACCACCACGAAATGCTTGCGCACGTGCTCCAGCACCTCGAACGTGCCTTCGAACCCCGCCGGAATCACGCAGGCATCGCCAGGACCGAATTCCCGCGCGTTGCCGCCCGCATCGGCGATGCGCAGCCGCCCGCTGATGACATGGAAGAACTCTTCCTTGCCCGCCGGAAAGGCGATGCGCCACGCGCCCGGTTCGCATTCCCAGATCCCGCAGTCGAAGTCGCCCTGCGCGGCGCTGTAGTGCGTCCAGGTCGTGCGCGCCGGGTTGCCCTGCACCAGCCGGTCAGGGCGAGGGCGATCGTGGGCCGGGGTGGGCGTGGAGCGGAAGTCGATCAATGCGGTCATGGTCGCTGTCGTTCGATTGGGACGGAGGCCGAACGATAGCAAATCGGAAGCGGATCGCCACGGCAGCGCCGTGCCGTGCTCAATCCCCCGGCCGCGCCGGTTGGCCAAGCTGCACCGACAGCGCCCGCGCGTGCCGCCGCACGGCCAGTCCGATCGACCCGTCCACGGATGCATCGAAGCCGCCGGTGGCCCCCAGTGCAGTCAGCACCGCGCAGACGCGCCCGGTGTAGTCGAACACCGGTGCCGCGATGGCGCTGATGCCCTTCAGATTGGTATCGCGCACCGCGGCGCAACCCTGCGCCCGCACGGTCCGTTGCAGCTCGCCGATCGGGTCGCGCGGATCTAGCGTCGCCCGGGCGGCCGGCGTGGTGGCGGCCAGTTCCGCCTCCGCCAGCGAGCGCACGGTTGCATCGTCGGCAAAGCCGAGGAAGGCGCGCCCGGTCGCCGACCACAGCAGCGGCATTACCGAGCCCGCCCGCACGTTGACGATCACCGGCAACGCCGGCTCCTCGATGCGCACGATGGTCGGCCCGCGGTTGCCCATCACCGCGACGAAGCAGGTCACCTCGAGTGCTTCGCGCAGCTGCGCCAGCGCGGGTTCGGCCACCCGCAGCGGGTCCCCCTGCCGCATCGCGGCCAGGCCGATCTGCAGTGCCTCCACCCCCAGGTGATATTGCTGGCTGTTCGCCTCCTGCGCGACCAGCCCTTCCTCGATCAGGCTGACCAGGTAGCGGTGCACCTTGGGCGGGCTCTCGCCGATCCGCCCGGCCAGCGCGGTCAGGCTGGCGCGCCCGCCGAGCGCGGCGAGCCCCTTGAGCACGGCCATGCCGGTGACGGCCGACTGCACGCGCTGGCGCCGTTCACGCAGGCGAGGAACGGCGTCGTCGGAGGGGGTGGGCAGGGAAGGTCGCATGTCGTAGCAGATAAGCGGAAGGGATCGCGGCGAGGCGAACACGTTCTCACGTTAACCCTGATCGCCTATTTACGCAATGCGTATATCCTTTACGCAAACGACGGCGCCCGAGCCACACGCCGTCGCCAACACAACGAATATCGGAGACCCCATGTCGCTCGCCCTTCGTGCCACGCATCGCCGCGGCGCCTCCCGTCTTTCCTCCACGCCGGTCCGGCTGCTGCGCACGCTGGTGCTCGGCGCCACCGGCGCGCTCTGCTCGCTGGGCGCACTGACGCAGGCCCACGCGGCAGACGCCTATCCGGCCAAGCCGATCCGCTGGATCGTGCCCTACGCTGCCGGTGGCGGCTCGGATTTCCTCGCCCGCACCATCGGGCAGGGCCTGTCCGCACGCATCGGGCAGCCGGTCGTGGTGGACAACAAGCCGGGCGGCAATACCGCCATCGCCGCGTCCGAGACGGCGCGCGCGGCGCCGGACGGCTACACCGTGCTGTCGGCCGACAACGGAACGATGGTCTTCAACCCGGCGCTGTACAAGTCGCTGGCCTACAACCCGAAGGACCTGGCGCCGGTCACGCTGCTGGGCCGCTTCCCGATGATCCTGGTGGTCGGTCCCGGCAGCCCGGCCAGGACCGTGCAGGACTTCATTGCCCAGGCCAGGAAGCCGGGTGGGCTGAACTACGGCTCGGCCGGCGCCGGCAGCCCGCACCATCTGGCAATGGAGCTGCTCAAGGTCGAGGCCGGCCTGACGCTGACGCACGCGCCGTACAAGGGCGCCGCGCCGGCGCTGTCCGACGTGGCCGCCGGCCAGGTGCCGGCAATGATGGTCGACTACGCGGCGGGCGCGGGCTTCATCAAGGGCGGCAAGGTGCGGCCGCTCGCGGTGGCCAACGCCACCCGGCTGCCGCAGCTGCCCGATGTGCCGACCTTCGCCGAGGTCGGGCTGAAGAACGTCGAGGCCGCCGCGCTGGTGGGCATGGTGGTGCCGGCCGCGACGCCGCCCGAAGTGATCGCCAGGCTCAACCGCGATGTCGTCGCGGCGATTCGCGAGCCCGGCGTCAACAAGCGGATGGTCGATTTCGGCGTCGAGCCGGTCGGCAACACGCCAGCGCAGTACGGCGAACTGCTGAAGAACGAATCGGCGCGCTGGACCCGCCTGATTCGCGAATTGAACATCACGCTCGACTGAGCGGCGCGGGCGCCGGCTCCCGCCCGGGGAGCCGCGGGCCCGCATGGTAGGCATCAAGCAAGGAAGTCCCAGCATGTCCGAATCCACCCACGCCCCCTCGCTCCCATCGGCTGCACCGGCCCCGGCCCATCCGGTGCCGGCCGGCTGTCCATTTCATGCGCAGCAGGCGCAAGCGGGGGGTTGCCCGGTCAGCCCGCGGGCGGCGGCGTTCGACCCCTTCGAGGATGGCTATCAACAGGACCCGCCCGGGTATCTGCGCTGGTCGCGCGACGAGGAGCCGGTGTTCTACAGCCCGAAGCTCGGCTACTGGGTGGTGACCCGCTACGATGACATCAAGGCGATCTTCCGCGACAACAGGACCTTCAGCCCATCGATCGCGCTGGAGAAGATCACCCCGACCGGACCCGAAGCCAATGCAGTGCTCGCCTCCTATGGCTTCGCGCTGAACCGGACGCTCGTCAACGAGGACGAGCCCGCGCACATGGCACGGCGCCGCGCGCTGATGCAGCCCTTCACGCCGGAGGAGCTGAAGCACCACGAACCGCTGGTGCGCCGGCTCACGCGCGAGTATGTCGACCGCTTCATCGACGACGGCCGCGCCGATCTGGTCGACCAGATGCTGTGGGAGGTGCCGCTGACCGTCGCGCTGCATTTCCTTGGCGTGCCCGAGGAAGACATGGACCTGCTGCGCCGCTATTCGATCGCGCATACGGTCAACACCTGGGGCCGGCCCAAGCCCGAGGAGCAGGTCGCCGTCGCCCATGCCGTGGGCAACTTCTGGCAGCTTGCCGGCCGCATCCTGGAGAAGATGCGGCAGGACCCGTCCGGCCCGGGCTGGATGCAGTACGGCATCCGCAAGCAGAAGGAGATGCCCGACGTCGTCACGGACTCGTACCTGCATTCGATGATGATGGCCGGCATCGTCGCGGCCCACGAGACCACCGCCAACGCCACTGCCAATGCCGTAAAGCTGCTGCTGGAGAATCGGGAGGTCTGGCAGGAGATCTGCGAAGACCCCTCGCTGATTCCGAACGCGGTGGAAGAGTGCTTGCGGCACAACGGCTCGGTGGCCGCCTGGCGCCGCATCGCCACCGCCGACACCGTGGTGGGTGGGGTGCCGATTCCGGCCGGCGCGAAGCTGCTGATCGTGTCCTCGTCGGGCAACCATGACGAGCGCCATTTCCCCGATGCGGACAGCGTCGATATCCGCCGCGACAATGCTACCGACCAGCTGACCTTCGGCTACGGCGCGCACCAGTGCATGGGCAAGAACCTGGCGCGCATGGAGATGCAGATCTTCCTGGAGGAGCTGACGCGGCGGCTGCCGCATATGCGGCTCGCCGAGCAAACCTTCACCTATGTGCCGAACACCTCGTTCCGCGGTCCCGAGCACCTGTGGGTCGAGTGGGACCCGTCGCGCAACCCGGAACGCAGCGACCCGTCGCTGCTGACGCGGGCGATTCCCGCGCGGATCGGCGAACCGGCCGGCCACGCATCGAGCCGTCCGGTGGTGGTGCAAGGCGTGGAGCGCGTGGCCGACGAGATCGTGCGCGTGCGCCTCGCCTCCGCCGATGGCAGGGCGTTGCCGCGCTGGGCGCCCGGCGCCCATATCGACATCGAGTGCGGCGACACCGGGCTCTCGCGGCAATACTCGCTATGCGGGGACCCGGCCGACGCGCGCACCTACGAGATCGCCGTGCTGCGCGACCCCGACAGCCGCGGCGGCTCCGCCTGGGTCCACGGCCAGTTGCGACCGGGCGACCGCTTGCGCATCCGCGGGCCGCGCAACCACTTCCGCCTGGACGAGGCCGACCGGCATGCGATCTTCATTGCCGGCGGCATCGGCATTACCCCGATCGCGGCGATGGCGCGGCGCGCCCGCGAGCTGGGCATTGACTACACGCTGCACTACAGCGGCCGCTGCCGGTCCTCGATGGCGCTGGTGGACGAACTGCGCGCCTTGCATGGCGACCGGCTGCATCTGTATTGCAGCGACGAAGGCCGCCGCAACGATTTCGCCGCGCTGCTGGCCGAGCCCCGCGTAGAGACGCACATCTATGCCTGCGGACCGACGCGGATGCTGGATGCGCTCAAGGACAGCACCGCCCATTGGCCCGAGGACGCCCTGCGCGTCGAGCATTTCGCCTCGACCGCCGGCACGCTCGACCCTTCGCGCGAGACACCGTTCGAGGTCGAGCTGCGCGATTCGGGTTTGACGCTGACCGTGCCCGCCGACCGCACGCTGCTGGCCACGCTGCGCGCGGCCAATATCGATGTGCAGAGCGACTGCGAGGAAGGACTGTGCGGCTCCTGCGAGGTGCACGTGCTGTCGGGACAGATCGACCACCGCGACGTGGTACTCACGCGCGCCGAGCGCGAAACCAACGGCAGGATGATGGCATGCTGCTCGCGGGCCGCAGGCGGGTGCAAGCTGGTGCTGGAGTTGTAGAGGGGCAGGGGGCGGAGCGACCGCTTTTTCCTTCCAGGTCCGGCGCGCCGACCCGGACAGGCGGAGACTGCCGGTTTCCATCCGGCTTTTCGTGGTCGTGTTCCTCCCGTTGGCCGGTACACCGGCCTTTCCTACACGTTTTTAAGCGAACGGAGTAGTATCTATACGTTTTTGAATCCGCCTACACGTTTTTACTTGATGCCCGCGCCTTCGGCGGCGTCATGCCTGACCCCGGGAACCGGCACTTCTGCCCCGTTATCCGTCGGACAGAAGCTGTCCGGACGGTCGAACAGTACGACTGTGGAGCTCGGCTGGACGAGCTGAATGCCGAGTTTGGGTCTCACGTTCTGATGCGCAGCGTAGTATGGCTGACCATCAAGGAATCGCTCAGTTCGTTCAGGATCGAGCATGAGCAGGACCAGCGCGACAGGGTGCGGCGCTTTGCAGCGGTGATGGAAGCCAGGGTTGGCGCCTATGCCGATCCGCTCAAGGCCGATGCGCTCGAAGAGTTGCAGCGCGAGATCGTTGGAGACCGCACCACGATCCTGCGCTTTGGCTTGCGGGAATCCCCGGTGTTCGTGGGCGCCCGCAGCGAGTGGCGCGACGTCGTTCACTACATCGCGCCGCCTGCGCGCGAGCTGGCCGGAATGATCGAGGGGCTCTCCACGTTCCTTCACCGGACCGAGCGGCTGTCGGCGCTTGTCCGGGCCGGTACGGTGGCCTTTGGTTTCGTGTTCATCCATCCGCTTGCAGATGGCAACGGCCGCATCCACCGCTTCCTGATCAACGACATTCTCAGGCGAGATGGGGCAGTGCCGCCACCGTTTGTCCTGCCAGTCTCCCCGGCCATTGTTTCAAAGCCTCAGCATATCGCGGCCTACGACCATGTTCTGGAGGCGTTTTCCAGGCCGTTCATGGCGCGGTATGCAGGCAAGTATGCCTTCTCCGGCGATGCAATCTCCTATTCCGACGGCATACGTTCGAACCTGGTCTTTACGGACGAGGCAGATGCTCTCCACACATGGCGGTACCCGGATCTGACTGCCCAGGTCGAGTACGTAGGCCGTCTAGTGAACCTGACCATTACGGAAGAAATGCGCAACGAGGCGGCCTACCTGCGCAACTGGCATCGGGCAAGGTTAGCGGTGAAGAACGCGCTGGATGGCCCCGACGAGCACATCGACCGCATCATCCGCGCATTACGCGAGAACCAGGGGCGGGTGAGCAACAAGCTGGCCAAAGAATTTCCCATCCTCCAGCAGGAGCAAGTCGCAAGTGATGTCATCGCGGCAGTACGGGCGGCGTTTCCGGAAGAGCGAGACGGCGGGTCCGGGCAAGGCGACATGCTGGGGCGGTAAGGGATTGGCTGCGCGTGCCAGAACGAGTCGTCGGGGGACGCCGGCCCATCGGAGGGCGAAACCAACGGCACGATGATGGCATGCTGCTCGCGGGCCGCGGGCGGGTGCAAGCTGGTGCTGGAGTTGTAGAGGGGCAGGGGGCGGAGCGCCCCCTCCACTTGTCAGTCAGGGGCCAGCTTGAATTCGATTCGCTGCAGGGCGACGGCGGCTGCGGGCGCGCCCTGCTGGTCCCGATAAGCCTTGCATTGCATGGCCTGGACCGCGGTTTCCGCCGCCGCATCCAGTGCCGCGACGCCGGACGAGCGATAGACCGCCGTCGAGGCGACCTTGCCTGCGTCGTCCAGCATCAGCCATACCTCGACCGCACCGGTCCGGGCTTCGCGTCTGGCCGAGGCGGGATAGACGGGGCGCGGTGGAACGCAAAGGTTGCCGGGGCGTGCCGCAGTCATCGCGCTGGCCCCCTGCATGCCGCCGCAGCGGCCCAGCACCTCGCGCTCGAACCGGGAGACGGCCGCCTGCACGGCGGCGGGCGGTGTGGCGAGCGTTGCGCCCGTCTCGGTCGCGGCGAAGTCGCGCCACGCCTGGGCGGCGTCCGGCACCGCCGCTGGCGCTGTCATGCCGGCACGCTCGGTCGGCGTCGCCGCACGCCAGCGCAGCAGGGCCCCGACGGGCGAATCGAGGAAGCGGCCGGCCTGCTCCAGCTGGTCGGGACCGAGCGTCGCCGTCACGGCGGGGATCAGGGCATCGACCACCTCTTCGCGCTGCACGGCGGCGACACAACCGAATTGGCCGCTGGCGCCGGTATAGCCAGCGTCCCGCGCGGCGGCGATCAGCCGGCCCCGCACGGCAGGGCCGTGGAAGGTCTGCACGACACGCCGAACCTGGGCGTCGGCCGGCGGCTCGTCCGGTTCAGCGGCCGCCGCCGGCGGCGCCGCGAGGGCGAGCGTTGCGAGCGCGGCTGCCGCTGCTTGGGACAAGAATGCCGGGATGGCGCAGCGGCGCCGCAAGCGATGGAGTGGGCCTGTCATGATGGACGGATACGTGAGGGCGCCGTGCCGGCGGTTTGCGCCTGCACCGCGCGCCCGCCCCGCGCTCGCGCCGTGTCGAGCGCGGCAAGTATGCCGCGCCGCGACCGGCGCTGCCACCCCCGCCAAGGGGGCGGCCGGTGCCGCTAGCGTCCGGCGACCGGGGCCCGAAGACGGGCCGGCGCGCCCTCGTCGATCGAGAACGAACTGACGGCGCGCACCAGTTGACCGGCCTGCTCGCGCAGCGAGGCGGCTGCGGCGCTGGCCTGCTCGACCAGTGCCGAGTTCTGCTGGGTAGCCTGGTCCATCTGCGTGACGGCGCCGTTGATCTGCTCGATGCCGTCGCTCTGCTCGTGGCTGGCGGCCGCGATCTCGCCGACGATATCTGTCACGCGCCGGACGCTCGCCACCACGTCGTTCATGGTGCGGCCCGCCACGTCCACCAGCTGGCTGCCGGCCTCGACATTGCGCGCCGACTCGTCGATCAGCGCCTTGATCTCCTTTGCCGCCCCGGCGGAGCGTTGCGCCAGGCCACGCACCTCGGACGCGACCACCGCGAAGCCGCGGCCCTGCTCGCCCGCGCGTGCGGCTTCCACCGACGCGTTGAGCGCGAGGATGTTGGTCTGGAAGGCGATGCTGTCGATCACGCCGATGATGTCGACGATCTTCTGCGAGGAGGCGCTGATCGCGGCCATGGTCTGCACAACCTGACCGACCACGTCACCGCCCTTGCCGGCCACGCCCGAGGCCGACACCGCCAGGCTCTGCGCCTCGCGGGCGTTGTCGGCGTTCTGCCGCACGGTGGCCGTCAGCTCTTCCATCGAGGCGGCGGTTTCCTGCAGCGCGCTGGCCTGCTGTTCGGTGCGGCTGGACAGGTCGTGGTTGCCGGCGGCGATCTCGGCGGACGCCATGGCGATGGTGTCCGCGCTGACGCGGATGTTGCCGACGGTCTGCTGCAGGTTGCGCTGCATGTCGCGCATCGCGGCCAGCAGGCTGTGCTGGTCGCCCGGCGCGACCTCGACCTGCACGCGCAGGTCGCCCGCACCGATCTTGCGCACGATCTCGGACGCGTAGGCCGGCTCGCCGCCCAGCTGGCGGTACAGGCTGCGCGCCATCCGCCAGCCCATCGCGCCGACCACCAGCATCAGCGCACCGCCGATCGCCAGCAGGATCGACGTGCTGCGCCAGAAGGCGGTGTCGATGTCGTCGATATAGTCGCCGGTGCCGACGATCCAGTCCCACGGCTCGAAGCGGATCACCGCATACAGCTTCTGCACTTCGTCCTTGCTGCCCGGACGGGTTCCCATGGCGGTCAGGGTGCCGACGCGCTGGCCCTGCAGGGCGGCGCGGTAGCGCTCGCCGGCTTCCTTGCCGCCCTTGGCGTCGACGATGCCGATGCGTTTCGGATTCGGGTGGATGTAGTTGACGTCGTTGGCATAGCCGCGCGCCCAGAAGTACAGCTCGTTCTTGCGCAGGCTGCCAAGGATGCGCCGGGCTTCCTGCTGCGCCTGTTCGCGCGAGAGCTCGCCGGCTTTTTCCTGCGTATGCAGCTTGTCCAGCGAGGCATGCGCCAGTTCCACCAGCGTGGACAGCTGCGATACCCGCTCTTGCATCATGGTCTGCCGAAGCGTGGACAGCGAGATCGCCGCCAGCAGCAGCATGCCCAGCAGGGCAGCGCCGCACAGCAGCAGGGTTCGGGTGCGAAGGGTCATGTCGATCTTGAAAGGGCCGGTTGTGAGGAGGAGCCGGTCACGACCCGCGCGCCCGGCACCGGCGTATCCCTCGACCGAAGGACCGAGGGAATGCCAGCTCGTATATCGGCCGGCCCTGCGGCGTCTGCAGCCAATGTGACAGAAATATTTCGTGCCCAGGATGAAATGTTATCCACGCTGCTCTTACCGAAGCGGCGGTGCCGCGGCCGTCGTGGCGATCGATGGAAGTGGCCTCGGCGCAACGCGAAAATACCGTGCCCTTTCATAAGGTAATGAGAATCGTTATCATGCGCACTTCTATTCCATTGCGTCTCCCATGCTCCGTCCCTGGCTCTATCGTCTTGGTGTCGCGTCCCGTGCCGTAGCGGGGATCGCCGGCGGCTACGGACTCGCTGCCCTCGCCACCGCATGGCTGGCGGTGGCGCTGCCCGGTCCCCGCGCCGAGGCGGTTACCGCGGCGACGCTGCTGTCCTTCGCCATCTATGCCGGCGCGGTGATGTGGGTGTTCGCCGCCCGCACCGCCTGGCGTGCGTGGGCCGGCCTGGCCATGCCCGCGCTGGCGCTGGCGGTGGCGCTGTGGGCGCAGCGCGGCGCCGCTGCAGGAGGCTGACGATGCGCGAGGGATTCCGCCAGTCGATGGCCTGGCTGCACACCTGGGCGGGACTGCTGGTCTGCTGGGTGCTGTTCCTGGTCTTCTGTGCCGGCACGTCGAGCTACTTCAAGGACGAGATCAGCCTGTGGATGAAGCCCGAGCTGCACCGGCGCGGCCCTGTCACGGTGTCCGACACCCAGGCCACCCAACAGGCAATCGGCTATCTGCAACGGCATGCCGCGGGCGCCCCGCGCTGGTTCATCAGCCTGCCGGACGAACGCCGCCCGGTGGTCAGCGTGCTTTGGACCCTGCCGCCCAAGCAGGCGGCGGGCGGGGAGGGCGGCAAGCGGCGGCGCTTCGAGACCCGGCTGCTCGATCCGGCCACCGGCGAAGTCCTTGCCGATGCCCGGGAGACGCGCGGCGGCGAGTTCCTCTACCGCCTGCACTTCGACCTGCACTACATGCCGGCGATCTGGGCGCGCTGGATCGTCAGCTTCTGCGCGATGTTCATGCTGGTGGCGATCGTCAGCGGCATCGTCACGCACCGCCGCATCTTCAAGGATTTTTTCACCTTCCGCCGTAACAAGGGCCAGCGCTCCTGGCTGGACGCGCACAACGCCACGGCGGTGCTCGCGCTGCCGTTTCACCTGATGATTACCTACACGGGGCTGGTGACGCTGCTGTTCATGCTGATGCCGTGGGGCGTGCACAGTGCCTACCAGGGCGACCATCAGACCTTCGCCGCGGAACTGCAACGCCGTCCGCCGCGCGTCACCGCCTCCGGGGAAGCCGCGCCGCTGGTGCCGCTCGCGCCCTTGCTGGAGGAAGCCCGCCGGCATTGGGACGGGGCGCCGGTGCAGCGCCTGGCAATCGAGCAGCCCGGCGATGCCAGTGCCACGATCACGCTGACCCGGGACAAGGGCCGCTCGATGTCGGCCGATGCCCCGTCGCTGCTGTTCGAGGGGGCGACCGGTAAGCGGCTCGCCGCCTTCGGCGAGGCGCCCGGTCCGAGCGACCACACCCGCGGCGTGATGGTGGGCCTGCATGTCGCCCAGTTCGCCGAGCCGGCGCTGCGCTGGTTGTTCTTCCTGTGCGGTCTTGCCGGTTGCGCGATGGTGGCGACGGGTGCGCTGCTGTGGGCCGTCAAGACGCGGCAGAAACAGGCCCGGGCCATCGCGGCAGGCGCGCGTCCCTCGCCCGGCCTGTGGTTGGTCGAAGCGCTGAACATCGGCGCGATCGCGGGCCTGCCGATTGCCTTCGCCAGTTATTTCTGGGCCAACCGCCTGCTGCCGGTCGGCATGCCGCTGCGTACCGAATTGGAGATCCGCGCGTTCTTCATTGCCTGGGCGGTGGCGGCACTGCTGGCGCTGATGCGCCCCTCGCGCGGCATGTGGACCGTACAGCTGGGCCTGGCTGCCACCCTGTTCTGCTCGCTGCCGCTGCTCAACTGGGCGACCGGTGGCGCGCATCTCGGCGTCACGCTGTCCGGGGCAGGCCCTCTGGCGGTCGGTGGGTTCGATCTGGTCGTGCTCGCCCTTGGCGCCGGGCTCGGCTACGCGGGCTGGCGACTGTGCCGGCAGCGCGCCTGTGCCGCCCCGGGGGGGACGCGAACAGCACGCAGCAGGGCCGGTGCTTCGGCTTCGCCGGCCCACGCCGCGGAGCCCACCGCATGAGCCCCGGCTTCGCCCTGATCGCCGGCTTCGCACTCGCCTTCAGCGGTTTCACCGCGCTGGCGCTGACGATCGACCGGCACTATGCCGACATCCACGGCCGCGGCCGGGAACCGTCGCCCCGGCTCGCGCGCCGGCTCCATGTACTCGGCTGGTCGGCGCTGTTGCTGTGCTGGCTGACGCAGGCGGACGCGCAGGGCTGGCCCGTAGGCACCGTCTACTGGATCGGCGTGATGACCGCCGCCGCGCTCGCGGTCGTCGCGGTGCTTGGCTGGATGCCGCTGCGCGCCACGCCGCTGGCCAAGGCCAGCGCCGCCGTTGGCGTGCTGCTGCTGGCGTTCATGCGGTTCTCGCTCTAGCCCGACCGATTGTCACCGTGGCGGCGACCGCCGCGGGCCCTGGTTTTCTTGCACTTTCGCTGTCAGCCATCGCGCTTGCGCGTGGCGCACGCATTTCTTCCTGGAGTCCAATCTTGTCCTCGTCGAATCGCCGGGCCCACTCGCCTCGCGCCAACCGTTCCGTTTCCGCCTTGCGGCCCCTCGTCGCCGCGCTCGCGCTGGGCGGGCTGCTGCCCATGGCCGCGCAGGCCCAATCCGCGCCAGCGCAGAATGCCGCTGGCGCCGCCAGCGGCGCCAACGCGGAGGCGGAGTTGCCCGCGGTGACCGTGCGCGCCGAAACCACCCCCGACCAGCCGCCCCCCGCCTACGCTGGCGGTCAGGTCGCGCGCGGCGGCAGGCTCGGCATCCTCGGCAACCAGGACATGATGGACGTGCCGTTCAGCATCACGTCCTACACCGCCGAGCTGATCCAGAACCAGCAGGCCCGCAGCCTCGGCGACGTGCTCGCCAACGACCCCGGCATCCGCACCACGCGCGGCTTCGGCAACTACGCCGAGTCCTTCGTGGTGCGCGGCTTTCCGCTGACCGGCGACGACATCGGCTACAACGGCCTGTACGGCGTGGCGCCGCGTCAGCTGATCGCCGTCGAGGGGGTGGACCGGGTCGAGGTATTCCGCGGCGCCAGCGCGTTCCTGAACGGCGTCTCGCCGACCGGCACCGGCATCGGCGGCGGCATCAACCTGGTGCCGAAGTTCGCCACCGCGCAGCCGATCACGCAGGCGACCCTCGACTACACCAGCGATGCGCAGGTCGGCGGCCACGTCGATATCGGCCGCCGCTTCGGCCCGGACAACCGCTTCGGCCTGCGCGTGAACGCGCTGGCGCGCGGCGGAGACGCCCCGATCGATCGAGAATCGCGCCAGCAGCGGCTGTTTACCGCTGGCGTCGACTACCAGGGCGACAAGTTCCGCGTCAACGCCGACATCGGCTACCAGAAGCAGACCATCCGCGAGGGCCGCCCGAACGTGAACCTGCGCGGCACCACGTTGCCCGCGGTGCCATCGTCGCGCCACAACTACGGCCAGCCCTGGGCCGGCACGATGCTGGAGGACACCTACGGCACCATCCGCGCGGAATACGACCTCGCCCCGGCATGGACGACCTATGCCGCCTTCGGTGCGCGCCATACCAACGAGTTCGGCAACTACTCGACCCCGACCGTGGACGGCACCGGCGCCGGCACGGCGTCGCGCATGGCCGTGCCCTACAAGCAGGACACCACCTCGCAGGAAGTCGGCATCCGCGGCGCCTTCCAGACCGGCCCGGTCGGCCATCAGGTGAACCTCGCCTGGTCCGGCATGCAATCGCGCAAGCGCACCGCGTACGAGCTGTCGGGCTCGTTCCCCACCGATCTGTTCGATACGCCGTCGGTGCCCAGGCCCGCCGCCACGGTGACCGGCGGCAACATGTCGGACCCCGGCGTGACCGAGCGCGTGCTGCTGAGCAGCGTCGCGCTGTCGGACACCATGTCCTTCTTCGACGACCGCGTGTTGTTCACCGCGGGCGTGCGCCACCAGAACATCAAGGTGCGCGGTTATGCGTACTCCGGCGTGCAGAACGCCGATTACAACGAGTCGGCCACCACGCCGGCCTTCGGCCTGGTCGTCAAGCCCGTGCGCAATGTCTCGCTGTACGTGAACCGGATGGAAGGCCTGGCACAGGGGCCGACCGCGCCGACCACCGCGCTGAACTACGGCGAGGTGTTCGCGCCGATCAAGTCGAAGCAGCACGAGGCCGGCATCAAGTATGACGGCGGCAATTTCGGCACTACGCTGGCCGTGTTCCAGATCGAGCAGCCCTCGGGCCTGACGCAGAACGGCATCTTCTCGATCGCTGGCGAGCAGCGAAACCGCGGCGTTGAGCTCAGCGGCTTCGGCGAACCCGTGCACGGAGTGCGCCTGCTGGCCGGCATTGCCTATATCGACGCGAAGATGGCCAGCACCGGCAATCCGGCGACCGAAGGCAACAAGGCCGTCGGCGTGCCGAACTACACGCTGAACGTCGGCGCCGAATGGGACCTGCCGTGGATGCAGGGTTTGACGCTGTCGGGCCGCTATCTGCAGACCGGCCGTCAGTACCAGAACCTGTCCAACCAGACCAGCCTGCCGTCGTGGAACCGCTTCGACCTGGGCGCGCGCTATCGCTTCAAGTCGGGGCAGCAGCGCTACACCCTGCGGGCGGGGATCGAGAACGTGGGCGACAAGGAATACTGGGCGTCGTCGTTCGGCGGCTATCTGGTGCAGGGCGCGCCGCGCACGTTCAAGGTGGCGATGACGGTCGATTTCTGATCCGTCCTGGGTTGCCGCGGCGCGAGTTTCCGCGCAGCTGTGCCCTCTCCCCCGGCCCCTCTCCCGCAAGCGGGCGAGGGGAGCGAACTTCGATGTTCTCCCCTCTCCCACTTGTGGGAGAGGGGCGGGGGGGGAGAGGGCAATGGCCATCGCGATAGCGCCCATGCGACAATCGCTTTCCTTCCCAAAGACTTCCCTGACAGCGATGTCCTTCCTCGGCTACGTCGGCCTGTTTGTGCTCACCGCGCTCGCCGAGATCGTCGGCTGCTATCTGCCCTGGCTCGTACTGAAGCAGCACAAGAGCCTGCTGCTGCTGATTCCCGCGGCACTGTCCCTGGCGCTGTTCGCCTGGCTGCTGACGTTGCATCCCACCGCGGCGGGCCGCACCTATGCCGCCTACGGTGGCGTCTATATCGCCGTCGCGCTGGCGTGGCTGGCACTGGTCGATGGCGTGCCGCTGACGCGCTGGGACGTGGTCGGCGCGGGCGTGGCGTTGCTCGGCATGTCGGTGATCGTGCTGCAACCGCAACATTCCTGACCACATAAAGCGCCGTCACAACCGGTCCGATGTCCTACCATTGCAACGAGTTGCACCTGCGACGCGTCGTGCGGGCAGGCGAACCGGCGGGAGGTCACCATGGCGCTGTCCCACACTGCATCGAGAGCCGGTCATGTCGCCGGTGCCGCAATGGTGCTGGCGTTGTTCGCCGCCTGCGGGGGCGGCGATGGCGGCGGTGGAGGCAGCCGTCCCCGGTCGATTCCGCAGCCGGAGGTGGCCACGGCCCGGGACGGTGTGCTGCGCATCACGCTGCGGCAGGCGCCCGCCACCATCACTGTCGCCGGCCAGACCTTTCGCTCGAACGTCTTCAACGACAGCTACGCCCCCCCGGTGCTGAAGCTGCGGCGCGGCGAACGGCTGGACCTGACGCTGCAGAACCGCATCGGCCCCGCGGACGTGCAAATCGACGCGGCGGAAGAGACCAACCTGCACTACCACGGCATGTCGATCTCGCCGCTGGCGCCGGCGGACGACATCTTCCTGCACATCGCCAACGGGGCTGACTACCAGTACACCTGGCAGGTGCCGGACACCCATCCGCAGGGCGTGCACTGGTACCACCCGCATCCGCACGGCCTGGTCGAGCCGCAGATCCTCAGCGGCATGTCCGGCATGCTGCTGATCGACGGCGTGCTCGATCACTTCCCGGCGTTCGCGCGACTGGATGAGCGCTACTACCTGCTGAAGGACATCCAGTTGCCGGGCGCGCAGGACGGTGACCCATTGACCAAGACCATCAATGGCGTGCTGGGCGGCGTCATCCGCCTGCGTCCCGGCGAGATGCAGGTCTGGCATCTGGCCAACGTCGGCGCCGATGCCTACTTCCACTTGTCGATCGACGGCGTGCCGCTATGGGAGCTGAGCCGCGACGGCAACCTGCGTGCCGCACCGGAGCCGAACGAGTCGATTCTGCTGCCGCCCGGCGCCCGTTCCACCGTGGTGTTGCAGGCGCCCGACGCCGCCGGCTCCTATGCGATCCGGACCCTGAACGTCGATACCGGCCCACAGGGGGACCCGAATCCCGAGATCCAGCTGGCGACACTGATTGTCGAGGGCGAACGGCCGTATTCCGCCGACATCGCCGCCCAGCTGCGCGCCGGCCTGACCCGGCCCGCGGTCAACGTCGATACGCTGACGCCGGCCCAGGTCGAAGCGCTGCCGATCACGCGCCGGCGCACCGTCGTGTTTTCCGAAACCGAGGACGGCAATACCTTCTTCATCGATGGCAAGGAGTACGACCCCGCGCGCGACGACGTGGTGGTCAATCTGGGCGATGTCGAGGAATGGACGCTGCTCAACGTCAGCGGCGAGCGGCACGTCTTCCATATCCACCAGCTGGACTTCCTGGTGCAGTCGATCAACCAGAACGATGTCGACGAGACCGGCCTGCGCGACGTCATCGATCTGCCTTACCAGCAGAATGGCGTGCCGGGCGAGGTCAAGGTGGTCATTCCCTTCACCAATCCGCTGATGGTGGGTCGCTTCGTCTTCCACTGCCATATCGTCGAGCACGAGGACGGCGGCATGATGGCCAATATCGTGGTGTTGCCGCCCGGGCAGACGGCGATGGCGCCTGCACGCATGCGCACCGTGACGGCACCGCGGCAGCCATCGTGGCGCGGCATGCTGCCGCAATGGCTGGCCGGCACGCCGGCGGTGCCCAGGCCAGTCTGGGAGGACGCGTTGTGCCGCGCGCCGGCGGCGAACGCCACCATCGGCACCAGCACGAGCACCGGCACGGCAGCGTCGGCGCTTCGCCTGCGCTGATCCGGACAAAGACAGCGCGGAGCCGATTGGCTCCGCCGGATTGCTGACGAGCTTGGACCACCACCCCGTCATTCCCGCGAAAGCGGGAATCCAGCGCCTTCAAAAGCCACTGGGTCCCCGCGTTCGCCGGGATGACGGTGCTCGTGCCGCGTCATGCGGCGCGCTTCGCGACGTGGCGCTTCAGGCCAGCGCCGGATAGTCGATATAGCCTTCCGCGCCCGGGTGATAGAACGTTTCCGGCTTCGGCTCGTTCAGCGGTGCGTCGAGCTCCAGGCGGCGCGGCAGGTCCGGGTTGGCGATGAAGAGCTTGCCGAACGCAATTGCATCGGCTTCGCCCGAGGCGAGCAGCTGGTTGGCGGTCTGCTTGGTCATGCTCTCGTTGGCGATATAGACGCCGCCGAAGGCCGCCTTCAAGGCCGGTCCCAGGCGGCCCTCGCCGACCGCCTCACGCGCACAGATAAAGGCGATGTGGCGCTTGCCCAGTTCCCTGGCGACATAGCCGAAGGTCGCGGCCGGGTTCGAGTCGCCCATCGTATGCGAGTCGCAGCGCGGAGCGAGGTGGACGCCGACGCGGTCCGGGCCCCAGACGTCGATGCAGGCGTCGGTCACCTCCAGCAGCAGGCGGGCGCGATTCTCGATCGGGCCGCCGTAGGCGTCGGTGCGCTTGTTGGTGCTGTCCTGCAGGAACTGGTCGAGCAGATAGCCATTGGCGCCATGGACTTCGACGCCATCGAAGCCGGCTGCCTTGGCGTTCTCGGCGCCGCGCCGGAAGGCGGCGACGATGCCCGGGATTTCATCGGTTTCGAGCGCACGCGGGGTGACATACGCGCGCTTCGGACGGACCAGGCTGACGTGGCCTTCGGCGGCGATGGCGCTGGGGGCCACGGGCAGGTCGCCGTTCAGGAAGATCGGGTCGGAGATCCGGCCCACGTGCCACAGCTGCAGGAAGATGCGGCCGCCCGCGGCATGCACCGCGTCGGTGACCTGCTTCCAGCCCGCCACCTGCTCGTCGCTCCAGATGCCCGGCGTATCGGCATAGCCGACGCCCTGCGGCGTGACCGCAGTGGCTTCCGACAGGATCAGGCCGGCGGAGGCGCGCTGCACGTAGTACTGCGCCATCAGCGCGTTCGGCACGCGGCCTGGGCCGACGGCACGCGAGCGGGTCAGCGGCGCCATGATGACGCGGTTGGGCAGATCGAGATCGCCGATGCGAATGGGATCGAAGAGAGTAGGCATCTGTTTTGTCTTTTGGTGAGTCGAACGGGATGAGGTGCGCCCGTAAGCGCAAAAAATTCAAAGCTCGCGATGCACGTGGTCGAGGAAGGCCGCGATGGTTTCCTCGTTGCGCTTGAAGAAGACCCATTGGCCGATCCGGCGCGAGCTCAGCAGCCCGGCGCGCTGCAGCGTCGCCAGGTGCGCCGACACGGTGGACTGCGACAGTCCGGCACGCGCGTCGATCAGCCCGGCGCAGACGCCCAGGTCGAGCGGGTATTCCTGCTCGGCGAAATAGGCCTCGGGCGTGCGTAGCCACGCCAGGATGTTGCGGCGTACCGGGTTGGCCAGCGCCTTGTGGATGGCGTCGACATCGACCTCCATTTCCACCGCCGCCGGCGTCGGTCGTTTCGGTTCGGAGCGAACCATAGATCGGGTTTGTACAGGATTAATATCGTCACTATACGATATATGAGCAAGGCTTGCAGGACGCTCGTCTCTCCCGCTCTGTGCGGCGTCCCGGCAACGGTGCCCAGGCGCGATCCGGCCGGCTCCCCCGGCCATCGGCTAAGATTGCGGCTGCACCAAAACCAAGCAACTGGAGAGAGATGTGCAAGCAGTGCGCGCAACGATGAAGGTCATGCTGGCGGGGGCGTCGATCGCCTGTGCCATGCTGGCGCCCCAGGCCATGGCGCAGGACGCCTGGCCGAGCAAGCCGATCCGGATGGTGATTCCCTTCCCGCCCGGTGGCGGCACCGATATCCTGGCGCGCCTGGTATCGAACCAGCTGTCGCAGACCGCGAAGTGGACCATCGTGCCGGACAACCGGCCCGGCGCCGGCGGCACCATCGGCATCGCCGAGGCGGTACGGGCCAACCCGAACGGCTATGAGCTGGTGATGGGCCAGAAGGACAACCTGGTGGTGGCGCCGTGGCTCTACAAGTCGGTCAGCTACGAGCCGTCGCGCGATCTGGTCGCCATTGCCCATGTCGCCTTCACGCCGGTGGTGATCGTCACGCCGGTCAATTCGCGCTTCAAGACGCTCGCCGACCTGATCGCCGCCGCACGGCAGGCGCCGGACACCATCACCTATGGCTCGCCCGGCAACGGCACCACGATTCACCTGGCCGCCGAGATCCTGAGCAACGCCGCCAATATCAAGCTGCGCCACGTGCCCTACAAGGGGTCGAACGCCGCGATGATGGATGCGCTGGCGGGCAACGTGGATCTGCTGGTCGCCTCGGTGCCCTCCGCGCTGGCGCAGGTCAAGGCCGGCAAGCTGCGCGCGCTGGCGGTCACCTCCGCCGCGCGCAGCAGCTCGCTGCCCGACGTGCCGACCGTGGCCGAGTCGGGGTACAAGAAGGTGGACGTGAGCACCTGGTATGGCGTGTTCGCGCCGGCGAAGACCCCGCGCGAGGTAGTGACCCGCGTCAACGCCGAGGTCAACAAGCTGCTGGCGACGCCGGCCTTCGTGCAGGCCATCCACGAGCAGGGCGCCGAGCCGAAAGCCATGACGCCGGAGCAGTTCGGCGCGCAGGTACGCACCGAATACCAGCAGTGGAAGGACATCGTGCGCCAGTCCGGCGCCACGGTAGAGTGACGGCGCGCCGGAAGGAAGCGAGCGACCGGCCGGGCAGGGAAGCAGTCCGCCCATGATCCGCCTGCGTCCATCCACCGCTGAAGACCTCGACGCCCTCGTCGAGGTCTGGCGCGCGGCCGTCCTTGCCACGCACGACTTCCTCGCGCCCGAGCACTTCGCCGAGATCCACCGGCTGGTGGCGACTGAATACCTGCCGCACGCGACGGTATGGGTCGCGCCCGATGGCGAGGACCGCCCGCTAGGCTTCATGGGCATGACCGGCCGGAACATCGACAGTCTCTTCATCGCGCCGCAGGCACGGGGGCAGGGCATCGGCAGGGCGCTGGTCGACCATGCCGGGCGCGATGGCGGCGCGTTGACGGTCGACGTCAACGAGCAGAACGCGCAGGCGGTCGGCTTCTACCTGCGGCTCGGTTTCGTGCGCATTGGCCGCTCCGCAACGGATGGCGACGGCAGGCCGTATCCGCTGCTCCATCTGCGCAGGGATTCGCCCGGCTAGCACCGGCCTTGCGAGAGCGGGCGATTGCCTCGCGCACGGCTGTCCTGCAGGCGGCAACAACATGACTTCCTGTACCATGTCGAGGTTCTGAATAACAACATCGCCGCCGCGCGCGCATCGAGGCCTTACGTGACCGCATCAGCCGTGCCCACCCTGGACGTGCTGTCAGCCCTGCGCGAAGCAACGGGCGAGCGCCATCACGTCCTCGACAAGGCCATGCCGCTCGCGCGGTCCAATCCCGGCCTCACCGAATATCGCGACCACCTGCTGTTGCTGCGCTTGTGGCTGGAGCCGCTGGAAAGCTGGCTGCGTCGTTTCGACGACGGTCCGCAAGCGCCATCGCTGCTGCCTCATCGCTGGCGCCTTGCGCTGATCGATGCCGATCTCGCCGATCCCGCGATGCCGGCCGGCGTCCTGCCCGCCGAGGTCGAGCGCAGGGCCGCGAGCTGGATGCCGCTGGCGGCCGAGCCGGCCTATCGCTGGGGCCTGTGCTACGTCATCGAAGGATCGCAGCTGGGCGGGGCCCTGCTGTATCGCAACTTGTCCGAGGCGCTGCACCCGCATCCCTTGCGCTACCTGCGCGGCGACGGCCCGCCGGGGCCGCGCTGGCAGCAGTTCCTGCACGCGCTGCGGGACCAGGTGCGTACGCCCGAGGAGGTCGCGCTTGCCTGCCGCGGTGCACAGGACGCCTTCGATCGTCTGCTGCGGCTGATCGATGACGGCACCGAGCCGGTGCCGGTCGTGCCGCACGCATCCGTCCCCGGCGAACCGGTGCAGATCCTCGACCACAGCCTGACGACGGTGCATGACGAGGCCGCGGAACGGCAGGCGGCGGCGCTGGTGTTCGACGTCCTTCCCGAGGCGCATCTGATCGTCGATGCGCACGACCGCGTCGTGCTGGCGAACCACCGGTATCTGGAACTGGTGGGCGCAACGCTCGATGCCATCCGCGGTCGCTCTGTCTACGATATCAATCAGCAGGTGCCCGAGGGGCAGCGCGCGGCGCGGCGCGCCTGGGTAGAGAACACGCTGCGCACGATCAACCGGGGCGAACGGCGCCAGTCGCCGGTGCTCCGCTACGATCTTCCCAAGCCTGATGAGGACGGCAACGGGGAAGGGGAAGGGCAGCCCGCACGGACCGAGCGCTACTGGCAGGCCCGCGCCGTCCGCGTTCCCTCACCGGGACCGCTGACCGTGGGCGAAGGGCGGCGGGAGCTGGCCGGGCGCGGCACCGACCTGGTCATCTTCACGCTCAGCGACGTCACCGACACGGTCGCCGACACCGAGCGCAGCCAGCGCGAGCGGGCCAAGCTGCGCTCGCAGGCGCAGTTGCGCCAGGTGCTGATCGACGAGGCCAATGCCGAGCTGCGCAGCCAGCAGCAGCGGCTGCAGGAGGTCCTCAGCTTCGCCAGGGTCGGCGCCTGGGAGTGGGACCTGTCCAGCGGCGTGCTCAATTGCACCGACCAGTGCTACCGCAATCTCGGCCTGTCGCTGGGCGAGCCGGTCACCGAGCAGCGGCTGTTCGGCGATCTGATCGAGCCGGAAGATCGCCAGCGTGTGCGCAGCGTGATTGAGGGGGCGATCGAGCAGGGGCGCTATTTCGAGGTCGAGTACCGCGTGAACTGGCCGGACGGTTCGGTGCGCTGGCTGCTGGCGCGGGGGGCGCCCCGTACCAGCACCGGCGGCAGCCAGTCGCTGGTCGGCTTCACGCTCGACGTCACCGAACGCAAGCTGGTCGAGTTGCGCCACCTGGCGATGGCGCAGGAAGAGAAGCATGCGCGCGAGCGCAGCGAGGAAACCACGCGGGCGATGGACCATTTCATCGCGGCGGTCAGCCACGAGCTGCGCTCGCCGCTGCACGCCATCCTGTCGTGGACGGCGCTGCTGCAGCGCGCGGCGGACGCCTCGCTGGTCGACCGTGCGGTGACCGTCATCGAGCGCAACGCACGGCAGCTAAGCCTGATGGTGGACGATCTGCTCGACAGCGGCGCGATCGTCACCGGCAAACTGTCGGTGGACCTGCAGCCGATCGACCTGGGCGCGCTGGCAGGCATCGTTGCCGAGGACATTCGTGTCAATGCCGAAGCGCGCGGCATCACGCTGGTCGCGCAGACCCTGGCCTCTTGCATCGTGCTGGGGGATGAGAGCCGCCTGAAGCAGGTTATCTGGAACCTGCTCACCAACGCGGTGAAATTCTCCGAAGGCGGCACGGTGCAGATCGCCGTCACCGCCAGCGAGGAGCACGCGGAACTGACCGTGCGCGATACCGGCGCCGGCATTGCGCCGGAGGACCTGGACCGGATCTTCGAGCGGTTCGAGCAGGCCAGGGGTGGCGCCCCCGTGCGCCGCAGTTCGGGACTGGGCCTTGGGCTCTGGCTCGTCAAGAGCCTGGTGGCGCTGCATGGCGGCACGGTGAGCGCCCATAGCGACGGCCCGGGCAAGGGCGCAACCTTCCGCGTCCGCCTGCCCCGGTTCCGCTGACGGACGATGGCCGGGCGCCGCTAGCGGCGCCGGCTGTGCAACGGATGCGGTGGGCTCGTGCGCCCAGTCATGCCCCAATCATGCGCCGAAGGGCGGCGGCTCGTTCAGCACCGCCCAGAACATGCCCAGATCGTTGATGGCGCCCATGAAGTCGTCGAACTCCACTGGCTTGACCACATAGGCGTTGACGCCCAGGTCGTAGCTGCGCAGCAGATCCTTCTCCTCCCGCGAGGCCGTCAGCATCACCACCGGAATCCGGCGCAGCTCCTCGCTCTCCCGGATCGCGGCCAGCACTTCGTGACCGTCCAGCCGCGGCAGCTTCTTGTCCAGCAGGATCACTGCCGGATTGATCTTCTCGCGGCCGGCCCACTCGCCCTCCCGGCGCAGGTAGTCGAGCGCCTCGACGCCGTCGCGCACGGAAACGACGGGATTGGCAATCCGCGATTTTTCCAGAGCGATCAGCGTCAGCTCGATGTCGTCAAGATTGTCCTCCACCAGCAATATCGGCCTCAGCATCACCGCTCCCCTTCTTTCTTGGTATCTTTCAACACTGGTTTGTATGACTGCGTCGCGGAGACAGCCGCGATTCTCGCCGCCGTTTCGCTCGCCGAGGTTTCCCGGTCGACCTGCTGCGGCGAATAAGCTTGCGGCAGCGAGAAACTGATCGTGGCGCCCTTGCCCACTTCTCCACTCGCCCAGGTCTTGCCGCCGTGCCGCTCGACGATGCGGCGCACGCTGGCCAGCCCGATGCCGGTACCCGGAAATTCTTCGTTCCGGTGCAGCCGCTGGAAGACGCCGAACAGCTTGTCCGCATAGCGCATGTCGAAGCCGACCCCGTTGTCGCGCACGAAGAAGACGTCCTGGCCCGCAAGCTGGCCCTCACCCGGCGAGCGGCCGATGTGGATGCGGGCTGCGGGCGGGGCGGCACCGTCCGGCCCAGGGCCAGTGAATTTTACCGCGTTGGCAACCAGGTTCCGCATCACGATTTCCATCAGCAGCGGGTCGGCCGTCACCGTGCCCAGTTCGGCAACTTGCCAGTCGATCGGATGCGCGGCGTCGCGGCCTTCCTCGGCGATCAGCCGGCGCACCAGCGCGTCCATGTCCACCCGCTGCGGATGCAGCGCCGCGCGGCTCATGCGGGAGAACGCAAGCAAGTCGTCGACCAGCTTGCCGCCGAAGCGGGCCTGCGAGGTGATCCGCTCGACGAAATGGCGGCCCCGCTCGGACAGCCGGGCCCATTCCATCTCGCGCAGCAGGTCGGCGAAGCCGACGATATGGCGCAGCGGGGCGCGCAGGTCATGCGAGACCGTGTAGGAAAAGCCCTCCAGTTCCCGATTCACACGGGTCAGGTCCATCGCCAGCTGGGCCATTTCCTCGGCCCGGCGCAGCACGATGCCAAGCAACGCGCCGCGAAATTCCTGCGCGATTTCGATTTCCGCGGGACGCCAGGGTTTCGAGCGATTGCGCACGGTCTCGACCCAGGTCTCGAAGCTGCTGCGTGGCGACAGCGTCGAAGCCTGGCCCGCCAGCTTTTGCCCGGGATCGCCTGCCCATTCGATTGTCCGCACTGTCTCCGGGCGGAACCAGATCACGTAGTTGCGGTACAACCGGGAGATCGACAGGGCAAGAATGCCGGCGCTATCCGGGTCCGGCTCGCTCCCGGAAGCTGACGCGGTGTCGCCGGCCTCGGCGTTCCACAGCGAGGCCAGGTTGTCGGTGCAGTAGACGTCCTCGTCGCGCGTATCGAGCCACTTGACCAGCCGCTCGATGACCGGCTGCCCGGGCGTGGCGCCGATCCGCACGATGCGCCCCTCGAACACCACCGCGGCGCCCCTGGCGGCCGTCAGGGCCAGCAGGTTGTCCGTTTCTCCCGCCAGTGCGTCGACGAAATCCTCGGCATTGGCCATCGCCGCCAGCAGCCGCGACAGCCGCTCGCGCAGCAGCAGCCGGTAGGCTGCCTCGGCGTGCTCCTCCTTGGCCTCGATCTGCAGCGACAGCACCTGGGCGATATGCTCGCAGGCGCTGCGCGCCTCGAACGGCGGCAGCCGCGGTTCGGCGTGGTGGCAGGAGATCAGGCCCCACAACCGGCCCTTGACCACGATCGACATCGACATCGAAGCGAGCGTGCCCATGTTCTTCATGTACTGCACGTGCACCGGCGAGATGCTGCGCAGCGACGAATAGGTCAGGTCGGTGGGGCGACCGGTGACCGGGTGCACGGGCGGCACCAGCGGCGCAGCCCGGTAGTTGGCGTCGGCGATCAGCCGGATGCGGTTCAGCACATAGAGCGCACGCGCCTGCTGCGGGATATCCGAGCCTGGGAAATGGTGATGCATGTACGAGTCGTAGCCGGGCTCCACCACTTCCGCGATCACCCGTCCGGTTCCCGCCGCATCGAAGCAGTACGCCATGGTCCGGCCGAAGCCGGCGATGCGATGCACCTCGTGCACCGCCAGCCGCGCCAGCTCCTCGACCGTGCTGGCGCCCTGCAGGCTCTCGATGAACGCCCGCACCATCGGGTACATCGAGCGGAACACGTCGATTGCCCCGTGCGCCGGTTCCAGTTCGACGATGGCGACGTCCGCATGGCGATGAACCAGAACCGCCATCGCTGCCAGCGCGCCATTGCGCCTTGCCTCGATGGAGCCGACATAGAAGGGCGTGCCCGCCGACTCCGGCAGGTGCAATGCCTGCAGCACCGCAGCGGCGGCGTCGCCGAGCACGTCTTGCAGCGGCTTGCCGAGCACGGACTGGACCTCGCCACCTGCCAGCTCCGCCACGTTCGCGCTCGCCTGCACGATGGTGCCGGCCTCATCGATTGCGAACAGGTAGCCATGAGGCTGGATGCCGCCGGGGATGTGAATCGGCTCGCGGGCGCAGTCGGCCATGCCCGCGTCGTTCCGTGCGGCGGTGTTCGAGGACTGCTGCATCGTGGCTCCATCCGTGTGCTATGGCAGCCATTCTCGCATAGGGGAATGGCGATGCGCCTGGATGTGGCGTAGCGCTTGCGCCGGACGGTTGGCGGTGCGGCCGAATCTGCCCTATCTTGGGCAGTGCGAGCCAGGGCCGCCCATGATGGCCCTGGCGCAGGCCCTCGTTTCCGCGCGCGAGAGATCCCTATGTCGATGCCAACGTTGCAGCCCATCGTCCCTGAACTGGTGTGCTGGTCCTGGATGACCCAGACCGGCCTGGATGCCGCCGCCGTGCTGCCGTCGTCCGATGGCGTGACCGTGCACGGCCGCATGCAGGCGCAGTGGGACGACGGGCCGCTCGAACTGGCCTATCGCCTCGATTGCGGCCCGCGCTGGGCCTTCCGGCAACTGCGCGCCTGCACCGTCTATCTCGGGCGCACGCGGACGCTGTCGCTGTGGCGCGACGATGAGGGCTGGCACGACGCAGCCGGGCGCCGCGAGGACCTTGCCGCGGCCCGCTTCATCGACATCATGGCGACGCCCATCACCAATACGCTGCCGGTGGCGGAGGAGGAATGGTCCGCCGGGGTGGGTCGCGAGTTCACCATGGCCTATGTCCGGCTGCCCGAGCTGCAGGTGCGGCCGGTGCGGCAACGATACACGCTGCTCGCGAACGATGCGGACGGCACTCGCCGCTTCCGCTATGAAACGCTTGGCGGCACCGCGTCCGACGGCCAGGCCGGGGCAGGGCAGGGCAGCGGTGCGGCAGCGGCAGCGGCGGAGTACCACGATCAGGATTCCGGCTTTTCTGCCGAGATCGTGGTCGACGCGAACGGTCTCGTGCTCTATTACCCACCGTACTGGCGCCGCATGCCGGCTGCGCAAGCCCTTGCCATGCAAGCCGCACGGTAGTTGCAACGGGGCGTCGCACCGCCTTATGTGCCTCGCCGAACAGTAAGTGATTGCCGCCTCAGTGAAGATGGCCGCTGCGGTTCCCCGGCCGGCCGCAATGCGTGCCCCGGGGGCGCGGCGGTCGGACGCAATCGGGGGGCAACATGAAGGGCAAGGTTCTTGGGGCGGCGGCATGTGCCGTGGCGGCGGCGCTGTGGTTGCAGGCGGAGACGGTCGGCCTGGCTTCGGCCGCCACATTGTCCGAGACGCCAGTGGCGCCGATCGGGGAAACCGGCACCCTGAGCGGCTGCGAGAATCCGCGGATCGGGCGCAATGGCGACCGGGGAAGCGGCAAGTCCGCCGTCTTCGTCGACGTGCAGAACATGCGTCCGGGGCACGACCCCGTCTACAGCAGCAACTCGGTGTTCTGGACCTCGCGCGAGAACCGACCCGGGCAGAACGTGCTGATGAGCGGCGCCTTCGCCCACGGCCGCAAGACCGTGCGCATCGCGCCGCTGTCGCGCGGCACCACCGACTGGCGCTCTGCCGTGCAGCAGAGCAACATCACCGCCCCGGCCATTCCGCTCAGTTCCACCGGCCTGATCTTCCAGATTCCGCCGGAGCTGCACTACGCGCCCTACGCGTGGCGCATCGAGGATCATGACCCCGCCGTGCCGCCGATCGAAGGGATCGTCAACCGGCCGGAGCCGCAATGGATCCTCGGCACGCCGGCAACCGACGCGCCGCTGGAAGCGCCGGCGCACCGGCTGGTCAATTGCGGCGCCGAGGCCGGCGGCAAGCTGCGACTGTTCGGCAAGAACATCAACGGTACCCGGGAGGTCTACCTGCAATCGGCGGACAACCGGCAGGTGCAATTGCCGGTCGAGCAGACCGACGACACCGCGCTGACCGCGAGCGTGCCGGCGGATCTGCCGCCCGGTCCCTATCACCTGTGGATCGGCTCGCCGGACAAGGACGCCACCGCCTCCTTGCCGGTGCCGGTCCGCATCGTGCCGGCGCCGCCGGCGCCGAGGGTGGTCACCTGTGGCGGGCTGAACGGCGACGGAACCACCGACAACAGCGGGCCACTGCAGGCGTGCCTGGACAACAACCGCAGCAACGACGGCCCGGTGGTGGTGCAGTTGCCGGCGGGGCAGTATGCGATCTCGCGGCCTCTGTCGCTGCGCCGCTACCAGCATCTGGTGGGCGAATCCGAGGCTGCCACCGTGCTGACCGGCACGGCGTCGTCGGCGGGCGCCACGCCCAAGGCGTGGGTGGTCGGCGACAGCCATTTCGGGGTGGCCTCGCTGACCATTCGTGCACCGCACCGCGATGCCGTGATCCGCGCCGCGAGCCTGGGCAGCGATCCGGACAGGCATGGCCACGTGCTGATCAATCGCGTCACCATCGAGGTGTCGGCCGATTACACCGGCGGCGGGCAGCATACCCGGCTGATCAAGCTGTCCGGTCCCGACCTGCGCATCCTCAATTCCACGCTGAACGCGCCCAAGACGCTGCTGATCGACTATGGCGACGGCGTGCTGCTCTCCGGCCTTCGCTCCAATCGCGGCGACTATGCCATCGCGAACAGCCAGAACGTCGTCATCACGCGCAATCTGCTCGGATCGCCCACGGAGATCAACGAGGGGGTGGTGATCGGCGCCGCGCGCCCGATGGTCAACGGCACCACGGCCAATGCCGCGCGCAATCTGTACGTCGGCTACAACCTGTTCCGCAACATGACGTACACGCCGACCAATCAGTTCTTCACCACGGACGGCGGCGGCGGCGCGTATCTGGGCCGGATCGCCTCGGCCACGGCGAACCAGGTCATCCTCGCGGCCGATCCGAACTGGGACCTGGTGGGGACCAGCAATCCCGAGAACGTGCTGATCTCGATCGTCGCCGGGCACGGCGTCGGCCAGTACCGGCCGTTGCGGTCCATTCGTGGCCGCATCATGGAGCTGGAGCGGCCGTGGGATGTGGTGCCGGACTCCAGTTCCGTGATCGACATCACCACCGGCTATCTGCGCATCACCGTCAGCCACAACGAGTTCCACAACATGCACGGTCACGCGCTGAACTCGGTGCTGTTCTTCGGCGGCGTGTTCGACAGCGTCATCGACCACAACTACAACGAGAACGCGGGCGATGGCATCGCCGTTGCTGCCTACGGTCCGTACGGCATCAACAGTTACCTGCCGACGTTCAATGTCGATTGCATCGACAATACCGTGGTCGAGGACGGCGACGGCACGTTCCTGATGCGCACGGCCAAGCAGGACGTGTCACGCGGCATCGCGGTGATGGGGATGCCGGGCGCGGCCCTGTCCGGCATCCTGGTGCGCGGCAACCGGGTCACCACGCCGGGCAGGATCTTCTTCCCCAACAGCTTCAAGGACAACTACTCGGTGCTGGTCGAGCACAACCAGGCGGCGGTCGAGCCCTGGTTCGGCGGCTCGAGCGGGCCGTCGGGGGCGTTGATCCGGCCGAACGGGCGTTGAGCCCCGGTCCTCGGAGGCAATCGCCTGTAGTATGCGAACGGGCCCCGACCGACCAGGATACTCCGGATGACAGACACCTCGACCGACCATGCCGCGCTGCTGCTCGAAGCCGTCCGCCTCGCGCAAGCGAACCGCGCCAACGGTGGGCGGCCCTTCGGCGCCGTCATCGCTTGCGAGGGGCGCGCGGTCGCCCGCGCAGTGAACGGCATCGTGCAGAGCCACGACCCGACCAGCCATGCCGAAATGGAAGCGATACGGGAGGCCAGCCGCGCGCTGCGCACGCCCGACCTGTCCGGGTGCGTGGTCTATGCCAGCGGGCATCCCTGCCCGATGTGCCTGGCGGCGCTGGTCATCGGCAAGGTGAAGGCGGTCTACTACGCCTTCGACAATGCGGACGCCGAGCCGTACGGCATGTCCAGCGACGCGACCTACCGCGCGCTGCGGCTGACGCTGGAGCGGCCACCGCTACCGCTGATCCGCCTCGATGTGGGCGTGAGCGCCGACAGCGTGTACGGCGGCGGGTGAAGGGGGCGACCCGAAGGAGAAGGTCCGATCGACCCCACCGATTGCTGACAGGGCCTGAACCACCAATGGGTCGTTCCCGCGCAGGCGGGAATCCAGCGTCTTCGAAAGCCACTGGGTCCCCGCTTGCGCGGGGATGACGGCGCGTTCTCAGCAGTTCAGCCGCCCGCCGCATTGCACTTCGGGCCGTCAGGTTGCTGACAGGGCCTGAACCACCAATGGGTCGTTCCCGCGCAGGCGGGAATCCAGCGTCTTCGAAAGCCACTGGGTCCCCGCT
>NZ_JAIMCG010000023.1 GCF_019795295.1 Cupriavidus sp. AU9028 | reverse complement strand
CGGCCTATCTGCGCCAGCTGGCCGAGTGGTGCGAGCAAAGCGGCCAGCGCCCCGACGTGTCGCTGTACTCGTTCGGCGGCGAGGCGATGCCGCGCGCCGTGTTCGCGCAGGCATGCCGGGCGCTGGCGCCGCGCACCTTCATCAACGGCTACGGCCCCACCGAGACCGTGGTCACGCCGATGGTGTGGAAGGTGCGCGCCGACAGCCCGCAAGCGCAGTTTGCCGGCACCTATGCGCCGATTGGCCGTCCGGTCGGGGAGCGCCGCGCCTACCTGCTCGATGCGCAGTTGAACCTGGTGCCGCCGGGCGTGGCCGGCGAGCTGTATCTGGGCGGCGACGGGCTGGCACGCGGCTACCTGAACCGGCCCGGCACCACCGCCGAGCGCTTCGTACCCGATCCGTTCTCTGACGACGGCGCGCGGCTGTACCGCACCGGCGACCTTGCGCGCTGGTTGCCCGACGGGCAGCTGGAATACCTGGGCCGCATCGACCAGCAGCTGAAGATCCGGGGCTTTCGCATCGAGCCGGGCGAGATCGAAGCCAGGATCATGGCGCAGCCCGGATGGACCAATGCGGCCGTGGTCGCAATCGAAGGCCCATCGGGTGCGCGGCTGGCGGCCTACGTGGTGCCGGCCTCCAACGCCAGCGCCGATGTCGCGCAGCTGCGCGCCGCACTGAGCGCGGAACTGCCCGACTACATGGTGCCGTCCGCCTTCGTCGTCCTCGACGCGCTGCCGCTGACGCCGAACGGCAAGCTGGACCGGCGTGCGCTGCCCGCGCCCGAGGCGGAAGCCGCCGAGCACCATATCGCGCCGCGGACGCAGGCGCAGCGCGGCCTCGCGCAGATCTGGCAGGAGGTGCTCGGCGTCGAACGGGTCGGGCTGGACGACAACTTCTTCGCACTGGGCGGCGATTCCCTGCTGAGCCTGCGGGTGATTTCACGCGTGCGCGCCGACAAGTCGCTCGGACTGGACCTGAAACTGCGCGACCTGATGCGCACGCCGACCATCGGCCAGCTGTTGCCCGACGGCGATGACAAGCCGGCGGCGGCGCCAGCGACCGCGCTGCGGGTATTGGCCCGTGGGCCGGCGGATGCTGCATTGCCGCCGATCGCGTGTATCCACGCCGCGCTTGGCACGCTGTTCGATTACGACGCCATCGTTGCCAGGCTGGGCCAGCAGCGGACCGTCTACGGCCTGCAATCGCGCGCGCTGACCGATCCGGCCTGGCGTGATGCCTCACTGGCAGCGATTGCGCGCGACTACGTCCGCGAATGGCGCGCCGCACAGCCGCAAGGGCCGTATCTGCTGCTGGGCTGGTCGCTGGGCGCGGCGCTT
Organism: Cupriavidus sp. AU9028; assembly: GCF_019795295.1. Classification (GTDB taxonomy): domain Bacteria; phylum Pseudomonadota; class Gammaproteobacteria; order Burkholderiales; family Burkholderiaceae; genus Cupriavidus. Next base: position 48,512 of record NZ_JAIMCG010000023.1, on the reverse strand, counting down.
GCCACGCTGATGGCCCAGGAACTGGAGTCGCAGGGTCAGCAGGTGCAATGGCTCGCGCTGATCGACCCCTTCGTGCCCGCCCCCCGCGCGGCCCTCAGCCCGCCCTCGGTGAACTGGCCCGCCGGGCTCGCGGCCTTCGCCCGCCAGATGCTGCCCGGCGCCGCGCCGCTGACGCCGCCGACGCATCTGCCCGCGGAGCCCGATGCCGACACCGTACGGGCGCTGCTTGCAGGCGTCCTTGCCGCGCAAGCCTCGGGGCGGCCGCCTTCTCCCCTCGGTGCGGACGAACTGACACAGATCTTTCTCGCCGCACACCGGCTTGGGGCACTCGCGGCGGCGCAGCCCGCCTTGCCATCCGTGCAGGCGCCCCGTGCGCTCTGGTGGCGCGCCGGCAGGGATGCGGCCGCTGCACGGCTGGCGGGCTGGCAGGGCCCGCCGCAGGACGAGTCCGTGCTGCCTGACGTCGATCACTACGCAATCGTGCGGGACAGCCGGCTGGTTGCAGCGCTGGAGTCCTGTCTCCGCCGTCTCCCCTCGGTGGCGTCAGGTGATCCGACAGTCGAAAAGTGTTCGTTGCGGTTCTCCAACCAGGTGCTGTTGTAACAATTTATTTAATGCGAATAGGAATGATTGTTATTTAGAATGCTGCAGCCATCACAAAAAGACGAACACAAGGAGAAGTATGAAACGGGGTACAAGGGGAGGATCCGTCCGGGTCCAGGGGAGCCGTCATCCTTTCGCGCTGACGGCGCTGGCGCTGGCCGCATCGATGCAGGCGGCTTACGCGCAAACCGGCAGCGCCGCGCCGGCGGGCTCGACGGCGGCGAACGAAGCCCAGTTGCCCGCAGTCAGCGTGCGGGCGGACAGCATGGACGCACCGACCTATGGCGCGAGGAACGCGACGTCGGCTACCAAGAGCGATACCCCGATCGCGGAGACGCCGCAGTCGATCAGCGTGGTCACCTCGGACCAGATCCGCGCGCAGGGGGCCCAGCGCGTGGAGGAAGCGCTGCGCTACAGCGCCGGTGTCCGCACCGAGCCGATCGTCGACTCGCGCCGCGGCAACTACCAGATCCGCGGCTTCCTGGCGTCGCAGATGGGCCAGTACCTGGACGGCCTGAAGCTGCCCCACTCCGGGGGCTACGGCGGCTGGGAGGTCGATCCCTACAGCCTGCAACGCATCGACATCGTGCGCGGCCCCGCTTCCGTGCTGTACGGCCAGAGCTCGCCGGGCGGCATGATCAATCAGGTCAGCAAACGCCCGCAGCGCTACACCGAGAACGAGATCAACGTCAGCGTCGGCAACTTCGACCGCAAGGAGATCTCGGGCGACTTCACCGGCGCGCTCGACAAGGATGGCAAGGTGCTGTACCGCCTGACGGCACTGGGCCGTGACAGCGGCACGCAGACGGACCATGTCGACGATGACCGCCTGTTCCTGGCGCCGCAGATCACCTGGCGGCCCACCGACGCGACCAGCTTCACCTTCTACGCGCAGGCGTACCGCGACCGCTCCGGCAACAGCGCCAACTTCCTGCCGGCGGTCGGCACCATCTCTCCGCTGGGCAACGGCCGCAAGATTCCGGTGAGCCTGTTCACCGGCGAGCCGAACTTCGACCAGTTCGACCGCGAGCAGTACATGACCGGCTACGAGTTCTCGCACCGGCTCAACGACACCGTGACGCTGCGGCAGAACCTGCGCTATGCGCATTTGCACGTCGACTACAAGGACATCGGCGGCTCCGGTGGCCTGACCAGCTACACCACCGGACCGTACCGGCTGCGCCGCATCGGCCTGATCGCCAACGAGTCCTACGATGTCTTCACCGTCGACAACCAGGCGCAGATCAAGCTGTCGCACGGCATGTTCGACCACACCCTGCTGGTCGGCTTCGACTACCAGCGCACGTCCTTCGACCGCCTGTTCGGCCAGACCACCGTCGCGGCCCAGCCGACGCTGGACGTGTTCAATCCGGTCTACGGCAACTTCGTCGCGCCCAACTTCCAGACCGATACGCACACCTCGCGGCAGCAGGTCGGCGTGTATCTGCAGGATATGGTGAAGATCGCCGACCGCGTCGTGCTGCAGCTCGCCGGCCGCTACGACAAGGCCAAGGTCAGCGCCGACACGCGCAACCTGACCAGCGGCGCGGTGACGCGCACCGATACCGACGATGGCCGCTTCACCGGCCGCGCCGGCCTGCTGTGGCAAGGTCCGTACGGACTGTCGCCCTACGTCAGCTACTCGACGTCGTTCGAGCCGACCAACGCCATCGCGCTCTATGGCGGCGGCATGCCGAAGCCGACCACCGGCCGGCAGTACGAGACCGGTGTCAAATGGCAGCCGGCGGGCAGCCGCAGCTTCGCCCAGCTGTCGCTGTTCAACCTGACGCAGCAGAACGTGCTGACCACGTCGCCAGTGCCGGGCCAGTTCTCGCAGGTCGGCGAAGTGCGCTCGCGCGGCGTGGAACTGGAAGGCACCTGGTCGGTGACGTCCAACTTCAACGTGCTGGCGTCGTACACCTACACCGACGCCGAGGTGACCGAAGCCGGCCCGGGCGCGCCCAACGCGGGCAAGACGCCGCAGTTCGTGCCGAAGCACATGGCTTCGCTGTGGGCCGACTACCGCCTGTCCAGCGGCGTGCTGCAAGGCGTCTGGTTCGGCGGCGGCGTGCGCTATGTCGGCAAGACCTACGATCAGACCAACACCGTGGAAGTGCCGTCGTTCACGCTGTTCGATCTCGCGGCGAGCTACAGCTTCGCGAAGAACTACACGTTGCGCCTGAACGTCAACAACCTCTTCGACAAGGAGTATGTGGCAGCGTGCGACAGCGCGACCAACTGCTACTACGGCCGCAGCCGTACGGTCATCGGCACGCTGACCTACCGCTGGTGAGCGTGGCGGCCCCGTGCCCGCGCCCAAGCGCGGACACGGGGCCGCCCGCCCTTGCAGGAGACCACATGAAAGCCCCCACGCTTCGCTTCTGGTACGCCATCCACCGCTGGACCAGCCTGCTGTGCACGCTGAACCTGCTGGTGCTGTGCGTCACCGGCCTGCTGCTGATCTTCCACCACGACATCGACGCGCTGCTCGGCCAGGAACACCACGGCACGGTCGCCGCCGAGCGTGCCGTGCCCGTGCCGGCGCAACGCCCGGCGCTGCAATCGCTGGTGGACACCACCAGGGCCGCGCACCCGGGCCAGCTGCCGAAGTCGATTTCCTTCGCCGACGATGACGAGGATGCGGTCGGCGTGCGCGTCGGGCCGGCCGGCGAACCGAAACTGCGCAATGGCACCACCACCCATTTCGACGCCGCCACCGGATTGCCGCGCAAGCCGCTGCCACCCGGCGAGACCTTCAGCGGCTTCATCCTCAAGCTGCATCTGAACCTGTTCCTCGGCATGCCCGGGCAGTACTTCATCGGCTTCATCGGCGTGCTGCTGACCCTGAGCCTGATCAGCGGCCTGGTGCTGTACGGACCCTTCATGCGCAAGCTCGCCTTCGGCCTGCTGCGCTTCGGCAAGCCGGTGCGCGTGGTACAGGCGGACCTGCACAACCTGTTCGGCATCGTCGTGCTGGTATGGGCGCTGGTGGTGGGGCTGACCGGCACCTTCCTGTCGTTCTCGCCGCTGATCATCGGCCTGTGGCAGAAGACCGAACTGCAGCACCTTGTCGCGACCCTGCCCGGACAGACGCCGCCCGCGCTGGTGCCGGTGGATCGCGCGCTGGACGCCGCGCAACAGGCCGTGCCCGGCAAGGATCCGGCCTTTGTGTTCTATCCGAATACCGAGTTCTCCACGGGCCGACACTATGGCGTGGTGCTGCGCGGCCATACCGAGCTGCAAAAGCGCGTCTACGCCATCGTCTTCGTCGACGCTGGCGACGGTTCCGTTGCGGCGGTGCGCGGCATGCCCTGGTATCTGCAGGTGCTGCTGCTGTCGGCGCCCTTCCACTTCGGCGACTACGCCGGCCGTCCGCTGCAGATCCTGTGGGCGCTGCTGACGCTGATCACCACCGGCGCCACCGTCACCGGCTTCATCTTCTGGCTGAAGCGGCCGCGGCGCGCGGGCGAGGCGGCGCGTACGCCGGTCCCGCCGCACTTGTCGGGAGACCAGGCATGACGCGAATGGAAGATACGTGGCCGATGCCGATCCTGCTCGCGCTGCTCTCGCTCGGTGGACTCGCCGCTGGCATCTTCGGCGACGGCGCGTGGGACGCGCTGTGCTGGCTCGGGCTCGGCATTCCGGTCGCCGTCACGGCACGGCTGCTGTGGCGCCACTGGCGCCGCCGTAGGGTAGCACGCCCGGACTGAGCCGGTTGCGCGGACACGTGCCGCACAGCCCGCCCGCCGGCAAGCGGTAATTGAGGCAGCAGATGCGCCGCACCGGCGCCACGCCGGGCACGCCCGGTTCGGCACCGGGCCGAAAGGCGCCATGAAAGGGATTGCGCAAGCCGTCGGCCGACCGCGGCTCGCGCATCCAGGCCCATATCTCGGCGCGCGCGGCTTCACCCAGGGCCGGATGCGCCGCCAGATGCCGCGCCACCCCATCCGCCGCCACCCCTGCCGTACACCACAACAGCCGCGGCGCGACACGTGCCGCGTCCGCCAAGGCCGCCGCCACGATCGGCAAGTGCATGCCCAGCAGCGGCGACAGCAGCGCCGGCAGGCGCGGCCGCATCGCTGCACGCAGCCCTTCCCCTGCTCCGGCCCCGTCATGCGGCAGCACGATCCGCAGCAGTCGCCCGTCTTCGTCGCCCTGCCATCGCAGCTGCGCGGCGTCGAACGGCAAGCTGTGCCGATGCCGGGCGGCCGCCACCAGTGCGCTCGGCAGCAACGCCAGCGTGTAGTCGCGAAACCAGGCCGCAGCAAGGGCTGGCGCGTCGCTGCACGCGCGTGCCTGCCCGAACCGATGCAGACAGGCGCTTGCCCACTGTCGATCGAGTCCTGACTGCTGCATGTCCAGGGCTGGCGACACAGCAGCCAAGTACGGCGCATTCGCGAGGGACACCCGCTCGCCGTACGGCCGCAGCGGGCCGGAGAAGAACGGCGCCAGCAAAGGGATCATTGGGCTCCTGACGGTCGCACCGCCACAGGCGACGGTTTCCATGACGGATGACGAACCGGCTGCTGAAGAACTTACGCCACGGCGGCCGCGTGAATGCGCAAGCGCTACGGCATTGCCCTAACTTTCCCGCCGGGCCGCGCGTCTTCCAGGCAGTGCTCCCTTCGCGCAGTGCCGACCCACACCTCCCTCGCCCATCCGCATGACGCTTATCGCCTCCCTGCCGCGCAAGCTGCGGCTCACCATTGCTTTGGCCGCCGTGGCAAGCCTTGCCGCGGGCCTGTGTTCGGTCGGCATGGTGGCGCTGATCAACCGCGTGCTCGCCACGCAGGGCGCGGACGCGCCAACGCTCGCGCTGCCGTTCGCCGCGCTGGCCCTCGCCGTGCTGGGCTGCCGCACGCTCGCTTCCACGCTGTTCGTGCAGGTCAGCCAGAGCGCGCTGGCGCGCATCCGCGCGCAGATCTGCGAGCGCTTCATCGGCGCGCCCTATCCGCATATCGAGCAGACCGGCAATGCGCGGGTTCAGGCGGCGCTGGCCGACGACAGCACCCATGTCGCCAACGGTCTGTCCGTCATTCCGGTCGTGCTGACCAACGCGATGGTGGTGCTCGGTTGCCTCGGCTATCTCGCCTGGCTGTCGCTGCCCACGTTCGCCATCGCCTGCGCCATCCTCGGCATCGGCTCGTGGTTCTATCACCTGAACCACCGGCGCGCGCTGGTGCATCTGAAGCAGGCCGGCATCGCGCAGGACGCGCTGCACGGCCACTTCAAGGCGCTGGTATCGGGTGCGCGCGAATTGAAGCTGCATCACGACAAGCAGCGCAGCTTCCTGCGCGACACGCTGGGCGTCTCGCTCGAAGCGGTCCGCAGCGCGCGCACGCGCGGGCTGTCCATCTTCTTCATCGCACTGGGCTTCGGCAGCTTCCTGTTCTTCGCGGTGATCGGCGGCGTGCTGTTCGCCCCGCGCGCCACGCCGCTGGATCCGGCCGTAATGACGGGCTTCACCATCATGTTCCTGTACATCATGTCGCCATTGGAGTCGCTGCTCAATGCGCTGCCGGCGCTGAGCATGGGCCGGCTTGCCTACGCGCGCATCGTGGCGCTGGGCGCCGATGCCGAACCCGACGCCCCGCCGCGTCCGTTGCCCGCCGTGCCGTTCCGCTCCGTTGCGCTGCATGGCGCCAGCCATCGCTACTTCCACGAAGCGGAGAACAGCTTCTTCGCGCTCGGCCCGCTGGACCTGGAGCTGCGCGCCGGCGAAATCGTCTTCCTGGTTGGGGGCAATGGCAGCGGCAAGACCACGCTGGCCAAGCTGCTTGCCGGCCTGTATCCGCCGCTGGATGGAAACCTTTTGCACAACGGCGAGCCAGCCGATCCTGCCCATCTTGCCGACTACCGCGCGCTGTTCTCCGCCGTGTTCTCCGACTTCCACCTGTTCGATACGCTGCTTGCGCATGATGCACGCGACGAAGCACTGGCCAATCGATTGATCGAACGCTTCCAGCTCGACCACAAGGTCAGCGTGCGCGACGGCCGCTTCTCCACCCAGGCGCTGTCGCAAGGCCAACGAAAGCGGCTGGCGCTGATCGTCGCGTGCCTCGAACGCCGGCCGGTGCTGATCCTCGACGAGTGGGCCGCCGACCAGGACCCGCTGTTCAAGGACATCTTCTATCGCGAGGTGCTGCCCGAGCTGCGCGCGCAAGGCAAGTCGGTGCTGGTGATCTCGCACGACGACCGCTACTTCGCGCTGGCAGACCGCATCGTCAAGATCGAGAACGGGCAGATCGTGAGCGGGCCTGCCGAGCTCGTTCGAAAATCCTCCGCGCCTCTGCCGCTGCGCGATGAGTCCACCGAGATTTCCCCACAGGCCTCCGCCGCCTGAACCCTCCACTGCCCGACTGCGCCCATGCCCCTGCACCCCGACCTCGAAGCGCTGCTCGACATGGTGGAGATTGCCACCGCGACCGGCAAGCGCCCCCTCATCCATCAGCTCACGCCGGAGCAGGCGCGGCGCGAATTCGATCAGGCGTCGGCCGCGCTGGACCTGCCGCCGGTACCGCTGCCGCGTGTCGAAGCGCTGCTGATTCCCACGCGCGATGGTGCGCGCATCGATGCCAGGCTCTACGCGCCCGAACCGCGCGGCGCTGGCGGGCTGTTGCCGGTGCTGCTGCACTTTCATAGCGGCGGCTTCACCGTGGGCAGCCTTGACTCGCATGCCGCCCTGTGCAGCGCGCTGGCGTCGCGTACGCCCTGTGCGGTGCTGTCAGTGGCCTACCGGCTTGCGCCCGAACACCGGTTTCCCACCGCCGCCAACGACGCCGTCGATGCCCTCGCCTGGCTGGGCGCACATGCCCACGCGCTGGGACTGGACCCGAACCGCATCGCCGTCGGCGGCGACAGTGCGGGCGGCACGCTCAGCGCCATGCTGGCGCTCGCCGCGCGCGACGATCCGGCCCTGCCTCAGCCATGCCTGCAAATCCTCTGCTACGCCGGCCTGAGCGGGCGCACCGACACGGATTCGCACCGGCGCTATGGCGAGGGCTACCTGCTCGATACCGTGACGATCGAATGGTTCTACGCGCAGACGCTGCGCAATGAAGCGGACCGCACCGACTGGCGCTTCGCGCCGCTGCTGGCGCCCGACCATCGCGGCGTGGCGCCCGCGCTGGTCGTGCTGGCCGAATGCGATCCGCTGTACGACGAAGGGTTGGCGTATGCAACGCGGCTTGCCGACGCCGGCGTCGAGGTGTCCGTACTGGAATACGCGGGCATGGTCCACGAGTTCCTGCGCATGGGCAATATCGTCGACGACGCGCAGCTTGCGCACGGCGACATTGCACAAGCCCTCGCCAGGCGCTTCGCCGCACTCGGCGTCGGGACCGAGGCTTTCGGCCGGGCTGCCTGAGACCCGCCCCGTAGCCCCGAGCCGCCGCAGTAAATTCGCCACGCCAGTCCACGTCTGCACAAGGAACACAGGCGCTCCGCCTGGCCGACCGACAGGAACTCCGATGCCGAACCCGCTCTCCGCCTTTTCGCGCCACGTCTCGTTCGCTGCGCGCCCCGACCTGCGTTGCGAAAGCCGGTTCGACGGCGCGCAGCTGACCGTCGAGCGCGACGGACAGCGGCTTGCCACCTTCGCCCCCGACGATGGCGGCTTGCGCCTGCTCGACAGCCGGCTGGACAGCGCCGGTCTGGCCCACGCCACCATGGCGGCGCTGGACGCCGTATTCGCGCGCGGCGGACCGTACACGTTGCGCGTGCAGGTGGAATCGCGCGAGGCGCAGCGCCATCTGCTGGAAACGGGCGTGTTGCTCAGCAGCGAGCCCGGGCATCAGCGCCACACCGTCGCGCGCGCCGATCTGCTGTGGCAGCGTCCCGAGCTGTACGTCGCGTCTTCCGCGGTCTATCCGCTGACCTATGCGATGACCGCAGGCAAACGGCATCCGCTGCGTCCGCCCCAGCCGCGCGGCGTGGTCTATGCCCGCTACATTCCCTGGCTCGATCGCACCCTGACGCTGCGCGCCGCTGAAGTCGAATCGGACCTGCCGCTGCTGCACCGCTGGATGAACGATCCCGAGGTCGCATACTTCTGGAACGAGGAAGGCGATGAAGCGAAGCACCGCGCCTATCTGCAGGGACTGGTCGACGACCCGCATATGCTGCCGCTGATCGCCGCGTTCGACGACACGCCTTTCGGCTACTTCGAAGTCTACTGGGCCAGGGAAAACCGCATTGCGCCGTTCTACGACGCGCAGGACCACGACCGCGGCTGGCATGTGCTGATCGGCGAGCCGGCGTTTCGGGGCAAGGCGTTCCTCACTGCATGGTTCCCGGCCATCCAGCACTTCCAGTTTCTCGACGATCCGCGCACGCAGCGCATCGTCGGCGAACCGCGCGCCGACCATGTGCGCCAGATCGCCAATCTCGACAAGGCGGGCTTCTCGAAGATCAAGGAGTTCGATTTCCCGCACAAGCGCGCCATGCTGGTGATGCTGCTGCGCGAACGCTTCTTCGGAGAGCGCCTGCTGTTTCCCGTGCCGGCCCTGAACCCGGTCGCTGGCCCTGCCGCTGCCTGACGCGGACACCGCGCCGCGCACCCTTCTTTCCCTGATTGCTCTGCAAGGACCGACCTCATGACGCTACGCGATCTTCCCCCAGCCACCCATGACCTGATCGGCATCGGTTTCGGGCCGTCCAACCTGGCGCTGGCCATCGCGCTGCAGGAACTGGCCAGCGCTGGCCGGCCGCTCGACGCGCATTTCCTCGAGAAGCAGCAGGACTACCACTGGCACGGCAATACGCTGGTGTCGCAGAGCGAGATGCAGATCTCCTTCCTGAAGGACCTGGTGTCGATGCGCAATCCGACCAGCCCCTACAGCTTCGTCAATTACCTGCACCGCCACGGACGGCTGGTCGACTTCATCAATCTGCGCACCTTCTACCCCAGCCGGATGGAATACAACGACTACCTGCGCTGGGCCGCCGCACACTTCGCCGGGCAGTGCAGCCACGGCGAGGAAGTTGTCGCGATCGAGCCCGATGGACGTGAGGGCCCCGGCGGCCGCATCGATCGGGTGAGGGTGCGCTCGGCCGACGCGCAGGGCCGCGAGCGCGTACGCATGGCCCGCGCCATCGTGCTGTCCACCGGCGGCACGCCGCGCATTCCGCAGCCCTTCGCCGGCCTGCAAGGCGATAGCCGCGTCACCCACCATGGTGGCTACCTGAACTGGATCACGCGCCAGCCCTGCGCCAGCGGCAAGCCCATGCGCATCGCCGTGATCGGCGCGGGCCAGAGCGGCGCGGAGGCCTTCATCGATCTGCACGACTGCTATCCGTCCGCGAAGGTCGACTGGATCGTGCGCGGCGCGGCGCTCAAGCCCGCCGATGACAGCCCCTTCGTCAACGAAATCTTCGCGCCGGCCTACACCGATGTCGTGTTCGAACAGGCGCAGGCCGGCCGCGACCGCCTCATCGAGGAGTACCTGAATACCAACTATTCGGTGATCGATGCCGACCTGATCGAGCGCATCTACGCGATGCTGTACCGCCAGAAGGTCAGCGGACAATTCCGCGTCAACCTGCTGACGCGCAAGTCGGTGCAGGCCGCTCAAGCGGTGACGAACGGCATCGAACTGACCATCACCAGTGCCTCGCCGGGCGACGACGCTTCCACCGAATCGCGCCGCTATGACGCCGTGGTGCTGGCAACCGGCTACGAACGGGAGAACCATCGGCGCCTGCTCGCGCCGCTGGCGTCCTATCTCGGGGACTTCTCCGTCGATCGGGACTATCGCGTAAGGGCCCGCTCCGAGCTCGCGGTGCCGGTGTACCTGCAGGGCTTCTGCCAGAGCAGCCATGGGTTGAGCGACACGCTGCTGTCCGTGCTGCCGGCACGCGCGGAGGAGATCGCCAGTTCCGTCCACGACGCATTGACCGCGCAACGCCGCTGGACCGCGCAGCCGGCTCAGGCCGGTGGCACCCAGGCCATCGCCGCGACGTAGCCAGCCGGCGCCTGCAAGCCGTGCAGGCGGATTCGCGCCAGCTCGCCCGCAGTGATGGCGAGCCGCGCCGATTCGCTCCGTACGGTATCCCCGCTGCGGTTGCCCCTCCCTTCCCCTTCGCTGGCGATGGCCACCGACACATGCTGAAGGTGGTCGGCGATGCCCAGGCCAAGGGCCTTCAGCAACGCCTCCTTTCTGCTCCACAGCGTGTGGAACGCGCCCGGCCACTCTTGCGGTGCGTGCCCCTCCAGCCAGCCGCGCTCGCGCCGTGTGAAGCAATGCGCGGCCATCGCGCGCAGCTCTTGCTGCGCCAGATCGGTATTGACGCGTTCGATGTCGATGCCCACGTCCCCGCTGTCCGCGATCGCAATGGCGGCACAGCCTCCCGCGTGCGATACGTTGAAGCGCGGCGCGCCGGGTTTTGCAAGCAAAGGCTTGCCAAACGCGCTGGTGGCGAAGGCCAGCGACGTCGCGCTGCAATCCATCCGTTCCGCCAGCAAACGCCGTAGCGCCGAGCGCGTAGCGGCGAAGCGAACCCGGTCGGCGGGCCGCTTCAGCGCTGCGCATCGCGCCAGCTCGTCCGCGCTCAACGTAGAAGCTGCCGCGAACACCGTCGCCTCTGCCGTGGCGGCGTCGGCATCCTCCCGCAGCTCAAGCAACCACAGGCCGACCTGCGGCACAGGTGACGGCAACGGCTCGGTCGACCCGAACGCGGTGTGGTTTCGGATTTCCATCCCGGTACCGACGAGTGGCGCCACGGAAAAATTAACAGCACGGTGAGGTTACGCACCGCCGCCAGGACGAATAGCAAGGCGAGAAATTTAATGCTGCCGCCGTGACGATTCGCTGAACAAAATTTCGATGGAATGCAGATCGCCGTTATGTTTTATTTATTTGCAAATCGTTCTCATTATTATTAACTTAGCGACTCTCCCTGACGATGAGGAGCCGCGCCCGTGATGTCCGCCACCCAAACCGGCATCTGTTCCGCCCCGCAACTGCCCGGGGAAACGCTCCTCGAACTATTCCTGCAGAACCGCAGAGCCTTGGTCGGCGCGGCAGCGCGCATCGTCGGCTCGCGGGACCAGGCCGAGGATGTCGTGCAGGATGCGTATCTGCGTCTGTGCAGTGTCGGTGACAATCCGTCGATCCGATGCCGCCTCAGCTACCTGTTCCAGGTCGTGCGCAATCTGGCCATCGACTACTGCCGCCGGCAGACTCTGGAACAGCGCTGGATGGCGCCGGAGGACGACGGCATCAACGTGTCGTCCCCCGGCACGTCGCCTGATGTGATTGCGATGGACCGTCAGGCGTTGTGCGCGCTCGCTGGTGCGCTGGCCGAACTGCCGGAGCGCACGCAGCGCGCCTTCCAGATGTGCCGGCTGCAGGGCATGACCCAGAAGGAAATCGCCACCGCGCTGGGCGTCTCGCCGACGCTGGTCAACTTCATGGTGCGCGACGCCTGCATTCATTGCCGGGCAAGGCTGACGCGGCAGAAGGCGATTTGAGGGGGTGAACTGGGCGGTCCAGATTCGTGTCAGCCAATCACTAGGAAGACGGCGCGTCATTTCGCGTGCCCAGCTCGCCAATTGAACGCGCCGCCAGGTCGCACCGCCGCAACTGCTCGATGGAATCCATGAGATGCGCTGCGTTGGCCGGATTGCCGAGCAGATACATGGTTTCCATCAAGCCGTCGTACTGTTTCTGTGACATGAGGATGGCGTTTCGCCCATCGCGGCGCGTTATCAGGACAGCATCATGATGGTGGAATGCCTGATCAATGACCGCCTCCAGGCTCTTGCGAGCAACCGAGAAGGCAACGGCATGCATGTGTTCCTCTGAAGAACTCGTGAGTGGATGGGCGAGTATGGCCCACGGCGCTCGGATAGACCATCCCCGGCCCTCGGGTATGTCTCTTGCGTCCTCCCGAACGACCCGTCCGCCAACGCGGACACCAGTCTTTCCACAGACCACCAGACGGAGGCCCCCATGAAGCATCAGGAAACGAGCATCAACAATCCCGCGCCGAAGCCGACCACCTCCGAGCGCGGCCAGAACCCAGCGGCGGAAGCGGACACCATGCCGGCTCAGGGCGGCGAAGGTGCAACGCAGCCGTCCGGTCAACAAGGCGGCCAAGGTTCGCAAGGCAAGCAAGGCACGGGCAAGGCCCATCCCACGGCGAACGAGATCATGAACGAGCAGGTGTCTCCGCCGGACGAGCAAGGCAACCGCGACCAGTCGGACAAGCCGCATATCGGAGGGTAAGGTTCCGGGCCGCGGTATTCATTCCTCGAAGCCCACCTTAAAAAAAGGAAAATTGCCTGCCCGGCGGGCGTGCAGCAAAGTCTTCCCCACAAGAACCCGTCCGGGTACAGGAGGAGACCATGCTGCGAATGATGCTCGCCGGCGCAATGCTTGCGCTGATCCAGGGAGCGGCTTCGGCCGAGACCTACCCATCGCGCCCCGTCAAGCTGCTGGTCGGCTACGCACCGGGCGGACCGGTCGATACGGCCGCGCGCATTTATGCCGACTACCTTGGCCGCGTGCTGAAGCAGCCCGTGGTGGTCGAAAACCGGGCCGGCGCCAGCGGCGCCATCGCGGCCGGCATGACCTCGAGCGCCAAGCCGGACGGCTACACGCTCTATTTCGTCGCCAGTCCGACCATGACGATGACGCCGTTGATCCAGAAATCGGTCAGCTTCAAGCCGACGCAGGACTTCAGCTACATCGGGTTGATTACCGACTACACCAACGTGCTGTTGATCAACCGGGACTTTCCGGCGAAGACGGTACAGGAACTGGTGACCTACGCGCGCCAGCATCCGGGCGAAGTCAGCTTCGGCTCGGCCGGCGTCGGCGCTTCCAACCATCTGTCCGCCGAACTGCTGGCGCAGATGAGCGGCGTCAGGATGCTGCACGTGCCCTACAAGGGCAACGCGCCGGCGATGGCGGATGTGATCAGCGGCAAGGTGACCTTCATGTTCGACATCACCGGGACCGCGATCGGCCACATCCACGGCGGCAAGGTGCGGGCGCTGGCAGTCACCTCGAAGACCCGCAACCCGGCGCTGCCGGAGGTGCCGACGCTGGTCGAGTCGGGGCTGAAGCAGTACGACCTGACCGGCTGGTATGCGCTGATCGGGCCGCGCGGCATCCCGGCCGACGTCACCGAGCGTCTGGTCCAGGCGCAGCGGACCGTCGGTCAGGATGCGTCGTTTCGCAACCGCATGTCCGAGGTCGGCTACGACCTGAACATCACGGGTCCCGCTCCGCTGCAGGAGCGCATCGGCAAGGAGCTGGCGCTGTGGGGCAATGTGGTCAAGACGGCGAACATCGCGGTGGAGTGATGCTGGAGCGGATCAGCGATATTCCCCGCTGCTGGGCAGCCCGCGCCCCCGACCACATCGCGGTGATCGAGCGCGGCCGCACGGTCACGTATGCGCAGCTATGGGATCAGGTGCGGCAGGCGCGGCACTACCTGCAGTCGCAGGGCGTGGCAAGCGGCGACCGCGTGCAGATCGTCGCCGAGAATACGCTGGCCGTGATCACGCTGATCTTCGCGCTCGCCGAGCTGGAAGCGTGGCCGGTCGTGACCAATGCGCGCATGACGGCCCGCGAGATCGAGGAGATCCGCGTCCACTGCCAGCCGCGGCTGCTGCTGTTTACCCACGCGGCGTCGCCGGACGCCTTGCGCCATGGCTTGCGCTATCGCGCCCGGGAGATCGAGGCGCCCGGCCTCGGTCCCCTGATGGCAGCCGACGTCGATGAAGCGGGCGAGCGCGAGCCGGCGGCGCTCGCGCGCGAGGTCGCGGCGCTGATCTACACCTCCGGCACCACCGGGCAGCGCAAGGGCGTGATGGTGACTCATCGCGGGCTGCTGCACTATGCCCGCATCACGGTGCAAAGCCGGCGCATGACGCCCGAGGACTGCGCCTATGCGGTGATGCCGCTCTCCCACATCTTCGGCCTGGCCACCCTGCTGCTGGCGACGCTGCACGCGGGCGGCAGCCTCTATCTCGTGGCACGGTTCAATCCCGACGATGCCTGTGCCGCGTTGCAGCGCGAGACCATCTCCATCCTGCAGGGCGTGCCGGCGATGTTCAGCCGGATCCTCGCGCACCTGCAGCGGCAGAACATCTCCACACTGCGCGCGCAGCGGCTGCGCTACCTTTACACCGGCGGCGGGCCGCTGGAAGCGACGCTCAAGCGCAATGTCGAGACCGTGTTCGGCCAGCCGCTGCACCACGGCTATGGCATGACCGAATACGCGGGTTCGCTGTTCATCACGCGCATGGACCGGCCGCGCCAGGACTGTGCCGCCGGCGAGATCGTCGAGGGCGCGCAACTGCGGCTGGTGGGACCCGACGGAGAACCGGCACCGCCAGGCATGCCGGGCGAGCTGTGGGTCAAGGGTCCGGGCGTGATGCACGGCTACTACCGGGCGCCGGCATTGACGGCCGAAGCGCTGCGTCCCGACGGATGGCTCAATACGGGCGACATTGGCCGGCTCGGCCCGGACGGCGCGCTGTTCATCGTCGGCAGGACCCGCGATGTGATCCTGCGCTCGGGATTCAGCGTCTATCCGATCGAGGTGGAGTCGGTGATCAACTCCCATCCCGCGGTGCGGCTGTCGGCGGTGGTCGGCAAGCCGGCCGATGACGGCAATGAAGAGGTGATCGCCTTCGTCGAATTGCGCGAAGGCCAGCCGCTCGACGTGGACGACCTGCAGGCCTTCCTTGCCGAACGGCTGTCGCCGTACAAGCGCCCGGCGCGCCTTGTCCGCGTGCCGCTGATTCCGACCACGGCCAGCGGCAAGCTGCACAAGCACCGGCTGCGCAGCATGCTGGCCGAACTGGACTGAGTGCGCCGGCCGGTCAGGACGGATGGCCGATGCCATCCTCGACCAGCAGGTCGACCAGCTTGCGGGCGAACACCGGCAGCGCGCTCAGGTCCGCCACGCAGATCTGCAGCTTGCGCTCGGCCCAGTCGTCCTCGATCTGCACGATGCTCAGGGCCATGGTCTGAGCATGGCGCCGGGCCGTGCTTTCCGGCAGCACGCCGATGCCGACGTTGGCCTCGATCATGCGCGCGGCGGTCTCGAAGTTGCTCACCTGGATGCGCCAGTGCAGGGTGTGCTGCAGGTCGGCGGCCGCGCGCTTCAGGAAGTTGTGGATCGCGCTTTCCTCGGGCAGCCCAATGAAGTCCTGGTCCAGCGTCTCGACGAAACGCACGCGCTTGCGCTGCGCGAGCGGGTGGCTCAGGGCCGTTGCCAGCACCAGCCGGTCCAGCCGGTACGGCATCACTTCGAGCCCTTCGGTGTGGACGCCGCCGGCGGCAATGCCGATATCGACGATGCCCTCCTGCACGGCCCTGACGATATCGGGACTGAGCCGCTCGCGAATATCCACGGTCACATTGGGATGGTTGACCAGATAGGTGCGCAGTACCCCCGGCAGGAACTCGCTCATCGCGGTGGTATTGGCGAACACGCGCAGATGCCCCTTGATGCCCGACGCATATTCCTGCAGGTCGCCGCTCAGCTGCTCGATCTGCCGCAGCACGCGCCGGGCATGCGACAGCAGCGTTTCGCCGGCCGGCGTCACCTTGACGCCCTGGCTGCTGCGGCTGAGCAGCTTGACGCCGACCTGCTCCTCCAGATTCTTGATCCGGGTGCTTGCCGCCGGCAACGACAGATGACAGCGCTCCGCGCCGCGCGTAAGGCTGCTGGCTTCCGCGATATGGGTGAAGAGATTCAGGTCCACCAGATCGAAGCGCATGACATCGTCTCCCGAGTAATCGGGAATTATCCCGCGATTGCCCTGCCCTTCCCATTGTGGCAATCACGGGGGCTTCGGTGGTGGCGAATGGCGGTTTCAGAACATCCAAATAGGCGCGCGGCCGCGCATGGGCCAAGCTGTGCGCAACGAACGGAGGGACCGCCGATGGAGAACGAGATCAAGGACGGGATCGGTAGCGAACCGACATTGCTGGTGGATCTGGTAGACGGCATCGCCACGCTGACCCTGAACCGGCCCCGGCAGAAGAACGCGCTGGACACCACCATCCGCGACGCGCTGCGCGACGCGGTGCAGCGCATCCGTGCCGACCGGACGGTCCTTGCGGTGGTGCTGCGCGGCGCGGGGAGCGACTTCTGCTCCGGCGGCGACATCCGCGGCATGAACGTGACCGAGGCCGAGGCAGGCCGCAACCGGATGGACGATCTGCATGGCTGGATCGCCATGCTGGCCGACCTGGACCGGCCGGTGGTCGCCGCGGTGGACGGCGTGGCCTATGGCGCCGGCTTCAGCCTGGCGCTGCTGGCCGACTTCATCGTCGCGTCGCCCCGTGCGCGCTTCTGCATGCCGTTCATCAAGGTCGGGCTGGTGCCGGACTGCGGGGCGTTGTACACCTTGCCGCGCGTGGTCGGCATGGCGCGGGCGCGCGCGCTGATCTTCAGCGCGCGCGAAGTCGGTGCAGAGGAAGCCAGGCAGATCGGCGTAGTGGCCGAGATCGCGCCGCCGGAGCGGCTGCATGAGCGCGCAGACGCGCTGGCGCGCGGCCTGGCCAGCGCCTCGCCGGTGGCCTTCGCGCTGACCAAGCGGGCGCTGAGCCAGTCGCTGGGCAGCGACGTGCGGGCGATGCTGGAACTCGAATCACTTGGGCAGGGCATCGCCTTCACGACCGGCTACCATCGCGAGGCGGTGCGGCGCTTCAAGGAAAAGGAGCCGCCGCTGTATCGCTGGCCCGACCCGCTGCCCGACTGACCCTGCCGTATCAGCCCGCCGTGATGCCGGCGGTCTGGATCACCCGCCGCCATTTGCCGATCTCGGCGTGCAGCCGCTCGCGCATCTGCTGCTGGCTGCACGGATCGGCCTCGGCGCCCGCCTGCTGCAGGCGTTGCCGCACGCCGGCATCGTTCAGCACGCCGTTGAAGTCGGCGTTGATCCTGTCCAGCAGTGCCTGCGGCGTGCGGGCGGGCGCGAACAGCGCCGCCCACGAGTACGCCTCGTAGCCCCGCAAGCCCGATTCGTCGATGGTCGGCACCTCTGGCAGCAGCGACGAGCGGGTCTTGCCGGCGACCCCGAGCACCTTGATCCGGCCGCCGCGGATGTGCTGCAGCGCGGTCGGTGCATCGCTGAACATCAGCTGCACCTGGCCGCCCAGCAGGTCGTTCATCGCCGGTCCGCTGCCCTTGTAGGGCACGTGCTGCAGCTTCGTTCCTGCTTCCATGTTGAACAGCTCGCCCGCCAGGTGCGTGCCGCCGCCATTGCCGGACGAGCCATAGGCCAGGGCCCGCCCGCCCTGCTTCGCATAGGCGATCAGCTCGCGGACGTTGCTGGCGGGCACCGAGGGATGCGCGACGAGGAAGACCGGGAACAAGGCCGCGAAGCTGACCGGCGCGAAGTCCTTCTCGATGTCATACGGCAGCTTGCCCATCAGCGACGGGTTGACCGCATGATGGATGGAGCCAAGGAACAGCGTGTAGCCATCGGGCGCTTCCCTGGCCGCGGCCGCCGCGCCGATGGTGCCGCCCGCACCTGGGCGGTTGTCGATCACGACGGATTGGCGCCAGGCCTCGCCCAGCTTCTGGGTGACGATGCGCGCGGTGCTGTCGACCGGCCCGCCGGGCGGGAACGGCACGATGAGCCGCACCGGCCGCGCCGGCCAGGGGTCGGCCGCGAGGCTGCGCAGCGGATGTGCCGCGATGCCGAGCAGGCCGGCCGCGAGCAGCCGCCTGCGGATTGCGGAAGAACACGTCATCTGGGGTCTCCTTCGGTCGATGTCGGGCAGGCCTGCTCCTTCAGCACGCGCTTGAGGACCTTGCCATTGTTGTTGGTGGGCAGCTCGGGCAGCGCGACGATCCGGGCGGGCCGCTTGTACGGCGAGAGGCGGTCGCGCAGATGCGCGCGCAGCGCGCCGGTGTCGAGCGTGGCGCCGGGCCGAAGTTCGACGAAGGCGACGATCTCCTCGTTGCCGTCGTCTTCGGGACAACCGACCACCGCCGAGCGCTGTATGCTCGGGTGGCTGTTCAGCGCCGTCTCGACCTCGGCCGGATAGACGTTGAACCCGGAACGGATGATCATCTCCTTGAGCCGGCCCAGCACGAACAGCGCACCGTCGGCATGCATCTCGCCGAGATCGCCGCTGGCGTACCAGCCGCCCGGACGCATCACCGCCGCGGTGGCAACGGGATCGCGGAAGTAGCCCGGCATCAGCCCGCGCCCGCGCAGCCACAGTTCCCCGCGCTGGCCATGCGGCAGTGGGGCCCCGGTGACCGGGTCGGTGACCTGGACCTGCGCCTCGGCCACGGCATGTCCCGCGCTGGTATCGGTGCGCCGGTCGTGCAGGCGGGTCACGTGCACCGAGCCGGCGTACTCGGACAGGCCATAGCCGTGATGCAGCGTCAGGCCGAAGACCGCTTCCACGCGCTGCTTCAGCGCCAGATCGAGCGGCCCCGCGCCGGTGTAGAGATAGCGCAGTGCCGGCGCGTCGGGCCGCTCGATGCCCTGCTGCTGCAGATAGGCAAGCAGCCGGGAGAACAGCGTGGGCGGTCCCTGCAACTGCGAAACGCCGTGATGGGCGAGCGCGTCGAGCAGATCGGCCGGGTCGAAGTGCGGCCGCATCACAAGCTGCGCGCCGGAGAACAGCGAACTGAGCAGCACGGTGCCGAGGCCGAAGATATGCGTCATCGGCACGAAGGCATAGCTGCGGTCCCGCGGGGTCAGCGCACGGGCGTCCCGGGTGACCCTGGCGAAGTGGATCAGCGCATCGTGCGTCAGCATCACGCCCTTGGGCTCGCCGGTCGTGCCCGAGGTGAAGATCAACGCCGCCACCCGGTCGGCGAGCGGTTGCGGTTCGGGCACTGCCTGCTGGCGCACGGCGCTGCGCGACATGCCGGGCAGCGCCGAGGGCACCGCGCCAAGCCGCTCGGCGTGCGCCGCCGCCGAGCGCGAGGCGGCCTCAGTGAAATAGATCAGCCGCACGTCGGCCCTGGTTGCAAAGGCATCGATCTCTGCTGGCGCCATGCGCGCATTGACACCGCAGGACCAGGCACCGGCGCGGCTGCAGGCGAGGATCAACGCCGCATGCTCCGGGCAGTTCTCGGCGACCACCATCACGCGGTCGCCGGGCCGGACGTCAAGCGCCAGCAACTCCGAGTGCGCCCGGTCGGTCAGCGCGCCCAGTTCGGCGAAGGTCACCCGGCTGCCGTCCGGCAAATGAATGAACGGATGGTCGGGTGATTCGCTCAACCAGTGGTCGAGCAGTTGATGGATACGCGTGGGCACGCTGGCCGTCCTCCAGTGCGGATAGAGTGGGCGCAGCATCGCGCCAAAGCCGGCGCGGCGCCATTCGTAAATGGCAAGGGGCGGGTTCGATGGCCTGGAAGCGCCTATGCTGAGTCGCGGAGCGCTTGCATTTGCCAAAGGGCCGGTTCGCCATAGCGGAACCGCGGCGCGCGCCACCCCCCTAAAATCGTTGCACCGCCGCATCCGTGGAGACGAGGATCGATGAGCATCAACAGCAAGGCTTACATCGTCGGTGCCTGGGAGCATCCGACCCGCAAGGCGCCCGACAAGACGGTCGCGCAGCTGCACGCGGAAAGCGCCAGGGGCGCGCTGGAGGATGCCGGCCTGACGCTGGCCGATGTCGACGGCTACTTCTGCGCGGGCGACGCGCCGGGTCTGGGCATGGTCAACATGGTCGACTACCTCGGTCTGAACGTGCGCCACGTCGATTCGAGCGAGATGGGAGGCTCCTCCTACATTGCCCACGTCTCCCACGCTGCGCAGGCGATCGCCGCGGGCAAGTGCGACGTGGCGCTGATCACGCTGGCCGGCCGCCCGCGTTCGGAAGGGTCGAGCGGCACGCAGGCGCGCAACTGGGGCGCGAACCTGCCGGACCAGCCGTTCGAGGCGCCCTATGGACCCGTCACGGTGAACCTGTATGCGATGGTGGCGCAGCGCCATATGCACGAGTTCGGCACCACGCCGGAACAGCTGGCTTGGGTCAAGGTCGCGGCGTCGCATCACGCCCAGCACAATCCCAACGCCATGCTGCGCGATGTGGTGACCGTCGAGCAGGTGCTCGCGTCGCCGATGATCGCCGACCCCCTGCACCGGCTCGACTGCTGCGTGGTGTCGGACGGCGGCGGCGCGCTGGTGGTCGCCCGTCCGGAAATCGCCGCCACGCTGCGCCGGCCGAAGATCAAGGTGCTTGGCGCTGGCGAGCACGTGAAGGGACTGCTGGCCGGACAGGTGGACCTGTCATGGTCGGCGGCTCGCATCTCCGGTGCCGCGGCCTTCGCCGAAGCGGGCGTCACGCCCGCGGACATCCAGTACGCGTCGATCTACGACAGCTTCACCATCACGGTGGTGATGCAACTCGAGGACCTCGGCTTCTGTGAAAAGGGACAGGGCGGCAGGTTCGTGATGGACGGCAACCTGATCGCCGGCGTCGGCAAGCTGCCGATCAATACCGACGGCGGCGGACTGTGCAACAACCACCCCGCCAACCGCGGCGGCATCACCAAGGTGATCGAGGCCGTGCGGCAGTTGCGCGGCGAGGCCCATCCCGCCGTGCAGGTGAAGGACTGCCGGCTGGCGCTGGCCCAGGGCACCGGCGGCTACATGGGGTCGCGCCACGGCTCGGCCACCCTGATCCTCGAACGCGAATAAGGAGCGCCTGCCATGACGACGCCCTACGTCCCTACCCCGCTGAAGGCGCCTGACGAGCTGCCGGACAACGCCGCGTTCTGGAAGGCCGCGCGCGAAGGCCGGCTGCTGCTGCGCCATTGCACCGCCTGCGGCCGCCCGCACTGGTATCCGCGTGCGCTGTGCCCGTTCTGCCTGGGCGATACCGAGTGGAAAGCCGCCAGCGGCCTTGGCGAGATCTACTCGTACAGCGTCACCCGGCGCGCCGGGCCCGATCCCTACTGCATTGCCTATGTTCGGCTGGATGAAGGCGTCACCATGATGACGCATATCGTCGATACGGATCTGGACACCGTGCGGATCGGCCAGCGCGTCAAGGTCCGCTTCGCGCAGACCGACGGCGGCCCGCCGGTACCGGTCTTTGCGCCGGCATGAGAATCGATTGGCGACACCGACGGATCAATCAAAGGAAGCGATGAGATGACGCAGATGATGAATGGAAAGGTGGTGGTGGTAACCGGCGCGGGCGGCGGCATCGGCCGCGAGATCGCGCGGGCAATGGCCGCCGAAGGCGCTGCCGTGGTGGTCAACGACATCGGCACTTCCACTTCCGGCGAGGGACAGGACGCCGGTCCCGCCGACACCGTGGTACGCGAAATCCGCGAGGCGGGCGGGCAGGCCGTGGCGAACACCGACAGCGTCGCCGATGCCGCCGGTGCCGCGCGCATCGTCGCCTGCGCGGTCGACACTTTCGGCCGCATCGATGGCGTGGTCAACAACGCCGGCATCCTGCGCGACCGCTTCTTCCACAAGATGAGCCAGGACGAGTGGGATGCCGTGATCCGCGTGCACCTGTACGGCAGCTACTACGTCAGCCGCGCCGCCGCCCTGCATTTCAAGGAGCAGGAATCCGGCGCCTTCGTCCACATGACCTCGACCTCGGGGCTGATCGGCAATTTTGGCCAGGCCAACTACAGCGCCGCCAAGCTGGGCCTGGTGGCGCTGTCCAAGAGCATCGCGCTGGACATGCAGAAGTTCCAGGTGCGCTCCAACTGTATCGCGCCGTTCGCCTGGAGCCGGATGATCGGCTCCATTCCCACCGACACGCCCGAGCAGCAGGCGCGCGTGGCCAAGATCCAGCAGATGACGCCGGACAAGATCGCACCGCTGGCGGTATATCTGCTGTCCGACGCCGCCCGCGACGTCAACGCGCAGGTCTTCGCCGTGCGCAACAACGAGATCTTCGTGATGAGCCAGCCGCGCCCGTTGCGCTCCGTGCATCGCGGCGAAGGCTGGACGCCGGCCTTCATCGCCGAGCATGGCATGCCGGCCCTGAAGTCGTCGTTCGTGCCGATGGAGCGCTCGGCCGACGTGTTCTCCTGGGACCCGGTGTAGCGCGCCAGCCCTGCCCCGCCGCGCGCCCTCAGCGCGGCGCGGGCGCCTGGAAGTCCATGGTATCCATATCGGTATCCGACGCCACCGGCTGCCCGAACAGCTTCAGCCAGACGTAACCGAGCACGCCGGCGGTCAGCGACGCCAGCAGGATCGCCATCTTCGAGGCATTGATCACGCCCGGCTCGCCGGCAAAGGCCAGGTTGGTGATGAAGATGGACATGGTGAAGCCGATGCCGCCCAGCAGCCCGGCGCCAAACACGTGGCGCCAGCGCAGATCCAGCGGCAGCTTGCACAGGCCGACCGCCACCGCCAGGAAGCTGACCAGCGTGATGCCCAGCGGCTTGCCAAGCACCAGCCCGGCAAGGATGCCCAGGCTGTTGGCCGATGCCAGTTCCTGCGCCCAGTCGGCGCCGATCACGATGCCGGTATTGGCCAGCGCGAAGATCGGCAGGATCACGAAGGCGACCGGCCAGTGCAGCTGATGCTCCAGCCGGTGCGACGGCGATGGCTCGGTTTCGCTGCGTGCCGAGAACGGAATCGCAAAGGCCAGCAGCACGCCGGCGATGGTGGCATGCACGCCGGACTTCAGCATCAGCACCCACATCACCGCCCCTCCCAGCAGATACGGGACCAGCGACATCACGCGCAACCGGTTCAGGACCACCAGCACCACGAACACCGCCAGCGCGCCAAGCAGGTACAGGAACGACAGTTCGGCGGTGTAGAACAGCGCGATGACGATGATGGCGCCGAGGTCGTCCATCACGGCCAGCGCGGTCAGGAACACCTTCAGCGACGCCGGTACCCGGCTGCCCAGCAGCGCCAGCGCACCGAGCGCAAAGGCAATGTCGGTGGCCATCGGGATGCCGATGCCCGCCTGCGTCGGCGTGCCGCCATTGAAGCCGAAGTGAATCAGCGCCGGCACTGCGATGCCGCCGATGGCGGCGACGATGGGCAGCAGCGCATTGCGGAAACTCGACAGCTCGCCGTCGTACAGCTCGCGCTCGAGCTCCAGCCCGATCAGCAGGAAGAAGATTGCCATCAAGGCGTCGTTGATCCAGTGCTCGACGCTGAGACCGCCCACCTGGGCATGCCACAGTTGCAGGTACTGCGGGCCGAGCGGCGAGTTTGCCAGCGCCATCGACACGATGGTGCAGGCGATCAGCAGGATGCCGCCTGCCTTCTCGGATTCGAAGAAGCGCTTGAAGGTGTGGGAGAGTCTTTTTTCTACGACGGCCATATTGCTCCTCGTGCCGGAGATGCGGGTGGAAGGAAGCCGCGGCGCTGCATGCGCCCACGCGAAAGCGCTTCCGGCGCGGGACAGGCGCGGAAGGAAAGCATGGCAGTGCCGGGGAGACAGGAGTGGGCCAGCGAGTGGCCACAAGGCGTGAGGTGCATGCATCGGTCGCGTGAAAGCCGCGTGGCGGCCCGACCGACGCAAATCCTGCCACCCGTGGAGGGTGGGCACCCGGCGCGAGTATAACGCAAGCGAACGCCGCGACAGCCCCGTCGTGCCCGCGCAGGCGGGGACCCAGCGGCTTTCGTTCCGGGTTATCGCCGCTTCAAAGCCACTGGGTCCCCGCTTTCGCGGGGACGACAATCGGGGATCCAGCGGCGCGTCTATCCGTCGTCCCCGCGCAGGCGGGGACCCAGCGGCTCTCGTTCCGGGTTATCGCCGCTTTAAAGCCACTGGGTCCCCGCTTTCGCGGGGACGACAATCGGTGATCCAGCGGCGCGTCTATCCGTCGTGCCCGCGCAGGCGGGGACCCAGTGGCTTTCGTTCCGGGATATCGCCGCTTTAAAGCCACTGGGTCCCCGCTTTCGCGGGGACGACAACCGGTGATCCAGCGGCACGCCTGTCCGTCGTCCCCGCTTTCGCGGGGACGACAATCGGTGATCCAGCGGCGCGTCTATCCGTCGTCCCCGCGCAGGCGGGGACCCAGCGGCTTTCGTTCCGCGATATCGCCGCTTCAAAGCCACTGGGTCCCCGCTTTCGCGGGGACGACAATCGGGGATCCAGCGGCGCGCCTGTCCGTCGTCCCCGCGCAGGCGGGGACCCAGCGGCTCTCATTCCGGGTTATCGCCGCTTTAAAGCCACTGGGTCCCCGCTTTCGCGGGGACGACAATCGGTGATCCAGCGGCGCGTCTATCCGTCGTCCCCGCGCAGGCGGGGACCCAGCGGCTCTCGTTCCGGGTTATCGCCGCTTCAAAGCCGCTGGGGCCCTGCTCTCGCGGGGACGACATGGGAAGCGATTGGTCGTGGGACCGCACCGTTCACTGATTCGCCGCGTTCGCCAGCAGCACCAGATCCGCAATCGCCTTGCCGCCGGCGGAGACGTGCATGCGCATCGCTTCCGCTGCAGCATCGGGCGCCCCGGCGAGCACGGCTTCCACCACGGCGCCGTGCTCCCGATGTGAACTGGGCACCCGTGCCGCGCTGATCAGCCCCTTCTGCCGCCAGTAGATGGCCAGCCGCCGGCGCAGGTGCACGATCTGCTCGCGCAGGAAGGGGTTGGCCGCGGCCTGGTACAGCACCTCGTGGAAATCGCGGTTGGCCTCGATATAGCCCGCGGTATCGCCCAGATCGGCCACGCGCCCGGCTTGCTCGTGGGCATGCGCCAGCGCCTGCCGCCCCGCGTTGTCGATCCGCTGCGTCGCGAGCCGGGCGACGACCCCTTCCATCTCGGCCAGTGTCTCGAACATCGCCACCAGCTCTGCCGCGCTCGGCTTGTGCACGAAGATGCCGGCGCGCGGCACGATGGTGACCAGTCCCTGCGCCGCCAGCATCAATAGCGCTTCCCGCACCGGCGTGCGCGAGCTGTCGAACTCGTCGGACAGCGCTTTCTCGTCGATTTGCGCCCCAGGCGGCAAGGCGCCGGTCTGGATCGCGGCCACGACCGACTCGCGGATGCGGTCTTGAATCGATTGCACGGGTTTTCCCTCGTTGGTGTCTTGCCGAAAATATCTATAGGCTGGATAAATATACTACAGAGCCGAGGAGATATATCACGATGGAAGACCAAACGCCGCAACTGCATGTGGAGGGACGGACGGCAACCATTGCGCTGCGTCGCCCTTCGGTCGCCAACCGGCTAAGTCCCGAGGATCTGCGGGTGCTGCAGGCCCATCTGGAGGCGGTCAACGGCCGGGAGGAGGTACTGGTGCTGCGCTTCGTCGCCACCGGCAAGTACTTCTGCAGCGGTTATGACATCGGTGCACTGGGCGGCAACGCCGAGGAAGGGGCGGTCAACTTCGGCGAGGTGATGGACGCCATCGAGAACGCGCGGCCGGTCACCATCGCGGCCGTCAACGGCGGCGTGTATGGCGGTGCCACCGACCTGTGCCTCGCCTGCGATTTCCGTATCGGCGTGCCCCATTGCGACATGTTCATGCCGGCGGCGCGGCTGGGCCTGCATTTCTATCGCGGCGGGCTGGAGCGCTATGTGTCCCGGCTGGGCTTGAACGCCGCCAAGCGGCTGTTCCTGACTGCGGACAGGATCGACGCCGCGATGATGCTCGAGATCGGCTTCCTGACCGAGATCGTGGCCGAGGACGAGCTGCCGCTGCGCGTCGACAGCCTGAGCCAGCAACTCGCCGGCATGGCGCCCATTGCGCTGCTCGGCATGAAGCAACACCTGAACGCCATCTCCCGTGGCGCGCTGGACGGCGCTGCCCTCGCGCGCGACATGGCGCGCTCCGAAGCATCGGGGGATCTGCGGGAGGGTGCGGCGGCATGGAAGGAGAAACGCCAGCCCCGGTTCACCGGGAAGTAGCGCATGCAGTAGCCCAACCAGTAGCGAACCTCACAGACACAGCTACGGAGGAGACACCGATATGAAGACGCGCACAAAAGCAGCCGCCGCATGGCCCGCCCTCGCGGCCGTGATGGCCACCCTCGGCGGCATGGGGACGGCCCTGGCGGAATCGGAGGGCGCCTACCCCAGCCGCCCGATCCGCATCGTGATCGGCTTTCCCGCCGGTGGCGGCGCGGACAATACCGCCCGCCTGTATGGCGAGGCCCTCGGCAAGGAGTTGCGCCAGCCGGTCATCATCGACAACAAGCCCGGTGCGGGCACCACCATCGCGGCCGAGACGGTCGCGCGCGCGGCGCCGGACGGCTATACGTTGTACCTGGCCACCGCCAGCGTGATGGGCAGCGACAAGGTGCTCTACAAGACCATCAAGTACGAGCCGTCGGATTTCATTCCCATCACGCGCCTGGTGTCGGCGCCGCTGGTGCTCGCGGTCAACAAGGACAGCGGCATCCGCAGCGTCGCCGACCTGATTGCGCGCGCGAAGGCAAAGCCCGGCGCGCTCAATTACTCCTCCTCGGGCAATGGCGTGATCACGCATCTGGCTGGCGTCCACTTCAGCAAGCTGGCCGGCGTGCAGATGACGCACGTTCCCTACAAGGGCGGCGCGCCCTCGGCGCAGGCGGTGGCCGCGGGCGATGTGCAGCTGACCTTCGCTACCGCACCGTCGATCAAGCCGATGATCGAGACCGGCAAGGTGATACCCATCGCGGTGACATCGGCAGAGCGCTCGCCGGCCAACCCCGACTATCCGACCATCGCCGAGAGCGGCGTCAAGGGCTATGACCTGAGCGCCTGGTATGGCTTGTTCGCCCCCGCAAAGACGCCGCCGGAGATTGTCGACAAGCTGTTTGCCGCGACCGTCAAGGTGATGGCAAACCCGGACCTGAAGCGCAAGTTCCTCGCGCAGGGCGACGAGGTCGCGGTCTCCTCCTCGGTGGCGGAGTTCAAGCAATATGCGGAGCGGGAAGGCAAGATCGGCATCGATCTGGTGCTGTCCAGCGGCGCCAAACTGGATTGACGATGCAGGCAAGCCTTATGAACAACACCTCCGCCCTGCCCCTGGCCG
This sequence comes from Cupriavidus sp. AU9028, assembly GCF_019795295.1. Classification (GTDB taxonomy): domain Bacteria; phylum Pseudomonadota; class Gammaproteobacteria; order Burkholderiales; family Burkholderiaceae; genus Cupriavidus. The sequence goes on along the minus strand of NZ_JAIMCG010000023.1, from coordinate 21,019 downwards.
GCATCACCGTGGTCGACCTGACGCGCGTGCTGTCCGGCCCCTACTGCACCATGATGCTGGCCGACCTCGGCGCGCGCGTGATCAAGGTCGAGCATCCGGAGGGCGGCGACGATTCCCGCCAGGTCGGCCCGTTCGTCGACGGGCAGTCGGCGTACTTCGCCTCGATCAACCGTAACAAGGAGTCGATCGCGCTGGACCTGAAGAACCCGGAAGACCGCGCGGTGCTGGACGCCATGCTGGCCAGCGCCGACGTGCTGGTGGAGAACTTTCGCGCCGGCGTGATGGACAAGCTCGGCTACAGCTGGGAAGCGCTGCACGCGCGCTTTCCGCGGCTGATCTATGCGTCGATTTCCGGCTTTGGCCAGACCGGCCCCTATCGCAACCGTCCGGCCTATGACATGGTGGTGCAGGCGATGGGCGGCCTGATGAGCGTGACCGGCGAGCTGGGCGGCAATCCCTCACGGGTTGGGGTGTCGATCGGCGACATTGGCGCCGGCCTCTATGCCACCATCGGCATCCAGTCCGCACTGATCCAGCGCATGCGCAGCGGCAGCGGCGAACGGGTCGACATCTCCATGCTCGACTGCCAGGTCGCGTTGCTGGAGAACCCCATCGCTCGCTACTCCGCCACCGGGCAGATACCGGCGCCGCTGGGCACGCGGCATCCGTCCATCACGCCGTTCGATCTGTTCGCCACGCGCGACGGCTTTATCGTCGTCGCGGTCGGCAACGACAGCCTGTTTGCACGGATGTGCGAAGCGATGGAACGGCCGGAGTGGATCGACGATCCGCGCTTTGCCACCGTGGCGGGGCGCAACGAGCATCATCTCGAACTGAAGGCAAGCATCGAGGCGCGGCTGGCGGACCGCACCACCGCCGAGTGGGCCGCGATCCTGGAGCGCGCCGGCGTGCCGCATGGCCCGCTGAACAACGTGCCGCAGTTGCTGGACAACCCGCACGTACACGCGCGCGGCATGCTGGTCGACATCGACATTGGCCAGGGCAAGTCCCTTCGCGTGGCCGGCAATCCGATCAAGCTGGGCGAAAATGCGGCGCCGCTGCCGGTGCGCAACCCTCCCGTGCTGGACCAGCACGGCGCGGCATTGAAGGCGGAATTCGAGGGCCGCTAGGGACGGCTGCCGGCAGCGATGCAGAGGTGGCGCCCGGCCCTGCGGGCGCAATCGTCACCACTCGACGACCACCTTGCCGAAGTGCCCGCCACCTTGCTGGAAGCGGAAGGCCTCGGCCAGTTGCTCCAGCCCGAAGCTGCGGTCGATCACTGGCCGGATGCCGGTCTGCTCCAGCGCGCGCACATAGTCCTGCTGCTCGCGGCGGTTGCCGACGATCAGGCCCTGCAGGCGGGCCTGCCTTGCCATCAGCACGGCGGTCGGGACATCGCCCTGGCGTCCGGTCAGCACGCCGATCAGCGCGATATGGCCGCCCACCCGCACCGCCTGGATCGACTGCGCCAGCGTGCCTGGCCCGCCCACCTCGACCACGTGGTCCACGCCGGCGCCTCCGGTCAGCTCGAGCACCCGCTTGCCCCACTCCGGCGTGGTCTTGTAGTTGATGACATCGTCCGCGCCCAGTTGCTGCGCCCGTGCCAGCTTGTCGTCCGAGGACGAGGTCGCGATGACCCGCGCGCCCATGGCCTTGGCAATCTGCAGCGCGGCGATCGACACGCCACCGGTGCCCAATACCAGCACGGTGCTGCCGGCCTTGAGCTGCCCGTCGACCACCAGCGCGCGCCAGGCGGTCAGTCCCGCGGTGGTGATGGTCGCCGCTTCGGCGTGGCTCCATCCGCGGGGCGCAAGCGTGAAATCGGTGGCGGCGCGCACGGCGTATTCGGTCGCAAAGCCGTCCGTGCCGTCGCCCGGCGTGCCGCGGAAGTTGCCGACCGGACCGGAAGGCAGGCCGTCGGGCCACTGCGGGAAGAAGCAGGACACCACCTGGTCGCCGCGCCTGAACTGCGTCACCCCTTCGCCCACCGCTTCGACCACGCCGGCGCCATCGGCCATCGGCACGCGCCGGTCCGCGGTGGGAATGCGCCCGTCCGCCACCTGCAGGTCGTGGTAGTTCAGCGAGGTCGCATGCAGCGCCACCCGGATCTGCCCGGGGCCGGGCTGGCCCGGATCGGGCAGCTCGGCAAGCTCCAGCTTGTCCAGTCCGCCGGGGGATCGCACGATGATCGCCTTCATGGTCGTTTCTCCTGTTCGGTCGTTGGTCGGGCCAGTCGTCCAGTTGACTGTCCGATCGGCCGCACGTTCCGCACGGTACGCCAACGACACCGCAAGCGACAGCGCCGAACAACGTACGGTGCCCGGCCATCCGGTCCCCCTGCCCGCTATGGCGTCGTCATTGCTTCTTCATCGCCTCGGCCAGCCGGGCGATGATCTCTCCCTCGCTCTTGAAGGCCTTCTGCGCATACGCGGTGTACTGTTCCGGCCCCATGTAATTGGTCGACATGCCGTACTGCTGCGTGACCGTCAGCAGCCTCTTGTCCTTCAGGGCGTTGCGAAAGGCGGTATCGAGCTTTCGCACGACTTCCGGCTTCATGCCGGCCGGCCCGACGATGCCGAACGGCGAGTTAGACCAGACCGGATAGCCGACTTCCTTGAGCGTGGGCGCATCGGGAAAATCCGGGGCGCGCTTCTCGGACAGCACCGCCAGCACGCGCAACTGGCCGTTCTTCACGTACGGCAGCAGCGTGTTGGTCAGCATCGCCACGTCGCATTGGCCGCCCAGCAGCGCGGTAATGGCCTCGGCGTCGCCCTTGTAGGGGACATGGGTCCAGTTCGACTGGGTGATGCGCGCCAGTTCCGAGATGGTCAGATGCTGGCTGCCATAGATACCGGTGGTGCCGTACGAGATGCCTCGGCTGGACGCCTTGGCCTCGGCTACCAGTTCTTCCATCGTCTTCCACTTCGCATCGGTGCGCACCGCCACCGCGAAGTTGTAGTCGGCGATCATGGAGATGTAGGTCAGGTCCTTCAGCGGGTCGTAGCGCATCTTCTGCACGTGCGGCAGGCGGAAGATCACTACCGGCGCCATTGACAGCGTATAGCCGTCGGGCTCGCTGGTTGCCATCTGGGTGGCCCCGAGCGTGCCGCTCACGCCCGGCTTGTTCTCCACCACGATGGACTGGCCAAGCTCGCGCCCGGCCGCGTCCGCCAGTGCCCGGCCGATCTGGTCGGTGATGCCGCCCGCGCCATAGGGCACGATCAGCCGGATGGGACGGTTGGGAAACTCGTCCGCGGCGAACAGGCGCGTGGCGGTCATTCCGCCGGCGCTCGCCACGCAGGCGGCGCCGGCAAGGCGCAGGATCTGGCGTCGTTGCATGTTGTCTCCTTTGTATGCTGTCGATCAGGCGTGGCCAGCCGACAGGTTCGTCAGGACGTCGGCACGGTGCGTCCGGCGTGCCACGGCGCCCTGGCCGTGGCGGGACAGTATGCAACGGCATGTGCATCGCGGGGGCGGCGGGACGGGTTTGTCCCTAGCGGGCAACGGCAAGCGCCAGTCGCCAACCGCCGGAAAGCGGCTAGGCCCGGGCCGACGCGCTCCTTTTGCGCCTTAGCAGCGACTCCACCAGCGGATGGCTCTCGAAATGCGCGAGCAGCCGGGTCTTCTGCTGCACGGTCAGCAGGGAGTCGGCGATCATCGCCGGCCAGGTGGCGGCTGCTGCGGCAACGGTGTCGCGCAGCACCTTCGCGGCGGGCTTTTCGGGGATCGCCAGCTCGGCGCAGAACCGCCGCAGCACCAGCGGGCCGAGGCCCGGCTTGGCCGCATTGCCCTCGCGCGCCTCGCGGACGGGCATCTTTGGCTTGCCGGACGACTGCGCCGGCAGGATATGCAGCGCATGACCGACGCGCCGGTTGTAGGCCGCATAGCCGACGATGTCGTAGGCCGGCGGCAGTTGCGGCGTCACGCCATCCGGATACCAGAGCCCGATGTTCTTCAGGTGCATGTCGGGGTTGCCCAGCATTTCGTTGACGACGATCCGGCGCAGCAATTCGTGCACGGCCGGCTCGCCCAGCGAGGGCGCGGCCATCATCACCGAGGCGACATCCAGGTACGACCCGCCCACATACTTCTGTTCCGGCGCGACCCCGAGCACCTGGGCGAAGTCCTCGGTATGGACACGCCTGCCACCCGGCGCGCGGTCATAGCGGGTCACCGCCAGGAAGTTGGTCCTGCGGTCGGCATCGCCCAGGTCATAACCATGCTCGACGGCCAGCTGCTCCAGCGGCGCCAGCCGCGCTTGCGTGACGGTCGCGCCGGCGGCAGCGGCAAGCCGCAGCGACAGTTCCTCCAGCTCCGGCAGCAGCGGCTGGCCGACCACCGGCAGCTTGGCGATGATGTGGGTGTCCTGCATTCGCGTGCGCCCGACATAGCGGCCGCCCTCGTAGATCACCCCGACCTTGGGCTGGACGCCCGACAGCGATACCCCGCTCTCCATCGGCTCGGCCGTCACCGACATCTCCAGCGAATCCGCGTCCTGGGTGACGTAGTGCGCCAGTTCGTCGCGGCTCAGCTGCAGCGGCAGTGCGTAGAGGTTGCCGGGCAGATCCCGGCCGCAGGCCGCCAGCATCTCGAAATGGTCCTTCGGATCACAGTGCCGCTGCGCGGCGACATGGTCGCGGAACACGCCTTCGGGCAGCAGGTTCTGGAAGAACGGCGGCAGCAGCCAGCCGTTGGCCGGGCTGTATGCGCCATTGAACAGCACCGAGCCGACGTCGCCCCACAGCGCCTTCTGGTGGGCAGGGTCGGCAGCGCGCATCGACAGCGACAGCGTCGGCGCGCCCGCCAGGTTGGCAAACGCATCGTCGGCGACGAAACGATTGACGATCTGCGTGTCGCCGAGCCGGTACTGGAACAGCACGCCGACCCGCTGGGCCTGACCGATGAAGATGCCGAGGGCCTTGACGTTCATTGCTGCGACGACCCCTGGTCGGAGGAGGAAGGCGCCGTCTGCTGCAGGCGCTCGCGCGCGGAGGCGACCACGGTCTTGACTGCCGGCTGCGTCGGCTGGAAGCCGGGCGGCGCGGCGAGTCCGGCGGCAGCGTCCTTGGGGACAATGGCGATCTCGTAGCCAAGGCGGTCGAGCACCGAGAGCAGCGTGGACACCTTGTAGTCAGCCTGGCCGCTCAACACGGCGGTCAGGGTGCGGCGGGCGATGCCGGCCTCCTCCCCAAGTACCCGTTGCGTGACTCTTGAGACGTGGAGCCGGTCCCGAAGGAAGCTGGCAATGTCGGCGAGACTTCGCATAGCATCATAGTAGGATAACTTACAATAATCATACTTTATTGCGCATCGATGGCCAAGCGAACACGTCGTTCATGGCGCAATAATCTGCGCAACTCTGGCTATATCCTACTTTATTGCTCGCGCCTGACGAAGTTTTCCCACTGCGGAGGGACTACCGCCCCGAATGTGGCGGGCCGCCATCCCTGTGGCAAGGCCGGTCCCTCCGGCGGTCCTTTCCGACCGGCCCAGGGTTCCCGCTGCCCATATTCGCGCGGGGAGCAGCCGAAATATCGGCGAAATCGCCGGCCGAAGTGGGACTGATCGGCAAAGCCCAGCTGCGCGGCGATCGACGCCACCGAATACTCCCCGCTCAGCAGCAGCTCTCGCGCCCGCAGCAAGCGGATCCGCTCGAGGTAAGCCATCGCCGTTTCGCCGGTGCTCAACTTGAACATGCGGGCAAAGTGAAAGCGGCTGACCTGTGCAATGTCGGCCATGTCCTGCAGGGAGACGGCGCCGGTCGACTCGTGCAGAAAGTCGAGCACCCGGCCCAGCGCGCGCGGATGCAGTCCTTTGACGGACGCGCAGGCGTTGGCGTGCCGCACATTGAACCGATACACCAGATGCGCTGCCAGCGCACAGGATAGCGATTCGGCGATCAACCGTTGCGCGGGATGGGCGTCCAGCTGGATCTCCCGCGCCAGCGTGAAGAGCACGGTTTCCGCGAACGCGTCGCGCACCCCGAAGCAATTGCACAGCACATGCTGTTCACCGGGTTGCCGCAGCACAACCTCGGCCGCCTCGATCAGCAGGCTCTGTGGAATCCGCGAGACCACGATCGAACCTGGCCGATCCCAGCTCCAGCGGGATTCCACGTGGCGAGGATGCAGCCCAAGGTTGCCCGGCACTACCAGGCTGCGATGGATCTTGCCCAGGCGCCGCTGCTCCAGTGCGGCATGGCCGGCCAGCCGCATGGCGAGGATGTCGTGGTCCAGCGCAGGGGAGATCACCGACCCTGCCGCGCGCCAATGGTGAATCTGAACGGTGACGCCGCCCCACGGCCTGCCGATGCTGCTCACATCCGGCGGGACCGGAAGCTGGGTGTCGATCTGGGGAGAGTTGGTTGCCAATCGCATCGAAAGTCCCCCATCGGCTCGTGCTCGCGGTGAGTTCCGTCCCAGCCTCCGCTCGCTTCGCATGCCAGCATATGAAGCGCTTCCCTCGTTGTAAACGACCCGCTAGAGGGGGACCGCACGTCAAGCGTCCCTGGTGAAGCGGATTCGAGGCGAAGCAAGATCGGCAGACCCGCAGCAATCCTGTTCTATCGGCCGGGCCGTGCGCCTCCTACTGTCAGGACGAGCGCCGCCTCCCCTGCGCCCGCTCGTGTCCATTGACGCCAATCGGCACCGGAATCCCGGGCCAACCAGAGAGGAACGTCCATGTCCAGTCCAGAGCTTCCCGACGCGGTCCCGCTGCGGCCCGAGGCCGCCGGTTCGCTTCACCTCGACGCCCCTTCTTCCACGTCCCCCCCGTCTGCGCCGGTCCACGGCACCCCCCACACTCCCGCCACGCTGTCGCTGCGGATGACGGTCAACGGCGCCCGCCACCAGATGGAAATCGATCCGCGTGAATCCTTGCTTGACGTCATCCGCGACCGGCTTGGCCTGACCGGCACCAAGAAGGGTTGCAACCAGGGCGCCTGCGGGGCCTGCACCGTGCTGGTCGAAGGCCGGCGCATCAATAGCTGCCTGGCATTGGCGGGCCTCTACGCGGACGCCGACGTGACCACCATCGAGGGCCTGGCGCAGCCCGACGGCGAGCTGCACCCGTTGCAGGCGGCGTTCATCGCCCACGACGGCTTCCAGTGCGGCTTCTGCACGGCGGGTCAGATCCTCTCCGGGGTGGCGTGCATCGGCGAAGGGCATGCAGGCTGTGCCGAGGATGTGCGCTGGTGGATGAGCGGAAATATCTGCCGCTGCGGCGCATATCCAGGCATCGTGGCCGCCATCACCGAGGTCGGCGGGAGGAAGCTGCCATGATGCCCTTCACGCTGGAGACCGCCCGCTCCGAGGCCGACGCGTTGCGCGCGGCGGCACAGGGCGCCCGCTTCATTGCCGGCGGCACCACACTGGTGGACCTGATGCGAGAGCACGTCGAACAGCCGGTGCGGCTGGTCGACATCAATGCCCTGCCGCTGTCGCAGATCGGCATCGACGCAGACGTGCTGGCCATTGGCGCACTCGCACGGATGGCCGACGTGGCAGCCCACCCCCTCGTCACCCGGCTGCATCCGCTCATCGCCGAATCCATCGTCGAGGGCGCCACGCCACAGCTGCGCAATATGGCAAGCATCGGCGGCAATCTGCTGCAGCGGGTACGGTGCCCCTACTTCCGGATGCTCGACGCCGCCTGCAACAAGCGCGATCCCGGCTCCGGTTGCGCGGCCAACGAAGGGCGGCACGGCGGCCATGCCATCCTGGGGCGCAGCGAACACTGTTGTGCCGCGCATCCCTCCGATCTCGCCGTCGCCCTCGTGGCACTGGACGCGACGGTGCGGGTACGAGGCGCTCACGGCGAGCGCGAATTTCCCGTCGAGGCGCTCTACCGGCTGCCCGGCGATACGCCGCACCTGGAGCACACCCTGGAGCCGGGCGAGATGATCGTCGAGATCCGCGTGCCACCGCTGCCGTGGTCGACCACCGGACGCTACCTGAAGGTGCGCGACCGCGAATCCTACGAGTTCGCGCTGGTCTCGGCTGCCGCTGCCTTGCAGGTGCGAGATGGCGTCATCGCCGGCGCACGGCTGGCCTGCGGGGGTGTCGGTACCCGCCCCTGGCGCATGCGCGCGGCCGAAACCTGGCTGCGCGGACATCCCGCCAACCGGTCGAGCTTCGAGGCCGCCGCGGCGATCTGCATTGCCGACGCGTCTCCCTTGCCCGGCAACCGGTTCAAGGTCGAGTTGTTGCGGCGAACGGTGATTCGGACACTTGAGCTCGCGGGAGAACGGTCATGAGCGCAATCCATATCGGCCAGCCCATCGCGCGCGTGGACGGCCGCGAAAAGGTGACGGGCACCGCCCGCTACGCCGCCGATTTCGATCAGCCAGGGCAGGCCTACGCCGTCATCGTCGGCGCATCGGTGGGAAGGGGCCGCGTACTCGAGATCGATGACGGCGCGGCGCGCCAGCTGCAAGGGGTGCTGACGATCCTCACGTACCGGAACGCGCCTCGCCTCGCCTATGCGCCTCACAAGGGCTTCATCGATCCAGCCGGCGGCGAGCGGTTGCATGTCCTGCAGGACGACGTGGTGCGCTTCTATGGACAGCCGATTGCACTCGTGGTGGCGCAAAGCCAGGCCCAGGCCGAGCTCGCCGCCGCGCTGGTACGGGTGCGGTACGCCGCGCAGGGCCCGGTCTGCGATCCGCTGGATCCGCGCGCCGAAGCGGTGGTCCCCCAGGCCCTGCGCGAACCGGGGCCACACGCCGCGGACCGCCAACGCGGGGAAGCGATGGCCGCACTCGCCGAGGCGGCAGTGAAGGTCGATGTTGCCTTCGATACCGCGCGCGAGAACCACTACCCGATCGAGCCCAACGCCACCATCGCCGCCTGGAATGGCGACCGGCTGACGTTATGGAGCAAGAGCCAGTTCGTGGTCAACGAGCAGGCCGAGATCGCCGCCATCTTCGGCATTCCGGTCGATCACGTCCGCGTCGTTTGCCCCTTCGTCGGCGGCGCCTTCGGCACCAGCCTGCGGACGTGGCCCCACGTGACGCTGGCCGCGGTCGCGGCGCGGGAAGTGGATCGTCCGGTCAAGCTGGTGCTGGCGCGGCGCCAGATGTTCCACCTGACCGGACACCGCCCCCGCACGCTGCAGCGGATTGCGCTGGGCGCAACCGCACAGGGCCGACTGACCGCCATCGTTCATGAGGGCAGCGGGGAGACCAGCCGGCACGAAGAATACGTCGAGGCACTGACCTCGGCGACCTCCTATCTTTACAGTTGCCCCAACGTGCAGACCCGCTATCGAGTGGTGCCGCTGGACACCGGCACCCCGACCTTCATGCGCGGCCCCGGCGAGGCGACCGGCCTCTTCGCCCTCGAGTGCGCCATGGACGAACTGGCCTGCGCACTGGGCATGGACCCGCTGGCGCTGCGCCGGATCAACGAGCCTCAGGTCGATGAAGGCAGGCAACTGCCGTTCTCCAGCCGCTCCATGCTTGCCTGCTACGAACGTGGCGCGCAGGCGTTCGGCTGGTCACGCCGCTCCCATCCTCCCGGCTCGATGCGCGACGGCCGCATGCAGATCGGCTGGGGGATGGCGGCGGCCACCTACCCGGTGTTTCACGCCCAGGCCAGTGCCCGCGTGCGCCTGCTCGCCGATGGAACGGCGGAGGTGGAAACGGCCGCCAGCGACATGGGGCCGGGCACCTACACGTCCATGACGCAGATCGCGGCGCAGACGCTCGGTCTTTCGCTTGCCAGCGTGCGACTGCGGCTGGGCGCGAGCGACTTCCCCCCCACCCCGCCGCACGGCGGCTCGATGACGCTGGCCTCGGTCGGGTCGGCAGTACGAAATGCGTGCCTTGCCGCCCTGGACCAGCGGCGCGCCGGCAGCAGCGGCGCGCAAGCGATCGAGGCCGTCGCCACGGCGGGACCCGACGCGGCCCTGCACCAGCGGTTCTCGATGCACGCCTTCGGCGCGGTGTTCGTCGAAGTCGCGGTCGACCCCGATGTGGGGACGATCCGGGTGCGGCGCGTCGTGGGCGCCTACGCCGCCGGGCGCATCGTCAATCCAAGGCTGGCGGCCAGCCAATGCAGCGGCGGCATGGTGGGCGGCATCGGCATGGCACTGATGGAACGCACGGCGCTGGACCCGCGTGATGGCCGGCCGGTGAACGCTCACATGGCGGACTACCTGGTGCCGGTCAATCTCGACATCCCGATGCTCGAGGTGCATTTCGTCGACGAAGTAGACCCACATGTGAACGACCTCGGCGTCAAGGGCCTTGGCGAGATCGCGCTGGTGGGCGTCGCCCCCGCGGTCGCCAATGCGGTGTATCACGCCACCGGGAAGCGGGTGCGAGAGCTGCCCATCCGCATCGAGCACATGATTGAAACCGGCCCGTGAGATCGGTAGTGGCGCCGTTGGCGAGGGAGAGAGATGGCGGCGGGCCCTTCCAGCGGGCCCGCAACTTGCGTGAGTCAAACTCCCGCAAGCACAGGAGCGTCCATGCCGCAACGCGACATCATTGCCCTCGCCAGTTCCTCCGGCGGGCTGGATGTACTTCGCACCGTGCTTGGCGGATTGCCGGCCGACCTGCCGGCGGCAGTACTGCTGGTCCATCATATCGGGGCGTACGAAAGCATCCTTCCGCAGATCCTGTCGCGCCACACCGCGCTCCAGGTCCGCCATGGTGCGCAGGGTGAGCCGGTCGTCCCGGGATCGGTCTACATTGCGCCGCCCGACCACCACATGCTGGTGCGCAACGGCCGCATCGAGTTGTCGCACGGGCCCAAGGAGAACTTCACACGGCCGGCCGCCGACCCCTTGTTTCGCGCAGTCGCCGTGGAGTACGGCAAGCGGGCCGTGGGTGTCGTGCTGACCGGAGAACTGGACGATGGCGCTGCGGGGCTGGTTGCCATCAGGGCCTGCGGCGGCTACGCGATCGTGCAGGAGCCCCTGGACGCCGTGGCCCCGTCGATGCCTTCCAGCGCGATGCATGCGACCGCCGTCGACGCCGTCGCGCCAGCCGCCGAACTGGCATCGGCGATCGTCGCGGCACTATCGGCAAGCGTATTGCAGGGAGAGCCAGCCATGGCAACGCGCAGGCAGATCGAATGGGAAACCGACATGACAAGGTATGGCGCCGCGCCCATCGCCCAACTGGACGAGATGGGCAAGCGCTCCACGCTGACGTGCCCCGAATGCGGCGGCACGCTCTGGTCGGTGGCGGGCAAACCCGCGCGGTACCGTTGCCATACCGGCCATGGCTATACCCGGATGGCGCTGCAGGAACACCAGGAAGAGGTGCTGGAGACGGCGCTGTGGGCCACGATCCGGCGGCTGCACGAGCGGATGGCGACCGCGCAGGCGGCCCTTGCCGCCGCGAACCAGGCGGGCGATGTCGGCCTCGCCCTGGAACAGCAGCGCCTGGTGGGGCGCTGCGAGGCGCTGGAGGCGGAGCTGCATCGCTTCGTCGAACAGGCGAGCGGGGGTGACTGAAGCCCCCTGGAGCCCGCCGCGCGACGCTTGCCACTCCGGATCAGAACTCGGCGATGTCCGCCTTGAACTTCGGATCGTACGGTCCTGCCGGAAGCCCAAGCCCGACACGCCCCACCGCATTGAAGTTCGCGGTTTGCGCCAACGGAATGTAGTTCGGCTTTGCCTTCTCGATCGCGGCTGCGACAGCGGCAACGATAAGGCCGGCAAGCCCGCCGCCTGAATTGTTGTTGGGCGAGTACGCGAGTTGCTCGTGGTGCGTCCACAGGGTCTGGCCGTCCTTCCCGCTCTTGAGCGTGTAGTCCAGCTCTACCGTCGTCGTGGTCTGGACCACCATGTAGCGCGAGTCCCAGCGATCGATCCGTATGTACATGACGGTGTCGGCCCCGAACATATTGGCCAGCACCACAGGATCATTGCTGTGCACCAGATCGGCGTCCGACAAGCCCTCGTCTTCCATGATCCGCTTGGTCAGGTGCACGGGGAACACGTAATAGCCGCGTTCGGCAATGGGACGAGAGATGGTGGACAGGAAGTAGTCCGGCGCATCGACTTCCACGCTACGGTTGACCACCGGCACAACCAGGACCGAACGCGGATGCTCCGCGCGGAATGCCGTGTAATCCGACCGCTTGGGAGTGGGCACGCAGGCAGCGAGGGTGGCAGCCAGCGCCAGCAAGGCAGGCAAGCGAAAGAACTGAAGATTCACCATATCCGTTCCTTACTGTCCTTTGCCGCCCTGGGCGGACGCATCGCCGACCGCCGCGGAAACATGGCTCGCGGCGCCCTTGTCACGCTGATCCAGCGTCTGCGCGCTTTGCAGCATCCGGTTCATGAAGCGGGCTGATTCCGGCCATGCGGACCTTTCCTTCTCGAAAAAGGCGACAGCCTCCTTGCCTTTTCCCTGCTCCAGCAGCATGTATCCGTATTCGGCATACATGCCGGGAGGAACCCTGGCGCCCGACTCTTCAGCCGTGGCAATGGACTGGTTCAACTGCTCGGCAAATGCCGCAGCAGCACCCGGGGTCTTGTAGTACGCATACAGTGCAGGCTCGTACGAGCCCCAGGCGTATTTCGACTGTGGTGCGCAAGCCGCGAGTGCGGACATGGCAGAAAGCAGGAGTACGGAACGCGTCAACGTCATGGCTGCTGCCCCGACGAGACTTCAATGCTGACCAACTCCCCGCCCGAGGCAAAGACACTACGGGTCAGGAGCGGACGGCCGCCTTGCATGATATCGATACGATGCGGACCTTCTTCGATCTTCAGCACCGACTGGACGCCGTCGTAGGCGCCGGCCTCGCCCATCGGCATACCATCGACGAAGAGCACCGCTTGCGCAGGGGCGCCAATGACGCGCAAGGTTGGGCGCCCTTGACCACTATGGACAGAGGAGTTGGGCAGCGCACAGGCGGCCAGGATCAGCGGCACGCATGCCGCCAGCAGAACGCGTTTCATTGAAGTACCTTATTCGGCGACGAACAGATTGGCGGTGGACTTTGGCAGGGTGCCCGAAACCAGCTCGGCGACCGAGCCCTCGTTGGTCTCGCTGTCCCCGAAAGAGGATTGCACCCGAAGCTTCGCCACCGGCCTCGGCGGCAGCGAGATCTGGAACCCGGTCTGTGCGCTCTTGACCTGCTCTCCAGCCTCGTACACCTGCAATTGATCGCCGACACGGATGCCCTGACGGGCGCCGCCGGAGATATACACCGTGCGAGCATCAGCCTTCAGAATATCGGTCTTCCATTGGCGCTCCTCGAGCTTCGTCATCAGACGGCCGAGTACATCCGAGATGGCGGCGGCGATGGCCTTGTCGTTTAGGGTGCCGTCGTAATCGGCCTTGCTGCCAAAGCCCGCAATCTGGCCCGACTCGGTGGACGCCTCGCCGGCGCCGGTGGCGGAGAAGAAGGCATGACCGGTCTTTACGTCGACCAGTCGAAGCTCAACCTTCGCATGCGCGGTCTGTATCTTGGTGCCGCTCAGGAAACCGTCCTTGCCAGTCGTGGCACGCCCGAACTCCGTGACCGAACCGAGGATGAGGGTATCGACGCCGATCAGCTGGCTATCCTTCTGCACGGACTGTTCCGCCTGGATGCGCCCCAGATCCGGACGCTCGAATACCAGAAACCGCTTGGATGCCACCAGTCGGCTGGCAAGAATGTCACTCGCCTGCTTGCCCAACGGATCACCGGCCTTGTCCGTGAAGAACGTCCGGCCATATCGGGTTTCGTTAGAGAAGCGCCCAATGGCGATCTTTCGCTTCAGTTGGCGCACGGGGGGCAGCGACGCTGCTTCCTGGGCAGCAATTTGCTGCTGCCGGGGCGCCGTGGCTTCTGCCGCCTTGGGCGGCGTCGTGACCGTGGCACAGGCCCCCAATGCCAGACAGAGTCCGGCAACCGATATGCTCCGCAACTTCATGACCTCTCCGTACCTTACAAATTGTTACTTTATGTACAAATGGTAACAGAGAGGCATTCGAAGCGGCGGCTGGGACGCACACCGTCACAGTTTTGCAACAGCAAACGTTGAAGCCCTTTGGTCCAGTTTTCCATGACTTTCGGACCGAGCGAAAGAACCCAATATCCCGCCGGGCGCCCTACACCGACGCGAGCCGCGTATTGACCTTGACGATCGGCGGATCCTCGATCCGATTCGGGTCGCAAGCGATGTCGGGCACCTTGTCCGGTTCGAACAGCACGCAGATCGTCGAGCCGCCGTACTGGAAGTAGCCCAGTTCCTCGCCCTTCTGGATCCGTTGGCCGGGCACTACTTCCACCACGCAGGACGAGACGTCGCCCATGCCGACGAAGACGCAGCCGATCTGCCCAACGGCGGGATTGCCGGTATCGATCACGATCACTGCCCGGGTCGCCATCGCCGTGATGTAGCCCTGCGAGTCGTTCAGCCCGTCCGGGTCGCGGCCCTGCGCTTCCGAGCAGGAGAAGTAGGTTCCCGCGATGTTGTAGGCCCGGACCACCGTGCCGCTGACCGGCGCATGCCAGCGGTGGTAGCTGTACGCGTTGAGGTACGCCTGGTAGACGGTTCCGCCGACATAGCGGCGCGCCAGTTCCTCCTCGGCGTGGCCGAGCATGTCGCGCAGCGAGTACGGCTGGCTCTTGATCCAGAAGTCGTCGACCAGCGCGACATCGCGGCGCAACGCGTAGGGCTTGGCCTCGCACGGGCTGACGATCACGCCGTCATCGCCGGCGCCCTCCACCGGCCGCTGGCCGTGCCGGAAGCGGCGGGTGAAGAAGTCGTTCCAGGACTGGAACCCCCAGTACGGCAGATCCGGGTGCGTCAGGAACTGCGACAGCCCGATCTTCTTGTCCGCTTCGGGGCTGAACCAGCCGTTGGGCGGCTCGGTGTTCAGATGGCCGCGCGAATGCGGGCCGCTGAGGAAGGCGGACCACGAGTCCAGCACATGCCGCAAATGCGCATTGAAGGCCGGGTGGCGGAACACCTGGTACCCGGAAGGCATGCACATCGGCCAGTCCACCACCGCGTTGAACGGGCAGACCACCATGCTGCTGTCGCTGAACGGGGGCGAATACGACATCAGGTAGTCGAGGATTCGCACCAGCCCGTCGATGTCCCGATAGCCGAGCGTATAGCCACAGTCCAGCGCCTCGTCGATGGCATTGGTCATGCCAAGCCGCAGCGCGGCGTCGTTGCGCAGCAGGTCGTGCAGGCCGCGCACGGCCTGTGCCTTCGGGTCGCCGCTGTGTTGCGCCGCCTCGCTCAGGCGCGCGCGGAATTCGGCGGCGGCCGACTCGTCCGGAGGGAGCCAGCCTCCCAGGCGCTTGTGCCGGGTCTTGCCCGGCGATTGCTCGGAGGATTGCGTCATCAGGTTCGCTGCACGCCGGCAACGCGGCGTGGATCGGTTGCGGAATGGCCCAGTATGGAAGGACCCCCCGCGCACCGTCATCCGTCCGAGTCTGACATCGGCACCGCTCAGGCGGTTTTCCCTTTCAGCGTGCCGGCACCGCCGCAGGCAGGATGCCGACATAGCGCCCGCGCGGGCGAATCACCTGCCCGACTCCCAATTGCTCCAGGCTATGGGCGAGCAGCCCGATGCTGCGCGCGGTGGCGAACATGGCGAAGGCGGCATCGTCGGGCAGGCCGCAATGGGCAACCAATGCCGCCAGCGCGACATCGATGTTGGGCTTGAGCCCGGTCAAGCCGGACGCCTGGTCGATGAATCGCGCAATGATCTCCGGCGGCTCGAAGCGCGCCAGCAGCGCCTCGGCGCGCGGATCGCCTTCCGGGTAGAGATGGTGGCCGAAGCCGGGCAACGGCATGCCGGTCGACAGATAGTGCGCGATGACCTGGTCCCCGCCCTGCCGTTCCACGTCGTTGA
This sequence comes from Cupriavidus sp. AU9028, assembly GCF_019795295.1. GTDB lineage: Bacteria > Pseudomonadota > Gammaproteobacteria > Burkholderiales > Burkholderiaceae > Cupriavidus. The sequence goes on along the minus strand of NZ_JAIMCG010000023.1, from coordinate 5,202 downwards.
AGAGCGCCCGCACGCGCACCGAGGCATCGCCGTGCAACGGACCGGACAAGGTGGTGAGCCCAGCCAGCAGGCAGGCGGGCAACGAGGCTCCGGTCGATGCGGCGATGCGGGCGGCAAAGGCGGAACTGGTCAGCTCGTGGTCGACGAGCAGCACCATCGCCATGCGCAGCAGCTCCGCGACGCGCCCCGGTTGCTTCCACCCATGGGCGAAGCGCAGATGCAGCGGCTGCTGCCCGGGCTGCGCACCGAACGCGTTGGCAAGCTGTCCCACCAGCCCCTGCCCTTCGAGCTGCAGCACGCTGGTCATCCTGCCATGGGTGGAATGGCCCGAGGCGGCCAGCGTGCCGAGCGCACGGAATGCCGCCACGCGCCCCGGCGAGGCGGTGCGCGCGGACGAAGAGAAGTCGACCGGCTGCGCGGCGTCCCACAGCAGGCGGGCCACCTCTTCCAGCGTGGCCGAGCCAGCCAGCGCCACCGCATCCTGGCCGCGGTAATACAGACGCTCGCGCACGAAGGTGGAGAGCGCGGTGGGAATGCTCGGTTCGGCGCCGAACAGCGTGTTGGTGGCCAGCGTCTCGTGCTTGCGACCCGCCTGCTTGCGTCGGGCCAGCGTCGCGATGTCCTCGGCGCGATACAGGCTGCGCCGGGTGTCGCCGGGGTCGGGCGAGACTTCGATCTTGCCCCGGCTGACATAGGCGTAGAGGGTCTGGGGCCGCACGCCAAGGCGCTGGCAGGCCTCTTCCATCGATATCCAGGAACGCATGACAAGGCTCGTCGAATTTATTTTATGTTGATTCTATATATCAATATTGCCTTGTCAATCAATGGTTCATACCATGCAGCCATCCACACCATCCACAACGCCGAACAACGCCACGGGCAAGCCGACATGAAGCCGAAGATCCTGCAGCTCAATCCCATCCTGATTCCCGCCGCCAATGAAGAGCTCGCCGCGCTGTACGAGGTGCACCGGCTGTTCGAGATCGCCGATCCGGCGGCATGGCTGCGCGAGCACGGGCCGTCCATCGAAGCCGTGATTACCGGCGGGCATACCGGCATCTCGCGGGCGATGCTGGAGCAGTTGCCGGCATTGAAAGTGGTAGCCGTCAACGGTGTGGGCACCGATGCGGTCGATCTTGCCTATTGCCGGGAGCGGCGCCTGCCCGTCACCGCCACCCTCGGTGCATTGACCGAGGATGTCGCCGACCTGGCGATCGGCCTGCTGATCGCGGCGTGCCGCAACCTGTGCGCGGGCGACCGCTTCGTGCGCGACGGCCAGTGGGAGCGCTTCCCGCAGCCGAGCGCGATTCCGCTGGCACGCCGCTTCAGCGGCATGAAGGTGGGCATCGTCGGCATGGGACGGGTCGGCCGGGCGGTGGCGGTGCGCGCCGCCGCGTTTGGCTGCACGATCCGCTATATCGACCTCGCACCGATGGCCGATCTACCGCATGAATTCGTGCCGGATCTGGTACAACTGGCGCGCGTCAGCGATGCGCTGGTGCTCTGCGCGGCCGCCGACAAGGCCGAGGGGATCGTCGATGCCGCGGTACTGGACGCGCTCGGGCCGCGCGGCTTCCTCGTCAACGTGGCGCGGGGCCGGCTGGTCAACGAAGCGGACCTGGAAGCGGCGATCGCCGCCGGCAGCATCGCCGGTGCGGGGCTGGATGTCTTCGTCGACGAGCCGCGCGTGCCGCTGGCGCTGCGCCAGTCCGACCGCACTACGCTGCAGGCCCACCGCGCCAGCGCGACCTGGGAGACGCGCGAGGCGATGGCGCGCATGGTGCTGGACAGCGTGGCGCAGGCCCTGGCCGGTGACCGCCCCACCATGAGCCTGACCACCTGACAGGTCGAACCGGCACGGCGCGGCCAGGCGCCATGTGCGACACGGCCCGTACCGAACCCGAACCGATTACCGGAGGAGACCAGCTTGAGCACTACCGAACGAATCGCCCTTGTCACCGGCGCCGGCAGCGGCGTGGGCCGCCTGTCCGCCCTGGCGCTGCTGGCAGACGGCTGGACCGTCGTGCTGGCCGGCCGGCGCCCCGAGCCCCTGCAGGCGCTGGCCGCGGAAGCGGCCGCACAGGGCTGGCGCGCCGTCGCCATGCCGGCCGACGTGTCCGACCCCGACAGCGTGCAGACGCTGTTCGATACCATCGAACGCGAGTTCGGCCGCCTGGACCTGCTGTTCAACAACGCCGGCATCAACGCCCCCGCGGTGCCGATGGACGAGCTGCCGCTGCAGACCTGGTTCAATGTCATCAACATCAACCTGAACGGCGCCTTCCTCTGTGCGCGCGCCGCCTTCGGGCTGATGCGGCGCCAGTCGCCGCAGGGCGGGCGCATCATCAACAACGGCTCGATTTCCGCGCACACGCCGCGCCCGTTCACCGCCCCCTATACCGCCAGCAAGCACGCCATCACCGGGCTGACCAAGTCGATCGCGCTGGACGGCCGCGCCTTCAACATCGCCGCAGGCCAGATCGACATCGGCAATGCACTGACCGAACTGTCCGAACGGATGACGCGGGGCGTGCTGCAGGCCAACGGCACCGTTGCGCCGGAACCGATGATGGACGCCCGCCATGTCGCCGATGCGGTGCGGCATATGGCCTCGCTGCCGCTGCAGACCAACGTGCTGAACATGACCGTGATGGCGACCAATATGCCGTTCGTCGGTCGCGGATAACGCGCGCCGGGGACTGCCCCTCGCAGAGTCGACCCGAGTCGACCGAAGGGCCCCCGCGCCGACCACCGAAGGATTCACAGGAGACAACCATGCGCATCACCCGCACCATACAGACCATACAGGCCGCGCTGGCCATCCCCGCCGCCCTGCTGATCGCCGCCGGCGCGGCCTCCGCGCAGACCTGGCCGGCGCGCCCGGTCACCATCATTGTTCCCGCGCCGGCCGGCGGCGGCATCGACCTGATCGCCCGCGTCGTGGGCGAGAAGCTGTCGGTCAAGCTGGGCCAGCCCTTCGTGGTGGAGAATCGCCCCGGCGCGTCCAACAATCTCGGCACCGCCGTGCTGGCCAATGCGAAGCCGGACGGCTACACCATCGGCATCGTCGGCGGCAGCCACAACATCAACAAGTACCTGTTCAAGAACCTGGGCTGGGACCCGCAGAAGAGCTTCCAGCCGATCGTCTACACGCACGAGATTCCGCTGGTGTTCGCCGTCACGCCGAAGCTGCCCGTCAAGACGGTGCCGGAGCTGGTCAGCTGGATGAAGGCCAATCCCGCCGAGGCCAAGGTCGCCACGTCCGGCCGCGGCAGCGCGCAGGAAATGGCGGCGGAAATGTTCCGCATGGTCAGCGGCGCACCGATGGTGCTGGTTCCCTACAAGGGCTCGTCCGCGGCGCACCCCGACCTGATTGCCGGGCGCACCGTGCTGTTCATCGACACCATCAGCGCGATCAAGCAGCAGGCCGCCTCTGGCAACGTGCGCGCGGTGGCGGTGTCCAGCCGCAACCGCTCCCGCGCCCTGCCCGAGGTACCCACCGCCCAGGAACAGGGGCTGAAGGGCTATGACGCGGCGACCAACGGCGGCTTCCTTGCCCCGGCCGGCACGCCGAAGGAAGTGGTGGCCCGGCTCAACACCGAGATCAATGCGGTGCTCAAGCAGCCGGAGGTACGCGCCAAGCTGGAAGCGGCAGGCATCGAGATCCAGGGTGGCACGCCGCAGGAGTACGCCGAGCTGATCGCGTCGGACCTGGCCAAATGGGGCAAGGTCGTCAAGGAAGCCCGCATCGAGGCCGAGTAGCGGCGACGGCCGGCCCCCCGCTGGCGGGCTGGCCTCTCCTGCCATTCATGCCGGCACCGTGTCCCCGTCCGGCAACTCGAGAATGCGCTTGCGCAACTGCGGCTCGTTCTGCAGCAGATCCGAGTCCTGCAGGCGCTGGCGCAACCGGGGGTCGCATTGCAGACCGAGCGCGGTCCCGTCCCAGTGGCGGGCCTCGCGCTCGACAAAAAAGCGCGCGATGGCGTTGAACTCTCCCCAGGAGTCGTGGGGCACGCAGCGGTCGTAGTCCATGGCGATGGTGGCGGTCGGATCGAACTGCATGCCGGCCTGCATCGCCTTCCATTGCAGCCATCGCCCGGGCAGCGTGGCCAGCGCGCCGTCCTCGTAGCCGCCGCCCACGTCGGAATGCGCGCCGACGAACCAGCGCTGCTCGACGGGCCGGTCGGCCGGGCGCGGCGTCGACGCCGGCTTGCGAGTCCAGTAGGTCGGCGCATAGGGCTTGCGGAACTCGTTGGTCGCAAGCGCCTGATAGGCGTGCACCACGTGGTTGCTCAGTTCGGCATCGTGGAAGCGATAGAAGGACGAAAAGCCGGGCACGCTGATGCCGTCGACCGGAATGCCAAGCCGCCCCACCGTGTCCCAGACGCCAAGGAAATGAATGTCGGTCTCGTGCGAGCGCGCCTGCCGGAAGCGCAGCGCGCCCGGCGCGTCCGGGCCGTCGTCGTCGCGGTATAGCGCATAGGCCTCCGCCACGCCGTCGCGGTCCGGCTCGCGCAGCAGTCCACAGTTGCGGATCATGCCAGCGAGGCTTCTGGCCGAATAGGCGCCCCGGCTGAAACCGAACAGGAAAAGCCGGTCCCCTGGCGCATAGCGCTGGCACAGCCATTGATACCCTTCGCGGATATTGGCCGACAGGCCCGCGCCGAAGGCGCCTCCAGCGAGGCGGTCGATGGCCGACCACAGGCCCTGCCCCTTGGTGCCCACGCCCTCGATATAGCGGGTGTCCTGATGGTCGTTGTCGGTCGCGGCGCGATAGAGCGCATGGACATTGGTGCGGTCGTTCGGCTCGTTCCAGGTGCCATCGAAAAATACCGCCAGGTTCTTCGGCATGTTGCCCCCCTCTGCTGGCGCCGGCGCTGCCGCGCGGCGGCATCTCGCGTTTGTGGATGCCAGAATAGGAGGCCGAACCGGTTTTGCCAATCGATCGCCTGGCCAGGGTTGGCGTGTCAGGGGGCGCCCGCTGGCCCTTTCTCCCGGCCCCTCTCCCACCATGTGGGAGAGGGGAGCGAACCGCTGGTCTGCGCCATGACACGGTGTTCTCCCCTCTCCCGCTTGCGGGAGAGCAACCGTGTCAAGCGGGCGTGTTGTCCTGCCATGGCTGCCCGGATTTCATCATGGCGTTCAGCACGGTGAGCAGCTTGCGCATGCAGGCGGTAACGGCCACCTTGAACGGCTTGCCGG
>NZ_JAIMCG010000022.1 GCF_019795295.1 Cupriavidus sp. AU9028 | reverse complement strand
CCTTATGCCTGGTGACCATAGCAAGTCGGAACCACCCCTTCCCATCCCGAACAGGACCGTGAAACGACTTCGCGCCGATGATAGTGCGGACTACCCGTGTGAAAGTAGGTCATCGCCAGGCTCTTATCGAGAAACGCCCCAGATCCATCCGGTCTGGGGCGTTTTGCTTTGTGGCGCCAGCCGGACATCCGCGTTGAACGACCGGCGGGACTGCTTCAGTTGCAGCCGTGCTGCGCCGCTTCCGCCATTTCTTCCGGCGATACGTCGCGGATATGTGTCGCCAGCGACCAGCGGTGGCCGTACGGGTCCTGCACTTGTCCGTAGCGGTCGCCCCAGAACATGTCCGCCGCCGCCATGATGACCTTGGCGCCGGTATGCCTTGCCTGCTCGATGGCCGCATCGACGTCGGGCACATAGAGATGCAGAACGACTGGCGAGCCTTTCAGCGTGGTCGGCCCGAACGAATTCCACTCCGGCACCTCCTCGGCCAGCATGATGGGCGAACTGCCGATACGCATCATGCCGTGCATCAGGCGTCCGTCCGGCATGGTCATCTTGTGCAATCCTTCGGCGCCGAATGCGCGCTTGTAGAACTCCATCGCCTCGACCGCATTGGCGCAGATCAGATGGGGCGTCAGCGTCGGCATGCCTTCCGGGATCGGGTTCACGTTGGCTTGTGTCATCGTTGGTTCTCCTTGGTAGATCAGTTATTCCGCGCGTGGCGTCGGGGCCTGCCGGATGGCGTCCAGCTGCCGGAAGCGTTCAAGGCCTTCGCTGGGCGGGAGATCGTCCAGGTCGTAGACCTGGCGCACTTCCACTTCGCAGTCCTCGCCGGTGCGCGGGTTGGGGAAGCGGCGGGTCCACTCCAGCGCTTCCTGCCGCGAGCCGACTTCGATCAGGGTGAAGCCGGCGATCAGCTCCTTCGTTTCCGCGAACGGTCCGTCGATGACCGACGGCTGTCCCGTACCGTAGCGGATACGCCAGCCCTTCGCGCTGGGCTGCAGGCCGCTGGCGTCGACCAGCACGCCGGCACGGGACAGTTCCTCATGATAGGCCGCCATGTCGGCGACAACGTCGGCATCGGGCATGGCGCCGGATTCGGTCAACTGGGTCGCCCGGACAATGATCATGAACCGCATGTTGGCTCCTTGTGAGGCGGACGGCTCAGGGTTGCAGGTCGAAGACAGTCTTGCCGCTTTCCGGATCGAACGGGGCGGAGAAATGGTCATGCGCGATCCTCCAGCCCTGGTCGGTGCGCCGCAGTCCAACCGTGACACGCATCCATGACGCCGCTTCGCTGCCGTCTTCCTGCTGATGGCCGCAGCGCAGCAAATAGTGGCCGTAGCCAATCTGGTTCTCGGTGTGCAACTGCAGCTGGTGGATCTCGAATACCATCGCGCCAGGACACATCTGCATGCAGGCGGCGTAGTGGGCGCCATAGGCCTCGATGCCTTTGAACTGCAAGGCGCCGATGGCATCGAAGGCGACGATGTCGTTGGCGTAGTGGGTCATCACGCGCGCGACGTCTCGCGTGAGGCAGGCCTGGCGCCAGTCTTCCAGCATGTCGCGGATCGCCTGGTGGTCGCGCTGGGTGTCTGCGGATTGCGTCGTCGATTGCATGGCAAATCTCCTTCTGGTCGGTTCACGGTGATGCGGCGTCTCGCGCCGGCTTGCGGACGCGGAAAGACCGCGGGCAGGGATACGGAGGGTGCCGTCAGGGGATGGCGGCGGCGCTGAGCGCTTCCAGCGATCGGACCGGCCGCACCTCGACACTGCCCAGGCGGGCGGCCGGGATGGCGGCGGCCAGATGCAGTGCTTCATGCAGGCCGTCGGCGTCGATCAGGTAGAAGCCGGCCAATTGCTCGGCCGTCTGGGCGAAGGGGCCGTCGGCGATACCGACGCGCCCGGCGCGTACGCGCAAGGTGGTTGCCGTTTCCACGCTCTCCAGCGCCGCGCCGGCGAGGTAGTGGCCAGCCGCCTGCAGCCGCGCCTGGTAGGCGTGGCATTCGTCCACGATTCTCTGCAGTTCCAGCCCAGGCATGCAGCGCAAGGTCTGCTCGCAGGCGTAGATCAGGCACAGATACTTCATCGCCAGGCTCCTTTCGATCGGTGTTGCCTCGGTATCTGTTACCTGATCGATTGGGGCCCGGCGATTTCGACAGCGAATCGACGTCGCAGGAAAAATTATTTTTCGGGACCTTGCCGGTCGGCGGGCAAGATCGGTGGCGGCGCTAGCCCATGGAGTGCAGGTCGGCGGGACGGGCGGCGCTGGCGGCGGCTTGCGCCATATCGGGAAGCTCGCGCACCGGGCGGATCTCGATGCTGCCCAGGCGCGCAGGCGGGATATGCGAGGCGACCTGGACCGCCTCGTTCAGGTCGGCCGCCTCCAGCAGGTAGAAGCCGGCCAACTGCTCCTTGGTCTCCGCGAACGGGCCGTCGGTGACGGCGACCTTGCCATCCCGCACGCGCACGGTCTTCGCCGTCTCGACCGGTTCCAGCGGCTGTCCGGAGATGAAATGCCCGCTGCCGCGTATACGCTCGCCGTATTGAACGCAGTCATTGACCAGCGCGTTCCAGTCCTGCGGCGACATGCCATAGACTTCCTTCTCCTGGTAATAGATCAGGCACAGGTATTTCATCGACGTCTCCTGTCAGGGGTTCGGTTGCGGGGGATGGCCCCTTGTCGTAGTCGAACGGGCGCGCCGCATTTCGACAGCAGCCCGCGCGGGCGGCGCGCTTTGTGGTGCCCGCCGGGTCTTGCTACAGGCTCAGGGAAGCAAGGCGGCGCTCGATATACCGGCGTTCGGGCTCCTGCCGCACCAGTTCGAGCACGCGCAGATACGAAGCCCGGGCCTCGGCATGCCGGCCAAGCCGGCGGCACAGGTCCGCGCGGGCGGCATGGGCCAGATAGTAGTCGGCAAGCTCGCCTCGCTGCAGGATGCCGTCGATCAGCGCCAGGCCGGTCTCGTGGCCCTGCGACATGGCGATCGCCACGGCCCGGTTCAGCTCGACCACCGGCGAGGGCTGCATCCGCAGCAACATCTCGTACAGCGCGACGATCTGCGGCCAGTCGGTGTCCTGCGCGCGCGGCGCTTCCGCGTGGATGGCCGAGATCGCCGCCTGCAGGCTGTAGGGGCCGAAGCGGCGGGAGGACAGCGCGCGCTCGACCAGCGCGGTGCCTTCGGCGATCAGGGTCCGGTCCCAGTGGGTCCGGTCCTGATCCTCCAGCACGACCAGCTCCCCGGCCGCGTTGGTGCGCGCTGCCCGCCGGGACTCGTGCAGCAGCATCAGCCCCAGCAGTCCCATGACCTCCGGCTCGGGCAGCAGCTCCAGCAGCAGGCGTGCCAGCCGGATGGCTTCGCCAGACAGGTCGTGGCGGGTCACCGCTTCGCCGGCGGCGGGGCTGTATCCCTCGTTGAAGACCAGATAGATCACCCGCAGCACGTTCTCGAGCCGCTGCGGCAGTTCCTCGCGCCCCGGCACCTGATAGGGGATACGTGCATCGCGGATCTTGTTCTTGGCGCGGACGATGCGCTGGGCGAGGGTTGGCGCAGCGGCGAGGAAGGCGCGCGCGATGTCCTCGGTGGCGAGCCCGCAAACCTCGCGCAGGGTCAGCGCGACCTGGGCGTCGGAAGACAGTGCCGGGTGGCAGCAGGTAAATATCAGGCGCAGCCGGTCGTCTTCCAGCGTGTCATCGTCGAAGGCGCGGTCGGCACTTTCGTCCGGTATTGCCTCGATCTGCTCGGCAAAATCGTCCAGCGGCCGAAAGCGTGCCTGTCGCCGGATGCCGTCGATGGCCTTGAAGCGGCCAGCGGACACCAGCCATGCGCGGGCGTTCTCGGGCACGCCATCGCGGGGCCATTGCTCCAGCGCGGCCCTGAAGGCTTCGTGCAGGGCTTCCTCGGCGAGGTCGAAGTCGCCCAGCAGACGGATCAGGGTTGCCAGTACGCGCCGGGATTCCGCGCGATAGACGGCCTCGACCGTGGCGGCGGCCGCGGCATCCCCATCGTGCGGCAGGGGCTGCACGTCGGGAGCGGCGAAGGGCGAGGACGAACCTGACATGGAACCGGAAAGGGCCAGCGGTACGGCGGCGATGGTAGAAGCCACCGATTCTGCAGCGGGTCGCCTGCAGTGGCAAGCCTTCCCCCGGCACAAGTCATGCTTCGGGGGCATGCCACCTGTCTGGAGCACGATTTGCCGCCGCCTCCCGAGCTATCGCAGACCGCCGCCGCTGCCCCGGCCCATGACGAGCCGTCCCTGGGACGGCGCCCACCGGGTGCAGGCCGCGTCCGCTGGCGCCGGCTGCTGGCGTTCCTTGGGCCGGGCTACCTTGTGGCGGTTGGATATATGGATCCGGGCAATTGGGCCACCGATCTCGCCGCGGGGTCCGGGTATGGCTATTCGCTGCTATGGATCGTGCTGGTCTCGAGCCTGATCGCCATGCTGCTGCAGACCCTGGCGGTCCGGCTGGGGGTCATCACCGGCATGGACCTGGCGCAGGCATGCCGGCGCAATTCGGGACGGAAGTCGGCCTTCGCCCAATGGGTGCTGTGCGAACTGGCCATCTGCGCGACCGATCTGGCCGAGGTCATCGGCACGGCCATCGCGCTGAACCTGCTGTTCGGCATTCCGTTGTCCTGGGGCGTGGCGCTGACCGTGCTCGACGTGCTGCTGATCCTCGCCTTGCAGCAGCGTGGCTACCGTCAGCTGGAGGCGGTGGTGATCGCGCTGCTGGCGGTGGTCTTCCTGTGTTTCGCCATCAACCTGGTGCTGGTGCAGCCGCAGTGGAGCGAGGTGGTACGCGGCTTCATCCCGCAGCGACGCCTGGTGGTCGACGTGGACATGCTCTACATCGCCATCGGCATCATCGGGGCCACGGTGATGCCGCACAACCTGTACCTGCATTCGTCGATGGTCGGTCCGCAGCGGCTGGCCAGCGCGAGCGAGGACAAGGCGACGCGGCTACGCTACTACACCGCCGACATCATGATCGCGCTGGTGCTGGCCTTCTTCATCAACGCGGCGATCCTGATCACCGCCGGCGCCGCCTTCCATACCGAAGGGCTGCAGGAAGTGGCCGATCTGCGCGAAGCCTACCAGCTGCTGGGCCCGCTGACCGGCACGGCGCTGGCCAGCGTGCTGTTCGGCGTGGCGCTGCTGGCGTCCGGCCAGAGCTCGGCCGTGACGGCGACGCTGGCCGGGCAGATCGTGATGGAGGGCTTCGTGCGGTTGCGCCTGCCGCCATGGGCACGCCGCCTGCTGACGCGCGGGGTGGCGGTGATTCCGGCGATGTTCGTCGCGCTCGCCTATGGCGAGAGTGGCATCGGCAAGCTGCTGGTGCTCAGTCAGGTGATCCTGAGCCTGCAATTGCCGTTCGCCGTGGTCCCGCTGATCTGGCTGACGAGCCGACGCAGCGTGATGGGCGACTACGTAAACGGCCGGCTGGTCACCGTGCTGGCCTGCATCGCGGTGACGCTGATCATCGGCATGAACATGACGCTGGTGGCGCTGGTATTGGGCGCTGGCTGAGGCAGGTCGCAAGGAAAAACCGGCGCGGGGAGGCGGGGGTCCCCGCGCCGGTTTCGACGGGACATCGGTGCAGCGTCAGGCAGTCTGTCCCATCGCCGGATCGCTGACCGTATGCTGGCCCGTTTCCACGCGTCCGGCGAAGCGCCGGTAGAAGGTGGGGTCGCTGCTGCTGGTCACCGCAAAGTCGTACCACTGCCCGCTGTCACGCAACGCCCAGTGTTGCGACACCGAGGCGCTGGCCCCGACCTCGTGTTCCCACGGGCCATCGCCGCGGTATGCGAGCGGCGCAATGGTGAAGCGGCACGCGGCGGTGCCCGGGTTCAGCAGGTCGACGTAGACGTCGCCATTGGCGATGTCGTAGCAAACCCGGATTTCCGGCGCCGCCTGCGTCGCCCCCAGTCGGCTGGTGTCCCCCTTGAAATGGCGGTGAAAGCCGTTGGGGCCCAGCACCCACAGATCGTAGCGGCCGAAGTTGTCGAGTCCGGCATTCCAGACATCGGACAGCGTCTTGCCTGCTTCGACCATGTAGCGGCGGGGAATGCGATCCAGCTGGTAGCAGTCGTAGACGTGGAAGACCGCGGCGTGGTTGCCGGTATTGGCGAACAGCAGCTCTACCTGGCCGTTGGCATGGCAGCGCGCGCTGGTATGCAGCTCGTAAGGCAGGGCGCGGGAGGGGCGGGTACCCGGGGCCTGCAACGGCAAGCGCATGTCGCGCGGCACCGGCACCGCTGGCAGCTTCTGCTGTTCGGCCCGCAAGGTATCGGCAGCCGATCTGGTGGTCCGTCCCGACAGCGTCTCCAGCGCCTCCACGTTCGGCGTGCGGAAATTGAAGGCACTGGTCAGGTCGCCGCAGACGGCGCGGCGGAACGGGCTGATGTTGGGCTCCTGCACGCCGAAGCGTGCTTCGAGGAAGCGCAGCACCGAGGTGTGGTCGAACACCTGCGAATTGACCCAGCCACCGCGGCTCCAGGGCGAGATGACGTACATGGGGACGCGCGGACCCGGGCCAAAGACGTTGCCGTCAGGGGCCGGCTGCGTCCTGCTGCCCTCTGGCGCCGGCTGCGTGAAGTACTCCGCGGCCAGGTCGGCTTCGTTCAGCGTGGTCTTGCCGAGGTAGCTGCCGTTCGCGGTGCGCGAGGGTGCCGACGGCGAGGGCATATGGTCGAAGTAGCCGTCATTCTCGTCGAAGTTGACCAGCAGCACGGTCTTGCTCCAGACCTCGGGATTGGCGGTCAGCGCATCGAGGACTTCCTGCAGGAACCACGCGCCCTGCACCGGACTGGACGGGCCGGGGTGCTCGCAGTAGATCGACGGGGCGTTGATCCACGATACCTGCGGCAGCCGGCCTTCGAGCACGTCGCGGCGGAACGCGTCGAGATACTGGTCGGGCTGCTCGCCGGGCAAGGTGTTGGCGATGCCCTTGTAGAGCGGGTTGCCCGGGTTGTCCGTCGCCGCATCGTAGGCGTGGTAGGGCAGCGGCTGTCCGGTGTCGCTGTAAGGCTTGCCGGGGGCACCGCCGCTGGAAACCGGAAAGCCCGAGGCCAGGTTGGCGCGGCGGAACGTCTGGAACGCGCCCAGCATGTTGTCGCCCCATTCGTCCGGCATGTTCTGGTAGCAGATCCAGTTCACCCCCGCCTCTTCAAGGCGCTCGGCATAGGTCTTCCAGGTGTAGCCGATGTTGGCGTCCGACGGCACGCCGTTGATCGCATCCCACTCGTTGTTGACGAAGGCGACGTTCTGGGGGACCGGACCGTTGGTACCGGTCAGGAAGAAGGCGCGGTTGGCATCCGTGCCGGTGTGCATCGAGCAGTGATAGGCGTCGCAGACCGTGAAGGCGTTGGCCAGCGCGAACTGGAAAGGGATTTCCTGTTCGCGGTAGTAGCCCATCGAGGTATCGGTCTTGGCGACCGGCCAGCGTGACATGCGGCCGTGGTCCCATGCCTGCTGGCTGTCGACCCACGAGTGCGGCGTGCCGGCGACGCGCTGCGCATTGTTGGCCGTGCCGTCCAGATGGTAGGGCGTGATCACGCTGCCATCCTTGCGCTCCTGCTGCCAGACCTTGCGGCCGTTCGGCATCGGGATGGTGAAGCGGTCGCCGAATCCGCGCACGCCGCGCAGCGTGCCAAAATACTGGTCGAAGGAACGGTTCTCCTGCATCAGGATGACGACGTGCTGGACATCCATGATGGTGCCGGTGGCATTGTTGGCCGGGATGGCCAGCGCACGGCGAATGCTGGGAGGGAACGCGGCGAGCATGGCGGCGGACAGGCCGGCGCCGGCGCTCGCTTGCAGGAACTTGCGGCGGGAGGTCATAGGGTGTCGGAACGGTTTCGGAAACGGCGGCGCTTACGGCGCGCAGCGCAGCTCGGGCTTGGCGGGCGCGGGGGTGGGGTCGGCCGGCGGCTGGGGCGTGACGACCGGTTCGTCGTCGTTGCCGCCGCAGGCGGCGAGGGCCACGGTCGTCAGGCAGACGACCAGCAGCGCCTTCGTCAGACTTGCTGTGTGCATGGGGACTGGGCTCGCGTTGGGGGTCGGGGACATTCCCCGCTGAAAAACCCCGCAAGGCTAAGCACCAGGCATGACGAGTGCGTGACGACGGCCGCCCGGAAGCGGCCGTTCAGGTGACTTAATGGTAACGAGATGTGACCGCGCGGCCGAGGCCGGAGCGCAAGCGACGACGGCTATTCGGTGACTTCGCGCGACTTCCACTTGCCGTCCGGCTGCTTGCAGAACCACGCCATCCATTGCTCGGAGGACGTGCCGCGGCGCAGCTGTCCGCGGATCTGCCGGCATTCCTGTCCCTTGTCGGTCTTGCTTCTGACGGGCGTCAGCGTCGCTTGCACCGGCTGTCCTTTCTCGCCGGCGGGCGACTGCCACCGTTGCGATGCCCCGTCTTCCGTCTTGACCAGCGTGCGGCCGACCGCGTCGGAGAACGACCGGGCCTGCACGGGGGTCAGTGTGCCGATGATGGTGGTCGACAGGTAGCTGTCGAAATAGGCGGCGGCAGGCGCGGGGAGGGCAAAGGCGGCCAGGGCAGGGAGCAGGGGCAGCGAGCGGCGAATCCTGTCGCCAGTACGGACCAGCAGGCGGTGCGGCATTGCAACTCCTTGGGCGGAAGCGGAAGGTGGCTTCGGAGTATTGTAGGAGGGCGTTGGCGCATGGGCTTGCGCTGCAGGCGCTCGCTGCCCTCTTTCCCCGGCCCCTCTTTCGCGCGGCGGAGAGGGGAGCAAACCTGAGCAAACCGGCCCTATAGCACTCGGCCGTGCCACCAAAGCGACAGCAGTGCGGCGAGCGTGGCGAGCAGCGCGCCCGCAGCCGCAAAGAAGGCGGTCACTTCGACCTGGTCCGGTTTGCCGAAGGCGAGACGCGCACGCAGCGCGCGATAGAGCTTCTTCAGCTCGGCCGCATCCTCCAGCCGGAAGTACTCCGCGCCGGTCGAATCGGCAACCTGCCGCAGCACCTGCTCGTCCAGCTTGACCCGCGACGACCAGCCATCGGCCGACAGCACCACGCCTTCCGGTGTGCCCACCCCAACCGTGTAGACGCGCACGCCATGCGTGGCCGCCAGCTGCGCCGCCTGCAGCGCCGTGGGCCCGGCGTTGCTTTCCCCGTCCGAGAACAGCACGATGGCACCCGCGCGGTACGAGCCGGGCGTTGCCGTCTCGCCGCTGTCCGGTACCGCGAGGCCGGGGGGCGGGCCCGCGTTCGGGTTCGGTTGCGAGCGCCGCTCGGGCGTCGATCCGGTATCGCTGTTCATCAGCCGCTCCGCCTCCACGGTGGTGTGGGGCAACAGCGCGGTCAGCGCGACCAGCATCCCGTTGCCAAGCGCGGTGCCGCCCTGGACCTGCAGGCGGTCGATCGCGGTGGCGACGTCTTCCTTGCTGCGCACCGGCGCCTGAGCCAGGGCGGCGGTACCGGCCATCGCCACCACGCCGGTGCTGACGCCCGAGGGCTGCGACTTGACCAGGATCTTGGCGGCCTCCTTGGCGGCCATGATGCGGCTGGGCTGCACGTCCTGCGCGCGCATGCTGCCGGACAGGTCGAGCACCAGGATCACCGTCTCGATGCGCGACGGGATCTTCAGCATGGCCTGCGGCCGGGCGATGGCGACGATCAGCGCGGTCAACGCCAGCCCCATCAGAACCGGCGGCACGTGCCTGCGCCAGCCGCTGCCGGCGCGGTTGGCCGGCCCCACGGTCTTCAGGGCCGGGTAACTGGCGGTGACCCGGCGACGACGCAGGTCCAGCCAGACGTAGCCGAACGCGAGCAACACCACGAGCGCGAGCAGCCACAGCATGGCGGGCCAGAGAAAGCCGAAGACGGGCAGGCGTTCGAGCGCTTCGGTCATGCTGCCCCCCTGGCCGGGTCGCGCCCGCCGCGGCGCCCGCGCCGCCGGCGCGTGAAGTCCAGCAGCGCGAGGTCCAGCCGCGCATCGGTGCGCAGCGTCAGGCAATCGACGCCGGCTTGCGCGAAGGCCTGCTGCAGACTGCTTTCCCGTGCCTGCGCGGCGGCGGCGAAGCGCTGCCTGAAGGCGCGGTCATGGGTGTCGACGACCATCTGCTCTCCCGTTTCCGCATCCTGCATCACGACCAGCCCGAGGTCGGGCAGCGCCTGCTCCAGGGGATCGACCAGCCGCACCGCGACGACTTCATGCCGGCGCGCCAGCAGCGCGAGCGAGGCTTCCCACCCGGGCTCGCTGATGAAATCGGAGACGACGAAGAGCACCGAGCGGCGCCGCGCCACCGCGCGGGCACGCTCGAGCAGGTCCCGCAAGCGTGTGCTGCCGGGCGAGGCGGCCGGTGTCGCGGTCATTCGCTGCAACAGATGCAGCATCTGGCGCCGTCCCGAACGGGCAGGTACCACCGATGCGGTGATGCCGCTTGCGCCGTTGTAGAGCAGCGCGCCGACGCGGTTGCCGTAGCGCGTCAGCAGCAGCGCCAGCACCGTGGTGAAGTCGCCGAGCAAGTCGCGCTTGCGCACGTCCCCGGAGCCGAAGTCGATCGATCCGCTCAGATCCAGCACGAACCACACGCTGACCTCCCGGTCCTCCTGGAACTCGCGCACGTGCGGCGTCTGCAGCCGCGCGGTGACGTTCCAGTCGATGTGCCGCACGTCATCGCCCGGGTTGTACTCGCGCAGGTCCGCCAGATCGAGCCCGAAGCCGCGGAACAGCGTGCGGTAATCACCCTGCAGCAGGCCGTCGAGCCGCCGCACCACTGTCCATTCGAGGCGGCGCAGCAGCGCGTCAGTGCGGCCCGTGGCCCCGGCAGGGGCGAGCGATGCCGCGCCCCCGGCCGCTGGCGGGGGCGGTTCGGCGGTGCCGCCGCCGTCGCGGCGCCTAGCGCGCAGCCGGCCGAACATGGGATTCCAGCGGACGTTCGGGCACCGGCAGCGCCTGCAGGATGCGGGCGATCAGCTGGTCCGGGTTGACGCCTTCGGACAGCGCCTCGTACGACAGCGCCAGCCGGTGGCGCAGCACATCGGGCACCAGGTCCGTGACATCCTCCGGCACCGCGTAGTGGCGCCCGCGCAGGTAGGCCAGCGCACGCGCCCCTTCGATCAGGCCGATGGTCGCGCGCGGACTGGCCCCAAACGCGACGAAACGGTCCAGCTCCGCCAGGCCGTAGTTGCCTGGCTTGCGCGTAGCGGCGACCACGCGCACCGCGTACTGGATCAGGCCCGGGTCCACATAGACGGCGCGGCACTCCTCCTGGAGCCCGGTCAGCTGCACCGGCGTGGCGATCGGGCGCACGCTGATGCGCGGCCCCGTCACCCGGTTGACGATCACGACTTCCTCTTCCTCGCTGGGATAGCCGACCAGCACCTTCATCATGAAGCGATCCACCTGCGCCTCGGGCAGCGGGTAGGTGCCTTCGGTCTCGATCGGATTTTGCGTCGCCATCACCAGGAAGGGCGTCGGCACCCGGTGCGTTTCGCCGGCGATCGTGATCTGCTTTTCCTGCATCACTTCGAGCAGTGCACTTTGCACCTTGGCGGGGGCGCGGTTGATCTCGTCGGCCAGCAGCAGATTGGCGAACACCGGTCCGAGCACGGTGGAGAATTCGCCGGTGCCCTGGTGGTACATGCGGGTGCCGATCAGGTCGGCGGGCAGCAGGTCGGGGGTGAACTGGATGCGCTTGAACGAGCCGCTCATGGTGCGCGCCAGGGTGTTGACCGTCAGCGTCTTGGCCAGGCCGGGCACTCCTTCGACCAGCAGGTGGCCGCCGGCAAGGATCGCCACCAGCACCCGCTCCAGAAAGTGATCCTGGCCGACCACCACGCGCTTGACCTCGTACAGCAGACGCTCCATCAGGGTGGCGCTTTCCGCTGCGCCGAAGGTTTGCTCGTTCATGTGCCTGTCGCCTTCAGAAGGGTGAAAAACCAAGGGAGCCGCCCACGCTTTCGATGGTGGTGGCAAAGCCGATGCCGACGAAGGTGCCGCTTTGGCTCGGATTGAGAATGGCGGTGACGATGCCGACCACTTCGCCGTTCATGTTGATCAGCGGGCCGCCGGAGTTGCCGGGATTGACCGCTGCGTCGAACTGGATCAGGCGGTCCAGGCTCTCGCGCGTATCAGGTGACACGAACTGGCGGTCCAGCCCGGAGACCACGCCGGCCGACACCGACGGGCCGATGCCGAAGGGAAAGCCGACCGCGACCACGTCCGCGCCGGGCGCCAGGTCGCGGCTCGATCCCAGCGTGGCGGGCGGCAGGTCGTCGGGGATGGAAGCGGGCTGCAGGATGGCCAGGTCCCGTTCGGGAATGGCCTGGACCATGACGGCTTGCGCGGTGTGGCCGTCGTGAAATCGCACTTCCAGCCGATGGGCGCCGGCCACGACATGATGGCTGGTGATGACCATGCCGCTTTCGGTGACCACCACGCCGGAGCCGATATGGCGTGCTTCGGCCAGTTCCGCATTGGCTTGCGCATCCTTGGCCGGACCGGACTGACGGGAGTCGGGCGGCTTGGCGGGTGGATGGCGGTCGCGTCGCGCGGCGGGTGGGGCGGGTGGGGCGGGTGCGCCGTCGGCCGCCTTCTCGATCGCCTCCTGCACGGCGGAGAAGCTGCGCACTTCGACGACCGACTCGCGGATGACCTCCGCGGCGCGTGCGGTCTGCGACGGCAAGGTCTTCGTGTGCAGCGTGTGCAGCACGGCGGAGTCGATGTCCTTCTGCGTCAGCGGGCGAGGTGGCGGTTGCAACAGCAACGCCGACGCTACCCCCAACGCGAAGATCAGCGCGATCGCTGCCGAAAGCCATGCATAGAACGTCACGCGTTTCATCTCAGCCTCCGAGCTCGCGTCCCGCCGTGGAAAATACAGTACCATCCTCTTAACCATGGGCCAAGGAGCAGAGCATGCAGTTTCTCTGGCCGCAATTGCTCTGGCTGCTGCTCGCGCTCCCACTGCTGGCAGCTGCTTACCTTTATGTGATCTCGCGGCGCAAGAAAACCGCGCTGCTCTACGGCAGTCTTGCCCTGCCTCGTGCTGCCTTGGGTCCGCGCCAGCGCCTCCGGAGGCATATTCCTCCCTTGCTGTTGCTGCTCGCGCTGGGGACCGCGCTGCTCGCCTGTGCGCGTCCAAGCGCGACCGTCACGCTGCCCAGCGATACGCTGACGCTGGTGCTGGCGATGGACGTCTCGCGCAGCATGGAAGCCACCGATGTCGAGCCCGACCGTCTGACCGCCGCGCAACAGGCCGCGCGCGACCTGATCGTCGATCTTCCGGCCAGTGTGCGCCTTGGGATCGTCTCCTTCGCCGGCACCGCGGCGGTGGTGCTGCCGCCGACCAGCAACCGGCGCGACATGCTGGACGCGCTGGACCGCTTGCATCTGCAGCGCGGCACCGCGACGGGCAGCGGACTGTTCCAGGCGCTTGCGGTGCTGTTCCCCGACGACGGCATCGACCTCGAGGCGATTCTTTTTCAGGACGACGCGGCACGCACCGAACTGCAGGGCAGGCCGCTGGACGAATCGGCCGCGCTGAACGGCGGCCGCAAGCGGCCCCAGGAGCGCCCGGCGGTCGAGCCGGGTTCCTACCGGCACGGCGCGGTGATCCTGCTCAGCGATGGGCGTCGTACCTCCGGGCCCGATCCGCTGGATGCCGCGCGCATGGCTGCCAAACGGGGCGTGCGGGTCTACTCGGTGGGGTTCGGTTCGCCGCAGGGTACCTACGGCACTGGCTCGCTGCTGTCCTACTACATGCAGCTGGACGAGCCCTCGCTGCGAGCGGTGGCGACGATGACCGGCGGCGAATACTTCCAGGCGGGATCGGCCGCCGACCTGAGCCAGGTCTATCGAAAGCTCAGCTCGCGCTTCGCGCTGGAGCGCAAGGAAACCGAACTGAGCGGCCTGTTCGCTGCGGCGTCGGTGCTGTTGCTGGTGGCGGCGTGTGCACTGTCGATGCTCTGGTTCCGCCGGTAGCGAGCGCCCGGAGCAATCGGGCTGCGCTGGACACGCGGAAGCATCGCATCATGTCGGGCCAGCCGGGAGGCCGGAGCCGGTTGCCGACGGGTTCATTGCCGGTTCACGACCGGTGCAGTCACCGGCCTGTGCCACGCGCGAGACCAGTTCCGTGACGTGCGGCAGCAGCGCCTCCAGCGGCGCGCCGGCGCCGGGTTCGATCCGCTCCAGGATCAGTTCGTGGATCGCGCCAACCACTGCCAGCGCCAGCGGGTAGGGCAGCTCGGCACCCGCGCCACGTACGGCCTGCTGGATGAAGGCGGCAATCTCCCGGTTCACCTCGCGCCGCACGGACAGGCCGGCGTCGCCGAGCGTCCAGATCTCGATCAGCAGGGTGCGCAGCAGCGTTGGATTGCCGCCAAGGTGACCCAGATAGGCCCGCAGCCCGTTTTCTACCTGTTCCCGCCAGGGCCGGCCCGGGGCGATCGCCTCGCGCAGCGCCTGCAGCGCCTGTCGGCTCGCCGCGGCGTAGAGCGCCAGCAGGCAGTCGCTTCTACCTTCGAAGTGCTCGTAGAAGGTGCGGCGCGACACGCCCGCCTCGCGCACGATGTCCGTGATGGTGAGGTCGGCATACGGCTTCGCTGACAAGGCCTGCGCCAACCCCTTCACCAGGCGGCGGTAATGCTCGTGCTGCACATCCGACAGCAGCGTATCCAGGGCGAAGTTCAGGTTGCTTTCGGGCATGGCGGATGGAGAAGGGGTGTGCAGCGGGCAGCGGACGTTTGGTACTTGACAGTACCAATTATGCCTATCAAACTTGGCGGCATGCTGGTACGGGCGCGTACCAAGCGGTTTCAAGCCCGGTTCCACGAGGAGACGCCAATGTCCGAACTGATCGTCCGCCGCCTGCTGGTCGACATGGAAGCGCCGATTGCGCGCCACTGGTGCGACGGCGATCCGTTTCGCACTGCGTTCCTCAACGCGCTGTCGATGAGCTTTCCAGTGGGCGAGCAGTTCTTTATCGATGCCGTGCGCGGCGGCTTCAAGGCGCTGCCGGAACAGGCGCAGCAACGGTTCCAGGCGCAGGTGCAGGGCTTCGTCGGGCAGGAGGCGACCCACCGCCGTCTGCACGGGCTCTACAACGACCACCTCGCGCAGCTGGGCATGGTCAATGGTTGGGCGCCGCGTTCCCAGGCGCGCCTGAAACAGCTGGAGGGCGCGGACCCGCGCCATCCGCTGGCGATCACGGCGGCCTACGAGCACTTCACCGCGATCTTCGCCACCTGGCTGCTGGAACATCCCGGCGTGCTGGGCAAGCAGGACCCGCGTCTGGCGACGCTATGGCTGTGGCACAGCGCCGAGGAAGCCGAGCACCGCACGGTGGCCTTCGACCTGTATCAGGCGCTGGACGGCTCGCACGAATGGCGCATCCGCTGGTTCCGCCGGGTCAGCTACGGCTTCCTGCTCGATGCCTTGCGGCAGACCCTCGATAATCTGCGTCGCGACGGCACGCTGTGGCAATGGCGTACCTGGGCGGGGGCGGGGCGTTTCCTGTTTGGCCGGGACGGGCTGATCCGCAACACCTTCGGCGCCTGGCGGGATTACTTCCGGCGCGATTTCCACCCGGCGCAGCACGATGCCTCCGCGTCGGCGGCGTGGCTGGAAGCCAACGAACGGCAGTATGTGCCGGTCGGGCGCCAGGTACCTGGCCAGACCGGTCTTGCTGCACAGCAGCATCGCGGGTAGAATGCGCGGCGTTTCAAGCCGAAAGACCCTGATCGGAGTTCTACCCGTGTAAGCCTCCTCCTCGCCGCGAGCTCTCCTGTTGTTCCCCTCTTTCTCGCGCGAGGCTGCACGTCCGATTTGTCGCGTCCTGTGGTCCCGCATCGTCAGCATCGGGATCGTCCTTTCGTTCCCTACGTCCAGGGACGCATCCCGTTTGTTCGCCGCCTTCCTCCTGGCGGCCTCCATCTGAAGCACCCATGATCAAATCCCTTCGCCAGGATTGGCTTTCCAATGTCCGCAACGATCTGCTCGCGGGCCTCGTCGTCGCGCTCGCGCTGATTCCGGAGGCCATTGCGTTTTCCATCATTGCGGGCGTCGACCCCAAGATCGGGCTCTACGCTTCCTTCAGCATGGCCACCGTGATCGCCTTCGCCGGTGGGCGGCCGGGCATGATCTCCGCCGCTACTGGCGCCATGGCCCTGGTGATGGTGACGCTGGTCAAGGAGCACGGGCTGCAGTACCTGCTTGCCGCTACGGTGCTGACGGGTGTCCTGCAGGTGGTCGCCGGCTGGCTGCGCCTCGGGGTGTTGATGCGCTTCGTCTCGCGCTCGGTGATCACCGGCTTCGTCAACGCATTGGCCATCCTGATCTTCATGGCCCAGTTGCCGGAGCTGACCAACGTCAGCTGGCATGTCTATGCCATGACGGCCGCCGGGCTGGCCATCATCTATCTGTTCCCCTATGTGACCCGCGCCGTGCCCTCGCCATTGGTGGCCATTGTCGTGCTGACGATTGTTGCGATCACCCTGGGCCTGGACATCCGTACCGTTGGCGACATGGGGCAGCTGCCGGACAGCCTGCCGGTCTTTCTGCTGCCCGACGTGCCGCTGAACCTGGAAACGCTGGCGATCATCTTCCCGTACTCGGCGACGCTGGCGGTGGTCGGCCTGCTCGAATCGATGATGACCGCCTCCATCGTCGACGACATGACCGACACCTCCAGCGACAAGAACCGGGAATGCGTGGGGCAGGGCGTGGCCAACGTCGTCACCGGTTTTCTCGGCGGCATGGCGGGCTGCGCGATGATCGGACAATCGGTCATCAATACCAAGTCGGGCGGACGTGGGCGACTGTCGACACTTGCCGCTGGCGTGCTGCTGCTGGTGATGGTGGTCTTCGCCGGCGACTGGGTCGCGCGCATTCCGATGGCCGCGCTGGTGGCCGTAATGATCATGGTGTCGATCGGCACCTTCAGCTGGTCGTCGATCCGCGATCTGCGCCATCATCCGAAGAGCTCCAGCGCGGTGATGCTGACCACGGTGGTGGTGGTCGTCGCCACGCACGACCTGGCGCGCGGCGTGCTCGCCGGCGTGCTGCTGTCGGGCGTCTTCTTCGCCCACAAGGTGGGGCAGATCCTGCGCGTCAGTTCCAGCATCGACGACGAAGCGGGCGTGCGCGTCTACACCGTCGCCGGCCAGGTGTTCTTTGCTTCCGCCGCGCGCTTTGCCAACGCGTTCGACTACAGGGAGGCCATCGGCACGGTGCGCATCGACGTGAGCCGTGCCCACTTCTGGGATATCACCGCGATCGGCGCGCTGGACAAGGTGGTGACCAGGTTCCGCCGTGCCGGCGCCGAGGTGGAGGTGATCGGGCTGAACGAGGCCAGCGCCACGATGGTGGACAAGTTCGGGGTCCACGACAAGGACGGCGCGCCGGACCTGCTGACGGGGCACTGACGCGGGGAGACCGTCCCGACGGCGCTACATCGACAGCATCTTGCGCAGCAGGAAGAGAAGGGCGACTCGCTCCGCCTCGTTCAGGTCGCCGAATGTGGCCTCCGTCACCGCCTTGGCGAAGGGGATGGTCTTGTCCACCAGGGCGAGACCCTTGCTCGTCATCCTGACGATCAGCTTTCTTCGGTCGTTCGGGTCGGCGGCAACGGCGAGGAAGCCGCGCGCTTTCAGGCGCTCGATGACGCCGCGAATGGTCGCCTGATCGATGGCCGTCGCCTTGACGATGTCATTGAGCGAGCAGCCTTCCATCTCCTTGACGGCGCACAGGGTGACGAACTGGGCGGCCGTCAGGTCGGAGTCGGGGATGGACTCCTGGAAGATCGCGACATGCCGCTGGTAGGCGCGCCGCAACAGATGGCCGATCTGATCGTGGAAATCGTAGACGTCGCCGGAAGCGGACATATGCAGCTTGCTGTCGGGGAAATGGGACAGTTTACCGCCTGACCGCCCATCGTGGCCGGGTTGCGCATCCGGCGGCCGCTGTGCGGGAGACGGCAGGCTCTCGCCCCCGCACGCGGCGCTGGCTGGGCCACTCAATCCAGTGCCCGGTTGCGCGATTCGACGTTCACCGCGGCAATGGCCACGGCGCCTGCCACCAGCATGCTGGAGATCATCACGATGGCGGTGGTGAAATGGGTGCTCATCACCGGGGCGATGATGGCGGGTGCGAACAGTCCGCCAAAGCGCGCGATGGCGCCCGCCGTGCCCATGCCGGTCGCTCGCAGGTCGGTTGGATAGACCTCCGGCGTGAAAGCGTACAGCGCTCCCCAGGTACCGAGCAGGGCGAAGCTCATCAGCAAGGTGGAACCGACGACCAGGGCCGGCGCGGTGCCGAGGCTGTACAGCAGGCAGCCCACCGCGCTCAGCAACAGGAAGCCGATCAGCGTCGGCTTGCGCCCCCAGCGCTCCACGCCATAGGCGGACAACGCGAAGCCGGGAAGCTGTACCAGCGCGAGGATGACCAGGAACACCTGTCCGCGCATGAACGAGAACCCCTCGCTGCTCAGCCTGATCGGCAGATAGACGAAGACGCCGTAGTAGGCAATGGAGATCAGCGCCCAGGCGGCGAGCAATGCAATGCTGCGCCGGCGATAGTCGGCCGAGAAGATGGCGAAGACGGACTTGTGCTCGAAGCGTTCTGCCTTCAATGGCGGGATGCCGACGGTCTTGCCGTTGGCAGCGGCCACGCGCTCGAGGACTTCGCGGGCCTTCTCCGACTTTCCGCTTCGATTCAGGAACATCGGCGATTCGGGAATATAGAACCGCAGCACCACGCCGATCAGCGCCGGCACGCCGGTGACGAAGAAGATCACTCGCCAGGCGTCGTCGCCGTAGGACGCCGCGACGAGCGCCAGCAGCGCCAGGCAGATCGTGCCGACAGCCCAGAACGATTCGAGCAGCACCAGCCACCGTCCCCGCCGGTCGCTGGGCAGGAACTCGGCCATCATGGTGTAGTCGACGGGCAGCGTGCCGCCGACGCCGACGCCGGTGAGGAAGCGCAGCGCGAGCAGCCAGACCAGTTCGGGTGCGAAGGCAGATGCCACACCGCACACCGCGTCGATCACCACCGCCATCATCAGCACGGGTCGCCTGCCGATGCGGTCGGCCAACCTGCCGAACACGAAGGCGCCGATCAGCATGCCGACGAAGAAGAAGGTGCCGGTCTGCAACGCCTGTGGCACGGTTACGCCGAAGGTCTTGGCGATCGATGGCGCGCTGAAGCCGATCGAAAGCACCTGCATCGCGTCGGCCAGCCAGACCAGCCCAAAGATCACGAACAGCCGATACTGGAACTTGCCGACACCGGCCGCTTGAATCCCCTGCTCGAGGGAAATCGGCGTCGATGACGGGGCGCGCTGGATGGGGGGCGTGTCCAGCGATGGCAGGACTTGAGCGATCGGGGGCGTTGACATAACCGAACTCCGCTTGGCAGGTCTAGGACAATGAATCGTGGCGTGACAACGGGTCTTGCGCCTTGTCGAAATCAACGCGCAAGCACGGGTGGTGGTGAGGCTGCATGCGACCTTGTGTCAGGTTCTTGTTCGCAGGATCCGTGCCATTGCGAATCCTCGATATAGTGTGTTCGCTGCGTTCTGCGCGTTGCTGCGAGCACCAGATCCGTTCATGGAAGAAGGACTGATGCCCTTGTTTGAGGCATCGAAACCGCTTTATGCACGGTTTTCGCCGCGACATCGACGTGCTGCTCCACTTCCATCGCGGGCGCGTCCTGTCAATCGATATTACAGCGTCTACGCTACAAATAAACCGAGCGTTAACCCTTTCGCCCGGACGCTGCCCACCACTGCGGCGCTAATGCGAAGCGGACTTGCGTATGCGGGCTACGGCTGCGTCAACCCCTTCCCATGCCGGCTCATCGGGGGCGAAGCGTGCGCGCAGGTAGTGCACGAGCTGGGTTACCTGCGCATCGTCCAGACTGTCGGCGAACCCCGGCATGTAGCCGATGCCGGCATGCGGGGGTGCGCTGACGCCATGCAGCACCGCCTGGATGACGTTGTCCGGCCGGACGCTGTGCAAGTTGGTGTTGAGCGCAAGCGACGGCTTGACACCGAACTGCGGCACTCCGGCATCGGCCTGGTGGCAAACCGCGCAGGCGGCCTGGTACAGCCGGTCCGTGCTCCCGGACAATCGGAGTGCGGCCGCGGCGCTGCGGGCCTCGACCTCCTCGACGCGCCTTTCCGGCACATCAGGGGAAGGGGGCGGACTCAGGGAGGCGACATAGTGCGCGATTGCCCGTACATCGTCTTCCGGCAGTTCCCGCAGGCTCTCCACGACCGGCGCCATCGGGCCCGCGGCTGCACCGTGTCGGGCGGCGAACCCGGTGCGCAGATAGTCGAACAGATCCTGCTCGGTCCACGGTACCGGTGCCCTCGACAGGGCCGTGAGCGCCGGCGCCTCCCAGCCTTCCGCCATGCCGCCGGTCAGATACGACTTGCCGCCGCGTTCGGCGCCCAGCGCGTTGCGTGGCGAGTGGCAGGCGCTGCAATGGCCCAGTCCTTCGACAAGATACGCACCGCGGTTCCACTGCGGCGAGCGCTGCGGATCGGGCTCGAAGGGGGCATTACGGTGAAACAGTGCATTCCAGCCTGCCAGCAGCGGCCGGAGGTTGAACGGGAATGCCAGCGCGGTCTGGGGCGGCCGCGACATTACCGGCTCGGCCGCCATCAGGTAGGCATAGAGCGCCTGCATGTCGGCATCGCTGACCTTGGCGAAGGCGGTGAAGGGAAACGCCGGATAGAGCCGGCGCCCATCCCGATGGATGCCTTCGCGCATGGCCCGCTCGAATGCGGGGTACGACCAGTTCCCGATACCCGTGTCGGGGTCGGGCGTGATATTGGTGCTGTAGACCGTACCGAACGGCGTTTCCAGCGCAAGGCCGCCGGCATTGCGGGCGCCGCCCGGTGCGGTATGGCAGACGGCGCAGTCGCCGGCGGCCGCCACCAGACGGCCGCGTTCGATGGTGGCCGCCGAATAGAAACCGGGTTCCAGCGGTGCGACCGGCGCGATCGGTGCGCGCCACGGCATCAGGGTCGCGCAAAGCCCCGCCAGCGCGGTCAGCGGGGCGAGGGCTGCCACCCAGCGGCGCCGCCGGGGCTTGATAGTGGCGGGGTCCGCTTGGTCTGCCGCGCGTGCGGGCGCGGCACCCAGCGCTTCGCGTAGCCGTCCTGCGCTGAACGGCGGCTCGCGCAGGCGGATGCCGGTGGCATCGTAGATCGCATTGGCGACGGCCGCGGCAGCGGGTAGCGTGACAGCTGGCCCGCCGGCAAGCGCGCCGACGATGTCGACCTGCGACGGCGTGGCGAGCGCCCGCTGGGAGGACACCGGTTGTAGTGCATGGGTGTCCGGAGCCGGCCCGCCGTCGCCCCAGTCGTCGTAATGCCCGCCAGCGGCGGTCAGGCGCCGTGTCATCGCGACCACCTCGTCGGACAGGGGCGGCGCAGGGCGTACGGCTGCGCCCATGTCTTCCCGGTCATGACCGACCGTGACCCGGGTGATGCTGATGTCGCCGGTGCGGCTGTCCACCTCGACATCGGCGACCCAGGCGGACCAGGTGCGGGCAGGGCTGCCGTTCTCGATGTCCAGCACGCTGGCGTAGGCGAAGCCACGGCCGCGTCGAACACCTCGGCCGGGCTCTGCATGGCTCTTCAGCGGGCCTTCCCACGCCGCTTGCGCAGCGACGCGATCGATCAGCGCGGCGCCTTTCGCGTCGTCAAGCCAGCGCTTGCGCAGGGCGACCGGGTCCATGTCCGAGCGTGCCGCCAGTTCGTCCAGATGCGACTCGTGCGCGAAGACATGGCCGCGCGCCGCGATCTCGGGCGGGATCTGGTCTGGGCCGGATACCGCCACGTCGAGATGGTCGACGGCGTAAGGCGGTACCAGGGTTGCACCGATGTCGGGCACGTCTGCATACGGCGTGGCGGTACCGGTTTCGTCCAGCGCAAACGGCACGCGCGTTGCGGGGCTTGCCGCTGTCGCAATACGATAGACCGGCTCCGGTGCGATGGCGGCACTGACTTCCAGGGTCAGGCGCGGGCGGGGGTCGCCCAGGTCCGCGGCATCGACCGTCGTGCGGACGCACCGGCCCGTCGCCTGCGCGATCAGCGCGGCATCGGCGGCCGCCTGTCGAGCGCACAGCGCGTCATGCTCGCCGGGGGGCACGCTGTCGGCAACGATGACGATGGATTCCTGGCAGATCTTCAGCAGTGCGGCCAGCTCGAGCCGCAATGCGGCAGGCTGGTTACAGGCAACCCACAGGTGCAGCTCGCCATCGCGCCAGTCGGCGATCGCGCTGCCACAGGCGTTGGCGCGCAGGCTGGTCAACGGCCAGCGGTAGACCGTGTCCACCCGGTGGGGGTTGTCCTGCAGTGCTTCTGTCGCGTTGCCGTGCCCGGCGCGCGCAACAGGAGGCGCGGCGGGCGCCGGCGCCCGAGACCCACTCTCCCATTGCGGCCGCAGCGCGACCAGCGCTTGTGCCAGCTGCTGCGGCTGCGCTGCAACTACCGCAAGAAAATTGCCTCTGACGACGACGTCGACCACGCCCTCGCATGCACGGGCAGCCTCGGCATCGAAGCGAAGCAGCCGTGCCATGCCGGTGCCGGGTCGAACCGCCTTGCCGATCAGCGTGCTGGCCGGTACGCCAAACGGAGGCCGTTGCAGCGGGGCGTTCATGACGCGCTATCGAAGCGATCGGCACCATCGGCGCTGCCGGCCCCGACCGCTTCCCGTTGCAGCACCGCGGCGCGCTGCACGGCGCGCAGGATCTCGACATGGGTGCCGCAGCGACAGAGATTGAAACGCAGCGCCTCGCGGATCTGCGCTTCGGATGGGGCGGGATTTGCCGCTAGCAGGGCCTTGGTGCTGAGGATCATGCCGTTCAGGCAATAGCCGCATTGCGCCGCCTGTTCGTCGATGAAAGCCTGCTGCACGGGGTCCAGCGCCTCGCGGGTGCCCAGTCCTTCCAGGGTCGTCACCGCTCTGCCGACGGCGGCGGCCGTCGGCACGATGCACGAGCGTGCTGCCACGCCGTCGATCAGGACCGTGCAGGCGCCGCACTGGCCCAGCCCGCAGCCGTACTTCGGACCGTTGCAGGCCAGATCATTGCGCAGGATGTACAGCAACGGTGTTGCCGGGTCGACGCTGAGGACATGCGTCTGCCGGTTTACACGCAACACGAGGGAGCGGGGCGTGGCCATCCGGAGTCTTGGGGCGTTGGTGGCAGATCGAGGCGGGCGCCGCCTGTCCCTTGCGGGATCTGCGCGGCGCCGCGACGGTGCGGGCAGGTCAGGCCATGGTGGCGACCGGGCGCGCGACGGGGTCGCGCAGGGGCACCGAGAACGCATCATAGCCGAAGCACCAATCCGGATTCTCGTTGGTGCGCAGCCAGGTGTTGTCATGCGAGACCTTCTGCACCTTGCTCGCTCGCTCGGCCCGATTGGCCTCATACAGCGAGAAGGTATAGCCGTGGTCCTGCAGGCCGGCCTCGACAAAGCAGCGGGTCAGGATCGCCGCGTCCTCGATCGCCATGGCAGCGCCCTGGGCCATGTGTGGCTTCATTGGATGACAGGCGTCGCCCAGCAAGACCAGGCGGCCGCGGCTCCAGAGCGGCAACGGGTCCCGTTCCAGCAACGGCCACTTGGTCACCTCGACCGTGCCCTCGATCAGTGACTGCACGCCCTGGTGCCAGCCATCGAACGCCTCGCGCATCTCCTCGATGCTGCTGGGCACCCAGCTCTTGCTCATGTCCCAATCCGCCTCCGGCACGCCGGTGACGTAGTAGATTTCGTCGAGCTTGCTGGTATCGAAATAGACCATCATGTGGCGATCGTCGGACCACCACTTGGTGCAACGGTCATGGGTGTAGCCCTTGACCCGGGAAATCGGAAATACCGCACGGTGCGCCACGTAGCCAGTGTACTTGGGCGGCTCCGCCCCCAGCAGGTGTTCGCGGATGCGTGAGTTGACACCGTCCGCGCCGATGACGATATCGGCTTCCTCGACAGTGCCGTCGGCGAAGGACAGCTTCACTACATCGCCCAGGTCCTGCACGCTCTCCAGCTTCTTGTTGAAGACCAGTTTTGCGGGGTCGACCGCAGCGGTCATCAGCGCATGAAAGTCGCCGCGGTGGACGGTGAGGTAGCTAGCCCCATAGTGGGACAGCGCGTAGTCGCCCAACGGGATCTGCGCGACCACTTCCCCCGTCTTCCAGTCGCGGCTGTACCAGTAGTCGGGGTGGCAGCCCATGGCGTTCATCGCATCCTCGATACCGATGCGCCGCAGGATCTTCATCACATTGGGTCCGACATGGATGCCGGCGCCAAGCCGGGAGAAGCCCGGAGCCTGCTCATACAGCTTCACGTTGAATCCTGCGCGCTGGAGCAGGGCGGCTGCCGCCGTCCCGCCCAGACCCGCTCCGATCACTGCAATCCGGGTATTGCCTCGCACGAATATTCTCCTGGCTAAGGTCCACAAGGTTGAAACGAGTGTACACACCAGAAAAATACAGGTAAAGGCAAATTCGGGATGACTGCTGGAAAACCCCTAGTTCCGACCGCCATCGCCCACAAGGTGCCCCGCAAGAGCGCATAAGCGCACGGTTTTCGCCCATCCTTGCACTGCTTTCGGGCGCATTGGATGGGGTGAGATCGCGGTTGCCAATATGCAATGTGTACACTAGACTTTTCCGAAAGACGCGCAAGCCGCGCCTGACATGTCCCGCGCTCTGGCGGGGGGTAGACAACGAAACAGACCACGGAGTCATACGTGCAAAGAACCTTCCGGATTGGCCAGATCGTGCCGAGCTCCAACACCACGATGGAAACCGAGATCCCCGCCATGCTGACCGCACGCCAGCTGGTGCGCCCCGAGCGGTTCACCTTTCACTCCAGCCGCATGCGCATGAAGACCGTCAGGAAGGAAGAGCTGGCGGCGATGGACGGCGAGTCCGACCGTTGCGCGCTGGAGCTGAGCGACGCGCGTGTCGACGTGCTCGGCTACGCTTGCCTGGTGGCCATCATGTCGATGGGTCGCGGCTACCATCGGATGTCGGAGCAGCGGCTGAAGTCGCGCACCGAGGAGAACGGCGGCACTGCACCGGTGGTGACCAGCGCGGGCGCGCTGGTGGAAGCGTTGAAGGTAATCGGCGCCAGGCGCATTGCCTTGGTTGCGCCCTATATGAAGCCGCTGACGGAAACCGTGGTGGACTACATCCAGCATGAGGGCTTCGAGGTGGTGGAGTGGCGGGCGTTGGAGATTCCGGACAACCTGGAAGTGGGACGCCACGATCCGCAGCGACTGCCCGGCATCGTGGCGCAGATGAACACGAAGGACGTGGATGCCGTCGTGCTGTCGGCCTGTGTGCAGATGCCGTCGTTGCCCGTGGTGGCGAAGGTCGAGGCGATGACCGGCAAGCCGGTGATCACCGCGGCGATCGCCACCACCTACGCCTTGCTCAAGGCGCTGGACCTGGAAGCGGTGGTGCCGGGCGGCGGCACGCTGCTGTCCGGTGCCTATTGAGTGGAGCCGGCCATGTCTACGTTCATCCATGGGGGCAACGTTCACGCCAACGGGATCCGGCAACATTACCTGCGCTATGGCGGCGCCGGCGGCGGGCGTGACGCGCGCGATGCCGTGATCATCGTGCCGGGCATCACCAGTCCGGCCATTACCTGGGGTTTCGTCGGCGAGCAGTTCGGCAAGCAGTTCGATACCTGGGTCCTCGACGTGCGCGGCCGCGGCCTGTCATCGGCCGGCGAGGGGCTGGATTACGGCCTCGATGCGCAAGCCGCTGACGTGATTGCGTTTGCGCAGGCCGTGGGCCTCGCGCGCTACCAGATCGTCGGCCATTCGATGGGCGCCCGCATCGGCATCCGTGCCGCCCGCAGCCGTCCCCCCGGCCTCAGCCGGCTGGTCATGGTGGACCCGCCGGTGTCGGGGCCGGGGCGGCGTGCCTATCCGGCCCAGCTGCCCTGGTATGTCGATTCCATCCGGCTCGCCAGCCAGGGCACGGACGCCGAGGGAATGCGCCAGTACTGTCCGACTTGGACGGAGGCGCACCGGCAATTGCGCGCCGAGTGGCTGCATACCTGCGACGAGCGCGCGGTGCTCGCCAGCTTCGAGGGATTTCATACCGACGATATCCACGCCGACCTGCCGGCCATCGACGTGCCGACGCTGCTGATCACCGCCGCCCGGGGCGATGTGGTGCTGGCGGCCGATGTCGAGGAAATGCGCCGCTTGCGGCCGGGATTGCTGGAGGTGCGAGTGCCCGACGCCGGACACATGATCCCGTGGGACAACGAAGCCGGCTTCTATGCTGCTTTCGGCGACTTCCTCGGCGCGCCGCTTGCCAACTGATCACACTATCGAAGGAGCGGAGCATGGCTGTTAGCGATCACGACCTGACCTGCGCGTGGAAGCAGGTCCTCGCGCTGTCCAAACTGCAACCCGGCCAGACGGTGACGGTGCTGACGGGCGCGGACACGCATCCGCAGACGCTGCGCACAGCGCTGGTTGCCGCCGCATCGATGGGCGCCATCGTCAACCGGCTGGACCTGCCCCCGGTGAATGGCGAGAAGGCGCTGAGCCGCGATTCACTGGCCTATCTGGGCACCACGCCGCTGACCGGCAATCCGGCCGCGCTGGCTGCGCTCAAGGCCAGCGACCTGGTGCTGGACCTGATGACGCTGTTGTTCTCGCCCGAGCAGCACGAGATCCTGTCGACCGGAACGAAGATCCTGCTTGCTGTGGAGCCGCCCGAGGTCCTTGCGCGGCTGGTGCCGACGGAAGCGGACCGCACGCGGGTCAAGGCCGCCACTGCGCGCCTGTCGCGGGCGCGTTCGATGCATATCACCTCGGATGCGGGCACGGATCTGCATTGCGCGCTGGGCGAATTTCCCGCCATCAGCGAATACGGCTTTGTTGACGAGCCCGGCCGCTGGGACCACTGGCCCAGCGGCTTCGTGCTGACCTGGCCCAACGAGGGCGGAAGCAACGGCCATCTGGTGCTCGATCGCGGCGCGATTCTTCTGCCGATGAAGTCCTATGTCCGCGAGCCGATCCACGTCACCGTGAAGAACGGGTACGTCACCGCCATCGAGGGCGGGCTCGAGGCGGAATTGCTGGCCGATTACATGGCCTCGTTCAACGATCCCGAGTCGTATGCCATGTCGCATATCGGCTGGGGGCTGCAGCCGCGCGCGCGCTGGTCCACCCTCGCCATGTACGACCGCGAGGCCACCATCGGCATGGATGCCCGTGCGTACGAAGGCAACTTCCTGTGCTCGTTCGGTCCGAACAACGAAGCCGGCGGCAGCCGCACCACCGCCTGCCATATCGACATCCCGGTGCGCAACTGCACCGTGCGCCTGGACGGCGAAGTGGTGGTCGCGGCCGGGAAGGTGATGGACAACGCGGCGATCCACGAAGAGGAGGTAACCCATGTCTGAGCGCGCCCGCGACGAGGTGCAAACCTACCTGCGCCAGGGCTTTGGCACGGCGATGGAACTGAAAGCGCCCTATGGCCTGCTGATCATCGACTTCGTCAACGGTTTTGCCGACCCGGCCGTGTTCGGCGGCGGCAATATCTCCGAGGCAATCGCCAATACCGGGCCGCTGCTGGCGACCGCGCGCGCGTTGGGCTGGCCGGTGGCGCACAGCCGCATCGTCTTCGCCGACGATGACGGCGACCACAATATCTTCACGCTGAAGGTGCCGGGCATGCTGACGCTGAAGGAAGACGGCGCGGCCAGTCAAATCGTGCCGTCGCTGGCCCCGGTGCCCGGCGAACTGGTGGTACGCAAGACAGTGCCATCGGCGTTCTTTGGCACGTCGCTTGCGCCATGGCTCACGCAGCGCGGCGTTCAGACCTTGCTGGTGGCGGGCTGCGTTACCAGCGGCTGCGTGCGCGCCAGTGTGGTCGATGCCATGTCGTGGGGCTTTCGCCCGCTGGTGGTGTCCGACTGCGTAGGCGATCGCGCGATCGGGCCGCATGAGGCGAACCTGTTCGACATGCAGCAGAAGTATGCGATGGTGATGCCGCGCGATGCCGCGCTGGAGGCCATCGGAGCGGCGACCGTGGCGACCGCGTAGCCGCAAGGGGCGCCGACATTGCCGTCGCCCGGGATAATGGGGGGCGAGACGGATTTGCATGACGACAGGCTGGAAGGAGAACAGGCAATGAGGGACACGCCGCGCGCGCTGCGCGAAACGTTGCTGCGGGAGCAGGGCGTGCTGCTGGTGACGCGGCCCGCCGCGGCGGCGCCGCGCCCGTCTCCGGGCCAGCCGGGTGCCGCCTCCGACTTCGTCTCCGACCTGCCGGACATTTTCATCGCGGTGCGGGCGAACGGCGAAGTGTTCGCGTTCAACGGCCATGTCGACCTGGGCACGGGAATCCGTACCGCGCTCGCGCAGATCGTTGCGGAAGAGCTGGAAGTTGAGCCGGAGCGGGTCACGATGGTGCTCGGTCATACCGAGGCGACGCCGAACCAGGGGCCCACCATCGCCAGCGCATCGATACAGATTTCGGCCTTGCCACTGCGGCGCGCCGCGGCGCAGGCCGGTGCCTGGCTGCGGGCCAGGGCAGGGGAGGGCCGCACGCCGGACCTACTTGCATTGCTGGCCGGCCAGCATGTGGAATTGACGCTGGCCGATGAGGTTGTGACCAAGCCGGTGGATCAGTACCGCGTCGTCGGTCGCAGCATACCGCGTGTCGATATCCCGGCGAAGGCGACCGCCGAACTGACCTTTGTGCACGACGTGCGGGTGCCCGGCATGCTGCATGGACGGGTCGTCCGGCCACCGTACGCGGGGCGCGACAGCGGAGAATTCGTTGGCCACAGCCTGGTCTCGGTCGACGAAGCGTCGGTCGCCGGCGTGGCAGGACTGGTCCGTGTGGTGGTCGAGGGCGACTTCATCGGCGTGGTGGCGCAGCGGGAAGAGCAGGCCATCGAAGCGGCCCGGCGCCTGAAGGCGCAATGGAAACCGGTACCGCCGCTGCCGGACCTGAACGACCCCGAACCGGCGCTGCGCGCCGCTGCCGCGCAGCGTCGCGAATTGCTGCAGGTTGGCGACGTCGACGCCGCGATTGCCGAAGGCGCGCATCGCCTCTCGCGCAGCTATGTCTGGCCTTACCAGTTGCACGGTTCCATCGGCCCATCCTGCGCCGTCGCCGACTGGCGCGAGGATCGCCTGACCGTCTGGTCGGGCACGCAGAACCCGCATGTGCTGCGCATCGACCTCGCCCGTCTCACCGGCATGGACGAAGGCGAGATCGAGATCGTCCGGATGGAGGCCGCCGGCTGCTACGGCCGCAATTGCGCCGACGACGTGTGTGCGGATGCGGTGCTGTTGTCCCGCGCCGTGGGCCAGCCCGTGCGCGTGCAACTCACGCGCGAGCAGGAGCATATGTGGGAGCCGAAGGGTGCCGCACAGCTGAT
Source organism: Cupriavidus sp. AU9028 (assembly GCF_019795295.1). GTDB lineage: Bacteria > Pseudomonadota > Gammaproteobacteria > Burkholderiales > Burkholderiaceae > Cupriavidus. The sequence continues at coordinate 38,599 of NZ_JAIMCG010000022.1, read as the reverse complement.
GGACGTGCGCGGTGGCGCCACCGCGGACGGCAGGCTCACCGGGTACGATTTCGTCAGCCGATACCCGTCCAACGACGCGCCCATGCTTGCGTTGCTGCTGACGGGCCGCGTATCGGCCGCGCCACGGATGCTGGAAATGGGCGACCGCACCGCCGTGCCCGCGTACGGTTATCCGGCCTTGCACATCGCCTGCGACGATACGCCCGCGATTGCACGGGCCTCCTGGCTGCGCGGGGTGTCGGCGTTGCCCAATACCTTCGCGCACGAATCCTTCATCGATGAACTGGCGCAGCTGTGTGACGCCGACCCGCTGGCGTTCCGCCTCCGGCACCTTGCCGACACCCGGGCCACCGAATTGCTGGTCGCGCTGGCCCAGGCGGCGCAGTGGCAAGAAGGGCAGAGGGGCTCGCGTGGGGTGCCGGATGGCGATGGACTCCTGCATGGGCGAGGCATTGCCTATGCGCGCTACATCCACAGCAAGTTCCCCGGCTTCGGCGCCGCATGGTCGGCGTGGATCGTCGATGTCCAAGTGGATGCGCACACGGGCGACGTGCGGGTGACGCGCCTGCATGTGGGCCAGGACACGGGGATGATGGTCAATCCCGACGGCGTCCGTCACCAGATCCACGGCAACGTCGTGCAGACGCTGAGCCGGGCACTGCGGGAACAGGTCCGCTTCGACGAGCGAGGTGTCGCGAGCCGGGAATGGGGCAGCTACCCGATCGCGACGTTCGTGAACGTGCCCCCCATCGAGGTGCTGCTGATGCCGAGGCAGACCGAGAGCCCGCTGGGTGCCGGCGAGTCGGCGTCGTTACCCGGTGCGCCGGCGATTGCCAATGCGCTGTTCGACGCGACGGGGGTGCGGTTCCGGCAGGCGCCGTTTACTCCCGAGGCGGTGCGGAAGGCGTTGGAGTCTTCGTTGGCTGGGAACGCCCCAACGTGCGGCCTCGGTCCAACGCGTGGTACGCACGACCGACGCGACGCCGTGCCGGTCGGATAGCGGATAGCGGCCACCGGCGACTGGCGACCTTCAAGGCAGCGATGCAGGCGAGGCACCTGGTGCGATCAGGAGAAAGCACTGCGGCGACGAGTTCCATGGTTCGCTAGTGGAAATTCCGGGTTCCGATCTGTTTGGGGCGATGTAAGGGACGCGCCTCACCAGGGGAGGCTGATCGCCATGGAGGCGCGTCATGGCAGTTGCCTGCATCAGGCATTTAACATAACAAACATTATCGGCAGCGAGGGTGTTGGCTTCGAATAGAAATGTCCGCTTCTGGATGATTAGACATGTCCGCTAGTTGCTAAATGACCGTCATCTCCAACTTCTCGCCCGGCTGTCCGGGAGACCGCTGTGGACGAGCCAGGATTCGTGACGATGAGCATGCGAGATCTCGATCGGCTGAAGGTCATCCAAGCGGTGACCGAAGGACGGCTGGCGCAGTGGCGAGCCGCGGAGCGGCTAGGCATCACGGTGCGCCAAGTGCGAAGGTTGGTCGTCCGACTACAGGAAGACGGCCCTAGCGGGCTGATGTCGCGCAAACGTGGGCGCCCGAGCAACCGACAATTGCCTGCGGGGCTGGAAGCGCGGATACGTGGCTTGATCCGGGACAGCTACGCGGACTTCGGCCCAACCCTGGCGTGGGAGAAGCTATGCGAGCGTCACGGGATCGACGTTTCCAAGGCCTGTATCCGCCGATTCATGATCGATGCCGGCTTCTGGGTCCCGAGGAAGCTGCGCCCGCCCAAGGTCCACCAGCCGAGGCATCGGCGCGCCTGCCTGGGCGAGTTGATCCAGATCGATGGCAGCGACCACCGCTGGTTCGAGGAGCGGGCGCCCGCTTGCACGCTGCTGGTCTACGTCGATGACGCCACCGGTCAGCTGATGCAGCTGCACTTCGTGCCGACCGAATCGACTTTCGCTTACTTCGAGGCGACCCGCAGCTACCTCGAGCGGCACGGCAAGCCGGTCCCGTTCTACAGCGACAAGGCGGGCATCTTCCGGGTCAATGCCAAGGATGGGCCTGATGGACGGGGTTATACGCAGTTTGGGCGGGCACTGTTCGAGCTGAACATCGACATCCTGTGCGCGAACTCGAGCCAGGCCAAGGGCCGCGTGGAGCGGATGAATGGCGTGTCAACCAAGGCGGCACCCCATACCAAGCGCAAGCGGCAGATCAATCGGCTAGATCTGGAACGGGCGATCCAAAGTGCGACCGCCCCGCCCTGTTGAGACGGCATCGAGCACCGGCCAGCTAGACTGCCCCACATCACAAAAAGCACGTTCGGACTGACATTTGGAAATAGCCAGCGCCGGGACATCAAAAGCCGCACCAAACAGAGGATGTTGGCCTTTTATTCCAATGTCGTACTAACCTAGCAAAGGCCCTCAAGGAGAGAAAGCTCATGGGAAGAACTGCTCTCGTCGTCGGTGCTACCGGCATCGGCGGAAGCTACGTTGCCCGTCAACTCGTTGCAAGTGGATGGAGGGTCTACGGGCTAGCACGCCGCCCGAGTGGTGAGCCGGGTAATGTGACACCAGTCGCTGCCGATCTGCTTGATATGGAAAGCCTGGAGGTCGCCCTTGGCGGTGTTGAGCCGACGCACGTGTTCATCACGACTTGGATGCGTCAGGCCACCGAGGCGGAGAACATCCGGGTCAATGCCGCTATGGTTCGCAATCTGCTTGCTGCGCTGGCATCAAAGAAGACGCTGCGTCATGTGGCTCTGGTCACGGGCTTGAAGCACTACCTCGGTCCGTTCGAAGCCTACGCGCAATCCGGTACTTTGCCCGACACACCGCTGCGTGAGACACAGCCGCGCCTGCCTGAAGAGAATTTCTACTACGCGCAGGAGGACGAGGTGTACGCTGCCGCCGAGCGCGACCGTTTCACCTGGACCATTCATCGTCCCCATACCATCATCGGCATGGCGGTGGGAAACGCAATGAATCTGGGTACGACGCTTGCCGTGTATGCGTCGATCTGCAAGGAGACTGGCCGCGTCTTCCAGTTTCCCGGATCCGAGGCCCAATGGAACGGGCTGTCGGATGTGACGGATGCACGGATGCTCGCTAGCCAACTCCTCTGGGCGGCTGATACTGACGCTGCTCGCAACGAGGCCTTCAATATAGTGAACGGCGATGTCTTTCGCTGGTCTTGGCTCTGGGCGAGGCTGGCGGAATGGTTCGGCGTGCAGGCGATGGGCTTTAGCGGCAGCATCCAGCCGTTGGAAACCGCGATGAAGAACGATCATGAGGTGTGGCGGGAAATCGCGCAGCGCCACGGGCTCGTCGAGGCAGATCTCGACCGCCTTGCGTCGCCCTGGCATACGGACCTCGATTTGGGTCGGCCACTCGAGGTGATGACCGATATGGCGAAGAGCCGCAAGCTTGGCTTCACGGCGTATCAGGCGACCGACGAATCGTTTTTCAATCTGTTTTCTCAACTGCGAGCGGCGCGGCTTATCCCCTGATTCCTGAAGGTCAAGAACTCTCAAGCCGCCATGATTGCCCAGGACCGCTCGCCCCCCAAGGCAACGCATCGATGAACCGCGCGCCTGAGCGACGGTGGCGCCGGGGCTCAGGACTGCAGGCGCCCCAGCCGTACCACCGTCACGCCCGGCCGCAGCTGGCGCAGCGACGGCATCACCAGCACGCAGTCCGGATACGGCGTAGTGACCGGCTCGCCGCCGTTCCAGCCGATGACCGTGCCGGCCTCGGCAAAGGTCTCGAGGCCCGTATAGTTCCCCGCGAAGCGGAAATCCATGCTGGTCGCCACCACCGGTTCGGTGACCCGCACTACCCGCTGCGGGGCCGCCGGCGGCATCGTCCACCCGGGCGGCACGTCGCGATCATCGATGACGCCGGCCTCGAGCAGGAAGCGCGCGGCGCTGTCGCGCGCGACCTCCACTGCAGCCGGCTCCCAGTGCTGGCCGCACTCGACAAGCAGCGCGTTCTTCGCGCTGGCCGGGTCGCCGAAGCCCCCGTAGTCGCGCATGCGGCGGCCCTCCGGATGGCCTTCGTCGACGATCACGTGCGCCGGCGCGCCGAGCTTGCGGGCGAGCGCGATGCCCTTGTCCAGCGGGCCGGACACGATCAGCGGCAGGCTCTTCTCGTGCATCGAGTGCAGGTCCAGCAGCAGGTCCACCGTATCGATCACTGGGCGCATCTGGCGCGCGCGGCGCAGCTCGGACGAGTCACGCGTCGTGTCGTCCAGCACTGCGGCGGTCCACACCCGGTTGAAGTCCTGGTCGACATAGCGGGATGCATCCGGGCGCGACGCATCGAAGCGGCCATAGGCCTCGACGTTGGCGAAGGCCAGCGTCAGCCGGCCCCGGCGCGGGCGCAGCGCGAGGTCCAGCAGGTCCTTGACCGCGATCGCGCCGCATACCTCGTTGCCGTGCGTCAGCGCGTTGATCATCACGTGCGGACCGGGCACGCCGCTGTCGAAGGTATGGACGTACGGGATGCCATCGGTACCGGCGGCATAAGGCCGGATGTCGGGAAACGCGACGTCGACGGGATAGTGTTCGATGGTCATCTGGGCGTGCTCGCTGTTATTGCTGGATGCCGGCAGTCTGCACGATGCCGCGGTACTTGGCCGTCTCGCGCTTGACGAAGGCGGCGAACTGGTCGGGATTGCCGGGCGTCACCTCCACGCCGGCTTCCGCCAGCTTGCGGCGCACCTCCGGCATGGCGAGCACCGCCTGCATCTCGGTATTGAGACGCTCGACCACCGCCTTGGGCGTGTTGGCCGGCGCCATCAGCCCAAACCAGACGCTCATGTCGACGCCCTTGAGCGCCGCGCTCTCGGCGAGCGCCGGCACGTTCGGGGCCACCGCCGCGCGGCGCGTCTCGGTAACGCCATAGGCCTTGACCTTGCCGGACTGGATGTGAGGCAGCGCCGACGACAGCACCATCACCGCCAGGTCGATCTGACCGCCCAGCAGATCGGTGGCCATCGCGGGCGCGCCCTTGTACGGCACATGGGTGATGCGGACCTTGCCCTGCTGCTTGATCAGCTCGCCGGCCAGGTTCAGGGGCGTACCCACGCCCGACGAGGCATAGGACAGCTTGTCCGGCTGGGCACGCGCCAGCGCGATCAGCTCGTCCGCATTGTTGGCCGCGAGCGCAGCCTTGCCGACCAGCACCATCGGCTGGGTGCCGACGAAGGTCACCGGCGCCAGATCCTTCTCGCCGTCGTAGCGCACCGCCGGGTTGGTCAGGCGCGCGATGGAGACTTCGCTGCCCGATCCCATCAGCAACGTGTAGCCGTCGGCCTCGGCCTTGACGACCTTCGCGGCGCCGATGGTGCCGCCCGCCCCGCCGAGGTTGTCAACCACCACGCTCTGACCAAGGCGCTTGCCGAGTTCCGGCGCGATCGTGCGGGCCACGAGGTCGACGCTGCCGCCGGCGGTGTAGCCCACCACCAGCGAGATTGGCTTGGCGGGCCAAGGATTGGCCTGGGCCTGGCCGGCCGCAAGGACGGACAGGCAGATGGAGGCGGCGGCAGCCGCGCGCAGCATGGCGTTCATGGCAGTGGTTTCCCCTTGGTGGTCGCGTGTCGTTGATGGTGACGCGGTTTGTTGTGACGCGATCTTAGGAAACACCGGCCCGGCGCTGCGTGCGGCTTTGGCAACGGGGATTGCCGTTTCGGCAATGGCTGGCCGGAAGCCGCGCGCCGACCGGTTTCAGGCGGAGGCGGCTTGCCAGAACGCCTCGGCCAGCGGCCGCAGCGGCGCGCGCGGGCGGTACAGCCGGATCTGCAAGGCCAGGTCGGTCTCGCCGGCATCGGCGCGCACCAGCCGGCCGGCGCGCAGGTCGTCTGCGATCAGGCGGGCCGGCAGCCAGGCCAGGCCCATGCGCTCGCGCACCATTTCGTGCACCGACTCGGCGAAGTCGCTGACGGCGATCACGTCCAGACGCGTAGCCAGCTTGCGGCGTGCGACCTCATGGTTGACCATGCGGCCCATCGTCAGCGTCTCCGCGTAGGCGATCATCGGCACCGGCGCCTTGGCGCGCGCGGAGAGCCTGTACAACGCGTCTCCGGCATCGTCGGCGGCGCTGGCGCAGACCAGTCGCTCGATGCCGACGGCGTGGAACTGGTATTGCGCGTCGTCCAGCGTCACGGGCGCGTCCGGCGGGCTGTAGCACAGCAGGAATTCGGCGTCGCCGGCGGTGAAGACGGCGAGCGCGTCGTGCATCGAATACGTCGACAGGCGGGTGCGGAAGTTCGCGGCGAGCGGATGGTCCCGCAGCGTCTCGCGCAGGTGGGCGAGCCAGGCAGGAACCATCGAGCGCGCCAGCGTCTTGCCGGTGGCGATGACGACCGTATGCGCATCGGCGCGGCGGCTCGCGCGCAGCGACACGCGTACCTCGTCCAGCGTCCCCAGCGCCGACTGTGCGGCTTCCAGGAACTGCCGGCCCTCGGCGGTAAGCCGCACCGGAAAGACGCCACGATCGATCAGCGGCGCGCCTGCCCAGACCTCCAGCGCCTGGATGCGCCGCCCGAACGCGGGAGGGGTCACGTTGCGCAGCTCCGCCGCGCGCGCGAAGCTGCCCGCCTGCGCGAGACAGACGAAGTCCTCAAGCCAACGGGTATGCATGTGGTCTCGTTCGCGTCGGGCCGCGCAGTGTGGGGAACGCCATTCTAGTGGAGGCGCGCAGGGGCCGCACGCATGCTGGCGGCTCTGCCCTGCCCTACAGGGTGCGCTATCGAAGGCGTACCATCCGGCCAGGCCACACACAGACGAATCAGTGCAGGGGAAGTCAAGCGGCTGGGACGCTCTTGCCGTCTGCCCTGCTGTGAGCCCTCAGGCCCGGGACGCCACCAGTGCCCCAGCGCCGATCAACGTCAGGCCCCCCACGCGCTCTACATTGGCCTGCGCGCGGGCGCTGGTCAGCCGGGTAGCCAAAGATCGGGCCAACATGGCATAGATTGCGGCGTTGGCTCCCGCCATGACCACGAAGGTCGGAATAAGGATGCTCGCCTGAGGCAGGAATGAACGACTGGCATCAATGAACTGCGGGACGAAGGCGACGAAAAACACAATGCTCTTCGGGTTCAGTGCCGTTACCAGCCAAGCCTTGCCGAAGCGCTGCAACGGACGGCCTTCACTTACTGGTACCTGGCTTGCGCCGCTCCGCGCTGCTCTCCGGAGGGCTTGGACACCAAGATAGATGAGATACGCTGCCCCAGCCCACTTCAAGGATGTGAAGAGTGAGGCGGAAGTCGCCAGGACCGCGCCCAGCCCGGCCATGGACAAGGTGAAGGCCGTCAGATCTCCAGCGGCAACGCCGGCCACCGTAGCAAAGGCCGACTTCCCGCGATGAGCCAAGGCATCGCCGATCACGAGAAGTATCGTCGGTCCCGGAATCGCCAGGATCAAGACACTGGTCAGCAAAAAAGCAATCCAATGGTCAAACGACATCCGAGTCCCCGGTAGTTGGAGAATGGAAGACGATGCAGCATCACCCTGTTGAGGGCAGGTGCGCGCTCGAGCGTTCAGTTCATGCTTGCAGGGTGTTCATGTTGGTCATTATCTGCATAACGCGCGTCCGGCTTGCAGCCTTGGCGAAAACGGACGAACGATACCTGCATCCGCGAGACTACAGCCCGTGACTGCCATACCGGGGCTGAACATGATGATAGCAACACGATTGAAGCACAGGAACACCCCCGGAAGGTCAACTGCGAGCACGGCGACGGGCTTCAATGTGGACTTCAGGGAACATTCCCGTGCCCGCCTTGCCCAACCGCGGTTGGGCCGTCCGGCCCTCCCCGGTTGTGAGCATGGACGATGAAAGGGAACGTGTTGGGTGGCGCAAGGATCGATCTGCCGGCCACGGCCACACCTGGCCGGCCGGCGCATGCGGAACTGATGCTGGCATTGGGGGTGGCCGTCGCGGTCCAGCTGGGCTGCGCGCATGTCTTCACCGACTTTCTGTTCGAGCTGGGCGGCTCCATACGCTGGACCTCCATCCTGGCTTCGGTGCTGCCGGTTCTGGTTGCCGTCCTCGCGCTGTCCTTCCTGATGCGCGCTGCGTTGGCCGGGGCGCTGGTGTGCGCGCTGACCATCGTGCTGACGATGGCCAATCGATGGAAACTGGCGCTGACCGATGAGCCGCTGAACTGGAACGACCTGACCGCCGTCGAGAACCTGTCGGTGGTGGTCCGCTATATCGATTGGCGGGTGGGCCTGATGTTGCTGGGGGTCGCACTGCTGATCGCCCTGCCGGTATATGTGCTGGGTCGGCGCTTCCCGGCGCGCAATACCGCGGTGCTGCCGCGTCTCGCGGCGCTGGCGTTGCTGCTCCCGGTGCTGCTGCATCCTTACTGGGACAGCCTTGTGCCGGCACGTTATGCGATGAAGCCGGTGCTGGCGAAGTTCGATGTCTGGTACGTGCCATGGGACTGGAAGGACGACGTGCGCCGCAATGGCTTGCTCATGCATCTGGTCCATACCAGCCGGCGCATCGTGCCGCGCGTGCCGACGGCCGCCGAGCGGGATCGCTTCCAGGCGCTGCTGACCGACGCGCCGCTGACAGACGCGCCGCAGATGACGCGGCCAGGCAAGGTCATCGTGGTGTTGTGCGAATCGTGCTGGCACGACGAGCGCAACTTCCAGGGGGTCTTTCGCCCGCTTCGTGACCAGGGGTTCGCCCACTTGCGCGGCATCTCGCCCGTGTACGGCGGCAGCACGGTCAATGCCTCGTTCGAGCTGCTCACGGGCCTGCCCTCGGAGAACGTGCTGTGGGGCGTCATCTACCAGGAGTATGCCGACCTGTTTTCATCGCACGCCCGTGCGTGGCCGCGGGCAATGCGGGAGCTGGGCTATCGCAGCATCGCCATGCACAATTTCCAGAGGACCTTCTGGCGCAGGCATGTGATCAAGGGAAAATTCGGCTTCGACGAATATGTCGGGCTGGAGGACCTGCAATACGACGGCGACGAGTATTTCCCGCCGGACAGCATCCTCTTCGATGCGGCGTACGACAAGCTGCGGGAAGCTGGAGAGCAGCCGGTCTTCATGTTCCTCACCACCGTCCACACGCATGGCCCCTACCAGGACGAGGACGACATGGGCATGAGGGACTACGAGCGCCGCCTGCACGCGACGGTTGGCACCATTGCGGAGTTCTCGCGCAAGGTCCGGTCCCGGTTTCCGGATGCGTTGATCGTGGTGGCGGCGGATCACAAGCCCGCGCTGACGCGCTATTTCCTGGCCAACGGTGTGTTCGAGCGCAGCGACTTTCGCCGCATCGGCGACCGCGACGAGGATTTCGTGTTCGATGACCGCATCTCCCCTGCGCGGATGGGTGACGTGCCCGTCTATGTCCTGCACGCGGACGAGGCACGTTTGACGGAGCTGGCGCGCAAGGCGGACGCCCGCCCCTTCTACTGCCTGTCGCAGCTGATCGATGCCAGCTATACCGGCACGGCGCTACCGGCCTTCCGGCATGGTGAGTCGATATGCCAGGACAACGCCATGCCGCTGCACCAGCGCCGGGCGTCATATCCGGAATGGCTATACCGCTTGTCCCTGTTCGATGCAGAGCGAACGTGAGCGCTGCCTGCCCAGCCTGGCGGGGCAAAGAGCGGCAGAGCGAGCTGACGATGCCTTCGCCTAGCCGTCGTTACCCTTCAGGGGCCGGCCTCTGGCCGTCAGCGTGACCCATGCCACGCCGGCCAGGGTGGCAAGCGAGGCGACGGCGCCCGCCCATGTCACCGCTTCGCTCAACAACACCACGCCGAGAACGGCGGTCAATACGGGGACGGACAGTTGCACCGCCGCCGCGCTGATGGCGGTCATCCGCACGCGGACCCAATACCAGATGACGTAGCCAAGGGCGGAGGTCACGGTGCCGGAGACAAGCGCATAGATGACGCCCTGCGCATCGATGCGCAGGGCGTCCGATTGGGCCAGCAGCAGGAGCAGTGCGAGCGGAACCGACCACAGGAAGCTGGCGGCGGTGCTGGCGGTCGGCGATTCGCTGGAGCGGCCGAGCAGCGAGAACCCGCCCCAGGCGAAGCCGGCCACCGCCATCAGCGCCGCCGCGCGAAAGGATGGCACGGACGCCGAGGGGCCGAGGAACGCCACCATGCCGCCCAATGCCAGCATGAGGCCGGGAATGCTGGTGCGCTCGCCCTTGCGCAGGAAGCCATACGCGATCATCAGCAGTTGCGCGGCGGCGAACAGCACGAGCGCGCCGGCGCCGGTGCTGATGTCGCGGTAGGCGAAGGAAAAGGTGGCGGCGTAGATGAACAGCAGCAGCGCCGAGCACGGGCCGGCCCTGGCTGTCGGCAGCCGTTGGCCCTGCACCAGCAGGATCACCAGCAGCGTCAGCGCGCCGGAGGTGACGCGGATGGCGGTAAAGGAGGCGGCGTCGATGGCGGTGGTCTGGAATGCCGCGCGCGCCAGCAGGGAGTTGGCGGCGAATGCCACCATGGTCAGGGCCGTCAGCGGCGCGACAAGGGCCGACGCCCGGCCCTTGGCGGGTGGCGATACGGCGCGGCGGTCGGAGTCTGCCTCTTCCATGCTTGCACCGTTATAGACGGTCCTGCGCGGACCGTGTCCTTGCGCCGCGCCCTTCCCTACTCGAACGCGCTACTTCGGCGGCGCCTGCGGCACGTCCCGCTGCGGCTCGCCGTCGTAGGTCCACAGGAACTGGCGCGGAATCGGTCCCTTGTTGCGGCCGCCCTGGCCAGTCTGCTCCCAGGCGTGCGCGAGGATGCCGACCGAGCGCGACAGGCAGAACAGCCCGCGCGCCAGGGGGGCGGGAAAGCCGAGTTCGGCGTAGATGACGGCGGTGGCGCCATCGATGTTCATCGGGATCGGCTTGCTGCGGCCCTCGCCGAGTGCCGCTTCGATGGCGCGGGCGATGGTGGCGTAGCGGCCGCTGACGATGCCTTTCCTGGCAGCGTCGTCGACCAGCGCGAGCAGGCGCGGCGCGCGCGGATCGACCGGGTGGAAACGGTGGCCAAAGCCGGAGACGAACTTGCCGTGGTGCTCGCGATAGTGGGCGAGCGCGGCGCCAACTGCCTCTGGCAGCGCCAGCCCGGTCTCCATCCGCGCAGCGACGTCCTCGTACAGCGCCACGGCCTGCTCGCCGGCGCCGCCGTGCACGTCGCCGAGCACGTTGACCGCGGACGCCATGGCGTTGTTCAGGCCAACGCCGCAGGTTGCCGCCATGCGGGCGATCGCGATGCTCGGTGCCTGCGGGCCGTGGTCGACGGCCGCCATCAGCGCGGCGTCGAGCAGTTCGCCCTGCCCCTGGCCCGGCAGCTCGCCGCGCAGCATCAGCCAGATCATCTGCGCGAACGATACGCGCCCGATCAACTGCTCGATGGGATAGCCACGGTAGCGAATCTCGCCGGGGCGCATGTCGATGATGCTGGTGCGCCACCAGTCCTGCGACAGGCGCTGGCCGGCATCCATTTCATCGCCGGCTGCTTGTTGCTCGATGCCGCTCATATTGCGCGCTCCTTCGCCAGTTGTTCGATGTCGGTGTCGCTGTAGCCCAGGGCCGCCAGCACCGTGCGGGTGTGCTGGCCCAGCTCGGGCGGTGGGGTATCGACCGAGGGCGCCTCGCGATTGACCTTGAAGCCGGTACGGACCACGCGGATGTCGCGCCCGACGCCGGGGGCATCGCGGAATTCGCCGATCATGCCGCGGTCGCGCACCTGCGGATGGGCGAGCGTATCGGGAACATCCATCACGGGCCCGGCCGGCACGCCTGCCTCGTTCAGCAGCTGCCACCACTGCACCGCCGGCTTGCTGGCCAGCTCCGCTTCCAGCGCGGCGGTCAGTGCGGCACGGTTGGCCAGCCGCGCCTGGCGCTGGGCGAAGCGCTCGTCGACAGCGAGATCGGGGCGGCCGATCACCTGGCACACGGCCTCGAACTGTTCCTGCTTGTTGGCGGCGATGTTGAGCAGGCCGTCGCCGGTGCGGAAGGTGCCGGAGGGGCTGGCGGTCATGTTCTCGTTGCCCATCGGCACCGGCGCCTTGCCGGCGATCAGGTGATTGGAGACGACCCAGCCCATGGTGGCGAGGGTCGCTTCCAGCATGGAGACGTCGAGGAAATAGCCTTCGGTGCGCCGGTGGTCGGCCAGCGACGCCGCCACGGCAAACGCCGCGGTCAGGCCGCCAATGGTGTCGGAGACCGGATAGCCGACGCGGTATGGCGCCGTCTGCGGGTCGCCGGTGATGCTCATCACGCCCGACATGCCCTGGATGATCTGGTCATAGGCGGGCAGTTCGGCCAGCGGGCCGTCCTGGCCGAAGCCAGAGATCGCGCAGTAGATCAGCCGGGGATTGTCCTGCTTCAGCGTCTCGTAGCCCAGGCCCAGCCGGTCCATCACGCCGGGGCGGAAGTTCTCGACGACGACGTCCGCGCTTTGCACCAGCTTGCGGAACACTTCCTTGCCGCGCGCATGCTTCAGGTTGATGGTGATGGACTGCTTGCCGGGATTCTGCGCGAGGAACGAAACGCCCATCAGGCGCTGGTTCAGCTCGGCATCGGCGCCGAGCTGGCGGGCCAGGTCGCCGGTCCCCGGCGTCTCCACCTTGATGACCTCCGCCCCCATATGGGCCAGCTGATGGCAGCAGAACGGCCCGGCCAGCACGTTGGTCAGGTCGAGCACGCGGATGTCGCGCAAGGGCTTTTGCATAAATGGCTTCCGTTGCGGCGACACGGGCGGGCGTCGCCGCGAAATGATTACTCTACCCGGGCGCCGGACTGGCGCACGATGTCGCCCCAGCGGGCATTCTCGCTCTGGATGAACTTGCCAAGCTCGGCGGCCGAGCCGCCGCGCGGCTCGCTGCCCTCGTCACGCAGCTTGCGCACGGTGTCCGCGTCGCCCAGCGCCTTGTTGACCTGCGCATTCAGCCGGGCCACCACGTCGGGCGGGGTACCGGCCGGGGCGACCAGCGCCTTCCAGTCCTCGGCCTCGAACTTCGGATAGCCGGATTCGGCCACGGTCGGCACCGACTCCAGCAACGGCAGGCGTTTGGCCGACGTGACGGCAAGCGCGCGGATCTTGCCGGCACGGATCATCGGCATGGCGATCGGCGGCGTGGCGAAATAGAAGTCGGTCTGCTCGCCCAGCAGGTCGTTCAGCGCGGGCGACGCGCCCTTGTAGGGAACGTGCAGCACCTTGATGCCGGCGCGGCGGGCGAACATCTCGCCGGTCAGATGTCCGACCGTGCCGGTACCGGCGGAGGCCATGGACAGCTCCTTCGCCTTGGCCGCGGCGACGAGATCGGCGACCGTCTTGTATGCGGAGTCCGCGCGCACGATCAGCACCACCGGTTGCGCGGCGACCAGGGCCACGGGCGTGAAGTCCTTCACGGTGTTGTACGGCATTTTCGGGTACAGCGTGGCGTTGATCGCCAGGTTGGCGGTCTGCCCCATGCCGATCGTATAGCCGTCGGGCTTTGCCTTGGCCACCAGCTCCATGCCGATGTTGCCGCCGGCGCCCGCGCGATTTTCCACCACCACGTTCCAGCCCGACGCCATGCCGATCTTGTTGAAGACGAGACGGGACAGCACATCGGTGCCGCCTGCCGGGGGGAACAGCACGATCAGTCGGATCGGCTGTGCGGGGTAGGCGTCGGCAGCCTGCGCCGGGGCGGCAAGGGCCAGCATGGCGGGCAAGGCCAGGCAAAGGCAGGCGCGCGCCAGCGGGCGCGCGGCACGGGCGGTGCGGGGGGCGAAGGGATGCGGCATGTTGTCTCCTGATGCGGTGGCGCAGGCAGCTGGCATGACCGCGGCACGCGCCGCATTATGTTCTGCCTGATAGATCGATGTTCTATGGAAAAGAACTATAGCAGCGCGCAACCGGGTGGCTAACCGGGGTTTACCCCCGGCGGCTGTTCAAACGTCCATCGCTATGTTCTACTGCGCAGAACTTCGCATCCCATCATCCATGACCGACAAGACTTTGCGCACCCGCGCCGACACTGAGGGCGAATCGAGCGGCGTCGCCGTGCTGGATCGGGCCTTCGCCATCCTTGGCGCGTTCGGGCCCACCGACGAGCGGCTGACGCTGACGGAGCTATCGCGGCGGTCCGGCCTGTACAAGAGCACGGTGCTTCGGCTGCTGGGCGCGCTCGAGCACGGCGGCTTCATCCGCAAGCTGGATGACGGGCAATATGCGGTGGGGCCGGAGCCGCTGCGGCTGGCGGCCATCTATCAGCGCTCGTTCCGGGTCGGCCCGGTGATCGAGCGGCTGCTCGCACAACTGAGCCGGGAACTGGGCGAGACCTCCTCGTTCTATGTCCGCCAGGGCGACCAGCGGCTGGTGTTGTATCGCGTCGAGCCCGCCCGCGCGGTGCGCGTATCGATCGGCGTCGGCGACCACTTCCCGATCGACCATGGCGCGTCGGGCAAGGTGCTGCTGGCGTTCGGCCAGCCGGCGGACGACGCGTGGTCGCAGGTCCGGCAACGGATGTGGGCGGTGTCGTATGGCGAGCGCGATGCGGAGACGGCGGCGGCGTCGGTGCCAGTGTTCGATGCCGCGGGCGACATCATCGGGGCGCTGACGTTGTCCGGTCCCCTCTCGAGGCTCGGCATGGCGCCAACCATGTTCGCCGCGGTCGCCAGCCTGCTGGCGATGGCGCGGCAGGCCACGATCACGCTCGGTGGTCCCGCGGCGCGCTTCGATGGCCCGATCGCGTCGCTCAGCCTCGAACAGATCCTGGCCAGCGGCGCGTTGAGCGCGCGGGAAAGCGACTAGCGGTCGCAGCCGGCCGTCAGCCAGACAGCCGTCAGCCAGCCGTCAGCCGGCGGGAGAGAACCACTGCAGCAAGCGCTGGTTGATCTGCTGCGCGCGCTCGTACTGGACCCAATGGCCCGCCCCAGCGATGATCGACCAGTCCCGGTTGGGCGCGTTGGCGACAAGACGGCGCGCGGTGTCGGCCGGCGCGGCGGTGACGTCGTGCTCGCCCCAGATCAGCAGCGTCGGCCCCGCAAAGCGGTCCAGCGCGGGCTCCAGCAGCGGATGGCGCGAGATGGCCTTGCTGCGAAAGCGTGTCGTCCTGCAGCTGTGCGCATGCACGGCCAGTGCCAGCGGATCGATGCTGGCTTCCTCGTGCAGCATCAGCGCGGCGAGATTGTGCCGCAGCGCAGCCCTGCTCTGCTCGGGATCTTCGGTGCGCCAGTCCATCATCTCCAGCTTCTGCCGGCGCATGCTGCCATGCCCGGCGGAGCCCAGCAGCGCGATTCGGGCGATGCCGGGTACCGCCGTGGCGAGGTGCGCGGCGACCAGGCCGCCGAACGAGAAACCGGCCAGGCCTGGATCGGTGGCGGAACCGAGCACCCGTCGCATGCTGCCCGCGACCGCATCGACGAGCCGGTCCAGACGATCCGGTGCGTGCGGCTCGACGCCGAGGTCGCCGGACTCGCCGAAGCTGGGCAGGTCGGGCAGCCATACGGTATGGGCGGCACTGAGCGCCTCGATATTGCGCACCCAATGCAGCCAGCTGCCGTGCCCGCCATGGATCAGCACCAGTGGCGAGCCCTGCCCGATCGTACGCCAGACGATGCGGGTGCGACCCGCCGTATCGACACGCACCTGGGTGGCGGCGGCGAGGCGGGCGAGGATCGCATTGGCGCCAGTGTCCGGGCGGATGCTGGAAGGGATGTCGATAGGCGCGGCGTCTGCCATGGTGACGGGCTTGCTCCGGTGTCGGTACGGACGGATGGCGTTCGGGAAAACGCTGGCTCGAGTTTACCCTTCGCGCATTCGCTGCAGCATGGTCTCGATGCGCTGCGCCGGCACGCCCGCTTCGCGCAGCACCTCCTCGGTGTGCTCCCCCAGCGCCGGCGCGTGGCGGCGGATGCGGGTCGGGGTGCGGGAGAAGCGCGTGGCCGGGCGGATCTCTCGAATGGGACCGACGGTCGGGTGGACCGATTCCTGGAACATGCCTACCGCCTGCAGGTGAGGATGCCGCGGCAGGTCCTCCAGACGGTAGATCGGCGTGGCGGGAATATCCAGCTGCGCGCACAGCGCCATCCACTGTTCAGTAGTGCGTAGTGGCGCAAGCTCGGCGAGGTGGCCGTACAGCGCGCGGATGTTGGCGTTGCGCTCCCGCCGGCTGGCGATGTTGTAGCGCTGGGCCAGATCGTCTCGGCCCATCTCGCGGAAGAACGCCTTCCAGTGGCGCTCGGTATAGGGCAGCATGCTCGCCCACCCGTCCGCGGTGCGCACGGGTTTGCGGCCGCCTTCCAGCAGCCGTGCATAGCCGGCCTTCGCCTGCGAGGCGGGGAAGGTCATGCCCCCCATATGTTCCGTCAGCACGAAGGCCGTCATGGTTTCCAGCATCGGCACTTCGACGTACTGGCCCACGCCATGGCGCTCGCGATGAAACAGCGCCGCGAGCACGGCGTTCGCCACGGCGAGGCCCGTGGTCTTGTCGGCGATCAGGCTGGGCAGATAGTCCGGCTCCTGGCCCGTGGCGCAGCCCGCGCCGACCAGCCCGCATGCGGCCTGGACGATATCGTCGAACGCCGGCTTGTCGCGGTCGGGACCGTCCTGGCCGAAGCCGGTCGCCGCGCAGTAGACGATCCCCGGATTGAGGCGCGCGACCGCCTCATAGCCCAGGCCCAGCCGCTCGATCGCGCCGACGCGCATGTTGTGGACGAGCACGTCCACCCGGGGAATCAGCGCATGCAACGCGTCGATGCCGTCCTGATGCTTCAGGTCCAGCACCACCGAGCGCTTGTTGCGGTTCAGCGCCAGGTAGATCGAACTCATGCCGGCGTGCTCGACGACCCCATTGGAGCGCATCAGGTCGCCCTCGGGCGCTTCCACCTTGATCACGTCCGCGCCCATGTCGGCCAGTACCTGGGTACCCATCGGCCCGAGCACCACCGACGACAGATCGAGTACCCGGACCCCTTGCAGCGGCCCGTCCTGGACGGGCGCGTCGTGCCCGGCCCGCTGCTGGCATGCCTTGCGTGCTTCCACGGATCTTGCTCCTTGCGTGCTGGTGCCGCGCTTAGCGGCGGTGAAATTGCGGCAGGCGGCGTTCGGCCATCGCCTTCACGCCCTCGCGGAAATCCTCGGTAGGGAACTGGGTCAACTGCACCGCCAGTTCGTGCCGGTTGGCGACTTCGATGCGGTCGGCCAGACCCGCGCGCAGCGTGGCGCGGGTGCTTTCCACCGCCAGCGGCGCCGAGGCGGCGATTTCCTCGGCCAGGATGCGGGCTTGCTCCAGCACGGCCTGCTGCTCCACCAGCACGTCGGCCAGGCCCATCTGCACGGCCGTTTCGCCGTCGATGCGGCGCCCGGTATAGAACAGCAGCGCGGCGCGCTGCTCGCCGATCAGCCGTGGCAGCGTCAGGCTCAGGCCGAAGCCGGGATGAAAGCCGAGCCGATTGAAATTGACGCTGAAGCGCGCTTCGCGGCAGGTGACGCGGAAATCTGCGACCAGCGCCAGCCCCGCGCCGGCGCCCACCGCTGCCCCGTGCACGGCGGCGACGATGGGCTTGCGCGTGCGGAACAGCCGCATCGCGTGGCGATAGAACGGAGCCGGATCGCGATCGATGCCGGCATCCTGCGCGCCGAAATCGGCGCCGGCGCAGAAGGACTTGCCTTGCGCGGCGAGCACGACCGCGCGGCAGTCGTCGTCCCGGTCGAGTTCATCAAGCGCATCTGCAAGCGCGGCCATGCAGCCGGGATCGACATGGTTGTGCGGCGGCCGGTTCAGCGTGACGGTCGCTACGTGGCCGGCGCGGCTGACATGCACGGCGTCCGGTGCGGACGACGACGAAGACGGACTGGGAGAGGGTTGGGACATCATGCGGCTCCTGGGTGCGGGGCGGCTGGGCTTGGGGAAAGTGCCGGTGGTTGCCGGGGCGAAGGATCTGGATAATCGGTTATGCCTGACTCAACATGAAGCGCTCGTCCTCCCATGACCCAAGTTGATATCGACGATGCCGCGGCCCGGGCCAGCGATGCGCGGCGCCTGCCGCTGGCGGAACTGCGGCAGAAGGACTTGAACCTGCTGGTGGTGCTGGCGGCGCTGCTGGAGACCAACAGCGTCAGCGAAGCGGCGCGGCGGCTGGACAGCAGCCAGCCGTCCACCAGCCGGATGCTGGAGCGGCTGCGCGAGGAACTGGGCGACCCGCTGCTGATCAAGAGCGCCCTGAAGATGCTGCCGACGCGGCGCGCGCAGGAGCTGCGCCCGGCGCTGGAGGCAGCGCTGCGCACCATCGAGAGCATCTACACGCAGATCGAGCACTACGACCCGGCGCAGGAGACCGGCTCCTACGCCATCGGCATCAACGACTCCCTGCAGGCGCTGATCGCGCCCGCCTTCCTGGCGGAGCTGCGCCGCGTGGCCCCCCGCGCCCGTGTGCGGCTGCATCCGGTGCCGTTGCCCAGCGGCCTGAGCGCGATGACCAGCGGGGCGATCGACGCGATGGTGGCCTTCTATCCTGTCGAATCGGATGCGTTGCGCTCGGAGCTGCTGTTCCACGCGCAGTTCGGCTGCCTCTGCGATGCCGGCAATACGCGCTTGCGCGATGCGCCCAGCGCCGCCGACCTCGCCGCCCTGCCTTGCCTCGACATCTCGCAGTTCGGCGTGATCACGCGCATGGTGGACCGCTACTTCACCGGGCATGGCGTGCAGCGCATGGTGGACTGCACGCTGACCAGCTATCTGGCGGTGGCCGATGCCATCACCGGCACCGATCTGTATGCGATGGTGCCGCGCTATCTCGCGCCGGTGCTGTGCCGCCATCCCGGCGTGCGATTCATCGCCATCGACGACCCCGCGCTGTCGCTGCCGGTTCATCTGTGCTGGCACAACAACGTGCATTCGCATCCCTTCGTTTCGCTGCTTCGGACGATGCTGACGTCGGTGGCGCGCGGCCTGGCAGTCTAGGGCGCTCATTCGGCGCGAATCCCGGCTGCGGCCGCCACGCGGCGGAAGCGGTCCACTTCTGCCTGCTGGAACGCGCGCATTTCGGCGGGCGGGTAAGGCATCAGGTCGCTGCCCTTGGCGCGCATGAACGCCTGCGATTCGGGCGTCTTCAGTACACGCTGCATCGCCGCGGCCAGCTTGTCGGTGATCGCGTCCGGCGTTTCGGCGCGCACGTAGAACGAAACCCAGCTGTATTGCCGGTAGTCCGGGTAGCCGAGCTCGCGCACCGTCGGCACGTCAGGCAGGTCCGGGTGACGCTGCTCGCCGGACACCGCCAGCGCGCGCAGCTTGCCCTGCCGGATCAGGGTCAGCGCGCCACCGGTGTCGACCAGCGCCAGTTGCAGCTGCTTGCCCATGATGTCGGTCATGATCTGCGCCTGACCCTTGTAGGGCACGTTGACGAAGCGGGCGCCGGCAAGGTTGGCGAACCACGCGGCGGCCAGCTGATAGCCCGCCGAGTAGGTCGCCACCGGCAGGCCGTTGCCCTGCTTTGCCGCGGCGACGACGTCGTCCATCGACCTGAGCGGCGAGTCCACCGCGGTGATGAAGACGTTCATGTTGCGGCTCAGCCCGGCGACGGGGCGCAGGTCCGCCATCGGGTCGTAGGGCAAGTTCTTCATGACGATGGGATTGACCGAAATCGGCGAGTTGCTGGCGAGCAGAATGGTGTGCCCGTCGGCGGGCGCGTTCTTCAGCGCCTGGATGCCGATGACGCCGTTGGCCCCCGGGCGGTTCTCGACCACCACCGGTTGCCCGAGCGCCTTGCCGAGCGCTTCACCGTAATAGCGCGCCGACGAATCCGAACCGCTGCCGGAGGTGAACGGCACGATCACGCGGATCGGCTTCGAGGGAAAGTCCGTCGCCGAATCGGTCGCCTTGGCCGCGGGGTGGGCCGCAAGCAGCATCAGACCTGCAAGCAGGCTTGCCAGTGGTCGCATGGTGTCTCCTCTCTGTCTTTTTTGTGGGCGGGTTCAGTTGCAAGACCAACCCCTCTCCCCGGCCCTCCTCCCTTGAAGGGGCGAGGGGAAAACCGTTGGCCTGGCATGTGTCGTCGGGTTGCTCCCCTCGCCCGCCTGGCGGAGAGGGGCTGGGGCAGAGGGCAAGGCGCTCAATCCATGTCAGCTGGCGCTCGTGCCCGTGATGTCCGGCCACAGCGCAGCCGCGCCACGCTGGATCGCCCGTGCGCCGATGGCCCGCGACCAGTGCGCCTCGTTGCCGTATTCAGCGCGCCAGCTCCACAGACGGCGCGTGGCGAAATGCAGGCTGTGCTCGTAGGTAAAGCCGATCGCGCCGTGCACCTGATGCGCGATGGCGGCGACGCGACCGGCGGCATGGCCG
Organism: Cupriavidus sp. AU9028; assembly: GCF_019795295.1. Taxonomy (GTDB): domain Bacteria; phylum Pseudomonadota; class Gammaproteobacteria; order Burkholderiales; family Burkholderiaceae; genus Cupriavidus. The sequence continues at coordinate 18,334 of NZ_JAIMCG010000022.1, read as the reverse complement.
CAGATCACCTTGGCCACCATGGCATGCCACAACCACCCCGGCTCGTGCATCTGCGCACAGGCGGTGGCGACGGCCATGCGCGCCGCGACCACCTCGTTGGCCAGCACCGCCAGTTGCTGCTGGATCGCCTGGAACTTGCCGATCGGCTTGCCGAACTGGGTGCGTTCGCCGGCGTACTGCACGGTCTGGTCCAGCACGCGTTCGAGCACGCCAGCAATCTGGATCGCGCGGGCAAGCGCGCCGAGCGCCCGGGGCGCGGCGTCGTCGCCAAGGCCGGCAGCGGCGCCGTCGTCGGCGGCGGCAATCGCAGTGCACGACTGGAAGCGCAGCGTGTCGCGCGGTTCGCCCGCGAGGTTCTTGCCCGGCTCTACCGCAGCGCCGCTGGTGGGCAACAGCAGCCAGATGCTGCCTCCGGCAATATCTCCGGCCTCTGCACGCAGCAACACATGGCTGGCATGCCGTCCCCACGGCGCCTGCACTTCGCCGTCGAACACCCATTGGCCCGAGCCGTTGCTGGCCACGGCGCCGGAGGACGGCTGTCCGAGCGTCAGCGGGCCGTCCGGCATGGGCATGGCCAGCCGCGCCAGCACCCAGCCGCACAGTGCCGTATCGACGAAGGGCAGCGGCGCCAGCGCCCGCCCCGCCGCCAGCAGGGCCGGCAGCGCCTCGAGCCAGCTCGCCTCCGCGCCATCGGCGGCTTCGGGCGCGAAGATGCGCGGCAGCCCGCTGTCCTCGACCGTGCGCCACAGCGGAGCGGGCCATTCCCCCCGTTCGGCGGCTTCGATCTGCGCCACCGTGACTTCCTTGCCGAACAGCCGTTGCGCGCTGTCGGTCAGCATCTGTTGGAGTTCGCTCATCGGATTCCCAGCCCCTTGGCAATGATGCCGCGCAGGATCTCGCGGGTGCCGCCGCGCAGCGAGAACGACGGCACCACCTGTGTCAGATAGCAATGCGTGGCGACGAAGGGGTCGTCATCCGGCAGCATCGCGTGGTCGAACAGCTGGTGCGCCACTTCCGGAATGCGCTGCTCGAACAGCGCCCCCAGGTCCTTGACGTTGGCGGCGGCCAGCTGCGGATTCTCGCCACGGTTCAGCATGGCGGCGATGCCGCGCGACATCTGGCGCAACGTCGACAGTTCGGCAATCAGGTGGCCCAGCTCGACGGCGTGGCGGGGATCGTCGGCATCGGCATGCGCCACCATTTCGGCCAGCAGGGCATAGCTGCTGAGATAGCGCTCCGGCCCGCTGCGCTCGAAGGTAAGCTCGGCCGTCACCTGCGCCCACCCCTCCCCCTCCGTGCCAATCAGCATGCGCTGCGGCACGAAGACGTTGTCGAACACCACTTCGTTGAAGCCCTCGTCCCCGGCGAGATTGCGGATGGGCCGTACCTGCAGGCCCTCCGAGCGCATGTCGATCAGGAACTGGGACAGCCCCTGGTGCTTGTCGGCGGCGCTGCGGTCGGTGCGAACCAGCGCGATCATGTATTGCGAGTGGTGCGCGTTGGAGGTCCACAGCTTGGTGCCGTTGACCACCCAGCCGCCCTCCACGCGGTCGGCGCGGGTGCGGATGGACGCCAGGTCCGACCCGGAGTCCGGCTCGCTCATGCCGATGCAGAACCGCAGCTCGCCCTTGCAGATGCGCGGCACGATCTCGCGCGCGACCTCCGGATCGGCATAGCGCATCAGCAGCGGGCCGCTCTGGCGTTCGGCCACCCAGTGGCCGCCGACTGGCGCTCCGGCGGCCAGCAGCTCCTCCAGCACGACATAGCGCTCCAGCATGGACCGCTCGCCACCGCCGTAGGCCTTTGGCCAGGTCATGCCGATCCAGCCCTGTTCCCCCAGCGCGCGGCTGAAGGCTGGGTCGTAGCCGGACCAGCTCTTCGCGCGCAATGGCGCGGGCCGGTCCGGGATGGTGCGGGCGAGGAATGCGCGCACCTGCTGCCGCAGCGGGGCGAGGTCGCCGTCCGGCGCCGCGGGTTGAATGACGATCTTGCTGGCGGTCTCCACGCCCTCTCCTGTGTTCGGATGTTGGCTCGCCGCTTGCGAAGCGAGGACGGATGCAGCTTAGTCGGCAGGCCCGGTCTGCATCCATCGCGTGGAAGGCATAACGATAATTCGGCCGCTGGCGCGGCTCCCGGCGCGATGACGGTGGTGCGTGCCATGGTCACCCCGTGGCGCCTGCACATGCGGCAGCGGCATAGTCGATATGCCGGAGACAGAATTGCGGGCAGCGGAAGAGGAGACTTACGCTGCAACCTCGAACGATCAGGGCGGGAGACACCGCCAGCCAGGAGACCTGTCCATGCGCTTCTTCCTGCGCGCCACCTTGCGTACCCTCTCGAAGCCGCTCTTGCCGTTGCTGCTGTGCATGCCCGCCGTCGCGCTGGCGGACGCGGCCAGCTATCCCAGCCGCCCGGTGAAGATCATCGTGTCGTTCCCGCCCGGCACAGGCTCGGACAGTACTGCACGCTTCCTCGCCCAACAGCTGGAGGCGCGCTTCGGCCAGTCCTTCGTCGTGGAGAACCGGCCCGGCGCCAACAGCTTCATCGCCGCGCAGGCGGTGGCCCGCGCCGATCCGGACGGGCATACGCTGTTTCTCGCCAGCAATTCGCCGATGGCCACCAATGTGGCGCAGTTCAAGTCGCTGCCCTACGACCCGGTCAAGGACTTCGCGCCGGTTGCGCGTCTGTACTACGGCGCCATGGTGCTGTCGGTGCCGGCGAGCTCGCCCTACCGCACCGTGCAGGATCTCGTGCGGGCGGCAAAGGCGAACCCGGGCAAGCTGAGCTATGGCTCGGGCTCGGCCTCCTACCAGATCGCGACCGAGCTCTTCCTGAAGCAGGCGGGCGTGACCGCCGTGGCGATCCCGTACAAGGGCGCGGCGCCTGCGGTGGCCGACCTCGCGGGCGGGCAAGTGGACTTCGCCATGTCGGACTACACCGCGGCGGCCGCGCTGGCACAGGCGGGCAAGACGCGCATCCTCGCAGTGGCCGGCGACAAGCGGCTGTCGGTCCAGCCCGATGTGCCCACGCTGCAGGAACTGGGCTTCAAGGATTACTACATGGTCAATTGGGTGTCGCTGTTCGCTCCGGCCAAAACGCCGCGCGAGATCGTCGCCAGGCTCGGCAACGCCGCGGTGGAGATCTTCAAGGGCAAGGATGCGGAGGCCTTCATTGCCCGCACCAATGGGCAGATCTTCGCCGGCGGGCCGGAAGTGCTGCGCCAGTTCCAGCTCGACGAGATCAAGCGCTGGTCCGCCGCGGCGGCGCTGGCCGGGATTCCCAAGCAGTAGTCTCACCTGCCTGGCTGCGGGCGGCATGGTTGTTGCGTGGGGCGAAGCTGTTCGCGTACGGAGGAACCACCATGCAGACCCCGGCAAGCATCCGCAAGCACCCAATCCACCCGATGCTGATCACGCTCCCCATCGGGTTGTGGCTATTCTCGTTCGTCTGCGATCTGGTGCGCGTCTTCGGCGGCACCGATCCCGCCTGGGAGGTGGTGGCCCGCTACACCATGGCGGGCGGCATCGTCGGCGCGCTGATCGCCGCCGTTCCCGGGACCATCGACATGCTGTCGTTGTCCGGCCGCCCGCGCCGTATCGCGTTGATGCACATGGCGATCAATCTGGCGGTGGTCGCGCTCTACATCGTCAACCTGTGGCTGCGGCTGCGCCAGCCCTCGGAGATGCTGGTTTGGCTGTCGCTCGCCTCGATCGCACTGCTCGGCGCCTCAGGCTGGCTGGGCGGCAAGATGGTGTACGAGCATGCCGTCGGGGTGGACACGCGAGGCAATTCCGAGGCCCGGTAGCCCGCGGCGTCATTGCAGCATGGCGCGCAGTGCAACAATGCACACTGCCGCGGCCGGTATCCACAGCAGCACGATGACGATGGCGCGTAGGCCACCACGGCGACGGCCATGGCCCTGGCATGCCAGGGCGTGTCCCGATGAGAGCGTGAGAACCATAGCGTCAGTGCGTGCTGGCGCAGGCGCCGCGCCCATTGGCCCGCCTTGTCGATCCATAGCATTGGGGGATGCAGCGGCTCGCTGCGGGATGTGGCCGAGATCTTCCATCATACAAGAGCCGCCCTTATGCCCGGGCGCTTCTGCTCGCACCTTCCTCCGCGCCCTGCCTTCACCTTCCGTCCTCTAAATATTCCCCGAGGCGCTTCGTCGAACAGAGGGATGACCGCCGCGCCGATGTCAGCGCGGGCGATTCGCACTTCAACCGACCCTCGAACGGAAGCAAGCCATGAGCTTCGACCGCGACGACGCCACGTTTCTCGTCCTCGTCAACCATGAAGAGCAGTACTCGATCTGGCCGGAATGGAAGCCGGTGCCAGGCGGCTGGCGTCCCGCTGGTTTCAGCGGGGAGCGGCAGGCGTGCCTGGACCATATCGAGCGCATCTGGACCGATATGCGGCCGCTGAGCCTGCGCCGCTTCATGGAGGAGCAAACGCGGGCGGATGCCTGACCATGCCGGCGCTGCAGCTGTTCTGCCTGCCGTATGCCGGCGCCAGTGCGACGGCCTATCTGCGCTGGCGGCGGGCCTTGCCCGCCGGCGTGGAGCTGGTGCCGCTGGAGCCTCCAGGCCGTGGAGCTCGGCTTGATGAGCCGCTGCTGCGCGATTTCGACGCATTGGCCGCCGATATGACCAACCAGTTGTGCCGTCAGCTGACGCGAAAGCCGACGCAAAGACCCGGAGCTGCGCCGTTCGCGCTGTTCGGACACAGCATGGGCGGACTGCTGGCCTGGCGTGTCTGTCATCTGCTTTGGCAACGCGGACTTGCCATGCCCCGCTGGCTGGTGGTTTCCGGCTGCGCCGCACCGAGCCGGCGCGACCCCCGCCGTTTTGCCAGGCTGCGTGGCGACGCCGCCCTCACCGCGGAGCTGCGCAAGCACGGCGGCACGCCCGAAGCGGTCTTCGCCGATGCGGAACTGCTGCGCCTGACGCTGGACGTGCTCGACGCCGACTACCGCGTCTGCGAGAGCTTCCGCCGCGGCGACGCTGCACCGCTACCGCTGCCGCTGCATGTGTTTGCCGGACGCGACGATCCCATCGGGGAAGCGGACCTGCGGGCATGGGCGCTGGAGAGCGCCGCCGGCCATACGCTGGACTGGTTCGCCGGCGGCCACTTCTTCGTGCACGAGAGCCAGCCGGAACTGTTGCGCCGGCTCGGTGCGCTGTGCGAGCGCACGGGCGCGCTGCTGCCCGAGCGTGCCAGCCGCTTCGTTCCCTGTCCGTCCCTTCCCGCTTGAACCAGCGCTGCGCCAAGCATGGCGCGCACTACCGCTTGCTGACGCCAGCGCATCCGAGAACGTCCACCGTCAATCCAGAACCGAGCATGCAGCCTGATCCGAACGTACCGGCCACGCTGGTGGCCCATCTTGGCCGGCTGGCCGCGCAGCGCGCCGCCGACACCGCGCTGATCACCCTCGATGCCGAGGGCGACACGCGCTACGACTATGCCGGGCTCGACGCGCGGGTGCGTGCGCTCGCGGCCGATCTCGCAACCCGCGCATCCCCCGGTGAGCGGGCGCTGTTGCTGATGGACAGCGGCATCGACTATGTGACGGCGTTCTTCGCCTGCCTGTACGCCGGCCTGATCGCGGTGCCGGCGTTCGAGGCCGGTGCGGTGCGTTCCGCGCAGGTCGAGCGGTTGCGCGCCATTGCCGCCGATGCGCAGCCGCTGCTGCTGCTGACGACAAGCGCGCAGATTGCGGCGCACGGGGACGCGCTTGCCGCGATCGCACCGCAGGCGGCTGTCGTCGCCGTCGACGCGGCGCGCCTGCCCGCGCAGCAGGCCTGGCAGCCTTATGCCGCGCAGCCCGATACGCTGGCCTTCCTGCAATACACCTCCGGCTCGACCGCCGCCCCCAAGGGCGTGATGGTCAGCCATGGCAATGTGATGGCGAACGAGGTCGCCATCGCGGCGGGCATGCGGGTGCGGCAAGGCGATCTGATGGTCAGCTGGCTGCCGCTCTATCACGACATGGGTCTGATCGGCGGCCTGTTGCAGCCGATCTTCAGCGGCATCCCGGTCGCGCTGATGTCGCCCCAGTTCTTCCTCGAGCGGCCGGTGCGATGGCTGCAGGCCATCAGCCGCCATCGCGGCACCCTGTCTGGCGGGCCGGACTTCGCCTATCGCCTGTGCATCGAGCGGGTGCGCGACAGTCAGCTGCAGGACATCGACCTGTCGAGCTGGGCCGTGGCCTTCTCCGGTGCCGAGCCGGTTCGTGCCGATACGCTGCGCGCCTTCGTCGAGCGCTTCACGCACTGTGGCTTCAACGAGCGGGCGCTGTATCCCTGCTACGGATTGGCCGAGGCAACGCTGTTTGCCACCGGCGGCGTGCGCGGCGACGGCATGGTCCACGCGCATTTCGACGCGGCAGCGCTGGCCGCGGGGCGAGCGCAGACCGCGCCGTCCGGAATGGAGCTGGTGGGCTGCGGCTTCGCTCACGCCGGACACCGGATACGGATTGTCGATGCCGAGGGGCGCGAGCTCGCCGACGGCGTGGTCGGCGAGATCCAGATCGCGGGGCCCAGCATCGCGGCCGGCTACTGGCGCAATGACGAAGCCACCGCCGCTAGCCTGGTCGGCGATGGCGCCAGTGGCCGCTGGCTGCGTACCGGAGATCTGGGCCTGCACCATCACGGGCAGCTCTATATCGCCGGCCGCCGCAAGGATCTGATCATCGTGCGCGGCCAGAACCTTTATCCGCAGGATATCGAGCGCGCGGTCGAGGACGCGGTGCCGAGCGCGCGCCGTGGGCGGGTTGCGGCGTTCGCGGTGGACGGCCCGGATGGCGAGTCCGTCGGCGTGGCCGTCGAGATCTCGCGGCCGGACCAGAAGCGCGTCGGCCACGTGGCGCTGGTGCAAGCGCTTGCCGAGGCCGTCGGAGCCGCATGCGGCGAGCCGCTGGCCGTGGCGATGCTGCTCAATCCCGGCGGATTGCCCAAGACCACCAGCGGCAAGCTGCAGCGCAGTGCATGCCGGCGCGGCTGGCTGGACGACAGCCTGGATGCCTGCGCGGTCTGGGCGCACGGGCGCTTCATGCGCGGCGGCACGGGCGTGGACGGTGCGCCGCCGCAGGCGGGGCAGGCTCCGCAAGGCGCGACCGAGCAGGCCGTCGCGGCGCTCTGGCTGGAACTGCTTGGCGTGGCGCCGCAAGACCGGCACGCTCACTTCTTCGCCAGCGGCGGCAACTCGCTGGCAGCCGCGCGACTGGTGGCCAGGCTGCGGGAACGGTTCGGGGCCGCCGTGCCGATGCGGTTGCCCTTCGATCATCCGACGCTGGCCGGGCTGGCCGCCGCAGTCGACGCGCGGCAGGACGGGCGGCAGGACGCGGATGCCCTCGCACCGATCGGCACGGCCGCGCGCCAGCCGGAGATGCCGCTGTCGCCTGCCCAGCATCGCCTTTGGCTGGCCGACCGCATCGCCGCCGAGGCCGACCGCTGGAGCTGGAATATGGCGGGCGGGCTGCGCCTGCGCGGCCCGCTCGACGTGGCTGCGGTGCAGGCGAGCCTCGACGCGCTGGTGGCACGACACGAAATCCTGCGAACCGGTTATCCGTCCGACGCGAACGGCGCACCGTACGCGCACATCGACGCAACGAAAGTCGCGCTGCCATTGCCGCTTAGCGACCTGTCCGCGCTGAGCCCGGCGCAGCGCGATGCCGAACTGCAGGCGCTCGCGGCCGGGCAGGCGCGCGCACCCTTCGATCTGTCGCGGCCGCCGCTGCTGCGCGCGCGTCTGGTGCGGCTTGCCCCTGACGATCATGCGCTGCTGCTGACGCTGCACCATATCGCCGGGGACGGCTGGTCGGTCGGCGTGCTGCTGGGCGAATTCGCCGCCGGCTACAACGCTGCCGTGGCAACAACCGCGGCCGCGCTGCCCCCGCTCCCCATTCAGTACATCGACTACGCGGTGCATCAGCAGGCCGCACAGCACGAGCCGCAACGCCAGGCCGAGGCGGCATGGTGGCGGGCCGCACTGGACCGCGCGCCACGCACGCCGACACTGCCGACGCCGAAGCGCCGCCCTCCGGTCGCGTCGAGCGAGGGCGCGGCCTGCTACAGCGTGCTGCCGCGCAATCTGCTCGACCAGGCCGCCGAGGTGGCCCGCGCCCATGGCGCCACTCCGTACATGGTGCTGCTGGCCGCCTTCCATCTGCTGCTGCATCGGCTGGGCGGCGCGAAGGACCAGCTGGTGGGCATCGACGTGGCCGGGCGGACTCGCCGCGAGCTCGAAGGGTTGATCGGCTTCTTCGTCAACGTGTTGCCGCTTCGCGTGCAATGCACCGCGCAGATGCGCTTCACCGAGCTGCTCGAACAGGTGCGGGACCGGACCCTGTCCGCCTTCGACCATCAGGCGCTGCCGTTCGAGCAGATCGTCGAGGCCGTGGGCGCGCCGCGTGAGCGGGCCTGGCATCCGCTGGTGCAGGTGCTGTTCGTGCTGCAGAACACGCCAGCCGACGCGCCAGCGATGGCAGGCCTGCAGATCGAGCGCATGCCGGCGCCGGTGCACGCGGCGAAGTTCGACCTTGCTGTGTTTCTCGACCCGCATGCCGACGGCCTGCGCGCCGAATGGGTCTATGCCGCGGCGCTCTTCCCACGCGACAACGTGCAGCAGCTTGCCGATGCCTATGGCGCCCTGCTGGCGCAGGCGCTGGCCGATCCCACCCTCGCGCTGTCCGGCTACACCGTGCCGGCCGGCCTTTGCGAACCCGCTTCCGATAGGGCAGCCATGCATTCCATACCCGTCTCCAGACCCAGCAAGCTCGACAAGCTGGGCAAGCTCGCGATGTTGCCGCGCCGCGGCGCCGAGCCGGCGGTGCCGCATACCGCCGCCGGACCGCTCGTCACCACGTCGTTCCTCGCACCGGACAGGACGTTCCCCATCGTCATCGAGCCGGCCAGCTCGGACCTCGATCCGGTCGCGTGGGCCCATGCGCAGCGGAACACCATCGAATCGACGCTGTGCCGCCACGGCGGCATCCTGCTGCGCGGCTTCGCGCTGCGCACGCCCCAGGAATTCGAGGCATTCGCGGAAGCGATCGAGCCAGCCCTGTACGGCAGCTACGGCGACCTGCCGAAGAAGGAAGGCGGGCGCAACACCTACCGCTCCACGCCGTATCCCGAGCGCGAGATGATCCTGTTTCACAACGAAAGCGCGCACCTGTCGCGATGGCCGCGCAAGCAGTGGTTCTTCTGCGAGCTGCCCTCTCCAGCCGGAGGCGCCACGCCCATCGTCGATTGCCGCGAGATGCTTCGCCGCCTGCCGGCCGAACTGGCCGAGCAGTTCGAGCGCAAGGGCCTGCGCTATGTCCGCACCTTCAACGACAAGCTGGATGTCAGCTGGCGCGACTTCTTCCGGACCGATTCCCGCGACGAAGTCGAAGCACGGCTGCGCGCATCGGGCACCGACTTCGCGTGGCTTGACGCTGAAACGCTGCAGACGCGCGAGCTGTGCCCGGCCGTGATCGCCCACCCGGTCACCGGCGAGCGCAGTTTCTTCAATCAGGTTCAGCTGCATCACACCGCCTGCCTGGACCTCGAGGTGCGGCGCGACCTGCTGGAGATCGTCGGCCCGGAACGCATGCCGCGCCAGGTCACGTTCGGCGATGGCAGCCCGATCGGCGACGATGTGATGGCGTTGGTCGGTGAGCTGTACGAGGCTTGCGCCGTCCGATTCGACTGGCGTCAGGGCGATGTGGTGATGCTCGACAACATGCTGGCCGCGCACGCACGCGATCCCTATCAGGGCCCGCGCAAGATCGTGGTGGCGATGGGCGCGATGTTCGAGCGCAAGGACCTGGTACCGCTGGCGGGGTCGGCTCGCGTTCCCGCGGCCGGCGTGCCGGCTGCCGCCACGGTGGAGGGCTGAACGATGAACGCTCCGACGTCCGACTTCGCCCTGCACGCGCAGATGCTGGGCCGCGAACAACTGGCGCTGGCAAAGCAAGGCGGCACATCCGCATTGCTGCCCGTGACGCTGACCGCCACCATCGACGGGGTGCTCGACCCCGAGCGCCTGCGTCAGGCCTTGCTCGCCATTGCCGCTCGGCATCCCGCCAGCGGACTGGTGTTTGGCCAGGTCGATGGCCTGCTCGGCCTGCGCCAGCAATTCGCTGACGTACCGCCGCTGCTGGCCGACGCCATCCGGCCTGGCGACGCCGCACCCTCCCTGCAGGCTAGGCTCGACTCGCTCGGCCCCGAACGGCACCGGTTGACGCTGTCCGCCCATCCGCTCGCTCTCGATGGCGCCAGCCTGAAGACGTTGGTCGGTGAACTGGCGCAAGCCTGCGCCGATGCCTTGCCGGGCGACGACTCCGCGCTTTCGTTTGCCGACTATCTGGACTGGACCGCGGCTCTGGCGCAGGAGAATCGGGAATCGGGCGGCGAATACTGGGCTCAGGTGCAGCAGCGCATTGCAACACTGAATGCCCCACGCTTGCCGTGGCGCCGGGGCGGCATTGCGGGCGCCGCTGCGCTTGCCAACGAGTCTGTCCCTCTCGAAGCGGGCGAAGCTGCTGCACTGCGCGACTGGGCCGGCACGCTGGGGCAACCGCTGCCTGTGGTGCTGCAAGCCGCCTGGTGGCTGCTGCTGGCACGGATGGATCCGGCCGGTGAATTCTGTGGCGGCTGGCAGCACGACTGCCGCGCCGATTTCGAGGCGCTGGCGGGTAGCGTTGGCCGTTATGAAGCCGTGTTGCCCGTGGCGATCGACCCTGACCCTCGCGCGCCGTTTGCAGCATGGCTGGCGCAATTGGCCGGGCAATGCGAGCAGCATCTGGACTGGCGCGAACACTGCCCGCCCGACGCAGCCGCCGGTCAGCCGGGCCGGGTGGGCTTCGCGATGGCCAGCGATGTAGCTGCTGTAGACCAGGCAGGGCTGCGGTGGCGGGTGCAGGCAGTGGACTCGCTGGTGCCGGGGTTCGAATTGGCGCTGGAGGTCCGCAGCAGCGAAGCGGACGCTGCGGTGCAGATGACGCTGCACTACGACGCCCAGCGCTATCGTGCCGATGCAATGGCCTGCCTGCTGGATGGGTACGCCACTCTGCTGCGCACGCTGCGCATGCACGCGGACACGCCGATCGAAGCGCTGCCGCTGGCTACCGTCGCAGACGCGGCGCGTGCGGAGGCGATGCATGTGCCGGCGTTGGTTGCCGGCACACCGTTGCTGCCGGACCGCCTCGTGCAGTGGGGCCGAGAGCGGCCGCTGGAGCCCGCGCTGTCGGCGCCCGGCCTGCAATGGAACTACGGGGAACTGAATCGCCGCGTCGATGCGCTCGCTTCCCGCCTGATCGGGCTCGGCGTGAAGCCCGGCGATCCGGTCGGCCTGTTGCTGCCCCGCAGCGCCGATCTCGTGGTGGCCCTGCTCGCGGTGATGCGGGCGGGCGGCGCCTATCTGCCGCTGGACCCGGCCTGGCCGGCCGCGCGGCGAGCTTCGATCCTTGGCGCCGCCGGGGCCGCGCTGGTGCTGACCGACGCGTCCCACCTGCCAGTCGTGCAGGGTCCCGCGCGCCATGTCGATGTCGCGGCGCTCGATGGTTGGTCAAAAGGGTCGCCAGCTGGGGCGGAAGCCGGCGCGAGCCGCGCCCTGCCTCCGCTCGACGCTGCGCAGCCCGCGTACATCCTGTACACGTCGGGCTCGACCGGCACGCCCAAGGGCGTTGCCGTGTCGCACCGTGCATTGCTGAACTACGCGGCCGCGTCGGGCGACGCGCTGAAGCTGGACACCTGCCAACGGTTCGCACTGACATCGACCGTCGCCGCTGACCTGGGCAACACCACGCTGTTCGGGGCGTTCTGGCATGGCGCATGCCTGTGCGTGGCGGACGAAGGCGATATGCGCGACGCCGCAAGCTTCGCCGCCTTCCTCGCCCGGGAGCGCGTGCAGTGCCTGAAGATCGTGCCTTCCCATCTGGATGCACTGATCGACGGTGACGGCGGCGCGCTGCCGCTGCCAGCGGGTACCGTCATCGTGCTCGGCGGCGAAGCGGCCTCGCCGGCGCTACTGTCGCGTCTGCGCGAGCGTGCGCCGCAGGCGCGCGTCTGCAACCACTATGGACCGACAGAGGCGACCGTCGGCATCCTCGTTCATGACGCCGGCAGCGCGCAGTCGCTGACCGGCGAACCGCTGCCGCTGACGCGCGTACTGGCGAACTGCGAAGCGCAGGTGCGCACCGCGGCCGGCCACCTCGCGGCAACGGGAGAGACCGGCGAACTGGTTCTTGGCGGCGCCCAGTTGTGCGACGGCTATCTGGGCCGCACCGCCCTGGGCCATACCCCGGCCACGCCAGACGATCCCTTTCTGCCGCACCCCACGCGTGCCGGCCAGCGCCTGTATCGCAGCGGCGACCGGGCCCGCTACCTGCCGCAAGGCGGCATCGAACTGCTCGGCCGCGCCGACGGCCAGCTGAAGGTCCGGGGCTTTCGCATCGAATGCGGCGAGATCGAACATGCGCTGGCGAAATTGCCCGGCGTGCGGCAGGCGCTGGTCATGCCGTTCGTCATGCCCGGCGAGCCGCCCTGCCTTGCCGCATGGCTGGTCCCCGACGATCCGTCCAACGTGCCACTGTCCGCCGCCCATCGCAAGGCGCTGCGCCAGGCGCTGGCCGAGCGTCTGCCGGAACCGATGATTCCGGCGCAGTGGTTCGCGGTCGCGTCGCTGCCCCGCCTGCCGAACGGCAAGGTGGACCGTGCGGCGTTGATGCAGTCAGCCTTCGCGCACCGGGACGACGCAGCGCCGGGACGCGAACCCGCCACTGCGCTGGAAGCGCTGCTGCTGGACCAGATGCGCGAGCTGCTGGAGGCGCCGCAACTGGGCGTACAGGATGACCTGTTCGAGGCAGGCGGGCATTCGCTGCTGGTGATCAAGCTGGTCGCCCGCATCCGCAAGCTGCTGAAGCTGGAGATCGCACCGGCCGTGGTGTTCGATGCGCCCAGCGCCGCGGCGCTGGCCTGCGCGCTGGACGCCCGGGCCGACAACCGCGCCGCCCTGGAAACGCTGGCCGCGCTGCAACGGCAACTGGCAACGATGTCGCCCGAGGCGCGCGCCGCGCTGCGAGCCTCGGCCGGCACCGCAGTCGACAGCCCCGCCTGACCCGCCTCACTTGAATCCTCATCCGGAATCGCATTCATGACGTCATCCTCGTCCTCCGCGCACGACGCGGCGCTGCTGGCCCTGCTGCTCGAACAGGATGCCGATCAGGACGGCGCGCTGGCCTTCGCCGACGCCGATCCGGGTCACGGCGACGCGCCACTGTCGTTCTCTCAGCAACGGCTCTGGTTCCTGCTGCAGTACGAGCCGGACAGCACCGCCTACAACCAAACGCGCGCCTTCGTGCTGCGCGGCAGTCTCGACCGGCAGGCGCTGGAAGCGGCTTTTCGTGGCGTCATCGCGCGCCATCCCGCGCTGCGCACGCGTTTTGTACCAGGCGAAGGTCCAGGCGACGGCTTGCCGCGCCAGATCGTCGATGCCGAAGCCGCCTTCGAGATGTCGCATGCCGTGCTTGCCCACGGAGAAGCGCCGCTGCGCGCGCGTATCGACGAGGAGGCGGCGCGTCCCTTCGATCTGAGCCGCGCTCCGCTGCTGCGCGCTACGCTGGTGGCGCGTGCCGAGTACGATCACGTATTGCTGCTGTCGCTGCACCATATCGTCTCGGACGCGGTGTCGAACGCCATCATCGCGCGCGATCTGGCCCGCGCCTATGCGCAGGCGCTGGCAGGCGAGGCGGTACGGTTGCCCTCGCCTGCCGCGTCTTTCGCCGGCCATGCGCGCCGGCAGCGCGACAGGATGAACAGCGGCGCGCTCGATTCGCAGCATGCCTGGTGGCGGCAGCAGCTGGGCAGCCATGTGCCGGCGCTGCAGCTCCCCACCGATATCCCGATGGAACGCGCCACCGGAAAGCAGATTGCCCGCCGTGTCGGTGCCACGCTGCCGGCGGCGCTGTCCTCGCGGCTGCGCGGGTTCTGTGCCGCGCAGCGCTGTACACCCTTCGTCGTGCTGCTGGCCGCATGGCAGGCGCTGCTCAGCCGCTACAGCGGACAGTCCGATTTCGCCATCGGCGTGCCGCATGCCGGTCGCGACGACGCCTCGCTGGACGAGGTGGTCGGCTTCTTTGCCAACACCCATGTCTATCCGGCCCGCACCGTTGCCGGCATCACGGCAAGAAACCTGTGCGAAAAGGTGCGCGCCGATACGTTGGGTGCGCTGGCCAATGCGGAATTGCCGTTCGAAGCGCTGCTCGACAGCATGCAGGTTCCTCGCGATGCCGGGCGCAGCCCGCTGTTCCAGGTCATGTTCAACTGGCGTGCCAGTTCGGAAGGGGCGCAACTGGCATTTCCCGGGGTGCATACGGATGCGGTGGACGCCAGCGCGACGGGCGCCAAGTTCGACCTGATTCTCGACGTTCAGGCACAGGCCGATGCCGTGCGGATCGATCTCGAGTACGACTGTTCGCAGTTCCAGCAGCGCACCGCGCAGCGGATGCTCCGGCACTATCTGGCGCAGCTGGCGGGCATGCTGGAAGCGCCGGACCTGCCCTGGACGGCCACGCCGCTGCTCGCCAGCCGCGATGCAGCCCCGCTGGATGCGGACGACCATGCTGCGCTGGCATTGCAGCAGCGTGCCGGGAAGCCGCAGCCATGCGAGGCAGGCGGCGAGCCCGTGCACCGCCAGATCGAGCGGCAGGCAGCGCTGCGTCCGGACGCGATCGCGCTGCGCTTCGGCGAGGTTACGGTGACCTACGGCGAACTGGACAGGCGCGCCAACGGACTGGCGCATCGCCTCGTCGCGCTGGGTGTCGGGCCGGAGGTGCGCGTCGGCATCGCCGTGGAGCGGTCTCCGGAGATGATCGTCGGCCTGCTTGCCATTCTCAAGGCGGGCGGCGCCTACGTACCGTTCGATCCGGCTTATCCCGCCGAACGGCTGGCCTATCTGTTCGAGGACAGCGGCATAGCCGTTCTGCTGACCCAGCCCGCGTTGCGGCACCTGCTGCCCGAGCGCGACGGCCTTCCAGTACTGATGCTCGACGATGGCGCTGACGACGCGCAGGTCCAGGACCATCCTCCCGCAGTGGAGGTGCGCGCCGGCCATCTGGCATACGTGATCTACACCTCGGGTTCCACCGGCCGTCCCAAGGGGGCGCAATTGCAGCACGGCAACCTGTCCCGCCTGTTCGCGGCGACGCAGCGCTGGTTTGGCTTCGGTGCCGACGACGTCTGGACGCTGTTCCACTCGTACGCCTTCGACTTCTCCGTCTGGGAAATCTTCGGCGCGCTTTGCCATGGCGGCCAGCTGGTGATCGTGCCGTGGCTGGTCAGCCGGACGCCGCAGGAGTTTCTCGCGTTGCTGCGGCGGGAGCGGGTGACGGTGCTGAACCAGACGCCGTCCGCTTTCCGCGCGCTGATCGCGCAGCCGGACATCTACGACGAGCCGCTGGCGTTGCGCCATGTCATTTTCGGCGGTGAGGCGCTGGACCCACAGGCGCTGCGGCCCTGGCTGGAGCGCGTCGGCGATGCGTCGCCGCGGCTGGTCAATATGTACGGCATCACGGAAACCACCGTGCATGTCACCTATCGCCCCATCACGCTCGACGATCTGGACCCGGCCAGCGGCGCGCGCAGTCCCATTGGCGATCGTATCCCCGACCTCGGGATTCGGGTGCTCGATGCCGGCATGAACCTGGTGCCGCCCGGCGTCGCTGGCGAGTTGTATATCGGCGGCGACGGGCTGGCGCGCGGCTACCTGAACCGGCCGGCGCTGACCGCCGAGCGCTTCGTGCCCGATCCCTTCGCGGCCGAAGGCGCGCGGCTGTACCGCACCGGCGACCTTGCGCGCTGGTTGCCCGATGGCCAGCTCGAATACCTCGGTCGCATCGACCAGCAGCTGAAGATCCGCGGCTTTCGCATCGAGCCGGGCGAGATCGAGGCCAGGATCATGGCGCAGCCGGGGCTCGGCAACGCGGCCGTGCTTGCGGTGGACGGCCCGTCGGGTGCGCGACTGGTGGCCTACGTCGTGCCCTGCGCTGGATCCGCTATCGACGTGGCGCAGCTTCGTGCCGCCCTGTCGGCTCAGTTGCCCGACTACATGGTGCCGGCCGCCTTTGTCATCGTCGACGCGCTGCCGCTGACGCCCAACGGCAAGCTGGACCGGCGTGCACTGCCCGCACCGGCGTTCGACAGCGCCCAGGAATTCGTCGCGCCCACCGGCGCGGCGGAGTCGGCGCTGGCCGAAATCTGGGCCGAGGTGCTGGGCTTGCCGCAGATCGGCCGCAACGACAACTTCTTCGAGCTGGGCGGCGATTCGATCCTCAGCCTGCAGATCGTCGCGCGAGCGCGTGCAGCCGGCTGGATGCTGACGCCGCGGCAGCTGTTCGAGCGGCAGACGCTGGCGGAACTGGCTGCCGTGGTGCAAGCGGTCGGCGTCGATGCGCAGGGCGAAAGCAGCGCTCCCACCGGCGTCGTGCCGCTGCTGCCGATCCAGTCCGATTTCTTCGCCATGCCGTTGGCGCGGCGCGATCACTGGAACCAGTCGGTACTGCTGGATTGCCGCGAGCCGTTGCAATTGCAGCCGCTGGCCATGGCGCTGCATGACCTGGTGGCCCACCACGATGCGCTGCGCTTGCGCTACCTCCTGGAGGATGGCCAGTGGACGCAGCGCCATGCAGAAGACGCCGGCCCCGATTCGCTATGGACGCGTGAAGCGCGCTCCGAGGAGGAACGGCTCGCCCATTGCGACGCCGCGCAGCGCAGTCTCGATCTTGCGCAAGGCCCCGTGTTCCGCGCCGTCGCGCTGCAGATGGGCGAGCGCTGGCAACTGCTGCTGGTCGCCCATCATCTCGTGGTCGACGGTGTGTCGTGGCGGGTGCTGATCGATGACCTGCTCACCGCGTACCGACAGCGTGCCAGCGGCCAGGCGCCGTCGCTGCCGGCACGGACCGCGTCGTATCAGCAGTGGTCCCAGGCGCTGCGGGCTGCTACTGAGCGCAGGAGTGACGAACTGCCCTACTGGCTGGCGCTGCAGGATGCCGACGGAACGCTGCCGTGCGACCACGCCGGCGGTGCCATGACGGTAGCCGAACGCGACAGCGTGACACTGACCCTGCCGGCCGAGCTGACACAGGCGCTGCTGCAGCGAGCCCCAGCGGCCTACCGGACTCGCGTCAACGATCTTCTGCTGACCGCCCTCGCACGGGCCTTGTCCCGCTGGACCGGACGTTCTCGGGTGCTGATCGACCTGGAAAGCCATGGCCGCAGCGCCGGCATCGACGACACGCTCGACCTGAGCCGCACCGTCGGCTGGTTCACCACGATGTATCCCGTCGCACTCGATGGCACCGGCGACCTCGGCGACGCCATCCGGGCCGTCAAGGAACAGCTGCGCGCTGTCCCCGGCGACGGCATCGGCTTCGGACTGCTGCGCCGGCTCGGCACGCCCCAGCAGCAGGCCGCGCTGTCCGGCGTACCGAAGCCGAATGTCGTGTTCAACTATCTGGGCCAGTTCGACGGCAGCTTCGCCGCCGATTCGCCGTGGCGGCCGTCTCCCGATTCGTCCGGCAGCAGTCAGGACCCGTCGGCGCCGCTGTCGCATCCGCTGTCTGTCAGCGGGCAGGTATTCGATGGCCAGCTGCGCCTGACACTGGCCTTCAGTCTGGCTCGCCATCGCCGCGCCACGGTGCAGCGCATTGCCCATGCGTTGCAGCAGGAATTGCAGGCGCTGATCGCGCATTGCACCAGCGGCGCCAGCGGCACCAGCGGCGTCACGCCGTCCGACTTCCCGCTCGCACGGCTGACGCAGGACGGGCTCGATGCGCTCGGTCTGGACCCGGCCCGGTTGCAGGATCTCTACCCGCTCTCGCCGATGCAGGCCGGCATGCTGTTCCACAGCGTCTATGCGCCGGACGGCAGCGCCTACACCAACCAGCTGCGCGTCGATATCGACGGGCTCGATCCTGCTCGCTTCACCGCCGCGTGGCACGCCGCGCTGGCACGGCACGACAGCCTGCGCGCCGGCTTCGTGCATCGCGGCGAACAACCGCTGCAGTGGATCGCACGTGACGTCACGCTGCCGGTGCGCGTCGAGGACTGGCGCGAAAGCAGGCAAGACGATCTGGACCGCTTCGCCGCCGAGCAATTGGCCGAGCGCTTCGACCTGGAGCGCCCGCCGCTGATGCGCCTCGCGCTGTTGCGCACCGGCGAAGCACGCCACCATCTGGTCTGGACCGTACACCATCTGCTGCTCGATGGCTGGAGCACCGCGCAGCTGCTCGGCGAAGTGCTGCGCCACTATGCCGGCGAAGCGCTGCCCGCTACCGCCGGCCGCTTTGCCG
>NZ_JAIMCG010000021.1 GCF_019795295.1 Cupriavidus sp. AU9028 | reverse complement strand
CCCCCCCCCCGGCCCGGGGGGGCGACGGGGGCCCGGGGGGCGCCCCCCCGGGCGCGGGGCGCGCCCCCCCCGCCGGCGGCGGCGCGCGGGCGCCGGGCCCCCCCCCCCACTTCTCCGGACGCGAGAAGATGCCGCAGACCGGCTGGGATACCGTGACAGTGCCCGGCGGCGTCGCCGGCTGGAAGGCGCTGTCGGACCGCTTCGGCAAGCTGCCCTTTGCCACGCTGTTCGAGCCGGCCATCGAGTACGCGGAAAACGGCTTCCTCGTGTCGCCGCGCATCGCCCGGCAATGGGCACTGCAGGAGCCGGTCCTGAAGGACCAGCCCGGCTTTGCGCAAGCGTTTCTGCCCGACGGCAAGGCGCCGCAGGCGGGCCAGCTCTGGCGCTTTCCCGCGCAGGCGGCGACGCTGCGCAAGATCGCCGAAAGCGGTGGCGACAGCTTCTATCGCGGCGAGCTGGCCGCCAGGATCGTGGCCTTCGCGCAGGAAACCGGTGGCGCGCTGCGCGCGGACGACCTCGAAGACCACTGCGTGGACTGGGTCGAGCCGATCTCGCAGGACTTCGGCGGCTATACCCTGCACGAGTTGCCGCCCAACGGCCAGGGCATTGCCGCGCTGATCGGACTCGGGATTCTGAATCAGTTCGACGTGGCCAACATGGGCGTGGACAGCACCGAGTTCTACCACGTCAGCATCGAGGCGATGAAGCTGGCGTTTGCCGACCTGCATCGTCATGTCTCCGATCCACGGACCATGCGTTGCACGCCGGCCGAACTGCTCGACCCCGGCTACCTGAAGGAGCGGGCCGCGCTGATTGCGATGGACCGCGTGCTGATGCCGTCGGCCGGCGCGCCGAAGTCGCAGGGCACCGTCTACATGACCGCCGCGGACGCCAACGGATCGATGGTCTCGCTGATCCAGTCCAACTACCGTGGCTTTGGTTCCGGCATCGTGGTGCCGGGTACCGGTATCGCCCTGCACAATCGCGGCGAGGGTTTCAATCTCAAGCCCGGCCACGTCAATTGCGTGGGCAGCCGCAAGCGGCCGATGCATACCATCATTCCGGGCTTCGTCACCCGCCATGGCAAGCCGGCAATGTCGTTCGGCGTGATGGGCGGCTCCATGCAGGCGCAGGGCCATGTGCAGATGATGACCCGCTTCGCGGCCTTCGGACAAAACCCGCAGGCGATGAGCGATGCGCCGCGCTTCCGCGTCGAGCACGGACCGGTAGTCCATGTCGAGCAGCACATGCCGGCCCGCGTCCTCGAGGGGCTGCGCGCGCTGGGGCACCACGTGCAGGTGGGGGAGCGCGACAGCCTGGAGTTCGGCTCCGCGCAGATCATCTACAGGGCGCAGAGCGGCTACATCGCGGCGTCCGACTCCCGGCGGGACGGACAGGCTGTCGGGTTCTGAGGCGGGCGTGCCGGGCACGCGCTCGGAGCCGCACGACCTACACCACGCGGAAGTTGTGCGTGCCATCGCGCTCGATCTGGGCGATCAGGCCGAACTCCCAGTCGAGATAGGCCTGCATCGCCGCCGCCGCATTGTCGGTGCCCTCGTAGGGGCGGCGGTAGCGGTCGGTGCGCGGAACGGCCAGGCGCGATTCGCCGGTTTCCACCGGCAATCCCGCATCCATCCATGCCGTGGTGCCGCCTTCGAGCACCCATACCTCGGCGTCCGTCAGCTCGCGCAGATCCTGTGCGGCGAAGCGCGCCAGCAGGCCGGTGCCGCAGGTCAGCACGTATCGCCGTGACCCTGGCACTCGCGCCAGTGCCTGCGCCAGCTGCGACCGGATCGCATACCAGGCGCCGGGCACATGCCGGGCAAGGTAGGACACACCGGGACCGACGTCGAGGATGACGGGCCGGTCCTCTTCCTTGTCGCCGCACCAGGCCTGCAGGCGGGCGGGCGTGACCGTCTGCACCGAGGGCGCCTCGGGGATCGCGTCCGACGCCGGTCCGCCCGCCGTCCGCGCATCCGCCCCGGTCGGCTCGACCACCCACACCTCCCAGCCCATCTGGGCCAGCCACGAGGCCGCCATGTCGGCCCGCACGCCGTCGTCATCGGCCAGCACGATGCGCGCGCCGCGCACCGGCGCATGGTGGTCGGTTTCCTGCACCAGCTGCCCGCCGGGCGCGTGACGGAAACCCGGCAGATGGCCGCGTTGGTACTCCTGCGCGGTGCGCACGTCGAAGCGGTACAGCGTGCGTCCCGGCTCGTCCAGCGCCGCCACGGCGTCCGGCGCGATGCGGCGCACCCCTGCCCGCTCGGCGATCGCGCGCGCGCCTTCCCGCGCGCGGGCGCGGTTGTCTTCGCCGACCGCCTCGGGCGCCTGGCGCGAGGCGCCGCGATCCAGTTGCTGGCCGGCCAGCGTCCAGCCGATGGTGCCGTTGCGCAGCGCGGCGACGGGGTTGGGAAGGCCAGCGTTGATCAGCGACTGCGTGCCGATGATGCTGCGCGTCCTGCCCGCGCAATTGACGATCACCGTGGTCGCCGGGTCCGGCGCGAGCTCGCGCACGCGCAGCACCAGTTCGCCGCCCGGCACGCTGGTGGCAGTGGGGATGCTCATGGTCTGGAATTCGTCGAAGCGCCGCGCATCGACCACCACCACATCGGCCTGGCTGTCGAGCAGCGCCTTGACCTGCTTCGCTTCCAGCGACGGCGTATGGCGCCTGGCCTCCACCAGTTCGCCGAACGCCTTGCTCGGGACATTGACGTCGATGAACAGTTCGCCGCCGCTGTCGATCCAGCCCTGCAGCCCGCCCTCGAGCAAATGCACGGCGGTATAACCGAGCCCGGCGAGGACCTGGGCGGCTCGGGGCGCAAGGTCGATGCCGTCGTGCTCGCCGTAGACGACCACCACGGTATCGCGTCGCGGAATCCGGGTCCAAGCCAGCAATTCGAGCCGGGACAGCGGCAGGTTGGCTGCCCACAGCGGATGTCCGTGCGCGAAGGGGTCTTCTTCCCGTACGTCGATCAGCGCGATTTCGCGGCGCTCGGCCAGGTACTGGCGCACCGTCAGAGCCGGCAGCACGGGATGGGCGGAAACAGTGGACGGCGGCAAGGCGGAGGCGGTCATCGATGGGCAGCAAGCGTTGGCGTAGAGCGCGTTCGGTCACGCAGGAAAGGCCGCAGCCGCGGCCAGCTGCGGCGAGAATGCCATGCAACCGTTACGGCCGCCATCGGCATTCGTACCAACTGCCTGCCCCCCGCGGCTCCAGCTTCAGTACGTCTCCAGATGCAGCCGCCCCTGCTCCTTCAGCGCCGCCGCCAGCGGCTCCCACGCGATGCCCGACTGCTCGGCGACATCGCGCAGCGCCAGCACCACGCCCTCCTCCATGGCCTTCAGGCCGCACACGTAGATATAGGTGTCCGGATCGGCCAGCAGCGGGGCAAGGTCCGCCACCCGCTCGCGCATCATGTCCTGCACATAGCGGCGCGGTTCACCCGGCACGCGAGAAAAGGCCAGGTTGATGTCGATGAAGTCCCTCGGCAGGCTCTGCAAGGGACCGAAGTACGGCAGCTCCTGCGGCGTGCGAGCGCCGAAGAACAACATCAGCTTGCCGTCGTCGAACTTGCCGGACTTGCGCAGCCGGCGCCGCCACTCGGTCATCGCGCGCATCGGCGCGCTGCCGGTGCCCGTGCAGATCATCACGATGTTCGAGCGCGGATGGTTCGGCATCAGGAAGCTGGCGCCGAAGGGCCCGATCACCTCGACGGTGTCGCCGACCTGCAGATCGCACAGATAGTTCGAGGCGACGCCGCGCACCGGGTTGCCCTGGTAGTCCTCCAGCACGCGCTTGACGGTCAGCGACAGGTTGTTGTACCCGGGCCGTTCGCCGTTGCGCGGGCTCGCGATCGAGTATTGCCGCGCATGATGCGGCCGCCCCTGGCTGTCCACGCCAGGCGGCACGATGCCGATCGACTGGCCTTCCAGCACCGGGAACGGCATCGCGCCGAAGTCGAGCACGATATGGTGGGTGTCGTATTCCCGCCCGACCTCGGTCACGCGCACATTGCCGGTGACGGTGGCGCGGATGCTCTTGCGCTGCGACTTGGGACCGTACAGGTTGGTGTAGCAATGCGCGGCCGACCAGGGCGGCTGGGTTGCGCCGAACTGCGTGCTGTTGAAGGGCTGCACCTCGGCGATGACGGCCTCGGCCACGGCGATCACTTCGCCGTCGCTTCGCGCAGCGGTGACCTCGGGCGCCTGCCCCAGTCCGCCCGCCAGCTGCTCGCTGCTCAGTTCGTCGGGCAGCACGTCCCAGCCGAACTGTTCCTCGACGGTGTAGGCGCGCACGCGCGGCACCATGCGCCAGTTGTCGATCGAGCCCGTCGGACAGGGCGAGATGCAATCCATGCACAGGTTGCACTTCTGCGGATCGACGACGTAGTTGTGCGAGTCGTGTGTGATCGCATTGACCGGGCAGGTCGCTTCGCAGGTATTGCAGCGGATGCAGATTTCCGGATCGATCAGGTGCTGCTTGATGACTTGAATATCGGCCATGTCCATGGCGGTCTCCATGCCGGGCCGGCGGTGACTGCCGGCCTCCGGTGGCGTCGGGCGGGGTGCCTGCTCGCGGGCGCCCCTTCCCGCGCCGCTTTAGTTGAAGCGCACGTACTCGAAATCCGCGGGCTGGCGGTTCACGCCCACCGCCGGCGGTGCGATCCAGTTGGCGAACTTGCCGGGCTCGACCACGCGGCCCATCAGGCTGGCGACGAAGGCGCGGTCGCTGTCGGTCGGCAGCCATTGCGAAACGTTGGCCTGCCATTCGTTTTCCGACACCACGCGGCCTTCCGGCGCGACCTTGACGCCCGCCAGCGCACCGATATTGCGGTGAAAGGCCTTGTGCGGGACCTTCAGGCGGAACGGGATGCCGGCCTTGTCGAT
Organism: Cupriavidus sp. AU9028; assembly: GCF_019795295.1. GTDB lineage: Bacteria > Pseudomonadota > Gammaproteobacteria > Burkholderiales > Burkholderiaceae > Cupriavidus. Next base: position 68,568 of record NZ_JAIMCG010000021.1, on the reverse strand, counting down.
CACCCGGTTCCAGCGCTCCACACCGGCGACGCTGTCACGAATATAGTCGTCGCGCAGCACTTCGTTCAGCGCATTGAGCATCGGCACTTCCTTCTCGACCAGCTGGCCGTTGGCGACCTGCAGCACCTTGTAGGTGTCGCCCTTGAGCCGGTGGTCGTCGGCACGCTTGCCTTCCTCGAAGCGCCCCTTCAGGCCGCTGCTGTAGAACGTCGCGGCATTGCTCGATTCGTCGGCGCCGAACAGGTCGATGGTGACGCTGTAGTGGAAGTTCAGGTAGCGCTGGATGGTCGGCAGGTCGATCACGCCGGCGGCGCGCAGCTTGCCCGGGTCGTCGGTCTTCAGCTCGTTCATCACCTGGCAGGTGCGCTGAATCACCCGCGAGACGCCGCTTTCGCCAACGAACATGTGGTGCGCTTCCTCTGTCAGCATGAACTTCGTCGTGCGCGCCAGCGGATCGAATGCGCTTTCGGCCAGCGCGCACAGCTGGAACTTGCCGTCGCGGTCGGTGAAGTAGGTGAACATGAAGAACGAGAGCCAGTCCGGCGTCTGCTCGTTGAACGCCTGCAGGATGCGCGGATTGTCCTGCTGGCCGCTGCGCCGCTCCAGCAGCGCTTCGCCTTCCTCGCGCCCGTCGCGGCCGAAGTACTTGTGCAGCAGGTAGACCATCGCCCACAGGTGGCGGCCCTCTTCGACGTTGACCTGGAACAGGTTGCGCAGGTCGTACATGCTCGGCGCGGTCAGGCCGAGATGGCGCTGCTGCTCCACCGAGGCCGGCTCGGTGTCGCCCTGCGTCACGATGATGCGGCGCAGGTTGGCGCGGTACTCGCCCGGCACGTCCTGCCAGGCGTCCTCGCCGATATGGTCGCCGAAATGGATCTTGCGGTCCTTCTCGGCCGGGTTCAGGAAGATGCCCCAGCGGTACTCCGGCATCTTGACGTAGCCGAACTGCGCCCAGCCCTGCGGGTCGACGCTGATCGCCGTGCGCAGGTACACGTCATGGCTCTGCGCGCCTTCCGGACCCATGTCGTTCCACCAGCTCAGGTAGTTCGGCTGCCACTGCTCGAGCGCGCGCTGCAGCGTGCGGTCCTCGCTCAGGTTGACGTTGTTGGGGATCTTCTCGCTGTAGTTGATACCGGACATGGTGGTCTCCCGGTGCTGTCTCGTTGGTGTCGGGTTGCGGTGCGGCGGGGTCGATCAGACGCGGTTCCAGTCGAAGGCTGCCTTCTCGCCCTTGCCGTAGACCTTCAGCGCGCCCTTGTCGCCAACCGCGTTCGGCCGCTGGAAGATCCAGTTCTGCCAGGCGGTCAGCCTGCCGAAGATGCGCGTGAACATGGTCTCGCGGCCGTTGAAGCGCAGGTTCGCTTCCATGCCGGTCAGCGCATCGGGGGACATCGCCACGCGCTCCTCGACTGCCAGCCGCACCTCGTCGGTCCAGTCGATATCGTCCGGGTTGGATGTCGCCAGTCCCAGCGCGAACGCGGCATCGGCATCGAGCGGCTGGTTGACGCGGGCGCGCACCGCTTCCATCGGCCCGGCTTCCTCGTAGAAGCGGCGTGCCAGCCGGCTCTGTTCGGTCGCCATCGGGTAGAGGCCGAAGTTGGCTTCACCCACCGTGATGCGAGGGGCGCGCGCTTCGTCGTCGGGCAGCGCCAGGTGATAGACGCGGTCGCAGGCCAGCGCCAGTTCGAGCAGCGTGCCGGCGAAGCACGAGCCCGGCTCGACCAGCGCGAACAGGCTGCGCGAGGACACGTCCAGGCGGCTTAGCGTGCGGCGCAGCATGCCGATGGTCTCGCGCACCAGCCAGTGCTCGCGGTTGGCGAGCAGCACGGCATCGGTGCGCAGCACCGCCTCGGCATCCCCTTCCGTGCGGATCAGCCAGGTGCCGATATCCAGCTCGTTGGTGCGCATCGACAGGATGGCGTCATCCAGCTCGCGCGCCAGTTGCAGCGGATACCAGCTCGCGCCGGCTTCCTCGATGGCGCCGATCGATTCGGGCTGGGGACCGGACGGTGCACGCACGACGAAGCTGGCGGTGCGGGCCGCGCGGTCGATGCGCACGTCCACGTACTGGTAGCGCAAGCCGTCGTCGTCGAAGCTGCGTTGCAGCGGCGTCAGCGCAACCCCACGCGCGCCCTCGGGACGGTCGCTGGTCGCGGCCAGCGCCAGCGCACGCTCCTGCACCTTCTGCGCGAACACCGCCGGCTTGGCGATCTCGTCGACCAGCCGCCAGTCCTTGGCACGCTGGCCACGCACCCCTTCCGTCGTGGTGCAGAAGATGTCGGCGAGGTCGTGGCGCACGTGGCGCTTGTCCGTGACGCGGGTCAGGCCGCCGGTGCCGGGCAGCACGCCGAGCAGCGGCACTTCCGGCAGGCTGACGGCCGACGAGCGGTCGTCCACCAGGAAGATCTCGTCGCAGGCAAGCGCCAGCTCGTAGCCGCCGCCGGCGCACGAGCCATTCACCGCGGCGATGAACTTCAGGCCGCTATGGCGCGACGAGTCCTCGATGCCGTTGCGGGTCTCGTTGGTGAACTTGCAGAAATTGACCTTCCACGCGTGGCTGCTGACGCCGAGCATGAAGATGTTGGCCCCCGAGCAGAACACCTTGTCGCGCGCGCTGGTGACGATCACGGTGCGCACTTCCGGGTGCTCGAAGCGAATGCGGTTCAGCGCATCGTTCAGCTCGATATCGACGCCAAGGTCGTAGCTGTTCAGCTTGAGCTTGTAGCCGGGACGCAGGCCGGCGTTCTCGTCAATGTCCAGGGTCAGGGTAGCGATCGCACCGTCGAACTGCAGCTTCAGGTGGCGATATTGGGAGGGGTCGGTCTGGTAGTCGACGCGGGGGACCTGGGTCACGGCGGTGTCTCCTCTGCGGGGGCGCGACATGGTGTCGCTGGATCGTTAAACGCAGGATAGTGCAGCGTTTTTGATGCTGTCAAGCATTATTGTGCATGTTCGCACCGTCCGTGAAGCCTGGATCCGCATGCACTATATAGACGGAAAGGAACGCCTCCGGGAGGACGGCGACCCTGCGGTAGCGCCGCTTTGCCGTGGCCCCGCGGCGGGCCGTTGTCTGCGGGCCGGCCCGGCGGTCTGGACCGCCACATCGAACGGCGCTCGCGCCCGATTCGGGCTTGCAGACTGCTAGTAAACCCTGATACCGGCAATATACTGCTTGACACTAAGGGGGCGTCAGTTCTATTTTTCCCATGCACAATAATGCATGGACCTGCCGATCGAATAGCGGACGGTCCTGACAGGAGACGCCCCATGACCCCGCAACTGCTGCAGCAACAGCTGTCCGCGCTGACCGCCCGGCTGGCCGACCGCCCGCTGGACCACCGGCTCGACGCCTGGCTCAACGCCGAGTACGGGCCCGACTCCCCGGCCTATCGCGCGCTGAAAGCGTCATGCGAGGCCGGGGTCGAGCAAGGCTGGCTGTGCCATCGGGAAGGGGGCGGTATCCGCTACGGCCGCATCTTCAAGCCCGCCGATGTGCTGCACGGCTTCTCCGTCGATGTCGTCGACATGCAGGAGATCGCGGGCCCGCACCATGTGCATCCCAACGGCGAGATCGATCTGATCATGCCGATCGAAGGCGATGCCCGTTTTGACGGACGCGGCGCCGGCTGGCTGGTATGCCCGCCGGGCAGCGCGCACCGTCCCACGGTATCGGGTGGGCGCGCGCTGGTGCTGTACCTGCTGCCCGACGGCCGCATCGATTTCACAGGCTGAATGTCACGGCCGGGTCGGCGGGCGCACCGCCCCGCGCCTCGGCCGCCATGTCTCTTCTGTTCCGTACGTCATGCCTCGGCAGCGCCAGCCGGCTCGCACCGGCCATGCAGGGGCGGCAGCAGCCATCAGGAGTCACGATGCAACCCATTCTGCCCAATCATCTGGCCGGACGCTGGCAGACCGGCACCGGAGGCGGCCAGCTTCTGCGTGACCCCGTGCTGGGCGAGGCGCTGGTGCGCGTCGACGCGCAGGGCCTGGACCTCGAAGCGGGCTTTGCCTTCGCGCGCGAGCACGGCGGCAAGGCACTACGCGCCTTGACTTATCGCGAGCGGGCCGCCTTGCTGTCGGCCGTGGTCGACGTGCTGCAGCAGAACCGCGACGCCTACTACGACATCGCGACCGCCAACAGCGGCACGGTGCGGCGCGACTCCGCCGTCGACATCGACGGGGCGATCTTCACGCTGAAGCACTACGCCAGGATCGGCGCCACGCTGGGCGACGCGCGCCATCTGCCGGACGGCGAAGCCGCATCGCTGAGCAAGGACGGCCAGTTCCAGTCGCTGCACGTGCAGGTGCCCAGCCGCGGCCTGGCGCTGCTGATCAATGCGTTCAATTTCCCGGGCTGGGGACTGTGGGAAAAGGCAGGCCCGGCGCTGCTGTCGGGCGTGCCGGTGGTGGTCAAGCCCGCGACCGCGACGGCGTGGCTGACCCAGCGCATGGTCGAGGACGTGGTGAAAGCCGGCGTGCTGCCGGCCGGCGCGCTGTCCATCGTCTGCGGATCGCCGGCCGGACTGCTCGACGCGCTGCAACCGTTCGACCTGCTCTCCTTCACCGGCTCGGCCGACACGGCACAGCGCATCCGCTCGCACCCCGCCATCGCGCGGGAAGGGGTGCGGCTGAACGTGGAGGCGGACAGCGTCAATGCGGCCCTGCTGCTGCCGGATGGTGCGGACCGCGCGGACCGTGCCGACGGCCGGGCGCTGGAACTGCTGGCCGACGAAGTCGTGCGCGAGATGACGGTCAAGTCCGGACAGAAGTGCACCGCCATCCGGCGCGTACTGGTGCCGGCGCACTGCTACGACGCCGCGGCCGCCGCCATCGCCGAGCGCTTGGCGCGCGTCAGCGTCGGCAATCCCCGCAACGCGTCGGTCACCATGGGCTCGCTGGTCAGCCGCACGCAACTGGACGCCGTGCATGCCGGCCTGGCCGCATTGCAAGCGCAGACGCAGACGCTGGTGGACGGCACCGCGGCGCCGCTGATCGACGCCGACCCGCAGGTAGCGTGCTGCATCGGCCCGACCCTGCTCGGTGCGCGCGATGCCGGCAGCGACATCGTCCACGAAACGGAAGTCTTCGGTCCGGTCGCTACGCTGATCCCCTATGGCGGCAGCGGCAATCGGGAGCAGGACATCGGCGAGGCGTGCGCGCTGATCCGGCGCGGCAAGGGCTCGCTGGTGGCCTCCCTCTATGGCACCGAAGCGGCGACGCTCGCCGCCACGGCGCTGGAACTGGCCGACAGCCAGGGGCGTGTGCACGTCATTACGCCGGACGTGGCCGGCACGCAGACCGGACACGGCAACGTCATGCCGCAGTCGTTGCACGGCGGACCGGGACGCGCCGGAGGCGGCGAAGAGCTGGGCGGCATCCGCGCCCTGAACTTCTATCACCGGCGCTGCGCACTGCAGGCCAGCACCGCGGTGCTCGGCGCCCTGGCCACCGGCGCTTGACGCCGCGCGACACGACGAGCGGCGCCGCAGCGCCGCAGCTGTAGCAACCATTACGGGGAGACACGATGACCAGCGCAACCACCACGGTGCCCGGCATGCCGGCAACAGCGAGCGACACCCTGCCCTCACCGCCGCAGGCACCGTTCAACTTCGCCGCGCATCTGCTTGCCTGCAATCGCGACAGAGCGGCGAAGACGGCGTACATCGACGATCGCGGCACCCTCAGCTACGGCCAGCTGGACGACCTCGTGCGCCGCAGCGCGACCGCGCTGCAGGCCATCGGCCTGCGCCGCGAGGAGCGCGTGCTGCTGCTGATGCACGATTGCAGCGACTGGCCGGTCAGCTTCCTCGGCGCCATCCATGCCGGCATCGTACCGGTCGCCGTCAATACGCTGCTGACCCCGGACGACTACGCCTACATGCTGCGGCATAGCCGCGCTCGCGCGGTGATGGTATCCGGCGCGTTGCTGCCAGTGCTCGGCGAGGCCCTGCAACTGGCCGAGCAACAGGGCGGCCACGAGGTCGGCGCGCTGGTCGTGTCGGGGCAGGCGCAGGAGGATGCCGCCGGCGTGTCCGCCTCGTTCCGCTCGATTCCCCGGCATGCGCTGCAGGATCTGCTGGCGTCGCACGCGCCGCAGCAGACGCCGGCCGCAACCGGCCCCGACGATCCCGGCTTCTGGCTCTATTCCTCCGGGTCCACCGGCAAACCCAAGGGGGTCCTGCACTCGCAGGCCAATCCCTGGTGGACCGCCGAACTCTATGGCAAGCCGGTGCTGGGCCTGCGCGAGGACGACATCTGCTTCTCCGCGGCAAAGCTGTACTTCGCCTATGGCCTGGGCAATGCGCTGACCTTCCCGCTGAGCGTCGGCGCGACGGTGGTGCTGATGGCCGAGCGGCCGACCCCGGAAGCGATCTTCCGGCGCTGGACCGAGCAGCGCGCCACCGTGTTCTTCGGCGCGCCCACCGGCTACGCCGGCATGCTGGCCTCGCCCGCGCTGCCGGCGCGGGAAGCGGTGGCGCTGCGACTGTGCTCGTCCGCCGGCGAGGCCCTGCCCGCCGAGCTGGGCGAGCGGTTTACCGCGCATTTCGGCTGCGAGATCATCGATGGCATCGGCTCCACCGAGATGCTCCACATCTTCCTGTCGAACCGACCCGGACAGGTGCGCTACGGCACCACCGGCTGGCCCGTGCCCGGCTACGCGGTGGAACTGCGCGACGAACAGGGACGGCCCGTTCCCGACGGCGAAGTGGGCGATCTGTTCATCCAGGGACCCAGCGCCGCCGTGATGTACTGGGGCGACCGCGAGAAATCCCGCGCGACCTTCCAGGGCAGCTGGACGCGCAGCGGCGACAAGTACGTGCGCAATGCCGATGGTACGTATTGCTATGCGGGGCGCAGCGACGACATGCTGAAGGTCAGCGGCATCTATGTCTCGCCATTCGAGGTGGAGGCGACCCTGATGCAACACCCCTCCGTGCTCGAAGCGGCCGTGATCGGCGTGCCCGATGACGAGGGGCTGACCAAGACCAAGGCGTTCGTCGTGCTCAAGCCGGACGCACAGTGCAGCGACGAGGACCTCAAGCGCTTCGTCAAGGATCGCCTCGCGCCCTACAAATACCCGCGTCTGCTCGAGTTCGTCGACGCATTGCCCAAGACCGCGACCGGCAAGATCCAGCGCTTCCGGCTGCGCGAGCTGGAACGCGAGCGCAGCGGCCGGCAGGAAGCCGCATGCGTGGGCCAGGCGCGACCGGCCGACACCCCGGTGGCGCAGGCCGTCCACATCGCGGTGGCGCCATGAGCGAGTCCCGCTTCGTTGAACTGGACTGGAACGGCCGCACGACCCGCATCGAATACCAGTGGGTCGGCAGCGAGAATCCCGCTGCGACGACGATGGTGTTCCTGCACGAAGGGCTGGGCTCGGTGGCGATGTGGCGCGCGTTTCCGCGGCAGCTGTGCGACGCGGCGGGCCTGCGCGGGCTGGTCTACTCGCGGCCGGGATACGGCAGGTCGACGCCCCGCCAGCCGGATGAGGCCTGGCGCCCCGACTTCATGCACCGGCAGGCGTTGGAGGTCCTGCCGGCACTGCTGCAGGCGCTGGACATCGATACCGCATCCCATCCGCCATGGCTGCTCGGCCATAGCGATGGCGGCTCCATCGCGCTGCTGCATGCCGCCCGGTATGCACCCCATGTCGCGGGCGCCGTCGTGGTCGCGCCGCACATCCTCGTCGAGGACATCTCGGTAGACAGCATCCAGAAGGCCCGGCAAGCGTACCTGACAACGGATCTGCGCACGCGGCTCGCCCGGTATCACGACGATCCGGACTCGGCGTTCTGGGGCTGGAACGACATCTGGCTGCATCCCGCATTCCGCGACTGGAACATCGAGGCAGAGATCGGCGACATCGCCTGCCCCCTGCTCGCGGTGCAGGGGCTGGACGACGAGTACGGCACGCTGGAGCAGATCCGGGGCATCGCCCGGCGCGTGCCCCACGCGCAGCTGCTCGAACTGCCCGCATGCGGCCACTCGCCGCATCGAGACCAGCCAGAGGCGCTGCTCGACGCAGTGTCCGCATTCGTGCGCGGACACCGTGCCGCAGCCCCGCAGCCCGAACCCGCTGCCGACCCACCGATCACGCCGGCACCAGGCCGCTAGCACGTCGCCCCCCTGCCACTGGCCTGCACCCGCGCATGGCTGGCGCAGGCCCGACGCAACAGAGATGCCATCTTTTCCGGCAGGACAGCGTTTGCCGGGAATCCAACGAGGAGACAGGCGATGCGCCAGCTCGACATTTACCGTACGGCCGACGAGGCCCGCTTCAATCGCTTTCACGGCAGCGTACTGTTCTGGTGCGCGCTGATCATCATCTTCGATGGCTACGACCTCGCGGTCGCCGGCATCGCGCTTCCGTCGATCATGCAGGAGATGGGCGTCGATGCCACCAGCGCCGGCTTCATGGTCAGCTCGGCGCTGTTCGGCATGATGTTCGGCGCGATCTTCCTGGGCACCATTGCGGACCGCATCGGCCGCCGCTGGGCCATCGCCATCTGCATCCTGCTGTTCAGCGTCTTCACGGCGGCGGCCGGCTTCACCAACGACCCGGTCAGCTTCAGCATCACGCGCTTTCTCGCCGGCCTCGGCATCGGCGGAGTCATGCCCAACGTGGTGGCGCAGATGACCGAGTTTTCACCGCGCCGCATCCGCGGCACCATGGTGACGCTGATGTTCAGCGGCTATTCGGTCGGCGGCATGCTCGCCGCGGTGCTGGGCAAGGGGCTGATCGAGAGCCACGGCTGGCAGTCGGTCTTCCTCGCGGCGGGCCTGCCGGTGCTGCTGATCCCGGTGGTCCTGCGCGTGCTGCCCGAATCGATGCCCTTCCTGATCCGCAAGGGCCGGCTGGACGAATTGAAGCAGGTGCTGGCACGCATGGAACCGTCGTATCGGCCGCAGGATACCGACCGCTTTGCGCTGCCCGAGCCCGACAAGGGCGGCGACGCGCCGATCGGCAAGCTGTTCCAGGACGGGCGCGCCTTCAGCACGCTGATGTTCTGGGTCGCGTTCTTCATGTGCCTGTTCATGGTCTACGCCCTCAGCTCCTGGCTCGCCAAGCTGATGGCAAGCGCCGGCTACAGCCTGGGTTCGGCGTTGACCTTCGTGCTGGTGCTGAACTTCGGCGCCATGGTCGGCGCGATCGGCGGCGGCTGGCTGGCCGACCGCTTCCAGATCAAGCACGTGCTGGTCGGCATGTACGCCCTCGCGGCGGTCTCGATCACGCTGCTGGGTCAACCGATGCCGACCGCGCTGCTGTTCGTGGTCGTGGCGCTCGCCGGCGCGTCCACCATCGGCACCCAGATCGTCACCTATGCCTATGCCGGACAGTTCTACCCGATGGCGATCCGCGGTACAGGCATCGGTTGGGCCTCGGGCGTCGGGCGCAGCGGCGCCATCCTCGCACCGATCCTGATCGGCGTGCTGGTGTCGATGGCGCTGCCGCTGCAGCAGAACTTCCTGGCCATCGCCGTGCCGGCGGTCATTGCAACGATTGCGGTCGCGATGATCGACCAGCGCCGGTCGGCGTCGGCGGTGGCTGCCGCAGGTAGCGACGTGGCACGGGTTCAGGCGCGCGAGCGGTCCGCAGCTTGATATGACAAACGGGAGGCGAAACGTCACTGACTATAGCAAAGGCAGCAGGACTTCCGCTTCCCGTACCTCGCTGCCCGCTTCGGCCGCGTACTGTACGGAGGCCTGCCGTACAATCGCCGCGAGAGCAGGGGTATCACATGGCATCTGACAGTCGATTCGAAGCGCGCATGAGCGCCGCTTCCCATGCGCTTCTAAAACGTGCCGCGGAACTGGAGGGACGAACGATGACCGACTTCGTGCTGAGCGCCGCCCTGGAAGCGGCAAAGAAAACCATTGCGGAAGCGGAGATGCTGTCGCTCACGGTGGCGGATCAGCAGCGCTTCGTCGACGCCCTGATGAATCCGCCGCCCGCGTCCCCCGCCCTGCATCGCGCAGTCAAACGTCACCGACAGCTCCTCGGTGACGAATGAGTCCGGCCCCCTATCGAATGATGCCGCTTGACGGCACCCATGACCGCACCCTGTTCAACAGCGGCTCCGAGCCGCTCGACCTTTACCTTCGGCACGGCGTCGGGCAGGACATTCGCAGGCGGGTAGCAAGCTGCTTCGTCGCTGCGGCCACGGACGGAAAGGTTGCCGGGTACTACACGCTCGCAAGCTGCGGCATCCCGCTGCACGATCTGCCTCTGGAAACCGCCAGGAAGCTTCCCCGCTATCCGATGGTTCCCGCGACCAGGATGGGACGCCTCGCCGTCTGCCGCAGTCACCAGGGAAAAGGGCTGGGCGGCGCGCTGCTGATGGACGCATGCAAACGCATCCACCGCAACGAAATTGCTTCCTGCGCACTGCTCGTCGACGCCAAGGATTCAGCAGCGAAGAACTTTTATGTGCACCATGGGTTCATCGAGCTCATCCCAAGGCCCATGACGCTGATCCTGCCTGCGGCGAGTTATCAGCGGCTGCTGCAGTGACCCGAAGCAAGGAAGACCAGCAGGTTGCGCTGGCCCTCCTCGATCTTCCTCAAACCGCCTTGCTCCCGGCCGCCCCCGGCGCCAGCGGCGGTACCGCCGTGGCGGCCGGCTGCTTCGCCGCTTCGTCTTCGCCGGCGTCTGCGAGGTCCATGCCCGTCGTCTCAGGCAGCAGCCAGGCGGCCAGCACCACCAGCGCATAGCCGGTGCCGGCGACGATGGCGATGGCCAGCGGCAGCGAGGTGCGGCCGGTGCTGAGCCAGCCGACGCTCAACGGGAAGAAGGAGCCGATCACGCGGCCGACGTTGTACGACACGCCGTAGCCGGTGGCGCGGATATCGTTGGGGTACGACTCCGAGATGGTGGCGCCGATACCGGCGAACACCCCCTGCATCAGCACGCCCAGCGGGAAGCCGAGGAACAGCATCGACAGGTTGGAGACCGGGATCACCATGTAGACCATCGCCATGGCGAACGCGCCGAGGGCGAACAGGATATAAGTGGGCCGGCGTCCCCAGCGGTCCGAGGCATAGGCGCCCGCGACGTAGCCGACCAGCGAACCGAGGATGGTGACGGCCAGATAGGAGCTGGTGCCGAACACCGACAGGCCGCGTTCGGTCTTGAGGAAGGTGGGCAGCCAGGTGGCAATCGCATAGTAGGCGCCAAGCATGCCGCCGGACAGCAGGCTGCACAGCACGGTCTTGCGCAACAGCGGTCGGCGCACCAGACGCGCCAGCTCGCGCCCTGCCGAGCCCGGCTTGCGGGCGGCCCGCGCATTGACGAACACTTCCGGCTCGTCCAGGTTGCGGCGCAGGTAGATCACCACCAGCGCCGGCACGATGCCGAGGAAGAAGCAGACGCGCCAGGCGGTCTCGGGCTCGAACAGGCTGAAGGTCAGCGCATAGGCCAGCGCGGCGCCGCCCCAGCCGAACGAGTAGCTGCTGGCGGTGAAGCCGGAATACTTGCCGCGGTGCGCCGGGTTGCGGATCATCTCCGTCACCAGCACCATGCAAAGCGACGACTCGCCGCCGAAGCCCAGGCCCTGGATCATGCGGAACACCATCAGCTGCTCGGGCGAATCGGCAAGCCCGCACAGGAAGCAGGCCACGGTGAAGACGAGGATGGTCCAGCGCAGCACGCGCACACGGCCATATCGATCGGCCAGGAGGCCGGCGCCGATCGCGCCGACCAGCGACGACACCAGCGTCCAGGTAACGATCGCGCCGGCGGTCGATTTGCTCATCTCCCACTGCGTCAGCAGCGTCGAAATCAGGAACGAGTAGATCATGAAGTCGAACACGTCGACCGCATGGCCGAGGAAGGCGCCGTAGAACCCCTTGCGCTCCATTTGCGACAGCTCTTTGAACCAGCCCAGCATGGTCCGCTCCTTGGTCGTTGCGTGGATGAGGGCAAGCGCCGGCAGGCGCCGGCCCTTGCTTGTATCTTGTTCTGTGGGAAGCGCGCCGCGTGGCGCGGGAATCAGCCGAGCGGTGCTGGCGGCCGGAAGGCAAAGCCGGCGTCTTCCAGCAGGCTGGCAAAGCGCAGCGAGGTCAGGTCCCGATAGCGTCCCGCGACGATCTGCACGCCGATCGGCAAGCCGTTGGGGGACGCGCCGATGGGCGCCACCGTCGAAGGCAGCCCGCACAGCCCGGAGTGCCCCGCCCAGAACAGCTGGGTGGTCATGGCCTGCGGCCTGCCGTTGACAAGCAGCTCGCGCTGCCACGGCTCCTGCTGCTCGTTCAACGCGAATGCCGGTGTGGCGGCGGCCGGGCACAGCAGCACGTCGTGCTGCGTAAAGAATTGCCGCCACGCCTGGGCGAAGCGCTCGCGCGCCTGCTGCAGCAGCAACCAGTCGCGATGGCGCAGGGTCGCGCCGAGGTACTGCAGCGCGGCGTAGCGATCGTCGCCGGGCGTGGTTCGCGATGCTTCGTCCAGCGCCGCGGCAAAGGCGTCGTCGTTCATATAGACCGAGGTGGTGGCGCGCAGCAGCAGCACATAGACGCGCCACAGCTCGCCGGCGTCGAAGTCCGGACGCGCATCCCATTCGACGCGCGCGCCCTGCTGCTCCAGCCAGCGTCCCAGGCGGGTAATCTCGTTTGCCACCGTGGCATCGGCCTCCGCGATGGGGTGGCTCGGCAGCACCGCGACGCGAAAGGCATCGAGCCGCTGATGGGGGCAAGCGGGCAGCGCCATGCGGAACGCCACCGCTTCCGTTTCCTCGGGTCCGGCGATGGCGTCGAGCACCATGCGCAGGTCGCGCGCGCTGCGCGCCACCGGTCCGGCGACATTGATGTCCTGCGTGCCGAACAGGGCGGCGCCGCTGCCGTGGCCGGTCAGTGGCACCAGGCCATGGCTGCTCTTGTGCGAGAACACTCCGCAGTAGTGCGCGGGGTTGCGCAGCGAGGAACCGATGTCCGAGCCGATATCGAAGAAGGTCATGCCGGCGCAGACCGCAGCGGCGCTGCCGCCGGACGAGCCGCCGGGCGTGCGCGACGGATCGCGTGGGTTGCGGGTGGTACCGTAGACCGCGTTGTAGGTCTGCCAATCGCGCAGGCCAAGCGGCACGTTGCTCTTGCCCAGCAGCACCGCGCCGGCGTCGCGCAGTCGTTGGACCACGGTGGCATCGGCCTGTGCCACATGCCCGGCGTGCGCGAGACTGCCGCAAGTGGTCGGCCAGCCGGCGACGTCGAACGATTCCTTGATCGAGAACGGCATGCCATCGAGGGGCCCGCGTGGATTGCCCTGCTGGCGTCGAAGGTCGCTGTCACGAGCGTCGCGCAGCGCCGCCTGCCAGTCGGTGAGGATCAGGGCATTGAGGGTGCCGTTGCTTGCCTCCCAGGCGGCGCGGCATTGCTCGACCAGTTCCACCGCCGTGGTCTGTCCCGCGGCGAGCGCTTCGGAAGCGCGCCATAACGGCGTGAAGGGTGAGGGTGGGGGCGCCGCGCCGGCTGGGACGGTGGCCGGCGGGCTGGCGCCAGGTGCGGGCGCGAGCGCTACGGTGGCGGTGGCTCCGCCAGGCAGGGGCATGGGCTGACTCACGTCGGCTCCTTGTTCTTGTTGTTGTCTACGCAGCGGCGGCAGGCGCTGCACGTTCCCCGCCGGTCAAACCAGACAGGGTCAGGTGTCTCATCGGTATACTATATGCACAAAAATAACGGTCGCAAAGGCCTTATGCGGCGTTACCGATAGTGGACGGTATGCAAGAAGCAGTCCCGTAGGGAATTCCCTGAATCGGTGCGCGGGTGCGCTTCCGGCAGGAGAAGAGGCGAGGGAGGGGAAGGAAGGGAGTCCGTAGAACACGGACCCGAATGGCAAAGCCCGCCGGACGGCGGGCTTGCGTCATCTAGCGGCCTGGGCAGGCGGACTGCATCGCGCCTGGGTACCGCGCGGCGGCAATTGCGCCGCCGCTCTTGCCGGTATCAGGCGGTGCGAGCGTCCTGACCGCGGCGGCCAAACAGGCTGGTGACGAACCGGCCAATGTCGGCAAGGCGGATCGGCAGCAGCGGCGTGCTGTGCCGGACTGCGTCGCGCGCCGCGTAGTGGCGCAGCAGTTGCTCGCCGACCGGCGTATTCCGGTACTGGAAATACGGGTGGGAGTCGGGGTATTGCATGGTCATTCCCTATTGCATTTTCAACAGTTCACAGTATACCGGGTTTCCCCTGATTGCGCACCAGAGTGCGGCATCGCTATGCGCGTTGATTGTGCAAAAGAGACACTATGTTGGGGCGGTTCCGGGGCGGCGTGGGCTGGAGAGCCCTCTTCCCCGGCCCTCTCCCACTGGTGGGAAGGGGAGCAAACCGGCAGGCCTGCGAACCATGGGTTGCTCCCCTCGCCCGCTTGCGGGAGAGGGGCCGGGGGAGAGGGAAACAGCGGGACGCAGGCTCAGGCAGCCTGCGTCTGCTCCTGGATCGGCAGCTCGGCCGCCTTGGCGGCGCTGTAGACATGGCGGGCCGCCAGCAAGGCGGCGAGGTCGGCGTCGCCAGCGATGACCGCCTGCAGGATCTGGGCGTGCTCTTCCCAGTTCTGGCGGGCGCGCACCGCATTGGCCGGGCCGAACAGCACGGCCGTGCGTTCGCGCAGCGAGCGCATCATTTCCTGCAGCACGCTGTTGGCCGCAATGGTGCCCAGCACCTCGTGGAACCGGCTGTTCAGGCTCAGCAGTTCGTCCGCCCTGCCCTGTGCCGCCGCTTCCATGCCCTGGTGCAGCACGGCCTGCAGTTCCGCGACCAGCGTCGGGTCGCGCCGCTGCGCGGCCAGCTTGGCGTTGAGCCCCTCCAGCGTGGCGCGGACCTCGACCATCTCGCGGACGATATCTGGAGACAGCCGCGCGACCGAGGCGCCCCGGCGCGGTTCGATCAGCACCAGCCCTTCGCTGGCCAGTGCCCGCAGGGCCTCGCGCACGGGAATGCGCGACACGCCGAGCTCGGCCGACAGCTTGTTCTCCACCAGCCGTTCGCCCGGTTCGTATTCGCCCTTCAGGATCCGCTCGCGCAGCTTGTCGGTGACCAGCGCAAACAACGGCGAATGGCTGGCGCCAAGACTGACGACAGCCTGTTCGGATTCGGTCAAAGCGGCACGGGCGGACATGATGTCGGATGAATTGGCAGGGACGTCATGTCCCCGCGATGTGGCGCTATTGTATACCACGCACCCCCTGCCGCCGCTACCGCGACTGGCGCTTTCCCAACAGCTCAGCCGCGCTGGAACGTGAAGCTGTCGGCGTAGATATGGTCGATGCTGGCGCCGCGCTCCACGAAGGACTGCTTCGCGTCGCGCACCATATCGGGCGAGCCGCACAGGTAGATCGCGTGCTCGGACAGATCGCCCAGATCCTCGATGGCGGCGTGGTGCACATAGCCGTGCCGCCCCTTCCAGTCGGGGCCGCCGCGCGACAGCACGGGGACGTACTGGAAGTCGTAGAGCCGCTCGCCCCAAGCCGCGATCTGCTCGTGCAGATACAGGTCCTGCCGCTGCCGGTTGCCCCAGTACAGCGACACCGGCGGGCAGTCCGGATCGTCCATCAGCGATTCGAGGATGGCCTTGATCGGCGCCAGCCCCGTGCCGGTCGCGACCATCAGCAGGGGCCGGTAGTCGCGCGCGCGGTAGAAGAAGGCGCCATGCGGCAGATCGACCTCGAGCCGGGCGCCGGCCTGCAAGGATGGCAGCACGCGGTCGGTGAACGCGCCACCGGGAATACGCCGCACGTGCAGGTCGATCAGGCCGCCAGTTGGCACCGACGCCATCGAGAAGCTGCGCGCGACGCCGTCCGGGGTGACCAGCTTCAGGTACTGGCCGGGCCGATAGTTCAGCATCACCAGCTCGTCGTCCGCGCCCTCGACCTCCAGCTGCAGGTAAAGGACACTGTCCGACAGCGGGCGAATCTCGCGCAGCACCGCGCCGTGACGGACCGGGTCCGCGCACAGCTCGTCCTCGCGGGCGGTGCTCAACAGCAGATCGGCCTCGGGGCGCGCCTGACAGGCCAGCGCGTAACCGGCCTGCGCCTCCTCGGGGGCAAGCCCCATCGGCGCTTCGTCATAGCGCACCGCGCCCTCCAGCACGCGGACGCGGCAGGTGCCGCAACCACCCAGCTGGCACTCGTGCGGCAGCCGCACGCCGGCGCGCAACGCGGCGTCGAGCAGGGTTTCGCCACGCTCGACGAAGAAGGCCTGGCGCGTTTCGGCGATTTCGATGCGAAAGGACATGGCAGTTTCCCAGGCAGTGCGGATAGCGCTCAGCGCTTGATGTCGGCCTCGGCCAGCACCTTCAGGTCCTGCGGCTCCAGCAGTTCCTTCAGCGCCTGCAGCGCCGCCAGGCCGGCCTGGGTGTCCTGCTCGCCGTTGCCGCCGCTCAGGCCAATGCCGCCGATCACTTCGTCGTTGACGACGATCGGGAAGCCGCCGACGAAGGCGGCAAACTTGCCCTCGAAGCTCCACTGGATGCCGAAGGCTTCGTTGCCCGGCAAGGCCGGACCGTTCGGCACGGTATTGAACAGATGCGTCGAGCGCTTGTGGCCCGCCGCGGTGAAGGCCTTGTTCCAGGCGATCTGCGGGCCGGTGATGCGGGCGCCGTCCATCCGTTCGAGCACCAGCGGATAGCCGCCATCGTCGACCACGCAGATCGATTCGAGCACGCCGATTTCCTCGGACTTGGCGATCGCCGCGGCGACCATATGACGCGCTTCGCGCAGTTCGAGCTTGATGGATTTCTTCATCGGGTCATCTCCGGTATGTGGTTTGCCGCGTCGCCGCTGGCCCCATCGACATGGGGCATCAGAGGCCGCGGTAGATGGTCTTGATCTGCGTGTAGAACTCCAGCCCGGTACGGCCGGATTCGCGGAAGGTGGAGGTGCTGGACCGCTTCAGGCCGCCGAACGGCGCGTTGACCAGATTGCCGGTGGTGGTGCGGTTGATCTTCACCGTGCCCGCTTCGATATCGCTGGCGAAGCGGTGCATGTAGCGCGGGTTGCGCGTGACGATCGCCGCCGACAGCCCGTATTCGGTGTCGTTGGCCTTGGCGATGGCGTCGGCGTAGTCGGTAAAGGCAATGATCGCGATCACCGGGCCGAAAATCTCCTCGCGGGCGATGCGCATGTCCTGCGTGACATCGGTAAAGACGGCGGGCGAGACATAGAAGCCGCGATCGAAGCCGTCACCGGTCAAGCGCTCGCCGCCGCACAGCAGCGTCGCCTCCTGCCTGCCGATCTCGATATAGCCGAGCACCGTCTCCAGCTGCTTGCGCGTGGCCAGCGGCCCCAGGTCCATGCCCGCGGTCATGCCGCTGCCGATCTTCAGCTTGCCCACGCGCGCCAGCAGCCGCGCGGTGAAGTCGTCCTTGACCGCCTGCGCGACCAGCACGCGGCTGGTGCCGGTGCAGGCCTGCCCGCTCAGGGAGAAGCCGCCCTTGACCACCAGCTCGACCGCCTGGTCCAGGTCGGCGTCTTCCATCACGATCAGCGGGTTCTTGCCGCCCAGCTCCATTTGCGTACGCGTGGTCAGCGGCACGGCCCGGTGGATCTGCTCGCCGGCACGAGTGGAGCCGGTAAACGAGATTGCGCGCACGGCGCTGTGCTCCGTGATCGCGGGGCCCACGTCGGCCGCACTGCCGGTGATGAAGTTCAGCACGCCCTTGGGCAGGCCGGCCTGGATCAGCGCCTCGGCCAGCCGGTAGCCGGCAAGCGGCGCGTCCGACGACGGCTTGAAGACGACCGTATTGCCGGTGATCAGCGCCGGCGCGATCTTGCGCGCCGGGATCGAGATGGGGAAATTCCACGGCGAGATCACGGTGACCACGCCCAGCGGCTCGCGCTGGGAATAGACCAGCATGTCGCCGTCGTCGTTCGGATAGGTCTCGCCGCCGAAGGTCTGCCCTTCCACGGCATAGAAGCGCAGCGTCTGCGCGGAGCGCAGCACTTCGTCGCGGGCCAGTGCCAGCGACTTGCCCTCTTCGCGGGTCAATTCCTCGGCGATGCGGCCGGCCTCGGCTTCGAGGTGGTCTGCCGCACGATTGAGGATGGCGGCGCGTTTGCCGATCGGCAGCGCGCGCCAGCCGGGAAACGCCGCAGCAGCGGCCGCGACAGCGGCCTCGGCATCCACGGCGGACGATGCCTGGAAGCGGCCGACGAGATCGTCGGTATCCGCGGGGTTGCGGTTGTCGAAGGTGCGGCCGGACTGGCAGGCCGTCCATTCGCCGTCGATATGGTTCAGATACGCGTCCATGCGGTGCGGGTCCATGCGGTGCGGGGGCTGGGCCTGTGGCCCGCCGGCGCGGTGGCGGCGGAGCTCAGGGAAGGTGGCGAAGCGTCGGGCCGTGCCAGGCGGGCCAGCTCGCCCGCAGGGGGCGGCGGCCCGGCACGGCGCGCGGGGATGGCGTCAGGCGGCCATTTCCAGCTCGGGCAGCGGCAGCTCCTTCTCCACGTAGTCGTAGTAGAGCGCGGTGGTGTACAGCAGCCGCATCTGCGCGCCGATCTCGCAGATCTTCAGGCAGCGCTGCTGCAGCTCCGGCGTGTTGGCATGCTCGAGCACGATCTGGTAGCCGCGCTCGCCGTGGATTTCGTCGGAGACGATATGCAGGTCGAAGAATTCGACTTCCTCGTCGGTGAATCCGTACTTGTCGCGCAGCGTCGGCGTCTGCTTGCGGTAGATCGAAGGCACCTGCGATTCGAGGCCCACCACCAGTCCCGCCACGGCGACGATCGGGTCCTCGCGCATCGCCACCGAGTAGCACCAGGCCTGCAGGCCTCGGGTGGTCGGCGACATGTTGTCCGGATCGATCACGCGCTCGCGCGTCGTGCCGCACGCTTCCGCGAAGCGGATCAGCAGATCGGTATGGCGGTCGCCGCCGATTTCCTCTTCATACATGTTCGCCAGCAGGAAGTCCTTGGCCTCGGTATACCGGTCGGGCGTGCGGGCGTAGATATAGGCAAGGTAGTCGGCGAACGGACCCACGTAGTGATAGTGGTTCTCGGCCCAGCGGGCGAGGTGGGCGCGCGACAGCTTGCCGCTGGCCCAGGCCACGCTGAACGGGGCCTTGTTGGCGCTCTTGCCTTTGATCGCCTCTTCGAGGGCGGCGCGGAATGCTTCACGGTTCATCAGTTCGGCCATTTGGGGGCTCCTTTTGGTCGTTGTCGGTGGTGCGGGACGTCGGTGCCGGTCGCGGCGGAAGCGGTAATCGGTCGGCTGCCGTTGTTTGTATACTATATACATTAAGCGTCGGTGGACAAGGGCTTTGTCTGGTTTTTTTGGAGCGCCTCGAGCCTTGTCGGTGTTTCTGGCGCAGAACTTCCTCCCCCCCGGGCCCTCCCCCGCACGCGGGAGAGGGGCGCAAGGCGTCAGGTTGCGGGCGAGTGGGCGGACTGGGAGATCCGGCTCCAGGCGAAGCCGGCCAGGGCGACGTCTTCCAGCCCGACGCCCACCGACTTGTAGATCACGATGTCTTCGGGTTGCCGCCGGGGCTGGACGCGCTCCAGCACCACATCCGCCAGTTCCACGATCTTCGTGTCGGGCAGCACGCCCTCGGCGGCCAGCACGATGTCGCCCGCTTCCCGCATGCTCTGCGGCCGCCATTCGACGACCACCGTGGCCGCGCGCGCCAGAGCGGTATCGTCCAGCTCGCGGGTATGCGGCAGGCTGGAACCGATCGCAGCGACAAAGGCGCCAGGCCGCAGCGCACTGCCCTGGAACAGGGGCGTGGTGGAGCGCGAGGCGGTCACGACGATATCGGCCTGGCCGACTGCCTCGTTGGCGGCGGACGGTTCGACCATCTGCACGTCCACGTTGCATTCCGCGCCAAGGCGCGCCGCCAGCCCTTCCGGTGCATAGGGGTCGCAGACGAGGATGCGGCGCAGCGGCAGCGCCCTGCCCAGCTGGCGGGCGTGCGCAAACCCCTGCGTTCCCGCACCGAACAGCGCGAGCGTGCCGGAGTCGCTCCGTGCCAGATGCCGGGCCGCCATCACGGTGCATGCGGCGGTCCGCAGCCGTGTGATGGCGCCAGCGTCGAGCGAGGCCAGCGGGCGTCCGTCCACGGTCGAGAAGATCAGGATCACGAAGGAGAACTGGCCATTGATGGTGGTGTACACCTTGGCGCCAGCGACCTGCTGCTCGGGAATGACGGCGGCCAGCGTGGAGAGCTTGACCCCGCCCGCCTCGGTGCGGATGCGCTCCTGCATGGCCGCCCGACCGCTGCCGAAGCTGCGAAAAGCGTCGAGCATGACGCGCTGCGCGTCTTCGGCGCTGACGTGGCGGTCGACCATCTCGTCGGTGATGTGCTGCATGATTTCTCCGTGGAAAGGAACTGCGCGCGCGCCTTCGTCGCGAACGGTCGCGCGGGAAAGGAGCGGTCTAGACGATGCCGGCCTCGCGCACCAGTACGGCGATGGCGCCGGCTGCGCACAGCGTCAGCAGCAGATGCCGCACGGCCGCGGGGGACACCCGCCCGCGCAACCTGCCGGACAGCAGGAAGCCGCCGAGCAGGAACGGCAGCAGTCCCACCGTCAGCCTTGCTTCCATGGCGCCGAAGCGGCCGGCGATGGCCAGCATCGCAATCGACATCGCCGAGCCCGCGGCGAGGATGCTGCCGATGGTCGCGCGCATCTGCGCCGGCGCCATGTGCTGCATCACGATGGCAAAGGGCGGCGCGCCAGCCGAAGTGATGGTGCCCAGGAAGCCGGAAGCGGTGCCCGCCAGCGCGAGGTTGGCGGTGGAGGTGCGCACACGCCAGCCCAGCAGGCTCATGGCGACCGCCGCGAGAATCGACAGCGCGAACAGCACCGCGAGTAACCGCGGTTGCAGCCAGGCGATCGCCATCACCGCCGCCAGTCCGCCGACCGCCCGCCCGGCGACGCCACTGCCGGCGAGCCGCCAGGCGATGGCATGCCGCTCGCGCACGGCGGTGAGCAACGACACGCAGCCACCCATCGCGAGCAGCGGACCGGGCACCAGTTGCGGAAAGAAGATCGCCGCGATCGGCGCGGCCAGCATCGCGAAGCCGATGCCGCCGACGCCCTGCAGGCAGGCCCCAGCAAAAATCAGCGCGCCCATGCAAGCGAAATCACGCAGCGGCGCGGCGGATGGAAGGCCGGGGAGCAGCTGCGCCAGCACGGCGGATTCGGCGGAAAGCGGCAGGGGCATGGCGGAGTCGGGCAAACCGGGAGATCCCGCCCTCGAGGACGGCAGCACCGGAAACGGGAGAAATATTGCAAGCAACGCTGTTGGTATACAGTCTACATAGATCAACAGCCGCTGCAATACCCCTTTTCGGTGCAGCGGGCCCGGCACCGGTTCGGCAAGGAAGTGCACGGTGCCCAGCAGTGGCGCAACTTTCGCCGGAAAAACGCCTGCTCCCGGCTAGGGGTCGACCCCGATCAGAAATCGCTTGGCGGCTGGCTTCGCATGAATATAGTATACCGACACGGCAGAGCCACCGCCGTCCACGACTACATCACCCTTGCCCCCGGGAGCTGTCATGCAACAAGAAGTCATGATCGGTGCCGCGCACTGGATTTATCTGTCAGGGGTCGCGGTCATCGTGCTGACGATGATCCTGCGTGCCAACGTGGTCGTCCCCTCGATCGTCGGCACCGCGCTGGTCGTCTACGCGCTCACCGGCAGTCCCGTCTCCGCGCTGGCGGGGATCTTCTCGGCCAGCCTGGTGGCGGCGCGCGAGCTCTTCAATATCTTCCTGGTCATCGCCTTCATGACGGCGCTGCTCAATTCGCTGAAGACGCTGCGCTCGGACATCCGGATGGTCGAGCCCTTCCGGGTGGTAATGAAGAACGGGCATAGCGCCTTCTTCATCCTGGCGGGCATCACCTACGTGATCTCGTTGTTCTTCTGGCCCACGCCGGCGGTGCCGCTGGTATCGGCGATCCTGCTGCCCGCCGCCATTGCCGCCGGACTGCCGCCGCTGGCCGGGGCTATGGCGATCGCCATCGCCGGCCAGGGCATGGCGCTGTCTTCCGACTATGTGATCGGCGTCGCGCCGGGCATCAGCGCCAAGGCCGCCGGCGCGGCGGTCAGTGCCGCCGTGGTGGCGGACCGTGCGCTGGCGCTGTCGATCATCACCGGCGCGATCGCGCTGAGCCTGGCCTATCTGTCGATGCGCAAGCACATCGTCCCTGCCAGCGGCCAGTTGCTGGACCGCTGGCAGGCGCGCGCGGGCGCCGCCGCGGTGCAGCCGGTGGACGGCGGCACCTTCGACAAGACCGAGATCGCACGCGGCACCAGCCACAGCGAGCCGCTGGAAACCGACTCCAATATCGAGGCGAGCTTGTCGATGGTGGAGCAGCGCCGCGTGAAGTGGTCCAAGTGCTTCGCCATCGTGACGCCCATCGCCTTCCTGGCGGTGGTCGCGGTGATGGTGCTGCCCAAGCTGGGCACCGGCGTGCAGGACCTCAAGGGCGGGGAGGCGGCCGCGCTGGTCGGCGGCGTGGCGGCGATCCTGATGATGCTGGCCACGCTGGCCGCCGAAGGCCCGCGCCGGATGCTGGACATCTGTCCCGAGCACATCACCGACGGCTTCGTTTTCGCCTTCAAGGCGATGGGCTCGGTGCTGCCGATCGCCGGCTTCTTCTTCGTCGGCGCGGGCGAGACCGCCGGCTCGATCCTGGGACTGGCACCAGGCGCCAAGGCGCCGAGCCTGTTGTTCGAACTGATCCAGGCCTACCAGCACATGATTCCGGACAACCACATGCTGGTCGCGTTCGGCGTGCTGCTGGTCGGCATGATCACCGGCATCGACGGCTCCGGCTTTGCCGGCCTGCCGCTGACCGGCACCCTCGCCGGCGCGCTCGGCCCGGTGGTCGGCTTCGATCCGGCCACCCTCGCCGCGGTCGGCCAGATGGGCGCAGTCTGGACCGGTGGCGGCACGCTGGTGGCGTGGTCCTCGCTGATCGCCGTGGCCGGCTTCGCCCGCGTGCCGGTGCTGGAGGCGGTGCGCGCGCTGCTGATTCCGGTGGTGCTGGGCCTGTTCTGCTCGACCGTCGCGGCAATGATGCTGTGGTCCTGACACGCGCCCCTTCCGCGCCGGAGACCCACGCTCGACCTCTACGGATTCAACCCCTCCTCGTCCCGCTCGCAACGACGAGGCGCAGCAAAGGAAACGCCAACATGCCGAAGGTCATCCTGCACAAGAACGGACAGATTCACACCGACGACGTCAAACCCCAGACCAACCTGGTCGTGCGCGCCGGCATCCGGCAGTTCCCCTACCCCAACCTTCGCTACGAATGCGGCATGGGCAAGTGCTCGAAATGCGCCTGCCGCGTGATCGCCGGGGCCGAGCACCTGCCGCCGCCGAACTGGAAAGAAAAGAAGCAGCTGGGCGAGCGGCTGGAGCAGGGCTATCGGCTCGCCTGCCAGCTGTGGATCGAGCATGACATCGAGCTGGCGCAGGATGACCAGGACGCGGCGCCCGAGACCGGCGCCGCAGCCACGCAGGCGGTGGCGTCATGACGGCGCCGCGCTACGTGATCCTGACCAGCCGGCGCGGCGAGTTCCACACCGAGCCCGGGGCGGGCATGACCGCGGTGGAATCGTGGGACTACCTGTTCTATGGCGCCCCGCGGGCGCACTTCGTCATCGCCGCGCTCGAGCAGGAGGGCCGGGTACGCGTGGTCGAAGACACGCCGCCCCACCTGGTCAATCACGTGCCGACCAAGTTCCTCGAAAAGTACGACAGCGTCGATGCCGCGCGCGAGGCGCTGCGCGAACTAGCGCGCTTCGGCTCGATGCAGATCGAGCTCGTGCGGGCCTGACCGGGCCCGCTTGCAAAACGGCGTGCCTTGGGCGCGCCCACCCTGTCATCACCATGATCCAGATCACCTTCCTGACCAACCAGGGCAAGGTCGCCACCGCGCCGGAGAACAGCAACCTGCTGCGCGTCTCGCTGCGCGAGCAGGGCGGCATCCCCTTCAAGTGCGGCGGCGGCCTCTGCGGAACCTGCAAGTGCCGCATCGAAAGCGGCCGCGAGCATACCGACGACATCAAGGCCAAGGAGCGCAAGCTGATCTCCGCCGACGAGTTGGAAGAGGGCTACCGGCTCGCCTGCCAGACCTTCGTGCAGGGCGACATCGCGGTGTCGTGGGAGCCGCGCACACCCGCACGATCGGGGTCGGCCACCGCGGCGGCGGAAAGCGGCGCCGGCTGAGACGCGCGCCTAGAACGCATAGGACAGCGTGACGCCCGCACTGCCGCTGCGACCGGGGGCCGGCTCGAAGTACCGCCCGTTGCTCTCGTTGACGATCACCGAGCCGGCATAGCGCCGGTCGAACAGGTTGTCCACCCGGGCGAAGGCGGTCATGGTCCAGCGGCCCAGTGGCAGCACGTAACCCGCCCACAGCCCCGCCACCGCATACGACGGCGCGCGGTCGCTGTTGGCGTCGTCGACGAAGGTCGCGCTCAGCACGCGCACTTCGGCGCCGGCCCGAAAGCCGCGTGGCGGCTGCCAGCCCACCGCGCCGTACAACGCGTGGCGCGCGGTGCCGGGCAGGCGACTTTCGCTATCGCGGAAGGTCGCATCGAGAAAGCTGTAGGCGAACTGGGCCTGCCAGTGACCCCCGGGCGAGCCGCTCCAGCCGACTTCCAGGCCCTGGCGCAGGGTGCGGCCGGCGTTGCGATAGGTCGTGCGTCCGCCGCTGCTGCTGGCCACGGCGATCTCGTCGTCGGTGCGGATCTGGAACAGCGCGGCCGTCAGCAGCCCACCGGCGAGCTGCTGCCTGGCGCCGACTTCGGTAGAGGTGCTGGTCGCCGGCCGCAGGTTGAAGTTCATGCCGGGCGCGCCATCGGGGCGATAGGACAGCTCGTTCAGCGTCGGCGTCTCGAACCCGCGTCCGGCGCTGGCGTACAGGTTCAGCGTCGGCGTGGCGCGGTAGCGCACCGCCGCCACCGGCAGCCACTGGTCGTAGCGCACGCCGCCGCTGTCGTCGCCATTGGCGCCCTGCACATAGCGATCGCCGGTGGAGAAGCGCACGGTGCTGTGGCGCACGCCCGCTTCAAGCAGCCAGCGCGGTGCCGGCTCCCAGGCCGCCTGCAGGTACTGGTCGAAGTTCCACACGGTATTGCGCTCGTCGCGGCGCAGCCGGCCGTGCTCGCCGAGCACCGGCGCGGACGGATCGCCCGTGTAGTTTTCGTAGCCTCGGCGCGTCTCGCGCATCCTGTCGTAGGCGAGCCCACCGATCAGCGTCAGCGGTTTGCCTGCGAATTCGGCCCTGTGCGTCCAGCGCAGATCCGCGCCGCCATAGTCGCGCGACAGATCGATGACGCCGCCAGCATTGAGCGGATTGCGCTGTGCCGCGACCGGTACGGACAGGAATTGCGTGGTGTCGCGCTGGCCGAAGTACAGCATCGCGGCCAGCGCATTGTCGCCATCGATGTCACGCGCATAGTGCAGGCCACCTTGTGCCTGGCGCACCGTCTTGCGCGTGTTGTACTGCCGCGCCAGCGGCGCCTGACGCGGGTCGCTGTCGAACTGCTCGCGCGTCAGGCCAAGCGGATCCTGCGCCGTCAGGTCGACCGCGTTGGCCACCACGGTGACCCGGCTTCGGTCGTCCGGACGCCAGCCCAGCCGTGCATTGCCCAGGTTCTTGCGCGCGGCGCTGTGATCGCGGTAGCCGTCGGTGGTGAAGCGCGATGCGCTGAGCAGGTAGTCCAGGCCCGGCTCGCCTTCCGCGGGGGCACCGCTGGCCTTCACGCCGTAGCGGAAGGTGCGCTCGCTGCCGGCGGCGGCGCTGGCCTCCACCGTGGGAGGGCGGGCGCCGGGCTCGGTGAAGACCTGCACCACTCCGCCCGACGCGTTGCCGTACAGCACCGAAGCCGGGCCCCGCAATATCTCGATGCGGTCGATCGAGGCGATGTCGATATTGGAGGTCTGCCCCTGCCCGTCCGGCATGGTGGCGGGGATGCCGTCCACATAGAGCCGCAGCCCGCGCACGCCGAAGCTGGAGCGCGCGCCAAAGCCGCGGATGGTCATCTGCAGGTCCTGCGCCTGATTCTGGCGTTCGCGCACCAGCAGGCCGGGCACGCCGCTCAGCCCTTCCGCGAGGCTGAACTGCGGCCGCGCATCGCGCAGCGCGACGCCGGTCACGACGTCGGCCGACGCAGGCACGTCGAAGCCCGGCGCTTCGAAGCGCGTGGCGGTGACGACGACGGGCTTGAGCGTTGCCGCCGGCGCGCCCACCTCCTGCGCGCCGCCCGGCGCCGCCGTCAGCATCGCGGCCGGCATGGCGGCCAGGGCCGTCAGCCAGCCCCCCTGCCCGCCCCGCCTGCTCGTTCGCAGCATCATTGCCCGGCCGCGGCACTGACGCGCCAGATGCGGTTGCCCACGTCGTCCGTGACCAGCAGCCCGCCACGGCCATCACCCTTGACATCGACCGGACGGCCGCGGGCCTGCTCCTTGTCGTCCAGGAAGCCGGTCAGCACATCGACCGGCTCGCCCGCCGGCTTGCCGCCCTGGAACGGCACGAACACCACCTTGTAGCCGCTCTTGGGCTTGCGGTTCCACGAGCCGTGCTGGCCGACGAACAGGCCCTCGCGATACGGCGCCGGCAGCCCGACGCGCTCGCCGAAGACGATGCCGAGCGAGGCGGTGTGCGGGCCGAGCGCATAGTCCGGCGCGATCGCCTGCGCGACGAGCTCCGGGCGTTGCGGCTTGACGCGCGCATCGACATTGCCGCCCCAGTAGCTGTAGGGCCAGCCGTAGAAGCCGCCGTCCTTGACCGAGGTAATGTAGTCCGGCACGAGGTCGCTGCCGATCTCGTCGCGCTCGTTGACCGCGGTCCACAGCGCGCCGGTCTGCGGCTCCCAGTCCAGCCCGTTCGGGTTGCGCAAACCCGTGGCGAACGGCCGCATCTTGCCGCTGGCGCGATCCAGTTCCCAGATCGCGGCGCGCCCTTCCTCCGCTTCCATGCCGTTCTCGCCGACATTGCTGTTCGAGCCCACGGTGATGTACAGCTTGCTGCCGTCGCGGCTGGCAATCACGTTCTTGGTCCAGTGGTGGTTCAGGCCCGCAGGCAGGTCGACCACCTTCTCGCCCGGCGCGTCGATCCGGTCGGCCCCGGGCCGGTAGGAGTAGCGCATCAGCGCATTGGCGTTGGCGACGTAGAAGTCGTTGCCCACCAGCGTCATGCCGAACGGCGAGTACAGGTTTTCCAGGAACACCGAGCGGTGGTCGGCCACGCCGTCGCCATTGGTATCGCGCAGCAGCGTGATGCGGTTGGCGCTGGGCGTACGCGCGCCGGCGCGCTTCATCACGATCCCGGTGATCCAGCCCTTCAGCCCGCCGCCGCTGCCTTCCGGCTTGGGCGGCGCATTGGACTCGGCGACCAGCACGTCGCCGTTGGGCAGGACATAGAGCCAGCGCGGATGGTCCAGGCCTGCGGCGAACGAGGTCACCGCCAGGCCATTGGCCGGCGTGGGTGTGGTGCCCTCCGGCCAGCCGACCGCCGGCGCGATGTTGACGGTCGGCAGCAGCGTCTTGTTCGGCTCGGGCAGCGTCGGCGCCGGACCGGTGCCTTGCGCCACGCTCAGGGTCGCCTTCTCGCTGATGCCGAGGAAGATGCAGCCGCCAGCGGCCAGGACGGCGATGGCGACGATGCCAATCAGGGACAGCCTTCTCATCTCGCGCTCCTCGAGGTTCTATCGCCCCGCCAGTATCCGGTTTCCGCCGTGGACCGCTGTCGGCACACGACCGATCGGTGGGCTGGTTTGTGTCCTACAAATCACTGCAAGGCATCGACCGGGGCGCCGCCAGGGGCGAACGCATCCGTCGCGCGCTCTTCGATGTCGATTTGACGCGCTGCCATTCGATCAATCAGCAAGGATGCGGCTTTTCGCCGGCTGGTCCGGGCCAGCCGGCTGCCCGCTTCCGTCGATCCCGACGATGACTTTGCAAGGAGCTGTCATGTCAGCCTCATCGAACGATGCCGATGCGATCCTGCGGTTGATGGACCAATGGGCCGATGCGCTGGAGCGGCGCGATGCCGCCGCCATGAGCGCAATGTACACGGACGACGCGACCCTGTTCGACGTCAAGCCGCCATGGGTGATGCATGGCCCGCAGGCATACCGGGCCAGCTGGGAAGCGTGCTTTCCCTATCTGCCGGCCCGCTTCGAGGCGCAGCGGCGCGCGGTATCGCTGCAGGTCGGCCAGGATGTCGCGGTATGCCATTGCCTGAGCCGGATCGCGCCGGTGGACGAGCCGCAGCATCCGGCGGGCGCAAGCTGGCTGCGCATCACGATTGCGCTGCGCAAGGAAGCGGGAAGCTGGAAGGTGTTCCACGAGCACGGCTCGCTGCCGTTCGATCCGATGACGGATCGCGTGGTGCCGATCGCGGTGGAGGGGGAGTGAGGGGTGCGGGGTGCGGGGTGTCGGGTGTGGGGTGTGGGGGGAGCGGGTGGGGCGCTGCCCTCTCCCCGCCCGCGGCGTCAACCGGTAGCGATCAGGCCAGCGCCAGCTTCGGCGCGGAGCCAGCCGACCGTCCCGGTGCCCGACCTTCGTGCCCCAGCTGGAACGATGCGACCGTCTGCTGCATCCGCGCGGCCTGCTCGTCGAGCGACTGCGCAGCGGCGGCGGCCTCTTCGACCAGCGCGGCGTTCTGCTGGGTCACCTGGTCCATCTGGCTGACCGCCTGATTGACCTGCTCGATGCCGCGGCTCTGCTCGCCCGTGGCCGCGGCGATTTCGCCGATGATGTCGGAGACGTGGCGCACCGCCTGCTGGATTTCGTCCATCGCCTTGCCCACGCCTTCGGCCTGGTTCGAGCCGGTGCGCACGGTATCGACCGAGGCGTCGATCAGCTCCTTGATCTCCTTGGCGGCGCTGGACGAGCGTTGCGCCAGCGTGCGCACCTCGCCCGCGACCACGGCAAAGCCGCGGCCCTGCTCGCCGGCCCGCGCCGCTTCCACGGCGGCGTTCAGTGCCAGGATGTTGGTCTGGAAGGCGATGCCCTCGATCATGCCGGTGATCTCGGCGATGCGATTGGAGTTGTCGCTGATCGCGCCCATGGTCTGCACCATCGCGCCGCTGGCGGCATGACCGTTGCGCGCGACTTCGGCGGCATTGGTAGCCAGGGTGCTGGCCTGGCGTGCGCTGTCGGCGTTGTTGCGCACGGTCGCGGTCAGCTCTTCCATGCTCGATGCGGTTTCTTCCAGCGACGCGGCCTGCTGCTCGGTGCGCGAGGACAGGTCGGTATTGCCGGCAGCGATCTGGCGTGCCGCCACGCTGACGGAATCGCTGGACTGGCGCACCTCGCGCATGGCGGACGACACGCGCTCGAGCAGCGCATTCAGGTTCTCGGCGGTGATGCCGATCTCGTCGCGACGATCGACCGGCACGCGGTGGGTCAGATCGAGCGAATTGCGGATGTGCGACATCGCGCCCTGGATCTCGGCCAGGCTGCCGCGAATGCGGCGATACAGACCGAGCGCCAGCACGCCGACGATCGCCGCGGTGGCGACGATGGCGGTCAGCAGCACGGTCAGCGCGGTATTGGCGGCACGGCGGTTCTCTTCCACCGCGGCGTCGCCCATCTTCGTATTGAATTCCAGATGCTTGTCGATCTGCTGGCGCAACGCCAGGCTGTCCTTGCTGAGCTGGCTGGATGCCAGCATGTCGGCTGCGCTGTTGCGGTCGTTGACGCGCGACACGTCGAACAGCGCGGCGTGATGGGCGCGATAGCGTGCCAGCGCCTCGCGATCCTCCACCACCAGCTTGCGGTCTTCCTCGTTGGAAACGTCTTCCTTCTCGTAGCGGCCCAGGATCTCCTCGAAACGCTGGACGGCCGCCGCCATGTCGCGCTCGGCTTCCTCCTTGGTCGCCGTGTCCACTGTCAGGGCATGGCGGTACAGCGACAGGCGCATTGCGGTGGTGGTGTCCTTCAGCGCGTTGAGGCGACGCACGCTGGCCAGCGTGTTCTCGTTGAAGTATTCAAGCCGTTGTTCCGCCTGTTGCAGCTGCCAGAGGCCGCCGAAACCGACACTGACGAGCCCGACCAGCGAAAGAAGCAGCGTTAATAGCAGGCGTTGACTGATGTTCATGATGAATGGGTGAAAAGACGTTTGCGTAGACCGGGAACCTTGTTTGGCGGCCTTGGTGGGCGGAATAAGGGCAGCCGCCTGCCTAGGGTTTACGTCAGCGCCCTGTAACACTTGAGTGATATTCGGTGAACGGCCGCGCAAGTCGACGGCACGGCGCTTGCCGTGGGCTCAACCGCCGGATTCACCGATGGTAAAGTGCCAGAGAGCGCGCTTTTCTTTGCAGGAGGACCGCGCTTTTGGCCCGAATCTCGCATGGACGCGCGACATGATCCTTTGTCCTCTTGCAAGAGGCGCGAGAATCGCAATCACGACAGGAGACCGAGATGGCCATGACCGATACCTATATGGCAACCGAACCGCCACGCGAGGACATCGACGCGCTGCCCGGCGCCGCGGTCCTCGAGTTCGGCGCCCCGTGGTGCGGCTTCTGCATGCGCGCGCAGCCGCTGATCGCCGCCGCATTCGAGGCGCACCCGCAGGTGCGGCATATCAAGGTGGAAGACGGCAAGGGCCAGCCGCTGGGGCGCTCGTTCCGGGTGAAGCTGTGGCCGACGCTGATTTTCCTGCGCGACGGCAAGGAGGTGGGAAGACTGGTGCGCCCGGACAGTGCCGATGACATCGCGGCGGCGATGCGGGCGATCGATCGGGGGGAAGGCGGGGTGGGTTGAGGGCGATATCGGGCAGCGGGCAGGTGTCCGTCGTCAGCAGTTCCAGGCTTCGATCGCCCTCTCCCCCGGCCCCTCTCCCGCCAGCGGGCGAGGGGAGCAAACCGTGGGGCGAGCGCAGGCGTAACAATTAGTCCGGAACCCGGACGCGAACGCGGGAGGCCGCTTCCTTCGCCCGTTCCCGCGCGGTGTCCACGTCGGCGGCGCGCGCCAGCGCCACGCCCATGCGGCGGCGTTCGAAGCTTTCCGGCTTGCCGAACAGCCGCACATCGGAGCCGGGCACCTGCAGCGCGTCATCGACACCGTCGAACACCACCCCCTGGCTCTGCACGCCACCATAGATCACCGCGCTGGCACCGGGGGTCTTCAGGCTGGTATCGACCGGCAGCCCGAGAATCGCCCGCGCATGCAGCTCGAACTCGCTCTGCCACTGCGTGGCCATGGTGACCATGCCGGTATCGTGCGGGCGTGGGCTGACCTCGCTGAACCAGACCTGGTCGCCCTTGACGAACAGCTCGACGCCGAACAGGCCCTGTCCGCCCAGTGCCTGCGTCACCGCCGCGGAAATCTCCCGTGCACGGTCCAGCGCGGCCGGTGACATCGGCTGGGGCTGCCAGCTCTCGACATAGTCGCCGCTGACCTGCAGGTGGCCGATCGGCTCGCAGAAGGCCGTCTCGATCTCGCCTGCCGCGTTGCGCGCACGCACGGTCAGCAGGGTGATCTCGTAATCGAAGTCGATGAACCCCTCGACGATGATGCGACCCTGGCTGACCCGCCCCCCCTCCATCGCATAACGCCATGCGGCGTCGATGTCCTGCGGACCCGCGATCTTGCTCTGGCCCTTGCCGGAGCTGCTCATCACCGGCTTGACGATGCACGGATAACCGATTCCACCGTCGATGGCCGCGCGCAGTTCCTCCAGCGAGTCGCAGAAGCGGTAGGGGCTGGTGGGCACGCCCAGCGTCTCGGCGGCGAGCCGGCGGATGCCTTCTCGGTCCATCGTCAGGCGCGCGGCGCGAGCGGTCGGAATGACGCGCACCTTGCCCTCGGCTTCCAGCTGCTCCAGCATCGGCGTGGCGATCGCTTCGATCTCCGGCACGACCAGGTCCGGCTTCTCGGCCTCGATCAGGGCGCGCAGGCGCTCGCCATCGGTCATCGTCACGGTACGGGCGTGATGTGCCACCTGATGACCCGGCGCGTTGTCGTAGCGGTCCACCGCGATGGTCTCGACGCCCAGGCGCTGCAGCGCGATCAGCACTTCCTTGCCGAGTTCGCCGGAGCCCAGCAGCATCACTTTGGTAGCACTGGGGGAGAGAGGCGTTCCTAGTGTGGTCATCTTGCGCTCGCGTGACGGAAAAGGCGAGATTCTACCGTGCGCGGGGGTGGAGGCTGCTGGCACACCTTCCCGGTTTCCAGCGCCGTGGCGGTATGCTGGACGCCGTTACCCTCTCGCCCGGCCCCTCTCCCGCAAGCGGGCGAGGGGAGAAGAACGGTGGTGCCGAGGGCCGCGGCTCGGGTCGCCCTCTCCTCCGGTCCCTCCCGCAAGCGGGCGAGGGGAGCAAGCCGATCGCAGGACATGCCACGTCGGCGCGCAATCCTTACCGGTAGCGATGCGCAAATGTATCCATCGTCGCAGATGGCCCGGCGAGGCCCGCGCGGCAAGCGCGTCGCAGTGATTCGGCGAAGGCGGGCCGCTGGGGCCAGGGCAGATGACGGCCCACCTCGAACGTCCTGCCGCCGTAGTGCATGACGATCAGACCGCTCGGCTCATACGGCTCGAAGCGCACCAAAGCCGCCATCGCCTGCCACTCGACGAGATGCTCCCCGTCGCGTACCTGCACCATCAGCACGCCGTCGCGGACGCTGACCCGTTCGAAGTCGCGCGCGTGCCGGCAATAGCGCAGCAGGATCGCCCCCATCAGCAGCAGTTCGCCCAGCGCGAACGGCAGCACCGGCCAATGGCCGAGCGCGACGAACATCGACGCGACGCCGAGCACCAGCACGCTGGCCGCGCCATAGGAGGCCATTGTCTGCGCCGGCGTCAGCGCGCAGTTCTTGCGCATCAACCAATCGGACATGCCGCCTCCCCGTGCCTTGCCAAGCGGCAAGCGCAGGCGCAAGCGGCGTGCCATCGGCGCACCCCGACGGAGATGCCGCTCCTCGTGGCGCCGGCGCCTCGCGGGCATATCGATTGCTTCAAGCAGAGCCGCTTTATCCCCGCTTTGCCCCGGTGCTGTCCCGCTTCCTTTTCCAGGTCGCGGTACGCAGCGCCCCCACCCTTCGGCAGGAGACCGCTCATGGACACCACGCCCGCCGCGCACCCCCGTCCAATGCCGCACGCTCCTTCCGGAGATCTTCCGCTCGATCACCCGCACGATGCGCACGATGCCCATGGGCATCCGGAGGGCTGGCGCCGCTGGCTGTTCGCCACCAACCACAAGGACATCGGCACCATGTACCTGTGGTTCAGCTTCGCGATGCTGATGGCCGGCGGCGTGATGGCGCTGCTGCTGCGGCTGGAGCTGTTCCAGCCCGGCCTGCAGTTCATGCGGCCCGAGCTGTACAACCAGCTCGTCACCATGCATGGCCTGGTGATGGTGTTCGGCGCCATCATGCCGGCCTTCGTCGGCATGGCGAACTGGCAGATTCCGCTGATGATCGGTGCCTCCGACATGGCGTTCGCGCGGATGAACAACTTCAGCTTCTGGCTGCTGCCCCCGGCCGCGCTGCTGCTGATCGGATCGTTCTTCGCCGGCGGCGGGGCCACCGCGGCCGGCTGGACGCTCTATGCGCCGCTATCGGTGCAGATGGGCGTGGGCATGGACATGGCGATCTTCGCGCTGCACCTGATGGGCGCGTCGTCGATCATGGGCGCGATCAACATCATCGTCACCATCCTGAACATGCGCGCACCGGGCATGGGCCTGATGAAGATGCCGATGTTCTGCTGGAGCTGGCTGATTACCGCCTTCCTGCTGATCGAGGTGATGCCGATCCTCGCCGGCGCGGTGACGATGGTGCTGACCGACCGCCACTTCGGCACCGCCTTCTTCAACGCCGCGGGCGGCGGCGATCCGGTGATGTACCAGCACATCTTCTGGTTCTTCGGGCATCCCGAGGTCTACATCATGATCCTGCCGGCGTTCGGCATCATCTCGCAGGTGGTGCCGGCGTTCTCCCGCAAGCCGCTGTTCGGCTACTCGTCGATGGTGTACGCCATCGCGGCGATCGCCGTGCTGTCCTCGATCGTCTGGGCGCACCATATGTTCACCACCGGCATGCCGGTGGTCGGCCAGCTGTTCTTCATGTACGCGACGATGCTGATCTCGGTGCCGACCGCGGTGAAGATCTTCAACTGGATCGCCACCATGTGGCGTGGCAACCTGACCTTCGAGACGCCCATGCTGTGGGCGATCGGCTTCATCTTCGTCTTCACCATGGGTGGCTTCACCGGGCTGATCCTGTCGATGACGCCGATCGACATCCAGGTGCACGACACCTACTACGTGGTGGCGCACTTCCACTACGTGCTGGTCGCCGGCTCGCTGTTCGCGCTATTTGCCGCCACCTATTACTGGCTGCCCAAGTGGACCGGCCACATGTACGACGAGCGTCTGGGCAAGTGGCATTTCTGGACCTCGATGATCTCGTTCAACGTGGCCTTCTTCCCGATGCACTTCCTCGGGCTGGCCGGCATGCCGCGGCGCTACGTCGACTACGCGCCGCAGTTCACCGACTTCCACGCGCTGTCGACCATCGGCGCCTTCGTGTTCGGCTTCTCGCAGTTGCTGTTCCTGTATGTGGTGCTCAAGTGCATTCGTAGCGGCGAGCGCGTACCGGAATCGCCGTGGGAAGGCGCGCAGGGGCTGGAATGGACGGTACCGTCGCCGGCACCCTTCCACACCTTCGAGAAGCCGCCGCAACTGCACTGACCCTGCGCGCCCATGGCGCCAGGCCCACATCCAACGACAAGCGAATCGACATGGCCACCCCCTTCGAGGTCGAAGACCTCTTCCAGTATCAGCGCATCATGTCGATGGAGTGCAGCCCTGCCTCCGAGATGGTGGCCTGCACCGTCGAGACGGTGAACAAGGAAAGCGACAGCTACGGTTGCGCGATCTGGCTTTATCCGACCCGCCCCGGGGAACAGCCGCCCAGGCAGCTGACAGCGGGCACGGCGCTGGATACGGCGCCGATGTGGTCGGCCGACGGCGAGCGGATCGCGTTCCTGTCCAGCCGGTCCGGCGGCGCGCCGCAACCGTTCGTGATCCGCCACGATGGCGGCGAAGCGCGCCAGCTGTCGTTCTTCGCGATGGGCGCGGTCAGCGTCAGCTGGTCGCCCTCGGGGGACAGGCTGCTGGTCACGGCCAACGTGCCGATCGAGGAGGACGACTACCAGGGCCAGTCCGGACCGCTGGAAGACGGGGGGCCGGAGGTGGTGTGGCAACTGCCGTACAAGTCCGACAACGGCGGCTACGCGCTGCGTCAGCGCTCGCACCTGTTCGCGCTGGACCTGGCAAGCGGCAACACCACCCAGCTGACGCGCGGCTCGTTCAATGTCGAGCAGGCGCAATGGGCGCCGGACGGCCAGTCGATCGTCTACGCCCGCACCCGTTCGGCGCGCGCGGCCCATCGCAGCGACATCTGGACCATGCGCGCCGACGGCTTCGCGCCGCGCCAGCTGACCGACAAGATCGGCACCGGCAGCGCCCCATCGGTTTCGTCCGACGGACGCTGGCTGGCGTGCCTGGGCGGCGCCGACGAGGGCGATGCCCGCCTTCGCCTGTGGCTGATCGACCGGCAGGACGACAGCGTGCGCCGGCTTTGCCCCTCGCTGGAACTGGCTCCGGAATGCATGCTGCGCTGGTCCGACGACAGCCGCTCCCTGTACCTGATCTCCGCGCGGCGCGGGCTGCAGGAGGTGGGCCGCGTCAGCGTACCGGACGGGGAGTACAGCAAGGTCGCGGGCGAGCTCGAACATGTGCGCGGCCTGGCAAGGAGTGCGTCCCGCCTGGTCTATCTTGCCGAATCGCTGTCGTCCCCGAACCAGCTGTACAGCTGCGACCTCGACGGCGGCAACGGCGCGCAGATCACTGCGCTGAACCCATGGTGGAACGAGCGCACGCTGCCCGAAGTCTCCCTGCGCCAGTTCGACGTCCCCGACGGCCAAGGCGGCACCGAGCAGATCGAGGGCTGGCTGATGCGCCCGCCGGATGCGACCGGCCCCGGACCGCTGCTGGTCAATGCCCACGGCGGACCGAGCAGCTATACGCTGCTGGCCTTCACGTCGCATGTGTACTGGCATGTCCTGTGCTCGCGCGGATGGAGCATCCTGTCGCTGAACGCGGTCGGGTCGAGCAGCTACGAGGACAGCTTCGCGGAGCGGCTGCGCGGGCATTGGGGCGAACTCGACCTGCCCCAGCATCTCGCGGCGATCGAGACGCTGCGCAACGAGAAGCTCACGGACGAGCGCATCGCCATTGCCGGCAAGTCCTATGGCGGCTACCTTGCCTCATGGGCCATCGGCAATTCGGACTGGTTCCGTGCCGCGGTGATCTCCGCCCCCATCATCAATCTCGAAGCGCACTACGGCAATTCGGACAGCGGCTACTACTCCGACCCCTACGAGATGCTCGGTGAGCCGACCGAGCAGCGCGATACCTATCGGCGGCTCTCGCCCCTGCCCTATCTGCCCTCGGCGCGCACGCCGACGCTGATCCTGCAGGGCAAGGACGACCAGCGTTGCTGCATCGGGCAGTCGGAAGAGCTGTTCGTGGCGATGATGCGCAACAGCACGGTGCCGGTGGAGATGGTGCTGTATCCCGGCGGCAACCACCACTTCTACGAAAGCGGCTTGCCATCGTTCCGGCGTGACGTGAACAGCCGGCTGATCCGGTGGCTGGAGCGGTATATCGCGGAGCCAGTGGAACAGGCACAGGGTTGAACCTTGGACAGCGCGGGGGGTCGGGGCGGCGGTTTGAAGACCAACCCCTCTCCCCGGCCCTCTTCCCTTGAAGGGGAGAGGGGGAACACCGATAGGTGACGGCAAACATCGACGGCTCATCTGGCGCTGCCGGTTTGCTCCCCTCGCCCGCCTTGCGGGAGAGGGGCCGGGGGAGAGGGCAAACGGCGCGTCAAGGCGTGAAGGTGTCCCCCAACACCACCCCCTCGCGCCGTGGATCCGCACCGCCGACCAGCGCCGGCGCCCCGCCGATGGTCTGCCTGACGATCGCGCTCAGGCCGCTGGACTGGTTGTTGACGCTGACGGTATGCCCGAGGTCGCGCAGGCCCCGCACCAGCGGATCGGCGTCGCCCGGCAAGCCGCCCGCGGGCGTGCTCGTGTTGACGTTCGGGTGCTCGCCGCCGACGATCATCGTGGCGTTGTTGGAGCCGAAGTCGATCATCGACACCGCCTGCTGCGCGTCCATGTTCCAGTCGAGCACCCCAACCAGGGTCTTGGCGACATACTGGATGATCGTCGCCCCGCCCGGCGTGCCGGTGGTCATATGGAACTGCCGGGCGCCCTGCGCATCGCGCTTGAAGACCAGCGTCGGTGCCATCGAGCTGCGCGGGCGCTTGCCGGCCTGCACGCGGTTGGCAACGGCCTGCCCATTGATCGACGGCTCCGCGCTGAAATCGGTCAGTTCGTTGTTCAGCAGGAAGCCGTTGGTCATGTGGTAGGAGCCGAGGCCCGCCTCGATGGTGGTGGTCATCGCCACCACGTTGCCGTACTTGTCCACCAGCGACAGGTGCGTCGTGCCGCGTTCGGCGATCACCGGCGCGGCCAGGGGCAGCGAGCCGAACTCGCCCGCCGGCGCCGGCAGCGGCATCGCGCGATCGGGACGGATCATCGCGGCGCGCTGCGCCAGGTAGGGCTTGTTCAGCAGCGTATCCCAGCTGCCGCCGGGCAGCGGCACGAAGTCGGTGTCGGCCACGTACCTGTTGCGGTCGGCATAGGCAAGGTTGCCTGCCTCGCCGACCAGATGGACGCCGCCGACGCTCGGCTTGCCGCCGTTCTGGTCCATGAAGACCGGGGGATACTCGGAGAGATTGAAGTTTTCCAGGATGCCGAGGATCTGCCCGACCGCGATGCCACCCGAAGACGGTGGCGGCATGCCGCAAACCTCGTAGTCACGGTAGGTCGTGCAAACCGGCTCGCGCTTCTTGGCCTGGTAGTTGGCCAGATCCTCGAGGGTGGTGACACCCGGCGTGGTGGTGCCGTTGTAGCTGGTCTGGATCTTGGCCACGATATCGCGCGCGAGCCAGCCATCCTTGTAGAACGCATCGGCGCCGCCCACCGCGATCGCCGTGAAGGTCTTGGCCAGCGCCGGGTTCTTCAGGATCGTGTTGACGGCGCGCGGCGTGCCGTCGGGGTTCAGGAAGTACTCCGCCATCTCCGGATCGCGCCTGATATTCGCCACGGCGCTGGGACTGGAGATCGATGCCGCCAGGCGCGGCGGAATCGCAAACCCGTCGATGGCCAGCTTGACCGCCGGCAGGAACAGCTTCCACCAGGACTCGCGCCCGTGCTCGTCGTGCGCCATCTCGAGGACACGCAAGGTGCCAGGCGTGCCGATCGAGCGTCCGCTCAGCACGGCATTGGGCACCGGCGCGGTCTGGTCGCCGGAGGATTTCCAGCGCAGATAGTTCTCGTCCGCGCCCGCCGGCGCGGTCTCGCGCCCATCGTAGGCAGTCAGCTGTCCGCTTGCCGCGTCGTAGTACATGATGAAGGCACCGCCGC
The DNA here is from genome assembly GCF_019795295.1 of Cupriavidus sp. AU9028. Classification (GTDB taxonomy): domain Bacteria; phylum Pseudomonadota; class Gammaproteobacteria; order Burkholderiales; family Burkholderiaceae; genus Cupriavidus. Next base: position 30,126 of record NZ_JAIMCG010000021.1, on the reverse strand, counting down.
CGATGCCGGACGACTGCGGCTCCACCAGGTTCAGCACCATCTGCGCGGCCACCGCGGCATCGATGGCGTTGCCGCCGTCCTTCAGGATGCGGCACGCGACCTGCGTGGAGATCGGATTGTTGGTCACCGCCATATAGGTCCGTGCATAGACGGTCTTCTTCGGGGCATAGCCGGTCGCCACCTCCGGCGCGCCCGGCTCTCCGGGCAGCACCACCACCTCGCCGCCGGTGGTGCCGTCCAGTTCGCAGCCGCCGGCCATGGCGGGCGGCTCGCCGTTGCCATTGCCGCCGCCGCTGCCCCCGCCGCTGCCTCCACCATTACTGCCGCCTCCATTGCCGCCCCCACCGCCTCCGCTTTGCGGCGGCGTGGGCGGCGGACTGTCGTCATCGCCGCCGCATGCGCCGAGCGTCAGCGCGGCCAGGGCGAGAACCAGCGCGCGGCGCCGGATCGTCGAGGAATGCAGCAAGGAAAGGGAGTCGGGCTGTCGCATGGCGGTTCTCCTGTTATTGGGGCGCAATGCACGCGCCACGCAACAGGAGTCCCGGCCTTGGCACTGCCAGCGGCACCGCGGCAAGCACGGGCCGGACAATGCCGGGGCCAGCGACCTCCGCGGCGCGGTCCGGTGCAGGCTGGCCCGGCGACATGAACGGACGCGCGCCCCGGGGGGGGGCGCGTCTGCGGGAAGGGAACGGCCTTACGACCGTAGTACGCAAACGGGCAGGATGCAAATCCTGCCCATTGACGATTTACTCCGCGGCGGCTTGCGCGGATACTGGCTGGCGCGGCCGCGGGCGCCCTGGCGGCCCTTGCGGCCCAGGCGGATCGCCGCCGCCGCTCACTTCAGACCGCCTCCCGGCTCGGCCATGCGCCGGTGCTGCTCCGCCAGCAGGTCGGCCGGCGTGACGTTGGCGATCGCCGTGCGCAGCTTGTTCTGCCAGCCGGTGACCACATCGCCCTCGCCCCGCAGCATCGCATCGAAGCCCGCCTGCGCGACCTCGGCCGGGTCGTCCTTCTTGCCCTGGCCGACCCGCGTGTCGGCCATGTCGGCACGGTCGAAGAACTCCGTCTCGGTGGCGCCGGGCATCAGGCAGGTCACCGTCACGCCGCTGTCGCGCAGTTCATGCCGCAGCGCAAACGAAAACGAATCGAGGAAGGCCTTGGTGGCGTTGTACACCGCCTGGTAGGTGCCGGGCATGAAGCCGGCGATCGAGCCGGTGATCAGGATGCGGCCGCTGCCGCGCTTGCGCATCTCGCGGCCGATGCGATGCAGCAGGTCGACCGTGCCGGTGACGTTGGTCTCGATGACGCGCTGGATGTCCTTGAAATCCTGGTCCAGGAACGCCTTGCCAAGCCCACGCCCGGCGTTCGCGCACAGTACGTCCACGGCACGACCGCCAATGGCCTGGACCAGCGCACCGACACCGTCCGGCGTGGCCAGGTCCGCGCACAGGCTCTGCACGTCGGTGCCCGGGCCGCGCAGCGAGGCGGCGGCACTATCGATGGCCGCTTCGTCGGCGACGACGAGCACGTCGTAGCCGTTCGACACGCAGCAGCGCGCCAGTTCGTAGCCGATCCCCGAGGAGGCGCCGGTGACGACGGCAAAGGGACGAGCGGGATCAGTCATGGCATTCTCCTTCGGCGGCTGCCGTTGCGGCGCGAAGGCGCTCGCGCCCGTTCAGGGGCACGAGCAAGACATGTTCCAGTCCGGTGGGTACGGCTTACTGCCCGCTGAAGCGCTCGAAGGCGATATCCGGCGCGCTGGTGTTGTGCCGCGACGGCAGCGTGCGGCCGAAGCGGGCCTCGGTCGCCTGCAGCGTCGACACCTGCGGCAGCGGCAGGTCGCCCGGCTGCCCGGCGGCATCGCGCCACTGCACGCGGCTCATGTCCGCGTTGTCCTCGGTGACGTACATCGAGCGCAACATGGCGAAGGTGTTGGCGGGCACGGCGGTGCGCGGATCGGCGCCGGCCGCCTCCGTTCCTTTCTCCGCTTTCACCGCTTTCGCCGCTTTTGCCGGGGAAGGCGGCAGCGGCGGGTCGAAGCTGACATCGAGCGTGGTGCGCAGCCGGCTCACCTCGGCCAGGGCGATACGGGCCTCGCCGCCGCGCTCGAAACCGACACGGACCGATTTCGCCAGCGGGTCGATGTCGATGCGCGAGATCTCGACGATCGGGCGCAGGTCCTGCACCACCGGCCCCATCAGGAAGGAGGACCCGTAGGCGTTGTCCGGCAGGTGCGGCGCCGGCAGCGGCTTGGCGCGCCAGTAGCCGTCGGACGGATACAGCACCAGCACCTCGGTTTCCACCACGCGCGTACCGTTGGCGCCGCCACCGCCGGGCCGCGCCACCACGCGCTTGTCGAAGAACTGAATCAGATGGAAGCCGCCGTTGTCCTCGCGCGCACCCACGCGCACCGGCACCCGCTGCGGGCGCCAGAAGCTGTCGAAGGTAATGCCGACGATGGCGAGATCCTTGCCGTCGTACAGCCGTACCTTGCGCGGGGTGAAGGCATGACGCGGATCGGTGGGGTGCGGCGTATCGCCGAAATTGCAGCCGGAGAAATCGGGCGCGGAGCTGTCCTTGCGGATCGAGCCGATATAGGGCGGATGGACCGCCGCTACGCGGAACGCCTGGATGCCGGGCGCCGACAGCGCGAACGAGACGTTGTCCTCCTCGGCGCAGGTCGTGGTGGTGCTCAGGTTTGACACCTGCACCGTGGCGCCCTGGTCCTGGGCAGCGGCCGCGAGCATGGCGGGCAGCATGCCCAGGCACAGCGTGGCGAGACGGATGGCGGGGACGGTCATGCGATCGGTTCCTTCTCCTGTGAACAATGGGAGGCCGGCGGCGTGGCGCGCGTCTGGCTGGCGCGCATGCCCTGGAGCGGCCGGGCGGAACGCGCCATTGTAGCGGCAGCGTCGCCGCGGTCCGGCTGCCGAAGGCGCGCCCTAACCGCCCGGCACGGGCCAGACGCGCCCGCCGCCAACGACGAAGCGGCGCTGCCCCGCGAGGCGCGGCACGCCGGCGTGCCCGGTGAAGGCGCCGAACGCCGGCAGGATCGCGCCCTGCTCGCCGAACACGAAACACGGCAGGCGCAACGTGTCGCTGCCGCTGCGCAAGGTGCACGCCGGATGCAGGTGGCCGGCGATACCATAGCCGCCCCGTGCCGCGCCCGGCAGGTGACAGAGCGCGAACGGCGCCTGCAGCCAGGGCTCGGTGACCGGTTCGATACCGAGCGCCGCCGGTGGGTCACCCGCATGCCGGTCATGGTTGCCGCGCACCAGCACGCATTGCAGGTCCGCCGGCAAGGCGTCGCGCCACTGCCGCAACGCGCGCAGCACCGACGGCGTGCGGCTCGCGCGAGCGTGCAGGAAGTCGCCCAGCAGCACCAGCTGACGTGCCGGCCACGCCTGCACCAGCGCCGTCAGGCGCGCCAGATTGTCCTCGGTGGTGCCGGTGGGCACCGGCTGCCCCAGCGAGCGGAACGCCGCCGCCTTGCCGATATGCACGTCGGCAACCAGCAGCATGCGGCGTGCCGGCCACCACAGCGCCCGCTCGGGCAACAGGCACAGCCGTTCGCCAAGCACGTCGAGTTCGCAGTGCGCCGTCGGGTTCATAGCAGCGGCAGCGGCTTCGAGCTCTTGCGCGCGCGCCGCGGCTTGCGCCCGCCCGCCGGACCGGCATGGTCGCTCATGCCGAAGCGGGCGATCTCGGCGACTTCGCCCTGCTGCGGCGCGTCGGCCTGCGGTCCCGCCGCGCGCTCCAGCTCGGCCAGCATCCGGGCGATGCGGTCGGCCAGCTTCTCGGTACTGAGCTTCTCCCGCAGGAATTCCACCACCAGCGGGAAGGACAGCGGCGAGGGGCGCTTCAGTTCGCGCAAGTCCAGCCGCCGCTGCGCCATGCGCTCCAGCGTCGCGGTCAGCCGCGCGACGTCCAGCTCCTGCCGCAGGACTTCGCGCTCGGCCTGTCCCAGCAGCAGGTTGCCGGGATCGTGCTTGCGAAACACCTCGTAGAACAGGCTCGACGAGGCCTGCAACTGCCGCGCACTCTTGTTGGCGCCGGGGAAGCCCTGGAACACCAGCCCGGCCACGCGCGCGATCTCGCGGAAGCGCCGCAGCGACAGCTCGCCTGCGTTGAGGCTTGCCATCACGTCGGCGACCAGATCGCGCTGCCGCTCCTGCGCCAGCACCAGCGGCAGCCAATGCCCCCAGTCGATCGGGCGCGACGCGAGCAATTCAAGGCCATAGTCGTTGACGGCGACCGAGAAGGTGGCCGGCAGCTGCGAACCGAGCCGCCACGCCAGCAGGCTGCCCAGACCCAGATGCACCGAGCGGCCGGCGAACGGATAGAGAAACAGATGGGAGCCCTCGCGCGAATCCAGCGTCTCCGCCAGCAGGGTGTCCGCGGCGGGCAGCGACGACCAGCGCTGCTGCAATTGCACCAGCGGCAGGATCAGCGGCAGCTCCGGCGTGGTGGCCGGATCGAGCCCGCCGGAAGCGGCCGCCTGCAGCGTCGCCACCACCGCGTCGGCCAGCTCGGTCGAGAGCGGCATGCGGCCGCCGTTCCAGCGCGGCACTGCCGGCCGGCCCGAACTCGCGCGGCGGACGTAGGCGGTCATCTCCTGCACGCGCACCAGTTCCAGCAGGCGTCCGCCGAACAGGAAGCAGTCGCCCGGCGCGAGCCGCGCGATAAAACCCTCTTCCACGGTACCGAGCGCCCCGCCCCCGCTGCCGCCGCGGCTCCACCAGCGCACCTGCATGGTGGCGTCGCTGACGATGGTGCCCACGCTCATCCGGTGGCGCCGCGCCAGGCGCGCGTCGGGCACGCGCCAGACGCCGTCCGCATCCGGCTCGACGCGGCGATAGTCCGGATACGCGGACAAGGTGCGGCCGCCCTGCCGGACGAAATCGAGACACCATTGCCATTCGTCCTCGCTCAGGTCGCGATACGCCCACGCGCCCCGCACTTCGTCCAGCAGCGCATCCGGACGAAATCCGCCGCCCAGCGCCACCGTGACCAGATGCTGCACCAGCACGTCCAGCGGTTTGTCGGGCGATTCGCGCGACTCGATCCGGCCCTGCGCGACCGCCTGCCGGGCGGCCACTGCCTCGACCAGTTCCAGGCTGTGCGTGGGAACGATGGTCACGCGCGAAGGCCGCCCGGGTGCATGGCCGGAACGCCCGGCCCGCTGCAGCAGGCGCGCCACGCCCTTGGGCGAGCCGATCTGCAGCACGCGCTCGACCGGCAGGAAATCCACGCCCAGATCCAGGCTCGACGTACAGACCACCGCGCGCAGGCTGCCCTGCTTGAGCCCCAGTTCCACCCACTCGCGCACCTCGCGGTCGAGCGAGCCATGATGCAGCGCTAGCTGCCCCGCCCAGTCCGGCCGAGCCTCGAGCAGTGCCTGGTACCACAGTTCCGCCTGCGAGCGGGTATTGAGAAAGACCAGCGTCGTGCTGCTCGCATCGATCTCGCGCACCACATGCGGCAGCATCGACAGGCCCAGATGTCCGGCCCAGGGAAAACGCCCGGCCGCATCGGGCAGCAGCGTATCGATGCGCAGGTCCTTCGGCATCCGTCCCTGCACCAGGGTGCGGGCCCCGGCGGGCACGCCCGCCAACAGCACGTCGGCGGCATGGTTCAGGTTGCCCAGCGTCGCCGACAGCCCCCACACGACCAACCCTGGCTGCCATTGCCGCAGCCGGGCCAGCGCCAGTTGCACCTGCACCCCGCGCTTGCTGCCGATCAGCTCGTGCCATTCGTCCACCACCACCACGCGGACCCGGCCGACCGCCTCGCGCGCATCGGCGCGCGTGAGCAGCAGCGACAGGCTTTCGGGCGTCGTCACCAGCGCGCTCGGCAACCGGCGCGCCTGCGCCGCGCGCTCGCTCGAGCCGGTATCGCCGGTGCGCAGGCCAACGCTCCAGCCGATGCCCAGGGCCTGCAGCGGTGCCGCAAGCGCGCGCGCGGTGTCGGCCGCCAGCGCCCGCATCGGCGTCAGCCACAGCACGGTCAGCGGCGCGGCCACAGGCTGGGCGGTCTTCGATGCGCGCGCCCCCGGCCGATCGTCCGCCTCGGCATGCGCAAGCAACGCCCCCAGCCAGGCCGCATAGGTCTTGCCGGTGCCGGTGGTGGCGTGCACCAGCCCGCTATGACGGGCGCGCATCGCCTGCCAGACCTGCCGCTGGAACGGAAATGGCTGCCAGCCCTGCCGCTCGAACCAGGCTTCGATCGCGTGGGCGGGCGCCGGGGCCGGCTGCAGCGCGTCCGCCATCATGCCGGCGCCTCGCGCTCGGCCTCGGGCAGCAGCGCCGCCAGGGTCTGCAGCGTGTCCGCCTCCTCCACCGGCTTGTCGGTACGCCAGCGCAACATGCGCGGAAAGCGCACGGCAATGCCGCTCTTGTGCCGGCTGCTGCGGGCAATGCCCTCGAAGCCGAGTTCGAACACCTGGGTTGGCTCGACGCTGCGCACCGGACCGAAGGTCTCGACGGTAGTGCGGCGCACGATCGCATCGACCTTGCGCATCTCCGCGTCGGTCAGGCCCGAGTATGCCTTGGCGAACGGCACCAGTTCGCGCCCCGGCGTGCCGGGCGGCGCGTTCCACACGGCGAAGGTAAAGTCGGTATAGAGACTGGCTCGGCGGCCGTGGCCGCGCTGGGCGTAGATCAGCACCGCGTCGATGGCATAGGGGTCGACCTTCCACTTCCACCAGACGCCAACATCCTTGGTGCGGCCCGCGCCGTAGGCGGCGTCGGCGGCCTTGAGCATGAAGCCTTCGACACCGCGCTCGCGCGAGCTCTCGCGCAGCCGCCCGTAGTCCTGCCAGTCGGCGGCCTGTACCAGCGGGCTGGGCAACAGCGCCGGCGCTGGATGTTCAGCCAGCACGCGCTCGAGCAACGCGCGCCGCTGCATCTGCGGCAGGGTGCGGCAGTCCTGCCCTTCCCATTCGAGCACGTCATAGGCCAGCAGGGCGGCGGGCGCCTCGCGCAGCAATCGCGGCGTCAGGTTCTTGCGGCCGATGCGCTGCTGCAACTGCGCGAACGGCTGCACCCGGTCGTCGCGCCACACCACGATCTCGCCATCGATGACGGTGCCGTCCGGCAGCGCCATGCCCGCTTCGGCCAGTTCCGGGAACCGCTCGGTGATCAGGTCCTCGCCGCGCGACCAGACCCACACCTTGCCGTCGCGGCGCACGATCTGCGCGCGGATGCCGTCCCACTTCCATTCGACCTGCCAGCGTTGCGGCGAACCCAACACCTCGTCGAAGCGCGTCTCCTCCAGCTGGAGCGGATGCGCAAGGAAGAAGGGATAGGGCTGCCCGCCTCGGGCGCTCTCGTCGTGACCAGCCGAGCCGTTGCTGCCGTCGCCGTCCGGCGCCAGCAATGCCAGGTAGCGCGCGGCATCGGGCCGCGCCGACACGTCGGTATAGCCGACCATCCGTTCGGCGATCCGCTTCGGGTCCAGCCCCGCGACCTCGCCGAGCGCGCGGGTGACCAGCAGCCGCGAGACGCCCACGCGGAAGCTGCCGGTGATCAGCTTGAACAGCACCAACCGGCCCTGCGCATCGAGCGGCCGCCACAGCTGGTCCAGCCGGGGCAGCAGCACGTCGGGGGGCAGGCCGCGCAGCGGCAGCAGGCGCTCCTCGACCCATTGCGCCAGACCCGCGTCGTCGCGCTCCTCGGCGGGCGGCAGCAGCAGCGCCAGCGTCTCCGCCAGATCGCCGACGGCCTGGTAGCTCTCCTCGAACAGCCACGACGGCAGGCGCGATGCCTGCTCGGCAAGGCTGCGCAGGATGGCCACCGGCACCAGCTGCCGCGGTTTGCCGCCAGACAGGAAGTAGACCGCCCAGGCGGCGTCGGCGGGCGGCGCCGCGCGCAGATAGGCGGCCAGCGCGGCCAGCTTGGCATTGTTCGAGGTGGTGGAATCGAGCTCCCCGTACAACGCGGCGAATGCCTTCATGCGCGGCGTCTCCCGTCGGCACCGGGTTGCCGCGCGCGCGCTGCCGAATCCTCGGATGTCGACGCGTCCTCTGCCTCGTCCGCTTCATCGTTATCGTCGGCTTCGTCGCTGTCGCGCTCTCCCTCGTCCTCCCGCTCGGGGGCGATTCCCGGTTCCGGCGGCACGTCGATACCGGGCTCAGGCTCGGGCTGCAGCCCCGGTTTGCCGCCGGGCGTGACGCCGGGCTCCTGCTGCTCCTGCGCCTCGTCTTCCTCGTCGCCATAGCGCGTGTCGAAGCCCTGCGCCGTCCAGCCGCGCTCGTTCAGGTAGCGCACCATCGCCGGCACATAGCCATGGGTGACGATGATCCGCTGCGCGCCGGTGGCCTCGATGGCCCGATGCAAACCGGGCCAGTCGGCATGGTCCGACAGCACGAAGCCGCGATCCACCGCACGGCGCCGCCGGGTGCCGCGGATGCGCATCCAGCCGCTGGCAAACGCTTCGCTGGCATCGCCGAAGCGGCGCAGCCAGGTCGAGCGGGCCGCCGACGGTGGCGCCAGCACCAGCGCTTGCCGCAGCAGCGGGCTGCGTGGCGGCAGCGAGGATGCGTGCACGGTCTCCGGCATTTCGACGCCCGCTTCCGCATAGGCTCGCGTCAGCGCTTCCAGCGCGCCATGCAGCACGACCAGGCCCGGCAGGCCGTCGGCACCGGCAACGCTGGCCAGTCCATGCAGGATGCGCTGCGCCTTGCCGAAGGCGTAGCAATAGAGCACGCTGGCGCGCCCCGAGCGGGCATTGTCGCGCCACCAGGACAGCATCTGGCCGAACACCCGCGCCTGCGGCTCCCAGCGGTAGATCGGCAGACCGAAGGTGCTTTCGGTAATGAAGGTGTCGCAACGCACCGGCTCGAACGGGTCGCAGGTGCCATCGGCCTCCAGCTTGTAGTCGCCCGAAGCCACCCACACCTGCCCGCGATATTCGAGCCGAACCTGTGCCGAGCCAAGGACGTGGCCGGCCGGATGCAGCGACACCCGCACGCCGCGGTGCTCGATGACGCTGCCATAGTCCAGGCAATCGAGATGGATGCCGGGCAGCCGCGTGAGCAGCACCTCTCGCCCTGGCGTCGCGCACAGGTAATGACCATGGCCGACGCGGGCATGGTCCGAATGCGCATGGGTGATGACGGCGCGGGACACCGGGCGCCAGGGATCGATATGGAAATCGCCCGGCGGACAGTACAGGCCCTCGCGGGTCGCAACGACTAGATCCATCGTGCCGGCGCCGCGGCAAGGACGCCGGCGGCGCTTCGATTGCAGATGCGATCGATGTTAGACCATGCCGCGCCTTCGCCGCATCGGGCTTCCGCTGACGCACGGGCGGCGTTGCGCTTCGCTTCGTGCGCAGGGGCACGGTTCTTGCCGCCTGTTTCGCCTTCGGGGCAATGGAGCGTCGCGTGGAGCGCCACGCAAGGCCGCACGCGGGCGACCGGCGTGCGCTTTTTACCGCCGGCCGAAAAAGCTACAAGCCGATCGATGAGGCCCTCGCGGACCGCTCCGTGCCGTGTGCCGAACATCGCAACAGGAGGACTTCGCATGAACCAGAACGCCCAGAACAGCGCAGGAACCGCCACCGGCGCGCCGTCCAGCGCCGATCCGCAGCATCCGCTGCAGGGCCAGCGCATCGCGGTGCTGGTGACCGACATGTTCGAGCAGGTCGAACTGACCGGTCCGCGCCAGGCACTGCAGCAAGCCGGCGCGGAGACGGTGATCGTCGCGCCGCAGGCTGGCGAGGTCCAGGGGGCGCATCACGACGAGAAGGGCGACCGCTTCGGCGTGCAGGCAACCCTGGCCGAGGCGTATCCGGACGACTTCGATGGCGTGCTGCTGCCCGGCGGCACCATGAACGCCGATGCGCTACGCATGGTGCCGGAGGCCCAGCGTTTCGTGAAGAAGATGCAGGACGACGGCAAGCCCATCGCGGTGATCTGCCATGGTCCCTGGCTGCTGGTGTCCTCGGGGCTGGTCCAGGGCCGGACCCTGACCAGCTGGCCCTCGCTGGCGGACGACATCCGCAATGCCGGCGGGGAATGGGTCGACCGCGAAGTGGTGCGCGACGCCAACTGGGTCAGCAGCCGCAAGCCCGACGATATCCCGGCCTTCAATGCCGAGATCGTCAAGTTGTTCGCCGAACTGGGCAAGCGCGCGCGCAACGGCTGAGGCAGCCGGGTGCGACCTGTCTGCGCGGCCAGGGCCAGTTCCTGCCGCCCGGACCTGTTCCAACGTTCTCTTTGTGGCGGCTGCTTCAGCGCCACTACCGGACCGGTCATGCAGCTTCGTCTTCCCATCGGATCGAGCGGCGATCTGACGGTCGTCAGTACTGCCGCCAATGACCTGGCGCTGCGCTGCGGCTTCGGCGAGATCGCCACGGAGCGGCTCGTGCAGGCCGCGCAGCGGTGTGCCGAGGGCATGCTGCAACATGCGGGCGGCGGCACCATCTACCTTCGCGCCTTGCAGGAGGAGGTGACCGGCGCCGCCCCGCCCCAGGTCGAACTGCTGGCGGTGGACGCCCCTCCCTGCGCCGGCGCGCCCGCCGGCGACACCCGCGGCGCCGCCGATAACCGGCTGGCACGGTTTGCCGGCGTCGCCACCGCGCTCGACTGTCATGTGGACGAGAGCGGCATGGCGTTGCGGATGGCACTGTCTCCAGCGGACCGGCCCGGTGCGGTGACGCTGCCGCCCGTCGCCATCGGCGTGGTCTGGGCCTCGGCAGAACAGGGGCATGGCGGGCTGAACGTGCATTCGACCGCGCGTCTGTCCACGCTCGTGCTCGGCATGGGGCGCGCGGCAGAATCCGCGCGGCGCGTCGCCGCGCTGCAGGGCTTTGCCGCCCAACTGCAGCAGATCGACCGCATGCAGGGCGCCCTGCCGCAGGCCGATGACACCGCCCTCGCCGCGATTCAGCTCGATCCCGGCGCCGCGCAACTGAAGATCGCCGGCGCAGGGTCCATCGACGTCTGGCTTGCCAGTGCAAGCGATGGCGAGCAAAGCTTGCCCGCCGCCGACGAGCGCCGCGTGCAGCCCGTGCTGCGGACCTTGCCGTCTTCCTCCTCTTCCCTGCAGGAGGCGCAGCCGCGCCCGCTCGCTCGCGCGCAGGCGCCCTGGCCAGCGGGGACCACCCTGCTGGCGCACGGCGGCCCGGCGTTCGCGCCGGAACAATGGCAGGCATGGCTGGCCTCGCGCCCGGGATTGGTCGAGCGCCATCCCGCCATCGTCGCCGCCGTGCTGCACCGCGACCGCAGGGTCCTGCACGCGGGGGGATCGGTGGTGGTCTGCCGCCGCAGCGAGGAATCGCGGCCTGCCGCGCCCCCCGAGTGGCTGCTCGGGTCGACGGCGGGCGATGCCGCACCGGTGGCGGCGGCGCACGAAGAATCGGCTTGAGGGCGCTTGAGGGCGACGCGCGCTCGGATGCCCTCTCCCCCGGCCCCACTCCCGCAGGGCGGGAGAGGGGAGCAAACCCTTTGCCCGTGACATGCTCGGGGTGCTCCCCTCTCCCACTTGTGGGAGAGGGGCCGGGGGAGAGGGCCGCCCACCACAGCGCCCGCCCGCCGCCAGCCGCCTCGGATACTTTCTGCCAGCCGCACACTGTACTTTTTACAGGCGACCGAACCTTCCTTGTCATTTCGCCAGCCGCCTTTTGCTGCGCCGCGCCTTGCCATGCAAGGCCGGCCGTCAACCCCTTATCTGTCGGGGACGGGCGGCGCCGGATTGGCACGCGCTTCGCATCTGTGCCCGGACGTGCCCAACGCCACCGAAGAGCCGACCCGTGCGAATCTGCGAGATTGACCTGAATGCCGTACTACACGCCGACCAAGGCCCCCTGGACCGAGCCAGGATGCTCGGCTTCGATCATGTGCTGGTCACCGGCGCTTCCCCGCTGCATCTGCACCGCGACACCCTCGCCACCCTGACGGCCCATTGCCGGGCACAGGGCCTGGCCTGCCTGGTCGAACTGGCCCTGGACCGCTATCCGCAGGAAGGGCCGGGCGTCGACCACGCCTGGCTCGACTACGGCGCCGGGTACGATCCGCGCGACACCGACAATCACTTGCCCGGTGCCCGCATGCGCTGGCACGACAGCCATGCCGCGGCCGGCTTGCTGGCATGGTGGGCGGACCGGCTGCGAGAAAGCACGGGACTGGGCATCGCCGGCTACGTCTGCCGCGCCCCCGGCCGGATACCGGGACGGCACTGGGCCGGCCTGATCCAGACCATGCGCAGCGCCGGCAGCGGGCCGCTGTTCCTGGCCTGGACCCCGGGCGCCACGCCCGCGCAGATCGCCGATCTCGCCAGCGCCGGCTTCGACGGCGCCTTCTGCTCGCTGCCCTGGTGGGACTACCGCAGCAGCTGGCTGGCCGAGGAAATTGCCAGGCTGCGCCCGTTCGGCCGAGTCCTGGCCGCCCCCGCGGTGCAGGCGCGGGGGCTGGACGCGCTGGCCGCGCGGCGCGCCCTGTGGACCGCGGCCGCGATCGGCGACGGCCTGCTGGTGCCGGCCGGCTTCGAATGCGGCGGCGGCAATTGCGACGACGCCGGAGCGGCGGTCGACGACGCGCTGACCTACGACCTCTCGCATGAACTGATTCACGCCAACGCGTGGATCGGTGCCCGTGGCGACCAGCCGGCGGTGGCCCTGCGGCTGGTCAGCGGCCCGGACGCGCCGCTGATCGCGCTGGCGCGCCTGCCCGCCCCTGCCGCCGAAGGCGCCAGCGCGACCGGTACGCTGGCCGTGGTCATCAACCCCGATACCGAACAGCCGGCCACCCTCGCCGCCGACCGCATCCTGGCCGGCCTGCCCAGCGGCAGCGGCACCCTGCTGGCCGCGGAAGGCGGTCCCGGCGGCGGCGTCGAGCCCGGCGAGATGCTGGACGCGCTGGACAACGTCACCCTGCCCCCGGCCGGCGTGCAGCTGTTCCTGGCCGCGCCGGCCGCCGCGCTGGCCGAGCCAGCGCGGCGCAACAATCGCCGCTTTGGCGCTTCGGTGCGCGCTGCGCTCGAGCGCAGCGTCGCCGCCGCGCTGCAGGAGCCGCGCGTGGCGATCGAGAACGTGCAGCCGGCCTGCGACGCCGGCCGGTTCGCCGTGCGCCGGGTGGTCGGCGAGAGCGTGCAGGTCAGCGCCGATATCTGGATGGACGGCCACGACAAGCTCGCCGCGGTGGTGATGTGGCGCGGCCCCGGCGAAAAGGAGTGGCACGAGACGCCGATGAGCCCGACGGTCAACGACCGCTGGGTCGGCTCGTTCGCGCTCACCCAGCTTGGCCGCTACGAATTCACGGTGGAAGCCTGGCACGATGCCTTCGCGACCTGGTGCGACGAGGTCACCAAGAAGAAGCAGGCGGGCGTCAATATCTCCCTCGAAATCGAGGAAGGCGCGCGCCTGGTGGCGGCGGTCCAGCGCAATCCGCGCGGTGTGGACCGCGAATCCACGCGGCAGATGCGGCAGGAACTGGACGCGCTGCATGCCGAACTGCAGGCCGCCGCCAGGGACGACATGCGGCGGCTGGAAATCCTGCTGTCGCCGCGCACGCGCGAACTGATGCATGCCGCCGACCCGCGCGGCTTCGCCACGCGGCATCCGGTGGCGATGCCGGTGGAATCGGAGCGGCTGGCCGCGCGCTTTGCCAGCTGGTACGAACTGTTCCCGAGGTCGCAGAGCGGCGACGCGAACCGGCACGGTACCTTCGACGATGTCATCGCGCGCCTGCCGATGATCCGCGCGATGGGCTTCGACGTGTTGTACTTCCCGCCGATCCACCCGATCGGCAAGGCGAACCGCAAGGGCCGCAACAACAGCCTGCGGGCGGCGCCCGACGACCCGGGCAGCCCCTATGCGATCGGCTCGCCGGAGGGCGGACACGACGCGATCCACCCGGAGCTGGGCACCATCGAGGACTTCCGCCGCCTGCGCGATGCCGCGGCGGCGGCCGGCCTCGAACTGGCGCTGGACTTCGCCATCCAGTGCTCACCCGACCATCCCTGGCTGCGCGAGCACCCCGAATGGTTCGCCCATCGCCCCGACGGCTCGCTGCGCTACGCGGAGAACCCGCCGAAGAAATACGAGGACATCGTCAACGTCGACTTCTACGCCAAGGGCGGCGCCGCGCCGGCGCTGTGGACGGCGTTGCGCGATGTGGTGATGTTCTGGGCCAGCGAAGGCGTGCGCATCTTCCGGGTCGACAATCCCCACACCAAGCCGCTGCCGTTCTGGGAATGGATGATCGCGGACGTGCGGGCGCACTACCCGGACGCGATCTTCCTCGCCGAGGCGTTCACCCGACCGAAGATGATGGCGCGCCTGGCCAAGCTCGGCTTCAGCCAGTCGTACACCTACTTCACCTGGCGCAACCACAAGCACGAGCTGATCGAGTACATGACGGAGCTGACGCGCACGCCGCTGCGCGAGTATTTCCGCCCGCATTTCTTCGTCAACACGCCCGACATCAACCCCTACTTCCTGCACGACTCCGGCCGCCCCGGCTTCCTGATTCGCGCCGCGCTGGCAACGATGCTGTCCGGCCTTTGGGGCATGTACAACGGCTTCGAGCTGTGCGAGGGCACCCCCCATGTGGTCAATGGGGTCACCAAGGAGGAATATCTGGACTCGGAGAAATACCAGCTGCGCGTCTGGGACTACAACCGCCCCGGCAACATCATTGCCGAGATCACGCGGCTGAACCAGATCCGGCTGAACCACCCGGCGCTGCAACAGCACCTCGGTGTGCGGTTTCTGCCAGCGAATGACGACGGCATCCTCTACTTCGCGCGCTATCTGCCCAAGGGGCCCGATCCCGACGCCGGCTTCGGCGACGATGTCGTGCTCGCCGCGGTCAGCCTCGACCCGCGCTCGCCGCGCGAAGCGGACATCGAACTGCCGCTATGGGAATGGGGCCTGCCCGACCATGGCTACCTGATCGCCGAAGACCTGATGCAAGGCCATCGCTTCCACTGGCATGGCAAGCACCAGCATATCCGCCTGGACCCGCACTCGCTGCCTTTCGCCCTGTGGCATGTCCGCCCCGGGCGCGGAGAATCCGCATGAAGCGCCTCACCGAACGCGGCAGCACCGCGCTGCTGAACGCCGATCCGCTGTGGTACAAGGATGCAGTCGTCTACCAACTGCACATCAAGTCCTTCTTCGACGCCAACGGTGATGGCGTCGGCGACTTTGCCGGGCTGCTGGAAAAGCTCGACTACCTGGTCAACCTGGGGGTCGACACCATCTGGCTGCTGCCCTTCTATCCGTCCCCGCGCCGCGACGACGGCTACGACATCGCCGACTACCGCAACGTCCACCCGGAGTACGGCACGCTGTCCGAGGTGCGGCGCTTCATCGCCGCGGCGCATGCGCGCGGCCTGCGGGTGATCACCGAGCTGGTGATCAACCATACCTCCGACCAGCATCCCTGGTTCCAGCGCGCCCGCCACGCCAAGCCGGGGTCGTCGGCGCGCAACTACTACGTGTGGTCCGACACCGACCAGGCCTACGCCGGCACGCGCATCATCTTCTGCGACACCGAGAAGTCGAACTGGAGCTGGGACCCGGTCGCCGGCGCCTACTTCTGGCATCGCTTCTATTCGCACCAGCCCGACCTGAACTTCGACAACCCGCAGGTGCTGCGCGACGTGCTGTCCGTGATGCGGTTCTGGCTCGACATGGGCGTCGATGGCCTGCGTCTGGATGCCGTGCCCTACCTGGTCGAGCGCGAAGGCACCAGCAACGAGAACCTGCCGGAGACGCACAACGTCATCCGGCAGATCCGCGCCCATCTGGACCAGCACTATCAGGGCCGCCTGCTGCTGGCCGAGGCCAACATGTGGCCGGAGGATGCGCAGCAGTACTTCGGCGGCGGCGGCCAGGTCGACGAACACGGCCAGCTGGTGCCCGGCGACGAGTGCCACATGTCGTTCCACTTCCCGCTGATGCCGCGCATGTACATGGCCATCGCCCGGGAAGACCGCTTCCCGATCACCGACATCATCCGGCAGACGCCGGAGATCCCGCCCAACTGCCAGTGGGCCATCTTCCTGCGCAACCACGACGAGCTGACGCTGGAAATGGTGACCAGCAGCGAGCGCGATTACCTGTGGCAGGTCTACGCCTCGGACCGGCGCGCACGCATCAACCTGGGCATTCGCCGGCGCCTGGCGCCGCTGATGGAGCGCGACCGGCGCCGCATCGAACTGATGAACAGCCTGCTGTTCTCGATGCCCGGCACGCCGGTGATCTACTATGGCGACGAGATCGGCATGGGCGACAACATCCATCTGGGCGACCGCGACGGCGTGCGCACCCCGATGCAGTGGTCGCCGGACCGCAATGGCGGCTTCTCCCGTGCCGATCCGGAGCGGCTGGTGCTGCCGCCGCTGCAGGGACCGCTCTATGGCTTCGAGGCGGTCAATGTGGAGGCGCAGACCCGCGATCCGCATTCGCTGCTGAACTGGATGCGCAAGATGCTGGCGCTGCGCCGCCAGCACCGGGCCTTCGGACGCGGTTCGTTCCGCTTCCTGTTCCCCGGCAACCGCAAGATCCTCGCCTATCTGCGCGAACATGAGGGCGAACACATTCTCTGCGTGGCAAACCTGTCCCGCGCGCCACAGGCTGTCGAACTGGACCTGTCCGAGTTCGAGGGCCGCGTGCCGGTCGAGATGCTCGGCGCCACGCCGTTTCCCGCGATCGGGCAACTTACCTATCTGCTGACGCTGCCACCCTACGGCTTCTATTGGTTCGTGCTCTCCAACGAGGCACAGCCGCCGGCCTGGCATGTGGACGCCCCCGAGCAAATGCCAGAAATGATTACGCTGATCATGCAGAACACCTCGCAGGCCGACCTCACCGAGGCCTCGCGACGGATGCTCTCCCGGGAAGTGCTGCCCGACTACATCAGCCGCCGCCGCTGGTTCGGCTCCAAGAGCGAGCCGATCCAGGAGGTGTCGATCGCCTACGCGATCCCGTTCGGCGAGCCGCACAGCAAGGAGTCGATCTACCTGGCCGAAGTCGAAGTCGGGCTGCCGGGCCGCAGCGAGTGCTATCAGCTGCCGGTCACCATCCTGTGGGACCACGATGCGCCGGGCGCCGGCATTCCGCAGCTCGCGCACGGCCTGGCGATGGCGCGGGTGCGCAAGGGCGCGCGCGTGGGCCTGGCCACCGATGGCTTCGTGGTGGAGCGATTCGCCCGCGAAGTCGTCACCGCGCTGCGCGGCGCCATGCAGCTGGATACGCCGCGCGGCACCATCCACTTCCGCGCCCAGGCGGGCCTGGCCGACCTTGCGCTGGAGAACGAGCCGGTGCAATGGATGTCGGCCGAGCAGTCGAACAGCTCGCTGGCATTCCACAATTCCGCTGTGCTGAAGGTGGTGCGGCGGGTCTCCGGCGGCATCCACCCCGAGGTGGAGATGACGCGCTACCTGACCGAGCAGGGCTACGCCAATTCGGCGCCGCTGTTCGGCGAGGTGGTGCGCATCGGCAATAGCGGCGTGCCCTACACGCTGATGCTGCTGCAAGGCTACATCCTGAACCAGGGCGACGGCTGGGGCTGGACGGTCGACTATGTCGGCCGCGCCATCGACGATGCCATGCCCGCCGAGAATGGCGACGACGAGTTCAACGAGGCGATGCGCGGCTTTTCCGCCATGGCGACCACGCTCGGCCGGCGCCTGGCCGAGCTGCACGCGGTGCTGGCGCGGCCGACCGAGGACGAGGCCTTCGCCCCGGTCCCCGCTGGCGAAGAGCAGTCGCGCCAGTGGGCGGAGGACGCGATGGCGTCGCTGCGCACCGCGCTGGAGCTGATGGAGCAGGCCGGCAAGTCGGAGCAGGGCCAGCAGAACGAAGAGATGCGGGCCGATATCGACACGGTGCTGTCGTGCCGGGAGCGCCTGCAGGATCTGGTGGCGGGTCTGGCCGAAGCCGCGCCCGGCTCGCTGCAGACGCGGATCCACGGCGACCTGCATCTGGGCCAGGTGCTGATCGCGCAGAACGATACCTACATCATCGACTTCGAGGGCGAGCCGGGCCTGTCGCTGGACTGGCGCCGCCGCAAGACCTCGCCGCTGCGCGATGTCGCCGGCATCCTGCGCTCGTTCGACTATGCCGCCGCCACCGTCGGCACCAATCGCAGCGAGCGCAGCCACGGCGCCTTGCCGCCGGCACAGGAGGAGCGGCGCCAGCAACTGCTGGAGCGCTTCCGCGAGACCGCGACCAGCGCCTTCCTTGGCGGCTACCGCGAGGTCGCCGAATCGGCGCTGCATCGCTGGGTCGAGCCCGAGCAGATGCAGCCGCTGCTGGACCTGTTCCTGCTCGAGCGCGCTGCCTACGAGGTCAAGTACGAAGCCGACAACCGCGTCGCCTGGATCGACTTGCCGATCCACGGGCTGGCCCGGCTGCTGCGCACGCTGGCCGGCGCCCCGTCGTCGCCTTCCGCATCCTGAGAGGCAACGATCATGGTCAAATCCGTTCAGAGTCCCGACGACAGCGCCAGCCGCGAGGCCGCCGCGACGCGCCTGCAGCGCCACGATCAGGCTCACCAGCTTGCCTCGCAGTACGAGGCGCTGCTCGGCGCGCGCCATCGCGACCCCTTCTCGATGCTCGGTCCCCATCACGAAGGCGACCGGGTGGTGGTGCGCGCCTGCCTGCCCGGCGCACGCTCGGCCACGCTGGTCGATGCCGAAGGCCGCGAACTCGGACCGATGCATTGCGCCCACCCCGGCGGCATCTTCACGGGTGTCATCCCCCAGGCCGGCGGCTCCGGCGCCTATCGCCTCGATATCACCTGGGGCGACGGCACCCGGCAGATCAGCGCCGACCCTTATGCCTTCGGCCTGCTGCTGGGCGAGCTGGACCTGCACCTGATCGGCGAAGGCCGTCACCTGGAGCTCGGGCGCTGCCTGGGCGCGCAGTGGATGACCGTCGACGGCGTCGAGGGCGTGCGCTTTGCCGTCTGGGCCCCCAACGCCAGCCGCGTCGCCGTGATCGGCGACTTCAACGGCTGGCACCGCGCCCGCCATCCGATGCGGCTGCGCTATGGCTCCGGCGTCTGGGAACTGTTCGTGCCCGCCGCGATGGGGGTGCACCCCGGCAGCCGCTACAAGTACGACGTCAGCGACGCCGACGGCAATCCGCTGCCGGACAAGGCCGACCCGCTCGCCCTGGCGACCGAACTGCCGCCCGGCACGGCGTCGGTGGTGACGCGTCCGGGCGAATCGGCGATGCCCTTTACCTGGACCGACCAGGGCTGGATGACCCAGCGCGCCAATGCCGACCCGTACAGCACGCCCATGTCGATCTACGAGGTCCATGCCGGCTCGTGGATCCGCGAAGCGAACGACGACCGGCATGGCTGGGACATCCTCGGCGACCGGCTGATTCCCTATGTGAAAGAGCTGGGCTTCACCCATATCGAGCTGCTGCCGATCACCGAGCACCCCTTCGGCGGCTCCTGGGGCTACCAGCCGCTGTCGCTGTTCGCCCCCACCGCGCGCTTCGGCCCCCCGCAGGCGTTCGCACGCTTCGTCGACCGCTGCCATGAAGCTGGCATCGGCGTAATCCTGGACTGGGTGCCGGCGCACTTCCCTACCGATCCGCACGGACTGGCGCGCTTTGACGGCAGCGCGCTGTACGAGCACGAGGATCCGCGCGAGGGCTTCCACCAGGACTGGAACACGCTGATCTACAACATGGGCCGCAACGAAGTGCGCGGCTTCCTGCTGGCAAGCGCCCTGCACTGGCTGCGCGAGTACCACATCGATGCCCTGCGCGTCGATGCGGTGGCCTCGATGCTCTACCGGGACTACAGCCGCCAGGCCGGGCAATGGATTCCGAACCGCTTCGGCGGCCGCGAGAACCTGGAAGCGGTGGATTTCCTGCGCGAACTGAATACCGTGGTGCGCGAACGATGCCCCGGCGCGATGACCATCGCCGAGGAGTCGACCGCCTGGCCGGCGGTGACGGGCTCGGTCCAGAGCGGCGGCCTGGGCTTCACCTTCAAGTGGAACATGGGGTGGATGCACGACACCCTGCGCTATCTGTCCTACGAGCCGATCCACCGTCCGTGGCATCACCACGACCTGACCTTCGGCCTGGTCTATGCGTGGTCCGAGGCGTTCGTGCTGCCGCTGTCGCACGACGAAGTGGTGCACGGCAAGGGCTCGCTGGTCAACAAGATGCCCGGGGACCACTGGCAGAAGCTGGCCAACCTGCGCGCGTACTTCGGCTTCATGTGGAGCCATCCCGGCAAGAAGCTGCTGTTCATGGGTTGCGAGCTGGCGCAATGGCTGGAGTGGAACCACGAGAGCCAGCTGGACTGGGCACTGCTGGACCACCCGTCGCATCGCGGCATGCAGCACCTGGTACGAGACCTGAACCGGCTGTACGCCGGCTTGCCGGCGCTGCACGCGATGGACCACCGGCCGGAAGGGTTCAGCTGGGTGGTGGGCGACGACCAGCAGAACAGCGTGTTCGCCTACTTGCGCCAGGCCGGCCCGGGCAGCACGGAAGTGGTGCTGGCGGTGGTCAACATGACGCCGGTGCCGCGCTACGACTACCGGCTCGGCGTGCCGTTCGCGGGCCGCTGGGAGGAGTGCCTGAATACCGACGCGGAGTGCTATGGCGGCAGCAACCTGGGCAATGGCGGCAACGTCTACGCGCGCCCCGAACCTTCTCATGGCCACCCGGCCTCGGTGTCGCTGACGCTGCCACCGCTGGCGACGGTGCTGCTGCGCTACCAGCCATGAGCTTCAGGGTCGCGGCGCATCGGCAGCGCCGCGCCCCTGCCCTGCACATGTCCGTGTTCCTGTCCGAGACCGCCTTGATGAGGAGAGCCGCATTTGCCGTTCCCGACCGACACCACGATGCTGCCCGGCAAACCGTATCCCCTGGGAGCGACCTGGGACGGGCTCGGCGTCAACTTCGCGGTCTTCTCGGCCAATGCCACGCGGGTGGATCTCTGCCTGTTCTCCTCGAATGGCCGCAAGGAACTGGCGCGCCTGCCGCTGCCCGAGTGCACCAACGAGGTCTGGCACGGCTATCTGCCGCGCGCCTCGCTCGGCACGCTCTACGGCTACCGGGTGCACGGCCCGCATGAACCGCAGTACGGCCATCGCTTCAATCCCACCAAGCTGCTGCTGGATCCGTATGCGCGCAAGCTGACCGGCTCGCCGCGCTGGGCCGATGCGCTGTTCGGATACCGCCTGCCCAGCGCCCGGGGCGACCTGTCGCAGGATCGCCGCGACAGCGCGCCCATGATGCCCAAGGCGGTGGTGGTCGACGAGAGCTTTCACTGGGGCGATGACCGGCCCCCGGCCGTGCCGTGGGAAAAGACGGTCATCTACGAGGTGCACCTGCGCGGGCTGTCGATGCTGCGCGAAGACCTGCTGCCGCACGAGCGCGGCACCTTCGCGGCGCTGGCCGACCCGCGCTTCATCGACCACCTGCACCATCTGGGCGTGACCACCATCGAGTTGCTGCCGGTGCACGCCTTCCTGCAGGATCGCTTCCTGGTCGAGCGCGGCCTGCGCAATTACTGGGGCTACAGCACGCTGTCGTACTTCGCGCCCGAGCCGGCCTATCTGAGCACCGGCGAGCTGAACGAGATCAAGGTGGCGATCCGCCGGCTGCACGCGGCGGGTATCGAAGTGATTCTCGACGTGGTCTACAACCACACCTGCGAGGGCAACGAGATGGGGCCGACACTGTCGTGGCGCGGCATCGACAACGCCAGCTACTACCGGCTCGTCCCGGGGCAGGAACGCCACTACATCAACGACACCGGCTGCGGCAATACGCTGAACCTGGCGCACCCGCGCGTGCTGCAGATGGTGCTCGATTCGCTGCGGTACTGGGTGGAGTGCTACCACGTGGACGGCTTCCGCTTCGACCTGAGCAGCACGCTGGGCCGCGAAGGCAACGGCTTCGATCCCGGTGCGGCCTTTTTCGACGCCGTACTGCAGGACCCGGTGCTGTCGCGCGTCAAGCTGATCTCCGAGCCGTGGGACCTCGGCCCGGGCGGCTATCAGGTCGGCAATCATCCGCCCGGCTTCGCCGAATGGAACGACAAGTTCCGCGACACGGTGCGCCGCTACTGGCGCGGGGACGCCGGGCAGCGGGGCGACCTGGCCGCGCGGCTGACCGGCTCGGCGGACCTGTTCGATCGCCGCTATCGCAAACCCTGGGCCTCGGTCAACTTCGTCACCGCGCACGACGGCTTCACGCTGTGGGACCTGGTCAGCTATGCCGGCAAGCACAACGAAGCGAATGGCGAGGACAACCGCGACGGTACCGACGACAACGCCAGCGCCAACTGGAGCGAGGACGGCAGCGTCGAAGGAGATACCGACGACCCGCAAATCCTCGCTACCCGCTTGCGCGTCGCCCGTGCGATGATGGCCACGCTGCTGCTGTCGCAGGGCACGCCGATGCTGACCGCGGGAGACGAGTGGCTGCGCACCCAGCTTGGCAACAACAACGCCTACTGCCAGGACAATATGATGTCCTGGCTGGACTGGGAGAAAGCCGGCACCGAGGCCGGCCAGGCGATGATCGCCTGCATGCGCCGGCTGCTGGCTCTGCGCGCGAGGCTGCCGCTGTTCTCGTTGCGGCAGTTCCTGCATGGCCGGACCGAGTTCGCACCCGGCCTGCGCGACATCGGCTGGTTCTGCACCGAAGGCACCCCGATGACACCGGAACAATGGTCGAATCCCGAGGATCGCACGCTGTCGCTGCGCCGCGCCTGCCGCGGTGCCGACGGCGCGGTCCATCTCTCATTGCTGCTGATGAATGCCGGCGCGGAAGCGGTGGAGTTTCGCCTGCCCGAACCCGTGCTGGAATGGACGCAGTTGTTCGATAGCGCGCAGCCCGAAGCGCCGGAAACCCGGCTCGACGGGCAGACGCACACCGTGCAGGCGCACGCGCTGGCCCTGTTGTCAGCCACGCTGCCCCGGCACGACTAACGCCAGGAAACGCATCATGCCCCGCCAAGCCCACCCCGACGCCGCCATCGCGTCGCTACACCTGCTGGCAGAACGCGCCGGCCTTCTCGTGCATTGGCAGGACGCGCAGGGGCGTGACCAGACGGTTCCGGAGGAGTCGCTGCGCACCGTGCTGGAGCGGCTGGAGCTGCCCTGCAAGACCATCGGCCAGTGCGAGGCGTCGCGCGCCAGGCTGCTGGCCGAGGACACCGCCATGGCGCTGCCGCCACTGCTGACGGCCGACCAGAACAAGCCGATCCGCGTGCCGCTGGTCCACACCCGTCCCGAGCAGCCGTGGCGAGTGGAGCTGGAAGACGGCAGCGTGCGCAACGGCGTAGCCCAGCGCGATGCCAATGGATCGCTGGAACTGCCACCGATCGACATCGCCGGCTACCACCGCCTGCTGATCGGCGACAGCGTCGTCACGCTGGCGGTCGCGCCGCCGCGCTGCTACGGCGTGGCGGACGCGGTGCGCGAACTTGGGCTGTCCGAGGCGGAGCGGCAGGCCCGGCGCCCGTGGGGCGTCTCCGTGCAGCTCTACGGGCTGCGCCGCGGCATGCCGGCCGGGCTGGGCGATCTGAGCGCGCTGGCGATGTTTGCCGAGGCCGCGGCCCGTGAAGGCGCCGATGCCGTGGCGATCAACCCGCTGCACGCCGGCTTTGCCGCGTTCCCCGAGCGCTCCAGTCCCTACGCGCCGTCCAGCCGGCTGTTCCTGAACGGCCTGTATGCCGATCCCGCGCCGGTATTCGGCCATGCCGCGGTGGCGCGCGCGGTGTCCGCGCTGAAGCTCTCCGGCACCTTGCAGACGCTGGAACGCGCCGCGGAAATCGACTGGCCCGCGCTGGCGCAGGCGCGGCAGGCGGTGCTGCGCTGGCTGTGGAACGAACGCAAGCAACTGCTGACGGCCGAGGCCGCGCGCGACCTGGACCAGTTCCGCGCCGCCGGCGGCAAGCCGCTGCTTGCGCATGCCGCGTTCGAGGCCCTGCAGGCGCAGCATCTGGCGCAGGCCGGCTCGGCCACGCAAAAGCAGATGGCCGCGGACTGGCGCCGCTGGCCGGTCACCCATCGCTCGCCACAGGACGCGGCATTGACGGCCTTCGCCAGCGCGCACGAGGAGGAGATCGGCTACCACATCTTCGTGCAGTGGCTCACCGCCGACGGCCTGCGCGCGGCCCAGCGCAGCGCCCGCGATGCCGGCATGGCGATCGGGCTGATCGGGGACCTGGCGGTCGGCACCGACCCCACCGGCAGCCACGCCTGGACCCGGCAGGAAGAAATGCTGCAGGGGTTCTCGGCCGGCGCGCCGCCGGACGTCTACAACCCCAACGGCCAGAGCTGGGGGATCACGCTGTTCTCGCCGCGCGGCCTGCGCCGGCACGGCTACGAGGCATTCATCGAGATGCTGCGCGCCAACCTGCGGCATGTCGGTGGACTGCGCATCGACCACGCGCTCGGCATGGCGCGCGTCTGGCTGGTGCCCGAGGGCGCGCCGCCGCAGGCGGGCGCCTACCTGCGCTTTCCGATGGACGACATGCTGCGGCTGATCGCGCTCGAATCCTGGCGCAACCGGGCCGT
Organism: Cupriavidus sp. AU9028; assembly: GCF_019795295.1. Classification (GTDB taxonomy): domain Bacteria; phylum Pseudomonadota; class Gammaproteobacteria; order Burkholderiales; family Burkholderiaceae; genus Cupriavidus. The sequence goes on along the minus strand of NZ_JAIMCG010000021.1, from coordinate 5,608 downwards.
CATCATCGGCGAGAACCTGGGCACGGTGCCGCAGACATTCAACGCGACCATGGAGGCGCGCGGCATGATGGGGATCGACGTGCTGTGGTTCGAGCGCGCCGAACCGGAGAAGGAAGAGAACGAGGACGCCAGCAGCAACGACGGCGGTGCCGGCGCGAAAGACACCGGCGGCAGCAGCGGCGACGGTAGCGCCGAAGCCAGCGCCGAGGACAGCGCCGAGGACAGCGAAACCCCCGCCTTCCTGCAGCCCCAGCAGTGGCCGCCCAACGCCATCGCGACCACCACCACGCACGACCTGCCTACCATCGCCGGCTGGTGGTCGGGTCAGGACATCACCTGGCGTACCCGGCTGGACCAGCTCGGCCCCGGTGAAACCGAGCAGGCATCGCGCGCCCAACGCGCCGCCGACCGCGAGGCGCTATGGACCGCGCTGTGCGAAGCGGGCCTGTGCAAGGGCGCAACGCCCTCGGCGGACCGCGCGCCCATCTCCGCCATCCTCGCCTTCGTCGGCCGCGCGCCCACCCCGCTGCGCATCGTGCCGCTGGAGGATCTGCTTGGCGAAGTCGAGCAGCCGAATCTGCCGGGCACGATCGACGAACACCCGAACTGGCGCCGCCGGCTCGGGGCGGACGTCAAGACGCTGTTCTCGCAGGCGGCCGTGCGCCGGCGCATCGAGGCGCTGCGCACCGGCAAGGCGACGCCGGGCTCGCAGCCCTGACGCTGAAAAATCCAGACTCGATTGCAAATCCGCTACGCGGCGCCGGGCACCTCTCCCGGCGTGCAGCGGGCCTGCCCGCCGCCGATTCCTCGAAGCAGGCCGCGACCGCAACCCCGCAGTGACATGTGTGGCGGCTGGCCCGCCCCTTGCGTCTCTTTTGGAATTCGACCGTCCAACTCACGACCGCATGATGGAACAGGCAGACCCGTGTTGACCCTACTGCTTGTCGAAGACGACCCTATCTCGGCCTACGCGGTCTCCCTCGCGCTGCGCAAGCACGGCTACGTCGTGGAGGTGGCGGAGGACGGCCTGTCCGGCTTCGAACAGGCGAGGCGCCTCCATCCGGATGTCATCGTCACTGACTGGCTGATGCCGAACGCAGACGGTGCAGCGCTGTGCGCCATGCTGATGGACGACACCGCGCTGCGCGAGACTCCGGTCGTCATCCACACCAGTCTGGCCGCTGTGCCGCAGCCACCTAACCCCGTGGTCCGCTGCTGCCGCAAACCCTGTTCGCCCGACGATCTGGTCGAACTGATCGAGGACGCGATGGCCGAACGGCGCCAGCGTGCCGAGCGGCGGGAGCCCGGCCGTCGCTGACCGCCGCGACGGGTTGCATGACGCGCCGTCGACGCTGGCCGGATCAGGCCGGATCGGCCGCCTTCTCCGCCTCCAGCAGCGTCAGCAGCCGCGTCTCGTGAATACTGAGGGTGGCGGCCGCGCGCCGGCACGCCTCGCATGCCGCCATGCGGTCCTCCATATAGGCGTCGACCACCGCCGGATGCACGTAGCACTTGCGGCAGACCGCCACCGTATTGCGCAGGCGCCTCGCCACGATCTTGATGGTCGAGGCGATCGCCCGCTTGCGCGCGGTGTCGCTGCCCGCCTCCGGCAACTTGCGCAGCTCCGCCAGCGCATGGACGCTGCCCGCCCAGGTGCGGAAGTCCTTGGCGGTGAAGTCGCCGCCGGTGACCTCCTGGATATAGGCGTTGACGTCCACGGAGCCGACTTCGCGGATTTCCCCATCCTCATCGCGGTACTTGAACAGATGCTGGCCCGGCAGATCCGCGCAGTCGCGGACGATGCGGGCAAGCTGGCGGTCGCGCAGCGTGACGTCGTGCTCGACGCCGCTCTTGCCGGTGAACATGAAGCGCAGCCGGCTGCCGCGCACCTGCACATGGCGGCGCCGCAGCGTGGTCAGTCCATAGGTGCGGTTCTGCCGGGCATAGCGGCGGCTGCCGACCCGCACCAGCGTCTGGTCCAGCAGCAACAGTACCGCGCCGAGCACCTTCTCGCGCGGCATGCCGCTGCGCTGCAGATCGCGGCGCGCGCGCCGGCGCAACCTGGGCAGGGCGCGGCCGAAGGTCAGCAGGCGATCGTACTTGTTTTCGTCGCGCAGCGCGATCCACGCCGGATGGTAGCGGTACTGCTTGCGCCCGCGGGCATCCCGGCCGGTCGCCTGCAGATGGCCACGGGGATCCGGACAGATCCACACGTCCTCGTAGGCGGGCGGAATCGCCAGCGCGTGGATGCGGGCGATGGTTTCCTGGTCCTTGATCGGCTTGCCATCCGGCGTGAAGTACTGGAACTTGCCGCGCGACAGCTTGCGGGTAATGCCCGGCCCGGTGTCGTTGACGTAGCGCAGTCCCGGCGGCACCTCGGGAACGGTATCGGCAAACCTGCCCTCCTGCGGGCGCGCTGCCCTGGCCGCGGAGGGCCCGTCGGCGTCCGCGCGCGGCGCGCGCGTCCCGGTTCGACTGCGGGCGGTGCCAGTCGCGGTGCCGTCGAGCGAAGAGGCGCGCATGCGGGAACAGGTAACGATGAGGCGCCGCTCGGCGCCGGAGGATCTACGCTTCGTAACATACCCCCGGCAGCGCGGTCCTGATGCGAGGGGCCGGCGGAATGCGCTGTAGGAGTAGGACGACAGCGGAGCCATCCGGCAGCTGCCTTTGCACCGTTTTGAAAACTCCACGCCGCTTTTTACAAAGATTGCAGCGCGGTAACCTGGCTTTGGCCGCTGCCGCAAGGTAAGCCGTCTCGCACTCAAGGAACGGCTCTTGCAACCCTTCTTGGTTTTCCGGAGGACCGCCATGCCGCAAGCCGCACATGCCCGCTCCCTCGACAGCGAGCAGGCCGATCAAGCCGATCAAGCCGACCAGCACGACACGAGCCGGGACGCCGCCAGCGAGATGGTCCCGCTGGACAGTCACGAGGACACCCGCACCGCGATGACGGGCGCCACCATCCGGCGCGCCTTCCTCGACCACGTCTTCTACACCCAGGGCAAGCTGCCCGGGCTTGCCAGCGCAAACGACCTCTACCAGGCGCTGGCGCATACCGTGCGCGACCGGCTGGTGCAGCGCTGGATCAGCACCGCCGAGGCCTATCTGGGCCACCCGTCGCGTACCGTCGCCTATTTGTCCGCCGAATTCCTGATCGGGCCGCACCTGGGCAACAACCTGGTCAACCTTGGCATCTTCGACGAGGTGCGCGAGGCCATGGCCGAACTGGGGCTGGACCTGGAAACGCTGCTGGCGCAGGAGCCGGAGCCGGGCCTGGGCAATGGCGGCCTGGGGCGCCTCGCCGCCTGCTTCATGGATTCGCTGGCCACACTGGAAATCCCGGCGCTGGGCTACGGCATCCGCTACGAGTACGGCATCTTCCATCAGTCCATCGTCGACGGGATGCAGGTGGAAAGCACCGACACCTGGCTGCGGCACGGCAATCCGTGGGAGATCCAGCGCTCCGAATGGGCGGTCGAGGTCAAGCTGGGCGGCCATACCGAGCACTACACCGACGATCGCGGCCACTACCGGGTCCGCTGGGTGCCGGCCAAGACGGTGGTGGGGGTGCCGTTCGATTCGCCGGTGCTCGGCTACCGCGTCAATACGGTCAACACGCTGCGCCTGTGGCGCGCCGAGGCGACCGAAGCGTTCGATTTCGGCGTGTTCAACCGCGGCGACTATCTCGGCGCCGTGAACAAGAAGGTCACGTCCGAGAACCTGACCAAGGTGCTCTATCCCAACGACGAGACCGAGCAGGGCAAGGAGCTGCGGCTCGAGCAGCAGTATTTCTTCGTCTCCTGCTCGCTGCAGGACATGCTGCGGCTGCTGGCCACCCACAACATGCCCGTCACCCGCTTCCACGAGAAGTTCGCGGTGCAGCTGAACGATACCCACCCGGCGATCGGCATCGCTGAACTGATGCGACTGCTGATCGACGAGCATGACGTGGCATGGGACGAGGCGTGGTCCATCACCCGGCGCGCCTTCGCCTACACCAATCACACCCTGCTGCCCGAAGCGCTCGAATGCTGGCCGCTGCCGCTGTTCGAGCGCACCCTCCCACGCCATCTGGAGATCATCTACGAGATCAACACGCGCTTCCTCAATGAAGTGCGCATTCGCTACTTCGGCGACGAATCCCGGTTGTCCCGGCTCTCGCTGATCGGCGAAAACGGCCACAAGCAGGTCCGCATGGCGCATCTGGCATGCGTCGGCAGCCACACCATCAACGGCGTGGCGGAGCTGCATTCCCGGCTGATGCGCGAGGACGTGCTGAAGGACTTTCACGCGATGTGGCCGGAGAAATTCACCAGCATCACCAACGGCGTGACGCCACGGCGCTGGCTGGCGCTGTCGAACCCGCGCCTGGCCGGGCTGGTGTGCGAGGCCATCGGCGACGACTGGATCCACGACACGGCCAGGCTGCGCGCGCTGGAGCCGCTGGCCGAGGACAGCACCTTCCGCGAGCGCTGGCGCGCCGCCCGGCGCGAGAACAAGTCGGACCTCGCCCGCCTGATCCGTGACAGCTGCGGCGTCACGGTCGATCCGGACTCGATGTTCGACGTGATGGTCAAGCGCATCCACGAGTACAAGCGCCAGCATCTGGCGGTGCTGCATATCGTCGCGCTGTACCACCGGCTCAAGTCGGACCCGCACGCCGAGATCGTGCCGCGCACCTTCCTGTTCGCCGGCAAGGCCGCGCCCGGCTATCACTACGCCAAGCAGATGATCCGGCTGATCACCGCGGTCGGCGACGTGGTCAACAGCGATCCCCAGGTGCGCGACCGGCTGAAGGTGGTGTTCCTGCCCAACTTCAATGTGACGGTTGGGCAACGCGTCTATCCGGCGGCCGACCTCTCCGAGCAGATTTCCCTGGCCGGCAAGGAGGCGTCGGGTACCGGCAACATGAAGTTCGCCATGAACGGCGCGTTGACCGTCGGCACGATGGACGGCGCCAATATCGAACTTCGCGAGGCCATCGGCGCCGACAATTTCTTCCCGTTCGGGCTGTCCGCCTCGGAGGTGTACGCGATGAAGGAGGCCGGTTACCGGCCGGAGACCTTCTACGAGAGCGAGCCCGAACTGCGCGCGGTGATCGACCTGATCGGCCAGGGCTTCTTCTCCCGTGGCGACCCCTCGGTATTCCAGCCGATGATGAACGACCTGCTGCGGCACGATCCGTACATGCTGCTGGCCGACTTCGCCTCCTATATCCACTGCCAGCAGGACGTGTCGACCGCTTTCAGCGACCAGGCCCGCTGGCAGCGCATGTCGGTGCTGTCATGCGCCCGCTCCGGCCGGTTCTCGTCCGACCGGGCGATCCGGGAGTATTGCGAACGGGTCTGGCAGGTCGGGCGTGTGCAGGTTCCGCTGCTTCACCGCGCCGCCATGAGCACGGCTGGGACGCGGGTGCACCGGGAGAACGATGACGCCACCGGACGGCTGGGGTAAGCGACGTTCGCTGTCGCACGCCGGAGCGCCCTTGTATCTTAATGGTTGGGATTTGGACCGGCTCAGTAGCCCGACTGCCCTCTGGGACCTCAAGCCCGTGGGAGAGCGCTGGGATCTGGGTCGGACCGTTCTTTCTTGCAACCCGTACGGTTGT
>NZ_JAIMCG010000020.1 GCF_019795295.1 Cupriavidus sp. AU9028 | reverse complement strand
TGGCCGTCACCGCCTGCATGCGCAAGCTGCTCACCGTGCTGAACGCCATGATGAAATCCGGGCAGCCATGGCAGGACAACACGCCCGCTTGACACGGTTGCTCTCCCGCAAGCGGGCGAGGGGAGCATAGCGGCGGATGAGCCAGGGCTACGGGTTGGCTCCCCTCTCCCGCAAGCGGGCGAGGGGAGCATACCGGCGGCGCGGCCAGGGCTACGGGTTGGCTCCCCTCTCCCGCCCTGCGGGAGAGGGGCCGGGGGAGAGGGCAACAGCGCCCAACCCGCCAGGATCGCCCTTCCCGCCAAGAAAAAAAGGTCCGCAACACCAGTTGCGGACCTTCCTGTTCCGGGGGGCCGCAACAACCGGACCCATCGCACCCAGGACGCTTACTTCGCCGCCCCCATCATATAGTCGGACGCCGCAATCACATCCGCGTCCGGCCCTGCATAGCCACCCTTCGGAGGCATCGCACCCTTGCCGCGCAGGGCCGAGGCGTGCAGTGCATCCGCGCCCTGCTGCAGGCGAGGCGCCCATGCAGCCTTGTCACCGAACTTCGGCGCCCCGGCCACGCCGGTGCCATGGCAGACCACGCAAGCCTGATCGTAGACCCGCTTTCCAACCTCCGCGCTCGCGCCAGCCGGTGCTGCGGCAACCTGGGTTTGTGCCGGTGCCGCCGCAGGGGCCGCGGGAGCCGGGGCCGCAGCAGCGGGTGCAGCAGGCGCAGCGGGTGCGGCACCCGCAGCCGCAGCTGCCTCGGCCGGTGCGGCGGCAGCGGCCTGCGGTGCCGAAGCGTCCTGCCCGGCAGCACCACCTTGCGCCTGCGCCGCTGCGGGAGCGGCCGGCTCTTCCAGCTTGCCGCCCGACGAGTTGACCAGATACACCATCGCGCGAGCCAGTTCATAGTCCGACACATCGTCGGGACTGCTGCCCGCGCGGGGCGGCATCGCGCCCTTGCCTTCGATCACCGACTTGAGCAGGCCATCGAAGCCCTGGCCAAGGCGGGCGCTCCAGTCTCCGGGCGTGTTGTACTTGGGCGCGCCGGCCGCGCCGGTGGCGTGGCACGCGGCGCAGACGTCCTTGTAGACCTGCTCGCCGGTCTTGAATACGCGCGGCGCGTTCGCATCGCGCAGCTCCAGCGAAGCCACCGGGCGGATGCGATCATTGGTCGCCTCCGCGGACATCGTCGAGCCCGCGCCCTCCGGTGCACCGAGTCCGACGAAGCTGACCAGCAGGATGATCACGATGACAGGCACCAGGAAGGCGGCAATCACCACGGCAATCAGCTGCTTGGGGGTCTTGATGGGAGACTCGTGTTCGGTGTGGGCGTCGCTCATGCTGAACTCTCGATTTTGCAGGAAACCCTTGGCAGCTCGTGACTGGCATGCCTTCGGGACCATCGAAACAGCGGCCATGCTTCGCCGCAGGCTCGGACAGACCATCAGGTTGCCCAGGGACGGAACCGTGTGGAAAGCGGCGGGAGCGGCGACTTCGCCAGACCATGCCGGCCCCCGGCGACCTGCCCGACGTCGTCGCATGTGGACAGGAAGCAGCCCCGTTTTTGGGCAAATAACGGGCGATTATAGTCTCAATATTCAGCAGAATGGCGCGAAAAGCGGCTGTTTCGTGACCTGGCGCAAACATCGTGTGCGCTTTGTCCACCAACCTGTGGATACCACCTATGGACAGCAAATCGTCGGCTGAGCGAAGAGGAAAGAGGCGTTTTTTGCCCCGCGCGAGGGGTTCGGCGCCAGGCATGGACTTGCGTCACGATTCGGTGGTATGCTTTGCGACTTTCCGGCAGCGGCGTTCGCTCGCAGCCGACCAATGCGGTACCGGGCATCCGCCCGTTCGCTTCCGCATCCTGTGCGCCCGTAGCTCAATGGATAGAGTACTGCCCTCCGAAGGCAGGGGTTGCTGGTTCGATCCCAGCCGGGCGCGCCAATCTCCCTTCCCGTTCCGACGTTACGGTGCCCTGTTGCCCATGCGCGGGTCGTAATGCCACTTGCGGATCTTGGTCGCCTGAACGGTCCCGATGTCCGGGTGCGCGGGATTGATGAGCACGTTGTATTCCTCAGGCACGATCACCGAGGGCACCTTTGCCAGCAGTGACGACTGTCCCGCTGCCCACGCCGTGCCCCAGTCGATCGACGTCTTGCCGGCGGGCAGTGCGTCCCATCCAACGTGGTTGGCCGGGTCCAGTTGGACGGCGCTGGTCCAGGCGACCGTCGGGACGACAAACCCGACCAGGTAGCGATTCAGCGGCAGGGAGCCGCCGAGGTGGACCAGCGTTTCGAGGCAGGCGAGCGCGCGGGAGGACGCCGCGTACACCATGGGGGTACCCGTCCTGTTCCAGCGCCCGCCGGTCAGTTCCGCGCCTTTGCCACCGATGTCGTGCGCTTCGTATAAAGGCGTATCGGTACCGATGCGCCATAGCGTGACCCCTTCCGATGCCGGGGCGCTCAAGCGTAGGCTCCGCTCTGCATCTGGCGCACCAGACTCGCAACCAGTTCGCGGCCATCCGCAGTATCCATGTAATCCGCGGGCTTGCGGCCGCCAAGGGCAGGGTGAGGTGTCTGCAGCCACGACGCGGTCCAGGTGGCGGCGTCGAATCCGGTCGGATCGCCGGATTCGGCAACGACCTGCTCGACCAGCCCTACCAGGCGGGCCAGCCCCAGCGCGCTCTCGCTTTCGTCCTTGCTGAGCAGGTCATCCGCCTTGACCTTGCGATTGGCCGTCGCGCGCGCGATGCCGAGCCAACCGTACAAGCTGTCTCGTGACACGGCCATGTCACGGGATAGCGCGACCAGGATGCTCGCCGGCAGGCCGTGCTTGACCAGCCCGATCCGTTCCTCCCGGTCAGCGAGAAAGAACGCGACGTAGCGCACCTCGGGATCTCCCAGCAAGCGGTAGACGTCGTCGATCTTGTTCAGACGTGGCACGGTGTCGCTCCGGGACATGGTGCACCTCCACTCATATGAGCATCCATGATAGCTCAAACGAGCGGAATGGAGGAGGCGCACGCCTGCTGTACAAGGTACCAGCGCGCCCCCCGGCCGTCACCGAGACAACCGCCCGCTCAACGCCACAGTTGCCGCAGATGCTTCTGCCACACCTTCTTCAGGGCGAAGTGAAATTGCTGGCGCCAGCGTGGCCGCGTGCCTTCCAGCGACGTCGCGAAGCGACCGTTCTTGCTGCCCTGCTCGACGATCGGGTCCTCGAACCACAGGATCTGGATGCCCAGTTCGCGGTCCATCCGGTCGAAGGCGTGGTCGATGGGATGGTCCATCCGGTTCGCTTCCATCCACGCCAGCCGCATCGCCGCCGCATCGGCGCCAATGACATACGAGTCCGTCAGCCGGCCCCTGGTATTGGGATACAGCGACTGCCCGTCCCGGCGCTGGCTGCGCGGGGTGTATTGATTGCCGCCGCTGCCGAGGTAGACCACATGCGGCCCTTCCCACGCGCGGGACTCGGCCAGCGCGCGCTCCAGGCCCTCGCTGAATCCGGGCAGCAGCACGGCGTCGTCCTCCAGCACAAGGACCCGATCCCAGCCGCGGGTGGCGGCGCGCTGCAGCGCGACCAGATGCTTGAGGGAGCAGGACTTGACGTTGCGCAGCAGGTCCGGGCCGTCGAAGTAGCGCTGGTCGGTCTGCGGGTCGATGTCGTTCGCATCGAACTCGTGCACGAACTCGCATTCGAGCCCATGCGCGGCGAGCTGCCGCTCGATATGTTCGCGCCGCTCGACGAAGGAGCGGACATTGATGACGAGAATGCCGCCGAGGCCCAGCGCGCGCAGCGCTTCCATCCGGGAACCATGGCCATGAAGGTGGCCGGCACGCGGCCCCGCGGGAACGGCCGAGCGGCCGATCCCGTCGTTGAATTGTTGTCTCATTGAACCTGCTTGAAGAATTCGGCGGGGCTGGATTCATGCCCCAGTGCTTGATGCTGCACGGAAGCAATGTCCCGGGTAGCATGCAAAGCGCGCCATGATAGCGTCTCCCGCATCGGGCACAGGCTAGTCGCCCACGATGACAGGCCGGTTTCAGCAGGAACCCAACACGCGCACCGCTTGCCTTACCAGCGCAGGGACGCTTTCCCACTGCCAGGATCACGATGACTTTCCCGCCAGACACCATCCCGCATCACGAGTACCAGATCACCGCGATCCGGGCGCAGGGCGCCGGCGGCCAGAACATCAACAAGGTGTCGAACGCCGTCCATCTGCGTTTCGACGTGCGCGCGTCGTCGCTGCAGGAAGACCACAAGGAGCGGCTGCTGAATCTGCACGACCACCGCATCACGCGCGACGGCGTGGTGGTGATCAAGGCGCAGCAGCATCGCAGCCTGGAATTGAACCGGGAAGAAGCGGTGCGCCGTCTGCACGAACTGGTCGCCAGCGTGGCGCAGGCCCCCAAGGCGCGGCGGCCGACACGTCGGACACTGGCATCGCGCCAGCGCCGGCTCGAAAGCAAGAGCCAGCGCAGCCAGGTCAAGGCTGCGCGCTCCCGCGTCGAGATCTGAAGCATGCCGCCCGGGCGCGGGCCAGGCTCGCGCCAGGCAGGCATGCGGGACCGCCCTCGGCAGGGCGGTCCCGGGTCAGGCGGGAATCAGCGGGCGCCTTGCAGGCGCGCGATCCGGTCCTCGATCGGCGGGTGGCTGGCGAACAGGGCCATGCAGCTGCGGCCGCCGGCAATGCCCATCGCGCGCATGTTCTGCGGCAGCGTCTCGTTCTCCAGGCCACCGAGGCGGCGCAGCGCGTTGACCATCGGCGAGGGCGACCCCATCAGCTGCGACGCGCCGGCGTCGGCACGGTATTCGCGGTAGCGCGAGAAGGCCGCGACGATGATGCTGGCCAGGATGCCGAAGACGATCTCGCAGACGATGACGGTGGCCATGTAGCCAATGCCCGGGCCGCTCGATTCCTCGTCATTCTTGCGCAGCATGGAATCGACGAAGTAGCCGACCACGCGGGCGAGGAAGATCACGAAGGTGTTGACCACCCCCTGGATCAGCGTGAGGGTCACCATGTCGCCGTTGGCCACGTGCGCGATCTCGTGCGCCAGCACTGCCTCGACTTCCTCGTGCGTCATGCTCTGCAGCAGGCCGGTCGAGACGGCCACCAGCGAGCTGTTCTTCGTCGCGCCGGTGGCGAAGGCGTTGGGTTCGCCTTCGTAGATGGCGACCTCGGGCATCGGCAGGCCGGCACGCTGGGCCAGCTTCTCGACGGTCTGCATCAGCCACAGCTCGGTGCTGGTGCTGGGATGGGTGATGACCTGCGCGCCGGTGGACCACTTGGCGATGGTCTTGGACATCAGCAGCGAGATGAAGGCGCCACCGAAGCCCATCAGCGCGGCGAAGGCGAGCAGCGTGCCAAGGTTCAGGCCATTGGCGGTCAGGAAGCGGTTCACCCCGAGCAGGCTGGCGGTGATGCTCAGGACGATCATGACGGCGAGGTTGGTCGCCAGGAACAGCAGAATGCGTTTCATGTTGAGTTGGTGAACAGGAAAAATAGAGGCGGACGCGCCTCGGTACGCGCACGGCCGTGTGAGCCGCGCGTGCGAACAGGATGTGGTGCCGCGCGGAGCGGCACCACCGGAGACGGTCAGACGCGAGGGGGACGCGGCAGGCGGGGCAGCAGCGGATCGGGAAGCGCGGCCCCGGCATAGGGCGGTGCGGCGGCGCGCGCAGCCTGCGCGCCCAGGGCGAGCGTGCGAGAGGGCAGCAATTGCTCGGCGAGGTCGGCGCCAGTGGGCGCCGTATCGGCGCCTTCCCCGAGCAGGGGGTCGGGGCTCGGGAAGCCGGACGACGGATCGCCGGCGGCCTGCGGCTGCCCGCTGCCGTCGGCTTGCGCCGGCAGGGACAGACCGGCAAGCGCCTCCATGGCCGCCGCCTCTTGCGCCGCCGCCTCTTGTGCCGCCGAGCAGGCGCCGGCATGCCGGTCCAGCCCCTCCAGCAGCGCCACCACCGGCTGGGCCTGCGCGGACGCGACGGGCGCAGCTTGCCCCGCCCATCCGTGCAGAGGCAGCAGGGACAGCAGCAGTAGCAGCATCGGCAGCAGCATACGCTTGAGCGTTCGCAGCGACGCCAGGAGGGGGACGGCGGATAGCACGGGTTCGATATTGCGAGGCACCGGTCGGTGCTGGACTGAAGTCAGTTCGACACCCCGGAGTCGCAGGAATTCTACCGTATGCGCCGTTGCCGTTGCGTGCGCGCTTGCGTGCGCCCCTCGGCTGCGCCATCTCTGCAAACAACGGCCCGGTGCCCCGGCCCGGTTTGCTACACTGGCCTTGAAAACCCCGTAATTGCTACAAGGTATCGGCCATGAGAATCGGTGAACTTGCCCGCCGCAGCGGGTGCGATACGGAGACGATCCGCTACTACGAACGGGAAGGATTGCTGGACCGGCCCCAGCGCGAGGAGAACGGCTATCGCCGTTACAGCGGCGGCCATCTGGTGCAGCTGAACTTCGTTCGCCACTGCCGCTCGCTGGGCATGAGCCTGGCCGACGTGCGCCGGCTGCGGGATTTCGAGCGCGATCCCGGAGCGGCGTGCGACGGTATCAATGCGCTGATCGACCGCCAGATCGAACAGATCCACACCCAGCGCCTCGCCCTGGAAGCACTGGAGGAGCGCCTGCGGGCGCTGCGCCATTCCTGCGAGCAGGGACACAGCGCCGCGGACTGCGGCATCCTGCACAATCTGCAGCGGGCAGCCTGCGGTGGCACCTGCGAATGCCACCCGTTGTCCCAGGAGCCGGGACCGGCGGCGACGGGGGCGGCCTGAGCCCGTTGGGGCAGGCGCCGATGCCGCTGCAATGTGCTAGCATCGTCCGTACTTCGGTTCCGGACCACGTCCGGGGCCGCTCCGCGCCCGCGGAATCCACCCGCTTCGATTAGCAAAGCCGATTCGACCCTGTCATGCAGATCGCCCGCCACGCCGTCTTCCACCGGACCGACCGCTCCATGCGGCCGACCGGCGCGCGCGCGCTGGCCGCTGTCATGACCCGTTCCACGCAGTTGCCGACCCAGCCTCTGCGGATCAGCGCCCCGCTTGATCCCGCCCGGTTCCCAGCCTAGCCGTCCCTCGCGCCGGGCCCTGCCGAACCGGGCCTCGCCTCCAGCCGCCGGTTTTGCGGCGAATGCCACAGCACACGAATTCCGGCGACGGATCTCCGCCGCCTGCCTATGTCACTTTGCCATGCCGTACGGCTGGCGGTGGCGAGACACAACATCAGGCCATGCCCATCGCTCCGGGCCGGAGCGATATCGCGGCCACTGAACGAGGAGTCACCATGTCGCAATCCATGGAGCAAACCACCCTGTACCTGACGGAGCTCGACGTTACCCGTCTCGAGCGGATCGCCGCCCGCACGGGCAATCCGCACCTTGCCGAGCAGCTTGACGCGCTGCTCGAGCGCGCCGCCATCGTCGAGCCGGGCGCGGTGCCGCGGGACGTCGTCACCATGAACTCGCGGCTGCGCTGCACGCTCGAGGGCGACCCCGCGCCGCGTGAATGGACGCTGGTCTACCCCGACGCCGCCGATTTCGAAGCGGGGAGAGTATCGGTGTTCTCGCCGGTGGGGCAGGCGCTGCTCGGTGCCCGCGTCAACGACACGGTGTCGTACCGGTTGCCGGATGGGCGTGCGCAGACCGTCACGATCCAGGAGCTGTCCTGGCAGCCCGAGGCCAACGGCGAGTTCACGGTCTAGGGCGGCTGCTGCTACGCGCGCGCTCGCCGTCGTTTCACGGCGCACAACGCACCATTCGTCGCAGCCCCATTTCTGACCGGACAGTCAGGGACTAACCTTCAACCCGTGATCGCAGGGCAGCAAAGACTGTCTGGCACACAGGTAGTCCAGATAACGACAGCACACAGTTGAAGGAGTCCCAAAATGACCAGCAGCCGTATTGCCGGCCGCATGCTCGCGGCCGCCGTTTCTACCCTGATCGCCGTCTCTTCCGGCGCCGCGCTCGCCGCGCCCGCCGCCAATGGCAAGGCGGGCAAGTTCGATGTCTATGCCGATGCGTTGCGCACCGGCCAGTTCGACGTGTTCAGCGAGGGCGCGCGCCAGGGCAGGTTCGATGTCTTCAGCGAAGGCGCCCGCAAGGGTCAGTTCGACGTGTTCAGCGAAGGCGCGCGCCAGGGCCGTTTCGACCCGTATTCGGAGGGTGCCAGCAAGGGCGGCTTCAATCCCTTCACGGACGGCGCCCATGGCGACCTGGCCGCGAGCGCGCTGGACAATGCTCGCGGCGGCGACGGTTCCTTGTACGGGTACCGTGTCTGAGGCCCCGGGCGGCCGCGCCTGAATCCTCGCTTCTCTCCCGCCTGCCCGGTTGTTCTCCTCCAACCTCTCTCTCGCGCCGGGCAGGCGTTTTTCTTCCGGAGCGGTGGCTACAGCTGCCGCGTCCCAAACGTATCGCAGCGCTCGACGTTGCCCGATTCGAAGCCGCGCCGCAGCCATCGCACCCGTTGTTCGCTGCTGCCGTGGGTGAACGCCTCGGGCACCACGTGGCCTTGCGATTGCCGCTGCAGCCGGTCGTCGCCGATCGCAGCCGCGGCGCGCAGCCCCTCTTCGATATCGCCCGGTTCCAGTAGTTGCTGGTTGGCCTGTTGCGCGACAGCGGCCCATACGCCGGCGAAGCAATCCGCCTGCAGTTCCAGCCGCACCGACAGCTGGTTGGCCTGCGTCTCGCTTATGCGGCGGCGGGCGGCGTCGACCTGGTCGCTGACGCCGAGCAGATGCTGGACGTGATGGCCGACCTCGTGCGCGATCACATAGGCCTGGGCAAAGTCGCCCGCGGCGCCGAAGCGTTGCCGCAGTTCATCGTAAAAGGACAGGTCGATATAGACGCGCCGGTCGGCCGGGCAGTAGAACGGACCCATCGCCGCCTGGCCGGTGCCGCAGGCGGTCTGCGTCGCGCCGCTGAACATCACCAGCGTTGGCGGCTGGTATTGCTGCCCGAGTTGCGAACGGAATACGGTGTCCCAGGTGCGCTCGGTATTGCCCAGCACCTTGCGCACGAAGACCGACATCTCGTCGGTTGCCGCGGGGCCCGCCTGCTGTTGCGCCTGTTGCGGCGGCGCCTGCAGGCTGCCGGCGCCCTGCAGCAGCAGCATCGGATCGATGCCGAGAAAATAGGCGGCCGCCAGGGCAACGATCACGGTGCCGATGCCCACGCCGCCGGTGCGCAGACCGAAGCCGCCGGCGCCGCGCCGATCCTCTACGTGCTGGCTTTCGGCTTCATCGTCCAGGCGCATGGCGGCTCCATAGTGGCTGAGAGGAGAGCCGAGTATAGCAATCGGACCGGGCGCGAAAGGTCGGGCGCTGTCCGACGCGATTGCCGCCTGAGCCCGCTTGCCCGCCGGGCCAGGGACTGGAATCATCGGGTTCCGATCCTCAAGGGAGGCTGCCGACGATGGCCGCGCTGTTTGCCGACGCCGTGGTGGTGCTGCATCTTGCCTTCGTCGCCTTCGTGGTCGCCGGCGGCATGCTGGTATGGCGCTGGCCGGCCATGGCATGGCTGCATCTACCGGCGGCGCTATGGGGGGCGACCGTCGAGTGGACCGGCTGGATCTGTCCGCTGACGCCGCTGGAAAACCGCTTGCGCGCAGCGGCAGGGGAGGCGGGCTACGAGAGCGGGTTTGTCGAGCACTATCTGCTGCCGCTGCTGTATCCCGCGGCGCTGGCGCGCGAGACCCAGCTGGTGCTCGGTGCCCTGGTGGTGCTCGTCAATGTCGCGGTGTATGCGCTCTGGTGGCGGACTCGCCGCCGCGCTCAGTTCCGGGATCCCCGCTAGCCGGGTCAGCCGAGCAGCGCCGTGACGAGGTCCCGAGGCTGTGCGTCGTCCTCCGGCTCGAACTGCAGCGCCTGCTCCACGTGGCCCAGATGGTCCAGCATCAGCGCCACGGCGCGATCGGCGTCTCCCGCTCGCGCCGCATCGATGAACAGGCGGTGCTCGTCCGCCGAGCAGACCGCGTCGCGCTGCGACTGGTACAGCATGGTGATGACGGCACTGCGCAGCGACAGCTCGCGCAGCATCTCGGTGAGCACCCGATTGCCGGCCACTTCCGCCAGCAGGATGTGGAAATCGCTCAACAGGCGCGTGCGCACCTGGACCTGTCCGCCGGCCAGCGCGCTCTTCTCGGCGGCCAGATGCCGGTCGATCCGCCGAAAGTCCGCCGCGTTGGCGCGCGCGACGAATTCCCGTGCGACCGCCGCTTCCAGGATGCGCCGTACCGCGAAGACCTCGCGCGCCTCCTCGGCGCTCGGGCGTGCGACGAAGGCGCCCTTGTCCGGCACGATCTGGATCACCTTGTCCTTGGACAGCATCAGCAGCGCCGCCCGCACCTTGGTGCGGCTGACCCGGTAGACCGTCGCGAGCGCTTCTTCGCGCAGCCGCGTACCGGGCGGCAGGCGATGCGACACGATTGCCGCGACGAGGTCGTCGGCAATCGCTTCGGCGGTCATGGCGGGATCGATATGGTCGGGCATGAAGAAGGCGCATGGGTGCGCAGGCACCGGCAGCGAGCAGGAAGTGGCCGTGATTCTATCCGCGGCCCTGGGCTGGCGCGCCACGCCACTATAGGTCAACGCAGTTTTGTATGCAATTTTTGGATTCATTTGCTACCATGCCTGCACGCGGCCAGCGTGCCCGGGCGAGACGCCCGCCTTGCGCCGCCTGCCCTGGTGCAAACCAACCGTGGAGATTCGCATGGCCGCCCCCGTCCCCTCCGAGCTGGACCTTCCCAACCCCATCGGCAGCCAGATCCTGCAGTGGGCCGACGAGCTGGCCAGCCACACCGAGCAGCCGGGGATGCTGACGCGGACCTACCTGACCCCCGCGCACCACGGCGCGGCCGCGCGCATCCGCGACTGGATGGAGCAGGCCGGCATGACGGTGCGGCGCGACGCCGCGGGCAACGTGATCGGCCGCTATGAGGCCGAGCGTCCGGGCGCGCCGGCCCTGATGACCGGATCCCACTTCGACACCGTGCGCGACGCCGGCCGCTACGACGGCAACCTGGGCGTACTGCTGCCGATCGCCTGCATTGCGCAGTGGCATCGGCAGGGCCGGCGCTTTCCCTTTGCCCTGGAAGTCGTCGCCTTCGCGGAGGAGGAGGGCGTGCGCTTCAAGGCGACCCTGCTTGGCAGCCGCGCAATCGCCGGCACCTTCGACTACGCGGTGCTCGACAACGTGGACGAATCCGGCGTCACGATGCGCGAGGCGATCCGGCTGGCGGGCTTCGATCCCCAGGCCCTCCCGGCCGCCGCCTGCCCGCCGCAGCAGATGCTGGCCTTCGTCGAAGTGCATATCGAACAGGGCCCCGTGCTGCTGAACGAAGGGCTCCCCGTCGGCGTGGTCACCGCCATTTCGGGCGCGAGCCGCTTCCTGGTCGAGCTGGAGGGCCTGGCGGGCCATGCCGGTACCGTGCCGATGGAGATGCGCCGCGACGCCGCCATGGCCGCTGCCGAGATCGGCCTCTACATCGAGCGCCGCTGCAGCGGCACGCCGGGGCTGGTCGGCACGGTCGGGCAGTTGCAGGTGCCCAACGGCGCGACCAACGTGGTGCCGGGCCGCGCCATCTTCTCGATCGATATCCGTGCCGGTGAAGACGCGCTGCGTCAGGCCGCGGTACAGGACGTGCTCGCCGAGATCGAGCGCGTCTGCGCGCGCCGTGGCATCCGGCCCGAGGTGCGCCGCACCCATGAGGCCGCCAGCGTGCCGTGCGCTGGCTGGCTGCGCGAGCAATGGGCGCAGGCGATCGCGCGTCAAGGCCTGCCGGTGCGACAGCTGCCCTCGGGCGCGGGCCATGACGCCATGGCGATTGCGGCGATCGCCGACGTGGCAATGCTGTTCGTGCGCTGTGGCAACGGCGGCATCAGCCACCACCCGACCGAAACCATGACGGCACAGGATGCGGACATCGCCGCCCGCGTGTTCCGCGACTTCGTCGAGCACTTTCACCCGCAGGCGTCGCCACGCTGACCGGTTTCGCTCCAGTCCGGCGGCAGGCAGCGGCGGACGCGTCGCCCCTTTCAACACCGCACTTCACTACCGAGGTCCCATGCAACAGGCACGACAGGCCCTGACCGAATTCATCGATGCGCACCGGCCGGCGCAGGAAGCGTTTCTCGCGGAGCTGGTCAAGGTGCCCTCCGACAACCCCCCGGGCAATTGCGATGCGCACGGCGCGCGCGCACGCCAGTTGCTGGAAGGCCTGGGCTTCACCGTGGAGGCGCACAAGGTGCCCGAGGAGATGGTGCGGGCGTCCGGCATGATCAGCGCGACCAACCTGATCGTGCGCAAGACCTTCGGCACGGGCGGCCCCACCATCGCGCTGAACGCGCACGGCGATGTGGTCCCGCCGGGACTGGGCTGGACCCACGATCCCTACGGTGCCGAGGTCATCGACACCGAGCACGGCCCGTCCATGGTCGGCCGCGGCGTGGCGGTGTCCAAGTCCGACTTCGCGACCTATACCTATGCACTGCTGGCGCTGATGCAGGCGCAGCAGCAGGGTGCCCAATTCAACGGCACCGTCGAGCTGCACTTCACCTATGACGAAGAAACCGGCGGCGACATCGGCCCGAAGTATCTGCTCGACCAGGGATTGAGCAAGCCGGATTTCGCCATCTCCGCCGGCTTTTCCTACGGCATCACGTCGGCGCACAACGGCTGCCTACACGTCGAGGTCACCGTGCGCGGCAAGCAGGGCCACGCCGCCATGCCGCATACCGGCATCGACGCCATCGAGGCCGCCACGCATATCCTGCAGGCGGTCTACGGACTGCGCGCGCAACTGGCCACGCGCAAGTCGAAGGTGCCGGGCATCGACTGCGCCACGCTGAACGTCGGTCTGATCAAGGGCGGCATCAACACCAACGTGGTGCCCGATCTGGTGACGTTCCGCATCGACCGCCGCATGATTCCCGAGGAACTGGGCTTCGATGCCGAAGGCGAGATCCGTTCGGTGGTGGAGCAGGCGGCCGCGCAGCGCCCCGGCATCCAGGTCAGCGTCGAGCGCGTGATCCTGGCCGAGCCGCTGTCCGAGCTGCCCGGCGTCGAGCGGCTGATCGGTGCGCTGCGCGCGCATGCCGGCGAGGTGTTCGGCACCGACATCCCGGTACACGGGGTGCCGCTCTATACGGATGCCAGGCATTACACCAGCCATGGCGTGCCGACGGTGCTGTACGGCGCCGGCCCCCGCACGCTGATGGAGGCGCGCGGACACAACTCCGACGAGAATCTGCGACTGGACGACCTGAACCGCGCGACCAAGGTAGTCGCGCTGGCGTTGGCCGATCTGCTGAAGTGAACTGAGGACCTGGGGCGGTCAGGCCTGGGGCTGGGTGTCCGCCCCTGCGCCGAGCGCCCGTTGCATCAGCACGGTGTCGATCCACTGGCCGTGCTTGTACCCCACCGCTTCGAGACGGGCCGCATGGCGAAATCCCATGCGCCGGTGCAGCGCCATCGAGGCTTCGCCTTCATCGCCAGCGGGGCAGGCGATCACCGCAATCATCTGGCGCCACGGCCCGGCTTCGCAGCGCGCGAGCAGCGCTTCGAGCAGGATCGCGCCGACGCCGCGCCCGCGCATGCGGTCGTCCAGGTAGATCGAATTCTCGACCGTGTACCGATAGGCGCTGCGCGGCCGGTATGTCGTCGCATAGGCATAGCCGCAGAGCATCGGGCGGCCGTCCTGCTGCAGTTCCGCCACCAGGTACGGCAAGCCCTTGTCCAGCACCGCCGCGCGCCGCGCCCGCATCTCGTCCAGCGTCGGCGGCGTCTCCTCCAGCGAGGCGCGCCCGTGCACGACGTGGTGGGCGTAGATGGCGTGAATCGCCGGCATATCGTCGTCGCGCGCATCCCGTACGGTGGGTCGCGCAGTGTCGGTGTCGGTGTCGGTGCGGAGCGTACCTGGCATGATGCGAGTCGTCAGCGGATCAGGGCTGGGAACGGGGAGGGAACGGAGGACGGCGGGAAAGCCCCTGCACACGGCCGGCATCCCGGCGAGGGCGACCCGCAGCTTGTATAGTGCGTCCTCGACAACGCCTTGCCGTGTACCGGAGCCACAGTACCATGATCACGATCTATCACAATCCTCGCTGCTCGAAATCCCGGGAGACACTCGCGCTGGTCGAAGCGGCGGCGCAGCAGCTGGGCGAACCCGTGGAGATCGTGGAGTATCTGAAGACGCCGCCGGCGGTATCGGTGCTGCGTCAGCTGCATGCGTTGCTCGGCTTGCCGGTCAGGGAAATGGTGCGCAGCAACGAGGCGATTTACAGCGAACTGGGCCTCGACGATGCCGGCCTGACGGACGCCGAATTGCTCGCCGCGGTGGCCGATCACCCCATTCTGCTGCAGCGGCCCATCGTTGTGCGCAAGCAACGAGCGGCAATCGGCCGTCCCCCGGAAAACGTCGCTGCGCTCTTCGACTGAGCGCCGCGTCGCAGCGGCGCACGGCCCGGCGTACCGTGGAAATGACACCGGCCTCCCGAAGGAGGCCGGCCGGCAGGGAGGCGAAGTTGCTTCAGGCGGGTCGTCCTAGCGGACACCCAGCCAGTGCATGGCCTCCTGGCCGAAAGCGATGACAGCCAGCACGATCAGCAGCAAGACGAGCGTACCGGTACTTGCATAGAGCGTGGCCTTTGCAATCTCGGCGTCCTCGTCGCCGGAGTGGGCTGCCGGCGTGTCCAGGCGCATCGGATGCGCGTCCACGCCACTACTGCGGTGCAGCCGGCCGGCGAGATGGCGCAGGTCGGAATCCATTCGCATCATCGACACCTCCTCCAGAGACCCGGCATGTTCGTCGGGATCCCGCGCCGGCTCTCGCCCCGGTGTGGGATGCATGCCAGTGCCTTGACTATAGGCGACGCGACGGCTGCGCAACCCGGCCGCAAGGGGAAAAGCACGCCGCTAGGGTTTGTCCCGGGGTCCGCCATTGCCGGTGTCCTGCTCGTCGCCGGCCATGTCGCGGTCTACCGCGGGCACTGCGGCCCGCTTCAACAGCGCTTCCCTTTCACGCAGTGCAGCAAGCATGTTGCAGAACAGCGCACCCTGTTCCATCGCGTCGTCGAGCGCGACGTGGGTATGGGGAAGCGGGTCCTTCCAGGCATCGGGGAACGCGGCCTTCACGGTGCGTCGATAGCGCAACCCGGTCAGCGAGAACCCCAGCGTCTTCATGTCCAGCGCCGCCCAGCCGAAGGGCGAGCGGCCGGCGAAGCGCATCATGTACCAGAACATCCAGGTGAAATCGAAGCCGGCGGGAAAGGCGACGAAAACGGGTTTGCCTGGCAGCGCTTCCACCCATTCGACATAGCGGACCATCGCGTCTTCCGGCCGCTGCAGGTCGCGCCGGCACGCTTCCCAGGCCTCGGGTTCGGTACGCCACCATTTCATCTGCACCGGATGGCCGACCGCGCCCGGAAGGGTTTCGAGATTGGCCGAGAAGGTGCCCAGCACGGTCTTGTCCGGCAGCATCGCGACGGAGGCGAACGACAGCATCGAATGCGGACCGGGAATCGGCCCATCCGCTTCCACGTCGGTGCTGACGTAGATTTCGGGGCGGGTATCTGGCGCTTGTTGCTTTGGCATCCGGTCTCCTCGTAGGCGCCCCGGCGGACGATCAGGCGGGGCTTTCGATATGGTCGCCGACGAACGGATTGGTTCGCCGTTCCTGTCCGAAGGTGGAAACGGGCCCGTGTCCCGGCACGAACGTCACATCGTCCCCCAGCGGCCAGAGCCGGGTACGAATCGAGCGCAACAGTGCCGCGTGGTCGCCACGCGGAAAGTCGGTGCGCCCGATCGAGCCGGCGAAGAGCACATCGCCGACCAGCGCGAGGCGTGCCGATGGCGAGAAGAAGATGACGTGCCCGGGCGTGTGCCCCGGGCAATGGCGCACTTCGAGCGTTTCGTTGCCGAACCGGACCGTATCGCCGTCGTCCAGCCAGCGGTCCGGCTCGAACGGCGTCGCGTGGCCGAAGCCGAAGCGCTGCGTCTGCTCGGCCAGCTGGTCCAGCCAGAAGCGTTCTTCGACGTGCGGCCCCTCGATCGGCACACCGTGCCGGCGGGCCAGCTCGGCGGCCCCGGCGCAGTGATCGAGATGACCGTGCGTGAGGAGAATTTTCTCCAGCGTGACATCCTGCTTCTTCAACTGGGCCTCGATGCGGTCCAGGTCGCCGCCGGGGTCGCATACCGCTGCGCGGCCGGTCGCTTCATCGATCAGTAGCGAGCAGTTCTGTTGGAAAGGCGTGACGGGAATCAGCAGGACTTGCATGGTGGCGAAATGTGCTCGATCGGGGGCTCGCGGGTCGCGCGACATGTCGAGACATTGTAACGAGGCCGCCGGGGACCGTCGCATAGGGACAACGTTGCGGCCCGCCAATGTGCGGGATCCGACATGAATACGGGACCGAGGCAAATTTCCCTCAATCGCCGCCAGCCCTTGTATAGAAAGGGATTGCCGGGAATTGGCAGCGGATTGCAGACATTTCGTAACAAAATGGCTTCGGGAAGGCACAAAATCGCTCGGCATCGCAGTGTAAACTCGCGCGATGCGATGGCAAACACAAACCCTCCCGCTGGCGCGGCGAGCGGCCAGACTCGGGCTGCAAGCCGCCAGTGCGCTGGTGCTGGCAGCCTGTGCGCTAACGCCGACTGACGATAGCGGCGCGCCGACCGATTCCGCTGCAAGCCCTGTTGCGCAATCGATGCCGGCAACCAAAGGCAAGCAAAGCTCGCGCCAGAACCCTCCCTCCCTCGATGCGGCGGCCAACGCCCCGCACAGCGGGGATTCCACCGATACGCCGCGCGTCAGCGGTTCCTGGAGCCTGTTCGGACTCGAGGACGATCAAGACGCACCCGCTACCCGCCGCAACTCCCTGGAAGGTCTGCGTGCCGATATCGGTACCTTCGAGCAGCGCGGCGAGGCCTCCTGGTACGGCAAGCAGTTCCACGGCCGCAAGACCGCCAACGGCGAGCGCTTCGACATGGGCGCGATGACCGCCGCTCACCCGACCCTGCCGCTCGACAGCTGGGTGTTGGTGCGCAATTTGCGCAACGACAAGGTCGCGGTACTGCGAATCAACGACCGCGGTCCGTACCATGGCAACCGGGTGCTCGACGTCTCGTATCGCGCCGCCAAGCATCTCGGTTTCGTGCAACGCGGATCGACCAAGGTCGAGATCCGGCGCCTGTCCCGCACGGAGCTGGCCGCGCTGGGGCCGATGCGTGAGCCCGGCGTTGCCGACGATCTGACCGACGGCGGCGGCGACGGCAGCAGCGATGCCGCCACTGGCGCCGACGCGCGGGCCAGTGAAGGCAAGAGCAAGCGGGTCGCACGAAAGACCCGCAAGACTTCGGCAAAGCGCGCCGTCAATTGAGTCCGGCTGCGCCACCAGGGATCGTTTCCGATGCGGGTGGCGTCCTGTCCTGTGCCGCTTCGATCGGCGCTCTTTCTGGCCAGGGGCCACTGCCGACGGCCAGTGCCTTCCGCCTCAGTCCGCCGCGCGCCGCTCCAGGGCGAGCGCATACAGCGCCCCGGTGTCCCCGCCAGTAATCGCGGCGGCCAGCTTCGCCGCCCGCTTGGCAGGCAATTCCGCCAGCAGCAACTCCAGTACTCGGATCGCCTCCGGCGCGAGCGACGCCTCGCCGTTTCCCCGATCGCTGGCCGCGCCCTCCACCACGAGCACGAACTCGCCTTTGCTGTGCGCCGCGTCCGCCGCGAGCCAGGCCGGCGCCTCGCCCACCGTCATGGTGATTGCCTCTTCGAACAGCTTGGTCAGCTCGCGTCCGATCAGTATCCGGCGCTGTGCGGGCAACTGGGCCGCCAACGCGCCGATCGTATCCGCGATGCGGTGCGGGGCCTCATAGAGAACCCATGCGTGGTCCAACCCCGCCAGCGCAACGATCGCTTCGGTGCGGGCCTTCGCGCGCGTGGGCAAGAAGCCGGCGAAGGTAAAGCGGCCGTCGCCGGTCTGCAGCATCTCGCCCGCCACCGACAGTGCCGTCACCACGGCGCTCGGTCCCGGCAGCGGCACCACACGATGACCGGCTGCCCGCGCCGCCTCCACGAGCGCCGCGCCCGGATCGGAAATCCCCGGCGTCCCCGCGTCCGACACGTAGGCGATGCGTTCGCCGGCCGCCAGTCTGGCGACGACGCGCTGCGCCGCTTCGCGTTCATTGTGTTCATGCACCGCGAGCAGCGGCCGGTGCAGGCCGAGCCGGGACAGCAGCTGGCCGGTGTTCCGGGTGTCCTCGCACGCAACCGCGTCGGCCATGCCCAGCACGTGCAACGCGCGCAGCGTCAGGTCCGCCACGTTGCCGATCGGCGTGGCGACGACGTAGAGCGTACCGGTTGGGTAAGACTGGCCGGCTGCCAGCGAAATCCAGTCAGTCATGGGTGAGAACTTCCGTTGATGCGACCTTTCAAAACGACGACCCATGCGGCCGCGCGTGCTCGCGGCGAGCAGGCGGAGAACCGCGCGCTCGCTTATCTGCAACGGCAGGGCCTGGCGCTGGTGGTGCGCAATTATCGCTGCAAAGGCGGCGAACTGGATCTGGTCATGCGCGCGCCAGACGGCACGCTGGTGTTCGTCGAGGTGCGGGCGCGCTCCAGCGACCGTTTCGGCGGCGCCGCAGCGAGCATCACGGCGAGCAAGCGCCAGCGTATTCTGCAGGCAGCGAATCATTACCTGGCCACGCTGGACCGTCCGCCGCGATGCCGTCTCGATGTGGTGGCGATCGGCCCGGGCGGACTGCAGTGGCTGCCCGATGCATTCGGCAGTGGCAGTCCCGACGAGGCAGCGTGACGTGCCGCCCCGGCTGCTGCGTGGGTCATAATGCGCGCTGAGGCCGCACCGGCTGCGATCGCAGCCGGCGGCGCATCGGCTCGTCCCACACTGCTACACCGCTTCGACCAAGGAACGCATGAACACTTCGCCCGCTTCGCGCGATGCGCAACCGTCGGCGCCGGCCCACTCCCGCGCCGGCCGCGCCGCCTCTCGTCGTCTCCTCTCGCTGGCCCGCATCACCAGCACCGCCGCGCTGATGCTGGTTGCCACCACCCAATTGACCGGATGCTTTCCGGTCATCGCCGGCGCGATGGCTGGCGGCGTCGCCAGTGCCACCGACCGCCGGCCCACGGGTACCCAGGCGATCGACCGCGGCCTGCAACTGGAAGCGGAAAATACGCTGCGCACGCGTTATGACGGCGCCGCGCGAGTCAATGTCACCGTCTTCAACCGCAAGGTGCTGCTGACCGGCGAAGTGAAGGACGCCAATACGAAGCAGCAGATCGACCAGTACGTGCGCGGCTTGCAGAATGCCCGCGAGGTAATCAACGAACTCGAGGTGAAGTCCTCGCCGAGCTTCGGCGAGCAGAGCCAGGACGCCTATATCACCAGCAAGGTAAAGACGCTGTTGATGGCGACCGAAGGAGTGCCGTCCAATTCGATCAAGGTGACTACCGAGCGCGGTGCCGTCTATCTGATGGGCGTGGTCACGCCGATCGAAGGCGAGCGCGCCACCGAGCAGACCCGCACCGTCAGCGGCGTCACCAAGGTCGTCAAGGCATTCGACTACGTCAACGAAGCCGAGCGGGCCCGTCTCGATGCCGCGGCAAGCTCGCAGAATGCGCCGCCGGGCGACAACGTCGAAGGCATCGCCACCGGCCTGCAGTCCGGCGGCACCAGCGCGGCGCCGACCACGGTGACCAGCGGTTCGGGCTCCGCTGTCGGCGGCACCTTGCCGGCCACCGGGGCGCCCGCCACCGGCGCAAGCACCGCGCCTGGCGTGACGGTCTCGCCGGCGCCGGTCGAAGCCAGTCCCGCGCCGATGGCGCTGCCGCCGGGCCGCAATCTTCCCTGACCGGCAGTGCGCGCCGAACCGTCTCGAGGAGCCACCATGTCCTGGTCGACCCTGCCGTTGACAGCGGCAATTGCGTTGCTTGCGGCAATGCCGTCACTGGCATCGGCCCAGCCCGACAACGTGCAGCGCGTGCGCGACTGGGCCGCGTCATGCTCGGCGTGCCATGGGCCGGCGGGCCGTGCGCCGGCCAACAGTCCGGTCCCGGGGCTCGCCGGCCGCCCGCAGGCGGACCTGGTCGCGCAGATGCAGGCGTTCAAGGCAGGCACCCGGCCGGCAACGGTAATGCATCAGATCGCCAAGGGCTATACCGACGAACAGATCGCTGCCATCGCGGCGTGGTTCGCCGCCGTCAAATAAGGGTGGGCGCATGCAACGACGACAGTTTCTGGGCGCCGCGGCGGCGCTCGGCACGAGCGCCCTCGGCGCACTCTCGCTGACCGGCTGCGCCGGCGCCACAGCGGGCAATCCCAGGGGCGGCGGCAAGGCCGCCGCGAAGGTGGTGGTCATCGGCGGCGGCTATGGCGGTGCCACCGCGGCGCGCTATCTGCGCGAATGGAGCGGCAATACCATCGACGTGACGCTGGTCGAGGCCAATCCCGTCTTCATCTCGTGCCCGCTGTCCAACCTGGTGCTGGCGGGATCGAAACGCATCGACGACCTGACGCTCAGCTATGACGCGCTGGCGTCGCGCCATGGCGTCAAGGTGTTGCGCGACACGGCGTCGGCCATCGACGCCGAGCGGCGTCTGGTCCGGCTCGCCAGCGGCGCCTCGCTTCCGTACGACCGCCTGGTGCTGTCGCCCGGCGTCGACTTCCTGCCTGACGACGTACCGGGGCTCGCCCGTCCCGGCGGCGACCGGATCCTGCATGCATGGAAGGCCGGTGCGCAAACCGTCGCGCTGCGCCGGCAACTGGAGGCGATGCCGGACGGCGGCGTCTATGCGCTGACCGTGCCGCTGGCGCCGTATCGTTGCCCGCCTGGTCCCTACGAGCGCGCCTGTCTGGTGGCCGATTATTTCCGCCGGGCCAAGCCGCGCAGCAAGGTGCTGGTCCTCGATGCCAATCCCGATGTCACGTCGAAAGGGGCGCTGTTCAAGCAAGTTTGGAACACGCGGTACAAGGGCATGATCGAGTACCGCCCGCAGTACCGGACGGTCGATGTCGACCCAGCCACGCGCACGCTGAAGTTCGAGATCCAGGACGACGAGCGGGTCGATGTCGCCAATGTCGTCCCCACCCAGCGCGCTGGCGCGATTGCCGTTTCAACCGGACTCGCAACCGCAAACGGCCGCTGGTGCGAAGTGGATTTCCTGAGCTTCGAGTCGCTCGCCGTGCCCAACATTCACGTGATTGGGGACGCCATCCAGATCGCACCGCTGATGCCCAAGTCCGGCCATATGGCGAACCAGCATGGCAAGGTGGTGGCATCCGCGCTGGTCGCCCTGCTGTCGGGCCGCCAACCGAATCCGGAACCGTTGTACAACAACACCTGTTACAGCTTCACCTCCGAGCAGGAGGCCATCCACGTGGCCAGCGTGCACCGCTACGACCCGCAGAAGAAGACGATGGTGACGGTGCCCGGCTCGGGAGGCTTGTCCGCCGAGCCGAACGCGCTGGAAGGCGCCTATGCACAGGCGTGGGCCAACACCATCTGGACCGATGCGCTTGGGTAGCGCAGGAACCGGCGATGAGAAGACGAAAGGCACCGGCGGCGCAGAGGCGTCCCCGGTGCCTTTTGTCCGCTACCTATCTTGGTTCAGCGGATCATTGCGGCACGTCGGCGATCTCCAGTTCCGGAAGAAAGCGGGACAGCGCGTCGAATGCAATGACCTCGTGATAGCGCTCATGTGCGCGGACAAGGTTGGTGCGGCATTCGTAGCTGCACAGCGCGAAGGGGACCGTCATGGGGACGACATCGGAATCCGTGCCGCCGCCCGCCAACCCCAGCAGGGTCGGCAAGTCGACTTCCACCAACTTCCGGAACTTGCTCAGCGGTTCGCCATCCACCTTTGCAAAGCCGGGCGGGAGCGCATCCCCGACTCCGTCGGCAATATTGTGGACCAGACGGCTCGGCAACCCTTCGTCCTTAAGCATGGCTCTTATGGCCGTCCCTCCATCCCATGCCGGGAAGGCCGCCAGCTTCAACGCCTCCTCGAGGGTCGAGACCTTGCTGAAAAGCACTCGGCGCAGATGCTTGCAGTCCGCGAATAGCCGTTTCCTGTCTTCTCCTGGGTCATCGAAGAATGGCTTCAAGGCAGCTAGCGCCGCTTCGAGCGACTCGTCTTTGCAGGTCTCGATGAGCGCGCGCTGCAATAGCAGCGTCATCTCGGGGCCTTGGCCGAGCAGGTGTTTGATACCGGGCTTCTCGTCCTTCCCGGCCGGATCGCAGGTTCGGGCAAGCTCGAGGAGGTCGACCACGTTGCTGCAGAGGTTGACCACATGCAAGAGTCGCTCGGAATCGTCCCAGACCATGTCGGCGACCAGGGGGAGCTGAAGCTTTTCGAGAACGGCCGCGCGACACTCCGGTTTCCCTTCCGCACAGGCTTGGTCGACCTCCTGCATCGCCTGCCTTTGCCGCGCCAGTTTGTCGAACCGCGTCTTTATTGCTTCCTGCTCCGGCCCTGACCCCTCTGCTGGGCGGGTGCACAGGTTGCCCATGTCCTGTTCCAGCCGCATGTACGCGCTCGCTTGCCGCTCGCTCAGGGGAACGACGTCCTTGAACGGGATCGACCGTCTGAAGATCCAGTCGAACAGTCTCTGCAGAAGGCTCCGCTTTGTATCGATGACGATCACGTTGTACGCAGGGACGCTCTTCCCGGCGGTCGCCGAATCCGCGGCAGAATCGGTACTTGCTCCATCCGCCGGCGCTGCAAGGATCCCTGCAGTGAAGACCGGGCCATCCGTCCGGTACTCCAGATGGGCCTCCCGAAGGTCGCCGAACCGGATCGACCCTTTCCTCGTGAAATAGAGTTGGTCGCTGGCTCCGGCGCCAATCGTCGGTCTGAAATCGGCAAATTTGTTGACTGGTGTTTCAACGTAGGGCATTTCGTACTCACCTCACAAAGTGAACGCGCAGGAAGCGGCGTCCGTCAATTTCAGGTGCGCACTGTATTGCCCCGCTGCAGTGCCGGTCGATCACGCCTGCCATGTCGCTTTAGGTTTTGCGATAAGACCCCGGACCGGTGTGCGTGCACGGCAGGCGCTGCATCGCTCAGATCTGCAAGGCGTCATGCAGGACGTCAAGCAATTCGACGACACGCTGGCGCTCGGGATGGCTCATGCACAGGGCTTCCAGGGCCGGGTCGGGGCGCAGGCTGGCGGCGCGCCTGCAGATGGTCTTCACGATCTGCTCGATATCCGGCGTCTGCCACAGCAGCGCCATGGCGGGGCGGCATGGCGGCGGCGGAAACCGCAGCAGCCGCGCGATCTGCTCCTCCCCATAGGGCGGCGGCAGGCCGTGCGCGAGACCGGCGAGCGATAGCGCCGTGTCGTGCAGGAAGATGTTTGCCCGGCGCGGACAGCCCTCTGTGGCGGACAGCAGGGCATTGAGGTCCTCGCCGATGGACTGCACGACACGCTTACGCGCATCTCCAGCCAGCAGCGCATCCAGCGTGGCTCCGTAGGCGCCGGCCGCGAGGACGGCGGCGAGCCGGGTCGCATCCCGGTAGCCCAGTACCAGGGGCCTCGCGGCGGCGGTAAGCTGGTCCAGCAGCTCGCGCCGGATCGCCGGAACGCTGCCGTCGGTCGGCGCGATGCCGATGTCTGTCCGCTGGAGAAGAGTTGCGGCGGCGGTCGCCGAGTCGCAGGCGCTGATGCCTTCTCGCAGGCAGCGCGAGAGGTGCGCGGTGGTGAGCCGGTCCTCCAGTACGGCGGACAGCGCTGCCGAATCGAGCCGCGCATTCCGAATCATTCTGGCGTCGGCCCGCAGCTGGTGTATCCGGCCGTCGCTGCAGTCGTCTCCTGGCACGGTGGCCTTCGACGCGTGCGCAACCTTCCACCGGCCGAACAGTTCGCACCAATCGTCGATATCCCGGCACGCCAGCATCGCGGCGCGCCGCAACGCCGGTCGATAGCGCAGCATCGCGGCCAGATCGCGCTCGGTCAGGGCGGGCCGAAGGGCGGCGATCCCCGCGCCGTTCACACCGGCGTCCGAGGTCAGCTGCAAGAGCCAGGCCTCTCCCTTGTCCGGCTCGCCGTTGGCGATCGCTGCCGCGGCTTCGAGCGCCAGCGCGGAGGGCGGCAGGACTGCAGCGACGGGAGCCGGAGCCCTCGGTTGGCCGGTCGCTTGATGCTGCTCAGGGGCGGGCGGGGAGGCGGGCGGTGAAGCGGGCGGTGAGGCGGTCGGGGAGGGCGCGGCGGCGCCCTCGGACGTGGGCGCCGCAGCCATTGCAGGGACGGCACGCCGTGATGCCGCGAATATCCGCTCAATGCGCAGGCAGTCCTCCTTCTGCCGGCGAGTCAGGCGCACCCTGCCGCCCCAGCGTATCCCTTGCAGCAGACCGAACAGCTTGTCCCGCAGCCCGCGCCGCGCCTGCTCGGCAGGTTCCAGCTTCCCGCAGACCACCGCCAGTGCACCGGTCCGGTCCCGGGAATAGACGATATGACCGTGCCACCGTCCCAGTCGCACCGCGCCCGGGGACGTCAGGAGCGTGCCCGGCGCAGTGTTCCGTGAACAGACCGGCCCCAGCAGCGGCTGCGTCTCGCCGCTGGTGTTGGAGGCGGCCGGTGTGGTGGCGCCAGCGATGGGCAAAAAAGCGAGGGTCGTATGGAACATGGGGGGCCGTACAGTGCGATCACCGGGCGATGCTAGTCACCCGCCCCCGTGAACCCACTGCCGGCTACCCTGAACTTTCGTTTCCTGACTTCAAGTGAGGTCCGGATCATCGCGCGGCCCCCACTCTGCGGCGCACGCCTGTTTCAGATATGGATATCCATGTCATGGCACGATGGATAGTTGAGGCAAAATAGCGTATTGGCCGCCGTCAGATCGGTGGCCAACTTCGTGCCGCGCGGTCTGCCGGTGTCGCCGGGCGCGGTCGTTGCCGTCCCCACGGCCATTCAGTCGGAGAAAAGTGAACAATGAAGCAGTTCGTGATCGCGGCGTTGATGCTCGCCGGTGCGGCCTCGGCGCACGCGGCAGTCGACGCGGCCAAGGCGCAGCAGATTGCCAACCAGAATGCCTGCATGGGCTGCCATCAGGTGGAGCGCAAGCTGGTCGGCCCCTCCTACAAGGACGTGGCGGCCAAGTACAAGAGCGACAAGAACGCGATGGCCTACCTGAGCAAGAAGGTCAAGGGCGGCGGCGCGGGCGTCTGGGGTCCGGTGCCGATGCCGGCCAATCCGAATATCAGCGACGCCGATCTGAAGACGGTGATCGACTGGATCCTGGCCGGCGCTCCGGCCAAGTAACACCGACATTGCGGTCCGGCACCGTGCCGGGCCGCGCTTGCAGGCCGGGCGGCAATGCATCGCCCGGTGCCGCGCGACTGGCGCGCGGCTGACGAGAATACCGCGGGGCGGGTAGAGCTCAGGAGTAAATGATGACAATCACAAGACGAGAAATGCTGCGCATGAGCGCCGTCGTGTCGCTGATGGCGGCGGCCGGCCTGATCGGCGAGGCGCAGGCGGCCGAGTGGAACAAGGCCGCGTTCGAGGGGAAGAGCGTCGATGACGTGATCAAGGCGCTCGGCGGCAATGCCGCCGAGAAGAGCGGGGCGATCACCTTTACCGCGCCGGACATTGCCGAGAACGGCGCGGTCGTGCCGGTGGCGGTGACCAGCAACCTGCCCGACACGGAGCAGATCGCGATCCTGGTCGAAAAGAACCCCAATACGCTGGCAGCGGATTTCGTGATCCCGGCCGGCACCGAACCCTTCGTCTCGACGCGGGTGAAGATGGGCCAGACCTCGGTGGTGCACGCTGCCGTCAAGTCCGGGGGCAAGTGGTATCTCGCCTCCAAGGAAATCAAGGTCACGTTGGGCGGCTGCGGCGGCTGAACCCCGGGGCCCGTGGCTCCGGACCGCCAGCAGGATGCGCCCGCAATCCGGGCATCCGCCCTTTCTGCCCCATCGCAACAGGAGAACCTCATGGCAGACCCGATGCGCGTACGCGCCACCGAGAATGGTGGCGTGGTCGACGTCAAGATTCTGATGAAGCACGACATGGAAACCGGCCAGCGCAAGGACGCGAACGGCAAGACGGTGCCCGCCTGGCATATCCAGACGGTGGTGGCCCAGTGCAAGGGCAAGGACGTCTTCCAGGCCAACTTCGGCCCGGCGGTGTCCAAGGATCCGTTCCTGAATTTCAAGTTCAAGGGCGGTGCGAAGGGCGACAAGGTCACCGTCACCTGGATCGACAACCGCGGCGACAAGCGAACCGACGAAGCGACCATCGCCTGAGTCCGGCTCCGATCTCGTGCAGCAACGGCCCCCGCGGCCGGCAATGACCCCGCGCATGCGGGGCCCAAGGAAGCAACATCATGCGTAGAGCATTTTTCGCGAAGGCTGCAGCCGCATTGGCCGCCGTTGGGCTGGGCAGCCGAGCCGCCGCCCAGGGCAGCCCCCAGCCGGGCACCGCGGCGCAGGGCCAGTCGCGCCGCCAGGTTCGCGTGGTGTACCAGCTCTCGGAGGGCATCGACCAGGCCGTGCGTGCGATGGGCAATCTGCGCAATCACCTCGCCGGCGCGCCGGGCACGAAGATCGTGGTGGTGGCCCTGGGTTACGGCGTCGACTTCCTCGTGGAAGGCGCGCGGGATTCGCGCGGCAACACCTTCGATGCGCCGGTGGGCGCGCTCGCCAGCATGGGCGTGGAGTTTCGCGTCTGCCGCAACACGCTGACGGCGCGGCGGATCGCCGAGGACAAGCTGCTGCTGGAGACGAAGATCGTGCAGGCTGGCGTGGTCGAGATCGCGCGTCTGCAATTCGACGAAGGCTACGCCTATATCA
Source organism: Cupriavidus sp. AU9028 (assembly GCF_019795295.1). Classification (GTDB taxonomy): domain Bacteria; phylum Pseudomonadota; class Gammaproteobacteria; order Burkholderiales; family Burkholderiaceae; genus Cupriavidus. Next base: position 51,114 of record NZ_JAIMCG010000020.1, on the reverse strand, counting down.
AGCCGTAGCCGGATGCCCGCCTGCACGACGCAGGACGGGCATCCCCGCAATGACACTGCCGATAACGAGGCGGTGTGACAACAACAGCGGCCCGATCCCCCGACGAGGCCGCAGGAGAAATCGATGAAAGCGAACCGACTGCGATTCCGCGGCGTGGCCATGGCCGCGGCCGGCGTGGCGGCTGTCGCTGCAGTGGTGGGCGTGTCCGCCGTGCAGGCCCAGGATCAGTCGAGCACCGCCGACGAGATCGCCAAGTATCGCCAGATGCTGGCCGACGGCAATCCCGCCGAACTGTGGGAAGCCGCTGGCGAGGAAATGTGGAAGAAGCCGGGCGGTCCGAAGAACGCGTCGCTCGAGCAATGCGACCTGGGCAAGGGTCCGGGCGTGGTGAAGGGCGCGTATGCCGAACTGCCGCGCTATTTCGCCGACGCCGGCAAGGTGATGGACCTGGAGCAGCGGCTGGCCTGGTGCCGCGTCAAGCTGCAGGGTCTGACCGAGGCCGAGGCGGTGGCGACGCCGTTCTCCTCCAGCGGCAAGCGCTCCGACATCGAGCGGCTGGTTGCCTATGTCACCGGACAGTCGCGCGGCATGCCGGTCAACGTCTCGCTGTCGCATCCGGAAGAGAAGCGCGTGTATGCCCTCGGGCAGACCATGTTCTTCTATCGCGGCGGCGCCTACGACTTTGCCTGCGCCACCTGCCACGCCGTCGACGGCCAGCGCATCCGGCTGCAGGAGCTGCCCAACCTGCTAAAGAGCGACGGCGCACGCGCGGCCTATACCACCTGGCCCGGCTACCGTGTCTCGCAGGGCGAAGTCCGCACGATGCAGCACCGCATCTACGACTGCCTGCGCCAGCAGCGCTTCCCCGAGCCTGCCTATGGTTCGGATGTGATCACCGCGCTGACGATGTTCCTCGCGCGCAATGCCAATGGCGGGACCTATGACGGTCCGAATCTGAAGCGCTGAGCGGGGAGAATCGTCATGACACAGAATATTTCGTCGCGCCGGCAGGCGATGCACGGCGCCGTTCTGGCAGCTGTGATGACCGCCGGCGCAGCCCTGCCGTCGCTCGCCGCGGCGGAAACCGCCGCGCAAGCCGCCAAGGGCAAGCCGGCCCGTCAGGCCGATGCACGCAAGGTGGCGTTGCCCGAGATCAGCGACGTGGACATGAAGCGCCTGATCGCGAACTCGTTCACCTCGAAAGGGCCGGCCACGATCCAGGGGGTGATCGAGCGCGACCAGATGCAGACGCTTTGCAGCGAATACCCTGATCGCAGCCGGGTGCCGGAGAAGGTCGCCCGCCAGATCGAGGCGGCCGAGCAGAAGAACATCCGCTATCCGGAAGACGGCCGCTGGCTGGGCGACTGGAAGGCGGGCGAGCAGGTCGCGCAGAACGGCCGCGGCATGCAGTTCTCGGACAAGGTCGGCGGCACCAACGGCGGCAATTGCTATGCGTGCCACCAGATGACCAAGGCCGAAATCTCGTTCGGCAATATCGGGCCCTCCCTGTACCAGTACGGCAAGCTGCGCGGCAACTCCGAGGCGGTGCTGCGCTACACCTGGGGCAAGATCTGGGACTCCAGCGCGTTCGCCGCCTGCTCCAACATGCCCCGCTTCGGCCACAAGGGCATCCTCACCGAGCAGCAGATCCGCGACGTGATGGCGTTGCTGCTGGATCCGGCCTCGCCGGTCAACCAGTAAGCGGCATGGCGCACGTGCTGCCGTGGTCCGCCAAGGGCGGCTCGCCGCTGCGGCGCGCACTGGCGGGGACTGCCCTTGCCCTCGCCCTCGCCCTCGCCGCATCGGCGGGCGCCGCTGCGGAAGTGGGCGACACCGTGCGCCTGCCGGCGGTGCAGCTGCTTGACGGCCGCACCCTGCCGGCCGGCCACTGGAGCGGCAAGCCAGTGGTCGTGCAACTGTGGGCGTCGTGGTGTCCGTTCTGCGCGCTGCAAAACCCCCGGCTGCAGAGGCTGTACGACCGCACGCGCGGCACGCCGCTGCAGGTGCTGACGATCAGCATCGACAAGTCGCCCGACGACGCGACGGCTTATCTGCGCCAACGCGGCTACACCTTCCCGGCGACGATGGACTCGCCCGCGCTGCGCGCGGCACTGGGCGCCCGCAAGGGCCTGCCCGAACTCTATGTCATCGACGCTGACGGCAAGGTGGTGCAGAAGGAAGTCGGCGAGACGCTGGAGGAGGATGTGGCCGGGCTGGAGCGCTACGCCCGGCCTCGCTGAAGCGCCGCCTCCGCGCGGCGGCCAGCAAAGGAAAACCAGATGAATCGACGTGAGTTCCTGCAGGTACTGGCGGTCGCGGGAGCGGCCGGCATGGCCTTTCCGCAGCGCGAGGCCGCAGCCGCAAAGGCTGCCGGTCGCCTGTACGACGTGCCACGTTTCGGCAACGTGCACCTGCTGCATTTCACCGATTGTCATGCGCAACTGCTGCCGGTCCGGTTTCGCGAGCCGAGCGTCAACCTGGGCATCGGCCCGTACGCCGGCAAGCCGCCGCACCTGGTCGGCGACGCGCTGCTGCGCCACTATGGTATCGCGCGCGGCAGCGCCGAGGCGCACGCCTTCACCTACCTGGATTTTGACGCCGCCGCGCGCCGCTACGGACGGGTTGGCGGCTTTGCCCACCTCGCCACGCTGGTCAAACGGCTGAAGGCGGACCGCCCCGGCGCGCTGCTGCTGGACGGCGGCGACACCTGGCAGGGATCGGCCACCGCACTGTGGACCAAGGGCCAGGACATGGTCGACGCGGCGCTGGCGCTGGGCGTCGACGTGATGACGCCGCATTGGGAGATGACCCTGGGCGCCGAGCGCGTGCGCGAGATCGTCGAACGCGACTTCAAGGGCAAGGTCGCATTCCTCGCCCAGAACGTGCGTACCCGGGACTTCGAAGACCCGGTCTTCGAGCCCTACATCCTGCGCGAAATGAACGGCGTGCCGGTGGCCATCATCGGCCAGGCCTTCCCCTATACGCCGATCGCCAACCCTGCCTACTTCGTGCCGGACTGGACCTTCGGCATCCAGGAGGAGAACCTGCAGCGCCTCATCGACGAGGCGCGCGGCAAGGGCGCGCAGGCGGTGGTACTGCTGTCGCACAACGGCATGGACGTCGACCTGAAGCTCGCCTCGCGCGTGCGCGGGCTCGATGCCATCCTCGGCGGCCATACGCACGATGGCGTGCCGGCGCCAGTACAGGTCAGCAATGCGGGCGGCACCACGCTGGTCACCAACGCCGGCTCCAACGGCAAGTTCCTCGGCGTGCTCGACTTCGACGTGCGCAACGGCAAGGTCGTGGACTTCCGCTACCGGCTGCTGCCGGTGTTCTCCGATTTCCTGCCGCCCGACCCCGAGATGCTGGCGCTGATCGGCAAGGTGCGCGCCCCCTACGAGCGGCAGCTGGGCGAAGTGCTGGCGATCAACCGGGAACTGCTGTACCGGCGCGGCAACTTCAATGGTACCTTCGACCAGCTGATCCTCGATGCGCTGATGGACGTGCAGGACGCCGAGATCGCCTTCTCGCCCGGCTTCCGCTGGGGCACCACCCTGCTGCCCGGCGAGGGCATCACCATGGAGCGGCTGATGGACCAGACCGCCATCACCTATCCGTACACCACGGTGACGCCGATGCGCGGCGACATGCTGAAAACGGTGCTGGAGGACGTGGCCGACAATCTGTTCAATCCGGACCCGTATTACCAGCAGGGCGGCGACATGGTTCGCGTCGGCGGGCTGCAATACACCATCGCCCCCAATGCGCCCATGGGCCAGCGTATCGGCGCGATGACGCTGAACGGCCGCGCCATCGAGGCCGGCAAGACTTACAAGGTCGCCGGGTGGGCCCCGGTTTCCGAGCAGGCCCGGCAGGCGGGCGGCCCGCCGGTGTGGGACGTGGTCGCGGGCTGGCTGCGCGAGCAGAAGGAGGTTGCGGCCCGTCCGCTGAACACGCCGACGGTGGTGGGAGTCGGGCGGAACCCCGGAATGGCGTGACGCGGCGGTCCCGCCACAGGAAGGTCGTGGACCGCTTGAAACTTCCCGGGAATCCCGGCTAAAATCTCACGCTACGGGCCGATAGCTCAGCTGGGAGAGCGCTGCGTTCGCAATGCAGAGGTCGGGAGTTCGATCCTCCTTCGGTCCACCAGGTATCTTCAAACACCGCACCGCGTCTTGATGGCGCCGTGCGGTGTTTTGCTATTGCGGTCCGCTGGCGTCCGGATCCTCGGATTACCCTGCTGCCCGCGGCACCCACACCGTGAACACGGTCCCTGTCGCCTCCGTCGACACTACCCGAATATCCCCGCCGTGCAGCATCGCCAGCTCCCTGGCGATATACAGCCCCAGGCCGAGCCCCTCCGATTCCGCGGCGGACCTCCCGGAGCGGAATGCATCGAACAGATGCGGCAGGACCTCGGCCGGAATCACGCCGCCGTTGCGCACGGTGACCGTGATCCGTTTGGGGTCGGTGCCGTCGACGTGCACGCGCACCGGCTCGTCGGGGTCGCCGTGCTGCATGGCGTTGCCCACGAGATTGGCGACTACCTGGGACAGCAGCCCGGGATCGACCACCGCGCTGGTGTCGCCGGCGCATTCCAGGATCAGCCGGCCTCGTCCGTAGCGGCTTTCGTGTTCATCGACGATGGCGGCGCACAGGGCCTGCAGGTCTTCGCGCTGCATGCTGGGTTGCATGCGGCCGCCGTGCAGGCGGGCGACGTCGAGCAACTGGTCGACCATCCGTACCATCCGCGTGCCGCTGCGGCGAATGCGCTCGAGCACCGGCGCGGTCTTGTCGTTGCTGCCGAAGCGTTCGAGGAAGGAGGTAGACGCGAGGATCGCCGACAGCGGGGAGCGCAGGTCGTGCGCCAGCACGGCCATCAGCATTTCGTTGGACTTGAGCAGCCGCTGGCTGGTGGCGAGCTGTTCGGCCAGCTGCTGCTTCTGCCGGGCGAGCTGGACAAAGACGTCGACCTTGGCCGAGAGGATGTCGGCGTCCAGCGGCTTGTAGAGGAAGTCCACCGCGCCGGTGGCGTAGCCCTTGAAGGTGCGCTGGGTATCGTAGCCGGCCGCGGTCAGGAACAGGATGGGGATATGCCGCGTGCGGACGCTGCCGCGCATCAGTTCGGCCAGTTCGAAGCCGTCCATGCCGGGCATGTTGACGTCGAGGATGGCCAGCCCGAAATCGTGGTCCAGCAGCAGTTCCAGCGCCTGCTGTCCCGAGTTGGCGTGCACCAGTTCGACATCCGGACGCGCCAGGACCGCGTCCAGCGCCGCCAGGTTGCTGGCGATGTCGTCGACGGTGAGTATTTTTATCGGTTGGGACATGGCAGCGATTTCATTGGACGGCGAGCCGCAGGCGGCTGCCGATTGCTTCGATGGTCAGAACTTCGTCGACCGCGCCGCGCGCGATCGCCTGGGCCGGCATGATGTCGGCGGCCGCTGTGTCGGGCGCCTGCACCCACGCGCGCCCCCCGGCGGCGCGGATGACTTCGAGGCCGCGCGCGCCGTCGTCGTTGGCGCCGCTGAGCAGGATGCCAAGCAGCCGGTCGCGCCAGACGTAGGCGGCCGATTCGAACAGCACGTCGATCGACGGCCGGGAGAATCGCTCCGGCGGATCGACCGACAGTGCGAGCCGCGTCCCGTTCGGATCGCGCTCGACCAGCAGGTGGTAGTCGGGCGGTGCCAGGTAAAGATGGCCGGGACCCACCGGCATCTTGTCCTCGGCCTCGCGCACGGTCAGTGCGCAGCGCCGCCCAAACAGCTCGGGCAGCAGACTGGGCGTGTCGGGCCGCAGATGCAGCACGACGATCAGCGGCGGATGGAAGGCCGCCGGCAGCATGGGAAGCAGCCGGTTCAGGGCCTCGATGCCCCCCGCGGACGCGCCGACCACCACGGCCTCGGGGATGGGGCCGCCTTCGTACTCGAGCATGCTGATTGCCTGTCCCATCTTGCGCCTACCGTTTGCGATAGAGGCGGTCCGCGGCGACGACCGGCTCGAATGCCTCGGCGTGGCTGCTGAACTGCAGGGTTTCCTTGCTGCCAAGACCGAGAAAGCCGTGGCGTACCAGGGCGTCGCGGAACAGGCCGAGGGCGCGGTCCTGCAGGCCCCGGTCGAAGTAGATCAGCACATTGCGGCAGGATATCAGTTGCGCCTCCTGGAACACGCTGTCGGTGGCCAGGCTATGGTCGGCGAAGACGGCGCGCGTGATCAGGCTGGCGTCGAACTTGGCCTTGCCATAGGCGGCGTGATAGTAGTCGCCCAGCGAGTGCCGCCCCCCGGCAGCCAGATAGTTGCGGTTGAAGCCGCGCACGCGGCCGACGTCGTAGACGCCCGCGCGCGCCTCGGCCAGCGCCGCCGGGTTGATGTCGGTGGCGTAGAACGTGGTGCGCTCGTGCAGGCCTTCCTCGGCGAACAGGATGGCGAGCGACCACAGTTCCTCGCCGCTGCTGCAGCCGGCGACCCAGACCTTCAGCGAGGGGTAGGTCTTCAGCACCGGCGCGACCTGTTCGCGGATGGCGCGGAAGTACGAGGGGTCGCGGAACATCTCGCTGACCTGCACCGTCAGGTACTGGAACATCCGCGTGAACAGCGCCGGGTCGCGGAACATGCGGTCCTGCAGCTGCGACAGCGTCTCGAAGCCGAAGTCGCGCAGCGCCTGCGACAGGCGCCGGCGCAGCGAGGCACGCGAGTAGCCACGGAAGTCGTGCTGGTACTTGCGATAGATGCCCTCGAGCAGCAACTCCAGCTCGATCTCGAAGTTGTCGCTCTCGGCCGGCGGTGCCGGGGCGGCAGGCGGGATCACCGAGCGTGCAGCCATACGCGGCAGAGCGAGAGCAGCTTGTCGATGTCGATGGGCTTGGCGATGTAGTCATTGGCGCCGGCCAGCAGGCACGCCTCGCGGTCCGACGACATGGCCTTGGCGGTCAGCGCGATGATCGGCAGGCTGGTGTGGCGGCTGTCCTGGCGGATATGGCGCATCGCGGTCAGGCCGTCCATCTCGGGCATCATGATGTCCATCAGCACGAGGTCGATGTCATCGCGCCCATCGAGGGTGTCCAGCGCCTGCTTGCCGTTGCGTGCGATCTCGACACGGGCGCCCAGCGGCTCCAGCACCTTGGACAGCGCGAAGATATTCCGTGCATCGTCCTCGACCAGCAGCAGCGTGCGGCCGTCGAAGGCGTCGTCGCGGCTGCGCACCGCGCGCAGCATGCGCTGATGCTCCGGCGGCAGCGCGGATTCGACGCTGTGCAGGAACAGGGTGACTTCGTCGAGCAGCCGCTCGGGCGAGCGCGCTCCCTTGATGATGATGGACTTCGAGTAGCGCCGCAGCCGCTGCTCGTCGTCGGCCGACAGTTGGCGGCCGGTGTAGACGATCACCGGCGGCATCGAGTACGCCGAGTCGGCCGCCATCTTTTCCAGCAGGTCGTGGCCGGAGCCGTCGGGCAGCGCCAGGTCCATCACCACGCAATCGAACGGGCCGGTTTCGAGCTCCTTGATGGCGCGGGCGATGGAGTCGGCGGTGACGATCTCGATGTCCAGCGATTGCAGCAGCGCGCGGATGCTCTCGCGCAGCGTGGCGTCGTCCTCGATCACCAGCACCCGGCGCATGCCGCGTGCCATGCGCGCTTCCAGTTCGCGCATCACGCCGGCAAGGTCGTCGCGGCCGCTGGGCTTGAGCGTGTAGCCGATCGCGCCGCGATGCAGCGCGGCCTCGGCATGGTCGCTGATCGAAATCAGGTGCGTCGGGATGTGGCGGGTGGCCGGGTCGCGCTTGAGCCAGTCCAGCAGCGTCAGGCCCGAGTGGTCCGGCAGCGCGACGTCGAGCAGGATGCCGCAGGGCTGGTGCTCGCGTGCCAGCTCCAGACCCTGTTGGGCGGTGGTGGCGTGGATGCAGTCGAAGTCCAGTTCATGCGCGAGGTCGTAGAGGATGCCGGCAAAGGCCAGGTCGTCCTCGATCACCAGGATCAGCCGGTTGCCGCGCGTGCGGTGGTCGCGGTCGTCCTCGATATGGTGCGGCGCCAGGCTGGCGCCGCCAGCGGGGTGGATGGCACTGCCGCGTGCTCCGGTGTCGGTGCCCGGCGCGCTGACGGGGGCCGGCGCTGGCGAGGTCCCGTGCGCACTGGCAACCGGGGCGCTGTCGCGCAACACGTGGCGTTGTCCCGCCTGTGCGGCGACTGCGTCGAGCGGCGGCAGGTCGAGCGCTACCGCTTCCGGTACGGAGCGAGGCGCCGAGGGCAAGGCGGGGGCGGTGGCCGGCGCGCGCGCGGGCGCCGTGGGGCCGACGAAGGAGAGCGGCAGCGTCAGCGTGAAGGTGCTGCCGATGCCCGGTTCGCTGGCGACCGACAGCGAGCCGTTCAGCAGGCCGGCCAGCTGGCGCGAGATGGACAGACCCAGGCCGGTGCCGCCGTAACGCCGGCTGGTGGTACCGTCGGCCTGCTGGAAGGCCTCGAAGATGATCTCCTGCTTCTCCTTCGGGATGCCGATGCCGGTGTCGCGGACTTCGAAGCGCACGCCGTCCTTGCCATGCGCGGCGACGGTCAGCGTGACCTCGCCGCGCTCGGTGAACTTGAAGGCGTTGGACAGCAGGTTGCGCAGGATCTGCTGCAGCCGCATCGGATCGGTCACCATGCCGGCCGGCGTGCCGGGGGCGCGCTCGGTGCGGAACTTGACGTTCTTCTGCGCGGAGACTGGCGCGAACGCTTCGCGCATTGCATGTTCCAGCGCGTCGAACTCGACCTGCTCCGGCTGCACCTCGACGTGTCCGGCCTCGATCTTGGACAGGTCCAGGATGTCGTTGATCAGGTTCAGCAGGTCGGTATTGGCCGAGTGGATGGTGGAGGCGTACCGGATCTGCTCCGGCGTCATGTTGCCTTCCTTGTTCTCCTGCAGCAGCTTGGCCAGGATCAGCGCGCTGTTCAGCGGCGTGCGCAGCTCGTGCGACATGTTGGCCAGGAATTCGGACTTGTACTGGCTGGCCCGCTCCAGCGCCCGCGCGCCGGCGGACAATTCGGCCTGGTACTTGAGCAGGTCGCGCTTCTGCGCTTCCAGCAGCTGGGTATGCTCCTCCAGCTGGATATTGGTCTGCTCCATCTCGGCCTGCTGGGTTTCGAGCCGCGCCTGCGATTCCATCAGGGCCCGGCCGCGCTCCTCGAGCTCCTCGTTGGAGACGCGCAGCTCCTCCTGCTGGACCTGCAGCTCCTCGGCCTGACGCTGGGTCTCGGCAAGCAGCGCTTCCAGCCGCGCGCGGTGCGTCGCCGCGGTCAGCGCCATGCCGGTGGCTTCGCCGACCCGCGCGAGCAGTTCCAGCAGGTCCTCCAGCGGCCGATGCACGGTGGTGAAGCCCAGTTCCACCACCGCGACGGGATCGCCATCGCTGGTCAGCGGCGCAGCCAGCACGGCGTGCGGCACGCCGCTGCCGAGTCCCGAGCCGATGCGCAGGTAATGCTGGTCCAGCCCCTCGGCGGTGACGCTGCGGTTCTCGGCGAAGGCTTGTCCGGCCAGGGTCTGGCCCGGCGCGAGCGTTTCCGGGGTGTCCGGCGGCAGGGCCCAGCCAGCAGCGCGCTTGAGCTGGCCGCCTTGATGCAGATAGAGGACGGCTGCCTGTGCACCGCAAACATTGACCAGCGCCCGCAGCATCGCGCTGCCGACCTCTTCCGCGGTGGGTTTGCCGCGCGTCTCCTGCACGATGCGGACGTGGCTCTCGTTGAGCCAGACGAAGCGGCGCATCTGCAGCTGGGCTACGACATAGCGGTAGACCGCGCCGCCGAGGAACCACATGACCACCAGCCCGAACACGCGATTCAGGATGGCCACGTCGGCCGCGACGCCGGGCGGGGACACGAAGTAGCCGACGACGATCAGCACGGTACTCGCGCCAGTGGTCCAGAGCGCCGCCACCGGCTTGTCGATGAAGACGCAAAGGCAGATCGGGATCAGATAGAAGATCCATCCCGCCAGGCCCAGCGGCGTGATGGCGTCCACGACCAGCAGGGCGCCAAGCAGGAGGGGGACGAACAGGGTTCGCAGCAGGTCGCTGCGCGGCAGGTTTTGGGGCATAGAGGCCGGGTGAGAGGGGAATCTGGGCGCCGGCGCAGGACGCTGCCCCGGGGCCGCGCGTAACGCCCGATGCTAGCAAAGGAATGCTGTCAGAAAAATCAGACAAAGACCGACAGGGCGGAAGGCCGTACCCGCCAAGCGCTATGGCAGTATCGTCGGATGCCATCTGAACAGGAGTCTTCGATGCTGCCGACGAACCGATCGTGTCGCGTCTGCCCGGCTCGTCCTTGCCGGGCATGGTCGGGGGAGGCGTGAGATGGCCGGAGCCAGCCTGCTAGCCCTGCTGGACGACATCTCGACCATCCTGGACGACGTCGCCACCATGAGCAAGGTGGCCGCCCGCAAGACCGCCGGCGTGCTGGGCGACGACCTCGCATTGAATGCGCAGCAGGTGACCGGCGTGAAGGCCAACCGCGAGCTGCCGGTGGTGTGGGCGGTCGGGCTGGGCTCGCTGCGCAACAAGGTGATCCTGGTACCGGCGGCGCTGCTGATCAGCGCGCTGGCGCCGTGGGCCATCACGCCGCTGCTGATGATCGGCGGCGCCTTTCTCTGTTTCGAGGGCTTCGAGAAGCTGGCGCACCGCTATATGCACCGCAGCGGCAAGCCGGTCGACAAGGAAGAACTGGAGCGCGAGCGCAAGCGCCTGTGCGAGGCCGCGCGGAACCCCTCGGTCGATCTGGTGGCGCTGGAAAAGGAGAAGATCAAGGGCGCGGTGCGTACCGACTTCATCCTGTCGGCCGAGATCGTCGTGATCTCGCTGGGCACCGTCGCCGACCAGCCCTTCGTTACCCGGCTGGCCGTGCTCACCGCCATTGCGCTGATCATGACGGTCGGCGTCTATGGGCTGGTGGCGGGGATCGTCAAGCTCGATGACGCGGGCCTGTACCTGAACCAGCGCGCCAGCGCCGCGATGCGGGCCCTGGGACGCGGCCTGCTGGCGCTGGCGCCGATGCTGATGAAGTTCCTGTCGGTGGCCGGCACCATCGCCATGTTCCTGGTCGGCGGCGGCATCCTGGTGCACGGCATCCCGTGGGCGCACCATCTGGAAGAGAGCGCCGAGCATGCGGTCACGCAGTTGCCCGCGGTCGGCCACTACCTGGGCTGGCTGGGGCCGCTGCTGATCAATATCGTCACTGGCGTGGTGGCGGGCGGTATCGTCGCTGCCGGGGTCTGGATCGTCGGCAGGATGCGCCGGGGCGGCAGCGAGGCGCCCTCGCATTGAAGGCCCCGGCGGGCGAGGGGCGGGGAACTAGCGCGGCACCACGAAGCTGGCGCGCTGGCGCAGCGCCGCCTCTCGCGCCCAGCAGTCTTCGGTGTGGTCGTTGACCAGGCCCATCGCCTGCATCATGGCGTACATGGTGGTGGGTCCGACGAAGCGCCAGCCGCGCTTTTTCAGGTCTCTCGATAGCGCCACCGCTTCGGGGGAGGTGGTCATCGCCCGCAACGCTTCCGGAGTCAGGCGCGCCGGGCGCGAGGCCGGGTCCGGTTCATGGCGCCACAGATAGGCGGCCAGTGAGGACTCGCTTTCGAGCAGTTCCAGGGCACGGCGGGCGTTGTTGATGGTCGCCTCGATCTTGCCGCGATGGCGCACGATGCCGGCATTGCCCAGCAGCCGCTCGATGTCGCGCTCGCCGAAGCGAGCGATGCGCTCGATGTCGAACCCGGCAAAGGCCTCGCGGAAGGCCTCGCGCTTGCGCAGGATCGTCAGCCAGCTCAGGCCCGACTGGAAGCCTTCCAGGCACAGCTTCTCGAACAGCCGGCGGTCGTCGGCCACCGGGAATCCCCACTCGTGGTCATGGTAGCGGCGGTAATCCTCCAGCGTGCCGCACCAGCTGCAGCGGGGCGCGTCGGGGCCGGGGTCGGGCAGGGCTTGCGTGGCGGTCATGGGCGGTCTCCTGGATAGCCGCCATGGTAGTGGCTCCAGGCGCCCCGGCAAAGGCCCGCATCCGAAAGCGAGGCGCGGCGCCAGTCCGCGCTTTACCGCCCGGACCGACCTGCCTGTTTTGGCCTGACCAGGCCGGCGGGTGCACCGATCCACGGCCGTACGGTCCGCACCCCCCACAGCGCGATCCAGCCCATGGTCAGCGCGACGATGCCCAGGCCGATGCGCAGCCCCGCCAGATGCGCGACGCCGCCGATCATCACCGGGCCGATCATCAACCCGACATAGGCGAAGCGGGCGACGCGAGCGATCGCTTCGGCCGGCGCCAGCCCGGGCAGCCGCGACGCCGCGACGAAGAAGATCGGCACCATATTGGCCGCGCCCAGTCCCATCAGTGCGAAACCGAGCAGCGTGGTCGCGGATGCCGGCCACAGCAATGCCAGCGCCATGCCGCCGAAGGCGATCCAGGCGCTCGCGGCCAGCGTGCCGGCGTCGCTGAAGCGCTCGCGCACGCGGTCGCCGGTGAAACGGCCGATCGCCATGCCCGCGGAGAACGCGGCATAGCCAAGGCTGACCAGGCCCGCCGGTGCGGCGACGATCTCGCGCATGTACACCGTGGACCAGTCGTACATCGCCCCTTCGCCAACCAGGCCCAGAAAGGCCAGCGCGCCCAGCAGCCAGAGCGCGCGCGCCGCGTGCGCGCGGTGACGGTCGGAAGACGGCGCCGGCGGATGGTCCGGCAGCAGCCAACGCAGCGCGACCCACGCCACCGTCGCGGTGATGGCAGCCATGCCGGCCGCGTGGGCGAAGGGCGGCACCTGCCACGCCAGCATCAGCCCGCCGATCCCGGCGCCGACCATGCCTCCCAGGCTGAACATGCCGTGCAGCGCCGACATGATGGGCCGGCTGCGCCCGGCCTCCACGGTGGCGGCCTGTGCGTTCATGGCGACGTCGAACACGGCATTGGTCATGCCGAAGGCGAGCAGCGCGGGCAGCAGCCAGCCGAAAGCAGGCATGGCCAGGATGGACGCGGTGGCCAGCGCGCAGGCGACGCCCCCGACCAGGCATGCGCGGGCGCTGCCCACCCTCGCGACCCAGCGGCCGACCGGTCCCATTGCCAGGATCGCGCCGCCGGCGACGACGAACATCGCCACCGACAGCGCGGCGTCGCTCAGCACGAAGCGGGCCTTGATGGTGGGGATGTGCACGCCCCAGGTGGCGAAGGTCGCGCCGTTGACAAAGAACAGCGCCATGGTGGCGCGTGCGGCGCGCTCTACCGCCGGTGCGGAAGGCGGCGGGACGGTACCGGGAGATGGACCGGCGCTGGGAGGAATCGGGGTATCGGACAAGATGCGTTCGCGATGGCAGGCCCCGCGATGGTGGCACGCAGGGGGCGGCCTTGCCATCGGCGCCGCGCTGACATCATGCGTGGCCCAGCATGCCGCGCCGGCGCAGTGCGTAGCCGAAGGAGACCAGCGCGCACAGGGCCAGCGCAACCATGGCCCACAGCATCAGCCAGTAGCCGCCGGCCGCGCGCCACAGCAGCGCGCCAAGCCAGGGGGCGATGGCCTGCATCAGCAGCACCGGCGTCATCATCAGGCCATTGAGGGTGGCGTAGTGATGGCGGGAGATCAGCTCCGGCATGGCCATCGCGCGCAGCATCGTATTGATGCCGTTGGCGCAGCCGTATAGCACCGCCGCGAGCATCAGCCACTTGCCGTAGCCGAGCGCCAGCGTCAGCAGGCCGACCGCCATCACGGCGTAGACCGGCACCGCAATGCGCACCGGTTGCCGGGCGGGCAGCCGCATGGTGGCCAGCCGGCCGAGCACCTGGGCGGGGCCGATCAGCGCGGCGACGATCAGTTGTTCGCCGACCGGCAGGCCCTTCTCGGTCAGCATCGGGATCAGGTGCGCACCCAGCAGCGAGGCGATCATCGCCAGCGCGGTGAAGGCGAGGCAGACGCACCAGAACACCGGCTCGCGCAGCGCCCGGGCGGCGACGCCGCGATTGCCGTCCTCGCGCGCGGGGGCCGCCGAGGCGGCGCTGGCGTCCTGCTGGATGCCCACCCGCAGCCGCGCATGCAGCGGTGCGCAGACGAACAGGTTCAGCGCGGCGAAGCCCACCAGCGTGGCACGCCAGCCGACATGGAGCACCAGCCATTGCGCCAGCGGAATGAAGATGGTGCTGGCAAAGCCGGCCAGCAGCGTGACGATGACGATGGACTTCTGGTATTGGTCGCCATACGCCTTGCGCAGCACGAGGAAGGCCGGCTCGTACAGCGTGGTGGCCATCGCCAGTCCGAGCGGAATCCACGTCAGCAGGAAGAAGGTCGGGCTGGGCGACCAGGCCCACAGCAACAGGCCGAGGCCGGCGAGCACCGAACCGGTCCCCATCACATAGCGCGCCTGCACGCGGTCCAGCAGCCATCCCACGGCGAACGAGCACAGCGCCCACACCAGCAGGCCGAGCGAATAGGCGCCGGCAAGGAATGGCTTGCCATACCCCAGCGTATCGCTCATGGGCTGCAGGAATACCGTGAAGGTGAAGTACAGCGTGCCCCAGGAGATGGTCTCGGTCAGACCCAGCATCCAGGCGAGCCGCAGCGAGCGCGGGGAAGGGGGCGTGCCAGGGCCGGCCGCGCCGCTGTCGGTGCGATGGCCTTGCTGCGTGGAGCGGGATGCGGAGGTGGTCATGGCTGGCGCCTGCCGATGGCGCGCTTGCCGCCGGTGCGTTGCCGGGGCGTGGAAGTTGGCTCGAATGGGCATTGTAGCGGCGCTTGCGCCGCTTTGGCGGAGGGCGAGCCGCGCGGTGGCGTCGGATCACGGACGGGACTGTCGGGCGTCCGACAGTGTCCGCCCCTGCTGGATGTCAGAATCGAATTGCCGCATTATTGAGTACAGACACGAGAACAGAGCGCGCACGCGCCGACCCCACCGGAGACGACCATGGCCAATCCCGCCAATCCCGCCAATCCCGCCTCGCATCCGCGGGCCCGCTTCAGCCACATGAAGGAGGGCACCCGCGAGGACTGGGCCGCCATCTCGGGCGAATTCATGCCGTACGCGGCGGCGCTGCCGGACCGCGTGCTGGCCCACCTGCGCCTGCTCGAAGGCGACTGCGGCGGCTTTCCGATCGACCGGCTGACGCACTGCCTGCAGACCGCCACGCTGGCGCACCGCGACGGGCGCGACGAGGAATACGTCGTCTGCGCGCTGCTGCACGACATCGGCGACACGCTGGGCAGCTACAACCATCCCGATATCGCCGCCGCCATCCTCAAGCCCTTCGTCAGCGCGGAGAACCTGTGGATGGTGGAGAAGCACGGCGTCTTCCAGGGCTACTACTTCTTCCATCACCTCGGCCTGGACCGCAACCTGCGCGAGCACTTCCGCGGCCAGCCCGAATTGTTCGAGCGCACCGCCGAATTCTGCGAGAAGTACGACGCCGCAGCCTTCATGACCGACTACGACAACCTGCCGCTGTCGTTCTTCGAGCCGATGGTCCGGCGCGTGCTGTCGCGGCCGAGGAATTCGATGTACGTGAAGAAGGGCGAGGATCAGCTGGCGCAGGCGGAGTAGGGCTGCCCGCTGCCCTCTCCCCGGCCCTCTCCCGCAAGCGGGAGAGGGAGAACACCGAGGGTTCGTGGATTTGCTCGCGTCTGCCGGCTGGCGGAAGGGGTAGAACACCAACGGTTCGCGGGTGTTGCTCCCCTCTCCCGCAAGCGGGAGAGGGGGAACACGACCGGCAGGGTTGCTCCCCAGTACGGCCTCAAGCCGCCCGCTGTCCCTGCGCCGGATCGCGGAACTGGGCCAGCAGTGTCTGCCAGCGCGCCCGGGCCGCCTTCAGGTTGTTCTCCTTGACGTGGCCGAAGCCCCGGATATCGTCCGGCAGGCTGGCGAGCGCCACCGCCGTCTGGTGGTTCTCCGCCTTCAACCCCGACACCAGTTCGTCCAGCAGCGCGCGATACTCGTCGATCAGCGCGCGTTCGGTGCGGCGTTCCTCGGTCTTGCCAAAGATGTCGAGCGGTCCGCCGCGCAGGCCCTTGAGCCGGGCCAGCATGCGGAACAGCGTCAGCGTCGACGGACCGAAGCGGCGCTTGACCAGGTGCCCCTTGTCGTTGCGCTTTGCCAGCAGCGGCGGCGCGAGCCAGAAGTTCAGCTGGTAATCGACGCCAGGTTCGCCCTCGAACTGGTTGCGCAGCTTCTCCAGGAAGACCGGGTCGGCGTATAGCCGGGCCACTTCGTACTCGTCCTTGTAGGCCATCAGCTTGGCCAGGTTGCGTGCCACGGCTTCGGTCAGCGGCAGCGGTTTGCCGCTGCCCAGCAATGCCGATTCGGCGGCGCGCACACGGTTGACGTCGTCGCGATAGCGCTGCGCATACGCGGCGTTCTGGTAAGCGGTCAGATGCTCGGCCCGCTGCGCGATCAGCTTTTCCAGCAGCGCGCCCGTCGAGGTGGGCAGCCGCACCACGTCGGCGCCCTCGGCGGTGTTCCGCAGCTCGCCGGTCAGCGCCAGCACCTGCTCGGGATCGTGCGCCATATGCCGGCCCCATTCGAACGCGGCCTTGTTCTTGTCGACCGACACGCCATTGAGTTCGATCGCCCGCAGCATGGCGTCAAGCGACAGCGGCACCCAGCCCTTCTGCCAGGCATAGCCGAGCACCAGCGGGTTGGTGTAGATCGCGTCGCCCAGCAGCGTCACCGCCAGCGCGCTGGCGTTGATGAAGTCGCAGCCGTCACCGACCGCGTTGCGCACGTCCTGCTCCGCGGAGACACCGGGGAAGGTCCACTTCGGATTGCGGATGAACTCGGCCGTGGGCGTCTGCGCGGTATTGATGATCGCGCGGGTGCGGCCGGACTGCGCCTTCGACAGGACCTCGTCGGTGGCCGAGACGATTGCATCGCAGCCGATCACCAGGTCCGCTTCGCCCATGGCGATGCGGGTGGCATGAATGTCCTGTGGGCGCGCGGCGATCTGCACGTGCGACAGCACCGCGCCGCCCTTCTGCGCGAGCCCCGCCATGTCGAGCACCGTGACGCCTTTTTGCTCCAGATGCGCCGCCATGCCCAGCAGCCCGCCGATCGTCACCACGCCCGTGCCACCCACGCCGGTGACCAGCACGCCGTAGGGCCGCTCGAGCTGCGGCAGCGCCGGCATCGGCGGCGGCGGCAGGTTCTCCATCGACATGCCGTGCCGACCGGGTTTGCGTAGCTGCGCACCTTCGGCGGTGACAAAGCTCGGGCAGAAGCCGTTCAGGCAGGAGAAGTCCTTGTTGCAGGACGACTGGTTGATCTTGCGCTTGGTGCCCAGCTCCGTTTCCAGCGGCTCGACGGACAGGCAGTTGGACTTGACCGAACAGTCGCCGCAGCCCTCGCACACCGTGTCGTTGATGAAGACGCGCCGCGCCGGGTCGGGATAGGTGCCGCGCTTGCGGCGGCGCCGCTTCTCGGTGGCGCAGGTCTGGTCGTAGATCAGGATCGTGGTGCCGGGCACCTCGCGCAGTTCGCGCTGGATACGGTCCAGCTCGTCGCGGTGATGCACCTGCACGCCCTCGGGCAGACGAATCGCCGCGCTGTACTTGTCCGGCTCATCGGTGACGATGACGATCTGCTGCGCCCCCTCCGCGGCGACCTGGAAGGCGATGTCCTGCACCGACAGCTTGCCGTCCACCGGCTGCCCGCCGGTCATCGCCACCGCGTCGTTGTAGAGGATCTTGTAGGTGATATTGACGCCGGCGGCGATCGACGCGCGGATTGCCAGCAGGCCCGAGTGGAAGTAGGTGCCGTCGCCCAGGTTGGCGAACACATGCTTGTCGCCGGCGAAGGGCGCCTGCCCTACCCATGCGACGCCTTCTCCGCCCATCTGGCTGAAGGTGCTGGTATTGCGGTCCATCCAGACCGTCATGTAGTGGCAGCCGATGCCCGCCATCGCCCGCGAGCCTTCCGGCACGTTGGTCGAGGTGTTGTGCGGACAGCCCGAGCAGAACCAGGGCTTGCGTTCGGCGGCGACACGGGGCGTTGCCAGCGCGCGCTCCTTTGCTTCGATCACCGCGAGCCGGGCCGCGATGCGGCTGCGCACCTCGGCGGGAAGATCGAACTTCTCCAGCCGGGTGGCGATCGCCTTGGCGATGATCGCGGGCGACAGCTCGTAGTGCGCCGGCAGCAGCCAGCGGCTTTGCGGGATCGACCATTCGCCGCCCGCATTGTCCTTCTCGTCGAACTTGCCGTAGACCTTGGGCCGGACGTCGTCGCGCCAGTTGTACAGCTCTTCCTTGAGCGCGTACTCCATGATCTGGCGCTTTTCCTCGACCACCAGGATCTCCTGCAGCCCCTCGGCGAAGGCGCGCGCGCCCTGCGCTTCCAGCGGCCAGACGCAACCCACCTTGTACAGGCGGATGCCGATCTGCGCGCAGGTCTGCGGGTCCAGGCCGAGGTCGGACAGTGCCTGCCGGGTGTCCAGATACGCCTTGCCGGCGGTCATGATGCCAAAGCGCGCGTGGGGCGAATCGATCTCGATGCGGTCCAGCTGGTTGGCGCGCACATACGCGAGCGCGGCGTACCACTTGTAGTCCAGCAGCCGCGCCTCCTGCTCCAGCGGAGAGTCGGGCCAGCGGATATTGAGCCCGCCCGGCGGCAGGATGAAGTCCTCCGGCAGCGCGATGCGAACGCGGTCGGGATCGAGTTCGACCGAGGCGGACGACTCCACTACGTCGGTCACGCACTTCATCGCCACCCATAGGCCGGAGTAGCGGCTCATTGCCCAGCCGTGCAGCCCGTAGTCGAGGTACTCCTGCACATTGGACGGGAACAGCACCGGCAGCCCGCACGCCTTGAACATGTGCTCGGACTGGTGTGCAAGCGTGGAGGACTTGGCCGAATGGTCGTCGCCTGCCAGCACCAGCACGCCGCCATGCGGCGAGGAGCCGGCGGAGTTGGCGTGCTTGAGCACGTCGCCGCTGCGATCGACCCCGGGTCCCTTGCCGTACCACATGCCGAACACGCCGTCGAAGCGCGCGTCCGGGTACATGTTGACCTGCTGCGAGCCCCATACCGCGGTGGCGGCCAGGTCTTCGTTCAGGCCCGGCTGGAATACGATATTGTGGGAAGCGAGATGGCTCTTGGCCTTCCACAGCGCCTGGTCGAGCCCGCCCAGCGGCGAGCCGCGATAGCCCGAGATGAAGCCGGCGGTGTTCAGGCCGGCGGCGCGGTCGCGTGCCTGCTGCAGCATCGGCAGGCGAACCAGCGCCTGCGTGCCGCTGATGTAGATGCGGCCGCTTTCCAGCGTGTATTTGTCGTCGAGGGTAACGTTGGCGAGCGCGCGGCGGATGGCGTCGCTGACCGGAGCGGTCAGTGGGGCATTCATAGGTGCTCCTCTTTCGGGGCTGGTTGTCGGGATCACCGACACACTGCAGTTATGGGCAACCGCGACAGCCTCTTGTGAAGGCGGCCGAGGCTGTGTCTCTCTGAGCGGCATGGTAGCACCGGGCCCGACGGCGCGGCACCCTGCAGTGCAGCAACGCGGACTCCGCCCGTCCTCCACCAGACGAGGGTTTCATGCCGGCACGTGTACACTGCGAAACTTCAAGACGCGCGCACTGGCGCGGTTGTCGACCGGCTGTCACCTGTCTGCTGGCCGCCGCCGCTTGTTGCGCCGCAACCCGTGCGGGTTTACACCGCCGCCTTCGCAGTGAACCGTGCCGCCATCGCGGCCTATTCCCTGAACTCTGTCCGTCCGGAACAACATGAATACCCAATCTCGCCAGGGCACTGCCACCCTGGCCGTCCTGATCGACGCCGACAACGCGGCGCCGGCCATCATCGAAGGGCTGCTCGCCGAAGTGGCCAAGTATGGCGTCGCCGCCGTCAAGCGCATCTATGGCGACTGGACCAAGCCGAACCTGTCGGGCTGGAAGGATTGCCTGCTGTCGCACTCGATCCAGCCGATCCAGCAGTTCCGCTACACGGTCGGCAAGAACGCCACCGACAGCGCGATGATCATCGACGCGATGGACCTGCTGTACACCGGTCGCTTCGATGGCTTCTGCCTGGTGTCCAGCGACAGCGATTTCACCCGGCTCGCCTCGCGCATCCGCGAGCAGGGCCTGACCGTCTACGGGTTTGGCGAGCGCAAGACGCCCAAGCCCTTCGTGACCGCGTGCGACAAGTTCATCTATTCGGATGTGTTGCGCAGCGAGGCGGAAGCCGACGAAAGCAACGCGCCGGCGCGGCGCCGCAGTGGCGGCGAGCTGCGTCAGGATTCACGGCTGGTGCGCCTGCTGCAATCGGCGGCGCAGGCGGTTTCCGACGAGGAGGGCTGGACCACGCTGGGCAGCATGGGCACCCACATCGCCAAGCAGGCACCGGAGTTCGACTCGCGCAACTACGGCTACGGCAAGCTCAGCGAGCTGGTCACTGCGACCGGGCTGTTCGAGATCGAAACCCGCAACGGCGGCAACAACAAGACGATCTGGGCGCGCTTGAAGCGCCGTGCCCGGCAGGGCGAGGAGGCGCGCGGTCAGGAGCGCCAGCAGGACCAGCAGCAGGACCGGCAGCAGGATCGGCAGCAGGATCGCGACCGTCAGCAGGATCGGCAGGGCAGGGGCCGCGGCGCGGACCAGCCGTCGCAGCCGCAGCGCGTCCAGCCGAACCCCGTGCAGGAACCTCGTGGCGCGGAGACCGAGCCGGTCTTGCCCCAGGCCGAGGCGCAGCAACCGGTTGCTGCGGCAGCCCAGCCCGCGCCAGCCGAACCGCTGACGGCCGATGTGGAAGCGGTGATGGTCCCGGCCGAAGCCGCGCCCGAGGCGGCGCCCGCGGCGCAGGCGGAGGAACAGCCGGCCGCCCGCCAGTCCAGCCGCAACCGCCGCACGGCGCGGCGGCCCGACGTCAAGTTGAGCGACACCCCCTGGCCGATCGAGAGCAGCGTGCTGGCGCCGGCAGCAGTGGCAACCGAAGCTGCAACGGAAGCGGCAACCGAAGCTGCAACCGAAGCGGCGATGGAAACTGCAACACGCGCCCCCGCAGAGGCGGACAACCCGCAATCCACCGGCCCCTCCGGCGAGGCGCCGGCCGAGCCTGCCGCCGCCCCGGCGCGCAAGCGCCGCAGCACCGCCTCCCGCAAGCGGGCGGCCAAGCCAGCGGCCAGCGAGTAACGCCGGCGCCGGCGCTGCCGTGCCCCGTCAGGGGGCGCGGCAGCCCTATCGCACCAGCTGGTTGATCTCGATGATCGGCATCAGCACCGCCAGCACGATCAGCAGCACCACCACGCCCATCGTCAGGATCAGCAGCGGCTCCAGCAGGCTGGTCAGGAACATGGTGCGGCGCTCCAGTTCCTGACCCTCGCCCTGCGCGGCGCGCTCCAGCATCACCGGCAGATTGCCGGTCGCCTCGCCCGAGCGGATCAGGTGCACCAGTACCGGCGGGAACTGGTTCTGTGCCGCCAACGCCCGCGCCAGCGACGCGCCCTCGCGTACCCGCGTGGTGGCGTCGTCGACGTTGGCGCGCAGCGCCTCGTTGCCCAGCGTCTCGCCCGCCGCCTGCAGGCTGCGCAGGATCGGCACCCCGGCCGACACCAGGATGGCCAGGGTGCTGGCGAAGCGTGCCGTGTTGTAGCCGCGCACCAGCTTGCCGACCAGCGGTGCGGTCAGCAGCCAGCGATGCCATTCCAGCCGCACGTCGGGCTGCTTCAACAGCGCGCGGGCACCGAGCGCCAGCAGCGCGATCACGATCAGCGCCGCCCACCACCACTCCCGCACGAAATCGGACAGCGCCAGCATGATGATGGTCAGCGTCGGCAGCGCCTGCTTGGTGTTCTCGAACACGCTGACGACCTGCGGCACCACATACGACAGCAGGAAGATCACGATGGCGAAAGCCACCACGGTGACGATCGCCGGATAGGTGAAGGCCAGCCGGATCTTCGACGTCAGCGTGTTGCGCGTCTCGATATAGGTGGCCAGCCGCTCCAGCACCACGCCCAGATGCCCGGACTGCTCGCCGGCCGACACCAGTGCGCGGTAGATCTCGGGAAAATCGCGCGGATGCTGCAGCAGCGCGACCGACAGCGAACTGCCGCCCATCACCTCCGCCCGTACCGACGCGAGCAGCTCGTGCACATGGGCGCGCTCGGCCTGGTCGGCGAGCGCGCCCAGCGCTTCGTCCAGCGGCAGGCCGGCGACGATCAGGCTGGCAAGCTGCCGGGTGATCAGCGCGAGCTCCTGCGACGACAGGCGGCGGCCGAAGGCGCCGCCGCGGCCGCCGCGCGTCGCCTGGGCGGCGCTGCCGATGGCATCGACGATCAGCGGGGTCAGGCCGCGCGTGCGCAGCTGCGCACGGGCCTGCTTGGGACTATCGGCGTCGATGACGCCGCGGTCGGTCTTGCCGGCGGCATCGACGGCTTCGTAGCGATAGGCTGGCATGGCGTCGCTGGGGTCAGTCGCGGGTCACGCGCAGCACCTCTTCCAGCGAGGTGGAGCCGGCATCGATCCAGCGCTGGGCATCCGCGCGCATGGTATGCATGCCGTTCTTCAGCGCGACCTGCTTGATCTCGGATTCCGGCGCCTGCCGGTGGATCATGGTGCGGATCTGGTCGTCGACCACCAGCAGTTCGTAGACGCCCATCCGTCCCTGATAGCCGGACATGCCGCAGCGGTCGCAGCCGACCGGATGCCAGACGCGCTGCTGCAGCGGCCGGCCTTCCTCGGCGTGGACCTCGCCGTCGGCCACCGGCGCGGCCAGGATCTCCTCTCGCTTGCAGTGCGGACACAGCCGCCGCACCAGCCGCTGCGCCAGCACGCCGAGCAGCGACGAGGACAGCAGGAAGGGCTCGATGCCCATGTCGACCAGGCGGGTGACCGCCGACGCGGAATCGTTGGTGTGCAGCGTGGCGAGCACCAGGTGGCCCGTCAGCGAGGCCTGCACCGCGATCTGCGCGGTCTCGAGGTCGCGGATTTCGCCGATCATCACCACGTCGGGATCCTGGCGCAGGATCGCGCGCAGCGCCTTGGCAAACGTCATGTCGATGCGCGCGTTGACCTGGGTCTGGCCGATGCCGTCCAGATCGTATTCGATCGGATCCTCGACCGTCATGATGTTGGTGGTGCGCGCATCGAGCCGCGACAGCGCGGCATACAGCGTGGTGGTCTTGCCGGAACCGGTCGGGCCGGTGACCAGCACGATGCCGTGCGGTTGCCGTACCAGCGTGTCGAACGACTGCAGCGTGCCGCTTGCCATGCCGAGCTTGGCAAGATCGAGACGGCCGGCCTCCTTGTCCAGCAGACGCAGCACCGCGCGCTCGCCATGCCCGGTGGGCAGCGTGGAGACGCGCACGTCCACCGGGCGGCCGCCCACGCGCAGCGTGATGCGGCCATCCTGCGGCAGCCGCTTCTCGGCGATATCCAGCTGCGCCATGATCTTGATGCGGGAGATCAGCGCGCCGTGCAGCGCCTTCTTGGGCCGCACCACGTCGCGCAGCGTGCCGTCGACGCGAAAGCGCACCACCGACGAGGACTCGAACGGCTCGATGTGGATATCGGAGGCGCCCTCGCGCGCCGCCTGGGTCAGCAGCGCGTTGATCATGCGGATGATCGGCGCGTCGTCCTCCGACTCGAGCAGGTCCTCGACGGCGGGGATGTCCTGCATCAGCCGCGACAGATCCACCTCGCCCTCGACCTCGCCGACGACCTGCGCGGCGGTGCCGTCCTGCCGGTTGTACGCATCCGACATCGCGCGCTCGAGCGCATCGGGCTCCAGCACCTTCAGCTTCAGCGTGCCGTGCACGCGGGCAATTTCAGCCAGCGCCGCCGGCGAAGTGGCACGGCAGACCCACACCTCGAGGCCGTCCGGCCGCTGATGGGCGACCAGCAGCTTCGCTTCCCGCGCAAAGCCGTAGGAGACCAGCCGCGCGGCCATCGGCGAGGGCGGCTCGACGGCCGCCTCAGCATCGGACTGCCCGGCCGGCCGCGGACCGGCAGGCGGCGCCGTGGAAAGGGCGCCGGCGCGATGGGCGTCGGCGGCATGAGCTTCGGCGGATGCCGTCATCGGTAGGCTGGCCATGTGAGTCCTGCTATGTCTCTCGCGATCCTGCCGCGATTGCCGGGCGGCGCCTCAGCACCATCCGGCACCCTCAGGCGCGCTCAGGCGCCCTCCATCGAGAAGCCGACGGGCGCGGCCGAGCCGCCTGAACCCGCACCGCGCTCGCCATTGCCCGACGGCGGTGCCAGCGCGGGGCTGCTGCTCAAGGGCACTGGCGCGGGCGCGGCCGGGACCGCTGGCGCCACGGGTCGGGTGCCGCCCGGCGCGGACTCGGGCGGCGGCAGGGTCTGGTCGATCGGCAACGGCCCCGGCACGGGACCATTGTTGCGCGGATTGACGAAGGGCGCGACCGGCGCGTCGGCCGGCGGCAGCACCGGCGTCTGCTGGTCGCGCATCATGATGTTCGGCGACACGAAGTTGGCCTGCTCGTCGCGGATGAAGCTGTAGCGGTCCTGGGTGATACGGTCCGTGGCGCCAGCCGTGCGCATCACGTAGGGGCGCAGGAACACCAGCAGGTTGGTCTTGCCACGCCGCTTGTTCTCGTAGCGGAACAGCCCGCCGATCAGCGGCAGGTCGCCCAGCCCCGGCACCTTCTGCACGCCGTCGCCGTAGTTGTCCTCCAGCAGTCCGCCCAGCACGATGATCTGGCCGTCGTTGACCAGCACATTGGTCTCGATCGAGCGCACGTTGGTGGTCGGACCCTGCTGCTGCGCAAGCGTGCCCTGCACCACCGACGAGGACTCCTGGTAGATCTGCAGCTTGACCAGCCCCCCATCGGTGATCTGCGGCTTCACCCGCAGCGTGATGCCCACGTCCTTGCGATCGTAGGTGTTGAACGGCTGCACCGTCGCGCTGCCGGTGGTCTGGGCGTACGAGCCGGTCGTGATCGGGATGTTCTGGCCGATCAGGATCTTCGCCTCTTCGTTCTCGAGCGTGATCAGGTTCGGCGTGGACAGCAGGTTGACGCTGCCCTGGGTGCCCAGCGCCCGCAGCAGCGCGCCCAGGCCCAGCGCGCGGTTGAACACGCCGACGTTCAGGCCGCCGATGTCCGGCACCAGCCCGGCCGCATCGCCGATCGCCCCGGTACCGTTTTCGGCGATGTTGGCGATCGCGCCGCTCAGGTTGATGATGTTCTGCCCGCCGGTGCCGAAGTTGGTGCCGGCAAAGATGTTGTTGTTGCCGCTGCCCGAGCTGAGCAGCCCCTGCCACTGGATGCCCAGTTCGGCAGCCTGCGTCGACGACACCTCGACGATCATCGATTCGATGTAGACCTGCGCCCGGCGCGCATCGAGGTCCTCGATCACGCCGCGCAGGTTGCGATAGACCGTCTCGCTGGCGGTGATGATCAGCGAGTTGGTAGATGGGTCGGCCTGGATGATGCCGCCGGTGGTCGGGATCTGGTTCGGTGCGAACGACGCCGAGAAGGCCGACGAGCCGTTGCCCGAGCCGAAGCCCGAGCCCGATCCGGAGCGGCCGCCATAGCCGCCAACTGGAGCGGTGGTGCCGCCGGCGAGTTGCGTGCCGGAGGTTGCCGCCACGTTCTGCATGTTGGTCATGCCGCCGACGCCGGGCGTGCCGCCCGCCTGGCCTTGCGGGTTGACGCCGAACGAGGCGTCGGCCGCGACGATGGCGCGCAGCGTCGGCGCGAGCTTGACCGCGTCCGCGTTCTTCAGCGGCACGACCCAGATATTGCCCGGCCGTGCATTGGGCTGGTCCAGCTTCTCGATCAGTTGGCGCACCTGCTGCATCCGCGCCCGGCTGCTGGCGCGCACCATCAGCGAGTTGCTGCGCGGCTCAGCCGCGACGGTGGTGCGCAGGCTGGCGTCGCCGCCGCCGCCGGCCGTCGGCGCCGCACCCGGCGCGCCCGACGCGCCCGGTTCCAGCAGCCGCTGCAGCACCAGCGCAGTGTCGCTGGCGATTGCATGCTGCAGGGGGATCAGCTCGATTTCGCCCGAGGCCGGCGCATCGATCGCGGCGATGATGCGGGCGATGCGGCGCAGGTTGTCGGCGTAGTCGGTAATCACCAGCGTGTTGTTGCCGGGATAGGCGGTGATCGTATTGTTCGGCGCGATCATCGGGCGCAGCACCGGCACCAGCGCGTTGGCCGACTCGTAGTTCAGGCGGAATACCTGCGTGACGATCTGCCCGCCGCGGCTGGCGCCCGCGCCGATGACGGTGGGCGAGCCCTGCAGCTTGGCGTCGGCTTCCGGCACCACCTTGGTGAAGCCGTCCGATTCCACCATCGCATAGCCCTGCATCCGCAGCACGGAACCGAGCGTCTCCAGCGCCTGCGCGCGCGACACCGGGGCTTCGGTCACCAGGTTGACGGTGCCTTTCACGCGCGGGTCGATCACGAAATTCTTGCCGGTGGCCTGCCCGACCGCCTTGATGACCGCGTCCAGATCCGCGTTGACGAAATTCAGCACCACCTGGTCGCGGTTGCGGGGCGTGATGTCGGGGGGTGCGGATGGGGTGCCCGCACCGCGCGCCTGGGCCCACAGCGGGGCGGGTGCGAGCAGCGACGCGGCGCACAGCAGCGCGACGGCGCGCGCGGCGGCGGATGGCAGCATGGGGCGATGATCAGAGTTCTTCATAAATTTTCAGGGGCGGCGGACTGGCGCATGAGAGCGCTTCAGAACCGCAGCCTTGTCACGTTGTCCTCACGTCGTCCGAGCAGGCTCAGCAATGCCGCCAGCTGCGTTTCGGCCTCGGGCGCCGCCCGCGCCGTTCCCTCGAAGCGGCCGCGTGCGCCGAGCTGGCCGCGGCCTTCGAGAAACAGCGGCCCCGCCACGGTGGACAGGCGCAGCGCACCGGCGCGGCCGTTCCAGTCGATTTCGGCGCGGTAGCTGCCCAGTGGCCGCAGGCGGCTGACGGCAGATGATACTTGGTCGAGCCGGACGGTCAGATGGCCGTACAGCCCGGCGGGCCGGCCCGGGGCATCGCGAAAGGCGCCCTGCAACGCGGTCCAGTCCAGCCGCATCGCCCCGTCCGGTCGTAGCGTGTTGAACGGCGCGCCGACGCCTTCGAGCAGCGCAGCGGGCAGCCGCATGGCGCCGGCCTGCGCCTGCCAGCCCGCCGGTGTGATCGCGATCGCGACCGGGGCCGGCATGGCTTCGTCATGGCTGACCGTCATCCGCAGCGTGCCGGCGAGCAGCGGCCAGAACGACACGGACCACTGCAGGCGGCCCGGCAACACGGTGGCGGTCTGGCTGCCGGCGCCGGCCGACAGCGCCAGCGTGGCACTGCCCAGCCACAGCGTGCCCGCGGCGTCGGCCAGCACCACCCGCCCCTCCGTGCGGGCCGCGACCGTACGCGCCACCCAGGCGGCGGGCAGTGCGGCAACCAGCGTAACGAGCACGGCCAGCAGGGCAAGCAGCAGCCAGCGCCATGGCCGGCGCTGGGGCGTCAGCGCACGGCTGCGCGGCAGCCGCAGGGACTCCAGTCTTGGCAGTGCCATCAGCGCGCGCCCGAGGGCGAACCGCCCGGTCCCTGCAGCGTGGCGGTGACATCGACGATGGCGGTCGCGCCCACGTAGACGATCCGGGCATCGGCCACCTTGAACCGCTGTTGCTGCCGCACGTCCTGCAGCCAGCCTGCAACCGCGCCGAACGGCGCCTTCTCCAGCTGGACCTGGATGGTGTTGTCCCCCGTCGCCGCCAGCCGCGTGGGCGACAGGCCATGACGGCCCAGCCCCGCACGCAGCGCCTCGATCAGGGCTTCCCCGCGCAGCGAGGGCGCCGGGCTCGCCGCCAGACCACGCGCTTCCTGCGACAGGGTTTCCATCTCGGCCAGCTGGGCACGCAATTGCGGCAGGCTGCGCTCCAGCTGGGCGCGGCCTTCGGCGGCCGGTTCCCATAGCAGGGTATAGCCGAGCACCAGCACCATCACCACGCCGCCGCCGCCGAGCAGCGCCTGCTCGCGCGGATTGCGGGCCGACCAGAACGCGATGGCGCGCTCGCGCCAGGCGGCCGGGATGCGCGGGCGCAGCGCGTCGAGCCGGGTCAGCAGGGCGCCGTCGCGTGCGCGCTTGCGCGCGCCCGCGGTTGCCGCCGTGGCCGGCGCGGCGTGCGTCGATGCCGTGGCGGAGGGTCGCATGGCGGAGGGGCTGGCCCGGTCGGAGAGACGTTCAGTCATGGTGGGAAACGATAAGGCGGACCATCACAGCGCGGGCCGGATGATCCAGCGCGATCCGGTCGGCAGGGCCACACCGCCCGGCGGCGCCCCGGCCGCGGCACGGCCGCCATCCTGCGGTCCCCGGTCTTCCTCCATGGAGAGGCCGGCCTGCCGGGCGGCACTGCGCAGGCCGGCGAGGTCGGTGCCGCTCTTGAAGACGGCATGCAGCGCGCGTCCACGATATTCGAGGGCCAGCAGCGCGTCGGGCGGCAGATTCCGCCCGGCTTGCGCCAGCTTGTCCGCCAGCGGCAGGAAGTCGTCCGGCGTACTGCGGCCGCTGGCCAGCCGCAACTGATCCAGCTGGCGGCGCATCTGCAGCGCGGGATCGACGATCACCGGCGTATTGGGAAAGGCGGCACGAAACAGCTGGACCTGGGCGTCCTGCAACCGGGCCTGCTCCTGGCGCAGCATCAGCCAGTGCACGTTCATGCCGACCATCTGCACGATCAGCAGGCCTGCGGCGAGCGCCAGCGGCAGCCGCCACGCACGCAACTGCCAGCGGTCGGCGCGGCCCTGCGCGAATTCGAACTGGGCCAGATCGAGCGAGCGGTCCTGCAGACAGGCGAGCGCTCCGGCAATCCAGGTTTGCCAGTCCAGCGGCCGCGTCCGCGGCGCTTCACCGGTCAGCACGGGCAGCGATGCCGCGGCGCCGTCGCCGTACCAGACGCCAGCGGGCGCCAGCGCGCTCCAGGCGGGCAGGGCGTCGTCGCCCAGCAGCAGCCCATAGCCCGACAGCGCTTCGGCGCGCACCGTGAGCTGCCACACCCGCGAGGACTGCGCTTGCCCGCGCTCGCCGGCGTCATCGGCTGGCGTGCCCCCCTCGAGCAGGCTGGCGGCATCGGCCAGCGCGCTCGCGGCCGCTTCCAGCGCCAGCGTGGCGACCGGCGTGCCGTCTTCGGCGACGGGCATCAGCGGCAGGCAGAACTGCGCCGGCAGCAGGTGGCGGCGGCGATGCGGGTGCGCGGCGAACGCGTCGAGCACCGCGCGCAGCCAGGCGCGTTCGGCGATCATCAGCAGGCGGCGGCGCGGACCCCGTACCGCTGCGGCAGCGCCAGTGGCATCGGCCGCGGGAATTTCCGGACCGACGGCGATATGCGCGGCCTGGGCGTCGCCGGCCAGCGCGTCTTCGACCAGGTTCGGAAGCGCCAGCCGCAGCCGGTTGGGGGCGAGTGGCGGCACCATGGCGCTGGTCGCCAGCACATCGGTCGCCGCCACGATCAGCACCAGGCGGTCTGCCGCCGGCAGGTCGGCAACCTCGGCGCGGCCGTCGCGAAGCAGATGCGGCGCGGGCGCCGACGCGTCGCGGCGGCCTCGCACCGTGACGGGATCGCGCACCAGCGCAAAGGGCATGGCGCCCAGCCGCCAGGGTTGCGGCTGGTCGTGGGGCCGGTGCGGCAGGCGGACAAACAGGGTGGTGCTCAAGATGGTCTGGATGCTGCGGCGAAAAAGGGGCGGGCGAAGGCAGCCGTCGCCAGGCTTGCCGCCCGGATACGTGCTGCCATCGCGGTCCTGCCTGGCGGCGCCGGTGTTCTTGCCACGCGAAGACGTCGGGAAAGCGGACTGCATCCGCAACCGCAGGGACGGTTCCGGGGCGAGTGCCGGTCAATGCCTTTCCGCCAAGGCATCAGCATACCTTGCCTTTGTGGCGGATTCGCGTCAACCGTTCCAATACCCTGCCGTCGTTTGCCCGGCGCGAACCCGGTGGCGCCGATGTTGCCGATGCGGCCCCGCCGGTGCCCCCGGTGCTCAACGCATCTCGGGCAGCCGGTCGGCGTCCCGTACCCACACAATGCGCGTCGCCTCCGTGCTGCCGATCGCCGCGGCCCGGCGCACCAGCGAAACCTGCTGGCGCGCGGCGCGTTCATGGCGGATCAGCCCGTAGACCAGGAAATAGTGGCTGCGCACGTCCAGGGTGTCCCCGGCGGCGCTGCCTTCGGCGTCCGGTGCGATGGTGCGCAGCCGGGTCTGCATGTCGCCCAGGTTGTTGAAAAAGGCGCGGTCGCGTTGGCGGGCCAGCTCCCGTGCCCGGTCCAGCGGCAATTCGGGGATCACAGCGGCGAGCACCTCCGGCTCGGCGGTATTGACGTTGACCGCGGTGCGCTCGGGCAGGATCACGGCAAAGGCCTCCAGCAGCGGCAGCATCTGCGGCTCGTAGCCGGGCACCGCCAGCAGGTCCTGGATGCTGTCCGGCGGTCGGGGCGCATTGCCCGCGCCGGCATCATCGGCCCGCTCGGCATTGGCGAGATAGCGCGAGGTCGGCTCGGCAAGGGCGGGATTCAGTCCCAGCACCCGCAGCAGCCGGCCATAGCTTTGCACCGCCTCGGGGTCCGGTGCCACCACGCGCCGGCCTTCCGCACCGACGCTGGTGCGCACCAGGTTGCGCAGGTTGAAGCGGGCCTGGGCATCGAGGATGCGGCCGGACAGGAAGGACGTCTCGCCCGCGCGGTCGGTGCGCAGCGAGGCGCCGAGGAAATCGGACAGACGGGTTTCGGCCACCGGCACCGCCCAGGGCTCGCCCAGGTGATCGACGCTGGAGCGGCGCAGGTCGTCCCGCA
Source organism: Cupriavidus sp. AU9028 (assembly GCF_019795295.1). Classification (GTDB taxonomy): domain Bacteria; phylum Pseudomonadota; class Gammaproteobacteria; order Burkholderiales; family Burkholderiaceae; genus Cupriavidus. The sequence continues at coordinate 20,415 of NZ_JAIMCG010000020.1, read as the reverse complement.
GGATCAGCCGCCCCCAGTCCACCGCCGCGCGCTGGATCCAGGTGGCCTGCGCCATCAGCCGCTGGTTCTCCACCGACCGGATCTGCACCTGCTGGCGCCATAGCAGGCCCGACACCACGACGACCGCCAGTGTCACCACCAGCAGGGCGGTGACGACCGCCGCCCCGCGCGGGCGGCGCCGGGACGCCCCCCGCGCAGGGCGCCGGGGCGCGGGGAAGCGGTGTATCGATTCCCGCATCGATGTCCTCATCGCCCGGTCATGCACAGTTTCTCGAAGCGCCGTGGCGCGTCGCCATCGCCCATGCGGGCGGCCACGACCAGTTCCAGCCCGCGTACCGTCGCAGGCGCCGCGCCGATGGGAGCACTGGCGGCGGCAGCGGCGCTGCCCAGCCGCAGCGCGGCGCGCACGGCGCCGTTGTCGATCAGCCAGCCGCCCGGCTCCACCCAGGCCCGAGAGGACAAGCCGTCCGCGCCGCCCAGCAGCGGCCGCACCATCAGGCCGGCCGTGCCATTGCCCGATGCCTGCCGCAGCGCGATCAGCGCCGACTGCACGGAGGCCCGATCGTACAGCGGCGCGGTGGCGGCGCGCACCACCGTGCCGCCCTCGACCCGGTAGGCCACCACCTGCCAGGCGCCCGGCCTGCCTTCCTCGCGCCGGTCCCGCACCAGCAGCAGTTGCCCGGTGCCCACCTCCACGGGCGCCGACTGCAATGCGTCCGGGTCGGCCAGTTGCTCGCAGTCGGTCTGGAACTGACCGTACAGCAGCTTGAGGGAATCGAGCCGGCTGTCGTGGTCGATCAGCCGTTCGCGGCCGCGCGTCATCGCATCCAGCCCCTGCCAGGCAATGACGGCCATCACCGCCAGCAGCGTGATCGCCACCAGCATTTCGATCAGCGTGAAGCCGCGCGGCTCAGAGCAGGTTGCGCGTTTCATTGGGAACCACCGTCACCAGCCAGGCCAGCCGCACGGAGCGGTCCGTGGCCGAGGGATAGACTGCGATCTCGACCCGCCGAAAGGCCGGATTCGGGGTCGGCGAGACGCTTTGCTCGCAGTAGAAGACGATGCCGCCCTGCGCACAGGGCACGCCGCGCGTGCCCGGGTCCGGCCACTGCCTGGCCAGCCGCAACTGCACGAGCAGATTGTCGGCGGTCCATCCAGCCAGCATCCGCTGCTGCAAGGCGCTCCCGGTCTCGATCATGGCGCCCATCGCCCGCATGGCCGCGGTCAGCGCCACGGCCAGGATCGTCAGCGCGACCAGCACCTCGATCAGGGTGAAGCCGCCCGGGCGTCCCGACCGGCGGGACCGACGCGGCCGGCGCGGCTGCCGCGCCGCCGCAGTAAGGCGGTCCGAAAGGGGAGGGGAGGAGAACAAGGCCACGGTCAGCGCGCCACGGCGAAATAGCGGCCGGCGCCATCGCCTTCGACCGCGACACGGATATTGCCGCGTACCAGCAGCAGCTGCCGCGGCGCGTCGATCCATTCGCGGCCGAAGACCAGGCGCGCCATCGGCCCGGCTTCCGCGGCCCCCGCTGTCACCGCCACCTGATCCAGCGGCAGGCTCCAGCGGTCGGGGGCGAAGACGTCGTCGCGGATCAGCGCCCAGCCATTCGGCGTCGCCTCCATGAAGCGCCAGCCCTGCGGGTCGGCTTCCCAGGCGATCGGACGGGCGCGCAGCTGGGCCTCCTCCTGCGCCAGTTCGAACAGGCGCGCCATCCGCTGGCCGTCATCGACCACCCGGCTGCGTTCGTTTGGCGTGGCGTTGATCGCCACCATGGAGACCACGATGCCAGCCAGCACCATGACCACCAGCAGTTCCAGCAGCGTGAAGCCGCGCGCCACGGCGCGGCGAGTGCAAGGAGGGGCTGTGCGGCGAGCCGGGCCGGAATGGATCATCGGTTGCAGCCGGATCGCCGCGTCATGCCTGCGCAGGGCCCGGCAAGGCCGGGCCCGCTACCGGTCAGCGGGCGTTGGCGTTCAGTCCCAGTTGCCGATATCGGCGTCATTGCCATTGCCGCCAGCCTGGCCGTCGGCGCCGAGGCTGAACACGTCGATCTCGCCGCGTACGCCCGGGTTCAGGTACTGGTACGGGTTGCCCCAGGGGTCGCGCGGCAGCTTTTCCAGATAGCCGCCACCCTTCCAGTTGTTCGGAATCGGCTCGGTGGTCGGGCGCGTCACCAGCGCCGCCAGGCCCTGTTCGGTGGTCGGGTAGCGGCTGTTGTCGAGCCGGTAGAGCTTGAGCGCCTGCATGATGGAAGAAATGTCCTGCCGGGCGGCGACGATGCGGGCCTCGTCGGGACGGCTCATGATCTTCGGCACGACCAGGGCGCCGAGCACGCCGAGGATCACGATCACTACCATGATCTCGATCAGCGTGAACCCGCGCTGGCGGCGGGCGCCACGGCGGCTGGAGGCCGCCGGAGTCGCGTGCTCGGTGGCGGCGCTATGCTGGGCAGGGCGAAGCTGGGTGTTTCGGTGCATCGATTCAGGCCTTATGGAGTTCGAATAGGGCTCGGAGTCACAGCGACGCGGCGAGCCTCTCGCCGGGCTGGGTGACTGAGCAGTATACCCGCGCGGTATGACGGATAGACGAACCGATCCGTTCGCAATGCGGCTCCCTGCGCCCGAAGGCGGCCGCCAGCAAGACAAGTGCCATCTGCCTCTGTTACGCTTGCCGCGTCATCGGTTCCCTAGGCCGGCGCCCGCGAGCGCCGCCGCATCGCACGTGCGCCTGTCCCTGCAACCCGCCTTTCGCCTCGATTCCGCCGCCGCCTGGGCGCCCCGCCTGGCCGCGCCGGTCCTGTTTGTTGCGCTGTGTGCGCTGGTGACCTGGTGGGTGCTGAAGATCAGTGCGATGAATACCCTCCCCGTGCCGCAGCGCGCCAGGGTCGCGCAGACCGAAGCGGTGGAAACGGGCGCCGTGGCCACGCTGTTTGGCGGCAGGCCGCAGGCGACCGTCACCAACGTCCAGCTGCTGGGGGTGGTCGCCGATATCGGTGGCGGCCGGGGCGCTGCGGTGGTGACAGTCGACAACGGACCGCCCAAGGCCCTGCGCGCCGGCGCGCAACTCGGCCCGCAGCTGAAGCTGGTCGAGATCCGCGACCGCGCCATCGTGATCGAGCGCAACGGCGCAAGCCAGGTGATCCCCCTGCCGGCGCAGCCACAGCCCACGCGCGGACCGGCGCCCGCGGCCCGCCCGCAGGTGCTGCCCCCGTCCGGTGCCGCGGCGCCGCTATCCACCCCGGCGGCGCCGGGCGCGCCTGCACCGGTAACCCGATCGGCCCCTCCCGCGCAATCTGTCCAGAGCGCCGACACGAACCCAGGGGCGCCGGCAGGCGCAACGTTCGATGAGGCGCAGGCGGGCGGCTGACCTCTTTGTATTCACGCTGTATTGCGCGCGTTTACAGCACAAAGCCGTTTCTGTGAGCCGGGTAACATCGTATTAATCCGGCCAACTTCCGGGCTTGCCTCGCGTTCTAATGGGTACATGGTCGCTTTTGACCGTTGACCCAAGAGGAAAAGAAAGATGCGAAGCCACACCATCAAGTCGCGCCCCGTGCAGCAATTCCTGGCCGCTTCGGCGGTGTTCCTGGCAATGGGCGGCACCGCCCTGGCGCAAGCCCAGACCAACGCGCAACCGCAGGCGCCGGCCCAGCAGGCAGCGCCCACCCAGGCCGCTCCTCACCACAAGGAAGGCGGCCATCGCGGCGAGCACCGTCACCGCGGCCACCACCACCACCATCACGCCGCCGGCATGATGTGGATGAATTCAGTGGACACCGACCGCGATGGCGCGGTGTCCAAGGCGGAGGCCGACGCGATCTTCGCCCGCATCGACGCCAACAAGGATGGCAAGCTCGACCGCGAGGAAATGCGGGCCTACCAGAAGGCGCAGCACGAGCAGCACCGCGCGCAAATGCGCGAGCGTTTCGAGGCGAGCTACAAGGCCGCCGACAAGAACGGCGATGGCGCATTGACGCGCGAAGAGGCGCAGTCCGGCATGCCGGGCCTTGCCAAGCGCTTCGATCGCGTCGACGCCGACAAGGACGGCAAGGTAACGCGCGACGAGATCGGCAATGCCATGCGCCAGGCCCACGCCAAGCGCCACGGCGAGCGCGGTCAGCGCGGCAACAACGGCACTCCGCCGACTGCACCGTCGAATCCGGCCGCGCCGTCGACCGAAGGCGCCTGACACCCGGAGCAATGAAAAAGGCGCGCGACCGCAAGGCCGCGCGCCTTTTTTTCTGGATACACGGCGCCGAAGATCGGTGCGCCGGTCTGCTCCCCTCGCCCGCTTGCGGGAGAGGGGCCGGGGGAGAGGGCGCGGCGGCAACTGCCCCGCGTTCGCCGCCCCAACCCCTTCAGCCCTTACACCGGCTGCCCATCCTTGCTCAATACCCCACGGCGCATCTGGTCCAGTTCGATCGATTCGAACAGCGCCTTGAAGTTGCCCTCGCCGAAGCCCTGGTTGCCCTTGCGCTGGATGAACTCGTAGAAGATCGGACCCAGCTGGTTCTCCGAGAAGATTTGCAGCAGCAGGTCGTTCGGCGCACCATCGATCAGGATCTTGCGCTTCTTCAATTCCGCCAGATTTTCGCCGTGGCCGGGGATGCGGCGGTCCACCAGTTCGTAGTAGGTATCGATCGTATCGAGCAGCTTGATGCCGTTGGCGTTCAGCGCATCGACCGTGCGGTACAGGTCGGTGGAGCCGAGCGCGATATGCTGGATGCCCTCGCCCTTGTACATGTCCAGGTATTCCTGGATCTGGCCCGGCTTCTCCGTCCCTTCCTCGTTGATCGGGATGCGGATCTTGCCGCAGGGGCTGGTCATCGCCTTCGACTTGACGCCGGTGACCTGGCCTTCGATATCGAAGTAGCGGATCTCGCGGAAATTGAAGAAGCGCTCGTAGAAGTCCGCCCATTCCTTCATCCGGCCACGGTAGACGTTGTGCGTCAGGTGGTCGATATAGGTCAGGCCATGGCCGGCGGGATGCGGATCGGCGCCCGGGATGGGCACGAAGTCGACGTCGTAGATGCTGATATTGCCCACGTCGCCGGGCTTCGCGCCGTCCTTGCCCTCCCAGCGATCGACCAGGTAGATCAGCGAGTCGCCGATCCCCTTGATCGCGGGGATGTTCAGCTCCATCGGACCGCTCTTGTTGTCGAAACCCCAGGCGCCCAGTTCCAGCGCGCGCTGGTAGGCCTTGGCCGCGTCCTGCACGCGGAACGCGATCGCGCAGATCGACGGCCCGTGCAGCCGGGCGAACCGCTGCGCGAACGAATCCGGCTCGGCGTTGATGATGAAGTTGATGGTGCCCTGGCGGTACAGCGTCACGTTCTTGTGGCGATGCCGCGCGATCGCGGTAAAGCCCATCTTCTCGAACAGCTGCCCCATGGCGACGGGGTCCGGCGCCGCGTATTCGATGAACTCGAAGCCGTCGGTGCCCATCGGATTGTCCCAGCCGGAAAAGCCGGCGGACGCTTGCGTGGTCGGGGTCGCACTCATTGTCTTTCCTCCTGCGGTGGCCGGCCGCGACATCCGGAACGGGTGCGGCCTGTTGTATGACCCAGAAAGTGTATGACCCCGGTATACATAAAAAATTGCGTACTTGTGCACCGTTTGCTAAATTTGCGCAAAAAAATTGCCGACAATCTTATTGCGGAGCAACAATAACGTGACCAAGGTGGAGCTGGACAAGATCGACCGGAAAATCCTCGAGGTATTGCAGACCAATGGACGTCTGACCAACCTGGAGGTCGCGGAGCGCGTCAGCCTGTCGCCGAGTCCCTGTCTGCGGCGCATCCGGCGGCTGGAGGAGATGGGCGTGATCCGCCAATATGCGGCGCTGCTCGAGCCGAACAAGATCGGCCTTGGGCTGCTGGCCTACATCAACGTCCGGCTGGAAAAGCTGGGCGGCTCACCGAAGGGCAAGACGCCGCTGGACCTGTTCCGCGCCTCCATCGAGGTCTGGCCGGAAGTGGTGGCCTGCCACGCGATGACGGGTGAAATGGATCTGCTGCTCAAGGTCTACGTGGAGGACATGGAGCATTTCGCACGCTTCATGCAGGACCACCTGCTTGCCCACCCGTCGGTGATCGATGTGCGCTCCAGCTTCGCGCTCGAATCGATCAAGGACACCACGGCGCTGCCGGTGATCGGGGCCTGAGCCGGCGCGGACGCGGTGCCGGTGCCGGTGCCGGTGCCAATGCGATTGCGATTGCGATTGCGGTCCGCCAATGAAAAACGGCGCGCCGTGCATTGCACAGGCGCGCCGTTGCTTCGGCTTCTCCTGGTCCGAGTACGCTCAGGCCGTGCCCTTCTGCGGCATGATCGAGCGCCAGAAGCGCTGGCCGAAACGGCGTGCGTCGCGCAGGTTGCGTCGGACCACGTAGTCCAGGTCCGCGACCTGCTCGTCCAGCGCCTCGGTCAGGCGGCTCACGGTATCCGCGGGCGGCAGTTCCAGGTAGGCGTCAGCCTCGCCGTAGGCGTACTGCACCTTCATGCCGGCCTTGCGCGCGATATGCATCATGGCGGCGTTGCGCGACAGGCAGTGCATGTACAGCGTCCGCACATTGGTGTTGCGGCCGTGCATCGCGGCACGTTCGAACAATGCGGAGCCGATGCCGCGGCCACGTGCGCTCTGCGATACCGACACGCCGAACTCGGCGACCCGGCCCTGCGCGTTGTCGCGCAGGTTGGCGAAGTGGCCTACGCCCACCAGCTCGATATGCTCGTCATAGACGCCAAACACCGTGTCGTGGTCGAAGTCGATGCTCTCGACATATGCTTCGATCACGTGGTCGCCAACGGACTGGCCGAAACGGAGCAGGCGATCCTCCTCGCCCAGGGCGAGGAAATGCTTCAGCAGCCGCGAGCGGTGCTGGGCGCCAAGTTCGCGCACCAGCACGCTCGGACGTTGCGCCGCGATCGCGGCGTCGGCGGCCTTGCGTAGATCTTCGTCGGAGACTGCCCCGACGGCCTTGCTCAGTTCGAGCGGGTTCACGTTTCGATCCTCGGTGTGGGCGCCGGTTGGCGGCGCCGGGTATTCAGGGTGGAGCAAGGGGGCACAGCAGGGTGACTCGGCAAGCGGCGCAGGGTTCAACGGCGCCAGCGGGTCATGCCGTTCGATTCCGGGCAAATACCGTCTTGCTTGATTTCAGAATCTATTGTAAAGGAAAGCTGGTTTGGCGTCAGCGTGCTGCATTGCAAAATAAGCAGGCGTGCGCACATCTGCGCCTGCAAATCCCGAAGAATCAAGGACTTGGACGCCGCATGGGAGTGCGGTAGTGTTGGGATGTTGCAACGCGGAAGGGCGACAGGCAGAGGCGTCGCGACAAGCGCAGGAAGCGCCAGGGGCGAGGTGAAACCCGCGCCCTGAGCCGGATCAACGAGCCGCTCGGCCCGGCAGTCCACCGGCGAGCAGATCGATCACCATCTCGGCAAAGTCGGCATAAGACAACTTTCCGCCCGGCTTCAGCCAGGTGAACGTCCAGTTGATCATGCCGAATACCGTCATGGTCAGCGCGGTCTGGTTGTCCCGCGTGACCCGTTCCGGATACGCCCGGCGCAATTGACGCGAGAACGCGGCCACCACATCGCGCTCGCGCTTCAGGATGATGTCGCGCTGATCGCTGGCGAGGAACTTGACGTCGTTGATCAACGCCACGTGCCGGGTTTGCGAGTTCTCGTACTCCGCAAGGAAGGCACGGATCAGGTTGGCGAAGGTGTCCTGCTCGCTATGGCTCTGGCGCGCGGCCTCGGCCTCCACCTCGGTGACGATCAGCATCAGCCGGCGCGTATAGCGGTCCAGCAGATCGAACAGGATCGCTTCCTTGCTCTCGTAGTAGTGATAGAGGCGCGCCTTCGAGGTGCCGCAGGCGGCGGCAAGGTCGGCCATCGAGGTGCTGGGATAGCTGCTGGCAGCGAAGGCGGCGGCCGCCAGGTCCAGAATCTGTTCGCGCTGCGCCTCGAAATCGGGTGCCTTGGTACGGGCCATCGACGCCTATTCCGGACTGGCCGACTGGTTGCGGCGCAGTTCGCAGTTCTGGAGCGAGTCCGCGTTGCCCCGCATCACCATCAGTCCGGCGCCGATCAGCTCCCGGCATCGCCAGAAGAGGAACCAGTCGCTGGCCAGCAGCCCGTCGATCGCCCCCATGATGGCGGCGATCACTTCCACTGCGGGCGTCCATTCGACCGGCGCGCGCTCCAGAATCACGTCATCGACGGTGTGATAGGCGGCGGGCACCAGCGTATTGCCCTTCCACAGCCGGACATCGGCGTTGTCCTTGACGTTCTGTTGCCACTCGTAGCCCAGGCGGCCCAGACGCAGCACCGACACCGGCGCGATGGTGGAGAACCGGCGCGCCAGGCGCGCGGCCGGATACATGCCGATGGCCGTCAGCTTGCCCTGCGGGGCGCTTTCCAGCTCGCGCGCGTCCATCGCCACCTCGTTGATCCGCTGTGGCGTCTGGTAGAGATGAAACACGACCCGGCGCAGCATCAGCTGATCCGATGCGCTCTGGCCGTGCCAGATGGCGATCTCGAGATCGCTCTGGCGCAGGCCTTGCAACTGGTCCAGCGCCATGTGCATTTCGGCCGCAAAGTCGATCTCGCTGCGCGGCGCAACGCGCTGCCAGAAGCCGGACCGGGCCAGGCCGTTGGCATCGACATCGCCGATCGGGCCGACCGCCAGGTCGTCCCGCAGCACCACTACCGGATCGGGGCGTGCCGCTTGTGCGAGGGCCTGGCGCAGCGTGTTGCCGGCCATGTCACCGTTGACGACGTGGATGTATTGCATGGCCGTCATTGTATATGGAGTCGGCCGGGGGCCAAATGCGCAAGGCACCCCGGTTCGCCCCGTCAGGCGGCCGAAGCGCGCCCTGACGCACACTCGCGGGCGGTTGGGGCGATCACCGCTCGTCGTAGCTGATCACCACACGCTCGGTCAGCGGACGCGCCTGGCACGTCAGCACGAAGCCCTTGTCCATTTCCCAGGCTTCCAGCGTGTAGTTCTTCTCCATCTCCACCTTGCCTTCCAGCACCTTCGCACGGCAGGTACAGCACACGCCGCCCTTGCAGGCGTAGGGCAGATCCAGTCCCGCGGCCAGCGCGGTATCCAGCACGTTCGCATCCTGCAGCGGAATCCGCATCGCATGCTGCTTGCCGTCCAGCACCACCACCAGTTGCGCGGTGCCGCTCTGCTCCTGCTGGGTGGGCACCACGCGTCGCCGGGTCGGCGCCGCCGGCACGCCGAAGCGCTCGGTATGGATGCGCGCCGGATCCAGCCCGGCCTCCTTCAGCGCCGCCTCGACTTCGTCGATCATCGACGCGGGGCCGCAGACGAAGGCGGCATCAATGTCGTCGACCGGGATCAGCGTGTGCAGGAATTCAAGGGTGCGGGCGCGGTCCAGCCGGCCGTGCAGCAGCTCGACTTCCTGCGGCTGGCGCGACAGCACGTGATACAGCGTCAGCCGCGACAGGTACTGGTTCTTCAGGTCTTCCAGCGCCTCGCCAAAGATGATGCTGTCCACGCTGCGGTTGCCGTAGACCAGCGTGAAGCGGCTGTCCGGTTCGGCCGCCAGCGTGCTGCGGATCAGCGACATCACGGGGGTGATGCCGCTACCCGCGGCAAAGGCAACATAGTGGCGGGACGCCTGCGCGTTCAGCGGCACATGGAAGCGTCCGTCCGGCGTCATCACTTCGATGGTGTGGCCGGGCTCCAGCGCGTCGTGCAGATAGTTGGAAAACACGCCCTCGTCGACCCGCTTGACCGCGATGCGCAGCTCGCCATGCCGGTCGTAGTCCTGCGATGCGCAGCAGATCGAGTACGAGCGGCGCACGTCGCTGTCGCCGATTCGTGCCCGCAGCGTCAGGAACTGGCCCGGCAGGAAGCGGTAGGCGTCGCGCAGCCCTTCCGGGACGTCGAACGCCACCGACACCGTGTCGGCCGTTTCATTGCGGACTTGCGCCACGCGCAGCGGATGGAATTGTGGGGTCATGGCCTTGCATCCCGGCGTTGCCTGGCGGCACTTTGGCGCCAGGCCCGGCTGGACTAGTAGGGTTTGAAATAGTCGAAGGGCTCCCGGCAGTCGATGCACCGGTACAGCGCCTTGCAGGCGGTGGAGCCGAACTGCGCCAGCACTTCGGTATGGACGCTGCCGCAGCGCGGGCAGGCCACCGTCTCGCGCCGGGCCGCCGCGGCCGCGCGAGGAACGAAGCGGATCGTGCGCTCGCCCGCTGCAGACGCATGGCAGCGGCCGGGCGGCGCGATGCCGTAGGTGCGCAGCTTGTTGCGCCCTTCCTCGGTGATCCAGTCCGTCGTCCAGGCCGGCGACAGCGAGGTACGGATGCGCCAGGGGCCGAGTGCGGCAGCGTCCAGCGCCGCGCCGATGTCCTCGGCAATCTGGCTCATCGCCGGGCAGCCGGAGTAGGTCGGCGTGATCTCGACCTCGAGCACCGCATCGGCAGCCACCGTCACGCCGCGCAGGATGCCCAGCTCACGGATCGACACGACCGGAATCTCCGGGTCGGGCACCGTCTCCAGCGCGGTCCGGGCCCGCTCGAGCCGATCGATGGCGCCGGTGTCGCCGAGGGAAACCGGACGGTCCGCAACCGCGTTCATGGCATCCCCTTGCTTACCAGTGCGCGCCAGGATGGGCGCGAGCCAGGCCCTGCATTTCGGCGAGCAGGTAGCTCATATGCTCCGAATGCAGTCCGGATTTGCCGGTCGAAACGAAGGCGGTCGCCGCGGGCATCGTCAAGGTGGCCTCGGCAAGCGTCTCCTCCACCGTGGCAGTCCATGCCGGACGGCATTGCGCGGCGATCACGCCCACGCCCTGGGCCGTGGCTTCCTGCTCCACCGCATCCGTGGCGAAGCACTCGTTCATATAGGGCATCAGGTGGTCGAGCGCGCGCTGGGTACGGCGGTGCGATTCCTCGGTGCCGTCGCCCAGCCGCACCACCCACCCGCCGGCGTGGTGCAGGTGGTAGCTCGCTTCCTTCAGCGATTTCGCCGCGATCGCCGCCAGGCCCGCGTCGCTGCTGGCCTGCAGCGCGCTCCACAGTTCCACCATCAGTGCGCTGTAAAGGAAATTGCGCACGATGGTCACCGCGTAATCGCGATCCGAGGCAGCCGTGCCGGCGAGCGGACCGGTATGGGGCAGCTCCAGCAGCGTCCAGTTGCGGAACTCGCGTTCGTCGCGCCAGTAGGCGTAGTCGTCCTCGTGCCGCAGCCGGCCGGTCAGCTCGCCTTCCAGTTCGCCGGCACGGCTGTAGAGCAGCCGCGCCTGCCCGATCAGGTCGAGGCTGACATTGGCCAGTGCAATATCCTCTTCCAGCACCGGACCGTGGCCGCACCACTCGGCATTGCGCTGGCCCAGGATCAGCGCGTTGTCCGCCAGCCGCAGGATGTACTGGAGGCCGGCGCTGCGCGAGAGCGGCAGGTGGCGCAGGCTCGCCTGGATCGGCGTCGTATCGCTCGATGACGTCATGCCGGCGCTCCTACATGTAGTCGACTTCGTCGGGCAGCTGGTAGAAGGTCGGATGGCGATAGATCTTGTCGGCCATCGGCTCGAACAGCTCGGGCTTGTCCTCGGGCGCACTGGCCGTGATCGCCGCCGACGGCACCACCCAGATCGACACGCCTTCCTGCCGCCGGGTATAGACGTCGCGCGCCATGCGCAGCGCCTGCTGCGCGTCCGCGGCGTGCAGGCTGCCGCAATGCTTGTGCTCCAGGCCCTGCTTGCTGCGGACGAACACTTCCCACAGCGGCCATTCCTTCTGTGCCATCCGGTTGTCTCCTGTCATTGCTGATGCGGGCGGGCGAGATCAGGCCGCCTGTGCCTGTTGCCGCTCGCATCGCGCCGCCTTGGCGGCGTGAGCCAGCGCCGCCTCGCGCACCCAGGCGCCGTCCTCGTGCGCCTTCACGCGGGTGGCAAGGCGTTCGCGGTTGCACGGCCCGTCGCCCTGGATCACGCGCCAGAACTCTTCCCAGTCCAGCGGGCTGTAGTCATAGTGGCCGCGCTCCTCGTTCCAGCGCAGGCCCGGGTCGGGCAGCGTGACGCCGAGTACCTTGGCCTGCTCGACCGCGGCATCGACGAACTTCTGCCGCAGGTCATCATTGGAAATCCGTTTGATGCCCCAGGCCATGGTCTGCGCGCTGTTGGTCGATTCGCTGTCGGGCGGGCCGAACATCATCAGCACCGGGAACCACCAGCGGTTGACCGCGTCCTGCACCATCTGCCGCTGCGCGTCGGTGCCGCGCATCATCGCCAGCAGCGCTTCATAGCCCTGGCGCTGGTGGAAGGATTCCTCCTTGCAGATGCGGATCATCGCGCGCGCATACGGCCCGTAGGAGCAGCGGCACAGCGGAATCTGGTTCATGATCGCCGCGCCGTCCACCAGCCAGCCAATCACGCCTACATCGGCCCAGGTCAGCGTCGGGTAGTTGAAGATCGACGAGTACTTGGCCTTGCCCCGATGCAGCGCATCGACCATCTCGTCGCGAGATGTGCCGAGCGTCTCGGCGGCCGAATAGAGGTAGAGGCCGTGCCCGCCCTCGTCCTGGACCTTGGCCAGCAGGATCGCCTTGCGCTTGAGCGACGGCGCCCGGCTGATCCAGTTGCCTTCCGGCTGCATGCCGATGATTTCGGAATGGGCGTGCTGGGAGATCTGACGGACCAGCGTCTTGCGGTAGGCCTCGGGCATCCAGTCCTGCGGCTCGATCTTGCCGTCCTCGGCCAGCCGGGCGTCGAAGGCGGTCTGCCGGTCGAGATCCTTGCCTTGCGCGGGCGGCACCGCCTCCAGTTTCGCCGACGACGGAATATCCAGACTTTGCGTGTACATGGCGCCTCCTGATGGCCGATGCCCCGGCCGAGGCCGGGCTTGCTTGCGACCATTATATATAAACCGACCAGTCGGTCAATTAATTGGCGCGCGTCAGGAGGCGATGTGGCGGCAGAGGCGGTGAAAGAGGGCGGTGCGTCAGTTCGTCAGGGATGCAAAGCGCACATGCCCGCTGCGCAGCATGATTTCCCGCGACTCGGTCAGCTCGAACATCCGTTCGGCGAGGCGCTCGATGTGCTGGCGGTGATCGGTGAAGGCGCGGACCAGGTCTTCCCGGCTGGCCGAGCGCGCGCCGAAATGCGATTCCAGCGCTTCCGCGGTAATTGAATAGCGCGACGGCTTGCCGTTCACGGTGGCGGGGCAGGAGAGCGTCAGGCTGCAGCCGCAGTAGCTGGGCACCGAGCTGGGGAACGTGATGTAGGGCATGGCACGCCTCCAACGTGTCGCGATCGAATGGCAAGCGGGGAGCCCCAGGCGCGAACGCCCGGTTCAAACCATTCTAGGATACGGCGAGCAACACTTCCGTTTGACTTGTGCTGCAGCGCGGAGGACCGGGCACCGGGCATTCCCCCCCGCCTTCGCCAGGCGGCGGGCGAAAAAAAACCCGCGCAGTGGTGCGCGGGCTGGAATCCACCGAGGTGGTGGAGGAGACAGGCTCAACTATACGCAATCTGTTGCGACGCACCAAGGGCGAATTGGGGAAAACGTTGATTGCATCCTGCTTGCGTTGCAGTTATGCAACATCGCATGCGGCCGGGGTGGAGGGCCATTCACCCGTGTCGGCCAGCCAAGGCGACGGTGTCGATAAAGCCGCACGCAGCGGGAGGGCGCCCGGTCGTCGCACCATCTTCTCCACCGTCATCCGCACCACTCGTTCCGCCCCGGCGTAGCGCGCGACCAGTGGACCGTCCCACAGTACTTCCGCCCGCACGCCGACGTGCAACAGGTCACCACTGTCAAAGTCCGCAAACAGCAGTCCGGCGCGCGGGTTGCGCAGCAGGTTGCCGACCGTATTGAAATACGCGTTGCCGTTGAAGTCGGGTAGCAGCAGGCGGCCCGCGTCGTCGATGCCGACGAAACCGGGTTTGCCGCCCCGGTGCGATACATCCGTGCCGCCGTTGTGCAGGCCTGGCGCATCGTGATGGTGGGTGGCGATGAATAGCGTGTCGGCGCGGCCGATCTGCGCCGTCGCCAGGCCGTCCAGCGTATCGGACACTATCGGCGCGACCTCGGCCGCCTGGCCCGGCGCTGGCCGCACCGAGCGCTGCTGGATATAGCGCGGACAGTTGCCGAAGCTCTGCAATACGGCGACCGTGATGCCCGCCTTGTCCGCGCCGACGATGACGCCGTTCATCCGGTTGCGCCGGCGCGTCTCCAGCTCGATTCCGAGCAGCCCGATGTCGGCGCCCGGGACCAGGGCTGCGGCGATCGGGTCGCCCGGCGCGGCCTGTGCATCGATACGCAGGCGAGCGGCATCCAGCGCGCGGGCAAAACCCGGTGTCCCGGTCAGCAGGCTGGCCCAGGGTCGCCCTTCGGCATCCACCGCGGCGGCGACCAGGAACGGAAGCTGGGCGAAGAACTGCCGATGCTGCTCCGGCATCTGCGCGCGGATCACCCGCCGCTCGGCAGCCTCGAGTTGCGCTGCCGTGCCCGCCCGACGCTGGGCTTCCAGCTCGCCGGAATGAAAGGGAGATTCGGCATGGGGCCAGACTGGTAACGTCATGATGCCTCCTGGTTCGGCAACGGTCAGGCCTGCGGCGCGTGCGGCATCGGCACGAAGCCGGGCAGCGCCTCGACGCGCGCCAGCCAACCGCGGATGGCCGGATAGTCCGCCAGCGATACGCCACCTTCCTCGGCCCGGGCGATATACGCGTAGCTCGCGACGTCGGCCAGCGTCGGCGCGGCGCCCGTCAGGTACGCGTCCCTCGTCAGCAGCGGCTCCATGACATCGAACAGCCGTGCGGCCCGCAGGCGCGCATCCTCGAGCTGCACGGGCCGGCCAAACACTACCCCCAGGCGGGCCGCCGCCGGGCCGAAGGCAATTTCGCCCGCCGCCACGGACAGCCAGCGCTGCACCGCGGCAGCGCCAGCCGGGTCCCGCGGCAGCCAGCGCCCGTCGTCATAGCGCAGGGCAAGGTAGACCAGGATGGCGTTGGAGTCCCCGATCACGGTGCCGTTGTCGTCCAGCACCGGTACCTGACCGAACGGATTGAGTCCGAGGAAGGACTCGCGCCGGTGCTCGCCGCCGCCAAGGTCCACCGGTTGCAAGCGGTATGGCAATCCGAGCAGGGACAGGAACAGGTGGACGCGGTGCACATGTCCGGAAAGCGGGAAGTGGTAGAGAACCAGCGGCGCGGCGGGCGCGTTTGCCAGCAGGGGCGAGGGCAGGGTGGGAGCGTGCGAAACGGTCACGGCGGACTCCGGGGATCGATAGCGATGGAGTCATTGTGGAAAGATCGGTGACGGCAATAAAGAGGGCCACCCGTATTGGACTACTCCAATAAACGGAGTAATGTGCGGCGATGGACAAATTGCGCGCAATGCAGACCTTCGTGCGAATCGTCGACGAGGGCAGCCTGACGGCCGCGGCGGCCTCGCTCGGGACCTCGCTCCCGGCAGTGGTGCGGACCCTGGCCGCGCTGGAGGCGGCGCTGCAGGTGCGGCTGCTGAACCGGACCACCCGGCGGCTGTCGCTGACCGAGGAGGGGCGCAGCTACCTGCAGAGCTGCCGGCAGATCCTGTCCACCATCGGCGAAGTGGAAGCCGGCCTGACGGCACGGCAGGTGGAGCCCGCCGGCCACCTGAGGATCACCGCGCCGGTGCAGTTCGGCCAGATGCATGTCGCCCCGGCTGTCGCTCGCTTCGTCGCCCGTTATCCGGAGATACGCTGCACCATGGCGTTCAGCGACCGCGTGGTGGACCTGCTGGAGGAGGAGATCGATGTGGGCATCCGCATCGGCCCCTTGCGCGATTCCGGCCTTGTCGCGCGGCCCGTCGGCCAGGTGCGCCGTGTCGTCGTCGCGACCCCCGGCTTCCTCGCCAGGCACGGCGTGCCGCGCCACCCGGACGCGCTGGCCAGCGCCAGTTGCCTGCGCCTGTCCACCTCGTCGCGCCACTGGTGGTCCTTCCAGCAGCAGGGCAGGGTGTTCCAGGTGCCCGTCTCCGGCAATCTCGAGTTCAATCACATCGCCCCGGCATTGGCCGCCTGCGCGGCTGGTGCGGGATTCGGACACTTCCTCTCCTACCAGGCCGCCCCGCTGGTGGCCGACGGAACCTTGCGCATCGTGCTGCAGGAGTTCGAGCAGCCGCCCTGGCCGCTGTCGCTGATCTATCCCCATGCCCGGCTATTGCCGGCCCGCACGCGCGCCTTCATCGACTGGATGGTGGACGATTTGACGCCGCGCTTCGCGGACCCCTATTCCATCGGCCGCCAGCGTTGATCGGGCAATGCGGCCGCTGCGCTTACGCGAAGAACAGGTAGCCGATGCCGATGGCAGCCACCAGACCGGCGACGTCGGCGAACAGCGCGCAGCCCAGCGCATGGCGGGTGTTGCGGATGCCGACGCTGCCGAAGTACACCGCGAGGACATAGAAGGTGGTCTCGGTGGACCCCTGGATGATGGCGGCCAGCTTGCCCTGGAAGGAGTCCACGCCATAGGCGGTCATCACATCGACCATCAGGCCACGGGCGCCGGCGCCGGACAGGATCTTCATCAGCCCGACCGGCAGCGCCGGCACGAACGCGGTATCCAGGCCGAGCGCCGCAATGCCGTTCGAGAGGCCCTGCATGACCCAGTCCATCGCCCCGCTGGCGCGGAACTGGCCGATGGCCACCAGGATGGCGATCAGGTAGGGCACGATCTGGATCGCCACCCCAAAGCCGTCCTTGGCGCCTTCGATGAAGGCCTCGTAGACATTGACCCGGCGCAGTGCGCCACAGGCAAGAAACAGCGCGATCACGGCGAGAATGAAGACGCTTCCCGCCAGCGACGTCACGATTTCGACCTGTGGCGCCGGCGCGTGGCGCAGCCACATGCCAAGCGCGCCCAGCGCCGCAATCACGCCGGCCACTGTCATCAGGATCGCGGGTTTGAGCAGGTTCAGCCGCTGCACCCAGGCTACCGCGAGCAGCCCGGCCAGGAAGGAGGCGCCGGTCGCCAGCAGGGTCGGCAGAAAGATGTCCGCCGCATTGAAGCCGACCAGGCCCTGCTTCATCGCCACGGCCTGCCGGATCGCGATCACCGACGTCGGGATCAGCGTGACGCCGGCCGTATTCAGCACGATGAACATGATCTGGGCGTCGGTGGCCACTTCCGGCTGCCGGTTCAGGCCCTGCAGCTCGCGCATCGCCTTCAGGCCGAGCGGGGTTGCCGCGTTGTCCAGCCCCAGCATGTTGGCCGACACGTTCATCATCATCGCGCCCTGCGCCGGGTGACCGGCAGGGACGGCGGGGAAGAGGTGCCGCAGCACCGGGTTCACCGCGCGGGCAAACGCCGGGATCAACCCGGCCCGCTCCCCGATCCGCATCAGGCCCAGCCACAGCGTCATGATGCCGACCAGCCCCAGCGAGATTTCGAAGCCGGTACGCGCGCTGTCGAACAGGCTGGTGAGCAGCGCCGGGAAGACCGAAGTATCGCCCAGCACCAGCCGCACCACGGCGATGACGAACGCGATCAGAAAGAACGACAGCCAGACCAGATTCAGAGCCATGGGCGCGCGAGCGGCAACGTGGGGGCGCATGCGATCGGCCCACACGCGTCGGATAGGACGGATAGGGCGCCTATCTTAGCGTGTCAGATCCTCCCCGCCGGCGCTGCCGGCGGCGTCGTTCCTTCAACGCACCTCCGCGCCGCGCTTTTGCAGAAGCTCGCGCAGCACCGACCGGTGGCAGCGCGCCTCGTTCTCGCAGTAGCAGCCGACCGCCAGATCGGTCCGGTGGGACAACGCAGCGAGCAGGTCGAGCGTGTGACTGGCGTCAGGCTGCGCCATCTGGGCCGTGAAGCCGCGCACGAAGCGGCGCCATGCCGCTTCGTCGTCCTCGCGGATCGCTTGCTGCGCTTCCTTCATCAGGTCGGCGGTGGGCGCCAGGTTGGGGTACCAGACATCGTAATAGTCGAGCCTCGCGTAGTCCTCCCGGCGCACGCCCCGCGGCGGCCGACGCACGGTGCCGATGCGCAGCCCCTCGCCGGGAAGGCGCGGAGTGCCGAGTCTGATGATATGCACGGCCATGCAGCGTCCTCCAACAGATCAGGCGGTGGCGGAGGGTTGCAGTCCCAGTTCCCGCACCATGCGCTCCCGCATCACGAACTTCTGTACCTTGCCGGTCACCGTCATCGGCATCTCGTCGACGAAGCGGATGTAACGCGGGATCTTGTAGTGGGCGATCTGGTCCCGGCAGAACGTGCGCACTTCGTCCTCGCTGGCCTGTTGCCCGGGTTTGAGCACGATCCAGGCGCACAACTCCTCGCCGTACTTCGGATCGGGCACCCCGAAGACCTGGACCGCCTGCACCGCCGGATGCCGGAACAGGAACTCCTCGATCTCCCGAGGGTAGATGTTCTCGCCACCGCGGATCACCATGTCCTTTACCCGTCCGACGATATTGCAGTAGCCCTCCTCGTCGATGGTCGCGAGGTCGCCGGTATGCATCCAGCCGTCACGAATCGCCTCGCGCGTGCGTTCGTCGTCTTCCCAGTAGCCGAGCATCACCGAGTAACCCTTGGTGCACAGCTCGCCGGTGGTGCCGACCGGCACCGGGCGACCGGTTTCGTCCACCACCTTGCATTGCAGATGGGGTTGCACGCGGCCCACGGTCGTAACGCGCTTCTCGAGCGGATCGTCCGTTGCGCTCTGGAACGAGACCGGGCTGGTTTCAGTCATGCCGTAGGCGATGGTGACTTCGTCCATATGCATGTCCGCGATCACCCGCCGCATGATCTCGATCGGACAAGGCGCCCCTGCCATGATGCCAGTGCGCAGCCTGGAGAAGTCGAAGCGCCCGAATTCGGGGTGGTCCAGCTGCGCAATGAACATGGTTGGCACGCCGTGCAGCGCCGTGCACTTCTCTTCGGTCACCGCCTCCATCGTCGCCAGTGGATCGAAGGCCTCGCCCGGGAAGATCATGCGGGCTCCCACGCTGACGCAGGCCAGCACGGACAGCACCATGCCGAAGCAGTGGTAAAGCGGCACGGGGATGCAAAGCGTGTCCCGGTCGCTCAGCCGCATGGCGGCGGCGACGAAGCGGCCGTTGTTGACCACGTTGTGATGCGTCAGCGTGGCTCCCTTGGGACTGCCGGTCGTGCCGCTGGTGAACTGGATATTGATCGGGTCATGCGGCCCCAGCCCAACCTCGACCTGCTCCAGCCGGTCGGTGTCGAGCGAACCGAGCAGCGAGGCATAGCTCTCCATCCCGGGGGTCGGTTCGTCTCCCATCCGCACGATCCATCGCAACTGCGGCAGCCGGCTGCTGTCCAGCTCGCCCGGGGCACAGCGCTCCAGCTCGGGCGCCAGCTTCTGCAGCATCTCGATATAGTTGCTGGTCTTGAAGCGGGCGGCCGTCACCAGCATCCGCACGCCGGCCTTGTTCAGCGCGTATTCCAGCTCCGAGAGCCGATAGGCCGGGTTGATATTGACCAGGATCGCCCCGATCCTGGCAGTGGCGAACTGCGTCACCAGCCACTCCGCCCGGTTGGGGGACCAGATCCCGACGCGTTCGCCGGGGCCGATGCCGCGCGCCAGCAATCCAGTTGCCATCCGCTCGACCTGCTCCTGGAACTGGCGCCAACTCCAGCGGATGCCTTGTTCCCGGAACACCACCGCTTCGCGGTCCTCGCGCCCCGCGACGGCGGCAGCCAGCAGCCGGGCGACCGTCTGGTCTGACAACGGCGGTTCGGTGTGGCCGGTGACGAGGGAAAGACCGGCTTCGGGTTCGAGTGGCATGACTGTCTCCTGTGTAGATCGTTAGAGTGTTCCTTGCCGGGCTCGCCGGGAAGTGTCGCGGGCACCGAGCTTGAACGATCGGGCTCCGCCACGCTGTCATCGGCGTGACACTTGAGGCGGCGACGGCACTTCTGCTTCGACATCGGCGTTGAGCGAAGTTTCTTTGCCGGAGGGCTTGCGTTCCCTGTCACGGTCCCTTAATATTCGCCCCCTCGCTGCTGAACGCGCAGCGGGGTCAGCGGAAAGGGAGACGCAAAGCGGCTCCCGCAGGTGTGCAGAAGAAGGACCGCACCTGCCGTGCAACGAGCGATGCTCTGAAAAAAGTTGCGCGAAACGGTTGACGAGAAGCGAAAACGTCTGCATAATCTCGTTTCTCTGCTGCTGACGCAGCAACGCAAGACGGCAGGCAGCACGACGTGCTGCGTGGCTCGAAGCGACAGGCTCTTTAACAACACGAACAACCGATAAGTGTGGGCGCTTGATAGCGGAGCGAACCGCCGAGGACTTCTGTCTTTGGCGTAGCTCAAAAGTTATCAGTGCTCGCACAGCAAAACGTGGCTTTATCTGTGTCAAGCAGATGGAGCCAGTCAGTTTTCTGAGAGTGAGCGACCGCTCGAAAGAGCGAGGTCCTTCGGG
>NZ_JAIMCG010000001.1 GCF_019795295.1 Cupriavidus sp. AU9028 | reverse complement strand
CAACCGTACGGGTTGCAAGAAAGAACGGTCCGACCCAGATCCCAGCGCTCTCCCACGGGCTTGAGGTCCCAGAGGGCAGTCGGGCTACTGAGCCGGTCCAAATCCCAACCATTAAGATACAAGGGCATCGGGCACTTGCCAGCGCCGACACCGTAACGACTACGCCGACAACGCCCCACCCTCGCCCGCCGCCCCGAACACCTGCTGCTTGAGCTTGGCCAACTGATCCCGCACCTGCGCCGCCTGCTCGAATTCCAGGTTGCGCGCGTGATCGAGCATCTTCTTCTCCAGTCGCTTGATCTCCTTGGCGACCTGCTTCTCGCTCATGTCCTCGTAGCGGGCGCGCTCCTCGGCCGCCATCAGCTCGGCCTTCATCTCGCCCGGATCGTAGACGCCATCGATGATGTCCTTGATCCGCTTGACCACGCCGCGCGGCGTGATGCCGTTGGCCTCGTTGAAGGCAATCTGCTTGGCGCGGCGGCGCTCGGTCTCGTCGATGGCCTTGCGCATCGAGTCGGTGATCCGGTCCGCATACAGGATCGCCGTGCCGTTCACATTGCGCGCGGCGCGGCCGATGGTCTGGATCAGCGAGCGCTCCGCGCGCAGGAAACCCTCCTTGTCGGCATCGAGGATCGCCACCAGCGACACCTCGGGAATGTCCAGGCCCTCGCGCAGCAGGTTGATGCCGACCAGCACGTCGAAGGTGCCCAGCCGCAGGTCGCGGATGATCTCCACCCGCTCCACGGTGTCGATATCCGAATGCAGGTAACGCACCTTGATGCCGTTCTCGGACAGGAACTCGGTCAGCTGCTCGGCCATCCGCTTGGTCAGCGTCGTCACCAGCACGCGCTCGCCCACCTGCAAGCGAAGGTGGATCTCGGACAGCAGATCGTCCACCTGGCTCGCCGCGGGCCGCACCATGATGATCGGGTCGACCAGCCCCGTGGGCCGCACCACCTGTTCCACCACCTGACCGGAATGATCGCGCTCGTACTGCGCCGGGGTCGCGGTGACGAACACCGCCTGGCGCATCTTGCGTTCGAACTCCTCGAACTTCAGCGGCCGGTTGTCCATTGCCGACGGCAGCCGGAAGCCATACTCGACCAGCGTGGTCTTGCGCGCGCGGTCGCCGTTGTACATCGCGTTCAGCTGGCCGATCAGCACATGCGACTCGTCCAGGAACATCAGCGCGTCCGGCGGCAGGTAATCGACCAGCGTCGGCGGCGGCTCGCCCGGCCGCGCGCCGGACAGATGCCGCGAGTAATTCTCGATGCCCTTGCAGAAACCCAGCTCCGACAGCATTTCCAGGTCGAAGCGGGTGCGCTGCTCCAGGCGCTGCGCCTCGACCAGCTTGTTCTCGGCATAGAAGAACTCGAGGCGCTCGCGCAGCTCCGCCTTGATCGCCTCGATGGCGCGCAACACCGTGTCGCGCGGCGTGACATAGTGGCTTGACGGATAGACGGTAAAGCGCGGGATCTTCTGCCGCACCTTGCCGGTCAGGGGGTCGAAGTACTGCAGCGATTCGATCTCGTCGTCGAACAATTCGACACGCACCGCCACTTCCGCGTGTTCCGCCGGGAAGATATCGAGGGTATCGCCCCGCACGCGGAAGGTGCCGCGCTGGAAGTCGGTGTCGTTGCGCGTGTACTGCATCGAGATCAGCCGCGCGATCACATCGCGCTGGCTGATGCGGTCGCCGGCGCGTAACGTGAGAATCATCTGATGGTATTCGCTGGGGTTGCCGATACCATAGATCGCCGACACCGTGGCCACGATGATGGTGTCGCGCCGCTCCAGCAGGCTCTTGGTCGCCGACAGCCGCATCTGCTCGATATGCTCGTTGATCGACGAGTCCTTCTCGATGAACAGGTCGCGCTGCGGCACATAGGCCTCGGGCTGGTAGTAGTCGTAGTAGCTGACGAAGTACTCCACCGCATTGCGGGGGAAGAACTCGCGGAATTCCGAATACAGCTGCGCCGCCAGCGTCTTGTTGGGCGCGAACACGATGGCGGGCCTGCCCATCCGGGCGATCACGTTGGCCATCGTGAAGGTCTTGCCGGACCCGGTCACGCCGAGCAGCGTCTGGTACGACAGGCCGTCCTCGACGCCCTCCACCAGCTGGCGGATCGCCTCGGGCTGGTCGCCGGCAGGCGGATAGGGCTGATAGAGCTGGAACGGCGAGCCCGGGAAGGAGACGAACTTGTCCTCGTCCAGGGCGGGCGCGACTTCCGCGAGGGGCGCGGCGAGATTCGACATAGGCGTGGGTCTGGCGGGTGCTGTCAATGCAATGTGACGCGGGAAGCAGTTACGGGCGGTGCCCAGCAGGGCCGGGACGCACCAGTTGCGTCCCAATTCCGCAACGGCTGGCGGGGGCGAATAGGCTAGAATCTCGGGGTTGCGCGCCCGCTTTCAAGCGCTGCGCGCGGCACCAGCCGCAATGCCCGAGCATTCTACGCCTTCCCGATTTACCACATAGCCGACCACGAGAATTCCAAATGAGTTTGTTTTCTGCCGTCGAGATGGCCCCGCGCGATCCCATCCTGGGCCTGAATGAAGCGTTCAACGCCGATACCCGACCCACCAAGGTCAATCTCGGCGTGGGCGTCTACTTCACCGACGAAGGGAAAATTCCGCTGCTGCGCGCCGTGCAGGAAGCCGAGAAGGCCCGCCTGGCCACCGCCACCCCGCGCGGCTATCTGCCGATCGAGGGCATTGCCGCCTACGACCAGGCCGTGCAGAACCTGCTGTTCGGCAAGGATTCGGCGCTGCTGCGCGACGGCCGCGTGGTCACCGCGCAGGCGCTGGGCGGCACCGGCGCGCTGAAGATCGGCGCCGATTTCCTCAAGCGGCTCTATCCGGACGCCCAGGTCGCCATCAGCGACCCGAGCTGGGAAAACCACCGCGCGCTGTTCGAGGCCGCCGGTTTCCCCGTGGTCAACTACCGCTATTACGACGCCGCCAGCCATGGCCTGGATTTCGCCGGCATGGTCGAGTCGCTGAAGTCGTACCCGGCCAACACCATCGTGGTGCTGCACGCCTGCTGCCATAACCCCACCGGCGTGGACCTGTCGGTCGAGCAATGGAAGCAGGTCGTCTCCCTGATCCAGGAACGCAACCTGATCCCGTTCCTCGACATGGCCTACCAGGGCTTTGCCGACGGCATCGACCCGGACGGCGCCGCGGTGCGCCTGTTCGCCGACTCGGGCCTGCCCTTCTTCGTCTCGAGCTCCTTCTCGAAGAGCTTCTCGCTGTACGGCGAGCGTGTCGGCGCGCTGTCGATCGTCACCACGTCGAAGGACGAGGCGCAGCGCGTGCTGTCGCAAGTCAAGCGCGTGATCCGCACCAACTACTCGAATCCTCCCACGCACGGCGGCACCATCGTTGCCACCGTGCTGAACAGCCCCGAGCTGCGCGCGATGTGGGAAGAAGAGCTGGGCGAAATGCGCGAGCGCATCAAGCAGATGCGCCATGCGCTGGTCGACAAGCTGGCTGCCAAGGGCGTATCGCGCGACTTCTCCTTCGTGAAGGCGCAACGCGGCATGTTCTCGTACTCGGGCCTGACCACCGAGCAGGTCGAGCGCCTGAAGTCGGAGCACGGCATCTACGCCGTCGGCACCGGCCGCATCTGCGTGGCAGCGCTGAACAGCCGGAATATCGACGCGGTCGTCAACGCGATCGCCGCCGTGCTGTAAGGGACGACGCCTCGCGAAAAGGGACGGCCGCCATGGCCGTCTTTTTTTTTCAACGTCTCTGTGCGCCGTCTCTCCTCCCTGTCGTCACTTCGTGGCGGATACTTCACTACCTTGTCTTGTAGGCGCCCGCCGGCGCGGAATTGAGGTCATTGTCCTATTGTGTTCCGCCTGCCCCGGCGTAACGTAGGGGATATGCTGCGTTGCACGATCTTCCGTACGATCGTTCGCAAACATGTCTGTTTAGGCGCATAATCTGCCACAGACTGCATAACCCGAGACGGAAAAGGCAGGTGCCCGGCAATGCTTTATCAACTGCATGAATTTCAGCGCTCGATCCTGAACCCGCTCACCGCATGGGCGCAGGCGACCGCGAAGACCTTTACCAATCCCCTGAGCCCGATGTCGTTCGTTCCCGGCGCCACCCGGCTCGCCGCGGGCTACGAGCTGTTGTACCGGCTCGGCAAGGAATACGAAAAACCGGCCTTCGACATCAAGTCGGTGCGCTCCAATGGCCGCGAGATTCCGGTCGTCGAGCAAACCGTGCTCGAAAAGCCGTTCTGCAAGCTGCTGCGCTTCAAGCGCTACGCGGACGATCCCGATACCATCCGGCTGCTGAAGGACGAGCCGGTAGTGCTGGTATGCGCGCCGTTGTCGGGACACCACGCGACGCTGCTGCGCGATACCGTGCGCACGCTGCTGCAGGACCACAAGGTCTATGTCACCGACTGGGTTGACGCGCGCATGGTGCCGGTCGAAGAGGGGGCGTTCCACCTGGCCGACTACGTGCACTACATCCAGGACTTCATCCGCCATATCGGCGCGCAGGAGCTGCACGTCATTTCGGTATGCCAGCCGACCGTGCCCGTGCTGGCGGCGATCTCGCTGATGGCCAGCGCCGGCGAGAAGACGCCGAAATCGATGACGATGATGGGCGGCCCGATCGACGCGCGCAAGAGCCCGACCGCGGTCAATTCGCTGGCGACCACCAAGTCCTTCGAGTGGTTCGAGAACAACGTCATCTACACGGTGCCGGCGAACTATCCCGGTCATGGCCGCCGGGTCTACCCGGGCTTCCTGCAGCATGCGGGTTTCGTCGCCATGAATCCGGACCGCCACCTGTCGTCGCACTACGACTACTACCTGAGCCTGGTGGAAGGCGATGCGGACGACGCGGAAGCGCACGTGCGTTTCTATGACGAGTACAACGCGGTGCTCGACATGGCGGCCGAGTACTATCTGGATACCATCCGTGAAGTGTTCCAGGAGTTCCGGCTGGCCAACGGGACCTGGGAAATCGACGGCCTGCCGGTGCGCCCCCAGGACATCCGCGACACCGCGCTGCTGACCATCGAAGGCGAGCTGGACGACATTTCCGGGGCCGGCCAGACCGCCGCCGCGCACGACCTGTGTACCGGCATCGATCCGAAGCGCCGGCGTCACCTGACCGCACCCAAGTGCGGTCACTACGGCATCTTCTCGGGCCGCCGCTGGCGCGAGACGATCTATCCCGAGCTGCGCGACTTCATCCGCAAGTACCGCTGACCGGGGCACCGGGCGATGGCTGGCGCCATCGCCGGCAACGGCCCCCGCCGGCGCCTGCCCTCCCCTTTACGTCGCTTTCCGTCGCCGCTATTCGCCCTGCGCGCGGTCCGGCGGCGGGCAAGTCAGATAGGACAGCAGCATGTCGCCATGCAATTGCGCCAGGCGCTCATGCTCTTCCTGCGACGCGACGTCCCGTCCCAGCACCGCGCTGATGGTGTAGCGATTGGACAGCACGTAATACCCCAGCGCCGAAATCGTCAGGTACAGCTGCGACACGTCAATGCCGTCGCGAAAGACGCCCTTGCGCTGGCCGCGCCGAAGGATCTCGGCGAGGACATCGACGACCGGATTGACCAGCTGGTGCAGCTGCGACGACTTCTTCAGGTGGCGAGCCTCATGCAGGTTCTCGCTGTTGACGAGGCGGATGAAGTCGGGATGCTCGTAGTACCAGTCCCAGACGAAGCGAGCCAGCGTCCGTACCGCCACGGTGGGGTCCTCGTCCGAGATCTGCAGCCGCGCCTCGTCCGCGCGAAAGCGCGCATACTGCCGCTCGAGCACGGCAAGAAACAATCCCTCCTTGCTGCCGTAGTAGTAATAGAGCATCCGCTCGTTGGTTTCCGCGCGCCGTGCGATCTGATCCACGCGGGCGCCGGCGAGACCGCCTTTGGCGAACTCCTCGGTGGCTGCGTCAAGAATGCGGCGCCGCGTCCCCTCGGGATCGCGCTTTGACTTGATTTCGGTCGTCATGCGTAGTTGTGACGGGTAGTCCGGTTTGCACCCCGCCGGAAGGCGTCGGGCGCGAATGGCAACAGGCCGGCCGGGGGACCGACGGCGACGCCGCATCGCCGCATTCCTGCTGAACCCGTGCATCTTGCGATTTTCTGCGGAACGGCGAAATCGGGGATAATCCTTGCCGCGCCGCGGCACAGTACGCGTTGGCGCGCAGCACAAGCCTCATCGATACCGTGATACCCCTGCCCCGCGACCCCCACGCGCCCCTCGCGCGCGCCGACCGGCTCGACGCCCTGTTGCCCCAGACGCAGTGCACCAAGTGCGGCTTTGCCGGCTGCCGTCCCTACGCAGAGGCCATGGCGCGGGGCGAAGCGGACTGCAATCGCTGCCCGCCGGGCGGCGCGGAAGGCGTACGGCGTCTGGCGGCCGAACTCGGCGTGCCGGTGCTGCCACTCGACCCCGAGCGCGGCATCGAGCAGCCGCGCGCCGTCGCCTGCATCGACGAAACGCTGTGCATCGGCTGCACGCTCTGCACCCAGGCCTGCCCCGTCGATGCAATCGTCGGCGCCCCGAAGCAGATGCATACCGTGCTGCCCGACTGGTGCACCGGCTGCGACCTGTGCGTCGCGCCCTGCCCGGTCGACTGCATCGCGATGATTCCGGTGACGGGCAACCGCACCGGCTGGGATGCCTGGAGCCAGCATCAGGCCGACCAGGCGCGGGAACGCTTCGAGGCGCGCAACCGCCGTCTGGTGCGCGAGCGCGAGGAGAACGAAGCGCGCCTGGCAGCCAAGGCGGCCGCCAAGCTGGAGGCGCTGAAGCAGGAACCGGTGCAGTCCGACGAGGAGCGGGCCGCGCAGGCGCGCAAGAAGGCCATCATCGAGGCGGCGATCGCGCGGGCCAGGCAGAAGCGCCTGGAGCAGAGCCCGGGCGGCAGCCGATGAACGCCGCCAAGCGCCGCGCGCTGTTCGAAACCCTGCGCGAAACCAATCCGGCTCCCGTCACCGAACTCGAGTACAGCTCGCCGTTCGAGCTGCTGATTGCCGTGCTGCTGTCGGCGCAGGCGACCGACGTTGGCGTCAACAAGGCGACCCGGCGCCTGTTTCCGGTCGCGCCGACGCCCGAGCGCATGCTCGCACTCGGCGAGGAGGGTGTCGCCGGCTACATCAAGACGATCGGGCTGTACAAGACCAAGGCGAAGCACGTCATCCAGACCTGCCGGATTCTGGTCGAGCGCCATGATGGTCGCGTACCCACCGCGCGGGAGGACCTGGAGGCGCTGCCCGGCGTGGGCCGCAAGACCGCCAACGTGGTGCTCAATACCGCCTTCGGCCACCCCACCATCGCGGTGGACACGCATATCTTCCGGGTATCGAACCGCACTGGCCTCGCGCCGGGCAAGACGGTCCACCATGTCGAGATGAAGCTGCTGGAAGTCGTGCCGGATGAATTCCTGCACGACGCCCATCACTGGCTGATCCTGCATGGCCGCTATGTCTGCAAGGCCCGGCGGCCCGAATGCTGGCATTGCGCCATCGAAACCCTTTGCGAATATCCGGACAAGGTGCTTTCCCCGGTGCAGTGAGGGCAAACGACAAAAGGGGCGGCGCGGCGCCCCTTTTCCTGATGCCTGCGATCGGGAGCGATCGGGTGTGGAATCAGACGATGCGGCAGGCTTCCTCGAACGGCAGCCGCGGCCCGCGCGGATGGACCTTGCCGGCATCGCCGTAGCCCAGGTTCAGCAGGAAGTTGACCGACCACTTGCCATCCGGGAAGAAGGCGGCGTTGACCTTGGCCGCATCGAAGCCGCCCATCGGACCGCAGTCGAGCCCCAGCGCACGCGCGGCGAGGATCAGGTAGCCGCCCTGCAGCGAGCTGTTGACCAGCGCATCGCGCGCGATCTTCTCCGGCTGACCTTCGTACCAGGAACGGGCGTCCGCATGCGGGAACAGGCGCGGCAGCTGCTCATGAAACGCATTGTCGAACGCCACGATGGCGGTGACCGGCGCGTTGCGGGTCTTCTCGACGTTGCCGGGCGACACGCAGTCGACCAGCCGGGCCTTTTCCGCCGCGCTGCGCACGAAAACGATCCGCGCCGGCGTGCTGTTGACGGCGGTGGGACCGAACTTCATCAGCTCATACAGCTGGCGCAGCACCGCCTCGTCCACGGGACGGTCCTGCCACGCACCATGGGTGCGCGCTTCGGTGAACAGACGGGCCAATGCGGCTTGATCCAGCGCTTCCATGAATATCCTCGAATGGGTGAAAGCCGCATTTTACTTACCCATCGAGGGGCCGCCGCAGCGACGAATTCAGCAAGTCATTCAATCTTCCTGAAGAGCCGGGGCGGCACGCGGCCGGGTCAGCCACAGGACGCCGGCCAGGATCAGTGCGCCGCCGACCGCCTGCAGGCCGCCGATGTGTTCGCCCAGCAGCGCCGCCGCCAGCAGCACCGTGACCAGGGGCTCCAGCGTCGACAGCATCGATGCGCGTGCCGCGCCCAGGCGCTGCAGGCCGGCGAAGAAGGTCAGGATCGCCACGACCGTGGAGACCAGCGCAATGGCCAGCACCGCCGCCCAGCCCGCGGCATCGGCGGGCAACGCGGGCGGCACGCCGGCGCTGGCGCGAATCGCCGCGATGGCCAGCCAGACCAGCGCGGCCGCGATGCTGACCACCGTGGTAGTGGCCAGCGGGTGGACGCCCGCCGTCACGCGGGCGCCGACGACGATATAGACCGAATAGATCAGCGCCGCCCCCAGTCCCAACGCGATCCCCAACGGGCTGCCCTGCCCGCCGCCAACGGTCAGCCCGGCGCCCAGCGAACACAGCACCAGCGCGGTCACGGTCGGGCCGGTCAGCCGCTCCTTGAGAAACAGCGCCGCCAGCACCGTGACAAACACGGGATAGAGATACAGCAGCAGCGCCACCAGGCTGGCCTGGGCATGGTTCAGCGCCAGGAAGAAGCACCACGACTGCCCCGCATAGCCAATGCCGCCCATCGCGGCAAGCGCGAGGACGCGGCGCCAGCCGGGCAACGGCACCCGGCGCAGCCACATGATGGCCACCAGCGCCAGCGCGGCGACGACGAACCGGACCGGCAGCAGCCCGTACACGTCGGCGCCCGAGGCATAGGCGAAGCGGGCGAAGATCGCCATGGCGCCGAAGGCGGTGGCCGAGATGGCGATCAGCAGCACGCCGGTCAGCGTGTCGCGTGCCTGCGGCCATGCGCCGGCGTGGGAGCGGGATTCGGTCATGCGGTTCTCGCTGTGCGCGGTTGGAAGTGTGCGTTCCGGAGCGCAGCATTCTATCCGCTGGCCGGACCACCCGGGCCGGAGCAAGGGTTCGCGCCCTCGTCTACAATCGAGCCACCATGTTCAATCCCTCCCGAGAAGAAGTTCGCCGTTTCTTTTGTGACGCCTGGAACAAGCAGCGCCAGGGACAGGTCCTGACCCCGCTCGAAGCGATTGCCGTCGACTGGATGGAACAGCATCCGGAGTATCACGGCCAGCTGTCCGATATCGACGCCGCGCTGAACCAGGAATTCACGCCCGAAGCGGGCCAGACCAACCCCTTCCTGCACCTGGCCATGCACCTGTCGATCGCCGAGCAGGTATCGATCGACCAGCCGCGGGGCATCCGCCAGGCTTACGAAGCCTTGACGCTGCGTCTGGATTCGCCGCACGAAGCGCATCATCAGATGATGGAGTGCCTTGGCGAGATGCTGTGGCAGTCCCAGCGCACCGGCCTGCCGCCCGACGGCGACCACTACATCGACTGCGTGAAGCGGCGCGCCACGCGCTGAAGTCCTGCTTGCCCGCCGCCGGCGCGGCATGCCTCCCTTGCCCTGTGCCCGGGCACGTCGCGGCCCCCGTGTTACCCTTTGCGGCGTTTCATGCCCTGCCGCGGGCCGTGCCTGGCGCGCCGCCGCCGGCGGACTCCCACCATGCCCATGCTTTCGAATTCGCCCCGACCCATTCGCCAGACCGTCCTCGTCCTTGCCGCCGCGGCCGCCTGCGCGCTGCCGGCCTCCGCCGTCCATGCGGCGGTGAACCTGCTGCAGCCGCCGCGCGTGATCGATGCCAGCAAGCCGCTGACGCTGACGCTGGTGGTCAGCGCGCAGGAGCACACGCGGCAGTACCTGGTACCCGATACGCTGGAAGTCGACGCTTCCGCCGACCCGGTCAATACCGCCCGCCTCTCGCTCAAGCGCATCACCCCGGGTCCCGCCGCGATCCGCTTGCGCCGCGGCGAGCATCGCGCCATCGAGTACCAGGGTGCGATCCCCGAGACACTGCGCGGACAGGTCCGGCTCGATCCGGTGGGAATCGATGCTGCGCCTGTGCTGGTCACGCTGAATCTCGCCGGGGACACCGCCACGGCGGCAGCGCCTGCCAGGGCCTCTGCTGCTGCGGCCGCCCCCGCGCCCGGCGCCGCCACGCCGCCCGCCACGCTTGCGGACGCGGATAGCGATGCCGACGGGACGCCGGCCGCGGTGCCAGCGGTGCAGCCGGCGCCGGGCAGCGAAACGATGGCACGTGCGCCGCTTGTCAGCGAGCAGAGCCGCCTGACCTTCCACGAACCGGTCTATTTCGCCGCTGGCGCCCATGGCGGCGGCAATGCCAAGTTCCAGTTCAGCCTGCGCTACCGGCTGTTCGAGGGACGCGATCCCGGCTCGCGCGCGCTGCTGGACAACCTGTACCTGGGCTACACCCAGTTCTCGCTATGGGATCTGTCGGAGGAGTCCAAGCCGTTCCGTGACACCAACTACCGCCCCAGCCTGTTCTACTACCTGAGCGACACGGGCGTACGCGGCGGCCCCCTGCGCCAGCTGTCGCTGGCCACCGGGCTCGAGCACGAATCGAACGGACGCTCCGGGCCGGAGTCGCGCAGCATCAACACGGTCTTCATCCGCCCCACCTTCCACTTCGGCAAGGCCGATGACTACCACTGGACGGTCAGCCCGAAGCTGTACTACTACCTGAACAAGGCCGACGAGAACGGCGATATCGCGCATTACCGGGGCTACATGGACCTGCGCGTCGCGTATGGCAGGCCGGACTCATGGGAACTGGCGGCCACGCTGCGCAAGGGCACGCGGGACTGGTATGGCAGCGTCGACGCGCAGCTGTCCTATCCGCTGGCCAGGCTGATTCCCGGCACCGGCGGCTACCTGATGGCCGGCTACTTCGCCGGCTACGGCGAGAGCCTGCTGGACTACAACCGCAAGGTGCCCTGGCAGTTCCGCATCGGCTACATGCTGAACCGCTGAAGCGCCTACCCGGCCAGCGGCTTGCCGCTGGCCTTCAGACGGGCGTTGGTCACTGCTGCCGAGAACTGGCCGAAGCCGTGCCAGCCGGTGGCACGTCCCAGCTTCTTGCCCTTGTGAAAGAACATGAACACCGGGATGCCGTACAGGCCGAAGCGCCGGCCCAACGCCGGGTAGGTATAGACGTTGGCATGCAGCCAGTGCAGCTCCAGCGCGCGCAACTGTTCCGGATTGGTCAGCATGGCCTTCTTGGCCATTTCGCAGTTGTAGCAATCGGTCCCCCAGAAAAACACGCATACCAGCTCGTCGCCGGCCGCTGCCAGCGCGTCGTCGATCGTGTCGTGATCGACTTCACGCATGTTGAGCAGTTCGAAGGCGTGGTAATCCGTATGGGGGGCCGGTGCGGCGCCGTACGGGTAGGCCATGACATTCCTCCAGAAACAGGAACGCCCGGAGCGAAGCTGCGCCGGGCGTCGTGGTCAGAACGGGCGTGGCGGGTCGAACCGCCGCGCCAGACTTACTTCGGTGCAGCCACCGTGACCAGGGCCGGACGCAGCACGCGGTCCGCAATCAGGTAACCGCGCTGCAGGACGCTGACGACGGTATTCGCATCCTGCTCCGACGGCACCATCGAAATCGCCTGGTGCCGGTGCGGATCGAATTTCTCGCCGACCGGGTTCAGTTCGATCATGCGGCCCTTCTCGAAGGCGTTGGCCAGCTGCCGGGCGGTCAGTTCGACCCCCTCCCGCAGCTTGGCAATATCGCCCGAACCGTCGGCCAGCGCGGCCTGCAGGCTGTCCATCACGGGCAGCAGATGCTCGGCGAAGCTCTCGATGGCGAATTTGTGCGCCTTGGCTACATCGTCCTGGGCGCGGCGGCGGATATTCTCCCCTTCGGCCACGGCCCGCACGTACATGTCGTAGTGTTCCTTGGCCCGGGCTTCGAGTTCGGCAATCCGCGCCGTCAGGTCTTCCTGGCCATTGAAGCCGCCGGTGGCCGTCGCGGCCTGCTCGCCCGTGGCCGACGGCGCCGCCGCAGCCTGGGACTGTGCCGCTTCCGCTGCCCCGGCCGCTTCGGTCTGCTGAGCGGACCGGGCCTCGTTCGCGGCGGTGTCCGCCGGCGCTGGCTGGGTTGGGGATGGCGTCTGCTTCTGTTCTTCCATGTCGATCCGTATCAGTGCATGGGTGCGGCCGCGCGCGACGGCCGCGAAGGTTCAAGGGAAATCCTGCTGGCAGCTGGTGGCGGCAAGCCGATTTTTCAAGAGGCGGCCGCAGCCGCGAGAAACATCAGCTTACAAAGATCACCGGATTGCGCAGAGGGGTAAATTGCATTGCTGCGGTGCAGCTTCTAAGATAAATCCATAAAAGCGACAAAAACTGCCGTACCAAGGTTCATATTGATCCCTTTCCTGTCGGGGTAGCCATGCTGAAGGCGCCGCACCTGATCCCGCACCTCTGCCAGTCCCTGCGCCTTGGCCTGCGCCGCCACGCTGGCGAGAGCGGCACCGCCGCAGTCCACGCGGAGCCGGCCCGCCCCCCCGCCGTGCCGGCGGCGAGCCGCTCCTCGCATGGCCGACCGGCGGCGACACGGACCAAGCATCCCGGCCTGCCGGTGCTGCTGGCGCTGATCCTGGTGTCCCTGGTCGCGCTTGCCGTCTTCCTCTACCTGTCCGACGGGCTGACCCCGGCCGTGCAAAGCGCGGGCGATGGCGACTGGTCCGGCCAGCACCACCTGCTGCGCTACCTGCGCTGACCGGCTCGCCGGTCCGACGCCTTCACGGCTCGCCGGTCCATCAGCCTTTCAGGTCCTGGATGCGCCGCCGATCCCGCTTGGTGGGACGGCCATGCAGTTCGGCCGACGGTTCGTGGTGGAGCCGCCGCCGTTCCGCCTCCGCGGCGCGCCGGGCGCGGCTCTCCTCGCTTTCCTCGTATAGCGTCTGTGCGACGGGCGCCGGGCCCCGGGCCGGGGCAATGCCCTTGATCACCAGTTCCCACTGCTGCTGGTAGGCGTCGATGCTGACACGATCGCCGGGCCGAACTTCACGGGAGTTCTTGCAAGGCTGTCCGTTGACCTCGACCCGCCCGCGTTCGACCGCCTCGGCGGCCAGCGACCGGGTCTTGAAGAAGCGCGCGCACCACAGCCACTTGTCGATGCGCTGGCGGGCGTCAGCTTCGAACGAGACATTCATGCGGCGGCCCCCCTCGCTTGCGCCAGCGCCCGGCGCGTATCCAGTTCATGCGGATGCGGCAGGCGCAATGGCCAGCCCTGCAGATGCTGCAGCGCAATCTCGGCCAGACCGGCGATCCATAGCGGCGAGTCGTTCAGGCACGGAATGTAGTGGAAGGCATTGCCCCCAGCGCTGCGGAACTCCGACTGCCCTTCCATCGCGATCTCCTCCAGCGTCTCGAGGCAATCGGCGGGAAAGCCCGGGCAGAACACGTCCACCCGCGCAGTGCCCACCTTGCCCAGTTCCTGCAGCGTCGGCGCGGTGTACGGCTGCAGCCATTCGGCCTTGCCGAAGCGCGACTGGAAGGTGACCTGGTACTGCCCGGGCTGCAGTCCCAGCGCCTCGCCCAGCAAGCGGCCAGTCTTCTGGCATTCGCAGTGATAGGGATCGCCCAGTTCCAGCGTGCGTCGCGGCACCCCGTGGAACGACAGGATCAGGCGGTCGCCGCGCGCAAAGTCCGGCGTGCCATGCTGCGCCCAATAGGCACCGACCTGCTGGTGCAGCGCGTCGATATAGGCGGGATGATCGTGGAAATGCTTGACCAGCCGCAGCTCCGGCTGATTGCGCCACTGCCGCAGCACGCGGAACAGTTCGTCGAACGCCGTGGCGGTCGTGGTCCCCGAGTATTGCGGGTACAGCGGCAGTGCCAGGATTCGCTCGGTGCCCTGCCGACGCAGCGCCTCCATCACCGAGGCGATCGACGGATTGCCGTAGCGCATGGCGCAGGCCACGGTCACTTCGTGGCCCTGCTGGGCCAGCAGCAGCTGCAGCGCATGTGCCTGCCGCTCGGTGTGCACCAGCAGCGGCGAGCCGGTGCGATGGGCTTCGCGCAGCCAGATCGACTCGTACTTGGCCGCCGAGGCGCGCGAACGCAGCGGCAGGATCACCCCGTGCAACAGCGGCAGCCATGCCGCCCGCGGAATCTCGACCACGCGCGGGTCGGACAGGAATTCCTTCAGGTAGCGCCCCACTGCCTTCGGCGTCGGATCGTCCGGTGTGCCGAGGTTGATCAGCAGCACCGCCGTGCGCGGCGCCTGCCCATGCTGGTATGCCGGTTCTTCGGAAAAGGTCATCTGTGGTCCGGTAATGCCGGGGAGGTCCCGGTTCCCGTCCGGTGGCGCGCCGGATAGCGGGCCGCCGGCTGCATTTTTTTGTGACCGCCGGAACGGCGCCGGGTTCTGCGCCGACGCCGGCCCGGCCGGCTTCAGTTCTGGCTCAGCGCGCTGGAGAGCAGACGCGCCGTGATATCGACGATGGGAATGACCCGATCGTAGGCCATCCGAGTCGGCCCGATCACGCCGAGCGTGCCGACGATCTGGCCGTCGACCTCGTACGGCGCGGTGATCACCGCCATGTCCTCCAGCGGGACAAGCCGGCTCTCGCCACCGATGAAGATCTGCACGCCCTCGGCGTGGCTGGAGACGTCCAGCAGTTGCAGCAGGCTGGTCTTGTGCTCGAACACCTCGAACAGCCGCCGCAGCTTGTCCATGCTCGAGGCCAGGTCCTCGACCTCCAGCAGCTTGCGCTCGCCGGAGATATAGACCTGCTCCTCCTCGTCCTCCATCGCGCTGCTGCCCGCTTCGACGGCCGCCTGCATCAGCGCGGACATGTCGATGCGCAGCGCCTTCAGTTCGTCGCGCAGCCGCTCCCGCACCGTATCGAACCGCATGCCGGCATAGTGCGTGTTGATGAAGTTGGCGGCCTCGACCAGTTGGCTGGCGGTGTACGGCAACTCGGTCTGGATGATGCGGTTCTGCACGTCGCCTTCCGGCGTGACGATGATCAGCAGGATGCGCTTGTCCGACAGCCGCATGAACTCGATCTGCCGGAACGCCTGCGCGCGGCGCGGCGTCATCACGACGCCGGCGAACTGGGACAGGTTGGACAGCGTACGCGCCGCGGTGGCGATCATGCGTTGCGGGGTTTCGGGCGCGCTCAATTCGCCCTGGATGCGGCCCGCCAGCACCGAGCGTTCGAGCTGGCCGTCCAGCGCCTGGGCGGTCAGCATGGTATCGACGAACAAGCGGTAGCCCCTGGGGGTCGGCACCCTGCCCGCGGACGTGTGCGGGCTGGAGATGAAGCCCATCTCCTCGAGGTCGGACATCACGTTGCGGATGGTGGCCGGCGACAGGTCCAGCCCCGAGTACTTCGACAGCGTCCGCGAGCCGACCGGCTGCCCCTCGGCGATGTATCGCTCGATCAGGGTCTTGAGTAGGGTTTTAGCTCGTTCGTCCATGATGCCCCTGATTTTACGCAACTTTTTTCCGTTCGGGCTCGGTCGGCGGAGCCGGCCCCGCGCCCGGCTCGGCGCCGCACTCGTCGCCTGCTGACAACGGTCATGGCGGTATGGTCTAATCCGGGCATGTCCGCACAACCCCAGTCCGGCGCCGCGCGCGCGCCTTTTCGCACGGTTGCCCTGGTCGGCCGGTACTCGACCGCGGGCATCGAAGGCCCGCTCTCGGCATTGGCCGACTGCATCCAGCGCAATGGCCAGCAGGTCGTGTTCGAGCGCGAGACGGCACAGGCGACCGGCCTGACACAGTATCCGGCATTGTCGGCCAGCGAGATCGGCAGCCAGGCCGACGTGGCGGTGGTGCTCGGCGGCGACGGCACGCTGCTCGGCATCGCGCGCCAGCTTGCCGGCTACCGGGTGCCCGTGATCGGCGTGAACCACGGCCGGCTCGGTTTCATGACCGACATTCCGCTGGAGGACGTGCAGGTGGTCCTGCCCGCCATGCTCAGCGGCCAGTACGAGTCGGAGAACCGCACGCTGCTCGAGTCGCGGGTGTTTCGCGACGGCACCGAGATCTTCTCGGCGCTCGCCTTCAACGATGTGGTGGTCAACCGCTCGGGCATCTCCGGCATGGTCGAGCTGGCGGTGTCGGTGGACGGCTACTTCATGTACAACCAGCGCTCCGACGGCCTGATCGTATCGACACCGACTGGCTCGACCGCCTACGCGCTGTCCGCGGGTGGCCCGATCCTGCACCCGACGCTTTCGGGCCTGGTGCTGGTGCCGATCGCGCCCCACGCGCTGTCAAACCGTCCGATCGTGCTGCCGCACGACGCCGAGGTGACCATCCAGGTAGCCACCGCCCGCGACGCCAGCGTCAACTTCGACATGCAGTCGCTCACCTCGCTGGTGCCCGGCGACCGCATCGTGGTGCGCCGCTCGGCCAAGTCGATCGACCTGCTGCATCCGGTCGGCTACAACTACTACGCCACGCTGCGCAAGAAGCTGCACTGGCATGAATACCCGTCGGAGGACAACCGTCTGTGATGCCGGTGCGCGATGGCGTCGGCCAGGCGCGGCCGCCCGGCGCGACGGCGCCCGCTGGCTGCTGATCGGCCCTGTCTTCTTCCTCCCCCCATTCCTTCTTCCCACGTCGCCCTGTCGCCCAAGATGCTGCGCAGCCTGTCCATCCGCGATTTCGTCATCGTCGATACGCTCGACCTCGATTTCTCCGCCGGGTTCACCGTCTTCACCGGTGAAACGGGGGCCGGCAAGTCGATCCTGATCGATGCCCTGGCCCTCGTGCTCGGCGAGCGGGCGGACGCGGGCGTGGTCCGGGAGGGCGCGGCGCGCACCAGTGTCAGCGCGACCTTCGGCACGCATCCGGCGCTGGACGCCTGGCTGGCCGAGCAGGCGCTGGCCGAAGAAGACGGCACGGTGCTGCTGCGTCGCACGGTCGATGCCAACGGCCGCAGCAAGGCATTCATCAACGGCACCGCCGCGACGCTGGCGCAGTTGCGCGAAGTGGGCGACCAGCTGGTCGACATCCACGGCCAGCATGCCCATCAACTGCTGCTGCGCCCGGACGCGCAGCGGGTGCTGCTGGACGCCCATGCCGGCCTGACCGCGCAGGCGGGGGCCGTGGCGGAGGCATGGCGCAGCTGGCGCGCCGCGGTGCGCCAGCGCGAAGCCGCCGAGCAGCAATCGCGCGAAATGCAGCTTGAACGCGACCGGCTGGAGTGGCAGGTCGGCGAGCTGGAAAAGCTCGCGCCGCAGGAAGGCGAGTGGGAGTCGATCCAGAGCGAGCATACGCGCCTGTCCCACGCGGCCAACCTGATCAAGGGCGGCCGCGCGGCGCTCGATGCCCTGTCCGAATCCGACGGGTCCGTGCTTTCCGGGCTGAACGCGCTGGTCGGGCGTCTGCGCGCGCTGGCCGAGATCGACCCCGCGCTGTCGGACGTGCTGGCGGCGCTCGAACCGGCGCTGGTGCAGGCCGAGGAAGCGGCGCACTCGCTGAACCGCTACGTCGACCGGCTCGACCTGGACCCCGAACGGCTGCAGGCGGCCGAGGAACGCATGCAGGCGCTGCATGCCGCCGCCCGCAAGTTCCGCGTCATGCCGGAGGCGCTGGCCGACGAGCTGACCGAGCGCCGGCGCCAGCTGGACGAGCTGGAAGCCGCGCAGGACGTCAACAAGATGGCTGCTCGCGAAGCCGCCGCGCGCGCCGCGTACATGACGCTGGCCCGGCATCTGAGCGAGTCCCGCGCCAGCGCCGCTGCCCAGCTCGGCGCCGCGGTGACCGAGGCAATGCAGGGCCTGTCGATGGCGGGCGGCAGCTTCTCGGTCGCGCTGCATCCGCTCGAGGACGGCGCCAGCCATGGGCTGGAACAGGTCGAGTTCATGGTCGCCGGCCATGCCGGCGTCACCCCTCGCCCGCTTGCCAAGGTGGCTTCCGGCGGCGAACTGGCCCGGATCAGCCTGGCCATCGCCGTGATCACCAGCGAAGCGGCGCCGACCCCGACGCTGATCTTCGACGAGGTCGATACCGGCATCGGCGGCGCCGTGGCCGAAGTGGTGGGCCGCCGGCTGCAGGAACTGGGCCACGCGCGCCAGGTGCTGTGCGTGACCCACCTGCCGCAGGTGGCGGCGCAGGCAGGCAACCACCTGCTGGTCAGCAAGGAAACCCTGCAGCAGGACGGCGTGCAGCAGACGCGCTCGCGCATCCGCACGCTGGATCCGGCGGCCCGGGTAGTGGAAATCGCCCGGATGCTGGGCGGCACCACCGTGACTACCACCACCATGCAGCACGCCGAAGAGATGCTGGCGCAAGGGGCTCGCGGCACCGAGCCGGCGCGTGCGGGACGAGAGGCCCGCGAAGGCCGCCGTAGCCGGCGCGCGGCAAGCTGAGCGTCCGACCGCCGAACCGCCCGCCGCCGCGCCACCGACTGCATCGCACAACGAACCATATCGAGCACGAGAGCCATGCCACAGGAGTCTTCCATGCCTACACGCCGTCCGTCTGCCGGAGCGCCCGTCGCGGGCAAAGCCGGCCGCCCGCGCCGTCCCCTTCTGCGCCGCGTGCTGGGCTGCGTCGCGGTCGGTTGCGTGATGGCCGCCGGCCTCGGCCTGGCTGCTTGCGGCAGCGGCCGCGCGCCAGCCGCACCGCCGGAAGGCAGCATCACCGACGATCGGGCGCTTGGCGACATCCTGGTTCGCTTCTCGCCGCCGGACGTCAACGAATCGATGCAGGCCGGCGAACTGCTGGCCGCCGCCACCGGCCCGGTGCGCTTCGTGGTCAAGCGGCCGATGTCGGGCGGTATCTGGCTGGTCACGGCGATCAGCGCCGACAAGACCGCCACGCTGGAGCAGGCGCTGACGACGCTGCGCGCCCTGCCTCGCGTGCAGACCGCGGAACCGGACCGCTTTCAGGGGCCAAGCCGCCCGCAGCCGACCGGGCGCGACATGCCGGCCAGCTAGGCGGCCTGCACGCGAAGCCACGTCCCCTGTCGGACGCATGCCGACAACGCCTCGGAGCCGATCACGGTATCGTGGCGCTGACCTTGATGCAGCGCCGCCCGGCTGGCTCCGGGCAGCAACACCCAGAGGGCCCGATGCCATTTCTTCCTGACGCCTTGCACGACAGCGGCGGCTCGCACCGCCGCGCCCTGCCCCCCTCAATCGGCCGGATGCATGACCGGACCTCGGGCCTGCTGCGGCTCACCCGGGCTCACCTCGCCGCGCTTGCGCTGGCGAGCGGGTTGACGACGCTTGCCGGCGGCCCTGCGCTGGCGGCCAAGGTACCCGCGGCAGAGCCGGCAAGCCAGGCGTCCGCGCCCCTCTATACCGGCAACATCATCGTGCGCTGGCGCGACGCACCCACCCCCGCAGCGAAGACGGCAGGGGCCGCTGCGACGCCCGCCGGCCAGGACCGGCTGCAGGCGCTGTCCAGCGAGACCGGCATCGCGTTGTCGGTCAAGCGCCAGATGGGCAGCGAGCGCACCCTGCTCGCCCCTGCTGCCGCGGGCGCCGATCCCGAAGCCGTGGCGGCGCGCCTGCGCCAGGATCCGCGCGTGGCAGACGCGGTGCCGGATCGCTGGCTGCGGCCGTTCGACACCATGCCCAACGATCCGGACTTCGCTACCCGGCAGCCTTACCTGATGGGTCCGACGCAGGTGCCGGGCGGCGCCAATCTGCCGGCGGCCTGGGACCGCGGCCGTGGCAGTGCCGATGTGGTCGTCGCGGTCATCGATACCGGCATCCTTCGCCATGGCGACCTGGCGGCGCGGCTCCTGCCCGGCTACGACTTCATCAGCGATCCCGCGGTAGCACTGGACGGCGACGGCCGCGACGCCGACCCGACCGATGCCGGCGACAACGTGCCGCAGGGCTACGCCTGCCCGGGACTTCCCGCGGCGGATCGGCCCGAGCCCAACTCGTGGCACGGCACCCGGGTATCCGGCGTGCTGGGTGCGGTGACCGACAACGGCCAGGCGATCGCCGGCGTCGACTGGCAGGCCCGGCTGCTGCCGCTGCGCGTGTCGGGCCGGTGCGGTGCGCAACTGTCGGACACCATCGATGCGATGCGCTGGGCGGGCGGGTTGCCGGTGCCGGGCTTGCCGGACAATCCGACGCCCGCGCGGGTGGTCAACATCAGTCTCGGCGGCGGTAGCTGCAGCACCTTCGAGCAGGAGGCGATCGACGAGCTGGCCGCGCGCGGCGTCGTGGTGGTCGCTGCCGCAGGCAACAATGCCGGCGCGGTGGAAGCGCCCGCCAGTTGCCGCGGCACGGTGGCCGTCACC
The DNA here is from genome assembly GCF_019795295.1 of Cupriavidus sp. AU9028. Lineage (GTDB taxonomy): Bacteria > Pseudomonadota > Gammaproteobacteria > Burkholderiales > Burkholderiaceae > Cupriavidus. Next base: position 508,665 of record NZ_JAIMCG010000001.1, on the reverse strand, counting down.
GCGCATGTGGACGATGGCGAAAATGCCAGCTATGCCAGTGTCGGGCCGGAGGTCACGCTGAGCGCACCGGGCGGCGGCTGCGGCGTCAGCCAGACCACCGGCAGCGCGGCCGCCCCCGTCTGCCTCGGCCCGATCTCCCGCATCCGGACGTTGTCCAACACGGGCACCACCACGCCGGGCAGCGATACGGTGACCGACTCGCAAGGCACCAGTTTCGCCTCCCCGATCGCTGCCGGCGTCGCCTCGATGATGCTGGCCGTGAACGCCGGGCTGTCGCCGTCCCAGGTCATCGGACTGCTGCGCCAATCCGCGCGGCCGCATCCGGCGGGAACCTATTGCGACATCAACGCCGGCACCTGCGGGGCCGGCCTGCTCGACGCGGGCCGTGCCCTGCAGGCCGCTGTCTCCACGGTGCCAGGCGGTGTCGAACCGCCGCCGCCGACCACCACCACGCCCCCGCCGGCGGCCGGCGGCGACGATGGCGGTGGCGGTGCAGTCGCCCCCCTGGCCGGGCTGGTGCTGCTGCTGGTCGGCTTCGCCGCCGCATGGCGACCGGGATCGCGACGGCGCTAGCCTCCCGGATGCCGCCGGCGTCAGCCCTCACGCTGTCGCCGGCGCTGCCACCATTCGCCGAGCAACCATAGCGCAAGGCCTGCCACCGCGCCGGCCGCATGCGCGGCGCGGACCACCCCAAAGCCGCGCATGGGGTCCATCACGATGGGCGCGAGCCATGACTGTTCGAGCCAGACCTTGACCAGCACGGCGGCGGCAAGCGCGACGCCAAGGGCCCGGGCAACCCCCGGCGCTGCCAGCAGCCGCAGGCCGCACCACAGCGCAAACCCGTGCAATGCACCGGACAGGCCGCCATACCAGCGCACCGAGGGCACCCACAGCAAGGCCAATTGTGCGATCGCGCCGCAGGCGAGCAGCACCAGCAGCGCCTGTCTCGTCCGCACGCCCGCGCGGGCGACGGCGATCAGCAGCAGGCCGGCGGCGGCCAGCAGGTTGCCGAGCCAGTGCGGCCAGTTCAGATGCACCCACATCGCCGTGACCACGCGCCACCACTGGTGGCCGTCCTCGCCAAGCACGGCATCGCGCAGATAGAGACCGTGCGCGTGCAGCCACGGCACGAAGGTAAAGGCGGCGGAAAGCAGCGCCACACCGCAGATGACGAGCGCAGCGGATGCTCCCGCGCCGACCTTAGCGGTCACCGAACACCGCGCGCCACAGCGCCTGCACCTGCGCCGCCTGCTGCTCGACCGTCGACGGCGGCACGCGGGCCTGGCTCTGGCCGTCGAGCCGCAGCTGATGCTGGCGGGCGCGGAAGGCGCGATAGGCGTCGCCCACCGCGACGGCCAGTTGCGCATCGATCAGGCCCAGCTCGCCGGCCATGCGCAGCAGCGCGATATTGCCGGCATTACGGGTCAGCTCGGCATGGACATGGCTGTACAGCAGCACCAGGTACTGCACCGTGAACTCGATATCGACCATGCCGCCGCGGTCATGCTTCAGGTCGAACTTCGGGCCTGGATTCGGATGGCCCTCGGCGACCTTGCGCCGCATCGCCACGATTTCCTCGCGCAGCGTGGCGGCGTCCCGTTGCTGCCGCAGCACGGTGTCGCGCAGCGTCTCGAAACGGGCACCGATGTCACGGTCGCCGGCACAGAAGCGGGCGCGGGTCAGCGCCTGGTGCTCCCACACCCACGCGGTGTTGTCGCCCTGGCGCAGCTGGTAGCGGCGGAACGATTCGAAGCTGGTAACCAGCAGGCCGGCCGCGCCATTGGGCCGCAGCCGGGTATCCACGTCGAACAGCATCCCCGCGGCGGTATGGCTGGTCATCCAGGTAATCAACCGGCGGGCGAAGGCGGCATAGACCTCCGGCGCGCGCTCGTCCTCGTCGTCATGCAGGAAGATGATGTCCAGGTCGGAGGCGTAGCCCAGCTCCTTGCCGCCCAAGCGGCCGTAAGCGATCACGGCGAAGCGCGGCATCTCCCGGTGGCGGTTGGGCACCTGGCGCCAGACCGCCTCCAGCGTGATGTCGAGCATCGCGTCGGCCAGGTCGGAAAGCCGGTCGGCGACCTGCTCGACGGTCAGCAAGCCGTTCAGGTCCTGCAGCAGCACGCGGAAAGTCTCCGCATGGTGCTCGCGCCGCAGCATGTCCATCTGCGCCTCCACCTGGCCCTCGGCGCCGCGCAGTCCCCGCGAAACACGCTCGCGGAAGGCGGGCCAGTCCGGCGCGCCGGCCAGCGCCTCGCTGTCCAGCAGCTCGTCCAGCAGTTGCGGATGGCGCGTCAGGTAGGTGGCGGCCCAGCGCGAAGCATGCAGCGTGTGGGCGACGCGCTCCATCGCCTGCGGGTATTCGGACAACAGCGACAGATACGACGAGCGCCGGCTGATGGCATCGAGAAAATCGAGGAAGCGCGCGATGGTGGCATCCGGGTCGTCCTGCTTGCCCGCCAGTTCCAGCGCGCGGTTCACCAGCTGGTCGAAGCGGGCGCGGCTGGTTTCGGGCAGCGCACGATAACGCGCGGAGGCCGCGGTGGCGCGCAGGCGCTCCAGCAGCCCGGCCGCATCGTTGAAGCCCAGCTGCAGCACGCGGTCCTCGCAGCCCTCGGCGCCCTCTTCGGTCACCACTTCGGGCCACAGCGCCTCGCATGGCGCCTGGCCTTCTTCCGGGTCGGAGAAGGTGGCGTCGAACTGCTGCGCCACCGGGGCCTGCAACGCCGACAGCTGCGCCATCAGCTCCGGCCAATCCGCGCACCCCATCATCTGCGCCACCGCCAACTGATCCTCCGGGGAGGTCGGCAAGTTGTGCGTCTGCGCGTCGTCGCGATACTGCAGGCGGTGTTCGAGCTGGCGCAGGAATCGATAGGCGTCGGCCAGCTGCTCGGCCTGCCCGCCCGGCAGCAGCCCGCGCTCGAGCGCGACGGCCAGCACGCCGAGCGTCGGCCGCACCCGCAGCGTCGGATCCTGGCCGCCGCGGATCAGCTGGAAGACCTGCGCCATGAACTCGATCTCGCGAATGCCGCCGCGGCCGAGCTTGATGTCCTGCGAGCGCTGGTTGACGCCGTGCCCCGCGAGGCCCCCGCTGCGCCGCGCCGCCTGTCCGCGGATCTGGGCGTGCAGCGACCGGATCGCCGCGATCACGCCGTAGTCCAGGTAGCGCCGGAAGATGAAGGGCGAGGTCAGCCGGCCCAGCTGCCGCGCTGCCTTCGCCGCGTGCTCGGTCGCGGTCGACGACACCACCCGGCCCTTGATCCAGGCATAGCGCTCCCACTCGCGTCCCTGCACCACCAGGTACTCTTCCAGCATGCCCAGGCTGCATGCCAGCGGACCGGCGTCGCCGTTCGGGCGCAGGCGCATGTCGACGCGGAACACGAAGCCGTCGGCGGTCGGCTCGGCCAGCAGCGTGATCAGGCGGCGCCCCAGCCGGATGAAGTACTCGTGATTGGACAGGCTGCGTCGCCCGCCCCGGGTCTCGCCGTCCTCGTCATAGAGAAAGATCAGGTCGATGTCAGAGGAAACGTTGAGCTCCCGCCCGCCCAGCTTGCCCATGCCGACCACCAGCAGTTCCTGCTCCTCGCCGCCGTGCTCGCCGAAGGGGCGTCCTACCGCCTCGGCCATGTCGGCGCTCAGCATCGCCAGGCCGCGCTGGATGGCCAGCTCGGCCAGGTCCGTCATCGCGCCGGTGACCTCGGCCAGCGGCGCGAGGCCGCGCAGGTCCCGCTCGATCACCACGCACATCACCTCGGCCCGCAGCCGGCGCAGCGCCTGCCCGAGGGCCTGCTCAGCGTCGGCCCCTGCCGGCTGCTCCGCACACAGCGCGTCCAGCCGTTGCTCCATCCATGCGCGGCTCAGCGCCGCCTCGCTCGCCGCCGCGACCAGGGGCGCCAGCCCGGGCCGCGCCTGCATCAGGCGGCGCACGTAGTGCGAGGCGGCCGCCGAGTACAATGCGTGTCCCTCGCAATCCTGAGGCGGCAGCACCGCCTTCGGCATGATCGCGTAAGGGCCGTTTGCCATATCGCCCAGTACCGCCAGCACTGCCTCCGGAAGGCTCGGCGAACCCGGCCCGGAAGGCGCCGCCTCCCCGTGGATCTGTGGCGTCGAGGAACTCGGCTGGTCTGGGGAAGTCATTGCTGTCACCTGAGGAACGCGGCGGCGATGATGCCCGCGTCTTGTCCGTGCGCCCGGCGTCGCCGCCCGGGACGGTTTTTGAATTGGAGAGCGGCTAGTATTGTCGGATAATCTGCGCATGTCCAGCCGCCCCGCATCCCCTGCCGACCGCCCCGCTGCCGCCGGCACGGGGGCGAGGGGAACCGCCTCCGGGCAAGCCGACGCTGGCCCGGCGGAGGGCGGCCGAGCGGCGCAGTCCGACACGTCGCCCTCCGGGCGCTGGCGCGCCCGACTGCGCACCCGACTGCGCGAACGTTGCGCCGACGGCGCCCGCCGGCTGCAGCCACTGCCTGGCGCCTGTCTTGCGCTGCTCCGCCACCCCTTCTGGCGGCGCCTGGGCCGCGCCATGGCGGCGGTGCTGCTGGCCCTGCTGGCCATGGCGGCGGTGCTGGTCCTGCTGATGCGCTTCGTGCTGTGGCCGCAGGCCGCCTCCGCGCGGGCCTGGCTCGAACAGAAGGGCTCCATCGCGCTGTCCGCGCAACTGACCATCGAGACACTGGAAACCGGCTGGGACGGCTGGCACCCCTCGTTCCGCGCCAAAGGCATCCGCGTGCTGGACGACCGCCAGCGGACGCTGCTCGCGGCCGAGAACGTGGCGGGCGAACTGTCGTGGCGCTCGCTCGGCTCGCTGGACCTGCTGTTCGCCCGGCTCGATGCCGACGGCGCCGATCTGCTGATCCAGCGCACGCCCGATGGTGCGCTGCGCATCGCCGGCCTGCCGGTTGGCCAGGGCGGCCCGGATACCGGCGACCATCGCTTCACCAACTGGCTGTTGTCGCAAGGTCATCTGGACCTGCGCCGCGGGCAGCTGCGCTGGCTCGACGAGCAGCGCGGCCTGCCCCTGCTCGAAGTCGGCGACATCGCCTTGCAGGCCCGGCGCGACGGCTCGCACCACACGGTCCGGCTGGAGGGGCGCGCGCCATCGCTGTCCCCCCGCCAGCTGGTGGTGACCGGCGCCTTCCGCCATCAATACCTGCAGGAGACCGGCGACTGGCGCAACTGGCGCGGGCAGGCCAACTGGAACCTGGGCGACCTGCGGCTGGCCGCGATCCAGCGCTACCTGCCGCTGTTCGACAGCGTTGCCAGCGGTGTCCTGGGCACGGACGGCACCGTCGAGTTCGACGACGGCAACGTGCTGCGCAGCCAGGTCCGGCTGCGGGCCGCCGACATCGACCTGAAGGTAGGCGGCGCGTCGCAGCCGCTGCGGCTGGGGCAGGCCCAGGCCCTGCTGCTTCATCGCAACGAGCGCGGCGACAACCAGCTGACCATCGACACGTTGCTGTGGGAGGCAGCCGGCGACGCGGCCACGCCAGCGCCGGGGCGCGAGGCGATGCGCCAGGTGACGCTGCGCTGGGCGCACGACAGCCGGGGCAATCTGCGGCGGTTCGCCTTGAAGGCACCGACGCTGGACCTGGACGGCCTGCGCACGCTCGCCTCCGCGATGCCGCTGACCGGCGAGACGGCGAAGCGGCTGCGCGCGCTGCAGCCCTCCGGCCGGATCGACAATCTGGACCTGAACTGGTCCCGCGAGGCCGGCACCCTGCTGCGGCCGACGTCGCCGCCGCGTTACCGCGCGCAGGGTGTGTTGCGCAATGTCGCCGTGCGCGAGCAGCCGGCCAGCGCGCGCGGCGAATCCACCATCGGCGTGCCGGGCTTCAGCGGCCTGTCGGGCAGCTTCCAGTTCGACGAGCGCGCCGGCACCGCGCGCCTCGAAGGTAGCGGCGCCACGCTGGTGCTGCCAGGGCTGTTCGAGGATCCGCGACTGGCCTTCGACGAGCTGGCTGGCGAATTGCGCTGGCAGCGAAAGAACGGCCGCCTGACGGTACGAAGCGACGGCATCCGCTTTGCGAACGCCGACGCCGCGGGGGCCGTGCGGGGCAGCTGGCGCCAGGGCGGCGACGGCCGCGCCGGCCTTGCCGACCTTGCCGGCGAACTGAGCCGGGCGGCCCTGCCCAGCGTGCCGCGCTACCTGCCGCTGCAGGTGCCGGCCGCCACCCGCCGCTATCTGAGCGGGGCCCTCGCTGCCGGCGAATCGCACGACGTCCGCTTCTCGCTCAAGGGCGACCTCGCGCATTTCCCGTTCCGCCGCGGCGACGAGAAACACGGCGACTTTCATGTCGAGGTGCCGCTGCAGCAGGCCTCCTACCAGGTGGCCCCGCAGATCGAGGGCAGGCCGTGGCCGCTCTTCACCAATATCGACGGCAAGCTGGTGTTCGACCGCGCCAGCATGACGCTGCTGGCCGAACGCGCCGCCGTGCAAGGGATCCAGCAGGTGGTGGTACGCGACGTCAGCGGCCGCATCGACGCGCTGGACAGCCACGGGCGGCTGACCCTCGAAGGATCGGCGCAGGGGCCGGTGCACGGCTTCCTGCGCTATCTCGTCTCCAGTCCCATCCACCAGTGGACCGGCGGCATCGCCGCGGGAACGCGCGCCAGTGGGAACGGCGAACTCCAGCTGAAACTCGACATGCCACTGGTCGAAGCCGAGAAGGCCCATGTGGAGGGACGCTTCCGGCTGCAGGGCAACGATGTGCTGCTGCGGCCCGGCACGCCGATGCTGACCGGCGCGCAGGGCAGCGTGGCGTTCCGCGAGCACGGCTTCACGCTGGAGAACGTACGGGCGCGGCTGCTGGGCGGCGAGGTGCGCGCCAGCGGCGGCACCCAGCAGGATGGCACCGTCCGGGTCACCGCCGCGGGCGTCCTCAGCGGCCGCGGCATTTCCCAGCTGCTGGCGGGAACTGGCGGCGCGGGCCTCGCGTCGCGGGTGGAAGGCAGTGCGCCGTGGCAAGCCAGCATCGGCGTGCGCGACGGCCAGCCCTCGGTACAGCTGCAGGCCGACCTGCAAGCCATGGCGCTGAATCTGCCGGCGCCGCTGACCAAGCCGGCGGGCCAGCCGATGCCGCTGCGCTTCGAGATGCGGCCTGCCCCGAACCGCGCTGGCATGCAGGACGTCGACCTGCAGCTCGGCCCGGCGCAGGCTTCGCCGCTGCTGCACGCCCGCTACCTGGTGCGGCACGGTGGCGACGGCCTGGAGATCGCGGCCGGCGGCATCGGCATCGGCCAGACTGCTGCCTTGCCTGCCAGCGGTGTCGCCGCCGCGATGGCGGTCGAGCGTTTCGATCTGGACGCCTGGCGAGCCGCGCTGGCGGCGCCCTCCCCTGCGCAGCCCGCAACGGCGCAGCCCGCCCCTGCGCACGCCGCCCCCTCGCAGCGGGAGCAGGCCGCCGCGCTGCCGCCGGCACCGGCGCCGGGGGAGGAACCGCCCCCGCAGGCCAGCGCACCGGCCACGGCAGAGACCGGCGCCACGGCCTGGCTGCCGACCCGGATCGCCGCGAGCGCCCGCGCGCTGCACGCCTTTGGCCGCGATCTGGACGGGGTCACGCTGGAAGCGAGCCGGCTGGAAGGCCCGTCGCAGGGCTGGCAGGCCCGCATCGACTCGCGCCAGATCGCCGGTCTGGTCAGCTGGCGGGAGGACCCGCAAAACAGCGCCGGCGCGGTGACGCTGCGGCTGGCCCGCCTCGATATCCCCGACAGCCAGGACACCAGCCGCGTCGCCGACGCGCTGGCAGGCCAGGTACACCAGCTGCCCGCCATCGACCTTGCGGCCGAGCGCTTCCAGCTGCGCGGCCACGACTTCGGCAAGCTGCTGCTGCGGGCCCACACCGAGGTCAGCGACGGCGAGCCGGTCTGGACGCTCGACAAGTTGTCGCTCGAACAGCCTGGCGCCACCTTCACCGGCAGTGGCAGCTGGCGCGTGCCCCGGCGCGTGCGCGAAGGCGTTGCCGCCGAGCGGCGGACGCTGCTGAACTTCGAAGTCGATATCCGCAACGCAGGCGAGGTGCTGGACCGACTGGGCATGCCGCACACGCTGGAGGGCGGCAAGGGGCAGCTGCAGGGTCGCATCGGCTGGATCGGCTCGCCGCTGGCGATCGACTACGAGTCGCTCGGGGGCCGGCTGGCAATGAAGCTGGAGAACGGCCAGATCCTGGCGGTCGAACCGGGCGCGGCCAAGCTGCTCGGCGTGCTCAGCCTGCAAAGCCTGATGCGGCTGGTGACGCTGGACTTCCGCGCGCTGACCGGCCAGGGGCTGGTGTTCGACCAGATCAGCGCCACCGGCACCATCTCCAACGGCATCGCCAGAACCGGCGATTTCCAGCTCAAGAGCCCGCAAGTCAGCGCCACCATGACGGGCACCGCCAATATCCCGCGCGAGACGCAGGACCTGGAGGTCGCGCTGGTGCCGAGGATCAACGCCACCACGGCATCGGTCGCCGCCGCCTTCGTCAATCCCGCGCTGGGAATCGGCACGCTGGCCGCCCAGCTGCTGTTCGCCGACGAGTTCTCCAAGGCCTTCACCCAGCACTATCGCGTGACCGGCAGCTGGGCCGATCCGAAGATTGCCAAGGTGGGCGACAATAAGGCCGGCGAAGGCATCCCCGACCATCGCCAGCCGGAGCAGTCCTACCTGCCGTGACCACGGGAGCGAGCCAAGCATGCCAACCGACGATACCCAACCCTCTTCCGGCGCCGGCACTGGGCGCCGCCCGTTTCGCGTCGCCGCCGTGCAGACCGTCACCGGGACGGATCTGGAGCGCAACCTTGCCCGCGCCGAAGCCAGGATCGCGGAAGCGGCCGCCGGCGGCGCCGAGCTGGTGCTGCTGCCCGAGTACTTCTGCCTGATGGGGCACAAGGACAGCGACAAGGTGGCGATCCGCGAGCGCGAGGGCGACGGGCCTATCCAGCATTTCCTGGCCGAACAGGCGCGCCGGCATGGCATCTGGCTGGTCGGCGGCACGCTGCCGCTGTGGTGCGAGGACGACGCGCGCGTGCACAACGCCTCGCTGGCCTTCGACCCGCAAGGCCGGCAGGTCGCCCGCTACGACAAGATCCACCTGTTCGGCTTCACCCGGGGCGAGGAGAGCTACGACGAATCGCGCACCATCCTGGCAGGCCGCACCCCGGTCACCTTCGACGCACCCTGTGGCCGGGTCGGCATGTCGGTGTGCTACGACCTGCGCTTTCCCGAGCTGTATCGCCGCATGGTGGAGGGCGACGGCGCCAGCCTGATCCTGATGCCGGCCGCCTTCACCTGGACCACCGGCCAGGCGCACTGGGAGGTGCTGCTGCGGGCGCGCGCGATCGAGAACCAGTGCTACGTGCTGGCTGCCGCGCAAGGCGGCAAGCACGAGAACGGCCGGCGCACCTGGGGCCATTCGATGCTGGTCGACCCGTGGGGCGAGGTGCTGTCCGTGCTGCCCGAAGGCGAAGGCGTGGTCAGTGGCGTGATCGACCCCCAGCGCATGGACGAAGTCCGGCAGAACCTTCCTGCATTGCGGCACAGGGTGCTGTAGCATGGACCTTTCGCCATCGCGGCGAAGCGGCACCGACAGGACGACCGCTCGCCCCGATGGCCCGGCCCCCACCCCAGGGCCGCAGACGAACGATTAGAGGATACTCATGAACGCTGGCGATCTCGGAATTCGCAATCTCGCCACCGCGCAGCAATTGCTGCTGACGCCTTACGGCCTGGACGAGGCCCGCCTGCAGCGGGTGCTGGCCGACATCTTCACGCACCGGGTCGATTACGCCGACCTGTACTTCCAGTACACCCGCAGCGAGGCCTGGAGCCTCGAGGAAGGCATCGTCAAGTCGGGCAGCTTCAATATCGACCAGGGCGTCGGCGTACGGGCCGTATCGGGCGACAAGACCGCCTTCGCCTACTCCGACGAAATCAGCCTGGAAGCGCTGATGCAGGCGAGCGCCGCGACGCGCACCATCGGCAAGGTCGGCAGCGGGCGCACCAAGGTCGCCGGCACGCTGGTCTCGCATACGGGACGCGGGCTCTACGCGCCGAACGACCCGCTCGATTCGATGCCCGCCGCCGAGAAGGTCGCGCTGCTCGAGCGCGTGGAAAAGATGGCGCGCGCCAAGGACCCGCGCGTGGTGCAGGTGATGGCGGGCCTGGCGGGCGAGTACGACGTGGTGCTGGTGGCCCGCAGCGACGGCGTGATCGCTGCCGACGTGCGCCCGCTGGTGCGGGTGTCGGTCACGGTCATCGCCGAGCAGAACGGGCGCCGGGAAATCGGCACCTCCGGCGGCGGCGGCCGCTATCACTACGGCTATTTCGACGACGAACGTCTGCGTGGCTACGTCGACGAAGCGGTGGCGTCGGCACTGGTCAACCTGGAAGCGCGCCCTGCCCCGGCCGGCGCGATGACGGTGGTGCTCGGCCCGGGCTGGCCCGGCGTGCTGCTGCACGAGGCGGTCGGCCACGGGCTGGAAGGCGACTTCAACCGCAAGGGCTCGTCGGCTTTCGCCGGCCTGATCGGCGAGCGCGTCGCGGCCAAGGGCGTCACGGTGGTGGACGACGGCACGCTGGAAAACCGCCGCGGCTCGCTGAACCTGGACGACGAGGGCAATCCGACCCAGTGCACCACGCTGATCGAGGACGGCATCCTGCGCGGCTATATCCAGGACACGCTGAACGCGCGCCTGATGAAGATGCCGGTCACCGGCAACGCCCGGCGCGAGAGCTTCGCCGCGCTGCCGATGCCACGCATGACCAACACCTACATGCTGAACGGCGACCGCGACCCGCAGGAGATCATCGCCAGCGTCAAGCGCGGACTCTATGCCGTCAACTTCGGCGGCGGCCAGGTGGACATCACCAACGGCAAGTTCGTCTTCTCCGCCAGCGAAGCCTATCTGATCGAGGACGGCAAGATCACCGCCCCGGTGAAGGGCGCGACGCTGGTGGGCAACGGCCCGGAATCGCTGAAGGACGTCACCATGATCGGCAACGACATGCGGCTGGACTCCGGCATCGGCGTGTGCGGCAAGGAAGGCCAGAGCGTGCCGGTGGGGGTCGGCCAGCCGACGCTGCGGATCGAGAACATGACGGTCGGCGGCACCGCCTGAGCGAGCGAATCTGGGGGAAAACACAGGTGCCTTGCGGTCATCGCGCAACAGCGTGGCGTGCAAGGCGCTTGCCAAGCCCCCGGAATCAGGCTATAAATTGCCTTCGCCGAACAGCGGCACGACACCGCTTCACAGCATCGCTGCATCGCGCGCATTTCCAGCGCATCGATTCAAGCCACTGACTTACTGCCTCACTACCCTCATGTCCGCCAAGTTTTACTTTTACTTTTTTGGCGATCTCGCACCGCTGGCGGATGGAGAGGGACAGTCGTAAGCACCTTCCAAGATTGCAAAAGACCGCCAGCCCAGCCTGGCGGTTTTTTTTCGCCCGCCGCTGCGCCACCCCACCCTGTCAAGACTGAAAGTACTGGAGCCATCATGTTGAAGAACACCGACGACCTTCGCATCCGCGAACTCAAGGAACTGCTGCCGCCGGCGCACCTGATCCGCGAGTTTTCGCTGTCGGAAAAGGCGTCGGACGTCATCTATGGCGCCCGTCAGGCCATGCACCGGATCCTGCACGGCATGGACGACCGGCTGATCGTCATCATCGGGCCCTGCTCGATCCACGACACGCGCGCCGCGCTGGAATATGCCAAGCTGCTCAAGGTGCAGCGCGACCGCTTCAGCAACGAGCTGGAAGTGGTGATGCGGGTCTACTTCGAAAAGCCCCGCACGACGGTGGGGTGGAAGGGTCTGATCAACGATCCGCATATGGACGGCAGCTTCAAGATCAACGACGGCCTGCGCACCGCGCGCGAGCTGCTGCTGAACATCAGCGAGATGGGGCTGCCTGCCGGCACCGAGTACCTTGACATGATCAGCCCGCAATACATCGCGGACCTGGTCAGCTGGGGCGCGATCGGCGCGCGCACCACCGAATCTCAGGTCCACCGCGAACTGGCCTCCGGACTGTCCTGCCCGGTCGGCTTCAAGAACGGCACCGACGGCAACGTGAAGATCGCGGTCGACGCGATCAAGGCGGCCTCGCAGCCGCACCATTTCCTGTCGGTGACCAAGGGCGGCCACTCCGCCATCGTCTCGACCGCCGGCAACGAGGACTGCCACATCATCCTGCGCGGTGGCAAGGCGCCCAACTACGATGCGGAAAGCGTTGGCGCCGCCTGTGACGCGATCGCCAAGGCGGGACTGGCCGCGCGCCTGATGATCGATGCGTCGCACGCGAACAGCAGCAAGAAGCACGAGAACCAGATCCCGGTGTGCCAGGACATTGCCCGCCAGCTTGCCGCGGGCGAGGAACGGATCATCGGCGTCATGGTGGAATCGCATCTGATCGCCGGGCGGCAGGACCACGTGCAGGGCGCACCGGTGGAAACGCTGACCTACGGCCAGTCGGTCACCGACGCCTGCCTCGGCTGGGATGATTCCGTGCAGGTGCTGGAAACGCTGGCCCAGGCGGTTCGCGACCGCCGGCTGGCGCGCGGGTCGGGCAACTAGGCGGAAGGGAAGGCCCAGCGGTTGGCCCATGCAAGATCCCGGCCGGCCCTGTCTGTGCAGCGGTATACTTGGACAACACCAGGAGTCGACATGAGCAAGGCCCTCGAGAAGTACAACGTTCCGCTGAAGACGCGCGTGCGGGTTCCCGCCACCAGCACTTGGGAGGTGGCTCAGGCGAGCGTGGTGACTGTCAAGGAAAGCGAGGGCCGGGTTCTCGAGGTAGTGCGAGCCCCATCCGCCACGGTTTCCGACAAGGCGCGCCTGGTCATCGCCAAGCACAACGAAGTCATCAAGCGGCTCGCGAAGCGATGATCGCGCAGTTCATCTCGATTCCCGCCGATCAGGTCCGTGAGATCCACGACCTGATCCTGGAAACCGAGATCGGGCTGGCCGGAGAGCATGCCGGCTACCTCGAGGGAGCCCTGAATCGAGTGCAGACGGCTCAATACTACGAAGGTGTCGACGATCTATTCGAGCTGGCCGCCCACTGCACTCGAAAGAGGAGAGACCACCCGTAGCATGCTGCTCTACTTCTTCAACACCAGGTCCCCGCGCAGCGAGCTGATATAAGCCGCCATGTCGCGCAGTTCCTGCCGTGTAAACGGTCGCGGCTTGCCGTCCTTGCCGACGATACCCGGATTGGCGTTGACCTGGCCCTGCATGATCGCGTTCGCGCGACCCACCTGCGGATTGCCGCTGATCTGGTAGGCCACCAGCGCGTGGTACAGGTAGCTCTCGTGCTGTCCGGCGAGCTTGGGGTATTCCGGTGCGATCGGCGTCTTCATGTCCGCGCCATGGCAGGCGGCGCAGTTGGCCTTTTCCACCAGCGCCTTGCCGGCGGCGATATCGGCAGCCTGCGCGCCGGTCACCGGTGCGGCCAGCACCGCGGCGGCGAGCACGAAGGCGCGGGGCGCGCGGCAGAGCGTGTTCAGCGTCGTCATGTCCCTGTCCCTCACTTCTGCGGATTGTTGGCGGAGCCCGGCTTCTGCTGGGCGTAGTAGGCCGCCACATCGGCGATATCCTGGTCGGTCAGGGTCGCGGCGATGCCTCGCATCGTGGGGTGCTTGCGCACGCCCTTCTGATAGTCCTTCAGCGCGTTCTCGATGTACCTGGCGTTCTGGCCGCCGATCAACGGTACGTCATACACTTCCGGAAACGAGGCGCGGTAACCGGGAATCCCATGACACCCGATGCACATCGCGACCTTGTCTCTGGCTGCCTCCACATTGCCCTTGACTTCCTGCGCCTGCGCGGCCGTTGCGGCCGCGACCAGCACCATTCCGAGGAGCTTTTTCATTGTCGTCGCTGTTTGGAAGTGGAAAACCCCGCATGGCCTTGCCGTCGAGCAAGCCATGAACTTCCAGGCAGAGGCAAGACCGGGGCCGGGCATCTGCCTGATGCTGACCCGTAATCGTGATCGCGGCTCCGGTGCTGCCGCACAGGTGGGGAACGCGCGCGGCGGCGCGAGGAGGGATCGGACGTGGGGCGCGTCAAACCGGCGCAGTGTACAGCAGGCGGCACGCGACTGTCCAGACGGCCTCCCCCGATGCGCACGGGGTGAAAAGGTCTTTTATACTGGCCCATTCCGGCCCGTTTTCCGACCCGTGCCGAGGAATGGCACAAGGCGCGTTTCAGCGGGTTTTTCCCGGATTTTTTGCCTGTTTTGCCGAATTGCACCGCGCCGATGGCCGGGCCGAAAAGGGGCGTGCCGTGCGGCATCGCCGGGGCAAGGGCAACGGCCCGCAGTGTCGCAAAGCCGCCCTCGGGGTTTCCACCAATGCCGCGGCGACAGCGCGGCGATCGGTGCCATCGGCGCTTGCGCGGCACGGCTCTCCCGAACGATCCTTGGCATTGGCTTCGACCCTGCTCCGACCCATTTCCAGTTCCCACACCGCGACATGAACGACACCCGATCCGCCGCGACCGCGGCCTCCTCCACCCGCTTCGAAGGCAGCGAGCACTACGTCGCCACCGACGACCTGAAGCTCGCGGTGAACGCCGCTCGCACGCTGCAGCGTCCGCTGCTGATCAAGGGCGAGCCGGGCACCGGCAAGACCATGCTTGCAGAGGAAGTCGCCGCGGCGCTGGGCATGCCGCTGCTGCAATGGCATATCAAGTCGACCACCAAGGCGCAGCAGGGCCTGTACGAGTACGACGCGGTCTCGCGGCTGCGCGACTCGCAGCTGGGGGACGACCGCGTCCACGATATCCGCAACTACATCGTCAAGGGCGTACTGTGGCAGGCGTTCGAGGCCGACGAGCCGGTGGTGCTGCTGATCGACGAAATCGACAAGGCGGACATCGAGTTCCCCAACGACCTGCTGCGCGAACTGGACCGGATGGAGTTCTACGTCTACGAGACGCGCGAACTGGTGAAGGCGCGTCATCGTCCGCTGGTGATCATCACCTCGAACAACGAGAAGGAACTGCCAGACGCGTTCCTGCGCCGCTGCTTCTTCCACTACATCAAGTTCCCCGACGCGGAGACCATGCAGCGCATCGTCGACGTGCACTATCCCGGCATCAAGCGCGAACTGGTGACGGCGGCGCTGGAATCGTTCTATGCGATGCGCAACCTGCCGGGGCTGAAGAAGAAGCCGTCGACCTCCGAACTGATCGACTGGCTGAAGCTGCTGATGGCCGAGGACATTCCGCCCGAGGCGCTGCGCAGCCCGGACAAGAAGGCGGCCATTCCACCGCTGCACGGCGCGCTGCTGAAGAACGAGCAGGACGTGCATCTGTTCGAGCGGCTGGTGTTCATGAACCGCGCCAATCGCTGAGCCGGCGCAAGCGGGAGCGACGATGACACGACTGATCGAGCCGATCGTGCTGGAGGGGCGCCACGCCATGCTGGAGCCGCTGGACCTGGCGCACGAAGCCGAACTGCGCGCCGCGGCGAGCGACGGCGAACTCTGGAACCTGTGGTACACCTCGGTGCCCTCGCCCGACACGCTGCATGACTGGATCCGGGCGGCGCTCGATCAGCGGGAGCAGGCGGGCGCCATGCCGTTCGTCGTGCGCCGGGTCGACAACGGGCTGCCGGGTCCGGTGGTGGGCACCACGCGGATGTTCAACGTCGATGCGGTGCATCGCCGGCTGGAGATCGGCCATACCTGGTATGCCCGCAGCGCGCAGCGCACCGCAGTCAATACCGAGTGCAAGCTGCTGCTGCTCGCGCATGCCTTCGAGCAACTGCGCTGCATCGCGGTGGAGTTCCGCACCCACTGGATGAACCACCAGAGCCGCGCGGCCATCGCGCGCCTGGGCGCCAAGCAGGATGGGGTGTTGCGCAACCACATGGCGATGCCCGACGGCTCGCTGCGCGATACCGTGGTGTTCTCCATCATCGCCAGCGAATGGCCGACGGTAAGGCGCCATTTGCACTATCGGCTGGAACTGCCGCGCTGACGCGCGCGCCACCGCTGCCAACGAGTCCCGCCATGCTGATCGATTTCTTCTTCTCTCTGCGACACGCCAGGCTCCCCGTTTCGGTCAAGGAATACCTGACGATGCTGGAAGCGCTGAAGGCCCAGGTCATCGCGCCGTCGATCGACGAGTTCTATTACCTGGCGCGCATGACCCTCGTCAAGGACGAGAAGCACTTCGACAAGTTCGATCAAACGTTCGCCGCGTACTTCAAGGGCGTCGAGAGCCTCATCGACTGGAAGTCGGACATTCCGCTGGAGTGGCTGCAAAAGACGCTGCAGCGCGAATTGACGCCGGAGGAGAAGGCCAAGGTCGAGGCGATGGGCGGGCTCGACAAGCTGATGGAGCGGCTGCGCCAGCTCCTGGACGAGCAGAAGGAAAAGCACGAAGGCGGCAACAAGTGGATTGGCACCGGCGGCACCTCGCCGTTCGGCCACGGCGGCTACAACCCCGAAGGCATCCGCATCGGCGGGCCGTCGGCGGGCAACCGCACCGCGATCAAGGTGTGGGAAGCGCGCGCCTACAAGGACTACGACGACCAGGTCGAACTGGGCACGCGCAATATCAAGGTCGCGCTGCGGCGGCTGCGCCGTTTCGCCCGCGAAGGGGCGGACACCGAGCTGGATCTGGACGACACCATCCAGTCCACCGCGGCCAATGCCGGCCTGCTCGATATCCGGCTGCGGCCCGAGCGGCACAACAAGGTCAAGGTGCTGATGCTGATGGATGTGGGCGGCTCGATGGACGACCACATCCAGCGCATCGAGGAGCTGTTCTCCGCCGCCAAGACCGAGTTCAAGCACCTGGAGTATTACTACTTCCACAACTGCGTCTACGACCATGTATGGAAGAACAACCGGCGCCGCCACGCCGAGAAGATCGCGACCTGGGACCTGATCCACAAGTACACGCCGGACTACAAGGTGATCTTCGTCGGCGACGCGACCATGAGTCCGTACGAAATCCTGCAGCCCGGCGGCTCGGTGGAGTACAACAACGAGGAAGCGGGCGCGGTCTGGCTGAACCGGCTGATCGAGCAGTTCCCCCGCTTCGTCTGGCTCAATCCGGAGCCAGAGGGCCTGTGGCAATACCGCCAGTCGGTGACGCTGATTCACCAGATCATGAAGACGCGGATGTATCCGGTGACCATCGCCGGGCTGGAGCAGGCGATGCGGGTGTTGTCGAAGTAGCGCTACGGGCAACGCGCGGCGCGCAGCGGCCCGTCAGGCCACCACGTCGACCCCTTCCATCACCCACTGGCGAAAGATCTGCAGCGCTGGCAGGTGCTTCTTCTGCTCGGGATAGCACAGGTAATAGCCCTTGCTGCTGAGCACCCGGGCCGGGTGCGCGACCACCAGCGCGCCCGTCGCCAGTTCCTGCTCGATCAGGCAGCGCGGAATCAGCGCGATGCCCAGGCCCGACAGGGCGGCCTGGGTCAGCAGCGAGAACTGGTCGAAGCGCGGCCCGCCCCAGGCTCCGCGCGTCGTCACGCCGAGCGCGCCAAGCCAGTCGGACCAGGCTTCGGGCACGGTCGTGTGATGCAGCAGCGGATAGTCCAGCAAGTCCTGCGGCGAAGCGGCGATGCCGCCCGGCTGGTTGACCAGCAGCCCGGGCTTGCACACCGGCAGCACTTCCCGGCCAGTCATGTAGTCGGCCAGGCTCCCCGGCCAGACGCCGTCGCCAAAGCGTATCGCCGCGTCCAGATCGGGCTGCGAGAAGTCGTAGCCCTGCGCGTGCGGCACGAACTCCAGCCGCACCTCGGGATGGCGCTCGAAAAACTGCGGAAGCCGCGGAATCAGCCACTTTGCACCAAGCGTGGGCATGCTGGCGATATGCAGGGTCCCCCCCTGCCCCTGGCTGGCGACCAGCTCGATGGTGGCCGCCTCGATCTCGCGCAGGCTCGGGGCGATCCGCTCCAGGTAGCGGCGCCCCGCGTCGGTCAGCACCAGCCGCTGGCGCACCCGCTCGAACAGATCCACGCCCAGTGACGTTTCAAGCTGGCGAACCTGCTTGCTGACGGCGCCCTGCGTGACGTGCAGCTCCCGCGCGGCAACGGTAAAGCTGGAATGCCGGGCCGCCGCTTCGAATGCCTGCAGTCCGGTCAGCGACGGAGACAGTCGTCGCATGCGACCCCTTCAGTTCACGACCAAATGGAATGATCCTGCGATTTTAATTCGTTTGCACCGCCTCTGCTGGATTGCGCAAAATCGCAGCGAGCGCAGTTCTTGCTTTTGGCGAGGCCGCCGCGGGGCTCAGGTTTCATCGCCTTCGAGCCGACAATACGCCGGTGTCTCCTCACAAAACCCGATTGACAACAGGAATCAACATGCAACGCCGCAACATGCTTCGCCTTATCGCCGCCAGCTCGGCTGTCCTGGCCGCCGGCCTGTCGTTCTCCGCCGCTGCCGAGGGCTACCCGACCAAGCCGATCTCGCTGGTCGTGCCCTTCCCCGCGGGCGGCACCACCGACATCGTGGCACGCATCGTCGCGGACAAGCTCGGCCAGGAACTGGGCCAGGCGGTGGTCGTGGACAATCGTGGCGGCGCGGGCGGCAGCATCGGCACGTCGTTCCTGGCCAAGGCCACTCCGGACGGCTACACCATCGGCATCGCCACCGCCTCGACCCACGGCATCAACCCGGCGATCTATCCGCGCCTGCAGTACGATGCCACCAAGGACTTCACCACCATCACCAACCTGGCTTCGGTGCCGAACGTGATGAGCATCCACCCGTCGGTCAAGGCCAACGACATGAAGGCCTTCATCGCGCTGGCGCAATCGCAGCCGAACAAGCTGGCCTACGGCTCGGCCGGCAACGGCAGCGTCTCGCACATGATGGGCGAGCTGTTCAAGATCAGCAGCAAGACCGAACTGCTGCACGTGCCGTACAAGGGCGTGGGCCCGGCGCTGAACGACACCCTGGCCAACCAGGTGCAGGTGCTGTTCGACAACCTGCCGTCGTCGCTGCCGTTCATCCAGGGCGGCAAGCTGCGCGCCCTGGCCGTGGCCGCGCCCAAGCGCGTTGCCGCGCTGCCGAACGTGCCGACCTTTGCCGAGCTGGGCCTGGGCGAAGTCAACGATTCGTCGTGGTTCGGCCTGATCGCACCGGCCAAGCTGCCGGCCGACATCCAGACCCGGCTGCATGACGCGGCCGTCAAGGTGCTGGCCATGCCGGACGTGAAGGAGAAGTTCGCCAAGCTCGGCGCCACCCCGGTCGGCGACACGCCGGCGCAGTTCGCCACCCAGATCAAGAACGAAGTGGCCAAGAACAAGCGCATCGCTGCCGCCGCCAAGATCTCGCTGGACTGAGCCACACACTGACCATGACTGAAGCAGACCGAAAGACAGCGGAACGCCCGTACTTCCTGCAGCTGCCGGAAGGACAGAGCGGTCCGCTCTTTCTCGACTCCCCGCACAGCGCGACGACCTACCCGGAAGATTTCCGTTTCGCCGCCGGACTGCCCTTGAACCTGCTGCGCCAGGCCGAGGACACCTTCGTCGACGAGCTGTACGCGGACGCCCCCGCGCGCGGCATTCCGCTGCTGTGTGCCGGCTTTCCGCGCAGCTACCTGGACGCCAACCGCGGCGTCGAGGAGATCGACCAGGCGCTGCTGGACGCACCGTGGCCGGGCCCGATGCAGGAAACGCCCAAGACCCGGCTCGGCAAGGGCCTGGTCTGGCGCGTGCTGGATACCGGCGAGGCGATCTACGACCGCAAGCTGAGCGTGGCGGAAGTGCAGGGCCGCATCCAGCGGTACTACCTGCCCTACTACGCGCAGCTGCAGCGGCTCGCGGATCAGGCCCTGGCAGACCATGGCAGCGCATGGCATATCAACTGCCACTCGATGCCGAGCGAGGCCGCGCAGTATGCGACCGAGCACCCGGGCCTGCAGCATCCGGACTTCGTGGTCGGCGATCGCGATGGCTCCACCTGCGACAAGCGCTTCACCGACCTGGTCGAAGGCACGCTGAAGGAGATGGGCTACGAGGTCTGGCGCAACCATCCGTACAAGGGCGTGGAAATCGTCCGGGTGGTGGGCAAGCCGGACGCCAACCGCCACAGCCTGCAACTGGAGATCAATCGCAAGCTGTATATGGACGAGATCGGTCTGACCCGCAACGCGGGCTTCGACAAGCTGAAGTCGAACCTGAACGCGCTGCTTGAGGTCCTGGATCGCTTTGCCCGATCGGCATCCCCGCGCTGATCGACGCCCCCTCGGCCGGCTCCCGCCGGCCGTTTTTTTTGCGCATCGCCAATGCGCGACCGGTATCGGCCCTAAACTGTGGCGGCCGATTGCCGTTCTTCATGTTGCCGGCCAGGGTTTTCACCTGTGCCCGGTACACGGCAGGACCGCATGCATTCCGGCAACGGAACTTAATGCAGTCCCTTTCCTCTATCATGGCAATCTTCCGCCAACCCCTTCGCCTCCGAAGCAAGACGATCCCGTGATTCGACGAATTTCCTCCCTGCTCGGCGGGCGGCTTCGCGCCCTGGCCATGGCAGCCGCCGCCGTCGCGCTGGCTGGCTGCGCGGGTGTTCCGGCCGAGCCCGGCGACGCCCCGGCGGACGCCACCGCGGCCGGCGCCCCGCCCGCCGACACGCCGGCGCAGAATGGCGCGCGCAAACCCGCCACCGCCTACACCGACCAGCAGACCATCCGGCCCTCGCCTTCCGACACGACCCCTACCCGCACCGTCACGCTGCCGGCGCAGGGACGGGTCAGCCTGTCCGAATACCGCGCGCAGATGCGCGAGCAGCTGATGCGCAGCGAGAACGCCAGCGCCGACGTGGCGGATTGCGCGGCGCATGCCAGCTGGGTGGTGCCGCGCTCGGCCACCTACGATGCGCTGCGCATTCCCACTGGCGCGCTGGGCGCCGATCAGGCCCGGGTCGAGCCGTGGCAAGGCCGGTTTTCCTCGCACAAGCAGGCGGTGCCGGTCAGCTCGGTGGTGACCTTCTCCGCCGCCGCCCACCGCCGGGCGGGCGAGTCGCGCTGGGATCCGGTGCAGGTGCGATGCGGCTACGACGAGGGCATGATGCTCGCCTACGAGCTGCTCGATGACGACGGCAGCGTGATCGTGGAGCCGGCCGCGCGCTCGGCGGTGCGGCCCGCGGCGAGCCCGGCCAGCCAGAAGACCAAGGCCAGGGGCAAGGGCACGCGTTCCGGCGCCAAGGCCACCTCGAGCAAGGCGAAGGGCAAGTCGACCACGTCCAGCGCCAGCGCAAAGTCGGGCGCCAGGACCAAGACCAAGACCAAGGCGAAGTCCTCCCGCTGAGCGCTGAGCTGGGTGCACAGCGGAGGTGCACGCCGGAGGTGCACGCCGGAGGTGCACGCCGGAGGTGCACGCCGGAGGTGCACGCTGGAGGTGCACAGCGGCGGCCGCGGCTCGGCGTCAGTCGAGCTGCGCCAGCACCGCCTGCAGCATCGCCGCGCCCAGCAGCGCGCTGCGGTTGCCGTTCCAGCCCACCTCGGGCTGCGGCAGGTCGGCGTTGTCCTTGAACGGCATCTCCAGCGTCAGCGACAGGCAGCCGAAGGTGTGCCCGATGTACTTCGAGGCGAGCTTCAGCGCATCGCTGCTGTACCTGGACGCCGCGTAGCCGTACACGTCCTGGAAATCCGGCGTGGCGCGCTTGAAGTCCTCGATGAAGCGCTGCTGCGCCTGCCGCTGCGTCTCGGTAAAGCTCGGCAGCATCTCGCTGCCGGCGACGAAGTTGTACGGCAGGCCCTCGTCGCCGTGGATGTCGAAGAACATGTCGCAGCCGGTCGATTCGATCGCGCGGCGGACATGCCAGACCTCCGGGCTGGTGTCCGGGTTCGGGTCCATCCATTCCCGGTTCAGGTTGGCCCCGGCGGCATTGGTGCGCAGGTTGCCCAGCGCCGCACCGTCCGGGTTCATGTTCGGCACGAGGTGGAAGACCGCCTTGTCGAGCAGGCGCGCGGCCACGCCATCGCCCGCCCAGATGCCAGTACCGGTCAGGCGCTGCAGCACCCCTTCCACGAACCACTCGGCCATCGACTCGCCGGGATGCTGGCGCGCGATCATCCAGACCGTCCTGCGGGCGGGCGCCGGCTCGCCCACGGTCACCACGGTCATGTCGCGGCCCTGCACGGTGCTGCCAAGATGTGCCAGCCGCGCCCGCGGCGAGCGCTGGCACGAGGCCAGCAGCGCCAGATGCCGCTCTTCGGGATAGGGTTCGAAATAGGCGAACCAGATGCTGTCATGCTCGGGAGTGAACTCGACCGTCATCTCGTGGCCGTCATAGCGGGTCGGCACGCGGAACCAGTGCATCCGGTCGTACGAGGCCACCGCCCGATAGTCGACCCAGCCATCGGGATAGGTGCACTCTCCTGCGTTGAGGAAGCGCAACCGGCAGGCCTGCCCCGCGGCGCCCTGCAGCCGGAAATGGAACCACTGCCGGAATTCGGCGTGCGAATCGGCGCGGATGCGCAGGCGGATGTCGTCGGCGCTCGCCAGCGATTCCACGTCGATCGCGCCGGAATCGAACCGGCTGGAGATATGCAAGGCGGTGGTCTTCATGTCGGGGCCTCTGCGTGGAGATCGGGGCGGTCGCCGCGCTCGCGGCGGGGCGGCCAGGCGCCGCCTCAGTCGGCCAGACGCCGGCGAAACACCCAGCGCGACGCGTCGGACGCCTCGGCGTCATAAGCGTAGCCGTCCTCGGCAAAGCGCTTGAGCTTCTGCGCGTCGGTCACGCGGTGCGTGATCGCATAACGCGCCATCGTGCCACGGGCGCGCTTGGCATGGAAGGAGATGATCTTGTAGCGGCCGCCCTTCCAGTCCTCGAACACCGGCGTCACCACGCGGGCCTGCAAGGTCTTCGGCCGCACGGCCTTGAAGTACTCCTCCGACGCCAGATTGACCAGCGTCGCCGGCGCCTCGTCCTTGAGCGCCGCCATGTCGCGGTTCAGCAGGCTGGTGATGTCGTCGCCCCAGAAGGCGTACAGGTCCTTGCCGGCGGCGGTATCGAGCCGCGTGCCCATCTCCAGCCGGTAGGGCTGCATCCAGTCCAGCGGACGCAGCAGGCCGTACAGGCCGGACAGGATGCGCAGATGGCGCTGGGCGAAGGCAAGGTCGTCGTCGCTCAGGCGGGTGGCATCCAGGCCGTCGTAGACGTCACCGTTGAAGGCCAGCACCGCCGGCTTGCTGTTGGCCGGCGTGAAGGTGGTCGACCAGTCCGCATAGCGGGCGGCGTTGAGCACCGCCAGCTTGTCGGAGATGTCCATCAGCGAGCCGATCTGCTGCGGGGCAAGCTTGCGCAGCCGCTCGATCAGTTCGGCAGAGCGCGACACGAAACGCGGCAGCGAATCCGGACCGATGGGCGGGCGGACGCGCGGCGGCGTTTCGTAGTCGAGGGACTTGGCCGGGGACAAAACGATGAGCATGGCAAAATGGCGGAAAACAAAGGCTCGATTGTATCGAATGGCAACTGATTCCACCGCCGGCACCGCGCCGGCACCCGGCCGCGCGCCGGGCGCGACCCCGGCAGCGCAGCGCCCGCAGGGCAGCGCCACGCCGGTCGTGCTCGACTCCAACATCTGGATCGATCTGCTGGTGTTTCGCGACCCGCATGCCGAACCGATCCGCGCCGCGCTGGACGCCGGCACGATCGCGCCGCTGATGCGCGCCGACTGCCGCGAAGAGCTGCGCCGGGTGCTGGCCTATCCGCAGTTCGAGCGGTTCAACGTGGATATCGCCGGTGCGCTGTCCATCGTCGACGCCCTGGTGACGGCGGTCGAGCCCCCGCCGTCCGAGGACGCCGAGACGATCCGGCTGCCGCGCTGCCGGGACACCGACGACCAGAAGTTCATCGAGCTCGCGCATTTCGCTGGCGCCGCCTGCCTGGTGTCCAAGGACAAGGCCGTACTGAAGCTGGCCAGCCGGCTGCGCCGCAGCAGCGGCGTCGAAGTGCTGACGCCCCAGCGCTTCGCGCCCTGGCTCGCCGCACGCGGGCTGCAGGCCGAGGCCGCCTGATCCCTCGTGCCGGCAACGGCAAACTCAATCGATCCCACGCCTACCCGATCATGAATCCCGATGCTTCGCTGCCGGCCCCGCCGGCCCATCCCGGCACCCTGCCCTCGCGCCTGCCCAATGTGGGCACGACCATCTTCACCGTGATGTCGGCGCTGGCCGCCGAGAAGAACGCGGTCAACCTGGGCCAGGGCTTTCCGGACTTCGACTGCGACCCGCGCATCGTCGAGGCGGTCTCGCACGCGATGCGCGAGGGCTGGAACCAGTATCCGCCGATGGCAGGCGTGCCGAAGCTGCGCCAGGCGATCGCTGCCAAGATCGCCGCGCTGTACGGCCGCGACTACGACGCCGACAGCGAGATCACCGTCACCGCCGGCGCCACCCAGGCGCTGCTGACCGCGATCCTGTGCGCCGTGCATCCGGGCGACGAGGTGATCGTGCTGGAGCCCTGCTACGACAGCTACCTGCCCGCGATCGAACTGGCTGGCGGCAAGGCCGTGCCGGTCGCGCTCGAAGCGCCGGACTTCCGCATCCCGTTCGACCGTCTCGCCGCGGCCATCACGCCGCGCACCCGCCTGCTGCTGATCAACACGCCGCACAACCCCACCGGCACGATCTGGCGCGAGGACGACATGCGCCAGCTGGCCGAGCTGCTGGCCGGCACCGACATCCTGCTGCTGTCCGACGAGGTGTACGAGCACATGGTCTACGACGGCCAGCTGCACCAGTCGGTGTCGCGCCATCCCGAACTGGCGCGGCGCAGCTTCGTGGTGTCCAGCTTCGGCAAGACCTATCACGTCACGGGCTGGAAGGTCGGCTATGTGGCGGCGCCCGCGGCGCTGATGGCCGAGTTCCGCAAGGTGCATCAGTTCAACGTGTTCACCGTCAACACGCCGATGCAGCACGGGCTGGCCGACTACATGGCCGATCCGCAGCCCTATGTGCAACTGGCCGGCTTCTACCAGGCCAAGCGGGACGCGTTCCGCGCGGGACTGTCGGACACCCGCTTCCAGCTGCTGCCGGCGGACGGCACCTATTTCCAGTGCGTCGACTACACGGCGATCTCGGACATGAAGGAAGCGGACTTCGCCATGTGGCTGACCAGCGAGATCGGCGTGGCGGCGATTCCGGTGTCCGCGTTCTACACCGGCGGGCGGGAATCGGGGCTGGTGCGGTTCTGCTTCGCCAAGCGGGACGAGACGCTGGCTCTGGCGCTGGAGCGGTTGCGGCGGCTGTAGGCACTGGCTGGCGCCGCAGGGCCCTCTCCCCCGCCCCTCTCCCGCTCGCGGGAGAGGGGAGCAAACCTCCCCCCGTCTGAGGTGCCCTCGGTGTTCTCCCCTCTCCCGTCTGAAGTGCCCTCGGTGTTCTCCCCTCGCCCGCTTGCGGGAGAGGGGCCGGGGGAGAGGGCAGCAGACCACAGCCGCCCCAACCCCGACTACTTCCGCCGGCTCATCATCAATTCCACATTCGCCTTGCGGTCCGCATTGACCTTCTGCACGTGCGGCCGCTCGCCCATGCGCTTCAGGTAATCCTTGACCGGCAGCTCGGCCAGCATGTCGTTGCCGTAGATGATCTTGGTGCACGACGACACCAACGGCAGATGCACGACCGCCGCGCAGTCGGCCATCGTGAAGGTGTCGCCGGCGATGAAAGGCGAGAACGTCGCCACCTGCGCGAATGCCGGGATATAGCGCGACAGCAGCTTGTGCTGGCGCTCCTTCACCGCATCGCTGACCTTGCCGCCGAAGAAGGCTTCGGCGTACAGCTCGCGCGCGGTCAGTTCCAGGTAGAGTTCCAGATACGTCACCACTTCGCGCACCTTGGCCGCGGCGAACGGGTCCGCCGGCACCAGCGGCGTCTGCGGATAGCGGGCTTCCAGATACTCGACGATGACCTGCGACTCGCTGAGGCTGCCCTCGTCGGTGCGCAGATACGGCACCTTGCCCAGCGGGCTGGCCGTGGTATCGGTCTCGCCGAGCCACGCCAGTTCCTCCTCGAAAGGGATATTCTTCTCGAGCAACGCCAGCTTGGCCTTGTTGTAGTAGTTGCTGGCTGCAAAGCCGCAGAGCTTCAGCATATTGTCTCCTTGGTAGCGGCGCCGGCGGCAGGGCGCTGACGCCAACTGCATGATTGGAATGCCGCATCATCGCGCCACGCCCCTTCCGCTGGCGATCCACCGGATGGCCGATCACCGAACACGGCCTGACCGGCAGCCGGCACGGAACGAGTGCAAAAACCGCACGAGCGTGCTAATTTAACCACAACTTTGTGGACGCACTATGAGCACTCTGACCATCCAAACTCTCGGCATCGTGGGCACCGGCGCCATGGGCCGCGGCATCGCACAGATCGCCGCCCAGGCCGGCCTGACGGTTCGCCTGTTCGACGTCAATCCGGACGCCGTCGCGGCCGCCCGAAAGTACCTGCAGGATACCTTCGCCAAGCTTGCCGAGAAAGGCAAGATGAGCGCAGAAGACGGCAAGGCCGCGCTCGAGCGCGTCCTGCCCTGCTCGGCACTGGAAGACCTGGCCGACTGCGACATGGTGCTGGAAGCCATTGTCGAGCGCCTGGAAGTCAAGCGCGACCTGGTGGCCAGGCTCGAGGCCATCGTGCGCCCGGATGCGGTGATCGCCTCCAACACCTCGTCGCTGTCGATCACCGCGATCGCCGTGGGGGCCAAGCACCCGGGCCGCGTGGTCGGCTACCACTTCTTCAACCCGGTGCCGCTGATGAAGGTGGTCGAGGTCATCGACGGCCTGTCCGGCGATCCGGCCATCGGCGATGCCTTGATGGAACTGTCCCGCCGCATGGGACACACACCGGTGCGCTGCAAGGACATGCCCGGCTTCATCGTCAACCATGCCGGCCGTGGCATGAATATCGAAGGCCTGAAGGCGGCGCAGGAAGGCGTGGCCGAATTCGCCGACATCGATGCCATCATGCGCGAGCAGGCGGGTTTCCGCATGGGACCGTTCGAACTGATGGACCTGACCGGCCTGGACGTGTCGCATCCGGTGATGGAGTCGATCTACAACCAGTTCTACCAGGAGCCGCGCTACCGCCCGTCGCCGATCACGGCGGTGCGCGCGGTCGGCGGCCTGCTCGGCCGCAAGACCGGCGCTGGCTTCTACCGCTATGCCGATGGCCAGAAGCAGCTGCCGGCGGCCAAGCCGGTGCCGCAGGCACGCCCGGCCAGCGTCTGGGTCAGCCGTGACAACGAGCGCGGCCACGGCATGGTGCTCAAGCTGCTGACCGCGATGGGCGTGACGCCCGAAGCGGGCAATACGCCGTCGGCCGACGCGCTGATCGTCGTCACGCCGCTGGGCCTGGATGCCACCGCCACCGCGGTGCAGCTGGGGCTGGATCCGTCGCGCGTGGTCGCCATCGACACGCTGCT
Source organism: Cupriavidus sp. AU9028 (assembly GCF_019795295.1). GTDB lineage: Bacteria > Pseudomonadota > Gammaproteobacteria > Burkholderiales > Burkholderiaceae > Cupriavidus. The sequence goes on along the minus strand of NZ_JAIMCG010000001.1, from coordinate 481,303 downwards.
GCCGTTCGAGGCGACCAGGCGCCGCACGCTGATGACCACGCCGGCCACCCGCGCCGATATCCGCGACGCCGCCCACGCGCTGTTTGCCAGCGACGGCGTGCCCGTCACCGTGATCCGCGATTCCGCCGGCTTCATCGCCCAGCGCATCGTCGGCTGCATCGTCAATATCGCTTCGGACATCGCCCAGCAGCGCATTGCGACGCCGACCGACATCGACCTGGCGGTCAACCTCGGCCTGGGTTATCCGAAGGGTCCGCTGGCCCTGGGCGACGCCATCGGGCCGCAGCTGCTGCTGGAAGTGCTGCGCAACATGGAACGCCTGACCGGCGACATGCGCTACCGTCCCAGCCCCTGGCTGTGGCGCCGCGCCAGCCTCGGTCTGTCGCTGCTGACCGAAGAAGCCTGATCCTGCCCGCCGCCCCCTTCACGGGGCGGCGTCATTTCATCGATCATCGGGGCCGTCGGGCCCGGAGGCCATCATGCCAGCGCAGTTGCTGTCCGAGCGCGTCGATGCGACGCTGGTGCTCACCATTTCCAACCCGGAAGCGCGCAACGCGCTGCATCCCGATATCTACGCCGCCTGCGAACAGGCCCTGAGCGCGGCCGCCGAGGACGACGGCATCCGCGCGGTCGTGCTGACCGGGGCGGACGGCATGTTCTGCGCCGGCGGCAACCTGAACCGGCTGCTGGGCAACCGCGACCAGCCGCCGCAGGTGCAGGCCGACAGCATCAACCTGCTGCATCGCTGGATCGCGCTGCTGCACGCCTTTCCCAAGCCGATCATCGCCGCGGTCGAGGGTGCGGCCGCCGGCGCCGGGTTTTCCGTGGTGCTGGCTTGCGACTTCGTCGTCGCGGCAAGCAACGCCAAATTCGTGATGGCCTACGTCAAGGTCGGGCTGACGCCGGACGGCGGCGGCTCCTACGAGCTCGCCCGCGCGCTGCCGCGCCAGCTCGCCTCGGAACTGCTGATCGAAGGCCGCACGGTCGAGGCGAGCCGTCTCGCGCCGTTCGGCCTGATCAACCGCGTCACCGCACCCGGCGCAGCGCTGACCGAAGCGCTGCAGCTGGCGCAATCGCTGGCCGGACAATCGACCCATGCGATGGGGCGGATCAAGGCGCTGATCAACCATGCCGGCACCGCGTCGCTGGCCGAGCATCTGGACCAGGAGCGCGAGAACTTCGTCGCCGCCCTGCATCATCACGACGGTGGAGAAGGCATCCGCGCCTTCCTCGAGAAGCGCAAACCCGTGTTCAAATAGCAGCGCAACCGCGAGCGGCGACCAGCGCGGCCGGCGACGTACCGGCCCGCACCGACAACAACGGAGACAACAGATGAGCAGCAACGTATCGCACTTCGAGGGCACGCGCCCCGTCGCCGACCAGCAGCGCTTCGACATCGACGCGCTCACCGCCTGGATGGACGAACACGTCGAAGGCTTTGCCGGTCCGCTGACCGTCGAGCAATTCAAGGGCGGACAGTCCAACCCGACCTTCAAGCTGATCACCCCCGGGCAAACCTATGTGATGCGCGCCAAGCCCGGCCCGAAGTCGAAGCTGCTGCCCTCGGCGCACGCCATCGAGCGCGAGTACCGTGTGATGGCGGCGCTGGCCAATACCGACGTCCCGGTCGCGCGCATGTACGCGCTGTGCGAGGACGAGGCGGTGATCGGGCGCGCGTTCTACATCATGGAGTTCGTTAACGGCCGCGTCCTGTGGGACCAGTCGCTGCCCGGCATGTCGCCGAGCGAGCGCGCGGCCATCTACGACGAGATGAACCGAGTCATCGCCGCGCTGCACACGGTCGACTACCAGGCCATCGGACTGGCCGACTATGGCAAGCCGGGCAACTATTTCGCGCGCCAGATCGAGCGGTGGACGCGGCAGTACAAGCTGTCGGAAACCGAGCCGATCGAGGCGATGAACGCGCTGATGGACTGGCTGCCCAACCATATCCCCGAGGAAGACCAGGACCTGACCAGCATCGTCCATGGCGACTACCGGCTGGACAACCTGATGTTCCACCCCACCGAGCCGCGCGTGCTGGCCGTGCTGGACTGGGAACTGTCCACGCTGGGCCACCCGATGGCCGACTTCAGCTACCACTGCATGAGCTGGCATATCGCGCCGGGCCAGTTCCGAGGCATCGCGGGGGTGGACTTCGCCGAGCTCGGGATCCCCGACGAGGCGACCTACCGGCGCATGTACGAGCAGCGCACCGGGCGCGCCATCACCGGCGACTGGAATTTCTATCTCGCGTTCAGCATGTTCCGCATCGCCGGCATCCTGCAGGGCATCGCCAAGCGCGTGGTAGACGGCACCGCGTCGTCGGCCCAGGCGGTCGATGCCGGCAAGCGCGCGCGTCCGATGGCCGAAATGGGCTGGAAGTACGCGCAGCAGGCGCGCCAGCGGATTTCCTGAACGGGCTGCGCCTGGCTCGGCCGCCAGCGGGATAGAGGCCGGGAAGGAAGCGCGAGGCGATGGCCAACCCTGCGCCGTGAAGACCAACCCTCTCCCCTTGAAGGGGAGAGGGAGAACATCCGCTGCCACAGCCCCCTCCTGCCGGTGTTCTCCCCTCTCCCGCGCGCGGTGTTCAGACCGGACACATGGATAACGGGTGTTCGGAGACATGGGTAACACGTGATCCGCGCGCATCCCGACAAGCGAAGAGATCGTACGACATATGACAAGGGGCGGCGCAGCCCCACCGGTCCTCCCCCGGAGTTTCCCTAATTTGCTCCGAAAACCGCCGTTTCCATCTGGACGCCATGCCAGCGCCGCCATATGATCCGCCCTACGTTGTATGACGACTGATAACACTGAGGAGATGTCATGGCAAGCCGCCGCCAATTCGTTCAACTGCTTTCCGCCACCGCCCTGGCCGCCGTCGGCGCAGCCGTGACCGCACCGGCCTTTGCCGCGGATGCCTGGCCCACCCGGCCCATCAGGCTGGTGGTGCCCTACCCCGCCGGCGGCTCGTCGGACATCATCGCGCGCCTGATCAGCAAGCCGCTGGGCGAAGCGCTCGGCCAGCCCGTGGTGGTGGACAACCGCCCGGGCGCAAACGGCAACGTCGGCGCGGGCTTCGTCGCCCAGTCCGCCAACGACAACCACACCCTGCTGCTGTGCGACGTCGGCGCGCTGGCGATCAGCCCGTCGGTGTACACCAAGCTGACCTTCGATCCGGCCAAGGACCTGAAGGGCGTCGCCATGCTGGCCTATTCGCCGCACATGCTGGTGGTCCATCCCTCGGTCAAGGCCACCACGCTGAAGGAACTGGTCGAGATGTCCAAGCGCGAGCAGGTGAACTTCGCCGTGACGGCCATCGGCAGCGCGCCGCATCTGGCCGGCGTGGCGGTCCAGCAGGCCACCGGCGCGCAATGGCAATACGTGCCGTACAAGGGCGGCGCGCAGGCGATCGCCGACACGGTCGGCGGTACCGCGCAGGTGCTGATGAACGGCATGCTGGCCACGCTGCCGCACGTGCAGTCGGGCAAGCTGAAGGCCATCGCGGTGTCCAAGGCCACCCGCATGCCGCTGGTGGGCCAGCTGCCGACCATTGCCGAGCAGGGCGTCGCCAACTTCGAGTCGGGCACCTGGCAAGGCGTGATGGCACCGTCGAAGATGCCCGATGCTGCCGTGCAGAAGCTGAGCACCGAGCTGATCCGCATCATCCGCTCGCCGGAAGTGCGCGCGCAGCTGGCCGGTCAGGGCGCGGAAGTGGTGACCATGACCCCGGCCGAGACCAACAAGTTCTTCAAGACCGAGCAGGCCCGCTGGGCGACCGTGGTGCAGAAGGCCGGCATCAAGCTCGACTAAGGGCGCTGCCTGGCATTAAAAAAGAGCCGGCGGGGGATCGCCCCCGCCGGCTCTTTTGCATTCCGGTTGCAGTCAACGCCGCGCGTACTGGGTGGCGCCGAACAGCACCTCGCGTTCCTTGTCGCCCTGCAGCGGCTTGCGGCGGTCCGCCAGGACCTCGACGGCCCGCTGCACCGCCGGCCGCGTCGCGATATTGTCGAACCAGCGCTTGAGCGCCGGGTAGTCGTCCAGCTCCACGCCCTGGTTCTGCCAGCTGCGCAGCCACGGGAAGGTGGCGATATCGGCGATGGTGTACTGGTCGCCCGCCAGCCAGCGCTGCTGCGACAGCCGCTTGTCGATCACGCCGTACAGGCGGCGCGCTTCGTTGGTATAGCGGTTGATGGCGTAGTCGATCTTCTCCGGCGCGTAGATGCGGAAGTGGTGCGCCTGGCCCAGCATCGGCCCGACGCCGCCCATCTGGAACATCAGCCACTGCAGCGCCTCGTACTTGCCGCGCACATCCTCGGGCAGGAACAGGCCGGTCTTGCCCGCCAGATACACCAGGATGGCGCCCGACTCGAACAGCGAGATCGGCTCGCCGTCCGGCCCGTCGCTGTCGACGATGGCGGGAATCTTGTTGTTCGGGCTGATCTTCAGGAAGTCCTCGCCGAACTGGTCGCCGGCGCCAATGTTGATCGGATGGACCCGGTACTCCAGGCCGCACTCCTCCAGCATGATATGGACCTTGTGGCCGTTGGGCGTCGGCCAGCTATACACGTCAATCATCGATTCGCTCCTGGTTTGCTGAGGGCGCCGCGCGCCTTGCGCGGCACGACGGGACGGGAAAACCGGGGAATTTAAGCACAGAAGAAAAAAACGCGCAGACGAGGTCTGCGCGTTCTTGCCGCGGCAATTGCCGGGAACGAGGCGCCTGCGGTGGCGCTGCCCCCCCGGCGATCAGGAACCGCGGGTCACCGGCATGCTGATCTCGTCCGCGCTGACCTGCATATGCTTGGCCAGCTCCAGCTTGGCGATCGCATTGCGGTGCACCTCGTCCGGACCGTCGGCAAAGCGCAGCGTGCGCTGATGCGCCCACCAGTTGGCCAGCGGGAAGTCGCTGGAGACACCGGCGGCGCCGTGTACCTGCATGGCCCAATCGATGACCTTCAGCGCCACGTTCGGGGCGACCACCTTGATCATCGCGATTTCCGCCTTGGCCACCTTGTTGCCGACGGTGTCCATCATGTACGCGGCCTTCAGCGTCAGCAGCCGCGCCATCTCGATCTCGCAGCGCGCTTCCGCGATGCGCTCCTGCGTCACGCCCTGACGGGCGACTGGCTTGCCGAACGCCACCCGCGACAGGCTGCGCTTGCACATCAGTTCCAGCGCGCGCTCGGCCACGCCGATGCTGCGCATGCAATGGTGGATGCGGCCCGGCCCGAGGCGGCCCTGCGCGATCTCGAAACCGCGGCCCTCGCCCAGCAGCATGTTCTCGGCCGGCACGCGCACGTCCTTCAGCTCGATCTCCATATGGCCGTGCGGGGCGTCGTCATAGCCGAACACGGTCAGATGGCGCTTGACGGTAATCCCCGGCGTGTCGGCCGGCACCAGGATCATCGATTGCTGCTCGTGACGGCCGGCATCCGGATTGGTCTTGCCCATCACGATATAGATCTTGCAGCGCGGATCGCCGGCGCCCGACGACCACCACTTGGTGCCGTTGATCACATAGTGGTCGCCATCGCGCTCGATGCGGCACGCAATATTGGTTGCATCCGACGACGCAACGCCGGGCTCGGTCATCAGGAACGCCGAGCGGATCTCGCCGCGCAGCAGCGGCTCCAGCCACTGGTCCTTCAGCGCTTCCGACGCATAGCGCTCCAGCGTCTCCATATTGCCGGTGTCCGGGGCCGAGCAATTGAACACCTCGGGCGACCAGGGCACGCGCCCCATGATCTCGCAAAGCGGCGCGTATTCCAGGTTCGACAGCCCCTCCGGCGCACGCTTCGAACGGGGAAGAAACAGGTTCCACAGACCCGCCTCGCGCGCCAGCGGCTTGAGCTCCTCGATCAGCTTGACCGGCACCCAGACATTGCCGGCCTCCCGGTTGGCCTGCAGCTCCTGATGGAAGCGCTTTTCATTGGGGTAGATATGCTGGTCGAAAAAGGCGAGCAGGCGCTCACGCATCTCCTTGACCTTGGGCGAGTACTCGAAGTCCATGGTGTCTCCTTGCAACCTGTCGGAATATGGCGATCCACTGAATGCAACCACTGTAGCCCATCGGGCTGAATATGAAAAATGAATTTTCTGGATTCGCCGATATCAATCTTCTGCATTCCGTGACAGAATGAAGCAGCACCGAGGGTGGGAAGACAAAGACGCTTGAAGACTCGCACGCGTCGGCGTTGCTCCCCTCTCCCGCCAGGGGGAGAGGGCCGGGGGAGAGGGCACCGGGCGGCTGGCCTTGCCTCTACCGCGCCTTCCCTCCTCCCCGCCCCTCTCCGGGAAGCCGGACAGAAGGAACACCCGTCACCATCGCATGCGCCATGCAACTTTCCCGCATCGACCTGAACCTGTTCGTGGTGTTTGATGCCATCTACACCGAAGGCAGCATCACCGCCGCGGCGCGCCAGCTGAACCTGACGCAGCCGGCCGTCAGCCACGCCCTCGGCCGGCTGCGTAACCTGTTCGACGACCCGCTGTTCGAGCGGCGCGGCCAGGGCATGGCGCCCACGCCGCTGGCGCGGTCACTGGCCGGCGAGGTGCGCAACGCGCTGCAATCGTTTGCCCGCACGCTGCAGGACACCCCGCATTTCGATCCCACCGCCACCGTGCGGCGCTTCACCATCGGCATGCGCGACGCGCTGGAATCGACCCTGCTGCCGCCACTGATGTCGCGCATCGCCTCGGTCGCCCCGCAGGTCGACCTCGCCGCGGTGCGTTTCGACCGCCGCGAGATGGAGTCCGAACTGCTGGCCGGCACGCTGGACACCGCCATCGACATCCTGCTGCCAGTGTCGCCCGCCATCCATCATGCGCCCTTCCTCTCCGACCCGATGGTGGTGCTCGCCCGGCGCGATCATCCGCTGGTCAGCCGGGAGCTGACGCTGGACCGGTATCTGGCCGCCGAGCACGTGCACGTCTCGTCCCGCCGGCGCGGGGCCGGCCTGGAAGACCAGGCGCTGCATCGCATGGGCCTGACCCGGCGGGTGCGGCTGCGCTGCCAGCACTACGCCGCCGCCTGCCGCGTGGTGAGCTGCACGGACCTGCTGGCCACCCTGCCGCTGCGCTATGCCCGCATCGCCAACGAGGCCTACGGCAACCGGCTGCTGACGCTGCCGTTCAAGGTGCCGTCGCTCGAATTGCATCTGTACTGGCATGCCGGCGGCGAAAACGACGGCGCCAACCGCTGGCTGCGCGAGCAGCTGATGGACGTGATCGGGCAACTGGGCACCGGCATGGAAGCGAAGGCCTCCGCCGCTTCCTGAAAAAAGTCGCGCAAAGGGCTTTACAAGATACAGCCTCGCTGACATAATCTCGGCTTCTCTGTTGCACAGCAAATCGCTGCAACGACAGGGGTGGTTAGCTCAGCGGTAGAGCACTGCCTTCACACGGCAGGGGTCACAGGTTCAATCCCTGTACCACCCACCAGATTCGCGGGAAACCGCAGAAAAAGCCCTCTGGCGCAAGCCGAGGGCTTTTTCCTTTTGCTCGCCTCTCCGAGAGGATAGCGCCGCACGTGCGTCGTGGCAGAAATTCGACGATCATTGGCGAATCAGCGAGAGTCCGCAGTCCGGTATCCTCGTAACCTCTACGACTTGCCCTGCCGGTGACGATGCTTCGACCGGCAATTTCCGAGTCAGCTTCGCACCGCCCCATGACTACCGACGCTTCCACCCTGGAGCCCGCAACGGCGCCCTCCAGCGACACCCCCGGCACACAGAAGACCCAGGGCTTCGTCCTGCGCATCGTCGGCGCGGCCGCCTTCGCCCATCTGCTCAACGACCTGATCCAGGCGATGCTGCCCGCGGTCTTCCCGATGCTGAAGACGCAGTTCGCGCTCAGCTTCGCGCAGATCGGCATGATCGCCCTGACCTATCAAGCCACCGCGTCGCTGCTGCAGCCGTGGGTCGGGCTCTACACCGACAAGCATCCGAAGCCCTACCTGCTGCCCTGCGGCATGGCCATCACGCTGGTGGGGATCGCGCTGCTTGCCACAGCCGGCAGTTATCCGATGCTGCTGCTGGCATCCGCCGTGGTCGGGGTCGGCTCCGCGACCTTTCACCCGGAAGCGTCGCGCGTGGCCCGCATGGCGTCCGGCGGCAGGTTCGGCACCGCGCAATCGACCTTCCAGGTGGGCGGTAACACCGGCTCGGCAATCGGCCCGCTGCTGACCGCGCTGATCGTGATCCCGCATGGCCAGCCGGCCATCGCCTGGTTCATCGTCGCCGCCATCGCCGCCATCTTCGTGCTGTTCCGGATCACCAACTGGACCCTGCAGCATGGCCACGCGCAGATGAAGGGCGTGGCCCGCAAGGCGGGCGAAGGGCTGACCCGCGCCGGCATGATCCAGGCGGTCGCGGTGATCTGCGTGCTGATGTTCGCCAAGTTCGTCTACATCGCGGCGATCACCAACTACTTCACCTTCTACCTGATCCAGCGCTTCCACCTGAGCGTGCAGGACAGCCAGCTCTACCTCTTCATCTTCCTGGCAGCCGTTGCCGCGGGCACCTTTGCCGGCGGACCGGTGGGCGACCGTATCGGCCGCAAGGCGGTGATCTGGATTTCGTTCCTGGGCGTGGCGCCGTTCGCGCTCGCGCTGCCGTATGCCAATCTCTTCTGGACCGCGGCGCTGGCGATTCCGATCGGGCTGGTAATGTCCTCCGCCTTCGCCGCGCTGGTGGTCTACGCGCAGGAAGCGGTGCCGGGCCGGGTCGGCATGGTGTCGGGCATGATGTTCGGCCTGATGTTCGGTATCGGCGGGATCGGCGCGGCGGGCCTGGGGCAGCTGGCCGACGCCCGCGGCATCGTCTGGGTCTTCCACCTGACGTCGTTCCTGCCGCTGCTTGGGCTGGCGACGGCGTTCCTGCCGGACACCAGGAAGCCGCGCGCACACTGAACCCGCCCACTGGCACCGCCATGCTGAACGTTCTGTTGGAGACCGTCGATGCCAGCCGCAGCGTGGCCCTGCCGATCCGCACCGACTATCCGTATGGCACGCTGCTGGAGACGCATAGCCATCGGCGCGCACAGTTCCTGTACGGCACCACGGGATTGATGGAGGTCACCACCGAGGAAGGCGCGTGGGTGGTGCCGCCCTACACCGGTGTGTGGATTCCCGCCGGCAAGCCGCATGGCGTGCGCATGAACGGCGTCAGCACGCGCAGCGTGTTCGTGCTGCCCGAGGCAGTGCCGCGCAAGTCCGCGGCTTGCGAAGTGCTGCTGGTCAGCCAGCTGCTGCATCAACTGCTGCTTGCTTCGGCGGACGTGCCGGCCGACTATGCGCCCGACAGCCGCGACGGTGCCCTGATGACGCTGATCCTGCACGAGCTGGGCCGCGCTCCCACCTTGCCGCTGTTCGCGCCGATCCCGCCGGATGCGCAGCTGGCGGCGCTGTGTGTCTCGCTGCTGGCCCAGCCGGACGTTGGCGTCTCGCCGGAAGACTGTGCGCGGCGGCTGAACAAGAGTCCCCGCACCTTCGCGCGATGGTTCCGGCAACAGACCGGCATGTCGTTCGCGGCATGGCGGCAACAGGCCATCCTGATGTCCGCGCTGTCGCGGCTGTCGGCCGGCGCACCGGTGACGGAGGTGGCGCTGGAATTGGGCTACGACAGCCCCAGCGCGTTCTCCAGCATGTTCCGCAAGGCGCTGGGCACGCCGCCCTCGGCCTTCCTGCAGCCGCCCGGCGCGTGGCCGGTCATTCCGCCGAGAACAGCCCCTGCCGCTCGATGAAGCGGATCACCGCGTCCAGTCCCTCGCCCGACTTCACGCTTCCCATCACGAACGGCCGCTCGCCGCGCATCTTGCGCGCGTCGCTTTCCATCACCTCCAGGTTCGCGCCGACATAGGGCGCGAGGTCGGTCTTGTTGATCACCAGCAGATCCGACTTGGTAATGCCCGGCCCACCCTTGCGCGGAATCTTCTCGCCGCCGGCGACATCGATCACGTAGATGGTCAGATCCGACAGTTCCGGGCTGAAGGTGGCGGCCAGATTGTCGCCGCCGGATTCGATGAAGACGATATCCGCATGGGGAAAGCGGGCCAGCATCCGGTCGACTGCCTCCAGGTTGATCGAGGCGTCCTCGCGGATCGCGGTGTGCGGACAGCCACCGGTTTCCACGCCCATGATGCGCTCGGCAGGCAGTGCTCCCGAGATCGTCAGCAGGCGCTGGTCTTCCTTGGTGTAGATGTCGTTGGTGATGGCGACGAGGTCGTAACGCTCGCGCATCGCCTTGCACAGCATTTCCAGCAGCGTGGTCTTGCCGGAGCCCACCGGGCCGCCGACACCGACGCGCAGCGGGGGAAGCTTCTTGGTGCGGGTCATGATGATGGTGTGTCTCGGTTCGTTTGATTCGGTTCAGGAGCGGAACAGCCGCGAGTACTGCGTCTCGTGACGCGCCGACAGCAGTCCCAGCATGGGCGAGAAGGTCGATAGCTCGGGCGGATCGGCATCGGCACGCCGCGTCGCCTCCTCCACGGCTTCCAGCACGCAGCGATGCATGTCGCCCAGGATCCGCTGGCCGGCCACTTGCCCCAGCGGCACCGCCTTGATGGCTGCGGCGACCTGATTCTCCGCCCACGTGAAGCAGTAGGCGGCAAGGCCGTCCTTCTCTTCCACGTCCAGCGCCACGCAGGCCGCGGCAAACGCCGTCGGCAGGCAGACCGGAGACAGCGCGGACAACGCCGACAGCGCTTCCTGCAGCGCGTCGTCGCCCCACTGCATCTGCCCGATCAGCTTCGCCAGCGACCAGCCCATCTGCTCGGTCTCCAGCCGCAGTTCCGCGCTCTCCCGGCTGGTGAGGAACCAGTGATTCCAGCGGCGCAACGCTTCGACGTCGCGCTTGCGCCAGGCGCGATGCAAGAGCAGCCAGAGCGGAAGCTCGGCGTGGGCCTGCACGTGCAGCAGGTTCTCGCGAATCCAGTCGCGGGCGGTGTCGGCATCGACGACGATGCCACTGTCAATTGCCGATTCCAGCCCTTGCGAATAGCTGAACCCGCCGATGGGAAGCGCGGGCGAGGCCAGGTGCAGCAGCGAGAGGAGTTGCTGGGGGTTGGTCATGCTCGGGTTGGACTGGTGTCGTCCGGTGGAGATGACGTCGGTCTGCGCGCGCCGCTGCCCTCTCCCCCGGCCCCTCTCCCGCAAGCGGGCGAGGGGAGCAAACCGCCGTCTCTCCTACCCTGAGCGGGCGTGGGGAGCGAACCGGCCGCGCCGCCGACGCCGTTTATGGCAGCGACACGACTGGCGCTGCGACGCTCCCCTCTCCCGCCTGCGGGAGAGGGGTTGGGGGAGAGGGCAGCGAGCGTGTCCACTTCCATCCGAATCCGTTCAAGGACCGCGCCCGTCTGACCAAGGACTTCATTGTTCCAGAAGCGAAGCACCGTATAGCCCTGGCGTCTGAACCACGCATCACGTTCGGCATCCGCCCCGTCCGCATGCTGTGCGCCATCCGCCTCGACAATCAGACGCAAACGCATACACGCGAAGTCAGCGATATACGGCCCGACCGGAACCTGCCGCTTGAACTTCTCGCTGAACAACCGATGTGCCCTCAAGTAGTACCACAGACGTTGCTCCGCATCGGTCAGCTGCCCGCGCAACTCCCTTGCATACGTTCGGGTACTGACCGAAGCCATGGCCGCCTCAATGTTCGTGATCGTGCCCGCAACCCGCATGGTGCCTGTGCCCATGATCGTGCGGATGAGAATGGGAGTGCGAGTGCCCATGCGCATGTCCGTGATGCTCGTCGAACACCTTCTGCGCCAGCGCATAGTCTTCCGCGAAGGTCGCATCGTGGCCATGCCGGTGCCCGCCGCCGTAGGCGCCCGCTTCCGGCTCGAACGGCAGCTGTGCCTGTTCGGCACGCACGCCCAGCCGCGCCAGCATGTCGGCAAGCACCGGATCGTATTCGAGCCGCAGATAGTCGCGCCCGACCTCCACCGGCGTATGCCGGTTGCCGAGATGGTAGGCGGCGCGCATCAGCGCATGGCCGTCATCGGCGCGTACCTCCAGCACCGTCTCGGGGGCCGCGACGACTTCGATCAAGCTGCCATTGTCGGCAACGAGCAGGTCGCCGCCGCGCAGCACCGTGCCGCGCGGCAGCAGCAGCGCGGCCTCTTCGCCATCGCTCAGCCGCGCGCGCAGGCGGCTCTTGCTGCGTTCGCCGAAGGGCAGTTCGAGTTTGGGCGCACGGCGCACCAGCACGGCGGCGATGCCGTGCGGCGCAGGCAGATGTTTGTCGATCTTCAGCATGGTGGGCGATGGCGAGCGGCAACAGAACCGCCCGCTCAGAACAGGAAATAGCGCTGCGCCATCGGCAGCACGGTGGCAGGCTCGCAGGTCAGCAACTGGCCGTCGGCGACTACCTGGTACGTCTCCGGATCGACGGTGACGGTGGGCTGCCAGTCATTGTGCACCATGTCGCGTTTGCTGACGGTTCGCGTGCCGCGCACTTCGGCCAGCGTCTTGGCGAGACCGTAGCGCTCCCCTACCCCGGCGGCGAACGCGGCCTGCGAGACGAACGTCAGCGACGAGCGATGCAGCGCGCCGCCGGCCGAGGCGAACATCGGGCGGTAGTGCACCGGCTGCGGCGTCGGAATGGAAGCGTTGGGATCGCCCATCGCCGCCGCGGCGATCATGCCGCCCTTCAGGATCAGGCTCGGCTTGACACCGAAGAACGCCGGCTTCCACAGCACCAGGTCGGCCCACTTGCCCACTTCGATGGAGCCGACCTCGTGCGCGATGCCATGGGTCAGCGCCGGGTTGATGGTGTACTTGGCGACGTAGCGCCGCACGCGGAAGTTGTCGTGCCCGCCGCGCGCGTCATGCGGGTCGCCGGGCAGCTTGCCGCGCTGCTGCGCCATCTTGTGCGCGGTCTGCCACGTGCGCAGCACCACTTCCCCCACCCGCCCCATCGCCTGCGAGTCGCTGGAGATCATCGAGAACGCGCCCAGGTCGTGCAGGATGTCCTCGGCGGCGATGGTCTCGCGGCGAATGCGGCTCTCGGCAAAGGCGATGTCCTCGGCAATCGCCGGGTCCAGATGGTGGCACACCATCAGCATGTCCAGATGCTCGTCGATGGTGTTGATGGTGTAGGGCCGCGTCGGATTGGTCGACGAAGGCAGCACGTTGGACTCGCCGCACACCTTGATGATGTCGGGCGCGTGCCCGCCACCGGCGCCCTCGGTGTGATAGGTATGGATGGTGCGGCCCTTGAAGGCGGCGATGGTCGCCTCGACGAACCCGCCCTCGTTCAGCGTATCGGTGTGGATCGCGACCTGGGTGTCGGTCTCGTCGGCCACGGTCAGGCAGCAGTCGATGGCCGCGGGCGTGGTGCCCCAGTCTTCATGCAGCTTCAGTCCGATGGCGCCCGCCTCGATCTGCTCGCGCAGCGGCTGCGGCTGGCTGGCATTGCCCTTGCCGAGGAAGCCGATGTTCATCGGATAGGCGTCGGCCGCCTGCAGCATGCGCTCCATGTACCAGGGGCCGGGCGTCACCGTGGTGGCATAGGTGCCGGTGGCCGGACCGGTGCCGCCGCCGATCATGGTGGTGACGCCGCTCATCAGCGCCTCCTCGATCTGCTGCGGGCAGATGAAGTGGATATGGCTGTCGATGCCGCCAGCGGTGACGATCATCCCTTCACCGGCGATGACTTCGGTGCCCGGGCCGATGACGATGGTCACGCCGGGCTGGATGTCCGGATTGCCCGCCTTGCCGATGCCGGCGATGCGGCCGTTCTTCAGCCCGATATCGGCCTTGACGATGCCCCAGTGGTCGACGATCAGCGCGTTGGTGATCACCGTGTCGGCGCAGTCCTTCGCCATGCGCTGGCTCTGTCCCATGCCGTCGCGGATCACCTTGCCGCCGCCGAACTTCACTTCCTCGCCGTAGATGGTGAAGTCCTTCTCCACTTCGATGATGAGCCCGGTATCTGCCAGCCGCACACGGTCGCCGGTGGTGGGGCCGAACATCTCGGCATAGGCCTGCCGCGGAATACGCAACGCCATCACAACGCTCCCATGATCTTGCCGTTGAACCCGTAGACGATACGGTCGCCATCGAGCGCCACCAGCTCGACGGTGCGCGACTGCCCCGGCTCGAACCGCACGGCGGTGCCGGCGGCGATGTTCAGGCGATAGCCGCGCGCCGCCTCGCGGTCGAAGTCGAGCGCGGCGTTGGTTTCGTGGAAATGGAAATGCGAGCCCACCTGGATCGGCCGGTCGCCGGTATTGGCCACGCTCAGCGTGAGGGTGGCACGGCCCACATTCAACTCGATCTCGCCGTCGGCCGGCATCAGCTCGCCTGGAATCATCGCAATCTCCCTGTCCAATCCAGCGCTGCCGCTCAGGCGAGCATCAGTCCGACCCCGTAGGCGGCCACGCCGGCACCCGCGGCGCGCGCGATCCACGGCGCGTGGCGGCGCAGCAGCGAACCCGCGCCGATGCCGGCCAGATGCAGCGCGGCGGTGGACGCCGCGAAGCCGCCGACGTAGGCGAGCACGGCGCGCATTGCCGCCGCCTCCGACGGCAGCTCGGCGCCGTGCGCATGACCGTGGAACAGCGCGAAGCCGCCGACCAGCAGCAGTCCCGCTCCCGCCGGCAGCTGGGCGCGCAGCGCGATCAGCAGGCCGAGCACGAGCAGCGAGGCGGCGATCATCGGCTCGACCAGGGGCAGCGTCATGCCCGCCATGCCCAGCCCCGCACCGACGAGCATCAGCGTGACGAAGGCGGCCGGCAAGCGCAGCACACCGCCGTCGCGCATCGCAAGGGCACTCCAGACGCCGACCGCCACCATCGCCAGCAGGTGGTCCGCGCCGGTCAGCGGGTGCAGCAGGCCGGCCCACAGGCTCGCGCCCACGTCGGCTGCTTCGTGCCCCGGGTGCGCCAGCGCGGAGGCGGAAAAGACGCAGATGGCGGCCAGGGGAGCGGCCCGCACGAGGGTGCGGCGGGCGGCATTGACAGCGGCTTGGATACGATTCATCGATGACCTCGTTCTTGTTCGGGTAATGGTGCGGGACTGCCGAATGCGCACTGCTTGCGATGCGCGCGTTCAGACGATCGGGTGGTGCACGGTGACCAGCTTGGTGCCGTCGGGGAAGGTGGCTTCGACCTGGATCTCCGGGATCATTTCGGCTACGCCATCCATCACGTCGTCGCGTGCCAGCACGGTCGTACCCTCGTGCATCAGCTCCGCCACGGTGCGCCCGTCGCGCGCCCCTTCCATGATGGCGGCAGTGATCAGCGCCACCGCCTCCGGATAGTTCAGCTTCAGGCCGCGCGCGCGGCGGCGCTCGGCCAGCAGCGCGGCGGTAAAGATCAGCAGCTTGTCCTTCTCGCGTGGTGTCAGTTCCATCGCCTTCCTCGTCGTCCTCGTGGTTCTCGTGGTCCTCGTGGTCCTCGTGGTTCCACGATAGTCGTCTCGATCAGGTCGCCCACAGGCGCAGCGGCCTTGAGGCAACACCATGTATGGGTTCGCGCAATGCGCACCACGCGCCGATCAGCAGCCGGCGTACCGGCTCGATATGGGCGCCGAGCACGCGCAGCAGCAAGACCGGGTGCTCGCGGTCCTCCAGACAGCTGATGCCGGCACGCAGCGCGCCGGTATAAGGCAGGCTCGCCGCGACCGTCTCGGCCAGATCGCGCGTGGCGCCCGGCCCTGCGGCCCACAGGGAGCCAAACACCGGCATGCCATCCAGCCCCGCACGGGATTGCCGCAGCGGCGATGCCGCATCGAAGCGTCCCTGCTCCAGCCAGACAGTGCGCTGTGCCGAGCCGATGCGGGTGACGATATCCAGCTCGCCGCGCGCCCAGCGCTCGCCGGACGCCTGCCGTCCCAGCACCACGGCATCCCAGCCGATGGCACTCGCGCCCGGCGCCAGCTCGACGGTGGTATCGAGCTGCGCGCGGGCGTCGTCGAAGACGATATTCTCCTGCGGCAACCAGTCCAGGCGGCCGCCTGCTTCGACCGACAGCCGTACGCTCTGCCGCGCGGCCCTGCCCAGCGACTTGTACCATTTGGTCGCACCGGGCGTGGCCAGCACCGCATGCGCCCCGGCGCCAACCTCGACATCGATCTGCAGGGTATCGCCCCCGGCAATCCCCGCCGGCGGGTGGATGACCACGGCGTGGCAGATGCCGCCCTCCGGGTACAGCGGCTTCTGCACGACCAGCGGGCCGAGATGGCGCCGCCCGGCAAGGACGGTACGCCCGGCGCGCTCGGCAAAGCGCAATTGCAGGCTGGCGTGCCAGCCTGCGGGACAGCCTGCTGCACCTGCGCTCATACCGCGATCAGCTCGCGCACGCCGTCCTGCTCCATGCGCGCGCCCTCGCCATGCGCCACGACTTCGCCGCGGCTCATCACGACATAGTGGTCTGCCAGCTCGCGCGCGAAATCGTAGTACTGCTCGACCAGCAGCACGGTCATGCCGAACTCGTCGACCAGCATGCGCAGTGCCCGGCCGATATCCTGGATGATGGATGGCTGGATGCCCTCGGTGGGCTCGTCCAGGATCAGCAGCTTCGGCTCGCTCATCAGCGCCCGGCCGATCGCCAGCTGTTGCTGCTGGCCGCCGGAGAGGTCGCCGCCGCGGCGCTGGCGCATCGTGCGCAGCACCGGGAACAGTTGGTAAATGCGGTCGGGCACGCCGGCGGGCTTGCGGCGGCTGGCCGCGCCGATCAGCAGGTTTTCCTCGACGGTCAGGCGCGGGAAGATCTCCCGCCCCTGCGGCACATAGGCCAGGCCCGCGGCGACACGTTCATAGGGCGCCTTGCGCTCCAGCGGCTTGCCATCCCAGCGGATGGTTCCGCTGCGTGCCGCCACCACGCCCATCAGGCATTTGAGCAAGGTGGTCTTGCCCACGCCGTTGCGCCCGAGCAAGGTGGTCAGACGTCCTTCGGGCACATCGAAGCTGACATTGCGAAGAATATGGCTGCCGCCATAGAACTGATTCAATGCGCTGACCTGCAGCATGGTTGTCCTTGTGCTCTTGCCAATGCGCGTTCAGCGCCCCAGATAGGATTCGATGACGCGCTCGTCGCGCTTGACCGCTTCCAGCGTACCCTCGGCGAGCACGCTGCCCTCGGCCAGCACGGTGACCTTGCCGCTCTCGCCGGCCAGCGCCGCGACGAACTCCATGTCGTGCTCGACCACCATCATCGAGCAGCTGCCGCGCAGGCCATTGAGCAGGCTTGCCAGCTGCATGGTTTCCTCATCGGTCATGCCGGCCACGGGCTCGTCCAGCAGCAGCAGTTGCGGCTGCTGCATCAGCAGCATGCCGATCTCCAGCCGCTGCTTCTGCCCGTGCGAGAGCAGCCCGGCCGGCCGGTAGGCCTCGCCTTCCAGCCCGGTCAATGCCAGCGTCTCTTCGATGCGCGCGCGGCCGGCAGCATCGAGGCGGGCGGGCAGCACCGGCCACCAGTGCTTGTCGGCCTTCATCGCCAGTTCCAGGTTCTCCCAGACCGCGTGCTGTTCGAACACGGTGGGCTTCTGGAACTTGCGGCCGATACCGGCCTGGGCGATGGCGGGCTCGTTCATCCGCATCAGGTCGATGGTCTGGCCGAGAAACACCCGCCCGCTGACGTTCGCATTGCGCGGACCGGTCTTGCCGGTGATCACGTCCATCATCGTGGTCTTGCCCGCGCCATTCGGGCCGATCACGCAGCGCAGCTCGCCATGATCGATCGACAGGCTGAGCCGGTTCAGCGCGCGAAAGCCGTCGAACTGGACGGTGACATCCTCCAGGTACAGGATCGGCCCGTGCGAGACGTCGATGGTGCCGGGACGCAGCACCCGCCCCAGACCGGTGGTTTCGCCGCTCTCGGCGTCCATGCCGAGCTTGCCCTGCCGCGATTGCGTCGCCGTGCTCATGCCTTGCCTCCATTGGCGGTGGCGCTTGTCGGCAGCGCCGACCCGGCCTCCCCTTCGGCCGCCCTCATGGCAAGCCGCGCACGCCGCTTCTCGCGCAGGCTCGCCGCCAGGCCCACCACGCCATTGGGCAGGTACAGCGTGACCAGCACGAACATCGCCCCCAGCAGGAACAGCCAGTACTCGGCAAAGTAGGCGGTGAACATGGTCTTTGCACCGTTGACGAGGAAGGCGCCGATCACGGGACCGACCAGCGTGCCGCGGCCGCCCACTGCGACCCACACCGCCATCTCGATCGAATTGCCCGGCGACATCTCGCCGGGATTGATGATGCCCACCTGCGGCACATAGAGCGCGCCGGCGATACCGCACAGCACCGCGGAGAACGTCCAGACGAAGAGCTTGTAGCCAAGCGGGTTGTAGCCGGAGAACATCACGCGCGTCTCCGCGTCGCGCACCGCGGTGACGACACGGCCCAGCTTCGAGGTCACGATATAGCGGCAGGCCACCAGAGCACCGAGCAGCGCGAGCGCGGTCAGCACGAACAGCACGGTACGCGTTTCCGGCGCCGCGATCGCGAAGCCGGCGATGCGCTTGAAGTCGGTAAAGCCGTTGTTGCCGCCGAAGCCGGTCTCGTTGCGAAAGAACAGCAGCATCGCGGCATACGTCAGCGCCTGCGTGATGATCGACAGATAGACGCCCTTGATACGCGAACGGAAGGCGAAGTAGCCGAACAGCCACGCCAGCACGCCGGGCACCAGCACCACCAGCAGCAGCGCTACCCACAGATGCTCGGAGCCGTGCCAGAACCACGGCAGCTCCTTCCAGTCGAGGAACACCATGAAGTCGGGCAGGTCGCTCTTGTAGACGCCCTCGCGGCCGATCGAGCGCATCAGGTACATGCCCATCGCATAGCCCCCCAGCGCGAAGAACAGACCATGACCGAGGCTCAGGATGCCGCAGTAGCCCCACACCAGATCCAGCGCGATGGCCGCCAGCGCGAAGCAGATGATCTTGCCGATCAGCGTCAGCGCATAGGCCGACAGATGCAGGGGGTGTTCCGGCGGCAGCGCCAGCGCGCAGACCGGTACCAGCACCACGGCGGCCAGCGCCAGCGCCGCGAGGATCAGCCAGCCGCGCCGGGAAAACAGCGGCTGGCGCTCGGGCACGGCCAGCGCAAAGCCGCCCGGCGTGCCGGTGGAGACGAATTTCGGATCTTGCATCATGCCTCCGCGCTGCGCCCCTTGAGCGCGAACAGTCCCTGCGGCCGCTTCTGGATGAACAGCACGATCAGCACCAGGACGAGGATCTTGGCCAGCACCGCGCCATAGAACGGCTCGATGAACTTGTTGAGAATGCCCAGGCCGAATGCGCCGACAATGGTGCCGGCCAGCTGCCCGACGCCGCCCAGCACCACCACCATGAACGAGTCGATGATGTAGGCCTGACCAAGATCGGGACCGACATTGCCGATCTGCGACAGGGCGCAGCCGCCCAGGCCGGCAATGCCGGCGCCGAAGGCGAACGCGTAGCTGTCGACCTGCCAGGTGCGAACGCCCACGCATGCGGCCATGGTGCGGTTCTGCGTGGTGGCGCGGACGAACAGCCCAAGCCGCGTGCGGTTGAGCACCGCCCACGCAATCGCCACCACGACCAGCGCGAAGGCGACGATGACAATGCGGTTGTACGGAATCACCAGGCCGGGCAGCCACTGCATGCCGCCGCTCATCCAGCCGGGGTTGGCCACCTCCACGTTCTGCGCGCCGAACAGCATCCGTACCGACTGCATCAGCAGCAGGCTGATACCGAAGGTCGCCAGCAGCGTCTCCAGCGGGCGGCCATACAGATGCCGCAGCACCAGCCGTTCGAGCACGAAGCCGACGATGGCCGAAGCCAGGAACGCCGCGGGCAGCGCCGCCAGCAGGTACCAGTCGAACGCGGCCGGCAGATAGTCGCGGAACGCCGCCTGCACCAGCCAGGTCGCATAGGCGCCGATCATCAGGAATTCGCCGTGCGCCATATTGATGACGCCGATCAGGCCGTAAGTAATGGCAAGGCCGAGCGCGGCCAGCAGCAGCACACTGCCAAGGCTCAGGCCCGCGAACAGATTGCCGAGGATCTCCGCGCGCCGCTGCTGCGATTCGAGTTGATCGAGCGCCATGGTGGCTGCCGCGCGCAGCTCGGGATCGGCTTCGCGGAACGCGCCCCCGCCATCGCGCTCGATCAGCGGCATCAGCTTCTGCCGGGTGGCCGGATTGCTGTCGCGCGCGAGAATCCGCACCGCCTCCACGCGCTCCTCCCGGTTGCCATCGGCCAGCACGGTATTGGCCCACAGGATGTCGAGCTTGTCGCGCAGGACGCTGTCGGCCTCGCCCTTGCGGGCGGCGGCCACCGCTTCGCGCGGCGCGTCTTCCGGCTGCTCCAGCAACGTGTCGATGGCCCGCGCACGCACGTCGCGGTCTGGCGAATTCAGGCGCAGTGCGCTGGCGACACTGTCCACCTGCGCGCGCAGGCTGTTGTTCAGCGTCAGCGATTCCAGCTCGGCGGGATCGACGGTGACGGGCTTGCCAGTGATCGCATCGAGCGCGGTTTCGCCCTCGACGCGCACCATGCCATGCGAGGGCGCGTATTGCAGCGTGTCGTCCTGCAAGGCCTGCAGGATCGGCGCCGCTTGCTCGGGGTTGGCCTGCGCCAGCGCGGCAATGGCGCCGCGCCTGGCATCGAAATCGTCTTCGGCCAGGGGTTTCAGCGTGGCCTGGGTCAGCTCGGTGGCGGCCCATAGCGCTGGCGCCGCCAGGCAAAGCAGCATGGCGAGCGTCATGCGCAGCCAGGGCGCGCAGGGCGGCTTGGGTCGGGACATGGAGTGCTGGATGGTTTCGTTGTGGTGGAGTGTGCTGCTGGGTCACGCAGTGCGGCCCTCTCCCCCGGCCCCCCTCCCGCAAGCGGGAGAGGGGAGCGAACCGACTTGTCTCGATAAGCCGGCGGTGTTCCCCCTCTCCCCTTCAAGGGGAGAGGGCCGGGGAGAGGGGTTGGTCTGTCAGGCCGCTAACGCCATCATCACGACAGACCGGAGCAGAGCCAATCAGACAGCCGCCTTACATCGCCTTGTCCGGCTTCCCTTCATTGCCTGCGATGAACGGGCTCCACGGCTGTGCGCGCACCGGCTTCGGCGTCTTCCACACCACCGAGAACTGACCGTCGCCACGCACTTCGCCGATCATCACCGGCTTGTACAGATGGTGGTTGTCGCCCATCGTCAGCGTGAAGCCGCTCGGCGACTTGAAGGTCTGGCCGTACATCGCGGCACGCACCTTGTCGGGATCGGTCGTGCCGGCCTTCTTCACCGCCTGCGCCCACATATGGATGCCGACATAGGTCGCCTCCATCGGGTCGTTGGTCACGCGCTTGTCGCCGCCGGGCAGGTTGTTCGACTTCACCCATGCCGCCCATTGCTTCCTGAAGCCTTCGTTTTCCGCATTCTTGACCGACATGAAGTAGTTCCACGCCGCCAGATGGCCGACCAGCGGCCTGGTGTCGATGCCGCGCAGCTCTTCCTCGCCAACGGAGAAGGCCACCACCGGCACATCCTTGGCCTTCAGCCCGGCGTTGCCCAGCTCCTTGTAGAAGGGCACGTTGGAATCGCCATTGATCGTCGAGATCACGGCGGTCTTGCCGCCCTGCGAGAACTTCTTGATGTTGGCGACGATGGTCTGGTAGTCGCTATGACCGAACGGGGTGTAGACCTCCTCGATATCCTTGTCGGCGACGCCCTTGCTCTTCAGGAAGGCGCGCAGGATCTTGTTGGTGGTACGCGGATAGACGTAGTCGGTACCCAGCAGGAAGAAGCGCTTCGCGCCGCCGCCTTCCTTGCTCATCAGGTACTCGACCGCCGGGATCGCTTGCTGGTTCGGCGCAGCGCCGGTGTAGAAGACGTTCTTCGACATTTCCTCGCCTTCGTACTGCACCGGATAGAACAGCAGCGCGTTCAGTTCCTCGTAGACTGGCAGCACCGACTTGCGCGACACCGAGGTCCAGCAGCCGAAGGTCACCGCGACCTTGTCGTTGGCCACCAGCTGGCGCGCCTTCTCGGCGAACAGCGGCCAGTTCGATGCGGGATCGACCACCACCGGCACCAGCTTGCGGCCCAGCACGCCGCCGTTGCGGTTGATCTCGTCGATGGTCATCAACGCGACGTCCTTCAGCGACGTCTCCGAAATCGCCATCGTGCCCGACAGCGAATGCAGCACGCCCACCTTGATGGGCTCCTTCGATTGCGCCATCGCCAGCGGGCTCACCCCGATCATGGCCGCCGCGGCCACTGCGGACAGCTTGAAGACATCGCGTCGTTTCATTGCAGCTCCCAGATTTGTCGTTGGAATAGGGCCTACGCACCCCCGGGAACCACTTCTGCAACTAGCATGCCATCGCCGCGGAATGACCATGCCGCCGTTGCAAGGTCATTGCCATGCGGATGGCACCGTTGAAGTGCGCGAAGAACCGATGTGAGTGCCACAGGATGGTGCACAGGAACCGCACCTGGCGGGCATTGCGCCGCGCCGGTGCATCCCGCGTTTCAGCGGGATGCGTGTTGCACGCCGATCAGGCGTGCGGCGCGCGGCATTGCGCCGCGCGATGGAGCATGATGGCCGTTGCGCCGATGCTCAGCTGTAGCGGCGGCTGATCGATTCGGCGACGCAGACCGGGCGATCGCTGCCTTCCCGCTCGATGGTCACCTCCCAGGTCGATTGCGCCCCGACCAGCTCCGGCGCATTGGGCGGCGGCGCGATGCGTTCCACCTTCAACAGCTTGATGCGGCCGCGCAGCCGGCTGCCGACCGGCACCGGCGCGGTGAAACGCACGCGGTTCAATCCATAGTTGACCCCGATCTTGACCCCGGACATGGCGATCGCGCTCTGCATCAGCGCAGGCAGCAGCGACAGCGTCAGGAACCCGTGCGCGACCGGCGCGCCAAACGGCGACTCCCGGCGCGCGCGCTCGGGATCGACGTGGATCCATTGATGATCGCCGGTGGCATCGGCAAACTGATTGACCTGCTGCTGCGTGATCTCGATCCAGTCGCTGACGGCGACCTCCTGGCCCTGCAGGCTTTCGAGCTCTTCCAGCGAAGCGATGGTGCGCATCCTGTCTCCCTGTTGTCTTGCGATTGATGGTTGGCTGCTGCGTTCAGGCGGGCCGCCGGCCGTACATGCCCATGCCCTTGACGGTGCAAACCAGCTCGCCACGCTGGTTCACCGCTTCCCACTGCGTGTGCACCACGCCGCGGTCGGGCTTCGAGTTCGACGGCCGCGCGTCGAGCACCACCAGCGTCACGGTCAGCGTATCGCCTGCATAGACCGGCTTGAGCCAGCGGATCTCGTCCACGCCGGGCGACCCCATGCTCGCGGCCCGCGAAGTCATATTGTCCACCAGCATCCGCATCATCACCGAGCACGTCATCCAGCCGCTGGAGATCAGCCCACCGTAGATACTCTGCTTCGCGGCTTCCTTGTCGATATGGAAGGGCTGCGGATCGTACTGGCGGGCGAAGGCGATGATCTCCTCTTCGGTGATCTGCTTCGAGCCAAGCTCGCGGCGGCTGCCGACGGTGAAGTCTTCGAAGTAGAGCGTGTCGGACATGGTGTGGTGTCTCCGTAATTGGTGGTGTGGATGCGCCCGATTCCCTCTCCCCCGGCCCCTCTCCCGCAAGCGGGCGAGGGGAGACAACCGGCAGCATCTGAAACCGCGCCGGTGTGCTCCCCTCTCCCGCCCGGCGGGAGAGGGGCCGGGGGAGAGGGCACTCCGCCCTGCGCAACCCCGACAAAAAAAAACCGCGCCCGGACCCTCAGCCCGGTGCGCGGTTCTTCATGCCTTGCGGCACTGCCATCAGGCTGCCTGCTGGAAGCCCGGCTGGCTGGCGAAGCGGCCCAGGTGATGGTCCACGTCGCCGAAGGTGGTATTGATCATGGTCAGGCGCTTGAACATGTGCGCGGCCGGCAGTTCGTCGGTAACGCCCATGCCGCCATGGATCTGCACCGCTTCCTGGCCCACGCTGCGCGCGGCGAGCCCCACCCGGGCCTTGGCGGCCGAGACGAAGCGACGGCGCTCCTCGGCGCTGGCCTCGTCGAAGCGGCCAGCGGCCAGCAGCGTGATCGAGCGCGACTGCTCGACGTGGATGAACATCTCCACCATCCGGTGCTGCAGCGCCTGGAAGCGCGCGATCGGCACGCCGAACTGCTGGCGCGTCTTGGCGTATTCGATGGTCGCCGAGGTCAGCGCGTCCATCACGCCCACCGCTTCCGCGCACAGCAGCACGGCCGCGAAGTCGGCTACCTGCTCCAGCAGCGCCCAGCCCTGCCCTTCGCTACCCAGCAGCACGCCTTGCGCATCCTTGAATTCGATATCCGCGGCGCGCAGGTTGTCGATGGTGCGGTAGTCGCGCACGGTGACGCCCGGACCCTTCGCATCGACCAGGTACAGCGAGATGCCCGCCTCGTCGGCATCGCCGCCGCTGCTGCGCGCCGACACCACCAGCTTGTCGGCCTGGCCGGCATGGACCGCCACCACCTTGGTGCCGTTCAGCTTGCCGCCGCTGGCGCGCACGCGCACCTCGTTCAGCGCATGGCGCGACTCGCGCTCGTTGAACGCCGTCACCACGCGAGCCTCGCCGCCAGCGACCTGCTCCAGCAGCTCGCCCTGGCCGCCTGCCACGCGCAGCGCATAGGCGCCGACCACGCTGGCCAGATACGGCTCCACCACCAGGCCGCGGCCCAGCTCCTGCATCACCACCATCATGTCGACGGCGGTGCCATTGAAACCGCCCTGCTCCTCGGGCACCGGCAGCGCCGTCAGGCCGATCTCGACCAGCGAGCCCCAGGCGGATTCGCTGTAGCCGGCTTCGCTGCGGTATGCCTTCTTGCGCGACTCGAAGTCGTAGCTCTTCTCGACGAAGCGCCGCACCGCATCGGCCAGCTGCTTCTGCTCATCGCTCAGATTGAAGTTCATGGTTCCCGTCTCCTCACAGCCCGAGGATCATCTGGCTGATGATGTTCTTCTGGATTTCGTTGGACCCGCCGTAGATGGAGGTCTTGCGGTAGTTGAAGTAGTACGCCGACAGCGGCGCGGCGTCGTCGTAGCCGGTCACCGCATGCTCGGTCTCGCACTCCAGATAGTCGCGATCGAACGGCTGGGCATAGGGGCCCACCGCCTCGACCATCAGCTCGGTCAGCAGTTGCTGGATCTCGGTGCCCTTGATCTTGAGCAGCGACGCCTCCGGACCAGGGCCCTTGCCGGCGCTCTCGCTCGACACCACCCGCAGCACGGTGATTTCCAGCGCCATCAGCTCGATTTCCAGCGCGGCGACCTTGTTGGCGAAGACCGGGTCTTCGAGCAGCGGCTTGCCGTTCTTCTGCTGCTGGCGCGCCAGCCGCTTCAGGAACGCCAGCTCGCGCTTGGACGCGCCCACGCGGGCGATGCCGGTGCGCTCATGGCCCAGCAGGTACTTGGCGTAGGTCCAGCCCTTGTTCTCGTCGCCGACGCGGTTCTCCACCGGCACCTTGACGTTGTCGAAGAAGACCTCGTTCACCTCGTGGTCCTCGTCGAGCATGATGATCGGGCGCACGGTGATGCCCGGCGTCTTCATGTCGATCAGCAGGAAGGAGATGCCCTCCTGCTTCTTCGCTTCGGGATCGGTGCGGACCAGGCAGAAGATCATGTCGGCGTGCTGGCCGAGCGTGGTCCAGGTCTTCTGTCCATTGACGATGTAGTGCTTGCCGTCCGGGGTCAGTTCGGCGCGGGTCTTCACCGACGCCAGGTCGGAACCCGAACCGGGCTCGGAATAGCCCTGGCACCACCAGTCCGTGCAATCGAGAATGCGCGGCAGGTAGTACTGCTTCTGCGCCTCGTTGCCGTACTTCATGATTACCGGCGCGACCATCGCCACGCCGAAGGGCAGCACGCCCGGCGCGCCGATGCGGGCGTTTTCTTCATCCCAGATATGGCGCTGGGTGGCATCCCAGCCGGTGCCGCCGTATTCGACCGGCCAGTGCGGTGCGGACCAGCCCTTGCCCGCGAGGATCTTGTGCCAGCGCACCAGATCGTCGCGGTTCGGCCGGCGATGATTCAGGATCTTCTCGCGGATGTCCGCCGGCAGATTGGCTTCGAGCCAGCTGCGCACTTCCTCGCGGAAGGCGTTGTCGGCCGCCGTGTAGTTGAGGTCCATGCCCGTCTCCATTGGTGCCGGCTTGCCCGGCAGTTTGTTCTGGCTGTGTTGCCACGCAGCGCCGAGCGCCGGCCGGAGGGCGGGCACAGGACGCAATTCAGTGGGCCGTCTGCTTCAATGCATCCGGCACCACGAGCGGAAACGTCTCGATGCCCTCCTCGGCCAGCGCCCGCACTTCCTCCGGCGACGCCTTGCCGCGGATGCCACGCTCAGGCGCCTCGTCGTAGTGCATCCGTCTCGCCTCTTCGGCGAAACGGTCGCCCACGTCCTCGGTCTGCGCCAGCACCTGACGTACCGCCTTCAGGTAGAGCGCCTGCAGCGCCGCCTGCGCCTGCCGTTGCGGATCCGCCTCGGCCGGCTTGCCGGCTACCGGCGCCGCTGGCGCAGTCGCGCCGGACAGATTCAGCCGCGGCGCACTCGGCAGCCGCGTGACCGCCTGGTCGGCACACACAGGGCACTGCACGAGGCCGCGTGAAATCTGCGATTGGGCGTCGTCCTCCGACGCGAACCAGCCCTCGAAGCGATGGTCCTGCGCGCAGCGCAGATCGAGCACCTTCATGATGTTTCCAGCCCGTCGAAAGCAATATTAGCTGTGAATCGGAATTTTGTGAACGGTCGTTCTAATTTTTTGCCGCACTGGACGACGGCCGAGGGAAAACCCGAAGGCCGTCGCGCGGTTCAGAGGGGTACCGGCTGTTCTCCCGGCTGCCATGTCCCAGACAATACCTTCTCCAGCCAGAATGCGCCGATGATGGTCTTGACGTCGGTGATGCGGCCCTGCCGGACCCAGTCGATCACCTGTCCAGCCGGCACGATCGCGGTCTCGATGAACTCGCCGTCATCCAGTTCCGGCTCGCCGGCCGTCAGGTCGCGCGCCAGGTACAGGTCGATGAATTCGGTGGAATAGGAAATGACCGGATGGATACGGGTCAGGAAGTCCCAGCGCGCGGCGTGATAGCCGGTTTCCTCGCGCAGCTCCCGCTCCCCGCAGCGCTGGCCGCCCTCGTTCGGGTCCAGCTTGCCGGCGGGAAATTCGATCATCACGTCGCGCACCGCATAGCGGAACTGGCGCTCGATCAGCACGGTGCCGTCATCGAACAGCGGGATCATCATCACCGCGCCCGGATGCTGCACGTACTCGCGGAAGGTCTCCTTGCCATCGGGCAGGCGCACGATGTCCTGCTGCAGCGTCAGGAACTTGCCGTCGTGCAGCGTCTTCGAGGAGAGCGGGACTTCCTTGAGATGGTCGTCGGTTTCGTGGAAGACGACCTGGGGATCACCGGCGGAACCGGCGCTCGGGGTTTTCGACATGAACGCTCCGGCAAACGCGAGCCGGCGGGAAGCTCATGTCGGATTCCGGCGTCAGCTCGCGCGATGTTTGACGAGGTATTGCCAGGTGTAGCCAGGAAAGGCGAACACCAGCATCAGGCAGGCGGTGATCGCATAGAACTGCCAGCCCTGGGAGAAACGGCCTCCCAGGCTGGCCTCTACGGCGAAGCCGGCCGCGCCGACCACCACATAGTAAACCAGCAGCTCGGCCAGGCGAATCCAGACTGGCTTGCGGCCCCACCGCAAGGGGATGACGGCGAACAGGCGCTGGTTCACGAACGGCAGGTTGGCACAGGCCAATGCCAGCAGGATGATGAACCAGCCCCCTGCGCTCGAGCTCATGGGTGGGGCTGCCCGCTTACGAAGCGAGCGTGGCGCGGATCGCCTGGTAGCAGGCGTTCATCAGGGCCGCCGGGAAGATGCCCAGCACCACGATGACCAGGCCGTTCAGGCTCAGCAGCGAGCGCAGCCCGGTGGTGGCCTGCAGCGGCTCGTCGCCCGCCGGCGCATCGAAGTACATCAGCTTGACGATGCGCAGGTAGTAGAAGGCGCCAATCAGCGAGAACAGCACCCCGACGACGGCCAGCCACGTCATGCCGGCGGCCACGGCGGCTTCCAGCACGGCCAGCTTGGCGTAGAAGCCGACGGTCGGCGGAATGCCGGCCAGCGAGAACATCATCACCAGCATCAGCAGCGCGAACCACGGGTTCTTGCGCGACATGCCCTTCAGGTCTTCCAGCGTTTCGGCCTCGAAGCCCTTGCTGGTGCGCAGCAGGATGATGCCGAAGGTGCCCAGCGTGGTCAGCACATAGGTGACCGCGTAGAACATGCCCGAGCTGTACGCGCCCGCGGCGCCTTCGGTATTGGTGCCCGCGACGCCCGACAGCATGCCCAGCAGCAGGAAGCCCATGTGCGAGATGGTCGAGTACGCCAGCATCCGCTTCAGGTTCGTCTGCACGATGGCGGTCAGGTTGCCGATCGCCAGCGACGCGACTGCCAGCACGGCCAGCATGATCTGCCAGTCCACCGCCAGCGGCAGCAGGCCTTCGACCAGCAGGCGCAGCATCATCGCGAAGGCGGCCAGCTTCGGCGCGCCGGCGATCAGCAGCGTCACCGCGGTCGGCGAGCCCTGGTAGATGTCCGGAATCCACATGTGGAACGGTGCTGCACCGAGCTTGAACGCCACGCCGGCGACCAGGAACACCACGCCGAAGGCCAGCATCGAGGTGTTGATGCGGCCCGATGCCACGGCCTGGAAGACTTCCGCCAGGTTCAGCGATCCGGTCGCACCGTACAGCATCGACATGCCGTACAGCAGGAAGCCCGACGACAGCGCGCCCAGCACGAAGTACTTCATCGCCGATTCCGACGTCACGCGGGAGTCGCGGCGCAGCGCCACCAGCGCATACGAGGCCAGGGACAGCAGTTCGAGGCCCAGGTACAGGGTCAGGAAGTTGTTGCCGGTGATCATCACGATCTGGCCGCCCAGCGTGAACAGCGCCAGCATGTAGAACTCGCCCGCATACATGTCGCGGTCGGCGAGGTACTGGCGGGTATAGACCAGCGTCACGAACAGCGCGGCCGCGGAGAACGACGACAGCAGGTTCGCCATCGGATCGACCACCACCAGGTTGGCGAAGGCGTAGTGCGTCTCGCCATTGGCGGCGTTCAGGCCGAACCACACGGTCAGCACCAGCGTGATCAGCAGCGACAGCGGATAGGCGACGCTCGGCTTGCCCTTGGCGCGGGCCAGGTCGATCCAGTTGACCGCGGCGATGGCCAACGCCAGGAAGATGATCGGGGCGACGGGCGCCCAAGTCGTGGACGATTGCATGATTCTCGTGTCTCCCTGCTTACAGCTTGGACTGCGCCACGTGCGACAGCAGGTTGGTCACCGATGCCTGCATCACATCGGTGAAGGGTTTCGGATACAGGCCCATGTAGAGGGTCATCGCCGCCAGCAGGCCCAGCATCACGAATTCGCGCTTGTTCAGGTCGAGCAGCTCGCGCACGTGCTGGTGCTTGATGTCACCAAAGATCACCCGCTTGACCATCCACAGCGAATAGGCTGCGCCGAGGATCAGCGAGGTGGCGGCCAGCAGGCCGATCCAGAAGTCGTACTGCACCGCGCCCAGGATCACCATCCACTCGCCGATGAAGCCGGAGGTGGCCGGCAGGCCGGCGTTGGCCATGGCGAAGAACACCGAGAAGGCGGCGAACTTCGGCATCGTGTTGACCACGCCGCCGTAGTCGGCGATCTGGCGCGAGTGCACGCGGTCGTACAGCACGCCGATGCACAGGAACATCGCGCCGGAGATGAAGCCGTGCGAGATCATCTGCACGATGCCGCCCTGCACGCCGATGTCGCTGAAGATGAAGAAACCCAGCGTGACGAAGCCCATGTGCGCGATCGACGAGTACGCGACCAGCTTCTTCATGTCGGCCTGCACCATCGCGACCAGGCCGATGTAGATCACCGCGATCAGCGAGATGGCGATGATGAACGAGGCCAGTTCATGGCTTGCATCCGGCGCGATCGGCAGCGAGAAGCGCAGGAAACCGTAGGCACCCAGCTTCAGCATGATCGCCGCCAGCACCACCGAACCGCCGGTCGGCGCTTCCACGTGCGCGTCGGGCAGCCAGGTGTGCACCGGCCACATCGGTACCTTGACGGCGAAGGCCAGGAAGAACGCCAGGAACAGCAGGATCTGCTCCTTCATCGACAGGCGGAACTGGTGCCAGTCGAGGATTTCGAACGAGCCGGTCTTGTTGTACAGGTACAGCAGCGCAACCAGCGTCAGCAGCGAGCCCAGCAGCGTGTACAGGAAGAACTTGAACGCCGCATAGACGCGGTTCGGGCCGCCCCACACGCCGATGATGATGTACATCGGGATCAGCGTCGCTTCGAAGAACACGTAGAACAGCATGCCGTCAAGCGCCGAGAAGACACCGACCATGATGCCCGACAGCATCAGGAACGAGGCCATGTAGGCGGCGACCCGTTCGGTGATCACTTCCCAGGCGGCGATCACCACGATCACCGTGATGAAGGCGGTCAGCACCACGAACCACATCGAGATGCCGTCCACGCCCAGGTAGTACTGGACATTGAAGCGCTCGATCCAGCTGTGCTGCTCGACGAACTGCATGTCGGCGGTGCCGCGGTCGAAGCGCGAGATCAGCGGCAGCGTGACCAGGAAACTCAGGACCGAGCCGAACAGCGCGGTCCAGCGCACGAAGCCCGGGCTGCGATCCGAGCCGAAGGCAAGGATTAGCAGGCCGAAGAAGATGGGCAGCCAGATAGCGAAAGAGAGAACCATTTTCGTTGTTTTCCTTACTTGGTGCCCACTGCGCCAACCGAACCGAAGACCGTGATCGACAGCAGGACCAGCATGCCCAGGATCATCGCGAATGCATAGTGATAGATATAACCCGACTGCAGGTAGCGGCTCACCGCGGCCACCCAGCCAACCACCCGTGCCGAGCCGTTGACGAACAGACCGTCGATCACGCTCTGGTCACCGCCCTTCCACAGGCCCGTACCCAGCAGACGCGCGCCACGGGCAAACACCGCCTCGTTGATCGCGTCCATGTAGTACTTGTTGTCCAGCAGCTTGTACAGACCGCTGAAGCGGCGCTGGATCGCAGCCGGAATGTCCGGCCGCTTCATGTAGAAGAACCACGACAGCAGCACGCCGGCCAGCGCCAGGTACAGCACCGGGGTCTGTGCCGAGTGCAGGCCCATCGCCACCCAGCCGTGGAACATCTCTTCCAGGCCGCGCATCGCGTGGTGGTTCTCGCCGACGAAGATCACGTCCTGGAACGCCACGCCGTTCTTGAAGAAGTCGCCGAACAGCATCGGCTCGATGGCGATCGCACCGATCACCACCGACGGGATGGCCAGCAGCACCAGCGGCAGCGTCACCACCCACGGCGACTCGTGCGGCTTCTGGCCCGGAGCGAGGCCGTGATGGTGGTCATCGCCGTGGTCCTCTTCGTGCTCGGCCTGCTCGGCGCCGTGCGCGTCATGCTCGCCGTGGGCGTGGCCGTGGCCATGCTCCTGGCCGAAACGCTCCTTGCCGTGGAAGACCAGGAAGTACATCCGGAACGAGTAGAACGCGGTGACGAACACACCGGCCATCACGGCGAAGTAGGCAAAGCCCGAGCCGGCGATGGTCGATTCGGCCACCGCCTCGATGATCGAGTCCTTCGAGTAGAAGCCCGAGAAGAACGGCGTGCCGATCAGCGCCAGCGAGCCCACCAGCGAGGTGATCCAGGTGATCGGCATGTACTTGCGCAGGCCGCCCATGTTGCGGATGTCCTGGTCATGGTGCATGCCGATGATCACCGAGCCCGCCGCCAGGAACAGCAGCGCCTTGAAGAACGCGTGCGTCATCAGGTGGAACACCGCGACCTGATAGGCCGAGGCGCCCAGTGCGACCGTCATGTAGCCCAGCTGCGACAGCGTCGAGTACGCGACCACCCGCTTGATGTCGTTCTGGATGATGCCAAGGAAGCCCATGAACAGCGCCGTGATCGCGCCGATCACCAGCACGAACGACAGCGCGGCGTCCGACAGCTCGAACAGCGGCGACATCCGGCTGACCATGAAGATGCCCGCGGTCACCATCGTGGCCGCGTGGATCAGCGCCGAAATCGGCGTCGGGCCTTCCATCGAGTCAGGCAGCCACACGTGCAGCGGGAACTGCGCCGACTTGCCCATCGCGCCGATGAACAGGCAGATACAGGCCACCGTCAGCATCATCCAGTCCGTGCCCGGGAAGGTCACCGTGGCGAGCTGCTCGCGCGCGCCAAACACGTCGGTGTAGTTCAGGCTGCCGCTGTAGGCCAGCAGCAGGCCGATGCCGAGGATGAAGCCGAAATCGCCGACGCGGTTGACCAGGAACGCCTTCAGGTTGGCGAAGATCGCGGTCGGACGGGTGTACCAGAAACCGATCAGCAGATACGAGACGAGACCCACCGCTTCCCAGCCGAAGAACAGCTGCAGGAAGTTGTTGCTCATCACCAGCATCAGCATCGAGAAGGTGAACAGCGAGATGTAGGCGAAGAAGCGGTTGTAGCCGGGATCGCCCTGCATGTAGCCGACGGTGTAGATGTGCACCATCAGCGAGACGAAGGTCACCACCACCATCATCATCGCCGTCAGCGAGTCGACCAGGAAGCCGACTTCCATCTTCAGCGGCGCGCCGTTGAACGGCAGCACCATCCACTCGTAGACCGTGGCATTGAAGCTGGCCCCGTCCACCATCACGTCGCGCAGCACGAGCAGCGACAGCAGGCAGGCGATCGCCACGCCGAGAATGGTCGCGGTGTGAGCGATCGTGCGGCCGGCGCGCGACTCCGAGGAGAACGATCCGAAGAACTTGGTGCCGAACAGCCCCGCGATGGCGGCGCCGGCGAGCGGCGCCAGCGGAATCGCGAGCAGCAGGTTGGGGTTGAGCGTGGTTGCCATAGGACGCTTGAGTGGTGTGCGGTCGGTATGCGGTCGGTGTAAGGCGACGATCGGAGGCGTCCGGGCTTAGCCCTTCAGCGTGTCCAGTTCGTCGACATTGATCGTGTCCAGGTTACGGAACAGCACGACCAGGATTGCCAGACCGATTGCCGACTCGGCGGCGGCCACCGTCAGGATGAAGAAAACGAAGACTTGTCCGGCCAGATCGCCCAGGTAGTGGGAGAAGGCAACGAAGTTCATGTTGACCGACAGCAGCATCAGCTCCAGCGCCATCAGCAGCACGATCACGTTCTTGCGGTTCAGGAAGATGCCGACGATGCTGATCGCAAACAGGATCGCACCGAGGACCAGGAAGTGGGCGAGAGAGAGCACGTCGTTCCCCGAATCTTTAGTTCTTGTTGCCGGTCTCGCCGGCCTGGCCGGCCTGGGCCGGATTGGCTTGCGCCGACTGGGCGGTCTGCGCGGGCATCGACACCAGTCGCACGCGGTCCTCGCGGCGGGTGCGCAATTGCTCGGACACGTCCTGGGAGCGGCTGTCCTTGCGGCGGCGCAGCGTCAGCGCGACCGCGGCGATGATGGCGACCAGCAGGATGATGCCGGCCACTTCGAAGGCGTAGATGTAGTCGGTGTAGATCAGCTGGCCCAGGGCACCGGTGTTGCTGTAGCCCGGATCCTGCGGCGCCGGGTTCAGCGGCTGCGTGGTACCGATGAAGTTGCGCACCAGCACGATCGCCATCTCGGCGATGATCAGCGCGCCGATGATCGACGCCAGCGGCACATAGGTCCAGAAGTCGCGGCGCAGGTGCTCGATATCGATATCGATCATCATCACCACGAACAGGAACAGCACCATCACGGCGCCGACATAGACGAGCACCAGCAGGATGGCAAGGAATTCAGCCTGCAGCAGCAGCCACAGCGCGGCAGCCGTGAAGAAGGCCAGCACGAGGTACAGCGCCGAATGCACCGGGTTCCTTGCGGTGATGACTTTCAGTGCGGAGAGCATCAGCACCAGCGCAAAGACGTAGAAGATGGTGGTCGTGAATTCCATGGTTCTCGTCGAGCCCTAC
This sequence comes from Cupriavidus sp. AU9028, assembly GCF_019795295.1. Taxonomy (GTDB): domain Bacteria; phylum Pseudomonadota; class Gammaproteobacteria; order Burkholderiales; family Burkholderiaceae; genus Cupriavidus. Next base: position 447,338 of record NZ_JAIMCG010000001.1, on the reverse strand, counting down.
GGCACGAGCCGCCCCAGGCGGCCCGTCGTCGGGCGTCTCTCAGTTCGCCCCTTCCGGGGCCGATTCAGTGTGTTGCCGCGCGCCGGTCCCGGCGCGCCGCCGATCAGCGGTACTTGGCGTCCGCGGCCTTGGCTGCCGCGATCTGCGGCTCGTACCGGTCGCCAATGGCGAGCAGCATTTCCTTGGTGAAGTACAGGTCGCCGCGCTTCTCGCCGTGGTACTCGAGGATGTGCGTTTCGACGATGGCGTCGACCGGGCAGGCTTCCTCGCAGAAGCCGCAGAAGATGCACTTGGTCAGATCGATGTCATAGCGGGTGGTCCGGCGGGTGCCGTCCGCGCGCACATCGGACTCGATCGAGATCGCCAGCGCCGGACAAACCGCTTCGCACAGCTTGCAGGCGATGCAGCGTTCCTCGCCGTTCGGATAGCGGCGCAGCGCGTGCAGGCCGCGGAAACGCGGCGACAGCGGCGTCTTCTCTTCCGGGAACTGGACCGTGACCTTGCGGGCGAAGAGATAGCGGCCGGTCAAAGCCATGCCCTTGAAGAGTTCCTTCAGGAGCAGGCTGTTGAAGAAGTCCTTGATGGCGAGCAGCATGACTGTTTGCTTCCTAATGATTCGGCCGGCGAATCCGCCGCCGTCACCCCGCCTGCGCGGGAGCGACGATGCCGGATTCGGGCCGGGGCATTCTTAATGCCAGATATTCCAGGGCGACTTGATCCAGATCGCCACGATGATCAGCCAGGCCACGGTCAGCGGAATGAAGACCTTCCAGCCCAGGCGCATGATCTGGTCATAGCGATAGCGCGGGAACGAGGCGCGGATCCAGATGAACACCGACAGCAGCAGGAACACCTTGATCACCAGCCAGAAGAAGCCCGGGATCGCATTGGTGACCACGCTGGAGAACGGGGGTGCCCAACCGCCGAGGAACAACAGTGCCGTCAGCGTCGAGATGACGATCATGTTGATGTACTCGGCCAGGAAGAACAGCGCGAAGCCCATGCCCGAATACTCGATCATGTGGCCGGCGACGATTTCCGACTCGCCTTCCACCACGTCGAACGGATGGCGGTTGGTTTCCGCCACGCCCGAGATGAAGTACACGCCGAACATCGGCAGCAGCGGCAGCCAGTTCCACGACAGGATGTTGATGCCCATGTCGGCGAAGTAGCCGGTGTTCTGCCCGTTGACGATGTCCGACAGGTTCAGGCTGCCGGCCACCATCAGCACGGTCACCAGGGCGAAGCCCATCGAGATCTCGTACGACACCATCTGCGCCGCGGCGCGCATCGCGCCGAGGAATGCATACTTGGAGTTCGAGGCCCAACCGGCCAGGATCACGCCGTACACGCCCACCGAGCTGATCGCGATCACGTACAGCAGGCCGGCATTGACGTCGGCCAGCACGGCCTCGGCCTGGAACGGAATGACCGCCCACACCGCCACCGCCGGCATCAGCACCATCAGCGGCGCGATCAGGTACATGCCGCGGCTGACCTGGGTCGGCGTCATGACCTCCTTGAGCAGCAGCTTCAGCACGTCGGCGATCGGCTGCAGCAGGCCCAGCGGACCGACCCGGTTCGGGCCGATACGCACGTGCATCCAGCCGATCAGCTTGCGCTCCCACAGGATCAGGTAGGCCACGCACAGCAGCAGCGGCACCACGATCACCACGGCGCGAATGATGATCCACAGCGGCGTCCATGCACCGCCGAAGATCTCCTGCCCTTGCGAGGTAATCCAATCGATCATCTTATTTTCTCGCCTTGCTTATGCCACTGCGGCAGAGGCCGCGGGGGCCAGCTCGACCGCTTTTTCCACCTGCACGGTACCGAACATCGCGCCGAGGCCGATCGCAGCCGGCGTTGCCGCCGACACCCTCACCGTGCCCGCCGGCAGGCCGGCTTCCAGCACGGCCGGCAGCACCACACTGCCCTGCCCCTGGCTGACGCGCACCGGGTCGCCGGCCTGCACGCCCAGCGAGGCGAACACGTCGGCCGACAGCCCGACCTGCATCGCCCGGCGAGCGGCCGCGGTCAGCTGCAGCGATTCGGCGCGGCGCACGATGGCGTCGGAATGGTAGATCGGCACATCGGCGACGCGCTCGATCGGACCCGCGGCGCCGGCGGCGCGACGGGTGCTGACGCGGATGGCAGCGCCGGTACGGTTGTCCAGCTGTGCGTCGATCGGCTTGGCCAGCGCGTCGTTGCGCACCGCCTCGGCCGTGTCGTAGTCGAAGCCCGGCACCTGCAGCAGGTTGCCCAGCACGCGCAGCACCTTCCAGGCCGGACGCGACTCGCCCATCGAACGGACCACGCCGTTGAAGCTTTGCGGCACGCCTTCGGCGTTGACGAAGGTACCGGCGGTTTCCGTGAACGGCGCGATCGGCAGGATCACGTCGGCGTACTGCAGCGCGGCGTCCGAGCGGAACGGCGACAGCACCACCACGGTGCTGGCCTGGTTCAGCGCGGCCAGCGCCAGCTGCGGATCGAAGGTGTCGAACTCCGGCTCAGTGTTCAGCACCACGTAGGCCTTGCGCGGCGATTCCAGCATCGCGCGGGCATTGGCCCCGCCCTGCTGCGGCAGCGCACCGACCAGATGGGCGCCGACGGTATTGCCGGCTTCGGTCAGGATGCCCAGCTTCGCGCCGGTCGCGTCGGCGATCCACTGCGCCAGCGCGTGCAGCGCGGCGTATTCCGGATGACGCACGGCCTCGTTGCCGAGGAACACTGCCAGGCGCTCGCCTTCGAGCAGCGCCTGCGCGGCGCCCTGTGCCAGCTCACCGCCGTCGATGCCGTCGGTGCCGGCCGGCGCAGCGATCCCCTTGGCCGCCGCCACCGCACGGGCGACACCGGCCAGCGCCTCGGCCCAGGCCGACGGCGCCACCGTGATGCGGGCGGTCTGCGGCATCAGCAGATCTTCGGCGCTCGAACCCAGCACGGCGACACGCGCACCCTTCTTGGCGGCGTGACGCAGGCGCAGCGACAGCAGCGGCTGGTCCTTGCGCAGCGACGCGCCGATGACCAGGGCGCCCTGCAGCGTCGACACGTCGGCGATCGGCATGCCGAGCCACGGCGTACCGGTAGCCGGTGCCGAGAAGTCGCTCTGGCGCAGGCGGAAGTCGATGTTGTCGCTGCCCAGGCCGCGCATCAGCTTGCCCAGCAGGAACAGTTCCTCGACCGTCGAGGTCGGGCTGGCCAGCGCCGCGATCTGATCGGCGCCATGCTCGCGCTTGATGCCGGCCAGGCCGTTGGCGACGTATTCCAGCGCCGTCTGCCAGTCGGTCTCCATCCAGCGGTTGTCCTGCTTGATCAGCGGACGGGTCAGGCGGTCGGCGCTGTTCAGGCCTTCGTACGAGAAGCGGTCCCGGTCCGACAGCCAGCACTCGTTGATGGCCTCGTTCTCCAGCGGGAGGACGCGCATCACGCGGTGGTTCTTGGTCTGCACGATCAGGTTCGCGCCCACGCCATCGTGCGGCGACACCGACTTGCGGCGCGCCAGCTCCCAGTTCCGCGCGGAATAGCGGAACGGCTTGCTGGTCAGCGCGCCGACCGGGCACAGGTCGATCATGTTGCCCGACAGTTCGGAATCGACAGTGCGGCCGACGAACGTGGTGATTTCCGAATGCTCGCCGCGGTTCAGCATGCCCAGCTCCATCACGCCGGCCACTTCCTGGCCAAAGCGCACGCAGCGGGTGCAGTGAATGCAGCGCGTCATCTCTTCCATCGAGATCAGCGGGCCGGCGCTCTTGTGGAACACCACGCGCTTTTCTTCCTTGTAGCGCGATTCACTGGCGCCATAGCCGACGGCCAGATCCTGCAGCTGGCACTCGCCGCCCTGATCGCAGATCGGGCAATCCAGCGGGTGATTGATCAGCAGGAATTCCATCACGGCCTTCTGCGCCCGGACAGCCTTGTCCGAGTTGGTGAAGACCTTCATACCGGCGGTGACCGGGGTCGCGCAGGCCGGCAGCGGCTTGGGCGCCTTTTCGACCTCGACCAGGCACATGCGGCAGTTGGCCGCGATGGACAGTTTGCGGTGGTAGCAAAAGTGCGGGATGTAGGTGCCCAGCTTGCGGGCGGCCTCCATCACCAGGCTGCCTTCCGCAACCTCTACCTTCTTGCCATCGATCTCGAGTTCAACCATGTTCTGCCACGCTTAAGAGTAGGCGGGAACCATGCACTGCTTGTGTTCGACGTGATACTCGAACTCTTTCCAGTAGTGCTTGAGCATGCCGCGGACCGGCATCGCAGCCGCATCGCCGAGCGCGCAGATGGTGCGGCCCATGATGTTTTCGGCAACGCTGTTGAGCAGGTCCAGATCTTCCTGGCGCCCTTCCCCATGCTCGATACGGTTCACCATGCGATAGAGCCAGCCGGTGCCTTCACGGCACGGCGTGCACTGGCCGCAGGATTCTTCGAAATAGAAATACGACAGGCGCAGCAGCGAGCGAACCATGCAGCGCGTCTCGTCCATCACGATCACCGCGCCCGAACCCAGCATCGAGCCGGCCTTGGCGATCGAGTCGTAGTCCATGTCGGACGCCATCATCAGGTCGGCCGGCACCACCGGCGCCGACGAACCGCCCGGAATCACGGCCTTGAGCTTCTTGCCGCCGCGCATGCCGCCGGCGAGCTCCAGCAGGGTCGCAAACGGCGTGCCCAGCGGAATCTCGTAGTTGCCCGGACGCTCGACGTCGCCGGAGACCGAGAAGATCTTGGTGCCGCCGTTGTTCGGCTTGCCCATCTTCAGGTAATTCTCCGGACCCACCGCCAGCAGGAACGGCACCGCGGCGAAGGTCTCGGTGTTGTTGATGGTGGTCGGCTTGCCGTACAGGCCGAAGCTGGCGGGGAACGGCGGCTTGAAGCGCGGCTGGCCCTTCTTGCCTTCCAGCGATTCGAGCAGCGCGGTTTCCTCGCCGCAGATATAGGCGCCGTAGCCGTGGTGCGCGTGCAGCTGGAAGTTGAAGCCCGAGCCCAGGATGTTGTCACCCAGGAAGCCGGCCGCCCGCGCCTCTTCGAGGGCTTCCTCGAAGATCTTGTACTCGTTCCAGATCTCGCCGTGGATGTAGTTGTAACCCACGGTGATGCCCATCGCATACGCACCGATGGCCATGCCCTCGATCAGCGCATGCGGGTTGTAGCGGATGATGTCGCGGTCCTTGAAGGTGCCCGGCTCGCCCTCGTCGGTATTGCAGACGAGGTACTTCTGGCCCGGGAACTGACGCGGCATGAAGCTCCACTTCAGGCCGGTCGGGAAGCCCGCGCCGCCGCGGCCACGCAGGCCCGAGGCCTTGACGTCCGCGATCACCTGCTCGGGCGCGATCTTCTCGGTCAGGATACGGCGCAGCTGCTGGTAGCCGCCACGCTTGACGTAGTCCTCCAGATGCCAGTTCTTGCCATCCAGGCCGGCCAGGATCAGCGGCTTGATATGGCGGTCGTGCAGACAGGTCATGTTACTTGTCCCCCTTGGCAGCGCCGGCTTCGGCCTTGAGCTCCTCGACCAGCGCGTCGAGCTTGTCGTCGCTCATGAAGCTGCACATGCGGGTGTTGTTCACGATCATCACCGGCGCATCGCCACAGGCGCCCATGCACTCGCCTTCCTTCAGCGTGAAGGTGCCGCACGGCGTCGTCTCGTTGTAATCGATGCCCAGCTTGCGCTTCAGGTAGTCGCCGGCGCGTTCGCCGCCCGACAGCGCGCAAGGCAGGTTGGTGCAGACGGCCAGCTTGTACTTGCCGACCGGCCGGGTGTCGTACATGTTGTAGAAAGTGGCGACCTCCTCGACCCATACCGGCGGCATGTCGAGGTAGTTGGCGACGAATTCCATCACTTCCGGAGAAACCCAGCCCACCTCGCCCTGCGCCACGGCCAATGCGGCCATCACGGCCGATTGCTTCTGGTCGGCCGGATACTTGGCGATCGCGCGATCGATTTCCTTGAGAGCTTCTGCTGATAGCATGGTCGTTGCCGTAATACGCCGATTCACAAGCGAGGCCCGTCAGCCAATGGCGAGCCTCGCTTCAGTTGCACAGCCGTCGCTGCGTGTCATTTCCGGCCACTGGCGTGGCCTGCATAGCCGCTGCAGGGTTGCCTCGCCGGCCCGCCGCATGTCGCCGCGGCCCGCGTGGACCGCGCGCCCCGGATCGTCGTCCGGGAGCGGCATCGTAATCCTCTGGTTAACGGTCGATTTCGCCGAACACAATATCCTGCGTGCCGATGATCGTGACCGCGTCCGCGATCATGTGGCCCTTGGCCATTTCATCGAGCGCGGCCAGGTGGGCGAAACCCGGGGCACGAATCTTCAGGCGGTACGGCTTGTTGGCGCCGTCCGAGATCGCATAGATGCCGAACTCACCCTTCGGGTGCTCGACGGCAGCATAGGTCTCGCCTTCCGGAACGCGGATGCCTTCGGTGAAGAGCTTGAAGTGGTGAATCAGCTCTTCCATGTTCGACTTCATGTCACCCCGCGACGGCGGCGTCACCTTGTGGTTGTCGCTCATCACCGGACCGGGGTTGCGGCGCAGCCAGTCGATGCACTGCTTGATAATCCGGTTCGACTGGCGCATCTCCTCGACGCGCACCAGGTAACGCGAGTAGCAGTCGCCGCCCTCGCCCACCGGCACGTCGAAGTCCATCTTGTCGTAGACCTCGTACGGCTGCGTCTTGCGCAGGTCCCACGCGATTCCCGAGCCCCGCAGCATCGGGCCGGTAAAGCCCATCTGCATGGCGCGCTCCGGCGTCACCACGCCGATACCGACCAGACGTTGCTTCCAGATCCGGTTGTCCGTCAGCAGCGTCTCGTATTCGTCGACGTACTTCGGGAAACGGTTGGTGAAGTCCTCGATGAAATCCAGCAGCGAGCCGGAGCGCGCTTCGTTCATCGCCTTGATGGCGCGCTCGTTATGGATCTTGGACGCCTTGTACTGCGGCATCGTGTCAGGCAGGTCGCGATAGACGCCGCCCGGACGATAGTAGGCCGCGTGCATCCGCGCACCCGACACCGCCTCGTACATGTCGAACATGTCCTCGCGTTCGCGGAAGGCGTACAGGAACACCGCCATCGCACCGACGTCCAGCGCGTGCGAGCCGATCCACATCAGGTGGTTCAGCAGACGCGTGATTTCGTCGAACATCACGCGGATGTACTGCGCACGGATGGGCACGTCGATGCCGGTCAGCTTCTCGATCGCCATCACGTAGGCGTGCTCGTTGACCATCATCGACACATAGTCGAGACGGTCCATGTACGGCACGCTCTGGATCCAGGTCTTGGTTTCCGCCAGCTTCTCAGTGGCGCGATGCAGCAGGCCGATATGCGGGTCGGCGCGCTGGATCACCTCGCCGTCCAGTTCCAGCACCAGGCGCAGCACGCCGTGTGCCGCCGGGTGCTGCGGACCGAAGTTCAGGGTGTAATTCTTGATATCTGCCATCGCGCTTCTCAGTGCTGCTAGTGCCAGTCAGTCCAATCAGTGCTTGAGGCCACCGTAGTTTTCCTCGCGGATCACTCGGGGCATCTGCTCGCGCGGCTCGATCGTCACCGGCTGGTAAATCACGCGCTTCTGCTCGGGGTCGTACCGCATCTCGACATAGCCGGACACCGGGAAGTCCTTGCGGAACGGGTGGCCAACGAAACCGTAGTCGGTCAGGATGCGGCGCAGGTCCGGGTGGCCCTCGAACAGGATGCCGAAGAAGTCGAACGCCTCGCGCTCGTACCAGTTGACCGAGTTCCACACGTCCACCAGGGACGGCACCACCGGCAGATCGTCGTCCGGCGCGAATACGCGCAGGCGCAGGCGCCAGTTGTGGGTCAGCGACAGCAGGTGCGTCACGACCGCATAGCGGGGACCGTCCCAGGCGCCATCGCCGTAGGTCGAATAATCGACGCCGGCCAGATCCAGCAACTGCTCGAAGCGCAGCGTCGGATCGTCGCGCAGAATCCGCGCAACCTCCAGGTAGTCGTCCGGCTTGACGATCAGCGTCAGCTGGTCGAACGACTGCGTCAGCGACTTGATGCGGGAACCGAGCGCCTTCTCCAGCGCGGCCTTCAGGGTATCGAGTTTGGCCATGTCAACCCTTGCGCGCGATGGTGTTGGTACGACGGATCTTGTTCTGCAGCTGGATCACACCGTAGATCAGCGCTTCGGCCGTCGGCGGGCAGCCCGGCACGTAAATATCGACCGGCACGATGCGGTCGCAACCGCGCACCACCGAGTACGAATAGTGGTAGTAGCCGCCGCCATTGGCGCAGGTGCCCATGGAGATCACCCAGCGCGGCTCGGCCATCTGGTCGTAGACCTTGCGCAGCGCCGGTGCCATCTTGTTGCACAGCGTACCGGCCACGATCATCACGTCCGACTGGCGCGGCGACGGGCGGAAAATCACGCCGAAGCGGTCCATGTCGTAACGCGCGGCGCCGGCGTGCATCATTTCGACGGCACAGCAGGCCAGACCGAACGTCATCGGCCACAGCGACCCGGTACGGGTCCAGTTGATCAGCTTGTCAGCGGTCGTCGTGACGAAGCCTTCGTTCAGAACGCCTTCGATTGCCATATCACATCACTCCCAATCGAGCGCGCCCTTTTTCCAGATGTAGACGAAGCCCACGATGAATTCCAACAGAAACACGCCCATGGCGATGAAGCCAGGCCAGCCGATGTCCTGCAGGGCGACGCCCCACGGAAAAAGGAATGCGGTCTCGAGATCGAACAGGATGAACAGAATTGCGATCAGGTAGTAGCGCACATCGAACTTCATGCGCGCGTCCTCGAACGCCTCGAAGCCGCACTCGTACGGAGAGAGCTTCGCCGGATCGGGCTTGTTCGGACCAAGGATCCGGCCGATCGACATCAGCGCCCCGCCAAGCAGAACGCCAAAGAGGATGAAGATGAGAACGGGGAGGTAGGCTTCGAGAGTCAAGGTACGGCCAGCCTTATCTGGAATGTTGTCAACAGCACCAGCTCTAGCGGCGTCCTGTTGCCCACCCCAAGCGCCCTGCGCCTTTCGCGCAGACAGTACGGCGCCGCCCTGCGGACTGCCGGAGCCCCTCCCGGGGCAAGGCCCGGGAGCAGACTCCGATCAAGTTGTTTGGTGCCGACGGCGAGACTCGAACTCGCACAGCTTTCGCCACTACCCCCTCAAGATAGCGTGTCTACCAATTTCACCACGTCGGCTGGGGGAGAAACAATATTGCCTGGCGCCGGGTTTTAAAGCCCTTCGGAACCGTGCATTGCGGCCTTTTTGTTACTGGGCCACGCAGCCTGGAAACCGTCGCTGGGGAATCGTTTCAAGCCCTGCATTCTACCCCACATCCGCCGCTTTGTTCAATGCACAAGTGCAAATACTTCGACGAATCCGGGGATCGAACAAGAGATTATTTCGGTACAGCAGGCGCTGCCGGCGCTGAGGCCGGGGCGGGGACGTCGGAGGCCGGTGCGACCGCCGGAGCGGAAGCCGCGGGTGCCGGCCGCGGTGCGGCGCCCATTACGCCGAGCGAGGTGCCCGGGCGATAGTTGCCCAGCAGCGTCAGGCTCAGCGTGGCGATGAAGAACAGCGTCGCCAGCACCGCCGTGGTCCGCGACAGGAAGTTGGCCGAGCCAGTCGCACCGAACAGGCTGCCGGAAGCACCCGAACCGAAGGCCGCACCGACGTCGGCGCCCTTGCCATGCTGCAGCAGCACCAGCCCGATCACGCCCAGCGCCGTCAGCACCTGCACGACCATCAACAGAGTCTTGAAAATTGCCATAAATAGGTTTCGCTTGCCTGAATCAGTGACTCGACGCGACCGGCATCAGGCGTTGCCGATTGCGAGAAAATCCTCGGCCTTCAACGAGGCACCGCCAATCAGGCCGCCATCGATGTCCGGCATCGAAAACAGGTCGGCCGCGTTGTCAGGCTTGACGCTGCCGCCATACAAGATCGCCATCCGCCCCGCCACGCCGTCGTCGCGCTCGGCCACGCGGGCGCGCAGGAACGCATGGACGGCCTGCGCCTGCTCCTTGGTGGCGGTCTTGCCGGTACCGATGGCCCAGACCGGCTCGTAGGCCAGCACCACGCGGCCCAGCTGTTCGACCGACAGCGCATCGAGCACTGCCTGCAGCTGCCGCGCCACCACGGCCTCGGTCTGCCCGGCCTCGCGCTCGGCCAGCGTCTCGCCGACGCAGATCACGGGCGTAATGCCGAATTCCAGGGCCCGCAGGGCCTTGGCCGCAACGGTCCCATCCGCTTCCTGATGATAGGTGCGGCGCTCGGAGTGGCCGACGATCGCATAGCCGACACCGAACTCGGCCAGCATCGACGCCGCCACTTCACCGGTAAAGGCGCCCCGTGCTTCCGCAGACACATCCTGCGCACCCCAGGCGACCGCGGAGCCGGCCAGCAACGCCTGGCACTGCGCCAGGTAGGGGAACGGCGCACAAACGGCAAGGGTGGCACTCGCGCCGCCCTTGATGGCGTTCAGCAGGGCTTCGTTGGCAGCCAGGCTGCCGTGCATCTTCCAGTTACCGATGACGAGCTTTTGTCTCACGAGAGCGCCTCTCAGAATCAAACCCGCTATTGTAGCGTGGCAGGGGGGCCTGCGCTATGGATTGGAAGGAGGAGAAGGGGCGGCCGCCGGGCTGGCACAGGCCAGCAGCCCTCCCCCGGCCCTCTCCCGCCCTGCGGGAGAGGGGAGCTACCCCGCCAGCTTGCCAAAGTCCCTCGGTTTGCTCCCCTCGCCCGCTTGCGGGAGAGGGGCCGGGGGAGAGGGCAAACGACGCCTGCCACCCTTACCAGGTCAGCACGATCTTCCCGATATGCTCGCTGGACTCCATCAGACGGTGCGCGTCCGCGGCCTGCGCGGCCGGAAACACCTTGTGGATCACCGGCTTGATGCGGCCGTCCGCCAGCAGCGGCCACACGTGCTGATGCAGCGCACCGGCGATCTGCGCCTTGAACGACACGGGACGGGGCCGCAGCGTCGAACCGGTCACCGTAATGCGCCGGCGCAGGATATCGCCGAGCGGAATCTCGGCCTTGGCGCCGCCCAGCAGCGCGATGATGACGATACGCCCGTCGTCGGCGACGCAGGACAGTTCGCGGGCCAGATAGGGGCCGGCCACCATGTCGAGAATCACGTCGACACCGCGTCCTTCCGTCAAGGCCTTGACCTCCTCGACGAAATCCTGCGTCTTGTAGTTGATCGCCCGATCGGCCCCCAGGTCCACGCAGGCCTGGCACTTCTCGTCGCTGCCGGCGGTGACGAAGACCTTGTAGCCCATCGCCCTGGCGATCTGGATCGCGGTGGTGCCGATGCCGCTGGAGCCGCCCTGGATCAAAAGCGTCTCGTCCTTGCCGCGCGGACCGCCGCCAAGATTGCCGCGATCGAAGACGTTGCTCCATACCGTGAAGAACGTCTCGGGCAACGCCGCGGCCTCGATGTCGCTCAGGCCCTCGGGGACTGGCAGGCACTGGCCCAGCGGCGCCACGCACAGCTCGGCGTAGCCGCCCCCCTGCACCAGCGCGCAAACGCGATCGCCCGCTTTCAGGCCGAAGCGGTTGTCGGGGTGGGTCAGGTCGCCGCCAACCACTTCCCCCGCAACCTCCAGGCCAGGCAGGTCGGACGCGCCCGGCGGCACCGGGTAGTTGCCGGTGCGCTGGAACACGTCGGGACGGTTGATGCCGGCCGCGGTCACGCGGATCAGGATTTCACCGGGGCCCGGCGCCGGATCGGGGCGCTCGGTTGGCTGCAATACGTCTGGGCCGCCGTACTCGCGGATCTCGATGGCTCGCATGCTTTCTCCCTCAGGCGCGCTTGCTTCGCGGGCGCGCAGGTTTGATCGGCTGTCGCCGGGCAGTCACGTGCCCTGGCCGGCGCTCAGGCGGCAGTGTAAACAAAAAAGCGGCCGGGCATGGCCGGCCGCTCTTGCAACGCGGAACACATCGCTGCGCTCCGCGACTGCTGCTTGCTGCGATTACTGCTGCTCGCCCGTCGGGGTCGCGGCAGGCGCCGCGCCCTCGCCGTTGTTCAGCGGCGTGATGGTGCCACCCTCCTCGGCCATCGCCGCCTTCAGCGACAGACGCAGGCGGCCCTTCTCGTCGGCCTGGATCAGCTTGACGCGGACCTGCTGGCCTTCCTTCAGCCAGTCCTTGATGTCCTTGACGCGCTCGTTGACGATCTCGGAGATATGCAGCAGACCGTCCTTGCCCGGCAGGATGTTGACGATGGCGCCGAAGTCCAGCAGCTTCAGCACGGTACCGGCGTAGATCTTGCCCACTTCGGCTTCCGCGGTGATGCCCTCGATGCGGCGCTTGGCCTCGGCCATGCCTTCCGTCGACGTGGACGCGATGGTGATGGTGCCGTCTTCCTGGATGTCGATGGTGGTGCCGGTTTCCTTGGTCAGCGCCTGGATGGTCGAGCCGCCCTTGCCGATCACCTCGCGGATCTTGTCCGGATGGATCTTCATCGTGATCATGCGCGGCGCATGCTCCGACAGCTCGGTACGGGCGTGGCCCATCGCTTCCTGCATCTTCGCCAGGATATGCAGACGGCCTTCCTTGGCTTGCGCCAGCGCGACCTGCATGATTTCCTTGGTGATGCCCTGCACCTTGATGTCCATCTGCAGTGCGGTGATGCCGTTGTCGGTGCCCGCGACCTTGAAGTCCATGTCGCCGAGGTGATCCTCGTCGCCCAGGATGTCGGTCAGCACGGCAAAACGGTTGCCTTCCAGGATCAGGCCCATCGCCACGCCAGCGACGTGCGCCTTGACCGGAACGCCCGCATCCATCAGCGCCAGGCAGCCGCCGCAAACCGAAGCCATCGACGACGAGCCGTTCGACTCGGTGATTTCCGAGACCAGGCGGATGGTGTAGCCGAACTCGTCGTCGGCCGGCAGCACCGGGATCAGCGCGCGCTTGGCCAGGCGGCCGTGACCGATCTCGCGACGCTTGGGCGAGCCCACGCGCCCGGTTTCGCCGGTGGCGAACGGGGGCATGTTGTAGTGGAGCATGAAGCGGTCGCGGTATTCGCCGGCGAGCGCATCGATGATCTGCTCATCGCTCTTGGTACCCAGCGTGGCCACCACCAGCGCCTGCGTTTCGCCACGGGTAAACAGCGCCGAGCCGTGGGCGCGCGGCAGCACCGACGAACGGATCTCGATCGGGCGCACGGTACGCGTGTCGCGGCCGTCGATACGCGGCTCGCCGGCCAGGATCTGACCGCGCACGATCTTCGCTTCCAGGTCGAACAGGATGTTGCCGACCTCGACCTTGTCGAATTCGGCGCCGTCCTCGGCCATCTTCGCCTCGACGGCGGCGTAGGCTTCCTTCAGCTTCTGCGAGCGCGCGGACTTCTGGCGCAGCTGATAGGCTTCCTGCAGCAGCGGCGCACCGATCTCCGCCACGCGGGCGATCAGCGCTTCGTTCTTCGCGGCCGGGGCCCAGTCCCACTCGGGCTTGCCGCCCTCGCGCACCAGTTCATGGATCGCATTGATCGCGGTCTGCATCTGCTCGTGGCCATAGACCACGGCGCCCAGCATCACTTCCTCGGACAGCTGGTTCGCTTCGGACTCGACCATCAGCACGGCGCGCTCGGTACCGGCGACCACCAGGTCCAGCTCGGACGTCGCTTGCTGCGAGCGGGTCGGGTTCAGCAGGTATTGGCCGTTCTGGTAGCCGACGCGGGCAGCGCCGACGGGACCGTTGAACGGAATGCCCGAGACGGCCAGCGCGGCAGAGGCGCCGATCATCGCCGGGATGTCGGCCGGCACGTCGGGGTTCAGCGACACCACGTGGATCACGACCTGCACGTCGTTGTAGAACCCTTCCGGGAACAGCGGACGCAGCGGACGATCGATCAGGCGCGAGGTCAGGGTCTCGTTCTCCGACGGACGGCCTTCACGCTTGAAGAAGCCGCCCGGGATCTTGCCGGCGGCGTAGGTCTTTTCGATGTAGTCGACGGTCAGCGGGAAGAAATCCTGGCCGGGCTTGGGCTGCTTGGCGGCCACCACGGTGGCGAGCACCACCGTATCCTCGATATCGACCAGAACCGCACCGCCAGCCTGGCGCGCGATTTCGCCGGTTTCCATGCGGACCGTGTGCTGGCCCCACTGGAATTCCTTGACGACCTTGTTGAACATGGACATGCGTATTCCTTGTCTGCAAGCGCCCTCGCGGGCGCGGCCCCGCGTTATGCAGCCGCGGGCGAACTGCCGGATTTGTCGTCGGGCGCAGTTGCAGGGAAGTGCTATGCCATTCCAGCGGGCCACCGCGTCGGACTCGTCGCGAGACGTCCGATGGCACGCTGGAATGACACAAGGCCCTGATTCCTTGACCGACTCCGGTGTCAAAAAAACCTAAAGAACGAACTAAATTACTCCGTTGCACAACATGGCGCAACGGAGGCGCCGCGCCCCGCAGGGGAGCGGGGGGACTTACCGATGTGAAACAAACACCACTTGAACCCGCCGAAAACAAAATGCCTGCATCAGCAGTGCTGACGCAGGCATTTGGCGTCACGCCGAAGCGTGCGAGGGAGCGAACGACAGGGCGAACGCTGCCACCATCGGCCAGACCTTTACTTGCGCAGGCCCAGCTTTTCGATCAGCGCGCGATAGCGATCGGCGTCGTTCGACTTCAGGTAGTCCAGCAGGCGGCGACGACGGCTCACCATGCGCAGCAGACCGCGGCGGCTGTGGTGATCCTTCATGTTGGCCTTGAAGTGGGGGGTCAGTTCGTTGATGCGCGTGGTCAGCAGAGCGACCTGCACTTCGGGGCTGCCAGTGTCGTTGGTGCCACGGGCGAACTGCTTGATGACTTCGGACTTGTTGATATCTGCTACGGACATGATGTTTCCTTTCACTTGCGAACACGGCAGCCAGTCGGCCGCCAGTGTCGTGCTTGAAAAGCGCGGCAAACCTGCCGCGCCACGACTGCGCCGCCACAACCCCCCCACTTGGCAGGGCAACCGGGACGGCAGCCGCGCATTATAGCGCAAGCCGCTGGCGCGGGCAAAGCAGGCCCTGCCACGGCTGGCCGATGGCCGCTGGAAGGAAAGAAAGCGGCGGGGATTATCGGTCCCGGACCCGCACTCTCGACCGCGAGGCAAGGCCGCGCCGCTGCGGCCGCATTATCCGGCATGTCGCATCCAAACGGGAAAGGACATGCTCAGCAGCCAGGTTTCGCAATCCCGGATCGCGCCGCCCCATGACGCGACCTTCGCCCCCGCCTCGCCACAGGCTCTGAAGGCCGCGATCGTCGGCGGGGACGATGCCCGGGCCATCGCCATCGTCCGGGCCAGTCCCGCCCTCGCGTTCGCCAAGGACGCCGGCGGCAATACCGCGCTTCACCACTTCGCCCGGGGACTGGCGCCCCTCCCGGCGTCGCAGGTGACGAGCCGGCTGGCGTTGCTGGACTGCCTGCTGACCAACGGCGCCGAGTTGCACGTGCGGGACGGACAGGGCCTGACCCCGTTGCAACTCGCATTGCGCTCCGGCAGCGATCCCGGGCCTGCCATGGACATGCTGATGCGGGGCGCACGGGCAGACCTGCTCGACGAAGAGGGCAACAATGGGATGCACTGCGCCGCGATGCACCGCTGCTGCGCGGATGCGCTGCTGCAGTTGCTGGACCACCACGGATGGCGCGGGCTGCTCGACGTGCCGAACAACCGTGGCAGGACGCCACGCGATCTGGCCTTGCTCTTCCGCCAGCCGAGGGAGGTGGTGGTGCGCATCGACTGGCTGCTGACGCAGCAGCCCATGACGCCGTCCGGCGCCGTGCAGGGACCGTCCACCTCACCGACTTCGCCCACCCCGCCCGACTCGCCGCACGCCTCGCTGCCCACGTCGACGTCCGGCCCGCTTCGCCTGCGAGCGCTGCCGGCGCCCGTGCCGGCGCCTGGCGGCATCGCCGCCAGGCCGGACTGGCCGCACGCGCTGGAGATGGCGGGCAGGCTGCTGCACGACGGCGACACCGACCCGGCCGACTTCGAGCGGGTATGCGGGCACCTCGGCACGGTGGTCCGCGACTGGGCCGAGATCGACGGCGATGCGGAAGCCCGGACAGTCCACATGCGCGTGCTTCGCTATCTGACCATGCTGGTGGATCGGGCGGACCCCGGCAATATCCGCACCGTGCTGGCCCTGCTTGCTCGACTGAGGTCCCTCGCGCCCCGCATGGAGGCGCTTCATCCGGACCGTATGTTCGAGTTGCACATGGCGTGCTCCGCATTCTTCCTGCGGCATGACGATCCGGGCATGGCGGCAGGCTACGCCTGGCATGCCGGCCGCATCAGCGCGAGCGCCGGCACCGGGGCGGCGCAGCGGGTCGAGCGGGCGCTGACCGACAGCGAGTTCCGCCTCTGCGCGATGCACTTGCGTTGCTGGGCGACGGATGCACTGTCCCTGCTCGCTGAAACACTGGCGGCCTGCACCAGCGAAGGCGAGCGCGCGTCCCTGCAGACGCTGCCTGCCGTATTGAACCGGCTGTGCCGCCTGCTGACCGCATTGAAGGAAGCCAGTGCACTGTTGCGGTGCTACAGCTTGCCGGAACGATGCAGGGCGTTCGAGAGCCTGTTCACCGCGGCAGCGGCCGACGGGCTCGGCACCCGGATCAAGGACGCACTGCGCCAGGCGGCGCAGCGCCACGGGACCGGCCCCGGCTCGCCGTTTCGCGCTCTCGCCGACGCGATCCCCCCGCTCGCCACCGCGATGATCGCGCTCGATCTGCGCAAGCCGGCACTGAGCCTGTGCCATGCGGTGGTGCTGGAGATCAACCAGGCGCCGCTCCAGCCGGACGGGGACCGTTATGACCGCGCCCCGCACTGGGCGTTGCTGCTCTCCCGGCAGGAATCGCTTCCCGTCGCACCCGGCGCGCCGCCCGTGCTGTGGCGGGAATTTCGGCGGATTCTGGAGAATCATCGGGAAGCCATCGCCGCCGACGCAGGCCAGCTGCCCTCCATATCGGCCCACGATCCCGGCCTGCGGCAATGGGCGGTCCCCCTGCCCATCGAAGCCCTGCAGTCGCGCATTGGAGAAGGCTTCAAGACGCTGGCGGGCCGCATGCTGCAAACGTGCGAAAGGCTGATGCTGGCGCCGGCCCCTTGCGGCTTTGCAATGCTGGGCCTGGGCTCGATGAGCCGGGAGGACATGCTGCCCTGCTCCGACCTGGAGTATGCGCTGGTCATCGAGCAAGCGCTGCCCGCCGACAGTGCGGCTGCCCGGTGGTTCAGCGGCTTGCAGCGCTTGTTCGCCGCGATGATGGCGCTGCTGGGCGAAACGCCGATGCCAGGGGAGCACGGCATCGACATCCAGCCGGGGTTCCGGCTCGATGCGGCGCAGACCATGGCGTCCGGACAAAAGGAGCTGACCGGCTCGCCCGCCCAGTTGGCGGCGGCCGTGGTGAACCGGGTTCGCGTCAACGATCAGCAGCGGCGATACCTGCAGCAAGCGGGGGCCGCCGGCGCCTCCGGCGCCGCCCTGAGCGAGCTCGACCAGGACTTCACCTTTTCCCTGCTTGCGCCATGCCTTCTCTACGGCGAGGGGGCCTTGCTTGGCGCCTTCTTCGACGCGCTATCGCGCGCCGCAGGGGTGGACGGCGTGGGCAATATTGCCGTTTGCCAGCTGGCGGCCGACGTCGGCAAGCGGCGGCCAACGCGCCGGGATGCGCTCACCTTCGATCTGAAGGAGGCCTATTGCGGCCCGATTCACCATGTGCTGACGGCGCTGTCGCTGATCGCCGATGGCGAGATCCCGGCCGACCTGGTGCCGCGCGACCGGATGCCGGACGAGCCAGCGCTGCAACGGCTTGGAGACTTCGTGTCTCGACGCCGCATCGTGTGCGGCATGCTTGCCCGGCTGGATCTGCTGGGCCGCTTCACGCCCCAGTTCCTCGCCGACATGCGCTGGGCATTGGCCGCGATACACGGCATCCGGCTGCGCCTGCAGCTGCGGCACCGCAAGCCCGCCGACCTCGTGCAAGCCTCGGAACTGGATCCCGGCGAGCTTGCCGCGCTGCAGGCCATCGACGTGCGGGTGCTGTCGCCGTTGTTCCGTCTGCTTGCAAGATGGCTGGAACAGTTCAGCTTTCCCGCACGGCCTCCGGCAAGGCTGCTGTCGCATATCCGCAAGCCGGGTGCGACGGAGCCGGCCAGGGACGGCTTCGAGGTGCAGGAGGGGAAGCGGCCGGAGATCGCATCGGAGGCGCTCACCGACGAGGCCGTCACCAGCCTGGCCGTCACGCTGCTGCATCGCCGCGCCAGCACGGCGGCGATCGTCGCCGGGTATTGCGCCACGCTGCACCGATCCCCTCCGCAGCGCTATCTGCCTCGCTATCGGATCTGGGCCGACACCATGCAGGCGCACCCGGAAGGGGCGACCGTCATTGCCGCCCTTGCGCAGACGGCGGCGGTCAACGGCTGGCGCGCCGGATGGCAGGAGAAGGAGAGTGCCTTCATCACAGGGCTTGGGCGTTGGCTGGTGCGAAACGATGCTGCCCAGGTTCCGACCCTGACCTTGCCGGCCGCGTCCGGCGGGAGCGCCGCGCGCGTCGGCACGCTGCATCCCGCCATCCAGTCGCAACTGCTGGCTTCCGGGCGTCTGAAGGCCAAACCGCAGGGCCAGGGTGGCAGGCATACGGTGCTGCCGGTCAGGCTGGTGGACGAGACGCGCCGGTTGCATACCTGGTACGTCAAGGTGGCCCCGGAGAACGCGCCAATGGACTGGCTGGTGCACAAGCTGGATCAACGGCTGAGTGGCGGCGCCGGAACCGTGGAGAGCGCGATGGCCAACCTTTCGCTGGCCGATGGCGCCGTAGCGATACAGATCAGCGAGGGCGTGGAGGGCGCGACCCTGGCGGAGGTGCTGCTGCGCGCGCCGCATCTGCTCGGCGCGCTCGCGATGCCGTCGTTCACACGCACGCTGCTGCGCGTCATGTTGACCGATCCGGAGGACGACAAGGGCAGCGACTACTTCGTGGTTCCGGAGTCGCCGCACCGGATGGTCCTGCGGCGCATCGACAACGAGCGCGCGTTCTTTCCTGCCATGGAGGACCAGCGATGGGGCGCACCGCGTGCAAAGGTCAAGAGCCAGCTCTATTGCCTGGACCAGATGATGAAGCTGCTGGACGCCGCCGTGCTCAAGGAGTTCAGGTCGCTACGGCCGGACGATCTGCTGGAGGCATGGCTGGAGGACGCGCAACAGCTTGCACAGCGGATCGAGCCGATCTTCGGCGTGAACCAGAGGTCCCGCCATCTGGAACGGGACATGCCAAGCCTGCTGTCGGTCGCGATCCCGTACGAGCTGGAGAACGTGCTGCGGGAGCGATTCACCATGATGCAGGAAACCATCGACTGCGCCTTCGAGGAGGATGAGGTACCGACCGGTCTGGCACTCTTCAGCCGCAGCCATCCGGAACTGGCGAACCTGTACGCCGGCGCGTTCGTTCGCTTCCCGCTGGATGAAGCCATGCCCGGTCTTGCGCTGCAACGCTTCGAATGGCTGACCGCGGGCAGCTATGCCGGCAAGGACGCCAGCCGTTCCTTCTCCAGTCTGCCGGGAGGACAGGCGCTGGCGGCGCTGCACGGGAACCGTGCCGGGCGGCAAGACAGGACGCTGCACGATCTGCTGACCTATGGCGACCACTCGCCCAAGGTGGCGCTGGCACGCTTGCGCAATAGCACCATGCTGTCCTTCAACGCCATCGCGGCGGCACTGGCGCGCGGGGACGCCGGTGCTCCCGCGGCGTTCCGGGCGCTGCCCGTCTCGCAGAGGATCTTCACTTTCAACCTCCTGGCTGCGCGGCTCAAGCAGCGGCCAGAGGAGCGAAACCTGGACGCGCAGACCCGGTTGCTCGGCGCCATCGTCGGAATTCGCTTTGTTCGCCTCAATCTGTCCCAGTTCGCCGAAGCACTGACCGACGAATTGCTGCTCCCGATTGCACAAGGCGCGCGCGATACGCTGTGGGAGCTGAATCTCGGTGGCTGCACGCGGCTTACGCAAAAGGGAATTGTCGGGCTGGCGGAGTCCTGCAAGGGATTGCGCCGGCTTTACCTGCGGGATCTGGGGGCCGCGGCCAGCGGCAAACTCAGTCTCCTGCGCAAGCCGTTCCTGTCGCTCGGCACGCTCACCTTCCCCGCGCTGAAGCTGCTCGATGCCTCCGGCAGCACCGCGCTGACGGCAATCGAGATCCACGCGCCCAACCTGGAGCGCCTGATGTTGCGCGGCTGCAAGGCGCTGACCCAGGTAGAGACGGGTGCGCTCAGACTCAGGGACGCGGACATTGCCGGTTGCCCGCCCAGCCTCCGACTCCGGCTCTCGGACGACAGGGGGCACACCTATTCGATCCGCCCGATTACGGCGACCGCCAATGGTCCGGCCAGCGGGCCGCAGCCTCCTCTTCCCGCGTCACCTGTGCCGCGCAACGCGTCCGCGGACGACGCCAGGCCGGAGCCGCGGCTTCTGTCCGTGCTGCAATCGTTGGCCGGCGGGGAAGGCCAGGAGCGGCCCTTGACCGTGCAGACCCTGTTGCGGATCTGGTCGGCCGACCCGGAGCGGACTGACACCATGCTGATGGAAAGCATGGGCCATCCCGACGCGCCGATCCGGTGCGGCGCGTTGATCGCGTTGCGGCATGCAGTGGCGAGCCGATCCGCCGCCATGGGGGAAGCGCTGGTACCGCACATGATCGATCCGGACCCCGCGGTCCGGCGAGAAGCGCTGCTCTCCTATGCCCGACTGGTACCGCTGCAGGAACTCGAATGGGACCCGTTCGCCAATGGGCTGGCGGACACCGAGCTGCCCGTGAGGCTAGCGGCATTGGAAACGCTTGCAGAACTGGCCCCCCCTCCTCCCGTCTCCATCCGGGTCCGGCTGCTCAACATGCTGGTCGACGAGCTCCAGCCGATCGGCGCGGGTGCAGCGCGCGTATTGAAGCGCCACGACGTCGCGCTGCTGCGCGCGCATGTCGAAGGCATCCTGTCACGGACCAGCACCCCGGGGAACGATGCCGCCCATGCGGCCCGCACTCTCGCGCGACTCGCCGAGGTGGTACCGCAGGAAGCGCTGCAAGCCCTGCTGCAAATGGTCCGGCGTTACGATCCTGATCTGCCGGGGGAAGCCCTGCACGCCCTTGCGCGACTTGCCACTGCCTCCCCGGCCGAAGCGGCCCGCTGGCTGAGCAAGCTCGGGGAGAGACGACACGCGCCCGCAAGATGGATTGTCATCGCCGCACTGGAAGCACTGGGCAGGGAAGAGCCGTCCATGGCGGTCGACGCGATGCGGCTTGCCGCTCGCGGGCAGCCTGTCGAACTGCGGCTGCAGGCCATGCGCAGCATCGGCAATCTCGGCCGGCTCGACCCCGCCTGCGCCGTGCGCGGGCTGATGGAAGAAATGCACGGCGACAACCTGGTCCATCCGCGGCTGGAGCTGGAGCACATGCGCCTCGTGCTGCGGGATCTGGGCGAGGCCTGCCAGCAGCATGCCGATCCCGCGCTAAGGGCGGTGAATCGGCGGCTGGAACAGCTGTCGAGCGAGCCGGACGGGCAAGGGTAGGCGTATCAGGGCCTCTCCATCTGGCAGCGAGTTGCCAGCGTCGTCTGCGCGGCCTTCAGGCGCTTGACCGTCCGAAAGCCATAGCCCGACCCTTCGTTGTCGAAGCGGATATCGCCGCCCTGCTTCGCCATGATGGACACATAGAGCGGCTGCAGGACCTGGTGATCGTCCGCCCGGACGGTCGCGTCATGGAAGTCGTTGACGTAGCGCATGCCTTCCAGCGCCCGCGCGACCTTGACCGCGTCGGTCGATCCCGCCTTCTCGATGGCGCGCGCCAGCATCTCGATCATCATCTGCATGCGCAGATGGACGTAGTCGTCGCGCGGCTCGGGGTAGCGCTTGCGGAATTCCTGGTAGAAGGCGTCCGAGGCAGCGCCGCCCACGTTGGGATGCCACTCTGCGACCGCCAGCACCCGTCCCACGCCGGCATCGCCCATGGCGGCCGGTGCGCCCAGCCCGTTGCCGTAAAAGGTATAGAACCTGGCCGCAAGCCCGGCTTCACGCGCGGCCTTGACCATCAATGTCAAGTCGTTGCCCCAGTTTCCGGTAATCACGGCATCGGCGCCGGACGCCTTGATCTTGGCCACGTAGGGCGCGAAGTCCTTGATCTTGCCGATCGGATGAAACTCGTCGCCAACCACCCGGATATCGGGCCGCTTGGCGGCGAGCATGTCCCGCGCAAGCCGGGACACCTGGTGGCCGAAGCTGTAGTCCTGGGAGATGACGTAGACCTTGCGTACCGTGGCGTCCGAGCGGATTACTTCGGTCAGCGCCTCCATTCGCATGTCGGCGGAGGCATCGAAACGAAAATGCCAGAAGCTGCATTGCTCGTTGGTGAGTACCGGATCGACCGCCGAGTAGTTCATGAACAGCACGCGACCGTCCGGCTGGCGCGAATTATGGCGGTTGATCGCGCTGACCAATGCGCCTGCCACCGCCGAGCTGTTACCCTGCAGCACGAACGGAATGCCGCGATCGACCAGCGAGCGAAACTGGATCAGACTCTCGTCGACGTTGCCCTTGCTGTCGAACGTCACCAGCTCCATCGGCCGGCGCCCTTCGGCGGTCTGCACGCCGCCCCGGGCATTGACCCGCTCGATGGCAAGCCGAAGGTTGCGCACCACCGCCTCGCCGGCATTCGCGAACGGGCCGGACAAGCCGTCGATCATGCCTAGCCGGATCGGCTCCTGTGCGCCTGCCGCGGACGCGAACGCGAGGAGAACCGCCGCTGCCCACCGTTTCACTGCCATGACTGCCCCTGCTGACCTCGAAAGGGCAGCATGGTAAGGCAGCGGCACCGCATCTGACAAATGGACCGATCCCGCCAGGATCGCCCCTAAAAAGGCCGAGAACGCTACACTTGCGCTATCGATCGCGACGAAACAAGAGGTTTGCCATGAAAGCAACACATCGATGGCACCATGGGCTTGCGGCCACGACGCTTGCGCTGAGCGCCCTGCTCGGCGGCTGCGCCGTACTGCAGCCGGTGCAGGTAGGCCAGGAACTGATCGGCCGGCCCGAGAGTACCATCCGGGCCACCTTCGGGAATCCTACCGACGTGTTCAAGCTGGACGACGGGACAGTGCGATGGATCTATTCGAAGCAGCCCCTCGGCCAGCAAGCCTACGCCGCCGACTTCGATACCAGCGGAAATCTGACCAACTTCCGTCAGATGCTGCGCACACCCGAGCTGTACAAGGCGCAGATCGGCGTCTGGACCAAGAAGGACGTGGCGGAGCGGTTCGGCCTGCCCCGCGAGCCGGTTTCCTACTTTCCGCGGATGCGCAACGAAGTCTGGACCTACCGCTTTCTGCATGAGGACAACTGGCCGTCGCTGTTTCACTTCTACTTCGACGACGCAGGTATCGTGCGCAAGACGCAGATCACGCCAGACCCGTTGGCGGATCCGCGCGAAACGATCCGCTAGGGCGAGGGTCCGGATCGGCCATCATGTCCCTACCGCGACGGCGTGCCAGGAAACCTCGAATGGCGCGCTCGCCGCGGCCTCGGGACCTCCGGCGGTGGTGCGGTGCTCATGGGGCGAAGGCGTGCCGCTCGCGTCGGGCGCGCTCTCCAGATCGCAGCCGACCGTAACGTCCGGCTCGCAATCCACGACTTGCACGTCGAGCATTGCGAGTTCCGCGGGCAGTTTGACCTCGTCCTTCCTGTCGGTCTTGTCCGCGCGCATTGACTCGTCGTCCATCAGGTGCGGGGCCACCTCATCCCGCGTCTCAAGCGGCTCGTCGTGAACCTGCGCGTGAACCTGCGGCTCCGGCGTGTCCTGCACGGGTTCAAGTGGCTTGTCCTCCACGACGACGGGGCTGTCCGCTACCCGCTGCGCGTTCGTGCCTTCAGCGATAGCTTTCACCAACCCCAGCCGTCGCAGCGCAGGCTCGTCGGCAGCAGCGCCCTCATCGGCCTTCTTCTCCTCCTCGGCCAGATTCTTGCGGATCGCGGCCTCCAGCGCCTTCTGCTGTTCACAGGCCGTGCGGATTTCTGTCGAGAACAAGCCTCGGAGCGCATCCCAGAATGCCTGCCACAAAGGGAATCGCCCGCGAGAATAGTCCACCAGCGCCAGCCTGCCGGTTACCGTCTTCTCTACCTTGTACTCGCTGCCGCGGTGCGGCAGTCGCACCACCAGCAGCTTGCCGTTCCTCAAGTACCGGGTGATCGCCAGAGACAAGTCGGCACCCGGGGCACTCGCCATAGGCAGCGTCAGGTCGTCGTTCCTGGGGCAGAAGGCCTGTAGCGCGGTCGCGACCTGTTGTGTCACCTCGTCATCCGGACCACTATTCCCCAACAACGCAGCCCCTCTGTCTTCCCATTTGAGCTGGAACGTGTGGCCGCTCACCCGGAATGGCGCGCAATACTGGATCGATCGCGGCGCGCACTCACGCGGGCTCAGCGCAAGTTGCAACGCCCTTGGGGAAGGGAAGCGCAGCGATTCCGGGATATGGGATAGGGCAGGCATGACGTGATCTCACAGGGCAGAAAGAAGTGCACATGTTTGCACGCCATACACGTTGCATCTTTCGAGGTTTTACTGGCCCTATCGCATTCCGAAAGTGAGACGGCAATCAGCCCGGCCCGCGCTGCCGTTCACAAGATCTCGAAATACAACGGGCGCCCGCCCGCCCCGGACATAGAGTCCGGGACGACAGCGGGCGCCCGTGGCAGGGCGTCAGGCAACGCTCAGAGCTGCGGATTGATTTTCTGCACCGCCTTGTCATGCAGCTTGTTCAGCGCCGCCAGATACGCCTTGGCCGAGGCCGCGACGATGTCCGGGTCGGTGCCGACGCCGTTGACGATGCGGCCGGACTTCGACAGGCGCACCGTCACCTCGCCCTGCGCCTGGGTGCCGGTGGTGATCGCATTGACCGAGTACAGCACCAGTTCGGCGCCGCTGCCAACCTTGTCCTCGATGGCGTGCAGCGTGGCATCGACCGGGCCATTGCCGTCGCTCTCGCCGACGCACTCCTGCCCTTCCATGTTGAACACGACGCGCGCATGCGGGCGCTCACCGGTTTCCGAGCGCTGCGACAGCGAAACGAAGCGATAGTGATCGTTCGCATCGGTTGCCTCGTCCGAAACGATGGCCATGATGTCTTCATCGAAAATCTCGGCCTTCTGGTCGGCGAGC
The DNA here is from genome assembly GCF_019795295.1 of Cupriavidus sp. AU9028. Taxonomy (GTDB): domain Bacteria; phylum Pseudomonadota; class Gammaproteobacteria; order Burkholderiales; family Burkholderiaceae; genus Cupriavidus. Next base: position 422,176 of record NZ_JAIMCG010000001.1, on the reverse strand, counting down.
TCCTTGAAGCGCGTAAAGGCAGCGTTGATTTCGCTTTCGCTGTCGAGCGTGATGCCGAGTTCCTGCAGCCGTTGCTTGAACGCGTTGCGGCCGGAGAGCTTGCCGAGCACGATCTTGTTGGCGGTCCAGCCCACATCCTCGGCGCGCATGATCTCGTAGGTGTCACGCGCCTTCAGCACGCCGTCCTGATGGATGCCGGAGGCGTGGGCGAAGGCGTTGGCCCCGACCACGGCCTTGTTCGGCTGCACCACGAAACCGGTGACCTGCGAGACCAGCTTGGACGCCGGCACGATCTGGGTGGTATCGACGCCGACATCGAGGTTGAAGTAGTCGCGACGGGTCTTGACCGCCATCACCACCTCTTCGAGACTGGTGTTGCCGGCGCGCTCGCCCAGGCCGTTGATCGTGCATTCGATCTGCCGTGCGCCGCCCAGCTTGACGGCCGCCAGCGAGTTGGCGACCGCCATGCCGAGGTCGTTGTGGCAATGCACCGACCAGACCGCCTTGTCCGAGTTCGGGATGCGCTCGCGTACCGAGCGGATCAGGTCGGCATAGCCTTCGGGCACCGCGTAGCCGACCGTGTCGGGCAGGTTGATGGTGGTCGCCCCTTCGGCGATGACCCCCTCGAGCACGCGGCACAGGAAGTCCATGTCCGAGCGGCTGCCGTCTTCCGGCGAGAACTCGATATCGTCAGTGAACTGGCGGGCGAAGCGCACGGCCAGCCGGGCCTGCTCGTAGACCTGGTCGGGCGTCATGCGCAGCTTCTTCTCCATATGCAGCGCCGAGGTGGCGATGAAGGTATGGATGCGGAAGGAGTTGGCCGGCTTGAGCGCCTCTGCCGCGCGGGCGATGTCCTTGTCGTTGGCGCGTGCCAGCGAGCAGATGGTTGAGTCCTTGACCGTCTGGGCGATGGCCCGGATGGCCTCGAAGTCGCCGTTCGAGCTGGCCGCGAAGCCGGCTTCGATCACATCGACCTTCAGGCGCTCCAGCTGGCGCGCGATGCGGATTTTCTCCTCGCGCGTCATGGAGGCGCCGGGCGACTGCTCGCCATCGCGCAAGGTGGTATCGAAAATGATCAGTTTGTCCGACATGGAAGAGGCTCCTGGTAAGTGCTCGAAGGGTCTGGTCTGACTCTGCTGTCGAGGGGTCGTGCGGGCCGAAGTGACGGACTGCGACGATCGCGAGTTTGCGGCAAATGCAAAACGCCCCGGCGTGCAGAGTGCAGGCCGGGGCGTAGATGAATCTGTATGGCTTCGCTGGGTGTAGCTCCCTTTGGCGACCCTCAGCGCACGCGCGTCCCGACCTGGCGGCTTAGTAGGCCACCTAGCAGGGACAGGGCGAAAAGGGTCTGGCGCGAAATCATGCCAGCGAATATAGCGGAGAAGACTGCAAGGCGCAACACGGAGTTTCACTCAGGGCCCAGGGCGTGTCCGGAAACAACGGCGCCGCGCGAGCGCCGCCTGCCCTCTCCCCCGGCCCCCTCTCCCGCAGGCGGGCGAGGGAGAACACGTCAGTCTTCCGTCACCGTGCTGCCGCCCGCCCCGCGCACCACGCTCGACTTGCCATGCATTGCGCGCCAGCCCCACAGGACATAGCCGGAAATCGCGTAGCCGACGAACAAGGCGAACAACGCGACCGGGGGATCGCTGGAGACGATCACGAACAGCGCCATCACCAGGATCATCACGCCGAAGGACACGCGATGGCGCACGTCCAGCGCCTTGCCGCTATAGAACGGCGCGTTGGTGACCATCGACAGGCCGGCGTAGAGCGTGATGGTGAACGCGACCCATGGCATCCACAGTTCGCGCACCGGCAGCTTGTTGTCGATCGCCAGCCAGACGAAGCCGGCCACCAGAGCGGCGGCGGCCGGGCTTGGCAGCCCCTGGAAGAAGCGCTTGTCGACCACGCCGATATTGGCGTTGAAGCGCGCCAGCCGCAGCGCGGCGCAGGTGCAGTAGACGAAGGCGGCGATCCAGCCCCACTTGCCCAGATCCTTCAGGATCCATTCGTACATCACCAGCGCCGGCGCCACGCCGAACGAGGTCATGTCGGACAGCGAGTCGTACTGCTCGCCAAACGCACTCTGCGTGTTGGTGATGCGGGCCACGCGCCCATCCATGCCGTCGAGCACCATGGCGGCGAAAATGGCGATGGCCGCCGCATCGAAGCGCATGTTCATCGCCTGCACGATGGCGAAGAAGCCGGCGAACAGCGCCGCGGTGGTGAAGGCATTGGGCAGCAGGTAGATGCCGCGGCGGCGCGGCCGCACGTACTCGACTTCGAGTTCGTCGTCGTCAAGCGGATCCAGCCCATCGTCGATGGCCCCGGTACGCGCCTGGTTGCGGCGGAACGGACGCAGGTGCGTCACGTTGCTGCCAGGCAGGCGCTTGTTGCGCCGGTTGAATGCCCCCATGCGGTTCTCCTCGATCGACGCCCGGTTCAGTCCAGCTCGGCCAGGATGGTGGACGAGGCCGAGACCTTCTCACCAATGGTGACGCGCGGGCGGGCTTCCAGCGGCAGGTAGACATCGACCCGCGAGCCGAAGCGGATGAAGCCGTAACGCTGGCCGCGCGAGACGGGCTCGCCGACACGCGTATAGCAAAGGATGCGGCGCGCGACCAGACCGGCGACCTGCACCAGCGTGACGATCTTGCCGTCCGCACGGCGGATCACCACCGCGTTGCGCTCGTTCTCGGTGGACGCCTTGTCCAGGTCGGCGTTGACGAACTGCCCCGGGAAGTACTCGATCTTCTCGACCGTGCCATCGACGGAGACGCGGTTGGAATGGACGTTGAACACGTTCATGAACACGCTGATCTTCAGCGCTTCGCGGCCGGCGTAGGGATCCATGGTCTTCTCGACCGACACGATGCGGCCGTCGGCGGGCGCCAGCACGGCGTCGGCCTGGGTCGGGATCGGACGGGGCGGATCGCGGAAGAACTGCAGCACGAACACCGTGATGATCCAGAACGGCAAGGCCCACCAGAAGCCGGCGCTGGCGTGGATCAGCAGCGAGACGACAAAGGCGCCGGCCAGGAACGGCCAGCCTTCACGGGCGATCAGCGGATGGGGATAGTTCATGCAGCGAGAGATCCGGTTCGGAAAACATGGCAGGCGCCGCGGGGATCGCCCCGATGGCGCCGGGAAGTACGACAAGGATAACAAAAAGCCGTCCGGCTCTCGCCTGAAACCTCGCCGGAGTGGCGCGGTCGGGGGACGAGGGTCCGGACGGCCGGGGTGCCGCGCCGGGTAGGCCCGGCGAGCAGGCGGGATCCAAGGGGCCGGCGCAAGCGCCCTGCCCCGATCGGTCCTGCCTTAGTTCTTCGACTGGTCGACCAGCTTGTTCTTGGCGATCCAGGGCATCATCGCGCGCAGCTTGGCGCCGACCTGCTCGATCTGGTGCTCCGAGGTCAGGCGGCGGCGCGAGATCAGCGTGGGCGCGCCGGCGGCGTTTTCCAGCAGGAAGCTCTTGGCGTACTCGCCGGTCTGGATGTCCTTCAGGCACTGCTTCATCGCCTGCTTGGTCTGCTCGGTCACCACGCGCGGGCCGGTGACGTACTCACCGTACTCGGCGTTGTTGGAGATCGAGTAGTTCATGTTGGCGATGCCGCCTTCGTAGATCAGGTCGACGATCAGCTTGAGCTCGTGCAGGCACTCGAAGTAGGCCATTTCCGGCGCATAGCCGGCTTCGACCAGCGTTTCGAAACCGGCCTTGATCAGCTCGACGGTGCCGCCGCACAGCACGGCCTGCTCGCCGAACAGGTCGGTTTCGGTTTCTTCACGGAAGTTGGTCTCGATGATGCCGGCGCGGCCGCCGCCGTTGGCGGTCGCGTACGACAGCGCGATATCACGGGCGGCGCCGGACTTGTCCTGGTGCACGGCGATCAGGTGCGGCACGCCGCCACCCTGGGTATAGGTGCCGCGCACGGTGTGGCCCGGGGCCTTCGGCGCGATCATGATGACGTCCAGGTCGGCGCGCGGAATCACGGCGCCGTAGTGCACGTTGAAGCCGTGGGCGAAGGCCAGCGCGGCGCCTTCCTTGATGTTGCCGTGCACTTCCTTCTTGTAGACCTCGGCGATCTGCTCGTCCGGCAGCAGGATCATCACCACGTCGGCGTCCTTGACGGCCTCGGCGACTTCCTTGACCTGCAGGCCGGCGTTGACGGCCTTGTTCCACGACGCGCCATTCTTGCGCAGGCCGACCGTCACCTTGACGCCCGAGTCGTTCAGGTTCTGCGCATGCGCGTGGCCCTGCGAGCCGTAGCCGATGATGGTGACGTTCTTGCCCTTGATCAGGGACAGGTCGGCGTCCTTGTCGTAAAACACTTTCATGATGATTCCTTCGCTCTCTTTTCTATGTTGGGATCGGCGGCGCGCCCTGCCTGTCACGGCGCCGCGGCCGCCATGGATGCTGCAAAACCGCTGGTTCGTGACAGGAGGATCAGACCTTCAGGATGCGCTCGCCGCGCCCGATGCCCGAGCCGCCGGTGCGGACCGTTTCGAGAATCGCGCCGCGATCGATCGCGTCGAGGAACGCGTCGAGCTTGCTGCCGTTGCCGGTCAGCTCGATGGTGTAGGTCTTTTCGGTGACGTCGATCACGCGGCCGCGGAAGATGTCGGCGGTGCGCTTCATTTCCTCGCGCTCCTTGCCGACGGCGCGGACCTTGACCAGCATCAGTTCGCGCTCGATATGCGCGCCTTCGGTCAGGTCCACTACCTTGACCACTTCGACCAGCCGGTTCAGATGCTTGGTGATCTGCTCGATCACGTCGTCCGACCCGCTGGTGACGATGGTCATGCGCGACAGCGAGGAGTCCTCGGTGGGCGCCACGGTCAGCGTCTCGATGTTGTAGCCGCGGGCCGAGAACAGGCCCACCACGCGCGACAGCGCGCCCGGTTCGTTTTCCAGCAGGACCGAGATGATGTGTCGCATTACAGGTCCTCCGCGCCGAGCAGCATTTCGGAAATGCCCTTGCCCGCCTGCACCATCGGCCAGACGTTCTCGGTGGGATCGGTCTGGAAGTCCAGGAACACGGTGCGGTCCTTCATCCGGAATGCCTCGCGCAGCGCCGGCTCGACGTCGGAAGTCCGCTCGATGCGCATGCCGACATGACCATAGGCCTCCGCCAGCTTGACGAAGTCGGGCAGCGCGTCCATGTAGGAGTGCGAGTAGCGGTTGTCGTACTCGATCTCCTGCCACTGGCGCACCATGCCCAGGTAGCGGTTGTTCAGTGCGCAGATCTTGACCGGGGTGTCGTACTGCAGGCAGGTCGACAGTTCCTGGATGCACATCTGGATCGAGCCTTCACCGGTGATGGTGACGACGTCGCTGTCCGGGAATGCCTTCTTGATGCCCATCGCGTACGGCAGGCCGACGCCCATCGTGCCCAGGCCGCCGGAGTTGATCCAGCGGCGCGGCTTGTCGAACTTGTAGAACTGGGCCGCCCACATCTGGTGCTGGCCAACGTCCGAGCAGACGAAGGCTTCGCCGCGCGTCAGTTCCCAGATCTTCTCGACCACGTACTGCGGCTTGATGATCTCGGAGTCGCGGTCGTACTTCAGGCAGTTGACGCTGCGCCACTGCTCGATCTGTTCCCACCACTTCGCCAGCGCACCGCGGTTGCCGCGGCTGTCGGCGGCCTGCAGCTGGGCGATCATTTCCTGCAGCACGTCCTTGACGTTGCCGACAATCGGAATATCGACCTTGACCCGCTTGGAGATCGACGACGGATCGATGTCGATATGGACGATCTTGCGCGGCTGGGCGGTGAAGTGCTCCGGATTGCCGATCACGCGGTCGTCGAAGCGCGCGCCGATGGCGATCAGCACGTCGCAGTTCTGCATGGCCATGTTGGCCTCGTACGTGCCGTGCATGCCCAGCATGCCGACGAACTGCTTGCTCGTGCCGGGGAAGGCGCCCAGGCCCATCAGCGTGTTGGTCACGGGGTGGCCGGTCAGCGACGCCAGCTGGCGCAGCTCGTCGCTGGCATTGGCCAGGATCACGCCGCCGCCCGAGTAGATCAGCGGACGCTCGGCGGTCTGCAGCAGCGCGAGCGCCTTGCGAATCTGGCCCGAGTGGCCCTTGTTGACCGGGTTGTACGAACGCATGTCGATCGAGCGCGGGTACTCGTAGCGGCATGCATTGCGCGAGACGTCCTTGGGAATATCGACCACGACCGGACCGGGACGGCCGGTGGAGGCGATGTAGAACGCCTTCTTGATGGTGGCGGCCAGGTCGCGCACGTCCTTGACCAGGAAGTTGTGCTTGACCACCGGACGGGTGATCCCGACCGTGTCGCACTCCTGGAAGGCGTCCTGTCCGATCGCGTGGGTCGGCACGTTGCCGGTGATCACCACCATCGGAATCGAATCGAGATAGGCCGTGGCAATGCCGGTCACCGCATTGGTGACGCCCGGACCGGAAGTCACCAGGGCGCAGCCGACCTTGCCGGTGGCGCGCGCATAGCCGTCGGCGGCATGGACCGCGGCCTGCTCGTGGCGCACCAGGATGTGCTCGATCTTCTTCTGCTTGTAGAGCTCGTCGTAGATGTACAGCACCGCGCCGCCGGGGTAGCCCCAGACGTATTCGACGCCTTCTTCGGCAAGTGCGTGGACGAGGATTTCCGCTCCGATCATTTCTGGTGCGTCGGAGGGATTGAGGCTTGCTTGGGGAAATTCCGCGCTGGGCGAGTTCATTTCGGTCCTTTGCAATTTTCGGCAAAAAATTGTTTGGATGCTCTCTGCCGGGCTTGTGGCGCGGGTTCAAGCGGTGCGCGTCTGCATGGAAGACCGCCGGATAGGCGGCCGGATGGAGACAACCACGGATGTCGTGAACCGTCGATGATAGCTGATTAACACCGGGTGGTCTATCAGCGGACTGCCATTGATGCGCAAATAGCACATCACCGTCCATCTTTGCTAGCATCGCGGCATTTTCCACCAGCCGCGCGGTCCGGCGGGTGGCCGTCATGCCTGCCCTCCCTGGCGAGCGGCAACAACACCCTGACCCCCGCACTCTTCGGTAACTGTCCCGCCGCATGGCAACCGACCAGGAACTCTCCGATTTTCTTGCCAGCGTCGAGCGCCGCGCTTTCAAGCAGGCCATGTTCGCCATCCGCGAGGAGCAGGCCGCGCTGGATGCCGTGCAGGACGCCATGATCAAGCTGGCGGAAAAGTACGGCGACAAGCGGGCCGAGGAACTGGCCCCGCTATTTCAGCGCATCCTGCAGAACACCATCCACGACTGGTTCCGCCGCCAGAAGGTGCGCGGCACCTGGATCACCCTGTTTTCCAGCCTGCGCGACGAACGCGACGGCGACGACGCCGATCTGCTGGAAGCGCTGGAAAGCGAGCCGGGCTCGGCCGCGGCCGAAAGCACCGCGGACCGCTTCGAGCGCGCGCAGACCATGCGGATCATCGAGGAGGAGGTCCAGCGGCTGCCGCTGCGTCAACGGCAGGCCTTCCTGCTTCGTTACTGGGAGGATATGGACGTCGCGGAAACCGCCGCCGCCATGGGCTGCTCCGAAGGCAGCGTCAAGACGCATTGCTCGCGCGCAACCCATGCCCTGGCGGCGGCGCTGCGTGCACGAGGAGTCCAACTATGAACAGCAGAGAACCTTCCGACATCCGGGAACGGCGCCTGGCGATCCAGGTGCGGACAGCACTGGAGGCTTCCGCCGGCGAGCTGCCGCCGCGGGTGCAGCAGCGCCTCGCCGCTGCGCGCCAGGCAGCCCTGGCGCGGCGCAAGGCGCCTGCGGCGGCGGTACTTCCCCGCCTGGCGAGTGCCGGCGGGGGTCACCAGTCAGGCTCCGGTGCCCGCCAGCCCGGTGGGGACTGGTTCCGCCGCCTGGGGCTGGTGTGGACCCTGCTCGCGCTCGTGGCGGGCCTGGCCGGCATCTACGAGTGGCACGAACAGCAGCAAGTCGAGGAACTGGCCGATGTGGATGAAGCCATGCTGCTGGACGAATTGCCTCCGGCGGCGTATGCCGATAGCGGCTTTCATGTGTTTCTCAAGCATGGCGAATAGGCTCGCCGCCGGCCGGCGCTTCGTGCAGCGCTTCCCGCGCGTACTGGCCGGGCTGGCGCTGATCGCGGCGCTCGGCCTGCCGGGGCTGGTGACCAGCGCCGGCGCGGCACAGCCGGGCTGGGCCCAGCTGAGCCCGGCGCAACGGGAGTTGCTCGCGCCGCTGGCCGCGGACTGGAATTCGCTGAGCGAGGTGAACCGCCGCAAATGGCTGCGCATTGCCGCGCGTGCCGAGGCGCTCGACCCCGCCGAGAAGACACGGCTGCAGCAACGGATGGCCGAGTGGGTGCGGATGACGCCGGAGCAGCGCCGGCTGGCGCGGGAGAATTTCCAGATCCATCGCACGGTGCCGACCGAGCGCAAGGCGCAGGCCTGGGACCGCTACCAGCAGCTGCCCGAGGATCGCAAGCGCGAGCTGGCAAAGACCGAGCCGGCGACCCGGCCGGGGGCGGTCACGGCGTTGCCGTCGGCACGCAACCCGGCCGCCGCGCGGTCCCTGACCGGCAAGGCCACGGGCACGGAGGACCGGCAGCACCGCCCGGAGCCGACCGCGGCAGACGCCCATCCGGGCACCGCGACCGGCGAGTCCTCCGCAAGCGACGCGGCAGCGGGGGCCGTGCCGGCCAGCGCACAGGTAAGCGTGACCGCGAGCAACCCGTTTGTCGGCGCCTCGGCTGCCATCGCCGCGGAGCCTGCCCCTGCCTCGTCGCCCGCGGCCCCCGCGGCAGCACCGACCGGTCTTCCCGCGCAAATGCCGGCGGCCGATGCCAGTACCGGCGCCGAGCCGTTGCCGCGCTGACGCCGCGTCGCCTTTGGCATAATGCGGCAGCGCAGCCGGGGCTCCGGCTGGCCGCTCCTTGCCGCTCCTTGCCGCGCCGTTGCCGCGTCGTTGCCTTCCTCGCCGATCCCATGCCCGCTCCGCCGACCCACGCCGCAGCTGCCCGCCCTTCCCCCGCCAAGCCTGCCACGTCCGCGCATGACCTTGCGGTGCCGACCCTGCGCCGCCGGCTCGCCTGCATGCTCTACGAGGGGGTCCTGCTGTTCGGCGTGCTGAGCGCGTCGACCGCGGCCTACCTTGCCGCCCGCCCGCTGCTGGCTTCGATCGACGTGGATTCGACGCTGACCATGCAGCTATGGAGCTTCCTGGTTCTGGGCGCGTACTTCGTCTGGTTCTGGCAGCGCAACGGTCAAACCCTGGCGATGCAGACCTGGCGCATCAGGGTCGTCGACGCGGGCGGCGCGCCGCCGGGCTGGAAGCGCGCGGCGCTGCGCTATCTGCTGGCGTGGAGCTGGCTGCCGCCCGCTGCGGCACTCGGGCACCTGCTCGGGCTGGTGCGCGGGCCGTTCGTGGCGGTGCTTGCCGCCGCGCTGGCGATCTGGATCCTGCTTGCCCGACTGGACCGCCAGCGGCAGTTCCTGCACGACAGGCTGGCCGGCACGCGGCTGGTCGAGGTGCCCAAGGGCGGCGCCGGTCCGGCTTCCTCCACGGGATGACGCTGCGATGACGCTGTCCGCCGCCGCCCTGCGCCGGATCGGCGTCGCCGGCCAGCTGGCCTTCGTCGGCGGCATTGCCACGTGGCTGGCGTCGATCGGGTGGCATGTTGCCGTTGCCCTGCTCGCCGGAATCGCCCTGGTGCTGCTGATGTTCGGCGCCTCGATTGCGCTCGCCTTCGCGATGTCGGTGCACGGGCTGCTGCCGGGGGCCAACGGCGTACCCGCGCTGGACCCGCGGATGGCGGCCTCGCGGCGCGAGGCGAGGCTGGGGTTCCTGCCCGCGCTGCGGTGCTGGCTGCGCGAATGCGCGGCGGTGCTGCGCATGTTCGACTGGCTGCAGCCGTTCGCCTCGCATCGGCGCTTTGTCTCGGAGAATGCGGACGGAGCGCCAGTGCTGCTGGTGCACGGCTATGGCTGCAATCATGCGGTCTGGCTGGATCTCGAGCCACGGCTGGCGGCGGCGGGCTTTCGCTGCGAGGGCATCGACCTCGAACCGGTGCTGGGCGATATCGACGACTATGCCACGGCGCTGCTGGCGCGGCTGCGCGCAATGACGGCGGCCCACGGCGAGCCGCCTCTGCTGGTCTGCCACAGCATGGGAGGACTGGCCGCGCGCGCGGCGCTCGTCCTCGCCCGGCGCAGCGGCGCTGGCGAAGTGGCCAGGGGCCTGGTCACGCTGGGCACGCCGCACCACGGCTGCACGCTGGCGATGTTCGGCAGTGGCATCAACGCCCGCCAGATGCGCTGCGGCAATCCGTGGCTGCAGGCGCTGGCGGCGGGCGAGGACGCGCACGCCCGCGCGCGCATGGTGTCCATCTTCAGCTGGCACGACTCGATCGTGGGTCCGGCAGGCGCCAGCGTGCTGGCAGGCGCGCGCAACGTGCCGCTGGCCGGCATCGGCCATGTTTCGCTGCTGCGCGACCCCGCCGTGGCGCAGGCGCTGGTCGAGGCGCTGCGCCGGTTGTCCGCTGCCGTGGCGAACCGGGCGCCGGCGCCCTGAACGGCTCGCCGTTGCGGTCACATGTCGGTCATGTTTCCGACATGGGCCGGTCACGGACCGCTGGCTCAATGCTCCCATCGTCGTTACCGGGGCAGCCATGGTTCCAGCACTCCGAATCGCCCGCGCCCGCGCGGCACAGGCCCTGCAGCGGCTGCGTGGCCAGGCAGATCCCCTGCTTCCCCTCGCTGCGGTGGGGGGATTGCCGACGGCGTTCATGCCGCCGGACCATCCCCCGCAGCGCCAGTCCGGCACCCTGCCGGTCCGTCCGGCCGACCCCTCGGTCACGATCCCGCCCGATACCGCTGCCGACGGCGCGCCGCCGATGCAGCGCTATCGCGCCATCTGGCTGTCTGACATCCACCTGGGCACGCCCGGCTGCCAGGCCGAATACCTGCTCGACTTCCTGAAACACAACGACGCCGACAAGCTCTACCTGGTCGGCGACATCATCGACGGCTGGCAGTTGCGGCGCGGCTGGTACTGGCCGCGCAGCCACAACGACGTGGTGCAGAAACTGCTGCGCAAGGCGCGCAAGGGCACCGAGGTGATCTACGTGCCGGGCAATCACGATGAAGTGGTGCGGCAATTCGATGGCCTCGCCTTCGGCGACGTGATCGTGCGGGAGGAGACGATCCACGTGACCGCCACCGGACGCCGCATGTGGGTGGTGCATGGCGATCTGTTCGACGGCGTGGTGCAGCACGCGCGCTGGCTGGCCTACCTGGGCGATTCGCTGTACACGGTGATCCTCGCGCTGAACCGGCATTTCAACAGCATCCGCGCGCGCCTGGGCTTTCCCTACTGGTCGCTGTCGCAGTACCTGAAGCACCAGGTCAAGAACGCGGTCAACTACATCAGCTCGTTCGAGCACGCGATGGTCGAGGAGGCGCGCCGGCGCGGGTGCGACGGCGTGATCTGCGGGCACATCCACAAGCCCGAGATCCGTGAAGTGGACGGCCAGCTCTACTGCAACGACGGCGACTGGGTCGAGAGCCTGTCGGCGCTGGTGGAGACCGTCGAGGGCGAGCTGCAGATCGTCTACTGGACCACGCTGCGCGACCCCGCCGCGCGCGCACGGCGCTCGCGCCGGGCCGCCGTCGCTGCCTGAACCGTCGTTCCCCAAGGAAGCCCCATGAAAATCCTGATCGTCACCGATGCCTGGGAGCCCCAGGTCAACGGCGTGGTCCGCACCCTCAAGTCGACACGCCGCGAGTTGCAGGCGATGGGACATACGGTGGAGCTGATTACCCCGCTCGAATTCCGCACCGTGCCGTGCCCGACCTATCCGGAGATCCGCCTGTCGCTGCTGCCGGGCGCACAGGTGCGGCGGCGGATCGAGACGTTCGCGCCCGACGCGCTGCATATCGCCACGGAAGGCCCGCTGGGGCTGGCCGCGCGCCGCTACGCGGTCCGGCACGGCCTGCCCTTCACCACGGCCTACCACACGCGCTTCCCGGAATACGTGCAGGCCCGCTTCGGCGTTCCGCTGGCCTGGACCTATCGCTTCCTGCGCTGGTTCCACGGGCCGGCCCGGGCGGTGATGGCGCCCACGCCGGTGGTGCTGGACGACCTGCGCCAGTACGGCATCGACCATGCGGTGCTGTGGACCCGCGGGGTCGACCTCGATGTCTTCGTGCCGCAGACGGTCAACGTGCTGAACACCGCCCACCCGATCTTCCTGTACGTCGGCCGGGTCGCGGTTGAAAAGAACGTCGAGGCATTCCTGGCACTGGACCTGCCCGGCTCGAAGTGGGTCGTCGGCGACGGCCCGGCGCTTGCCGGCCTGCGCGAGCGCTATCCCAATGCCAACTATCTCGGCGTGCTGAGCCAGCCGCAGCTGGCGAAGGTGTATGCTTCGGCCGATGTCTTCGTCTTCCCCAGCCGCACGGACACGTTCGGGCTGGTCCTGCTGGAGGCGCTGGCCAGCGGCCTGCCGGTGGCGGCCTATCCGGTGACGGGACCCATCGACGTGCTGGGCGACAGCACCGCGGGGGTGATGCACGAAGACCTGCGCGAGGCTTGCCTGGAAGCGCTCCGGATCGACCGTGCCACTGCGCGCGCGCATGCCGAGCGGTTCTCCTGGCGGGCTGCTTCCGAACAGTTCCTGGCGCACCTGAAACCGCTGCACGGCGCAGCCGGCAGCAGCGCGGGCGCCGGCCCGTACCGCAACCATGGCGAAACCCCTTCCCCCGTCCGAACCGTCCCTGAGCAAACCGGCTCCCCCGCCGGGAAACAACGACTACACGATTGAGCACAACCCCCACAAGGGCAACCGCGGCATCGCCCGCGCCTGGCGCGCCACGGTCAATTCGTGGTCCGGGTTGCGTTTTGCCGTGCTGGAGGAAAGCGCGTTCCGGCAGGAGCTGGCGCTGGTGGTCCTGCTGACGCCGCTGGCCTTTGCCGTGCCGGTCACGGTGGTCGAGCGCATCCTGCTGCTGGGCTCGCTGCTGCTGGTGCTGATCGTCGAGCTGCTGAACTCCAGCGTCGAGGCGGCGGTGGACCGGATCTCGCTGGAACGCCACAGCCTGTCCAAGCGCGCCAAGGACTTCGGCAGCGCCGCCGTGATGCTGGCGCTGATCCTGTGCGGCGGCACCTGGGTGCCGATCGCCGGCCCGCACGTGGTGCGCTGGATCGGGGCACTGCTGCCCTGACGCGGCAACGCGCCCATGACCAGCGTAGGGCAGCGCCGCGGGCCGGGTGGCGCTGCCCTTTTGCATATAATCGCAATCCCGCCACCGCTTGTCCGCGGACGCCACAGTCGTTCGCCGGCCGCACATGGAAAACAAACCGCAGACCGGTCCCCGCCGCACCCGGGACCGCATTCTTGACGTTTCCCTACGCCTGTTCAACGAGGTGGGCGAGCCGAACGTGACCACCACCACCATCGCCGAGGCGATGGAGATCAGTCCCGGCAACCTGTACTACCACTTCCGCAACAAGGACGACATCATCTCGTCGATCTTCACGCGCTTCGAGCAGGAAATGGAGCGCCGGCTGAAGCTGCCCGACGACCACAAGGCGACCCTGGGCGAGAGCTGGAACTACCTGCAGTACATGTCGGAGTTCCTGTGGAACTACCGCTTCCTGTACCGCGACATCAACGACCTGCTGGCGCGCAACCGGATGCTGGAAACCAATTTCCGGCGCATCGTCGAACAGAAGAAGCGCTTCGCGCTGGCGATCTGCCAGCAGTTCCTCGAAGACGGAGAGTTGGAGGCGACGCCCGAGCAGGTCGATGCGGTCTGCACCAACATGGTGGTGGTGGCAACGTACTGGCTGTCGTTCCAGTTCGTGCAGCATCCGCGCCAGTACAACGACCCCGAGCAGATCCGCGGCTATCTGCACGGCGCGAGCTATCACATCTTCTCGATCCTGGCGCCCTATCTGCGCGGCAACGCGCGCGAATCGTTCGACGAGCTGGCGCGCCAGTACTCGGCCAACCCGACGGCCGGCTTGGCGCCGGCAGCCAACGGCAAACCCAAGGCAGGAAACCCGTGAAATCCCTCTGTGTCTATTGCGGGTCCAGTCCCGGCCACCGTCCCGAATACGCCGCCGCGGCGACCCTGCTGGGCCGCACCATGGCCGAGCGCAACATCGCGCTGATCTATGGCGGCGGCAAGGTCGGACTGATGGGCACGGTGGCGGACGCCGTGCTCGCCCACGGCGGCACCGCCATCGGCGTCATTCCCCAGGCGCTGCTGGACAAGGAAGTCGGCCATACCGGGCTGAGCGAGCTGCACGTGGTCGCCAGCATGCACGAGCGCAAGCAGATGATGGCGGACCGCGCCGATGCCTTCGTCGCGATGCCCGGCGGCGTCGGCACCTACGAGGAACTGTTCGAGACCTTCACCTGGCTGCAGCTGGGCTATCACGCCAAGCCGGTGGGCCTGCTCAATGTGGCCGGCTTCTACGACGGCCTGCTGGCCTTCATGCAGCACGCGGTGAACGAGGGGTTCCTGAAGCAGGTGCATGCCGATCTGCTGCGCGTGGCCGACTCGCCAGCTGGCATCCTCGATGCATTGACCCGCACCCCGCAGGTCCAGGTCGACAAGTGGCAGCAGAAGCGCGACGAGATCTGACCTGACGGACGAGGCGACCAGGCGCCCGACGCGTCAGAAGGAGGAGCCGGGCTGCTGCAGGAACGCCAGCTCTTCCGGCGTGCTCGGCCGCCCGAGCACCGCATTGCGGTGCGGGAACCGGCCGAAGCGCGCGATCACGACCTGGTGGCGCACCGCCCACTCCACCACATCGACGCGCCCTTGCGTGTCGTCGCGCAGCGCCGTCATCCGCTCGACGGCGAGCTGCTGCGCGGCCAGCGATTCGGCGTGCTCGAACGGCATGTAGCAGAACATCCGGTGATACGGCGTGGGCAGCCGCAGATCGTCGCCGCGCGCGACCATGCGTTCGGCCAGTGAGAGCGCCTGCGCGTCGGTGGCGAAGCTGCGCGGATCGCCGCGGAACATGTTGCGGGGGAACTGATCGAGCAGCACGATGCGGGCGCAGGCAACATCCGGCGGGGCGTCCTCGCCCGTGCCCCATCCGTCGGGATGCGCCAGCGCGTCCTCCCACGCCGGCAGGAAGCGCTCGCGCAACGCCGCGTCGAAGGCGGCGTCGCGGCGAAACCATTGGGCCCGCTCGGTATTGAACTCGGCACTGTCCGGCGCACCGAACCATTGCTCGAGGATGGTCGCCGCCAGGCCGGCAGCGCTCCCGTTTGTCGTCATGCCGTCTCCAGAGCGGCGCCGGGGATCAGCGCGCCACGTTGCGCATCCAGTCCGCGGTCTGCCAGAACGCCTGCATCAGCCGCAGTTGCAGGTCCTCGGACAAGCCGATGTCCTGCATCGCCATCGCCATGCAGCGCATCCACTGGTCGCGTTCGCTGATGCCGATCTCGAACGGCAGATGGCGCGCGCGCAGGCGTGGATGGCCGAAGCGTTCGATGAAATGGTTCGGACCGCCGAGCCAGCCGCACAGGAACCAGAACAGCTTGTCGCGCGAACCGTCCAGCGACGGCGGATGCAGCGCGCGCAGCGGCGCGAACTCGGCCTCCAGGTCCATCAGGTCGTAGAAGCAGTCGACCAGTTCGCGCACGCGCGCTTCGCCGCCGACCAGTTCGAAGGCGCTGGGCGGTTCGGCCCCGTTGTTCTGCTCGCCTTCGCGCCCGTTTTGTTCAGACATCTCGATCCACTCTCATCGCTTGCCGCCGCGCCAGTTCAGGATTCGCGCAGCGTCGCCAGCGCCGGCTGACGCAGCACCTCGCGCAAGCCCAGCCAGCCGCCGGCAAAAGCGCACAGCATGCCAGAAAGCACGCCCACCGGCACGATCCAGGCATTGAACACGTAGGGGAATTCGAAGACGAAGCGCGCCAGCCCCCATCCCACCGCCACCGCGCCGATGCCGGCCAGCAGCCCCGCCAGCCCGCCCACGGCGAGAAACTCCGCGTACTGCGTCTGCCGCACGATCGCCGCCGAGGCGCCCAGCGCCTTCAGCAGCCCGGCATCGCGCCGCCGCTCGTCGCGTGCGCCGGCCAGCGCCGCGTACAACACCGTCACCCCCGCGGCCAGCGTGAAGACGAACAGGAACTGCACCGCCGCGATCACCTGGTCCAGCACCCCCTGCACCTGGCTCAGGATCAGCTCGGTGTTGACGATGGTGAGGTTGGGAAAGCGCGCCACCAGCTCGTTGTCCAGGCGCGCATGGTCCGGCGGCAGATGGAACGCGGTAATCCACGTCTCGGGCAGCCCCTGCATTGCCGCCGGCGGCAGGATCACGAAAAAGTTGACCCGCATCGAGGCCCAGTCCAGCTTGCGCAGCGAGGTCACCGGCGCCTCGATCGACTGTCCTGCCACGTCGAAGCGCAACGTATCGCCCAGCTTCACCCCCAGCGTCTGCGCGATGCCCTCCTCCATCGAGGCTTCCGGGCGGCCGCCGCCGAACCAGTCCCCCGCCACCACGCGGTTGCCTTCGGGCAAGGTATCGGTATAGGACAGGTTGAATTCGCGCTCGACCAGCCGCCGGGCGCGGTCCTCCTCGTAGCGCTCGGCCTGCACCGGCTGTCCCGAGATATGCGTGAGCCGGCCCCGCACCATCGGGTACAACTCCTCGCGAATACCGGCACCGGACAGCATTCGCGCCACCTCGGCACGCTGATCGGGCTGGATATTGATGATGAAGCGATTGGGCGCATCGGCCGGGGTGGCGTTGCGCCAGGAATCGATCAGGTCGTTGCGGGTCATGCCCAGCAGCAGCAGCGCCATCAGCCCGACCGCCAGCGCGACCGTCTGCAGCACGGTGATCGCGCGGCGCCGCTCCAGCACGGCCAGGGCGAAGCGCCAGCCGACCGCGCGCCCGCCCGCGACATGCCGCCGTATCAGCCGCGCCAGCACCGTCAGCAACACCAGCGCCAGCAGCGCGAACACCGCACCGGCGACGACGAAGCCGCCGGCCGTCAGCAGGCCCAGCTTCAGGTTGCGCGCCGCCACCAGCAACAGCAGCACGAAGGCGCCCAGGCCCAGCGCATAGGCGATCCAGACCGAGACCGGCGGCATGCCGACATCGCGGCGCAGCACCCGCAGCGGCGCCACGCGCGTGAGCGCCAGCAGCGGCGGCAGCGCGAAGCCGGCCAGCAGCACGAGGCCCGCCAGCAGGCCGACGATCGCCGGCAGTGCGGAGGGCATCGGCAGCGACACCGTCAGCAGCCCGGACAGCGACAGCAGCAGGCCGTGGTGTCCCAGGTAGCCCAGCGCCACGCCGGCCGCGGCGCCCAGCAGCCCGATCAGCAGGAACTCCAGCCCGAACGAGACGAGGATCTGCCGGCGCGACAGGCCCAGGCACTTGTAGATGGCGCACGCATCGGTATGGCGCTGCATGTAGCGGCGCGCCGCCATGGCGATCGCCACCGCCGCGATCATCGCCGACAGTACCGCCACCAGCGACAGGAAACGCTCGGCGCGGTCCAGCGTCGCGCGCATCTGCGGCTGGCCGGATTCGAGCGACTCGACCCGCGTGTTGCGCAGGCCGCGCTGCTCGATCTGCTGCTCGGCCCACTGCCGATAGCGCGCGCCCGCCGGCTCGGGCCCGGCCACCTGCAAGCGGTAGGTGACGCGGCTGCCCCAGCCGATCAGGCCGGTGGCGTCCAGCTCTGCCAGCGGCATCATCACCCGGGGTGCGAAGTTCATGAAGCCGCCGCCGCGATCCAGTTCCTGGGTGATGATGCGCTCGATGCGAAAGACGCGGCTGCCCAGCCGCAGGCTGTCGCCGACCTTGACGCCCAGCGTGCCAAGCAGCGCCTCGTCGACCCAGACCGTGCCGGGAGCCGGAATGCCGTTGGCGGCCTGGCCGGCTTCGCCCGGCGCGGTGGCCGTCTTCAGTTCGCCGCGTAGCGGGTAGCCCGGACTGACGGCCTTCAGCGCCGCCAGCTGGCTGGCGGCCGGTGCCGGTTCCGCTGCCGCGTCGACCGCGCCGTTGGCCGGTGCTGCGGGCGCGGCATCGGTCGCCGCGCCGGGCGCCTGCACCGTCGCCATGCTGGGGAAGGTCACCGTCTGTGCGGTGGTCAGGCCCTGCGCCCGCGCCTGGTCGATGAATTCCTGCCCGAACGGCTGATCGGCCACCAGCAGCACATCGGCGCCGATCAGCTGGCGCGCGTCGCGCTCCAGACCGAGCCGCATGCGGTCGGCGAGGAAGCCGACGCTGGACAGCGCCGCCACCGCCAGCACCAGCGCGAACAGCAGCAGCGTCAGCTCCCCTGCCCGCCAGTCACGCCTGGCCATCCGCCAGGCCTGTGCGAACGGCGAGAAGCGGGCGCGCGCGTCGGGGCCGGCAAGCGGAGGCGATAGCGAAGCGGTGGCGGAATCGGTGGGCGGCATGGCGGATCGAATTCGGAAATCGGGGACGGCGGCTGGCGCTGCCGTGGCGGGATGACGGCGCCGCTATGCTAGCGGGCACCGGGCGGGCGGCTCCTTCCGGTCAGCGCGCCGTGCAGCCGGCGCACGCCGCGCCACAGTTTCGGCAGCAGCCAGATGGCCAGCACCAGCGCAACGGCGAGCAGGACGAAGAACAGCACCGGCAGGAAGAAGGCCAACGCCAGACTGCCCGTGGCGGCAACATCCTCGGTGAATGAGGCCGTCCAATTGGAAAAGGGTTCCGGCGACACATTGATCAGCGCCCGCGCCCCGGCCTTCGCGGCGTGGGCGGTGCCGGCCAGCGTGCCGCCGACCAGCCCAGCGACGGCCATCCACTGCGGGTCGAGGTCGCCAAACGCGGCGGCGGCCAGCACCGCGCCGGCAGGAATGCGGATGAAGGTGTGGATGCCGTCCCAGACGGTGTCGAAGCCCGGCACCTTGTCGGCGACGAACTCGGCCACCGCCATGGCGGCCGCGACGCCCACCACCCAGTCCGAGGTCAGGAAGTGCAGGCTTTGCGGCAACTCCAGCCAGCCGAAACGGGCCAGCAGTCCGGCGGCAAGCACGGCGAGATACAGGCGAAATCCGCTGGCCCAGGACATGCCCGCGGCCAGCGCGGCGGTTTCCAGCATGACGGGCGCCTCGCGTCGGAGTTCGGCCGGCTCGGCCGGCAATGGGCGCAGTGTAATACGGCTGGCGGCGCAGCCTCGCTTCCGGGCGGGGGTTACCGCCCCGCCGGGCGGGGCTCGTACCAGGGCAGCGCCTCCTCCGGCGTCAGCAAGGCGGGCGGCCTTGCCATCGCATAACCGGGCAGCGCGGTGATGCGCGCGACCGTATCCGGATGTGCCAGCAGGGCCAGCAGCGATCGCACCCACGCAGCAGACTGGTCCGATTTGCGCAAGGCCAGGTAGTAGGTCTCGCGGGTCAGCGGCACGAAGGCGAGGCCATGGGCCTCGGCATTGACGCGCAGGCCGAAGCCGACTTCGGCGCGGCCGGCATGGACCGCTTCGGCGACCTTCTCGTTGCTGAATTCGGGCTCCTCGTAACCGGCGATCTGGTCCGGATACAGCCCCTCGCTGGCCAGCAGCTGGTCGAACAGCAGCCGGGTGCCGGAGCTGCGCTGGCGATTGACGAAGCGCGCGCCGGTCTGGGCCAGATCGCGCAGGCTCTGGATCTGCCCGGCCCGGCCCGGCGCGACGATCAGCCCCTGCTCGCGCGAGGCGACCGGGATCAGCCGCACCGAGGAAGGCTTGAGCCATTTGCGCAGCGTGACGTGCGCCACCGAGCCGACCGTCTGGATCGGCGCCACGTAGAAGCCGGCAAGTTCGGACTGCCGCTCGTGCAGGCA
The DNA here is from genome assembly GCF_019795295.1 of Cupriavidus sp. AU9028. Classification (GTDB taxonomy): domain Bacteria; phylum Pseudomonadota; class Gammaproteobacteria; order Burkholderiales; family Burkholderiaceae; genus Cupriavidus. The sequence continues at coordinate 402,407 of NZ_JAIMCG010000001.1, read as the reverse complement.
GATCAGGCCCTCGGTGCTGCCGCAGAACACGGCGTCCAGCTGCAGTTCGCCGGCGCCAGTGCCGATGCCCGCCGCCAGCGTCTCCATCGCCGGATCGTGGCTGCCCGAGAAGCGCAGCCGGGTCTGCGGGCGGGAGGCGTCGTCGAGCTCCGCGGTGAACTCGGTCATCGCCCGCTGCACCGCCGGGCCCAGCGCCTCGCGCAGCCGCGCTTCGGCCCGCAGCAGGCGCTCGCCGAAGCGGGTCAGCGAGGCGCCGCGGCCCCGCTCCATATCGAGCACGCTGCGGCCCAGCATCGCTTCCCAGTCGCGCATGATGCCCCACGCATGTCGGTAGGACAGCCCCACCTTGGCCGCCGCGGCATGCAGCGAGCCGGTTTCCCGCACCGCCTGCAGCAGCAGGAACACCTTGCCGTTGGCGCGCGGGTTGTCGTCGCTGGTAATGACCGGGAACAGCTCGAAGCGAAAACTCATATGTTCAGTCTTTCATATTTACATAAGCGGTGCCGGGCCGCGACAATCCGTTCGCCTGCCGACACCGCCGGCGTGCCGCTTCACGGTTCACCCGTGCCGGGGAAGCTGACCAAGGCGCCACCCGCGCGCGCCGCATTGTCGCCGATGCGTCGCACACAGGCAAATATGTTCCCTTAAACATAAGTATCAACATCAGTAGAGGATGCAAGATGACCTTTCCTCGTTCGGGTCTGATTTCCCGCCTGGCGCGCCCCCTGCGCGCGGCCGGCATGTTCGGCGCCGCGCTGGCGGTATCCGCGACGCTGGCGGCGACCCTGCCGGCGGCCCACGCCGCCGAGATCAAGCTGGCGACCACCACCAGCACCGAGAATTCGGGCCTGCTGAAAACGCTGCTGCCGAAGTTCGAGAGAAGCACTGGCGTCACCGTCAAGGTCATCGCGGTCGGTTCGGGCAAGGCCATGAAGATGGGCGAGATGGGCGACGTGGACGTGCTGCTGGTGCATGCGCGCCAGATGGAAGATGCGTTCGTCGCGGCTGGCCACGGCGTCAACCGGCGCGACGTGATGTACAACGATTTCATCGTGGTCGGCCCGGCTGCCGATCCGGCAGGGGTGGCGGGCGGCAAGGACGTGATTGCGGGCTTGCGCAAGATTGCCGCCAGCGGCACCAAGTTCATTTCCCGTGGCGACAACTCCGGCACGGACGTGATGGAGAAGGCCTACTGGAAGGAGGCCGGCATCGAGACCAGGGGCCAGCCGTGGTACGTCAACGCGGGCCTGGGCATGGGGGAAGTGCTGACCATGGCGGCGCAGATGCCCGGCTATACCCTGTCGGACCGCGCCACCTATGGCGCGTACCGCGCCCGGACCGGGCTGAAGATCGCCATCGAGGGCGATGCGAAGATGTTCAATCCGTACGGCATCATCGCGGTCAATCCGCAGCGGCATCCCGGCATCAACCACGCCGATGCGATGAAGTTGATTGAGTGGATCACCTCGAAGGAAGGCCAGTACGCCATTGCCGCCTACAAGGTCGACGGCGAGCAGCTGTTCTTCCCGAGCTACAAGCCGGCGAAGTAAGCCGTCGCAATCCGCCCTTGGGCCCTACTCGCCGGCGATTTCCAGCCGCGGCAACGCGGGCAGTTCCGCGGCGGCCTCGGCCACCATGCGCCGCAGCCATTGCACGTCCGGCGCCGCGTGGCTGCGCTGATGCCAGAGCTGGTAGAAGCGCATGGGCGGGAACTTGACCGGCGCGGCCACCATCCGTACCGGCAGGTACTGGGCATAGTGCGCGGCGAACTGCCGGCCAGTGGTGAAGACCATGTCGGTCTTCATCAGCACATAGGGCACCAGCCCGAAGTACGGCAGCGTGACCTGGATGCGGCGCTTGTGGCCCAGCTCGGCCAGCGCCTGGTCGATCATGCTGCGCTGGCTGGACGCATACGGCGCCGGCGCGAGATGCGGCATGTCCAGATAGTGCTTCAGCGACAGGCCCTTGCGCGCCAGCGGGTGCTGCTCGCCCAGCATGCAGACCACCTCGTCCTCGAACAGCGGCGAGATATGCAGATGCTCGGGCGGCGACAGCCAGTTGCCGATCACGATATCGAGCCGCCCCTGCTCCAGCCCCTCGACGAAGTCGCTGCCCATGGTCATCGGATGCACCGACAACCGCGCCTGCGGCGCCAGCCGGCGGACCCGCTCCACCACGTTGGGCAGGAAGAACGCGTCCAGATAGTCCGGCGCGCCGATATGGAAGGTGCGCGTGGTGGTACCGGGCTCGAACTGCTGTGGCGGACGGGCGATCCGCTCCATCGCCGCCAGGCCCTGCTCGGCCAGCGCAAGCAGTTCCCGCCCTCGCTCGGTTGGCACCATGCCGTTCTTGCCGCGCACCAGGATGGCGTCCCCGGTGATCTCGCGCAGCCGCTTGAGCGTATTGCTGATGGCCGGCTGCGACTGCCCCAGCCGTACCGCGGTGCGCGTCACGCTCTGCTCGGTCAGCAGGGTGTGCAGCACGCGCAGCAGGTAGGTATCGAGGTGGTCGCGTCCGTGCATGGGGATCATTCAGGGCTGATATCGCCGCATCCCGCCACATCACGCGATGCGGCATTGGCAGCGGGGGTGCAATGGGCGCATAGTGTATGACAGGCATCGCCGGCGGCGTCAATTCGCCACCGCACTCGCCCTGCAGCCTCGAGGACGCCCGTCGCCCGCCTTTTTCGCGGCGGCCGGTGCCATGATGGGGCATATCAGCAGGGATGAATATTGCTTGATTGGCGCCGGTGCTATGTTCGCCCTGTTCCCCACAGCGAGAAGATCATGCAGACGCAAGCGATCCGCTTCTACCATCGCGGCCAGGTCCGCGAGGTAACCGACGCCCCGGTGACCCGCACGGTATTGCAGTACCTGCGCGAGGACGTGCGCTGCACCGGCACCAAGGAAGGCTGCGCCGAGGGCGATTGCGGCGCCTGCACCGTCGTGATCGGCGAGCTGAGGCCCGATGGCGAGCTCGCGCTGCAGGCGGTCAACGCCTGCATCCAGCTGCTGCCCACGCTGGACGGCAAGGCCCTGATCACGGTGGAAGACCTGCGCCAGGCCGACGGCACGCTGCATCCGGTGCAGCAGGCCATGGTCGACTGCCATGGTTCCCAATGCGGCTTCTGCACGCCCGGCTTCGTGATGTCGCTGTGGGCGCTGTACGAGCAATGCGCAGGCAAGGCGGAGACGCCGGACCGTCAGCGCATCTGCGACGCGCTGACCGGCAACCTGTGCCGCTGCACCGGCTACCGGCCCATCGTCGAGGCGGGGCAGCGGATGATGGCGCTGCCCGCGCCGCACGCCAGTCGCCTGGACCCGAAGGCCATCGCCGAGATTCTGCGCGGCCTGCGGCGCAGCGAAACGTTCCACTACCGCGACCGCTCCGGCGCCTGGTTCCATGCCCCGCGCTCGGTGGAGGACTTCGCGGCGTTGAAGGCGGCGCAGCCCGGCATCCGCATTCTCGCTGGCAGCACCGACATCGGGCTGTGGGTCACCAAGCAGTTCCGGGAGCTGGGCGACCTGCTGTATGTCGGCCAGGTGGACGGCCTGCGCGAACTGGCGCAGCGCGACGGCATGCTGGAGATCGGCGCGGCGGTGTCGCTGGAACGGGCCTATGCGGCGCTGGTCGACGCGCATCCCGAGCTTGAGGAGCTGTGGAAGCGCTTCGCCTCGCTGCCCATCCGCAATGCCGGCACGCTCGGCGGCAACGTCGCCAACGGTTCGCCCATCGGCGACTCGATGCCAGCGTTGATCGCGCTGGGCGCCGAGGTGGTGCTGCAGCGTGGCGCCGAACGCCGCGTGCTGCCGCTGGAGGCGCTCTATCTGGCGTATCAGAAGACCGCAATGCAGGACGGCGAATTCGTCGCCGCGCTGCGCGTGCCGCTGGCCGGCCCCCGGCATTTGCGCACCTACAAGCTGTCCAAACGGTTCGACCAGGACATTTCGGCGGTGTGCGCGGCGTTCGGCATCACCACCGGCGACGATGGCACCGTCATCGAGGCGCGCATCGCCTACGGCGGCATGGCGGCCACGCCGAAACGGGCCAGCCACGCCGAAGCGGCACTGATCGGCGCCCGCTGGGACGAAGCCGCCGTGCGCGCCGCGATGGCGGCGCTGCAGCAGGACTACCAGCCGCTGACCGACATGCGCGCCAGCGCAAGCTATCGGATGCGGGCAGCGGCCAACCTGCTGCTGCGCTGCTGGCTGGAGACGCGCGCCGACCCGCTGCCGGCCGGACAGGTCAACGTGCGGGCCGGCAGCGTTGCCTTCGATACCACCACCATTGCATGAGGGGGCGGACATGAACAAGCAGACCGAAGCCTTCCTGCTCGACGACCGCGCCGGCGGACCGGACACGATCTCGGGACGCGTCGCCACGGGCGGCGACGGCGCGCTGCACGACGATACGCCGGGGACGGTACGGAAGCAGACGACCGCTACCGTCATCGGCACCTCGCGCCCGCACGAGTCGGCGCACCTGCATGTGGCCGGCACGGCAACCTACACCGACGACATTCCGGAACTGGCCGGCACGCTGCACGCCGCCCTCGGCATGAGCGCCCGCGCGCACGCGCGCATCCGCTCGCTGTCGCTCGAACGCGTTCGCGCGGCGCCGGGCGTTGTCTGCGTGCTGACCGCCGCGGACATTCCCGCCAGCAACGACTGCGGACCGATCCTGCACGACGATCCGATCCTCGCCACCGACGTGGTGCAGTTCGTCGGCCAGCCGCTGTTCGTCGTCATCGCGGCCTCGCATGACGCAGCGCGCCGCGCCGCGCGGCTGGCGCAGGTCGACTACGAGGATCTGCCCGCGGTGCTGACACCGGAGCAGGCCCATCGCGAGCACAGCTATGTCCTGCCGCCGATGCATCTGCAGCGCGGCGACCCGGCCTCGGCGCTCGAACACGCCACCCATCGCACGCAGGGGCGGTTCCGCGTCGGCGGCCAGGAGCAGTTCTATCTGGAAGGACAGGTGGCCTACGCCGCGCCGCGCGAGAACGACGGCATGCACGTCTGGTGTTCGACGCAGCATCCGACCGAGATGCAGCACGTGGTCGCCCATATGCTGGGCTGGCAGGCGCACCAGGTGCTGGTCGAATGCCGGCGCATGGGCGGCGGCTTCGGCGGCAAGGAGTCGCAGTCGGCCCTATTCGCCTGCTGCGCGGCGCTGGCCGCGTGGAAGCTCGGCTGCCCGGTCAAGCTGCGCCCGGACCGCGACGACGACATGATGATCACCGGCAAGCGGCATGACTTCTTCTTCGACTACCAGGTCGGCCACGATGCGGCCGGCCGCATCGAGGGCGTCGCGGTCGAGATGGTGGCGCGCGCGGGATTCTCGGCCGACCTGTCCGGGCCGGTGATGACGCGGGCGATCTGTCATTTCGACAATGCCTACTGGCTGCCGCACGTCAGCATCGACGGCTTCTGCGCGCGCACCAATACGCAGAGCAACACCGCATTCCGCGGCTTCGGTGGACCGCAGGGCGCGTTCGCCATCGAGACCATCCTCGACAATATCGCCCGCACCGTCGGGCGCGACCCGCTGGACGTGCGCCGCGACAATCTCTACGGCAAGGGGGAGCGCAACGTTACGCCCTACGGACAGACCGTCGAGGACAACGTGCTGCCCGAACTGCTGGACCAGCTCGAGGCGAGCAGCGCCTACCGCGCCCGCCGCGCTGCCACGCGCGCATTCAATGCCGCCAGCCCGGTGCTGAAGAAAGGCATTGCCCTGACGCCGGTCAAGTTCGGCATCTCCTTCAACGTCGCGCACTTCAACCAGGCCGGCGCGCTGGTGCATGTCTACAGCGACGGATCGGTGCTGGTCAACCACGGCGGCACCGAGATGGGCCAGGGCCTGAACACCAAGGTGGCGATGGTGGTGGCGCACGAGCTTGGCGTTGCGCCGGAGCGCGTGCGGGTGACGGCCACCGACACCAGCAAGGTGCCCAACACGTCGGCCACCGCCGCCTCCACCGGCACCGACCTGAATGGCAAGGCCGCGCAGGATGCGGCCCGCCAGATCCGCGAACGGCTCGCCGCCTTCGCCGCCGGACTGGCCGGCGCGGAAGGCGGCAGCGCGGCGCGCGCCGAGGACGTGCGCTTTGCCGCCGATACCGTCAGCGCAGGCGGCTGGCGGCTGCCGTTCGAGGAACTGGTGCGGCGCGCCTACGTCGGACGGGTGCAGCTGTGGTCCGACGGGTTCTACGCCACGCCCAAGCTGCATTGGGACCAGAGCCGCCTGCAGGGCCGGCCCTTCTACTACTACGCCTACGGCGCCGCCTGCTCCGAGGTGCTGGTGGACACGCTGACCGGCGAATGGCGCCTGCTGCGGGCCGACGTGCTGCACGACGCGGGCCGCTCGCTGAATCCGGCCATCGACATCGGGCAGATCGAAGGCGGCTTCATCCAGGGCATGGGCTGGCTGACCACCGAGGAGCTGTGGTGGAACGACAGCGGCAGGCTGATGACGCATGCGCCGTCGACCTACAAGATCCCGACCGTCAACGATTGCCCCGAGGCGTTCCACGTGCGCCTGTTCGACAATCCGAACGCGGAGGACACCATTCATCGCTCCAAGGCGGTAGGCGAGCCGCCGCTGCTGCTGCCATTCTCGGTGTTCTTCGCCATTCGCGATGCCGTGGCCAGCGTCGCGGACTACCGCATCAACCCGCCGCTCGATGCCCCGGCCACCAGCGAGGCGATCCTCGACGCGGTGGAAGCGGTGCGCGAGGCGGCCGCAGGCTGAGGCGAGATGCAGGACGCTCCCTTGCGGCCCTTCCGCTTCGGCGAAGCCGCCGCGCTGGTCCGTGCCGGCGTGCCGGCGGTACTGGTCACCATCGTGCAGGTCAAGGGCTCGGCGCCGCGCGAGCCAGGGGTGCGCATGCTGGTGGGCGCCGATATGCTGATCGGCACCATCGGCGGCGGTCATCTGGAGTGGCGCGGCATGGAAATCGCCCGCGCCATGCTCGCCGAGTCCGGCAGCCAAGCGCCGCGGCAAGTGGTGCGCATCCCGCTTGGACCGGCGCTCGGGCAATGCTGCGGCGGCGTGGTGCACCTGGCGTTCGAAACGCTGTCCGCCGCGGACCTGGAGTGGCTGGACGCGGTGAACGCCGCCTTCGCCGCGCATCGGGCAATCGAGCGCAACGTGCCCGTCAGCGGTTCCGTCACGCACGCGCTGCGTGACGATGCCACGCCCGCCTGGCCGCCGGTCCATCTGCATCCGGATTCGAGCTGGCGCGAGCGCATTGCCCCGGACGAGATGCACGTGGTGCTGTTCGGGGCGGGCCACGTCGGCCAGGCGCTGGTGCGGGTGCTGGGCACCCTGCCCTGCTCGGTGCAGTGGGTCGATGAGCGCGACACGCTGTTTCCGCCGGGCTGCGAGGCCAATATCGCCACCGAAGCGACCGACACGCCGGAGGCCGTGGTCGATCAGGCGCCGCCGGGCAGCTATTTCCTGGTGATGACCCACAGCCATGCGCTGGACGAGCGGCTGTGCGAGCGCATCCTGCGGCGCCGGGACTTCGCCTTCTTCGGCCTGATCGGCTCGAAGACCAAACGCGCCCGCTTCGAGCATCGCCTGACCGAGCGCGGCATCGATCCCGCACGGCTGGCCGAGATGACCTGTCCGATCGGTGTGACCGGCATCACCGACAAGGCTCCGGCTATGATTGCGGTTGCCATCGTCGCTCAACTGCTGCAGGTGCGGGACCGCCGTCTCGCCCGCGACCGGGACGGCGATGTGCCTGCCGGGCCGCCGTCTGCCGCCGCCCGGTGCGACAACCCGCCGCCCCCACCGGCAGACCGATAAAAGGATTCCCCATGACGCTCGACGCCGCCCTCGCAGACCGCATCCGTCGTACCCCGAAGGCCGAACTGCATGTCCATATCGAGGGCACGCTCGAACCCGAGCTGATTTTCCGCCTGGCGCAGCGCAACCAGGTCCAGTTGCCCTACCCCAGTGTCGAGGCGCTGCGCGCCGCCTATGCCTTCCACGACCTGCAGTCCTTCCTGGACATCTACTATGCCGGCGCCAGCGTGCTGCTGACCGAGGAAGACTTCTTCGACATGACGATGGCCTACGTGCAGCGCGCCAGCGCCGACAACGTCCGGCATGCCGAGATTTTCTTCGACCCGCAGACGCACACGGCCCGCGGCGTCGACATCGAAGTGGTGATCGACGGGATCGCCGACGCGCTGGCCCAGGCCCACACCCAGTTCGACTTCTCCAGCCGGCTGATTCTCTGCTTCCTGCGGCATCTGTCGGAAGAGGATGCGTTTGCCACGCTGGAGGCGGCCCTGCCGTATCGGGACCGCTTCGTCGGCGTGGGGCTGGACTCGTCCGAGCGCGGCAATCCGCCCGAGAAGTTCGCGCGGGTATTCGCTCGCGCGCGCGAGCTGGGCCTGCATTGCGTCCCGCATGCCGGCGAGGAAGGGCCGGCGCAATACGTCGCCGACGCGCTGGACATCCTCAAGGTCGAGCGCATCGACCACGGCGTGCGCGCGATCGACGATCCGGCGCTGGTGCAGCGGCTGGCGCGCGAGCGCATCGCGCTGACCGTCTGCCCGTTGTCGAACCAGAAGCTGAAGGTCTACCCGGACCTGCGCGACCATTCGCTGAAGACGCTGCTCGATGCGGGCGTTGCCGTCACCCTGCACTCGGACGACCCCGCCTACTTCGGCGGTTACATGAACGCCAACTGGGAGGCGGCCTTCGAGGCGCTGCCGCTGACGGCCGACGATGCGCACCGGCTGGCCCGCAACAGCTTCGAAGCGAGCTTCCTGCCGGCGGCGCGCAAGGCTGCCTACCTGGAAGCGGTCGACCTGTTCTGGCAACAGGACCAGCCGGCCCCGGCAGCCTGAACCGTCCTGACCCGGCGCCGGGCGCCGGGTCACCCATTCCCGTTGATCTCGCAACTTCCCCTTTCCGTGTCGTCGCCTGTGCCTGCCTTCGCCGCTGATTCGCCTGCCCCTTCCGCTCCCCCCGTCCGCCTTGCGATACGCGGCCGCGTGCTGCATTTCCTCGACGACCCCGCCTTTGCCGGCCAGGACGCCTGGCAATACTGGGAAGACGGTGTCCTGCTGGTCGAGGACGGCCATATCGCCGATGCCGGTGCGTGGGCGGCCCTGTGCGGGGCAATCGCCGCCGACACGACGGTGATCGACCATCGCGGCAAGCTGATCGTGCCGGGCTTCATCGACACGCACGTGCACTACCCCCAGACCGACATCATTGCGTCGCCGTCGCCGGGCCTGCTGCACTGGCTCGACACCTATACCTTCCCGGAGGAGCAGCGTTTCGCCGATCCGGAGTACGCCGCCACGGTGGCCGGCTTCTTCACCGACGAACTGCTGCGCAACGGCACCACCAGCGCGCTGGTCTGGAGCACGGTGCATGCGGCGTCGGCCGAGGCGCTGTTCGCCGAAAGCGAGCGCCGCCAGATGCGGCTTGCCACCGGCAAGGTGCTGATGGACCGCAACTGTCCGCCGTACCTGCGCGACACCGCCGAGTCCGGTGCGCGCGACAGCGCCGATCTGATGAGCCGATGGCACGGCAAGGGGCGCCTCAGCTATGCAATCACGCCGCGCTTCGCCCCCACCTCGACCGAAGTGCAGCTGGCCAGCTGCGGCGAGCTGGCCCGCGCCTGCCCCGATGCGTTGATCCAGACCCACGTGGCGGAAAACCTGGACGAGATCCGCTGGGTCGCCGAGCTGTTTCCCGACGCGCGCAGCTATCTGGACGTGTACGACCGCTACGGCCTGCTGCGCCCGGGCGCGGTCTACGGCCATGCCATCCATCTGGACGACGACGACCGCCGGCGCCTTGCCGACAGCGGCGCCGCCGTGGCGCACTGCCCGACCTCGAACCTGTTCCTCGGCAGCGGCCTCTATGACTTCGCGCGATCCGATGCGCAGCGGGTGCCGCTGACGCTGGCGACCGATGTGGGCGGTGGCACCTCGTTTTCGATGCTGCGCACGATGTCCGCCGCGCACAAGGTGGCCCGCATGGGTGGCTTTCACCTCGATGCGCTGCGCATGTTCTATCTGGCGACGCGTGCGGGGGCGAAGGCGCTGGGCTGGGCCGATCGCGTCGGCAGCTTCCAGGCCGGCAACGAGGCTGACTTCATCGTGCTGGACCCCGCCGCCACGCCGCTGCTGGCACGGCGCAGCGAGCGGGCGCAGACGCTGGAGGAGCAGCTCTTTGCCTTCGCCATGCTGGGCGACGACCGCGCCATCGCGCACGTCTACCTCATGGGCGAGCCTGTCGGCGCCTGACGCTCGCCGCCTGCACGCTTCTTGACCCGGGTCAACGCAGCGGGCCGGGATTCCGCCTAGGCTGTCTCTTCTTGTTCGACAACCCAGGCTGACGCATGACCGCCCTTGGCCAACCCGCCGTTTCCCGCCACGCCGCCGCGCATGATCGTGCCGCGGCGCCAGCGGAACCGGCGCTCCCCGACCCCATTGCCGCCGATGCCCCGCTGCCGCACCGCAAGGTCATCCGCGGCTGGCTGGCCCCGCTCTCCCACCGCAGCACCCCGCTCGCGCTGGCGCTGTTTGCCCTTGACGTGGCCGCCTTCGCCGGCACGCTCGCCGCGCTGGTTTGGGTCGAGTCCGCCCTCGCCAAGCTGGCACTGGGCGTGCTGACCGGCCTGCTGATCGCCCGGCTTTTCATCATCGGGCACGACGCCTGCCACCAGAGCCTGACGCCGCGCCGCCGGCTGAACAAGTGGCTGGGCCGCATTGCCTTCCTGCCATCGCTGACACCGTACAGCCTGTGGGAAGTCGGGCACAACGTGGTGCACCACGGCTACACCAACCTGAAGGGCTTCGACTTCGTCTGGGCGCCCTACTCGAAGGCCGAGTTCGAGGCGCTACCGCGCTGGCGCCGCGCGCTGGAGCGGCTCTATCGCAACGGCCTGGGAGCCGGCCTGTACTACCTGATCGAAATCTGGTGGCTCAAGCTGTTCTTTCCCAGCCGGCGGCAAATGGCGACCCGCCGCCCGATCTTTCTCGCCGACTGCCTGCTGTGCGCCGTCTTTGCGCTGGCCTGGATCGGCGGCCTGGCCTGGGCGGCGATCGCCAGCGGTCAATCGGTCTGGCTGATGCTGCTGGCGGGGTTCGCGCTGCCCTTCCTGGTGTGGAACGCGGCGGTCGGCTTCGTGCTGTACGTGCACCATACTCACGCCGAGGTCGCCTGGTATGCCAGCAAGGCGATGTGGGCGAGGGCGCAGCCGATCGTTTCCACCACCGTGCACCTGCGCTTTCGCCACGGCGTCGGCACCCTGCTTCACCACATCATGGAGCACACCGCCCACCACGTGGACATGAGCGTGCCGCTGTACCGCCTCAAGCGCGCCCAGGCCATGCTCGAACACGCGCTGCCGGGACGCATCGTGGTGCAGAACTTCAGCTGGCGCTGGTACTTCGATACCGCCCGACGCTGCAAGCTGTACGACTTCGAGGCGCTGTGCTGGACCGACTTTCGCGGCCGGCCCACCACCGAGCCGTCGCCGGTGCCGGCCTGATCGCGTTGCCGGGGGGTCTTGAAGACGCCGCCCGCATCCCTTATCTTTTGCGCAGTTTGCCGGCCTCGCGGATCCGCGAGCCGGCCAGCGACATCGTTGTTCTGCAACAGGAGGACTTGCATGCAATTCCGCCCGCTGCACGACCGCGTCGTCGTGCCTCCCCAATCCCCTGCCAACCATACGGTTCGGCAACTGCGCAACGCCGGCGCCAGCGCGCCTGGCCTTGACCGCCGCGGCCGTCCCGGGCCAGCGGCCACCGCTCCCCTGGTTTCGCGCCGTCCCGCCTCGCGCCGACGTGCGCGCCCACCCGGCTCAGGCGCGTCGGCCCGCTGACATCCCCATCGACGAACGTGACCCGCCTCGCGAGGCGGGCGCTGGCGTTCGCCGTTCCACTTCATCCGAACGAGGAGAATTTGCCGATGAGAATCGCCCAGATCGCCCCGCTCGCGGAGTGCTGCCCGCCGAGACTGTATGGAGGCACGGAGCGCATCGTTTCCTATCTGACCGAGGAGCTTGTCCGTCAGGGACATGAGGTCACGTTGTTCGCCAGCGGCGATTCGCGCACCGCCGCGCGGCTGGTGCCCTGCAGCGAGGTGGCCCTGCGCCTGAACCCGGCGATACGCGACCCGATCCCCTGGCATGTCGCCATGCTCGACGAAGTCCGGCGACGGGCCGCGGGCTTCGACGTGCTGCACTTTCATATCGACGTGCTGCACTATCCGCTGGTGCGCCAGTTGGGAACCCCGGCGGTGACCACGCTGCACGGGCGGCTGGACCTGCCCGACCTGCAGCCGTTCTACCGCACGTTCCCGGAAATCCCCCTCGTATCGATCTCCGACGACCAGCGCCGGCCGATGCCGCCGGTCAACTGGGCCGGCACGGTGCATCACGGCCTGCCGCGCGACCTGCTGCCGTTCAGCGCCCAGGCGCGCGGCGGCTACCTGGCGTTCCTCGGCCGGATCTCGCCGGAGAAGCGGCCCGACCGGGCCATCGAGATCGCCGCCCGCGCGGGGCTGCCGCTGCGCATGGCGGCCAAGATCGACCGGGCCGACCAGGCCTACTGGGACGAAGTCATTGCGCCGCTGGTCGCCCGGCACCGCAACGTCGAGTTCGTCGGCGAGATCAACGAGCGCGAAAAGGCCGAATTTCTCGGCAACGCGGTGGCCCTGCTGTTCCCGATCGACTGGCCCGAACCCTTCGGGCTGGTGATGATCGAGTCGATGGCATGCGGCACGCCGGTGCTCGCCTTCCGCTGTGGCTCGGTGCCCGAGGTCATCGACGAGGGCGTGACGGGGCGCATCGTTGGCAGTGTCGACGAGGCAGTCGCCGCGGTGGAACAAATCGCGGGGCTCGACCGGTCGAAGATTCGTGCCACCTTCGAAGCCCGCTTCACGGTCGAACGCATGGCCCGCGAATACGTCGACATCTATCGCCGGCTGGCGGGCGAGCGGCGCGAGGGCGCGATGCCGCCGTCCGCATTGCCCGCCAACGCGTTGCGCATGGAGGTGGCGGCCTGAGTTCCGCGTACCGAGTACCAACGACAAAGACCCGCATGTCCACTGTCCACACCGACGCCATGGCGCAGGCGCGGGTGCCGGCCGATGCCGGGGCCGCGCAGCTTGCCCAGTTCTTCATCCCGGCGGCGGCCTCCCTGCAGGAGCGCCGTCCGCGCACGCTCAAGCACGGCGATACCTTCGCCGTGTTCGACCACAACGGCGACGCGCTGAGCGGCCCCGGCAGTCCGGAAGGCATCTTTCACCGGGATACCCGCCACCTGTCGCACCTGTACCTGACCGTCGACGGCGCGCGCCCGCTGCTGCTGTCCTCGACACTGCGCGACGACAACGCGACACTGACCTGCGACCTGACCAATCCCGACCTGTTCGATGACAGCGGGCAGCTCAAGCTCGGGCATGACCTGCTCCACCTGCGCCGCTCGCGTTTCCTGTGGAACGGCACCTGCCACGAGCGGCTGGCGGTGCGCAACTACGACGACGGCCCGCGATCCGTCACCATCGAGCTCGCCTTCCAGGCCGATTTCGCCGATCTGTTCGAAGTGCGCGGCAGCCGCCGGCAACGGCGAGGGGAGGCCCATGCGCCCGAGGTCGGGGCCGATTCCGTGCTGCTGGCCTATACCGGGCTCGATCGGCGGCGGCGCCACACGCGGATCGCCTTCGACCCCGCGCCCACGGTGCTGCGCGGCGACAGCGCGCGTTTCGATCTGACCCTGCAGCCGGGGGAAGCGCGCATGCTGTTCATCGAGATCCGTTGTGCCGAGGCAAGCGCGGAACCGGCCTCGCGGCGCGCCTTCTTCAACGCGATGCGGGAGGCCCGGCGCGCGTTGCGCGCTTCCTCCTCGCGCGCGGCAGCGGTCAGCACGTCCAACGACATCTTCAACGAGTCGATCCGCCGCTGTGTGTCCGACCTGTACATGCTGATCACCGATACCGCGCAGGGGCCCTATCCCTACGCGGGCGTGCCGTGGTTCAGCACCGTGTTCGGCCGGGACGCGCTGATCACCGCGCTCGAAACGCTCTGGCTGGACCCGGCCATTGCGCGCGGGGTCTTGCGCCACCTGGCTGCCAATCAGGCCAGCGAGTCCGATCCACGGGCCGATGCCGAGCCGGGCAAGATCCTGCATGAGGTGCGCCATGGGGAGATGGCCGAGCTCGGCGAAGTGCCCTTTCGCCGCTACTACGGCAGCATCGACTCCACCCCGCTGTTTGTCATGCTGGCCGGTGCCTACCTGCGCCGCACCGGCGACCTCGCGACCATCCGCGAGCTGTGGCCGCATATCGAGGCGGCGCTGCGCTGGATCGAAGAGCATGGCGACCGCGACGGCGACGGCTTCGTCGAGTACGGCAGGCGCACCGCCGAGGGGTTGGCCAACCAGGGCTGGAAGGACAGCCACGACTCGGTGTTCCATGCCGACGGCGCGCTCGCGCGCGGCCCGATCGCGCTGGCCGAAGTGCAGGCCTACGTCTATGGCGCCTGGGAGGCCGCCGCGGAAATGGCCCGCCGGCAAGGCGAGCTGCAACGCGCGCAACAATGGGCCGAGCGCGCCGAGGCCCTGCGGCGCGAATTCGACGCGCGCTTCTTCGATCCGCAGCTGGGCACCTACGTGCTGGCGCTGGACGGCGACAAGCGCCCCTGCCGGGTGCGCAGCTCCAATGCCGGCCACGCGCTGTTGACCGGCATCGCCTATCCCGAGCGGGCCGAAGCCGTGGTGCGCACGCTGATGTCGGCGCCGTCGTTCTGCGGTTGGGGCGTGCGCACCATCGCATCGACCGAAGCGCGCTACAACCCGATGAGCTACCACAACGGCTCGGTCTGGCCGCATGACAACGCGTTGATCGCAGCGGGACTCGCCCGCTACGGCTACCACCGCGAAGCGGCAAGGATCTTCGAGGGTCTGTTCGCCGCCTCCACCTACATCGACCTGCGGCGGCTGCCCGAGCTGTTCTGCGGTTTTGCCCGTCAGCACACCCAGGGCCCGACCTTCTACCCGGTTGCGTGCGCACCGCAGGCATGGGCCGCCGCAGCGCCCCTGTTCATGCTGCAGTCCTGTCTCGGGCTCGGCTTCGATCCCGGACAGACGCAGATCACCTTTGCCGGCCCCGCCCTGCCCGCCTTCCTCGACGAGGTGGTGCTGCGCAACCTCGCCATCGACGGCGGCAGCGCCGACGTGGCACTGCGCCGCTCCGGCCGCCATGTCGTGGTCGACGTACTGGAGCGCCGCGGGCCGGTCCGGGTGGTGACGACCAGCTAGCCGCCGGCCGCAGCGGCGCGGGCTGGACGTGCCGGTACCGCGCCGCTATAATCGCGGCTCCCATTGGGGAGTAGCCGCCCTGCCCGCCCACCAGCTTCAGCTGGCCGGAGTCGCGACAGGGGCGCGCGTCAACAGACTTGACCGTTCGCGGTTATGGCGCGCGCAGCTTCCGGAACGAGCGCAATGCCGTTCCCTGGCCTGGCGAGACCGATGACGCCGTCTTCCGGCAGGGCCGGGGGAGACGCGCGTCATTGGCATCTCGCGATGCGTCCGGCCCGTACATCACAACAATGGAATCCCTGCTCGTCTCCACCGGAATCGTCGCGCTCGCCGAAATGGGCGACAAGACCCAGCTGCTCTCGCTGCTGCTCGCCGCACGCTATCGCAAGCCGCTACCCATCATCGCCGGCATCCTGATCGCCACCCTGGTCAACCATGGCTTTGCCGGCGCGGTCGGCGGCTGGATCACGGAAGTGGTGGGCCAGGGCCTGCTGCGCTGGATCCTTGGCCTGGGCTTCATCGCCATGGGCGCCTGGATGCTGATCCCCGACAAGCTCGACGACGCCGAGCAGCCCAAAGCCGCCAAGGGCGCCTGGGGCGTGCTGCTGACCACCATCGCCGCCTTCTTCTTCGCCGAGATGGGCGACAAGACGCAGATCGCCACCGTGGCGCTGGCCGCGCGCTTCAGCACCGACGTGCTGTGGGTGGTGATCGGCACCACGCTGGGCATGATGCTGGCCAATGTCCCCGCGGTGCTGCTGGGCGAGCGCTTCGCGCATCGGCTGCCGATCAAGCTGGTGCACCGGATTGCCGCCGCCGTCTTCGTCGTGCTCGGCGTGCTGGCGCTGGCCGGGATCGGCTAAGCCATGGAAAAAGGGCATGCCCGGTGTTCGCCGGGGACATGCCCTTCCTTGCCTCGGACGGCGGCGTTCAGTTCGCCGTCGCCGCTCCCGCCTCGAACCACTGGCCCAGCAGCGCCCGCTCCTCGTCGGTGATCTGCGTGACGTTGCCCAGTGGCATGACCTTCTGCTGCACCGCCTGCTGATAGATCAGCTGCGCATGGGCCTTGATCTCTTCCGGCGTATCGAGCCGGATGCCCTTGGCGGCGGTCGGCATCATCTTCGGCGCCTCGGCGTGGCACTGCACGCAGCGCTCGTTCATGATCTGCTGCACCTTGGCGAAGCTGACCGTCGACGCCGCGGCGGCGGCACCGCCCGGTTGCGCGGCGACCGGCGTGCGCGGCTGCGGCGCGACCATCACGGCGACCGCGCCAAGCGCCGCCACCCCTGCCGCCGGCCACGCAATATTGATGCGGCCCTTGTGCTTGAGGATGAAGAACTGCCGGATCAGCACGCCCGCCAGCATGATCAGCACCAGCACCAGCCAGTTGTGCTTGTGGGCGTAGGTCATGCTGTAGTGGTTGGACAGCATGGCGAACAGCACGGGCAGCGTGAAATAGGTGTTATGCACGCTGCGCTGCTTGCCGTTCTTGCCATGGATCGGATCAACCGGCTTGCCCTCGCGCATCGCCGCGACCATCTTGCGCTGCCCCGGGATGATCCACACCAGCACGTTGGCGCTCATGATGGTGGCCAGCATCGCGCCGGTCAGCAGGAACGCCGCGCGGCCGGAGAACACGTTGCACGCGACATACGCGGCCAGCACCACGTACAGCGCGACCAGCACGCCGACCAGCTTGTCGTTCTTGCCGAACAGCCGGCAGATGCCGTCATAGACCACCCACCCCACCAGCAGATAGGCGATCGCCAGACCCACCGCCGCGCCCGGCGACATGTCGTAGACGTTGCGGTCGATCAGGAAGGTGCTGGCGTTGAACAGGTACAGCACCACCAGCAGGCCGAAGCCGGTCATCCAGGTGGAATACGACTCCCAATAGAACCAGTGCAGGTTCGAGGGCAATGTCCTCGGCGCACCGAGGTATTTCTGCGGGTTGTAGAAGCCGCCGCCGTGCACGGCCCATAGCTCGCCGCCGACGCCCTTCTCCAGCAGTTGCGGATCGACCGGCTTTTCCAGGCTGTTGTCCAGCCAGACGAAGTAGAACGACGAGCCGATCCAGGCGATCGCCGTGATGACGTGCGCCCAGCGCAGCAGCAGATTGGCCCAATCGAGGATGTAGCCTTCCATCGCGAGTGTCTCCGGAATTCAGGTGCGTGGATGGCGGGCTCAGCTGCCGCGGTAGGTCGAGTACGACCACGGCGAGACCAGCAGCGGCACGTGATAGTGCGCGCTGGCATCGGCGATGCCGAAGCGCAGTGTCACCACGTCGAGAAACGCCGGCTGCGGCAACTCGATGCCGCGCGAGCGGAAGTAGTCGCCCGCGGCGAAGTCGAGTTCGTAGACCCCGGGCTGCAAGGCATCGCCTTCGAGCAGCGGGCGGTCGCAGCGGCCGTCGTCATTGGTCCTGACGGTGGCCAGCGTGTCGCGCCGGTTGTCGACAATACGGGAAAGGGTGATCGACATGCCTTGTCCGGGAATGCCGGCGGCGGTATCGAGAACGTGGGTAGTCAGGCGTCCCATGGCTTTCGTCCTGGAAGATGAATGGAAGAGGCGCCGCTGCCTTCACCAGCACCGCGGCATCTGCGCGGTGCCCGCTCGGTACGCCAAATTGACGCATCCCGGCGCAGAACTGGTGCATGACGTGGGGGGTGTGCACCAGTTCAGTGGGCCACTGCGGGAATACCCGCAGGTGCCAAAAACCAGTCGCTGGTTTTGTTGACAATATTGAATCGCGACCCGAATAATTGTCAACAATTTTGGTCCCCGGGACCGCGCCGATGCCCAAGTCACTGAAGCTGATCGCCACCAACGAAGCCGAGGCCGCCAGCGCCGAGGCGCCCGTGCGCCGCGGCAGCGTCGAAGATCGGATGTACCACGAGATCTACGACGCCATCATGGAGCACCGGCTGCCGCCGCGTACCAAGCTGACCGAGCATTCGCTTTGCGATATCTATGCCACCGCCCGGCATACCGTACGCAAGGTACTGGCAAGGCTGGCCGCCGATGGCCTTGTCGATCTGCAGCCTAACCGAGGCGCCTTCATCGCCAGCCCTTCCACCGACGAAGCGCACGACATGTTCGAGCTGCGCCAGATGCTGGAGCGCGCGGTCCTGGAAAAGCTCGCCGCACGGCGCGACGTCGGCGCCGTGATCGCGCCTGTGCGCGCGATGGTCGGGCGCGAACGGCAGGCGTTCCTGGACAACGAACGCCCGCGCTGGATTCGCCTCTCCGCCGAATTCCATACCGCGCTGGCCGAACTGTCGGGCAACGCGCTGCTCGTCACCATGATGCGCCGGCTGGTGTCGCGCACCACCCTGATGATTGCCAGCGTCGAAGCGCCGGGCAACAACGCCTGCTCCTTCGACGAGCACGAAGCCATTCTCGACGCGCTGGAGCGCGGCGACGCCGCGCTTGCGCAATCGCGCATGGCGCACCACCTCGGCGCCTGCGCCGATCGTGTGCAGCCGGACGAGCCGGGCAACTTCGACCTGCGCAGCGTGCTGGGAAAGCAGTCTTGATGCGACCGGCGCGATGCCCCGGGGTAGTACGACACGATGGATGCGCTGCCATCGAGCAACGATAACGACCACAGGAGACGACACCCATGACGAGCGCCAGCACCACTGCCGCGGCCGATTCGACCAATGAACGGCTGCCCTCGGGCCGCCTGCTGGCCCTCGGCCTGCAACACGTGCTGGTGATGTATGCCGGCACGGTCGCGGTGCCGCTGATCGTTGGCGGCGCGCTGAAGCTGCCCAAGGATCAGCTCGCCTTCCTGATCAACGCCGATCTGTTCGCCGCCGGCATCGCCACGCTGATCCAGGCCATCGGCGTGTGGAAGTTCGGCATCCGCCTGCCGGTGATGATGGGCGTCACCTTCGCATCGGTGGCGCCGATGATCGCCATCGGCACCGACCCGAGCATCGGCCTGCTCGGCATCTATGGCGCGGTGATCGCCTCCGGTCTCTTCGGCATCCTGATCGCGCCGATGATGGGGCGCCTGCTCGGACTGTTCCCGCCGGTTGTCACCGGCACCGTGATCACGCTGATCGGCGTGTCGCTGATGCGGGTCGGCATCAACTGGGCCGCGGGCGGGCAACCGACCACGCGCACGGTGGTCGATGGCGTGGCCCGCGAAGTGCCCAACCTCGCCTATGGCGATCCCGCCAACCTCGGCATCGCGGCGCTGGTGCTGGTCATCATCCTGCTGCTGACGAAGTACGGCCGCGGGCTGCTGTCGAACTGCGCGGTGCTGCTGGGCATCATCGCCGGCACGCTGGTCGCGATGGCCTTCGGCAAGGTGTCCTTCGACGGCGTCGAGGAAGCCAGCATGGTGGCCGTCATCACGCCACTGCATTTCGGCATGCCGACCTTCCACCTGTCGGCCATCGTGTCGATGTGCATCGTGATGGTGATCACGCTGGTCGAATCCACCGGCATGTTCCTGGCGCTGGCCGACATCACCGGCAAGCGCATCGGCAACGCGGACCTGACGCGCGGCCTGCGCGCCGACGGCCTGGGCACCATGATCGGGGGCATCTTCAACACCTTCCCCTACACCTCGTTCTCGCAGAACGTGGGCCTGGTGACGGTCACCGGCGTGCGCTCGCGCTATGTCGCCGCGGCGGGCGGCCTGATCCTGGTCGCCTTCGGCCTGTTCCCGAAGATGGCGCACGTGGTGGCCTCGGTGCCGCAGTTCGTGCTCGGCGGCGCCGGCATCGTGATGTTCGGCATGGTCGCGGCGACCGGCATCCGCATCCTTGGCACCTGCGACTTCAGCAACAGCCGCCACAACCTCTTTATCGTCGCGATCTCGATCGGCTTCGGCATGATCCCGACGCTGGCCCCGACCTTCTTCCAGCACCTGCCGTCGTGGACCCACGCGCTGACGCACAGCGGCATCGTGCTGGGCACCGTGGTCGCGGTGCTGCTGAACCTGTTCTACAACGGCATGCAGTCCAGCGAGCATGCGTTCCGCAACGCCGCCGCCAATTCGCACGGCACCGAATAACGCCAGGTACCGCAGCCCACCGCGCGGACCTTCCCTCCCACCCTGACACGAGCGAGCCCGATGACTCACAACGACTATCCACGCGATCTGATCGGTTACGGCAAGGAGCCGCCGCACGCCCGCTGGCCCAATGGCGCCCGCATCGCGCTGCAGTTCGTGCTCAACTACGAAGAGGGAGGCGAGAACTGCGTGCTGCACGGCGATGCGGCTTCCGAGCAGTTCCTGTCCGAGATCGTCGGCGCCGCGGCCTACCCGGACCGGCACATGAGCATGGAGAGCATCTACGAGTACGGCTCGCGTGCCGGCGTCTGGCGCATCCTGCGGGAGTTCGAGCGGCGCCAGTTGCCGCTGACGATCTTCGGCGTGTCGATGGCGCTGCAACGGCATCCGGAACTGACGCGCGCCTTCGTCGAACTGGGCCACGAGATCGCCTGCCATGGCTGGCGCTGGATCCACTACCAGAACCTGGACGAGGCCACCGAGCGCGAGCATATGCGCACCGCGCTGCAGATCATCCGCGAGCTGACCGGCGAGCAGCCGCTGGGCTGGTACACCGGCCGCGACAGCCCGAACACGCGGCGGCTGGTGGTCGAGCACGGCGGCTTCCTGTACGACTCCGACTACTACGGCGACGACCTGCCGTTCTGGACCGAGGTCCGCACCGGCAATGGAGAAATGAAGCCGCACCTGGTGGTGCCCTACACGCTGGACTCGAACGACATGCGCTTCGCCACCCCGCAGGGTTTCAACAGCGGCGACCAGTTCTTCTCCTACCTCAAGGACGCCTTCGACGTGCTGTATGCCGAGGGCGATCCGCAGGGGCTGGACCGGCCCAAGATGCTGTCGGTGGGCATGCACTGCCGGCTGCTGGGCCGGCCCGGGCGCTTCCGCGCGCTGCAGCGGTTCCTCGATCATGTGCAGTCGCACGACAAGGTCTGGATCTGCCGCCGCGTCGACATCGCGCGCCACTGGGTGCAAACCCATCCGTATGCCGGCCCGTCGGGCACCGCCGCCTGACGCCCAAGCCACCGCACCTGTTCTTCCCTCCACCGACTGAGCCGATGCCCTACCGACTGACCGAACTGAACGCCATGCCCGCCGCCGAATTTGTCCGGGTGCTGGGCGGCATCTACGAACACTCGCCGTGGGTCGCCGAGCAGGCGGCCGCGCAGCGTCCCTTCGCCGATCTTGGCGCACTGAGCGCGGCGATGCGCGTGGCGGTGGACGAGGCCGACGAGGCGGCCCGCCTGGCATTGCTGCGTGCCCACCCCGAGCTGGCCGGCAAGGCGGCGGTGCGCGGCGAGTTGACGGCCGAATCGACCCGCGAGCAGCAGGGCGCGGGCCTGGACCAGTGCTCGCAGGAGGAGTTCGACCGGCTGCAGCAGCTCAACCGCCGCTATCTGGACAAGTTCGGCTTCCCCTTCATCCTGGCGGTTCGCGGCTACGACCGGGCCGGCATCCTCGCCGAGTTTGCAAGGCGCATCGACAATTCCCCCGCCGAGGAGTTGCAAACAAGCATCAGCCAGGTGCATCGGATTGCGCAATTCCGGCTGCACGACTTAGTATCCGGCTGAGCAAAAATTCGACCGCCGCTGGAGCAACGAGGCAGCACTTCCCGCAGCCGCCTTGCCCTGCGGCCTGCTGGCGAAACCGCCCGGCAAGGCGCCCTGCCGCGCCCTGCCCTTGCAAGGCAATGTCCCCGCCCTGTTCTGCGCCCGAGCGTTCCCGCGGCCCCGCGACGGGTCACTCGCGGCTGCTGCCGCACGCGCAGGCGACCGGACGATCCCGTGCAGGCAGAACCAGCAAGGCAAGAACCGAGAGCCCCGGAGCCACCAAGGGGCCGGCATAACGAATCCACAACGCAATACCACGGAGGTTTTTTCATGCACAAGCAGTTGAAGCTGGCGGCCTGCGCCACCGCGCTGATCAGCGGCGCCGCAATGGCGCAGTCGAGCGTCACCCTGTACGGCCAGGTCGACATGTTCGTCGGCGCCGTCAAGGATGCCGGCTCCGGCGAGCGCGCCTGGGTCGCCAACTCCGGCGGCATGCAGACATCGTACTGGGGCATCAAGGGCACCGAAGACCTGGGCCGCGGACTGAAGGGCATCTTCGACCTGAACGGCTTCTATCGGACCGACAACGGCCGCTCGGGCCGCTTCGATGGCGACGCCATGTTCAGCCGCAATGCCTACGTCGGCCTGCAGAGCGAGCGCCTGGGCACCATCAAGCTGGGCCGCAACACCACCCCGTACTTCGTCTCGACCATCCTGTTCAACCCGCTGGTCGACTCGTACGTGTTCTCGCCGGCGATCTTCCACACCTACTTCACCGCCACCAGCGGCGCGGTGTTCGATCCGGGCATCATCGGCGATTCGGGCTGGAGCAACTCGCTGGTCTACTCGACGCCGAACTTCGGCGGCCTGACCGGCAACCTGATCTACTCGTTCGGCGAGCAGGCTGGCGAGACCGGCCGCAACAAGTGGGGCGGCAACCTGACCTACTTCAACGGTCCGTTCGGCGCCACCGTCGCCTTCCAGCAGGTCAAGTTCAGCAACACGCCGGGCGACCTGACCACGCTCGGCCTGGACAAGCAGAACGCCGTGCTGGGCGGCCTGTCGTACGACTTCAAGGTGGTCAAGCTGTTCGCGCAGGGCCAGTACATCAAGACCGATGCACTCGCTGCCTCGACCACCGGCGACATCAAGCACACCAGCGGCCAGATCGGCGCCTCCGTACCGTTCGGTGCCGGCAGCTTCCTCGCCTCCTACGGCTACGTGAAGACCGAGAACGACATCGGCGACTTCAAGCGCAACACCGTTGCGGTGGCCTACGACTACAACCTGTCCAAGCGGACCGACGTCTACGCCGCCTACTTCTACGACAAGATCACGGGCCTCGAGCACGGCGATTCGTTCGGTGTCGGCGTGCGCCACAAGTTCTGACGCTGCAACCCGCGCCGGGGCGGACCTCGCTCCTTCCCGGCGCCTCTGGCCTTGCTGCGGCGCAATGCCCCGGCAGGTGAGACAAAGCGCCGCACCGGCATCGTCCCCTTCGTTCCGTTAGTCCGTTTCAATTGGCGCATCGGCAAATGAATGCATACATTGAACGCTCGGACAACGACATGACGAGGGCGAGGTGATCCATGCGGCGATACGCGAAGACCCAGTCGGAGTTGATGGCGATTCTGAACCAGTGTCTCAACAACGACCCCGAATGCGGCGAATGCGAATTGCACGCCATGCGCGTGCATCGGCCTGACCACACCGGTTGCAACTGGAGTGCGGAGGTCGACTTCCCCTGTTCGGCCAGCGAAGCCGTGTCGTCCCAGCTGCGCGCCGCACGTTCGATCATCGTCGACATGCGCCAGCACTTCAATGTGCTGCAGTAGCGCGCGACGTTGAAGCCGGCCAGTCCGGCGCGTGCAGGAAGCACGCCAGGCCGCAAACAAAAAGCCGGGCATTGCCCGGCTTTCTGCTTTTTCAGGGAACCGCGCGTTAGCGCAGCGCGCCCGCCTCGGCAACCGCCACGGCGGTCATATTGATGATCCGGCGCGTGGTGGCCTGCGGGTTCAGGATATGAACCGGCTTGGCCGCGCCGAGCAGGATCGGACCGACCGTCACGCCCTGTCCGCCGGTGATCTTCAGCAGATTGAAGGCGATATTGGCCGCGTCCAGCGTCGGCATCACCAGCAGGTTGGCGGAGCCGGCCAGCTTGGTGGACGGCAGGAAGTGCCGGCGCACGTCTTCGACCAGCGCGGCATCGCCCTGCATCTCGCCTTCGACTTCCAGCTCCGGCGCGACCTCGGCCAGGATCTGCTGCGCCGCACGCATCTTGCGCGCGGAAGCGCGGTTCGACGAACCGAACATCGAATGCGACAGCAGTGCCACCTTCGGCGTCAGCCCGAACCGGCGGATTTCCTCCGTGGCCAGCTGCGTGATGGCGGCCAGCTCTTCCGCCGACGGGTCCTCGTTGACGAAGGTATCGGTGATGAACAGCGTGTACTTTTCCAGCATCAACGCGTTCATTGCCGCCAGCACCTTGGCGCCGGACTTCAGGCCGATCACGTCGCGCACGTGCTCCAGATGCGCCTCGAAGCGGCCCACCGTGCCGCACAGCAACGCATCGGCGTCGCCCATATGCATCAGCATGGTGCCGATCAGCGTATTGGAGCGGCGCAGCGCCACCTTGGCCATGTCAGGCGTCACGCCGTCGCGGCCGCGCAGCGTGTGGTAGGCCTCGTGATAGGCACGATAGCGCGGATCGTCTTCCGGATTGACCAGCTCGAAATCGACGCCCGGGCGCAGGCGCAGGCCGGCCTTCTCGATGCGCATCTGGATGACGTGCGGACGGCCGATCAGGATCGGGCGCGCCATGCCTTCGTCGACCACCGTCTGCACCGCGCGCAGCACGCGCTCCTCCTCGCCTTCCGCGTAGGCAACGCGCTTGGGCGCGGCCTTTGCCGCCGAGAACACCGGCTTCATGATGAGGCCAGTGTGATAGACGTACTGCGTCAGCTGCTGGCGGTACGCTTCCAGGTCCTTGATCGGCCGCGTGGCGACGCCCGATTCCTCGGCCGCCTTGGCCACCGCCGGCGCGATCTTCTCGATCAGGCGCTGGTCGAACGGCGTCGGGATGATGTAGTCGGGGCCGAACTTCAGCTCCTTGCCGGCATAGGCGGCCGCCACCGCGTCATTGGTCTCGGCTTCGGCCAGCTCGGCGATCGCCTTCACGCAGGCCAGCTTCATTTCTTCCGTGATCTTGGTCGCGCCGCAATCGAGCGCGCCGCGGAAGATGTAGGGGAAGCACAGCACGTTATTGACCTGGTTCGGATAGTCCGAACGGCCCGTGGCGATGATGCAGTCCGGACGCGCGGCCTTGGCCACTTCCGGGCGGATTTCCGGCTCGGGGTTGGCCAGCGCGAGGATGATCGGCTTGTCGGCCATGGTCTTGACCATGTCGGCGGTCAGCACGCCGGAGGTCGAGCAGCCCAGGAAGACGTCGGCCCCGTTGACGATGTCCGCCAGCGTGCGCGCCGAGGTGTCCTGTGCATAGCGGGCCTTGTTGGCCTCCATGTTGGCATCGCGGCCGCTGAAGATCACACCCTTCGAATCGACCACATAGATGTTCTCGCGCCGCACGCCCAGGCTCACCATGGTGTCCAGGCAGGCGATCGCCGCCGCGCCCGCGCCCGACACTGCCAGCTTGACGTTGGCGATGTCCTTGCCCACCACCTTCAGACCGTTGAGCAGCGCCGCCGCCGAGATGATCGCGGTGCCGTGCTGGTCGTCGTGGAAGACCGGGATGTTCATGCGCTCGCGCAGCTTCTTCTCGATGTAGAAGCACTCGGGCGCCTTGATGTCCTCGAGGTTGACGCCGCCCAGCGTGGGTTCGAGCGCCGCCACGATCTCGACGATCTTGTCCGGGTCGCGCGCGTCCAGCTCGATGTCGAACACGTCGATGCCGGCGAATTTCTTGAAGAGGCAGCCCTTGCCTTCCATCACCGGCTTGCCGGCCAGCGGGCCGATATCGCCCAGGCCCAGCACCGCCGTGCCGTTGGTGATCACGGCAACGAGGTTGCCGCGCGAGGTGTATTCCGCAGCCGTGGCCGGATCCTTCGCGATCTCCTCGCAGGCGTACGCGACGCCGGGCGAATAGGCCAGCGACAGGTCGCGCTGGTTCGACAGCGCCTTGGTCGCGGTGACCTGGATCTTGCCCTTGGTCGGGCTGCGGTGGTACTCGAGCGCGGCGAGCCTTAGCTGCGCTTCGGGACTGTTGGGCGTATGCAGGGGGGTATCGCCAAGACCCACTTGTTGCGGTGCATCACCGCTGTTATTGCTGCTCATCTGGCTCGTCCGGAAAGAAGGCCCGCGTGTCATCGGCGTCGACATCGGGCGCCATCCGCACAGGGCTCGGTAAGAAAATTCGAGCAGCTATTCTAGCCCAGTCATTGCGCGCGCACCGGCCTGCACGGCGTCCGCACGCACACAAATTGCGCGCGGGCACCGCAAGGGCCGGAACCGGCCGCTATTTCGCCGGTTTCTCGACGTCCAGCGTGATCCGGCGTGGACGCCCGCTCTCCATCGGAAATTCGGTGAAGGCACCGCGCACCAGATACGGCATCACACCCGGCAGCGAAGCGCCCTCGCTCAGGTTCTGCGCCGTGACCTGATACACCCGCTTGTCGCCCTTCGCCTCCCGCAGATAGATCTTCAGGCTCGACAGGGTCGCCGGTACGTCGCGCACCACGGTCTGCGGTGGCCAGTAGGCCGGGCCCCACGGACCATAGCCGTAGCGGCCCCAGTAGGGTCCCCAATAGGGCCCCCAGTACGGCCCCGGAAACCACGGATCGGGATAGTAGGTCTCCTGCACGCGCATCAGCCGCGCATCGCTGTCGTAGTCCAGCGTCACCAGATAGCGGGCCTGCTGCCGGGGCACCTGGGAGAAGCCGTGCTGTGCAAGGGCATCGGCTACCCAGTTCTCATAGGTCTGCCGGTCCAGCTGGCCCTGCTGCTGTGCGGAAGGATCGAAGGCGTAGGTGCGGGGCGGGTCGTTCCGCCAGCCCGGATCGCGGAAGGCGGTCACGTCGGTGGTGATGGTGCTGGCGCAGCCGGACAGCAGCAGCACGCCCAGCAGTGCCGCCATCAGGCTGCCCGTCGCGGGACGGTCGCGTCGCGGCGGCTTGCCGAGCGCCGCTTGCGCCCGGTCGGAATCCTGGGCCTGCCAGCGCCTGCCCAGCCATCCCACGATGCGCGCCCCTGCCTTTCCCCATTGCCACATGATGGTCTTCCTTCTGTTCTGCTTCCCTGCGGCTCAGACCGCCGGCGTGCCGCGAAATTCCCTTGCCTGCGCCTTCGCCCCGCTTGGCTACAATGGTTGCTCGACATCGCACTGCCGCATGGCGGCAATGCTGCCGTACCCCATTGCTTCCGCGCGCTCGCTGCGCCCTTTCAGGACAGGACACATGGCTCGTACCGACACCCCCGTCACCGTCTATCGCAAGGACTATACTCCCCCCGCCTTCGCCATCGAACACGTCGAACTGCTGCTGGAGCTCGATCCCGCCCGCACCGTCGTGACCAGCCAGTTGCGCTTCACCCGCCAGCAGCCCGACGCGCCGCTGGTGCTCGCCGGCGAGGACATCGAATTGCTTGGCGTGCGCCTGGACGGCCAGCCGCTCGATGACCATGATCTTGCGGAAGGCACCCTCACCGTGCGCGGCCTGCCTGCGCAAGGCACGCTCGAGATCGTCAGCGCCTGCCAGCCCGAGGCCAACACCACGCTGTCCGGCCTGTACGTCTCCAACGGCAATTTCTTCACCCAGTGCGAGGCCGAAGGCTTTCGCCGCATCACCTTCTTCCTGGACCGGCCCGACGTGATGGCGACGTACCGCGTGACGCTGCGCGCGGATCGTGCCGCCTGGCCGGTGCTGCTGTCCAACGGCAACCTGCTGTCCGAGCGCGAACTGGACGGCGGCCGGCACGAGGCCGTGTGGGAAGATCCGTTCCCCAAGCCCTCGTACCTGTTCGCCCTTGTCGCCGGCAAGCTCGAACGCATCGAGGAACGCATCACCACGATGTCCGGCAAGGAGAAGCTGCTGCAGGTCTGGGTCGAACCGCAGGACCTGGACAAGACGCGGCACGCGATGGACTCGCTGATCCGCTCGATCCGCTGGGACGAACAGCGCTTCGGCCTGGAACTCGATCTGGACCGCTTCATGATCGTCGCCGTGGGCGACTTCAACATGGGCGCGATGGAGAACAAGGGCCTGAACATCTTCAATACGAAGTACGTGCTGGCCAATGCCGCGACCGCGACCGATGCGGACTTCGCCAACATCGAATCGGTGGTGGGCCACGAGTATTTCCACAACTGGACCGGTAACCGCGTCACCTGCCGCGACTGGTTCCAGCTGTCCCTGAAGGAAGGACTGACCGTCTTCCGCGATCAGGAGTTCTCCGCCGACATGATGATCCAGGGCGGCGCCGACGACGGCTCCGCGCGCGCGGTCAAGCGCATCGAGGATGTGCGCGTGCTGCGCCAGGTCCAGTTCCCCGAGGACGCCGGTCCGATGGCGCATCCGGTGCGGCCCGACAGCTACGAAGAGATCAACAACTTCTACACCGTCACCGTCTACGAGAAGGGTGCGGAAGTCGTGCGCATGTACCAGACGCTGCTGGGCCGCGAGGGCTTCCGCCGTGGCATGGACCTGTATTTCCAGCGCCATGACGGGCAGGCCGTCACCTGCGACGACTTCCTCGCCGCGATGGCCGATGCCAATGGGCGCGACCTGCGCCAGTTCGGCCGCTGGTACAGCCAGGCCGGCACGCCGGTGGTCAGCGTGCAGACCGGCTGGGATGGCGCCAGCGCGACCTTCACGCTGACGCTGTCCCAACGCTGCCCCAAGGTCGGCATCGAGAATCGCCCCGGCACGCCGGACAAGCTGCCCTTCCATATCCCCTTCGCCATCGGCCTGCTCGATGCGCAGGGCAACGACCTGCCGCTGCAACTCGACGGGCAGGCCGACACCGCGACGGCGGCGCTGCCGACCACGCGCGTGCTCGATTTCACCGAAGCAACGCAGACTTTCCGCTTCACCGGCCTGCCCCAGGGCGAGCGGATGCCGCTGCCCTCGCTGCTGCGCAATTTCTCCGCGCCCGTCATCGTCGAGGCCGAGTACAGCGACGAGGAACTGACCTTCCTGCTGGCCCACGACAGCGATGCGTTCAACCGCTGGGAAGCCGGCCAGCGCCTGGCCACGCGCGCGCTGCTCAAGCTGATCGGCGACGTGCAGGCCGGACGCGATCTCGAACTGGACCGCGCGCTGATCGCCGCCTTCCGCTCTGTGTTGAGCGATGACACCCTCAACCCCGCCTTCCGCGAGCAGGTGCTGATGCTGCCGGCCGAAGCCTACCTGGCCGAACGGATGGAAGTCGCCGATCCGGCGGCGATCCACCGCGCCCGCCAGTTCATGCGCGTGGAGTTGGCCCGCGCGCTGCAGACAGAATTGCTCGCCGCCTACGAGGGCAACGCGACCCCGGGGCCGTATCAGCCCGACCCGGTCTCGTCCGGCAAGCGCGCCCTGCGCAATCTTGCGCTGGGCTACCTGGTCGAGACCGGCGCGGAAGCGATGTACGCGCTGGCCGGCGAGCAGTACCGCGACGCCGACAACATGACCGACCGCTTCGCCGCGCTGGCCGCCATGGTGAACAGCTTCGCACCGGGCCGCGAAGCGGCCCTGGCCGACTTCTACCAGCGCTTCGAGCGGGACGCCCTGGTGATCGACAAATGGTTCTCCCTGCAGGGCATGCAGCGCGGCGACGTTGGCGGCCACCCCGGCAAGCGCACCATCGACACCGTGCGCGCGCTGATGCAGCATCCGGCCTTCAACCTGCGCAACCCCAACCGCGCGCGCTCGCTGATCTTCAGCTTCTGCTCGGGCAATCCGGCGCAGTTCCATGCGGGCGACGGCTCGGGCTACGAGTTCTGGGCCGAACAGGTGCTGGCGCTGGACGCCATCAACCCGCAGGTCGCCGCGCGTCTGGCACGGGCGCTGGATCGCTGGCAGAAGTACACCCCGGCCCTGCAGCAGAAGATGCGCGCGGCGCTGGAGCGGGTCGCCGCAGCGCCCAAGCTCTCGCGCGACGTGCGGGAAATCGTCGGCAAGGCACTGGCCGCCTGAGCGCGCACCACAGCGCGCACGCCCGTCCACGGCCGGGACACCACGGCTGCGCGCTGTGGCGCACGCAGCCGCGCCCCCGGTCATGGCCGGGGGCGAGAGGCCGCCTGTAGAATGGCGGCCATTCAAGGAGGAAACCATGACCCGCATCAGCCTGACCCGCTACCTGGTCGAGGAACAGCGCAAGCACAACACGATCCAGCCCGAACTGCGGCTGCTGATCGAAGTGGTGGCCCGCGCCTGCAAGGCCATCTCGAACTCCGTCAGCAAGGGCGCGCTGGCTGGCGTGCTCGGCTCGGCCGGCACCGGCAACGTTCAGGGCGAGACGCAGCAGAAGCTCGACGTCATCGCCAACGAAGTGCTGCTCGACGCCAACGAATGGGGCGGCCACCTCGCCGCGATGGCATCCGAGGAAATGGACTCGTTTTACGAGATCCCCAACCGCTATCCGAAGGGCGAATACCTGCTGCTGTTCGATCCGCTCGACGGCTCGTCCAACATCGACGTCAACGTGTCGATCGGCACCATCTTCTCGGTGCTGCACATGCCCAAGCCCGGGCAGACCGTCACCGAGAACGACTTCCTGCAGCCCGGCGCCAAGCAGGTCGCCGCCGGCTACGCCGTCTACGGACCGCAGACCACGCTGGTGCTGACCGTCGGCAACGGCGTGCACATGTTCACGCTGGACCGCGAGGCCGGCAGCTTCGTGCTCACGCAGTCCGACGTGCAGATCCCCGCCGACACCAAGGAGTTCGCCATCAACATGTCGAACATGCGGCATTGGGCCCCGCCCGTGCGCCGTTACATCGACGAGTGCCTGGCCGGCGAGGAAGGTCCGCGCGGCAAGAACTTCAACATGCGCTGGATCGCCTCGATGGTCGCCGACGTGCACCGCATCCTGACCCGCGGCGGCATCTTCATGTACCCGTGGGACAAACGCGAGCCCGAGAAGGCCGGCAAGCTGCGCCTGATGTACGAAGCCAACCCGATGGCCATGCTCGTCGAGCAGGCCGGCGGCGCCGCCACCAACGGCCATCAGCGCATCCTCGACATCCAGCCGGAGAAGCTGCACCAGCGCGTGGCGGTGATCCTCGGCTCGAAGAACGAGGTCGAGCGCGTGACCGGCTATCACAAGGAAGCGGCGGCGTCGTGACGTTGTACCCGCGTCCGCATCTGTGACGCGGGGGCTTCCCAACCGCGGGAAACGCTGCTATTATCGCGGTCTTCATCCGGTGCCCAACCGGATGTGTTGCCGAAGTAGCTCAGTCGGTAGAGCAGCTCATTCGTAATGAGAAGGTCGGGGGTTCGATTCCTCTCTTCGGCACCATAGCATTCAACACAAAGCCCAGCCTTCCGGCTGGGCTTTGTCGTTTCTGGCCAGGCCTTATGCTTCGGCGGGGCGAACGCATTCGCCACGCCGCGTCGCAGCCGCCCGGACCGCGGCTCTCGACAGCAAAGCCGCAGTCCCTCCTCGCTTAGAAGCTCACCCGCACCCCACCGCTGACGCCCACGTCATGCTTGCCGCGACGCACCTCGCCGTTCAGGCCAAGGTAGGCGGACGCCTGCTTGCTCAGCTGCATCTTGCCGCTGAAGCCCAACTGTCCGAACACCCGGCCCACGTCGGGCGAAGTGATGCCCATGCCGATGCCGGCGAGGCTGCCCTGCACGGTCGGCTGCAACAGGTCGCCCTGGTCGCGGCCGATGCCGGCGCTGACCTGGTAGCGCAGCTCGCCCGGGGTCGCCTCGCGCGCCGACGAGCGGGCGGTCACGCCAAGCGTCACGCGGTTGCCGGTCGCCGAGTATTCGCCCAGCGCCAGCGACGCCGGCGTATCGGCGCTTTCGCCAGCCGCGCCGCGCGTGCTCTTCTGCCACAGTACGCGGGCGAACGGTTCGAGGACCGCGCGACCCATCGCCACCGGCGCGCGCACGCCCATGCCCAGCTGGGTGCTGTGGCCGCTCGCGTCCGTCTTCAGGGAGCCGGCGGACAAGCCGGTCACATCGGTGCGCTGGGTATGCCAGTCGTTGGTGCCGAAGCCGGCCATGCCATCGACCACCACCGGACCAAGCGCGGCCTGGCCGTAGGCGAACCCCATGTACTCATCGATGTTGCCCGAGCCGCCATTGGCGCCGACATTGGTGTTGCTGTACGAGAAGCCGAGCCCCGCGCGGGTCGTGTCGCCGCCGAGCACGTCGGCGCCGAACACGAACTGGGAGCGGTTGGTGCTGAATGCCGATGCGCCGCGGCCGCTCCAGCGGCCATGGTCGGCGCCGACATCGACCCACAGGGCCTGGCCCGGCGCGGCGGCGGTGGCCGCGCCGGCGGCGCCCGCGTCGAGCTGCCGCAGCACGCTGCCGGCCAGTCGCTGGCCTGCCTGCGGCGCCGCAGCGGCCATGGCGCCGTGCACTTCGCCGGCGAGGCCGGTGACGAAGCGGGTCAGCCCGGCTTCGCTCTGCGTGGCGGCGACGTACAGCAACTGCTGCTGACCGGTGGTGACGCTGCCGTCCTCGTTGGCGGCGGCGATGCCGTCGAGCACCTCGGCGGCGCTGGCGGCGTTGCGGTTGCCGCCGGCCAGCCATTGGCCGTACGACGTCGGCACGACGCGCAGGTCGATGCTGTTGCTGCCCAGCGCGTCATAGAACACGGCGAAACGCGTGTTGGCGGCAAGGCCGGTTGGCTGCGCGACGCTGGCAAAGCGGCCGTTGATGCCGCCTTCGGCGGTGACGATGCGGAAGCCGTCGCCGAGCCGCGGCGTGTACGTCGCAGAACCATAGCCGGATTGCGACGGCGAGAACAGGTTTTCCAGCTGCGGTGCCAGGGTGGTGTTCGCACCGATGTTGAACTGCCCACCGTCGGTCACGCGCAGGTACGAGTAGTAGCCGGCGGCGCCCATCGGCGTCGCCGGGCCGGCCTGCATGGTGCCGGAGATATCCTCCCGGTACGTGCTGCCTTCCAGCATGTTGACCGTGCCGGCCACCGTCAGGTATCCGGGTGAGTTGCCGGGCGACAGGGTGCCGCGCACGTCGACGCTGCCGAGCACGATGCCGGCGCCGCCGAGCATCGCGCCGGAGGCCACGGTCACGTTGCTGTCCAGCAGGCCGTTGGCGCGCAGCGTTCCCTGCTCCACGCACGTCCCCTTGGCCAGCGTCGCGTTGCCGGCGACATTGAGCGTGCCCTGGCCGGTCTTGACGAAGCAGCTGCCGTCGCCGCCACCGGTCACGAGGTTGCCTGCCAGGGTCGCGGTCGTGCCTGTGGCCGTGTCGAATGCGGTGCCGCCGCCCAGCGCGATCGACTGGTTGCTGACCACATCGACCCGGGTACGGATGCTGCCGCCATCGAGCACGACGTTGCCCGTGCCCAGGCCCCGTGCATGGGTAACTTCGACCGTGCCGGCGTTGACCAGCATGCCGCCGGTCCAGCCGGCACCGGGCGCACCGGCGGAGCCGCCGACGTTGTCGCCGGCCAGTTCCAGCGTACCGGCCCCCGACTTCACCAGCAGTCCGCTGCCGGCGATGTTGCCCTGCAGTGCCAGCGTGGTGCCGTTGTCGGTGTGGAACGCGCCACCGTTGCCCTGCAGGGCAACGTCGCGCGAGGTGGCGAAGCTGGCGGTCGTTTCCAGGATGCCGCCATCGAGGGCGAGCTGGCCGGTGCCAAGGTTGGCATCGGCCGATACCCGCAAGGCGCCGCCGTCGCGCACATAGGTGCCGCCGGCATGGGCATTGGTCCCCGACAGGGTCTGCGTGCCGCCGCTGACCGTCACGCTGCCCGTGCCGGCGATGGTGCCGGAGAAGGTGTCGCCAGCGTTCGTCAGGGTCAGGCCCTTGTCGCCCAGCACGACGGCGCCGGTCCCGGCCAGCGAGCGTACCGATGCGCCATTGTCCGTGGCGGAGAGATCGAGCACGCCGTTGCTGGACACGCCGCTGGAGAGCGCGATGCTGCCCGCGCCCGCCAGCGCCAGCGTGGCGCCGCTGTCGATGACGGTGGCACCGGTATAGGTGTTGCTTCCGGTCAGCACGATCGCGCCGGCGGACCCGCTGTTCGAGATCGTCAGCGCGCCGCTGCCCGAAGCGCCGTCGGCGAAGACGCCGGTGAAGACCGAGGTGTTGCCGGCCTGGTCGATGGCGCCGCCATTCGTGTTGATGGTGAAGTTCTGCGCGTACGCCCCTTGCGCGACGTCCATCTTCAGCGTGCCGCCGTCGAAGACCGGATTGAGCTTGTTGGCGGCCAGGTCGGCGCCGGACTGCACGGCCCCGGGCAGGATATCGACCGGCTTGCCGCCGTTGGCGGCTTCACCGATCTGTCCCGGCGACTTGAACCCTTCGATCATGTTCAGCAGCCAGCTGGGCGCGTCGTCGCCCAGACTCCCGCCGTCAGTGGTCGAGTGGAACTGATACAGCGTCAGCCCGCTGTACAGCAGGTAGCCCTTGCCATACTGATAGCCGGCAACGATCGGCTGGATGCCGTAGTTCTGCGTCGAGCCCTCGATAAAGGTGATGAGCTCGACGCCATCGTCAGCGATGACGGCGTCATGTGCCAGAGAGCTGCCGGAGCGGCTGGTATTGGCGATGGGCGTGGACTTGAACAGCCGTTCGCCGGCTTCGGTCAGCTTGCCGGTGGCCGATTCGGAACCGCCGCCGTAGGTCAGCGTCGCACCGCCGAGCTTGATGGAGGTATTCCAGCCCGCCGATTCCAGCAGCAGGTTGCCACCGCTGCTGACCCAGTCGAGGATGGTCGACTCGTTGGTACCGAGGAAGGCCTTGAGCGACAGGTCGCTGGCCGCGCTGCCCTGCAGGTAGACGAAGTTGGTGCTGCCGGCGAAGATCGCATCGACGCTGGAGCCGGCGCTGCCGTAGTTGTTGTAGAAGGTCCAGTTGCCAGCGCCATAGGCGGCATCCATCGCCGATTGGTCGTTGGTCGAGCCCCACGGCTGCTCGGACACGAGCACCGGCGCCGCGCCCGCGCCCATGGCGAAGCCCATCGCCAGCAACGCTGCGCCAGCCAGCTTTCCGAACGCGAAGAAGCGGCCGGAAACACCTCGGCGAGCCGACGTCAAAGCGGCGGTGACAATGCCGCCGGCAGTCTTGCCGCGCGTGGCAGCGAGTTCGGAGGCGGGGACATACGAGCGGTGACGGGCGCTCCAGACGAGTCGATAGGTCTTGTTCATGTTGGATCGTTTCGAAATAGGACGCTCGCGGGGCGCGCGTCTTCCCGAGCGGGCGCGACCGGACTGCGGCCGCTTGCCTCGCTCGAGGCGGCAAATCAATCGGACAGCTTGCGTTCGACGGGGACCGTGCGGGGCACGGGCGCACAGGCGCCGGGGTGCCACAACAGCGCGGCGCGGCGCGCCAGAGGGTCGAATGGGAAATGAGGTCGGTAGTGGCTCGCTCCGTGGTCGCAGATTGCACGTCGTACAGACTGCAAGCTGGACATTGAGCGGGTAGCGCGTTGCCGGTTTGCTGGCGGCACGGGTAGCGTGCCGCCCGGGTGATCGTTCGACGGTGTGGCTCGGCTAACGGCCGCAACCGGGGAGGCTGTAGGCCTGCCGCAATCGAAATTTGATCCCGGTCAATTCGGGTGCTTCGTGCGCCGCAAATTGGCGCGGCGATGCTGCCGCGTTTCGGATTTTGCGCATATCGGCAGGTCGTAGCCCTGCGTACCCTTGGTGGACGCGTAACGGATCAAGGAGACCGAGATGCAACTGTGCCCCGTCCACGTCTTGACCGGCGGTCGTGTCAGCCAGCCCGAACCATGCGAGGAGGCGCGGCGCCTGCGGGCCATCGTCGAGCAGGCCCTGCGGCAGGCCGAAGGCGGGCCTGATGGCTGGGTCACCTTGCAGGTGGCGCACCTGCGCCTGATGGATGGCTGGGGCCTGACCATCGAGGGGCAGCGCCTGCACGACTATTTCGACCTGGGGTCGATCGACGACGTCGAACCGGACTATCCGGTGACGCAGGAAGAGGCGCGGCTGCTGATCGCCGCGCTGGCGGGCGTGCAGCGTTGCCCAGCGCCATCCCGGATGGAACGGCGCTGAACCCGCACGCGGGGGCTAGCCTTGCACCACGCCGATGCCGTCGCCCACGAGGCGCAGTTCCGCGCCCGGCATGTCCTCCATCACCTTCATGGTCTTCTGCCCGATGGTGATGCTGACTCCGCCGTAGAGCCGCTTGCCGGCCACGACCGCCGCATCCGGACGCGGCTGCAGTTCCTCGACCAGCTTGGCGAGCCGCTTGTCGATGTCCAGCAGATCCTGCGAGTTCTTGAACACCGTCGCGCGGACCTTCTCGCGCAGCTCGGCATTGGCGCGCTCCGGATTCTTGGTGATGAAGGCGATCACCTGCTGCACCTTGGCCTGCTCGTCCTGCTTGCGCTGGCGCTCGGCTTCGAGTTCCGCCTTCTCGGCGTCCGAATAGGGGTTCAGCCCGACATGCACGACGGTGGGGGTGCCGGCGGGCGCGCCCAGCGCGCCCGTGCGCACCGCTTCCCATGCGCGCAGCCGGCCGCCGACGATGCTGCCGGCGCCCGTGGCCGGGTCGCCGGCCTGGATCACCTCGCCAGCCGCAACGTCGCTCAGGCGAATGCCGCTTTCCACGACCACGGAGCCGCCGGCTTCGACGGCCGCGCTTTCGATGAATCGCGCCTGCACCGAGCCCTTGCACTGCACCCGCGCGACGACATTGGGATCGTGCGGCCCGTCGGCCTTGCCGATGATGCCGCCGCTGACCATCACGTTGCCGCCGCACTCGACATGCGCGGCCTCGATGGTGCCGCTGACGATCACGTCGCCCGCCACCTTGACCGTCATGCCGGTGCGGATGTCCCCGCTGACGCGCAGCGTGCCATCGAAGACGATATTGCCCGAGTGCATGTCGACGGCGTCGACGTTCACCACCTGGTTGACGCTGACCCCGCGCATCCGTACCGACGGCAGCCCGGCAACGGCGGCGATCAGCAGATTCGGGTCCTGCGGGTCGGTGGCAACGCCGGTCAGCTTGTCGGCGAACGGCGTGTCGGCCGCCTCGGGCGCGGGCAGCACCCGCCCGTACACATCCTGCCCGGCAGTGCCCGATACCGCCGGGATCCGGCGCATCAGCGGCGTGCCGGGCTGCACCAGCAGCAGGTTGCCCAGGTCGCGCAGATCAATCCGCGCGTGCTCGTCGGCTTCGTCGCGCCGCTTGTCGAGCAGGTTGATGAATTTCGCCGGGATGCCGGCAAGTGGCGGCGTGCCGATCACGATGGGCAGATCGTGGCAGCGCCCGATGCGGAAGGCGCGCTCCAGCGCCGATTCATCGACCGGCAGCTTGATGCCGCGCGAGGCGAGCGCGGTGCGGACATCGAGCGGCGTGACCGGCCGCCCTGCCTGGGGCGGATGCAGCGTCAGCCGAACGGCAAGGTCATCGCGGTCGACCTCCAGCTCGAAGAAGCCGTCCACCGCCTCGCCGATGACGGTATCGACCGGCCCTTCGGCCCGGTGACAGGCCAGCAGAAAGGCGCCGATCCCCTTCTCGTCCAGCCGCGCCTTGTCCCAGCCCATTTCCTCCAGCAGGGACGTCAGCGCCGATCGATCGGGCGGCGGCACGTCGTCGTCGGGCGCATAGTGTGCCCGCAAGACGTTGTCCGGCTGTTCCAGCGTGATCCTCAACCGCGCAGCTGCCTGGTTTTCCATCGCTCCCCCTGGCCGTGATTGTTCGCTTCCTGTATGGCGCCGCCGGCCGGCATGCCGCCTTTCCGTCACCTACGGCAGATTCCGGCCGAACTTAAGGACTTTTTTACGGCACGGCCGGCCAACGGGCGAAATTAGCACAAGGCGCCCGATTTTGTGGTGTTATAGGCACATAGAGTGGCAGACAACGACCCGATTTGTCTGTTGGGCGCCACACAAACGGGGGTTGTCCCGGATCCGGCATGAGAGATCGCACGCCTCATCGGAGGGAACCGCGGAACCGGCGGCGGGACGCTCGTTCCGATAAAATGTCGCCCTTCGCCGCGTGCCGGCCCTTTGCACTTCGCAAGTCGCGCCGGTCCCGCCACACACCATCGCCTCACATGTCCGCCACCCACGAAATCCGCCCGGGCCAGTCCATCGAGCTGCTGAAGGAACTGCATATCCTGACGCGCGACGGCAAGATGAACCAGGACAGCCGGCGCAAGCTCAAGCAGGTCTACCACCTGTATCAGTTCATCGAGCCCTTGCTGAAGGAGCTGAAGCAGGACCATGCCGACGTGACCGTGGTCGACCATGGCGCCGGCAAGTCGTATCTCGGCTTCATCCTCTACGACCTGTTCTTCAAGGCGTTGCAGGACCAGTCCCACATCTACGGCATCGAAACGCGCGAGGAGCTGGTGCGTAGCTCCGAGGCGCTGGCCGAGCGGCTTGGCTTTGCCCGCGGCATGTCCTTCCTGAACCTGTCGGTGGCGGAGTCGATCGAGTCGGACCGGCTGCCGAAGACCGTCGACATGGTGACCGCGCTGCATGCATGCAATACCGCGACGGACGATGCGATCCGCTTTGCGCTGAGCCGGCGGGCGCGCTTCATCGTCGTGGTGCCATGTTGCCAGGCAGAGGTCGCCGCCGTCTTGCGCAAGAACAAATCGCGCGCGCTTGCCAATCCGCTGACCGAGATCTGGCGCCATCCGCTGCATACCCGCGAGTTCGGCAGCCAGGTCACCAATGTGCTGCGCTGCCTGCAGCTGGAGGCACACGGGTATCAGGTCACGGTGACCGAACTGGTGGGCTGGGAACACTCGATGAAGAACGAGCTGATCATCGCGCAGTACAAGGATCTGCCGCGGCGGCGGCCCGCCGAACGGCTGGCCGAGGTGCTCGATTCCCTGGGGCTGGAGGAGATGCGCGAGCGCTTCTTCACGCCCGCATGAGCGCCGCCCGTTGAAATAGTGCTGACGGCGGCTTCACGCCTCGCCGTCGCCCTCCATCCAGCGGCGCCAGCCCTGGTGGCCAAGCTCGCGCAGGGTCCGCTCGTTGCGCCCGTAGATGTCCTCGGCGTCGGGGAAGGCCTCGACGGCGCGCGCGATGCTGTCTTCCCGCAGCAGATGCAGGATCGGATAAGGGGAGCGGTTGGAGTAATTCTCGATATCGTCCGCCCCGCTGCCCTCGAAGCGATAGTGCGGATGGAAGCTGGCGATCTGCAGCACGCCTTCCAGCCGCAAGCCGCGCAATACCTGCTCGGCCAGATACAGGAAGTCGTTGTACTCGTCGAAATCGCCCAGCATGCGGGGCACGATCAGCAGGGTGGTATCGATCGCGGCCGGATCGGCGGCCGCCAGCGCCGTCAGTTCGTCCTCGACGTCGCGCAGAAGGGCCTCGACGTCGTGCGCGTCGCTGACGGCATAGCGCACCTGCTCCTTGACGTGCACGGCCTTGGCGAACGGGCAGAGGTTCAATCCGATTACCGCGCGGGCCAGCCAATGGCGCGTCGCCGCGACGATCGCATCGCGGTCCGCAGCCGGCACGGTGGTGTCCTGCAACGGCATGACCTCAGGCGGCGGCCTTGCCGAGCCGGTTGACGATGTCCAGCGCCACCGCTTCGGCCACTTCGATCCCGTCGATCGCGGCCGAATAGATGCCGCCGGCATAGCCCGCGCCCTCTCCCGCCGGATACAGGCCCGCGACGTTGACGCTCTGATAGTCGGCGCCACGCTCGATGCGCAACGGCGACGAGGTGCGCGTTTCCACCCCCGTCAGCACGGCATCATCCATGGCAAAGCCGGAAATCTGCCGCTCGAACATCGGCAGCGCTTCGCGGATCGCCTCGATGACATAGTCCGGCAGCGCCGTGCTCAGATCGGTCGGCGTGACCCCCGGCTTGTAGGACGGCTCGACCGAACCCAGCCCGGTCGAGGGTCGGCGCGCCAGGAAGTCGCCCACCAGTTGCGCAGGCGCCCGGTAATCGCGCCCGCCCAGTTCGAAGGCGCGCTCCTCCCAGTGCCGCTGGAAGGCGATGCCGGCCAGCGGGCCGCCCGGATAGTCGGCCGGCGTGATGCCCACGACGATGCCGGCATTGGCGTTGCGCTCGGCCCGCTTGTACTGGCTCATGCCATTGGTGACCACGCGCCCCGGTTCAGAGGCGGCCGCCACCACCGTACCGCCCGGACACATGCAGAAGCTGTAGACCGAACGGCCGTTGCTGCAGTGATGCACGATCTTGTAATCGGCGGCGCCCAGCAGCTTGTTGCCGGCGAACTTGCCGAAGCGGCTGCGGTTGATCAGACCCTGCGGATGTTCGATGCGAAAGCCCAGCGAGAACGGCTTGGCCTCCATGAAGACGCCGCGGCGGTGCAGCATCTCGAAGGTGTCGCGCGCGCTATGGCCGACCGCCAGGATCACCTGCTCGCACGGCAGGTAGTCGCCGGTGGACAGCTTCAACCCGCGCACGCGGCCCTGGTCGATGTCGATGTCGTCCACCCGCGTGTCGAACCGGACCTCTCCGCCCAGCGCGAAAATCTCGGCGCGGATCTTCTCGACCATGCTGACCAGCCGGAAGGTGCCGATATGCGGACGCGCCTTGAACAGGATGTCCTCGGGGGCGCCGGCCTTGACGAACTCTTCCAGTACCTTGCGGCCGTAGTGCTTCGGATCCTTGATCTGGCTGTACAGCTTGCCGTCCGAAAAGGTGCCCGCCCCGCCCTCGCCGAACTGCACGTTCGACTCGGGATTCAGCACGCTCTTGCGCCACAGCCCGAAGGTGTCGACGGTCCGTTCGCGCACCGCCTTGCCCCGCTCGACAATGATGGGACGAAAGCCCATCTGCGCCAGGATCAGCCCGGCCAGCAGGCCACACGGTCCCATGCCGATCACCACCGGCCGTGGAGCGTTCCCGCCAGCCGGAGCCCGTGCGACGAAGCGGTAGGCCATGTCCGGCGTGATGCTCCAGTTCGGCTTGCCGGCCACGCGCTTGCGCGCCCCCTCCTCGTCGCGCACCTCGATATCGACGATATAGGTCAGCTTGATGTCGGAGCGCCGGCGGGCGTCATGCGCGCGCCGGAACACCTTGAAGCCCACCAGTTCGGCGGCCTTGACGCCGGCCTCGGCAAGGCGGCCGCGCACGGCGGCCTCCAGGTCGCTGTCGGTATGGTCGAGGGGAAGCTTCAGTTCACTAAGGCGCAGCATGAGCAGTCAGAGTTACAGCGGCCGGGCGGGTCATCCGCCGGCCGGACCGCAATTCTAAAGCCTTTCCCGCCAGCCAGCCGGCGGCGCTGCAGGGGGGGCAGCTCAGTCGCCGGCAAGCAGCCTGGCGAAGCGGTCCAGATCGACATTGCCGCCTGACAGGATCACGCCGACGCGCTTGCCACGCAGTGACTCGCCGGCGGCGAAGGCGGCCGCGGCGCCCAGGCACCCGGTCGGCTCGACCACCATCTTCATGCGGCTGGCGAAAAAACGCATCGCGTCCACCAACTGAGCGTCGGTGACCGTGACGATGTCGTGCACCAGATGCTGCAGCACCGGAAAGGTCAATCGCCCCAGATGCTGGGTCTGCGCGCCGTCGGCGATGGTCTGCGGCGTGGGGATCTGCACGATGTGACCTGCGCGAACGCTCTGCTGGCCGTCATTGCCCGCTTCCGGTTCGACGCCGACGATCCGGCAGCCGGGGTGCATGGCCCGCGCGGTCACGGCGGTGCCCGACAACAGTCCGCCGCCGCCCAGCGGGACGAACAGCACGTCGAGCGGGCCCACCTGCTCGAACAGCTCCTTGGCGGCGGTGCCCTGCCCGGCCATCACGTCGGGATGATCGAATGGCGGAATCAGCGTCAGGCCCTGGTCGCGCGCCAGCCCTTCGGAGATCGCCTGCCGATCCTCGCGATAGCGGTCGTAGAGCACGACCTCGGCGCCGTAGCCACGGGTGGCGGCAATTTTGGTCTGCGGCGCGTCCGAGGGCATGACGATGACGGCGCGTGTGCCGAACAGCCGGGCCGCCAGCGCAATCGCCTGGGCATGATTGCCCGAGGAGAATGCCACCACGCCGGCGGCGCGCTGGCGCTCGCTCAGCCGCGCGATGGCATTGTAGCCACCGCGGAACTTGAAGGCGCCCATGCGCTGCTGGTTCTCGCACTTGAAGAAGATGCGCGCGCCGGTCTCGCCATCGGCCGTGGCGGAGGTCAGCACCGGCGTGGTATGGGCGACCCCTCGCAGGCGTGCATGCGCCTGCTCGACATCCGCAAACGAGATCGCCAGCGATGCGGCGGGCGTCGGCGAGGCAGCCAGGGTCATGACGAGCACTCCTGTTCGATGATGGACCTTGCTGTCGCACAAGTGCTGCCGGGTCCAAGGCGTGGCGAAGACGGGGGCGAACACGAGCACGAAGACGGGCACGGCGGCGCTTACCGCCTGCGATGCCGTATCAGCCACCCCCAACAGCGCACCAGTATGCGCGCAAACGCGACCAGAGGGAAATGTGGCCGCCTTCGATGCAGCGTGACATCGAGATGCACATGGGCGCGCAGGATATAGCGTCCGTCGGCGGGCAATACCAGCAGGCCGTCCGCGCCTACCCGCTGTGTCGGCCAGTACACGGTTTCGGCCATCCAGCAAGGCGGACCGACCAGTTCCAGGCATCCCTGCGTGACGTGAAGCAGGCTGCCGGCGGTGGCGTGAATCTGCTGGGACGCCCCGGCCCGCAGCCGGTAACGCTGGCTATCCGTTCCGGCACCGCTCACGCGAGCCTCGCGGGATGGCCGGTCTGCCGGCAAGCGCGCCGGGCGGCGGACCGAGATCGCGCCGCGCGGCCGGGGCGACACACGGAGGTGAGCGCGGGCGCGCACGCGGTGGTGGGACCGCAGTCGGGCAATCAGTGGTGGCGCTTGGTGGATTGGCATCGGGATTT
Organism: Cupriavidus sp. AU9028; assembly: GCF_019795295.1. Classification (GTDB taxonomy): domain Bacteria; phylum Pseudomonadota; class Gammaproteobacteria; order Burkholderiales; family Burkholderiaceae; genus Cupriavidus. The sequence goes on along the minus strand of NZ_JAIMCG010000001.1, from coordinate 359,569 downwards.
CCTCGTTCAGCGGGTTGCGGGACGCCGGTCCGGAAAGCGAACCCGGCCGGTCAAACCAGCAAAACAGAAAGCGGAAATCGGCACTGTTGCGTTACGGCGGATACTTTTCAGTCTTCATTGCGAACGTGTTGTCGGGCCCGGTCTGCCAGGAGGATGGGCCGCTACGCCGTACCCCCCATGCCGGGGGTGCAGCTCCCTCCCCATCCTGCCCCGCTTGCCCTATCCTACGGCCTTCGCGCGAACGGCCCATTGGGCCGCCGCCTCCCGGTCACCTGTCCGTGCCGGCCACCGCGCGCTGCTCACTCATGGAGAACGCCTTGATGGCCGACAGCATTTCCTCGACAGTCGACGACGATCAGAACCTGTTCGATCTCGCCCCGGTTTCGCTCTGGCTGGAGGATTACAGCGGCGTGCGGCGCCATCTGGAGGCGCTGCGCGCGTCCGGCGTCCAGGACCTGCGCGCCTATCTGCTGGCCAACCCCGGCGAGGTCGAGCACTGCTCGTCCCTGATCCGGCTGATCAAGGTCAATCGCCGCACCCTGCAGCTGTTCGCCGCGGCGGATCTGGACGATCTGGTCGCCAATCTCGATACGGTGTTCCGGGACGACATGTTCGAGCAGCACGTCGAGGAACTGGTCCAGCTGTGGGAGGGCCAGGGCGGCTTCTCCGGCCAGGGCGTCAACTACTCGCTGGACGGGGCCCGGCTCGATATCCTGGTGGCCGCCCGCGTGCTGCCCGGACATGAGGACAGCTGGGATCGGGTGCTGGTATCGATCGAAGACATCACCCAGCGCCAGCGCGCCGAGCGCGAGTTGCGCCAGAGCCGCCAGTATGCGGTCGGCCTCTTCGAGCATTCGCCGGTGTCGCTGTGGGTCGAGGACTTCAGCTCGGTCAAGGTCCTCCTCGACGAAGTCCGGGAAGCCGGTATTACCGACTTCCGCACCTTCCTGAACGTGCACCCCGACTTTATCTCCCGCTGCATGCAGGAAATCCGCGTCATCGACGTCAATCAGCAGACCCTGCTGATGTTCAGCGCGCCCTCCAAGCAGGTGCTGCTGACGCGGCTGGCGGAGGTCTTTCGCGACGACATGCGGTCGCACTTCGCCGAACAGCTGGTCGATCTGTGGAACGAGAAATTGTGGCAGCAGCGCGAGGTGGTCAATTACGCGCTGGATGGCCGCCCTGTCGATGTCTTCATGCAATGGTCGGTCTTCCCGGGCCATGAGGCCGATTGGGACCAGGTGCTGGTGTCGTTGACGGATATCACGGCGCGCAAGAAGGCCGAAGCCTATGTCGAATTCCTGGGCAAGCACGATGTGCTGACCAAGCTGCACAACCGCGCCTACTACGAGGACGAGCTGGCGCGGCTGTCACGCAAGGGGCCGTGGCCGGTCAGCGTCATCGCGGTCGACCTGAACGGCCTGAAGCAGATCAACGACCAGTTGGGGCACGGCGACGGCGACTCGCTGTTGCGCCGCGCTGGCGAAGCGCTGAAAAAGGCGGTCGGGGACGGCTTCTGTATCGCCCGGGTGGGAGGCGACGAATTCATGGTGCTGCTGCCCGACCGGGACGAGCGCGCGACGGCGACGGTGATCGCGCAGATCGAACAGGTGGTCGAGCTGAACAATCAGTTCTATCCGGGTGCGCCGCTGAACTTCGCCCTCGGCGCGGCAACCTGCGCGCCGGGCGAGCGGCTCACCGACACGGTGAAGATCGCCGATGCCCGCATGTACGAGGCCAAGCGGGCGTATTACGAGAAGCTGCGGGGGGAACGGGACAGGCGCCAGGCCTGAGAAGGGGCTGCCGGGGCGCGGCCGGCAAGCACATCTTGCCGGCGCCCCGGCATCCAGGGCGCCGGTGGCGTCAGAGCAGCACGATCAGCGCGACGCCCGCGGCGATCAGGCCGAACTTGACGACGTAGTACAGCGGCCGGTTCCACGCCTTGAGCCGGCGGCGGTACTGTCCGCCCAGCCAGACAATGCGGAAGAGCCGGTTGATCATGCCGGTCTGGTCGCTTTCGTCGTTGGGCGAGCTGGCCGCCGTCATGACCTTGCGGCCCAGCCAGCGATTGACCTTGCCCGCCCAGCCGTAGCGCATGGGCCGCTCGATATCGCAGAACAGGATCAGCCGGTTCTGGTCGCTGCGGTTCTCTGCCCAGTGCAGATAGGTTTCATCGAACACGACGCCCTGACCATCGCGCCAGCTATGCCGTTCACCGTCGACCTCGATGAAACAGCGGTCGTCGTTGGGCGTGGCCAGACCCAGGTGGTAGCGCAACGAGCCGGCGAAGGGATCGCGGTGCGGATTGAGCTTGCCGCCTGGCGGCAGCTCGGCAAACATGGCCGCCTTGACGAAGGGCATCTCGCGCAGCAGCGCGACGGTGCGCGGGCACAACTGCTCGGCGGACGGATGGTGCGCCTCATACCACTTCAGATAGAAGCGCTTCCAGCCGTACTTGAAGAAGGAATTGAAGCCGGCGTCGTCGTTCTTCTCCGCGGCCTTGATCTTGCGCATGGCGGCCAGCGCCAGGCCCTCGTCGCGGATCTCGGGCCATGCCGCGCGCAGCCGCTCCAGTTCCGGAAAGCGGTCAACCGGGATATAGGGAGTCCGCGGCACGCCGGAGAAGGCGTACATGAAGCAGTTGACCGGGGCGACCAGCGCCGAATGATCCAGCAATTGCCGCCAGATACGAAGGCGAACCTTGCCGCGAAAGTGCACATACAGTATCGCGCCCAGATAGGCCGCGACGATTATCCACTTCACCACCTTGCCTCTCCTTCAACTGCCACGCGCGGGCGACAGACTGGCAGGCCGCGCCGAAGAAATGGGAAAGGCAGTAGTTTAGCGAAATGGGCTCCGACGTGCTCGCCGATCAGCGTCCGCGGCGCGACTGACGCGAGATTCTATCGATCAGCTTGCGGGCCTCGTCGGGCGCCCCCTGCACGGCCAGCAGCCTGGCGTTGAGCACCATGTTCTCGAGCACCAGCTTGGCGGTCGATGCCCACATGGTTGCCAGCACCGCGTCGGCACTCATGCCGGCCGCCTCCATTTCGCGGGAGCGCTCGGCCAGCAGCCGGCACACGATCGCGCGCAGCTTGCGATCGTCGAACGGCAGGTTCGCATAGTCGATCGGATCTTCCTTTTCGACGGCCTCCATCAGCTGCATCAGCATGTCTTCGGTCATCGCTCCTCCTCGCAGGCGGTAATTCGCTAGACGCTATTCGCGCACAGCAGGCGCGGCCCGCTGCTGACTTCACGCTAATGGATGGCCGCGAGCAGTGTCAATTGCAGACCGCCGCGGCTGATTGTCGGAGGAGACTGACAAAGGCCCGCGATCGTGCTTGGCGCCCGCACGCGGGCAAGACCCCGGGACGATGCCGGGTTGGCAAGGGATTTCACAACCGCGTCGCGCAAAACGACGTATGCTGTCACCCAGGAAGGGTTGTCTTTCCCGCGCGCGATCCCCCGCGATGTGGCAAAAGGCACGGCGAAGGGAAGCGATGGTCAAAAGTCGTTGCGCCGCGAACGAAGCCCCGCCCCACCGGTCATAGCCATCAACTCGACAACGTGGAGAGCGAATCGTATGACACAGCGTTTGTTGTCAGCCATGCGGCAGTATGCGTGGTTCAAGGGGGTGAAGCACCATCTCGTGCAAGGGGTCGAGGCCCTGGCCACCCTGCTCAAGTCCCCGTCGGTCGCCGCGCGCGCGGTGGCGGCGATCATCGCGGAAACCGAACACGGCGTGCAGGTGTGGGTGTCCTATTTTGGCAAGCCGATGGATCCGCATACCAACTACGTGCTCTGGCCCACGCGGGCGTTGAAACCGGCACGACGGCGGGCCGCATTGCCGGCTCCAGACCGGCGAAGGCCCTCCTGAGCATGGGCGAAGCCCGCTTGCTGTAGGCCAGGTGCCGACAGCAGCGGCCGCGGGCGGCACACTAGAATGGACTCCACCTCGACACCCCGAAGGAGTTCGGAATGGATCTGCCAGAGCCGGTACATGACGAAGCGCTGGTCAACCTGTATCTCGACCGGATCAGCGCCCTGTCGGTCAGCGCCTTCGACGGCGCCGACGTTACCGACGAGCTCAGCCAGGTAATGACAGAGGCGGTCAGCGAGTGCGATGCCTCGAAGACCGTGCCGGCGGGCAACAACCTGCAGGTGCTGGTGTCTCGTCTGCGCGACCTGGCCAACGCAGCGGACCAGGAAGGCCAGACCGCGGTGCGCGACACATTCGAACAGGCACTGGCGCTTGCCGGCGGCTCGGCCGGCTGAATGCAACCGACGCGCGCAACGTAGATCGGCCGCGGAAGACTCCGCGGCATCGACAATTTTCGGAAATACTGGAACGGGATGGCACGCGTGGCTGGCTGCCCTGCGTGCGGCGAAGAAGTTCGCCGTGCGTCTTGCCGCATGTCCGGGCATGCGCGCTGCGATCATCACCCGGAGATGGGAATCGAGCGCTCCCTGCCGGACAGGGAGTATTTGGTTGCGGGGGCAGGATTTGAACCTGCGACCTTCGGGTTATGAGCCCGACGAGCTGCCAGACTGCTCCACCCCGCGTCTGGAAGAATGAGATTATGCCGCGGTCGCACGGGAAAAGCAAGCTCAATTTACATCACGTCGTGATGCAAGCGATCCGGCGAACGTGCGCGGGTCCGATGCCTCACGGCGCTTCCGTGCCGAGCATGCGATCGACCTGGGCATAACCGGCGGCAAACGCCGCGACCTCGGCAGCGTGACGCGTCGGAAAGGACTGCTCGCCACTGGTCAGCATCTCGATATCGCCGGCGTCCGCTGCGTCCATGCCTTCCTGCGCGATGCGCACCTCCCAGACCCAACGCTGCCCCGCCCCGTCGTCGGCCGTGCTCACCCGCACATGGACGTCCAGGTCGCGATACACCTCGACACGCCAATCGTCGCCTTGCATTGCGCCTCCTTGCCTGATGGGATTGCAATAGCAGCATAGCGACCAGGCGCACGTTGACGCCATCCGCCTCGCGCTGACATGGGGAACGGCGGCAATCGCGCTGGCAGAAAAGAAAACGCCCCGGCAGCGTTGGCTTGCCGGGGCGTTGCACGTACTTCGTACTGTCTTCTTTTACTGCTTTATAGGTGGCGCGGCTGGCAGGATTCGAACCCACGACCCCTTGGTTCGTAGCCAAGTACTCTATCCAACTGAGCTACAGCCGCACGCGAGAAAGAGATTATAACCGGATTTCGGATTTTGGGAAGCCCCCTTTACGATTTTTCTCGTCGGGCGCATCGCAACCCTCCAAACCGCGGTGCGCGATGCAACGGCTCGCTTGCGGCGCGGTCTTTCTATAATGTCAGCCTCGATGTCACCATCCCTATCATGAGCAAGGCCTTTGTCAAGGAATCCTCGGACGACGAGGATGACGATCTGCCGGAAGGCGCTACCCCGCTTCCCGCCGGCACCAAGAACTACATTACCGCCGAGGGCTACCAGCGGCTGCGCGGCGAACTGATGCACCTGATCGATGTCGAGCGGCCCGAGGTGGTGCAGATCGTGTCGTGGGCGGCGTCCAATGGCGATCGCTCGGAGAACGGCGATTATCTGTACGGCAAGAAGCGGCTGCGGGAGATCGATCGCCGCATCCGCTTCCTGACCCGCCGGCTGGACAAGGCGGAGGTCGTCGACGCCTCGCTGCAGGGTGACAACGACCAGATCTTCTTCGGCGCGACGGTCACCTATGCCAGTCAGGACGGCACGGAGAACACCATCACCATCGTCGGCATGGACGAGGTCGACCTGGACGCCAACAAGGTGAGCTGGATCTCGCCGATCGCCAAGGCGCTGATCAAGGCCCGCGAAGGAGACACGGTACCGCTGCGCACGCCGAACGGCGTCGAGCAGATCGACATCCTCGAGGTCCGCTACCCCAAACCCGCGGCGCAGGGATAATGGCACGACGAAGGCCGCTGCGAAGGCGGCCGCAAGGGCGTACGCAAAGGCGGCTGCCAAAGGCCCTGGCGGCGGACTAGCTGTCGTTGCGGTCGCGGAAGATGCGGATCACGTCGGGATTGCGGCGCAGCGCCCGCATGACGTTGGCCAGGTGCAGACGGTCGTGCACCTGCAGGATGAACTGCATGTAGGTCGCCTCCTGGCGGCCGTTGTTGTCCTGATGCTCCATGGCGACGTGCGCCACGTTGGCGTCGGCGGCGGTCAGGTCGGCCGCCACGCGGGCGACGATGCCCTTGACGTTGCGCACCAGCACCTTGATCGACGCATCGAAGGCGCGCGTGGTCTTGTTGGCCCACATCACCTCGATCCAGTGCTCCGGATCCTTGCTGTGCAGCCGCTTGGCGACCTTGCAGTCCTGCACGTGGATCTGCAGGCCCTCGCCCTTGCCGAGATAGCCGACGATGGAATCGCCGGGAATCGGCCGGCAGCAGGGCGAGAAGATCATCGCCATCCCCTCGTCGCCGGTGACCGCCACCGCGGGCGCGTCTTCACCCGAGAAGGTCTGCACCGCCGCCATCAGCGCGCTGTCCAGATCGCCGGACAGTTCCTGCAGCAGGATCTCCATGCGCTTGGCGAGCACGGCCGGAACACGGCGGCCCAGCGCCAGGTCGGCGAAGATATCGTCGCGCTGCTTGTTGCCGGTCCACTGGATCATCCGATCCCAGATGGCCTGCGGCACCGCCTTCAGATCGATGCCGAGCTGGCGTGCGGCCTGATCCAGCAGCCGCTCGCCCAGCTGGATCGCCTCGTCGAGGCGGGTGGTCTTCAGGTAGTGGCGAATCGCCGCGCGCGCCTTGCCGGTGCGCACGAACGACAGCCACGCCGGATTCGGCTTCGAATACGGCGCGGTGACCACCTCGACGATATCGCCGCTCTTCAGTTCGGTGCGCAGCGGCAGCAGCTCGTTGTTGATCTTGACGGCCACGCACTGGTTGCCCAGGTCGCTGTGCACCGCGTAGGCGAAGTCCAGCGCGGTGGCGCCGCGCGGCAAGGCGCGGATATGGCCCTTGGGGGTGAAGACGTAGACCGCGTCGGGGAACAGGTCGATCTTGACGTGTTCGAGGAATTCCTGTGAATCGCCGGACTGGCTCTGGATGTCGAGCAGCGACTGCAGCCACTGGTGGGCCTGCTGCTGGATATCGTTGATCTGGTCGGCGTGATGCTTGTACATCCAGTGCGCCGCGACGCCGGCTTCGGCGATCTGGTGCATCTCCCGGGTGCGGATCTGGAACTCCACCGGCGTGCCGAACGGGCCCACCAGCGTGGTGTGCAGGGACTGGTAACCGTTGATCTTGGGGATCGCGATGTAGTCCTTGAACTTGCCCGGCATCGGCTTGTACAGCGCATGCAGCGCGCCGAGCGCCATATAGCAGTGCATCTGCGTCTCGACCACGACGCGGAAGCCGTAGACGTCCAGCACCTGCGAGAACGACAGCTGCTTGTCGTGCATCTTGCGATAGATGCTGTACAGCGTCTTTTCGCGGCCGGACAGCTCCGCGACGATCCCCGCCTCCCCCAGCGCGGTCTGCGCCGCTTCCAGGATCCGCGTCACCACTTCACGCCGGTTGCCGCGCGCGGCGCGCACGGCCTTCTCCAGCGTGGCATAGCGGAACGGCGAGCCGACCTTGAAGGACAGCTCCTGCAGTTCCCGGTAGGTGGTGTTCAGGCCAAGCCGGTGGGCGATGGGCGCGTAGATCTCCATCGTCTCCAGCGCGATGCGCCGGCGCTTCTCCGCAGGAACGAAGTCCAGCGTGCGCATGTTGTGCGTGCGATCGGCCAGCTTGACCAGGATCACGCGCACGTCGCGCGCCATCGCCAGCAGCATCTTGCGGAAGCTCTCCGCCTGCGCCTGCTCGCGGCTCTGGAATTCGAGCTTGTCCAGCTTGGTCAGGCCATCGACCAGTTCGGCGACCTTGGGACCGAACTTCTCGGCCAGTTCGCTCTTGGTGATGCCCTGGTCCTCGATCACGTCATGCAGCAGCGCGGCCATGATCGATTGCGCGTCGAGCTTCCACTCGGCACACAGTTCGGCGACGGCAACGGGATGGGTGATGTAGGGTTCGCCGCTCTGGCGATACTGCCCCAGGTGGGCTTCGTCGGAGAACTGGAACGCCTCGCGGACGATGGCCTGGTCGGCGGGCTTCAGATAGCCCAGCTTCTCCATCAGCCCGGCGATGGAGATGACCTGTTGTCGGGGCGGGACGGCCGGCTGCGAGGTCGGCCCGAAGAAGTGCCGGTAGGTCTGCTCCAGCACCGCATCGATGAACAGCCCATCAGCGGCCGGCTCCCGGGCCGCGGCCGGGCGTGCCGGCGCCATGGCTGGCGCCATCGCGCGTTCGCCCACGACATCGTCGCCCATCGGATCGGGCAGGTTCGGCGCCCCGGTGCGGGCGGCACCGGGTGCATTGCCGGTACGCGGCAGCGTGGAGGTGGAACGGTTCGACGACGACATGATGGCGGCTGTGGGCTGCGACGATTAGCGTCCGACGGCAAGGCAGCAGCCCGGGACCAACAACCCTGGCGCTACAGCCGTGCGACAGAGACCGGGCCGCCAGCGCTTCAGGTCGGGACCTTCTTCAGCATCTCGATGCCGACCTGGCCCGAAGCGATCTCGCGCAGCGCCACCACGGTGGGCTTGTCCTTGGCCTCGACCTTGGGCGTGTGGCCCTGCACCAGTTGGCGAGCGCGGTAGGTCGCCGCCAGCGCGAGCTCGAAGCGATTCGGGATGTGTTTCAGACAGTCTTCGACGGTAATGCGCGCCATATCAATTCAACCTTGGAACAGAACCTATGCGGGTTGCCATTTTACCGCAGGTGCGGATCGCCCTGCGGCGGACGGCCGGATCAGTGGATGCCGAGCTCGATGAAGAGCTCCGCATGCCGTGCTTTCTGCGAGGAAAACCGCAGCCGCGTCGCGCTGATGACATTCTGCAGCTGCTGCAGCGCCTCGGCGAAGACCTCGTTGATGATCACGTAGTCGGACTCGGACGCATGCGCCATTTCGCTGCCGGCGGCGAGCAGCCGGCGCACGATCACGTTGGGCTCGTCCTGTCCGCGCTTGCGCAGGCGCTCCTCCAGCGCGGTCAGCGACGGCGGCAGGATGAAGATCTCGACAGCGTTGGAGAAACGCTCGTGCACCTGCTGCGCGCCCTGCCAGTCGATCTCCAGCAGCACGTCGTGACCGTGCATCATCTGCTGCTCGATCCACACGCGCGAGGTGGCGTAGTAGTTGCCGTGGACCTCGGCCCATTCGAGGAAGTCGCCCCGGTCGCGCGCTTCGCGGAAGGCATCGACCGTGGTGAAGTGATATTCGCGGCCGTCCTGCTCGCCCGGACGCGGGGCGCGCGTGGTGTGCGAGATGGACAGGCGGATGGACGGGTCCTGCGCCAGCAGCGCGTTGACCAGCGTCGATTTGCCGGCGCCGGAGGGGGCGACCACCATGAACAGATTGCCCGGATAGGCGGTATCGATGGCGGTATGGGTGGAGTCAGTCATTGCGGTTATTCGAGATTCTGGATCTGTTCGCGCATCTGCTCGATCAGCAGCTTCAATTCCATCGAGGCGTCGGCCAGTTCCTTGGCGGCGGCCTTGGAGCCCAGCGTGTTGGCCTCGCGATTCAGCTCCTGCATCATGAAGTCCAGGCGCTTGCCGACCTGGCCGCCCTTGTCGAGGATGCGGCGCGTCTCGTTCAGATGCGCTTCAAGCCGGGACAACTCTTCGGCGATGTCGATGCGGATGCCGTAGACGGTGGCTTCCTGGCGGATGCGCTCGCCGATTTCGTCGCGCGTCATCGAGGTCATGCCATTCGGCGCGACCAGGTTGAACGCTTCCTGCAGCCGCTCCGTCAGCTTCTGCTGGTGCGAGGCGATCAGTTCGGGCACCGCGGGCGCGAGCCGCTGCACGATCGCCAGCATCGCGTCGATGCGCTCGACCAGCGTGGCCTTCAGCGCCTGGCCTTCGCGGCCGCGCGCTTCCAGCAGCTGGGCCAGCGCGTCCCTTGCCGCGCCCATCACCGCCTCGCGCAGCGCGTCCTGCGACAGCTCGGGTTCGACCAGCACGCCCGGCCAGCGCAGGATCTCGCCCATGCGCAGCGAACCGGCCTGCTCGAAGGTGCGCGCCACCGTCACTTCCAGCGCGCGAATCTGTTCCAGCAAGCCGTCGTTCAGCGCGAGCGACGCGCCGGCGTTATCGACCCGCTGCAGGTTGATGCGGCACTCCAGCTTGCCGCGCGAGAGCTTGGCCATCAGCATTTCGCGCAGCGCCGGCTCGAACGCGCGGCACTCCTCCGGGGCGCGGAACAGCAGGTCGAGGAAGCGCGAATTCACCGTGCGGAACTCGACCGTCACGGCGGCCGTGCGGCCGGTCGGCGCGCCCTGCGCGTCGGTCAGCGGGGCCTGGCGCGTCGCCAGGCCGTAACCAGTCATGCTATGGATCATCGATTCGTCTCTTGATTTGGAGAATGGCGTAGCGGCACGGAAGGGGCACGGGCGACGAGACGGCGGGCGGCTGCCGTGCGGGTGAGCTGACCAAGCCTCGTATTGTAAAGAACTTGGCGGCCCAGGGTCGCGGCAATGCAGGGCCGGCCGGCAGCCGATACCTGCCGACGGTAGAATCCCGGCTATTCCTTCCAATACTATCCAAGAGATCTCAATGCGACCCAGTGGACGCGCGCCCGACGCGCTACGCCCGATTTCCCTGACCCGTCACTACACGCGCCATGCGGAAGGCTCTGTACTGTGCGCCTTCGGCGACACCAAGGTGCTGTGCACGGCCAGCGTTCTGACCAAGGTGCCCCCGCACAAGAAGGGTTCGGGGGAAGGCTGGGTCACGGCGGAGTACGGCATGCTGCCGCGCGCGACGCATACCCGTTCGGACCGCGAGGCCGCCCGGGGCAAGCAGACCGGGCGCACGCAGGAAATCCAGCGCCTGATCGGACGTGCACTGCGCTCCGTATTCGATCTCGCCGCGCTGGGCGAACATACCCTGCAGCTGGACTGCGACGTGCTGCAGGCCGACGGCGGTACGCGTACCGCCGCGATTACCGGCGCGTTCGTCGCCGCGCACGATGCGGTGTCGCTGATGCTGCGCGATGGACTGATCCCGGCCAGCCCCATCCGGGACTTCGTCGCCGCGGTATCGGTGGGCATGGTGGACGGCCAGCCGGTACTGGATCTGGACTATGCCGAAGACAGCGGTTGCGACACGGACATGAACGTGGTGATGACCGGCAGCGGCGGCTTCGTCGAGGTGCAGGGCACCGCCGAAGGCACGCCGTTCTCGCGCGCCCAGCTGGACGCCATGACGGCGCTGGCGGAACAGGGCATCGCGCGTCTGGTGCAACTGCAACGGCAGGCGCTGGGCCTGGCCTGAGGAGACTTGCGATGAACGAGCCGCAACGGCTGGTGCTCGCTTCCGGCAATGCCGGCAAGCTGCGCGAATTCGGCGCGATGCTGGCCCCGCTGGGCTTCGATGTGGTGCCGCAAGGCGCGCTGGGCATTCCAGATGCCGAGGAGCCGCACGTCACCTTCGTCGAGAACGCGCTGGCGAAGGCGCGGCACGCCAGCCGCCTGGCCGGCCTGCCGGCGCTGGCCGATGATTCCGGCATCTGTGTCGATTTCCTCGGTGGCGCACCCGGCGTCTATTCCGCGCGCTATGCACAGATGGCGGGGCTGGAAAAGAGCGACGCAGCGAACAACGCCTACCTGGTGTCCCAGCTGGCGGGGCAGACCAATCGCTCGGCTTTCTACTACTGCGTGCTGGTGCTGGTCCGTCACGCCGACGACCCCTGCCCCATCATCGCGGAAGGCCGCTGGCACGGCGAGGTTGCGGAGCAGGCGCGCGGCGAAGGCGGCTTCGGCTATGACGCCCACTTCCTGCTGCCGTCGCTGGGCATGACCGCGGCGCAGCTGAGCGCCGAAGAAAAGAACCGCATCAGCCATCGGGCACAGGCGCTGCGCGTGCTGTGCGATCGGCTGCGCGAGAGCGGCGGACTTGGCGGCGGCGCCGGCGGCGTGGCCGGCATTCACGCCGCGCAACCCGAATCGTGATGATCCCTATCGTGCCGGCCCCGGCTGCGGGGCCCAGCGCAGCGGCGAACCCGTCCGGCAAGGACAACGTCGGACTGTGGCTCAAGCCGGGCAAGATCGACCTGCCGGCTTCGCCGCCGCTGTCGCTGTATGTCCATGTGCCATGGTGCGTGCGCAAATGCCCGTACTGCGATTTCAACTCGCACGCCGCGCAGGACGGCGGCGCGATTCCCGAGACCGCCTATCTCGATGCGCTGCGTGCGGACCTGGAGCAATCGCTGCCGCTGGTCTGGGGCCGGCCCGTGCATACCGTCTTCATCGGCGGCGGCACGCCCAGCCTGCTGAGCGCGGCCGGGATGGACCGGCTGCTGTCGGATATCCGGGCACTGCTGCCGCTGGATGCGGACGCGGAAATCACCATGGAGGCCAACCCCGGCACCTTCGAGGCGGAGCGCTTCGCCAGCTATCGGGCCAGCGGCATCAACCGGCTGTCGATCGGCATCCAGAGCTTCAATGACACGCATCTGGCGGCGCTGGGACGCATTCACGGTGGGGACGAGGCGCATCGCGCGATCGAGATCGCGCTGCGCCACTTCGACAACGTCAACCTCGACCTGATGTATGCGCTGCCCGGACAGTCGCTGGCGCAATGCCAGCAGGACGTGGAGACCGCGCTGTCGTACGGGACCACGCATCTGTCGCTGTATCACCTGACGCTGGAACCGAACACGCTGTTCGCTCGCTTTCCGCCGGCACTGCCCGACGACGACACCGCGTACGAGATGCAGGACTGGATCGAGGCACGCACCGGCCAGGCCGGCTTCCGGCACTATGAAACCTCGGCCTATGCGCGGCCGCACCGAGAGGCGCGGCACAACCTGAACTACTGGCGCTTTGGCGATTACCTGGGTATCGGTGCCGGCGCCCACGGCAAGCTGTCGTTCCCGCATCGGGTGCTGCGCCAGATGCGCTACAAGCATCCGGCGACCTATATGGAAAAGGCGATGGCGGGCGATGCGGTGCAGGAGTCCCGCGATGTCGCCGCCGAGGATCTGCCGTTCGAGTTCATGCTCAATGCGCTGCGGCTGACCGATGGCGTGCCGGCCGGGCTGTTCCATGAGCACACCGGGTTGCCGCTGCATACCATCCGCAAGGAGCTGGCGCTGGCGACCGAAAAGGGGCTGCTGGATGCCGACCCGACCGTGATCCGGCCGACCGAGCTGGGTCGGCGCTTCCTGAACGATCTGCAGGAGATCTTCCTGCGGGGATGAGGCCTTCGACTGCTGGCAAAACGCCGTCGTCACCGCGAAAGCCGGGGACCCAGTGGCTCAAAGAAGACGCTGGATTCCCGCTTTCGCGGGAACGACGCGCGGGTGGCTCAGGCGCTGCCAGCAAAGGTCAACAAGGAACAGGCCGCCACAGACACGGCCCTGCACTGCTGCCCCCCGTCGTCCCCGCGAAAGCGGGGACCCAGTGGCTCATCGAAGACGCTGGATTCCCGCCTGCGCGGGAATGACGCGTGGGTGGTTCAAGCGCTGGCAGCGAAGGTCAACAAGGACCAGGCCGCCACAGACGCGGCCCTGCACTGCTGCACCCTGTCGTCCCCGCGAACGCGGGGACCCAGTGGCTCATCGAAGACGCTGGATTCCCGCTTTCGCGGGAACGACAGCGCGGGGGGTTCAAGCGCTGTCGGCAAAGGGAAAGAAGAACAGGCCGCGAGAGACGCGGCCTGTTTCCGTTGCTGCGATCGACGTCGATCCGTCAGATCGGCGTGGCCATGTCGTTGGCGACCTGCACTCGCATGCCGACACCCAGGTTGTTCACCTGGCGTTGCGTGACGGTTGCCATGCGGCCGTCATCCAGGCGGACGTGAACGCGATAGACGGTTTCCATGCCGCCGGTCGCGCGCTGCTCGATCTGGTTGCCGGCCACACCGCCAGCGACCGCACCGCCGATGGTCGCGATGGTCTGGCCGCGACCACCGCCGATCTGATGGCCGAGCAGACCGCCTGCCAGGCCGCCGATCACCGTGCCCAGCATGCCCGAGCTGGCGCCGCGTTGCTGCTGCACCGGTTCGATCGCTTCGACCCGGCCATAGAAGACGGAACCCGCCGGGGCCTGATAGGTGCCCGAGGCCTGCGTCTGGTATCCGGTATTGGCACCAGCGCCATAGCCATAACCGCCACCCGGCTGGGCACACCCTGCGGTGCCGATTGCGGCGGCCACCGTGACCGCGCCCAACATCAACTTGCCATTCATTGAAGGTTCTCCTGACTGAATGAGAAAGATGAGGACGCGAGCCGGCCGCGTCCTCTCTGAGCGCTAGGAGGCAGCGAAGGCGCGAAGGTTCCGCGAGGTCGGACGGACTCGGACACATTGCGGTAACCAAATGAAAGGGAGCGTAGAGTGCTCCACTTCCCGCAGCGTCGGAGCCTCCGGGTTACCGCGCCTTGCTATAATGCGCGGCCGGCGTTCAAGCCGGCTCCGCGACCAGCATGCGGGAGACGTGGCCGAGTGGTTTAAGGCAGCAGTCTTGAAAACTGCCGATGGGGTGACCCATCCGTGAGTTCGAATCTCACCGTCTCCGCCAATGCGCAAGGCCCATGTCGGCGCCTCCCTTCCCCGGTAGTTCCGCCCCGCCCGTCCGGGGGTCGGCCACCTCGTGTTATCCGTCGTCATACAACCTGTTAAGGGGTATAATCCGGCATTCCGGTCGCGGTTCCTATCCCACGCTCAATGAACGCCTCCACCACCGGCACGGCCACGCCTTTGCGCCGCCGCGGCCGCACGCTCGCCGAAGAAGCGGTCGCCAATCTGACGGAGAGCATCCGCCAAGGCAAGCTGCGGCCGGGCGACAAGCTGCCCACCGAGTCCGAGATCATGGCGGCGCTCGGCGTCAGCCGGACCGTGGTACGCGAAGCGTTGTCGCGCCTGCAGGCAAGCGGACTGGTGGAGACGCGGCACGGCATTGGCACCTTCGTGCTGACCCCGCCCGCGGCGGAGACGCCCTCGCCGTTCCGCATTGATCCGGCGGCGCTGGGTACCGCGATGGACGTGCTGGCGATGCTCGAGTTTCGCGTCAGCATCGAGGCGGAGGCCGCCGGACTGGCCGCGGCACGGCGCACTGCCCCGCAGCTCGAGGCGATTCGGCAGGCGCTGCAGGAGCTCAAGCGCGGCGCGGCGACGGGCGAAGACTCGGTCGGCTCCGACCTGGCCTTTCACCTCGCGATCGCCCGCGCTACCGGCAACCATTATTTCAGCGAGATCCTTGGCCATCTGGGTGCCGCGGTAATTCCGCGTGCCCGGCTGCACGTCACCCCGGCGGAACGGCAGCAGTATCTGGAACGGGTCAATTTCGAGCACGACAGCATTTTCGATGCGATCGAGCGCAGCGATCCCGACGCCGCCAAGGCGGCCATGCGCATGCACTTGACCAACAGCCGCGAGCGCTTGCGCAAGGCGTCTTCGGCCGCTGCCTGAAACGCCTGCTGCTTGCCGCCCCCTGGGCGCAATCGGTCTTTCCTATAGTGGTGCGGTACCCATCGGAGCTGACGTGCCGCTGCCCGCGCAATCTCCCCTCGAAAAACCCGGCAACCCAGCGTTTACCCTGCCCAAAAACGGGGACATGGCTAGTTGTATGATGTCATATCTTCCCGTACCATTGCGTCAAGCCTGTTCCAACAGCCTGTGACTCGCGCCCCGACCTGGCCGGCGCCCTTCTTCTGGAAACCATCATGTCCATGAACCCGCAAGACCTCAAGCAGATCGTCAGCTCCGGCCTGTTGTCGTTCCCGGTCACCGATTTCGACGCGCAAGGCAACTTCAACGCCAAGTCCTATGCCGCGCGTCTGGAGTGGCTGGCCCCCTATGGCGCCAATGCACTGTTTGCCGCAGGCGGTACCGGCGAGTTCTTCTCGATCGAGCCGAACGAATACAGCGACATCATCCGCACCGCCGTGGAAACCTGCCGCGGCAAGGTACCGATCATTGCCGGCGCCGGCGGCCCGACCCGCGTGGCGATCGCCTATGCGCAGGAAGCCGAGCGTCAAGGCGCGCATGGCATCCTGCTGCTGCCTCACTACCTGACCGAAGCCAGCCAGGACGGCATTGCCGCCCACGTGGAAGCGGTCTGCAAGTCGGTGTCCTTCGGCGTGATCGTCTACAACCGCGGCAATTCGCGCCTGAGCGCGGCGCATCTGGAGCGCCTGGCCGACCGTTGCCCGAACCTGATCGGCTACAAGGACGGGCTGGGTGACATCGAGCTGATGGTGTCGATCCGCCGCCGCCTGGGCGACCGCTTCTCGTACCTGGGTGGCCTGCCGACCGCGGAAGTCTATGCGGCCGCCTACCGCGCGCTGGGCGTGCCGGTGTACTCGTCGGCGGTGTTCAACTTCATCCCGAAGACGGCGATGGACTTCTACCGCGCCATCGCCGCGCAGGATCACGACACGGTCGGCAAGTTGATCGATACGTTCTTCCTGCCGTATCTGGAAATCCGCAACCGCAAGCAGGGCTACGCGGTGAGCATCATCAAGGCCGGCGCGCGTCTGGTCGGCCACGACGCGGGTCCGGTCCGTCCGCCGCTGACGGACCTGACCGAGGAAGAGTGCGAGATGCTGGCCGCGTTGATCAAGAAGGTGGGTGGCGGGCAGTAAGGGGGTTCTCCGGGGGGCATGCGCTCGCTGGCCCTCTCCCCCAGCCTCTCTCCCACAAGTGGGAGAGGGGAGCAAAACCAGGGCGATTCGAACGCTACCGGTTTTCTCCCCTCTCCCGCCCGGCGGGAGAGGAGCCGGGGGAGAGGGCATCGGGCGCACGCCCTCCCCCGCAAGAATCAACAGCGCACCGCGGCCCCCGGGCTTCGGTGCGCATCGACATTTCAGGACACAGCGATGAAGATCACAGGTGAAATGCTGATCGGCAGCCGCGCAGTGCGCGGCAACGATGCGGTACTGCAGGCGACCAACCCGGCCACGGGCGAAGTGCTCGGCCCCGATTTCCACGGCGGCGGCGCTGCCGAAGTCGACCAGGCTTGCCAGCTGGCCGAGCAGGCCTTCGACGCTTACCGCGCCACCAGCCCGGAGCAGCGCGCGGCGTTCCTCGAGCGCATCGCCGACGAGATCGAGGCGCTGGGCGACGCGCTGATCGAGCGCGCCAACCAGGAAAGCGGCCTGCCGCTGCCGCGCCTGCAAGGCGAGCGCGGCCGCACCTGCGGCCAGCTGCGGCTGTTCGCCCGGCTGCTGCGCGATGGCCGCTGGCAAGGTGCCACGCTGGACAGCGCGCTGCCCGAGCGCACGCCGCCGCGTCCGGACCTGCGCATGCAAAACATCGCGCTGGGCCCGGTTGCCGTGTTCGGCGCCAGCAACTTCCCGCTCGCCTTCTCGGTCGGCGGCGGCGATACCGCATCGGCGCTCGCCGCCGGCTGTCCGGTCGTGGCCAAGGCGCACCCGGCGCATCTGGGCACCTCGGAACTGGTGGGCCGCGCGATCCAGAAGGCGGTGGCCGACGCCGGCCTGCCCGAAGGCGTGTTCTCGCTGGTGCTCGGCGCCGGCAACGAGATCGGCACCGCGCTGGTCGCGCACCCCGCGATCCAGGCGGTGGGTTTCACCGGCTCGCGCGCCGGCGGCCTGGCACTGACGCGCGTGGCGCAGCAGCGTCCGGTGCCGATCCCCGTGTACGCGGAGATGAGCAGCATCAACCCGGTGTTCCTGATGCCGGCGGCGCTGGCCGCGCGCGGCGAGCAGATCGCCCGCGACCTGGTCGATTCGCTGGTGATGGGCGTCGGTCAGTTCTGCACGAACCCGGGTCTGGTGCTTGCCGTCGACGGTCCGGACCTGGAGGCGTTCCGCACCGCGGCGGCCGCCGCGCTGGGCGCCAAGCCGGCGGCCACGATGCTGACGGCGGGCATCCATGCCGCCTACGAGCAGGGCATTTCCAGCTTCGGCCAGATCAACGGGCTGCAGCAGGTCGCCTGCGGCGTGAAGGGCAGCGGTCCGAACCAGGCCTGCCCGGCGATGTTCGAGACCACCGCGGCGCAATTCATCGCCGACCACCGGATGCAGGCCGAGGTGTTCGGCCCGTCGACCGTGCTGGTGCGTTGCCGCGACCTGCAGGAGATGACCGAGCTGGCGCGCGTGCTGGAAGGCCAGCTGACGGCGACGGTGCAGGCGGATGCCGGCGACTACGAAGCGGTGCGTCCGCTGCTGCCGGTGCTGGAGCGCAAGGCCGGGCGCGTGCTGTTCAACGGCTATCCGACCGGCGTCGAAGTCTGCTTTGCCATGGTGCACGGCGGGCCGTTCCCGTCGACCTCGGATGCGCGCACCACTTCGGTCGGTGCCAGCGCGATCTCGCGCTTCCTGCGCCCGGTGTGCTATCAGAACGTGCCGGAAGCCCTGCTGCCGGAAGCGCTGCGCGACGGCAACCCGCTGAAACTGTGGCGGCTGAAGGACGGCGAGCTGGTGCGCGACTGACGCGCAACTGACGCGACGCCGCGCCCGCTGCAATGCAAAGGGCCGCGCCAGGGTAATCCCGGGCGCGGCCCTTTTTCGTTGCAGCCGTGCCGGAGCGATCAGGCGGCCACGCGCAGCGGCGGCACGCCGGCCTGCACCACCTCGCCAGCGGGCGCCGCGGGCACCGTGCTGACGTCGGTCGGCGCCGGGATGCCGGAGGACTTGGCGCCGCTCAGATAGGCGGCGATGGAGTCCTGCGTGACATCGCCGAGATAGCCACCGTCCGCATCGAGCACCGGCAGCCAGCTGGTGTTGTGCTGGTACATGCGGGAGAGCACGATGCGCAGGTGTTCGTCCGCCGCCGCGGTGGCGGTGAAGGGACGGATCGCGCTGCCGCAGTTGGCGCCAGTGGCGGCGCCTTCGCGCGCGGCGCGGCGCGTCACGTAGCCGGTTGCCTTGCCGCCCGCCTCGATGACCGGCAGGTAGCGCATGTCGGCGTCGTCCATCAGCGCCAGCGCTTGCGACAGCGGCATCTGCGGCGTCGCGCGCGGGGGCAGCGTGGCGGCGTCGCCGGCGCGCACCAGCAGCAGGCGCTTGAGGGTGTTGTCGTGGCCGACGAAGGCCTGCACGAACTCGTCCGCGGGATTGGCCAGCAGCGCATCCGGATGATCGCACTGCACCAGCCGTCCGCCGCGGAAAACCGCGATCTGGTCGGCCAGCTTGATCGCCTCGTCGATGTCGTGCGACACCATGATGACGGTCTTGCCCAGCTCGCGCTGCATCTGCAGGAACTCGTTCTGGATGCTTTCCCGGTTGATCGGATCGACGGCGCCGAACGGCTCGTCCATCAGCAGCACCGGTGCGTCGGCCGCCAGCGCGCGGATCACGCCGATGCGCTGCTGCTGCCCGCCCGACAATTCGCGGGGGTAGCGCGACAGCATGCGGTCCGGATCGAGCCGCACCATCGCCATCAGTTCGCGCGCGCGTTCGCGGCAACGCTTGATGTCCCAGCCCAGCAGCCGCGGCACCACCATGATGTTCTGCTCGATCGTCATGTTGGGGAACAGCCCGATCTGCTGGATCACGTAGCCGATCTTGCGCCGCAGCGTCACCTCGTCGATCGACGAGGTGTCCTCGCCGTCGATGCGCACCGTGCCGGAGCTGGGCGGAATCAGGCGGTTGATCATCTTCAGCGTGGTGGTCTTGCCGCAGCCCGAGGGGCCGAGGAAGACGCAGATCCGTCCGCGCGGCACCGTCAGCGATACCGCATTGACGGCGTGCACCTGGTTGCCGTCCTTCTGCGTGAAGGTCTTGGTCAGTCGGTCGAGTTCGATCATGCGCGTAGTCCTTTCGGCGTCAGTGCCCGCTGCAGTTTCTGCAGGAACAGGTCCGCCACGATAGCGAGCACGCTGACCAGCACTGCGCCGACTGCCAGCTTGCTCATGTTGCTCTGGCTGATCGACTGCAGGATCAGCACTCCAAGTCCGCCGGCGCCGATCAGTGCGGCAATGGTCGCCACACCGATGTTCATCACCACCGCGGTTCGTACCCCGCCCAGAATCACCGGCACTGCCATCGGCAGCTCCACAAGACGCATCCGTTGCCAGCGCGTCATGCCGATGCCTCGCGCCGCTTCCTGGATGCCGGGCTCGATGCCGCTGAGCGCGACATAGGTGTTGCGCAGGATCGGCAGCAGCGAGTACAGGAACACCGCGGTCACCGCTGGCACATAGCCGAGCGCGTGGCCGAAGCGGGCGAAGGCGGGAATCATCAGGCCGAACAGTGCGAGCGACGGAATCGTCAGCACCACCGTGGCCAGGCCCAGCAGCGGCGTGGCCAGCCAGCGCCAGCGCGTCGCGGCGATGCCCAGCGGCACGCCGAGCAGCACGGCCATGCCGACCGCCGCGCCGACCAGCGCCAGATGCTGGCCGGTCAGCTTGAGCAGCATGGGCCAGCTGTCCTGCAGGTATGCGATCAGGTCCATGTCTTGTCCTCCGGGGTCAAAGCAAGCCGTGTTCGCGCAGGAACGCCGCTGCCACGCGATCGACCGGTTGCTGCTTGATGTCGACCTGGTAGTTCATCTCGGTCATGCTCTCGTTGTCGAGCACGGCAGCCAGCGCATTGAGCTGACCGGCGAGCGCGGGGTTGGCATCGAGCACCGCCTTGCGCGCCACCGGAGCAGCGTGATATGCCGGGAAGAAGCCCTTGTCGTCCTCCAGCAGCACCAGGTCGAAGCCCTTGATGCGGCCGTCGGTGGCATAGACCAGCCCGGTCTCCACCTGGTCGTTGCGCAGCGCGGTGTAGACCAGGCCCGGATCGAGCTGGATCACCTGGCGGCGCTTCCACGAGAAGCCGTACATCTTCTTCAGCGGCTCCAGCCCGTCGGGCCGCGCGGCGAATTCCATGTCGATGGCGAAGGTATGCTTGCCATCGTCGTCCTCCCCCCGGCTGACGTCGGCCTGCATCCGTTGCGCCAGTTGCGACAGCGTATGCAGCCCTTCGGCCTCGGCGCGATGGCGCGGCATTGCCAGCGCATAGGTGTTGTTGATTCGGCTGCGGTCCAGCCAGATCAAACCCTTGGCGGCGTCCAGCTCGCGCACGCGCTGATAGGTCTGCTCGCCGTCGAGCTTTTCGAGGATGCGGTTGTAGACGATCAGCGAGGTGCCGGTGTACTCCCACACCACGTCCAGCTCGCCGGTTTCGTGGGCGGTGCGCATCAGCGTGCTGCCCAGCCCGCCGGTCAGTTCGGTGCCGTAGCCCTTGGCGCGCAGGTACTGCGAGGTGATCGAGGACAGGATCAGCTGCTCGGTGAAGTTCTTGCCGCCGATGCGGATCGGTCCGGCGACGGCCTTGCCTGCCCACAGGCAGACGAACAGCAGGGCGAACAGCACTGCCAGCAGGTTGCGGGCAGGATGCCGCGCGGAAAAATCTTGCTTGTTCATTGGGTTCTCTTCTCCTCCCGTGCCGCGTTACGCCAGCCCGCGGCGACGCAGGTACAGGTTCCCCGCGGCCGCAAAGGCGGCATCCAGCACCAGCGCCAGCACGGCGGTGGCCGCGGCGCCCAGCAGCAGCAGCGGCTGGTCGTTCAGGTAGATGCCAGGCAGGATCATCTCGCCCAGGCTGTTGGCGCCGATCAGGAAGGCCAGCGGCACGGTGCCCACATTGATCACCAGCGCGGTGCGCACGCCCGCCAGGATCACCGGCAATGCGTTGGGCAGCTCGACGCGCAGCAGTTGCTGGCGCGGCGTCATGCCGATGCCGCGCGCGGCTTCGAGCAGCGTCGGCGGCAGGCCGCGCAGCCCTTCGCAGGTATTGCGCACGATCGGCAGCAGCGAGGCGAGCCACAGTGCCAGCACCGCGGGCCGGGTGCCGATGCCCAGCACGGCCAGCGACAGCGCCAGCACCGCGAGCGAGGGCACGGTGTTGCCGATATTGAAGACCTGCATCAGGCGGTCGGCCCAGCGCCGCATGGCGGGACGCGACAGCAGGATGCCGGCGGGCACGCCGGTGACCAGGGCGAGCGCCATCGACAGGCAGACCAGGCGCAGATGGTCGGCGAGGTCGTACAGCAGGCGGTCCTGGTGCTGACGGATGACGTCGAGGCCGACCCCGTTGACCAGGGCGGCGAGTACGGTGGCGGCAACAGCCGTCCAGCCGAGCATGCGCAGGGCGTGCTTGGGCATCGTTACTCCTTGGGCGCAGACGGCACGAGGCCTTCCGCGGCTTGCGGTTCACGAAAGCGGACAAGGGGCGAGAACGGGCGAGCCCGCGCCAGCGAAGGGCGTGGACAGCGACGCGGCGTTCCTGCCGGTCCGGACTAGATTGGCTAGGGGCCCGCCATGACCGGCGTCGAGCCGGCGGACGAGCGATGGATCGACCGTTGTCCGTATCGCAGCCGGGCGCAACTGGCGCGGAGTCGATGCGGGTGTCGGGGCAATCCCGGGACGGACGGCAGCGAAAGGTCGCTTCCGCCCTGGAGCGGCGCTGCGGGAAACACGCTTCGCCAGGTGACGAAGCGTGGCCGGCAGGCCAGTGGCAGCGCAAAGTTGAGACTCTTTCCGACGCGCCGCCGGATCAATCGGCCGTTGCCAGATCGACTGCTGCGCCGGCGCTCAACGCGTCGTTCCATGGTCCCTGTCGAGACCCGCCGGAACGGGCAAATGTGATGCGCCTGATGCGATCTTTCTGCAACGGATGGCAAGTAGGCCGCTACTATAACGAACTTCTGCGATTTTGTCACCTCTATCCTGCAATTCCTGCGCAGATGGCAAGAAACGGCACGGATCTGGACGGCCACGCGGGCGCTGGTGGCGCTTGCGTCACCGATGGCGCATCGCTCGGTTGCACACTGTCGGCGTTGCACCAAAAGCACCGGCTCCGCCCTACCGTTCTATTGATGGAACGATGATTTGCCGGGCGGCCGACTACCGCTTTCCGCAGCGACGGGTAAATTGGTGGTCATCCCGCGGCGCCCTGCCCGGCCGTGTTTTCGGGCCGCGCCGCCAACCATTTGCAAGGAGCATCGCCATGACCACGCTCGACCTGACCCAGCCGACGCCGACCATCGCCGCCAGCGCCACCGAAGCGGTCCGCCGCAGCCGCACCATCGAGCGCGAGGTGCGCGGCATCGCCACCTCGGACGGCGCGGGCGTGAAGCTGACCCGCGTGCTGACGCAGAACCTGCAGCGCCGGCTCGACCCCTTCCTGATGCTCGATGCGTTCGGCACCGACAGCCGCGACGACTATATCGGCGGCTTTCCGGCTCACCCGCATCGCGGCTTCGAGACCATCACCTACATGCTCGCCGGGCGCATGCGCCATCGCGACAGCGCGGGCAACGAGGGACTGCTGGAGAACGGCGGTGCGCAATGGATGGTGGCCGGCTCGGGCGTCATTCATTCGGAGATGCCGGAACAGGAAGACGGCCGCATGGAAGGCTTCCAGCTCTGGCTGAACCTGCCTGCCAGCGACAAGATGGCGGCGCCCTGGTACCGGGACCTGCCGGCGGCGGCGATTCCCACCGTCAAGCTGGAATCGGGCGGCACGTTGCGGGTGCTGGCGGGCCGCTCGCACGGCGTCGACGGGGCGGTGGCGCGCCCGGTCACCGAGCCGGTGTACCTGGACGTCGCGCTGCCGGCGGGCAGCACGTTCTCGCAAGCGCTGCCGCTCGGGCACAACGCCTTCGTCTATGTGTATCGGGGGGAGGTGACCGTCGGCGATGGGGAGGCAGCAAGCGTGCTGGAGCCGCAGCGGATGGGCGTGCTGAGCAACGATGCGCAGGCTGATGGCGTGATCGTGCGCGCCAACGCCGACGCCCGTTTCCTGGTGATCGCCGGCAAGCCGCTGAACGAGCCGATCGTGCAGTACGGGCCGTTCGTGATGAACAGTCAGCAGCAGATCTTTGAAGCGCTGAATGACTTCAGGGATGGGCGGTTTGGCGGCAGCGAGGGGGCTGCGGCGAAGTGAGGGTTGGTTGGGGTGGGGGCGCACGATTGCCCTCTCCCCCGGCCCCTCTCCCGCTGAGCGGGAGAGGGGAGCACACCGGCAGGCTATCCACCGCCGGGGGTTTGCTCCCCTCGCCCGCTTGCGGGCGAGGGGCCGGGGGAGAGGGCCAGCGAGCGCCCCCACCCCGCTACATCAGCCGTTGTCCCCCACCTCGCGCGGCTCGGCGCGCCCGGTCAGGCGCGCACGCAGATCGCCGATCATCGGCCAGACCAGCACCAGGATGGCCAGCGTCATGATGGTGCCGACAAGCCCGTTGGACCAGAAGATGTCCAGGCTGCCGCCGGACACCAGCATGGTCTGCCGGAATGCGTCCTCGGCGCGGTCGCCCAGCACCAGTGCCAGCACCAGCGGCGCCAGCGGATAGTTCAGCTTCTTGAGCACGTAGCCGATCACGCCGAAGATCAGCATCAGCCAGACATCGAACAGCGCGGTATTGACCGTGTAGGCGCCGATCGCGCAGACCACCAGGATCAGCGGCGCGATGATCGAGAACGGAATGCGCAGGATCGCGGCGAACAGCGGCACCGTCGACAGCACCACGATCAGCCCGACGATATTGCCCAGGTACATGCTGGCGATCAGCCCCCAGACGAAGGGCCCCTGCTCCTGGAACAGCAGCGGCCCGGGCTGCAAGCCCCAGATCATCAGGCCCCCAAGCAGCACCGCCGCGGTCGCGGAGCCGGGAATGCCCAGCGCCAGCATCGGCAGCAGCGCACTGGTGCCGGCCGCGTGCGCGGCGGTCTCGGGCGCGACCACGCCTTCGATATTGCCCTTGCCGAACGAGTCGGGATCGCGCGCCATGCGCTTGGCCACGCCGTAACCCATGAACGACGCGGCGGTCGCCCCGCCCGGCGTCACGCCGAGCCAGCAGCCGATCACCGACGAGCGCAGCACCGTCATCCAGTAGCGCGGCAACTCGGCCCAGGTACGCAGCACCACCTTCAGGTCGATCTTCGCCTGCTTGCCGCGGAAGGCGACGCCCTCCTCCATCGTCAGCAGGATTTCGCTGATGCCGAACAGGCCGATCACCGCGACCAGGAAGTCGAAGCCGCGCAGCATCTCGGTCGAACCGAAGGTCATCCGCAGCGTGCCCGACACCGTGTCCATGCCGACCGCGGCCAGCAGAAAGCCGGCGCACATCGCGATCAGGATCTTCGGCTTGGGTTCCTTGCCCATGCCGATGAAGCTGCAGAAGGTCAGCAGGTACACCGCGAAGAACTCGGGCGGCCCGAAACGCAGCGCGAATTTCGCCACCAGCGGCGCCAGGCACGTGATCAGCAGCACGCCGGCCAGCGCGCCCAGGCATGAGCCGGTGAAGGCGGAGGTCAGCGCCCGGCCGGCCTGCCCCTGCTGCGCCAGCGGATAGCCGTCGAAGGTCGTTGCCACCGACCAGGCTTCCCCGGGGATGTTGAACAGGACCGAGGTAATGGCACCGCCGAACAGCGCTCCCCAGTAGATGCAGGAGAGCATGATGATGGCGGAGATCGGGTCCATCGAGAACGTCAGCGGCAGCAGGATCGCCACGCCGTTGGGCCCGCCCAGCCCGGGCAGCACGCCAACGACGATCCCGAGCAGGATGCCGACGAACATCAGACCGACGTTATGCCAGGATAGCGCGACGGCGAAGCCCCCCATCAGGGCGTTGAATTCTTCCATCGCACTCCCCTAGTAGCCAAAGGCCGCTTCCAGCGGGCCCTTGGGCAGTGGCACGCGGAACTGCACTTCGAAGATCCAGAACAGCACGACGCTGATGCCGACGGCGAGCAGCGCCGCCCGCCACCACTGCGTCTTGCCCACGGCAATCATGAAGCCGCACAGGAACAGCGCCGATGCGACATAGATCCCAAGGAAACCGATCAGGCCGACATAGATGGTGAGCGGCAACAGGATCACCGATACCTGGCGCAGCTGCTGCCAGGTGGCGAAGATCGGTCCCCGCGGCGTGCGCCAGGCCTGCCACGCGACCGCGACGCTGCACACCAGCACGATGGCGCCGACGCGCAGCGGAAAGTAGCCGGATTCCGGGCCGTCCGGCCCCCAACCCGCGCCGATCGCCTGATTGCTCCAGATCACCACGATGGCGGCGGCCAGCAGCAGCAGCGCGACGATCAGCTCCATCGTGCGCAGCGAGATGCCGCCCTCGTCCGCCCCGGTCGCGTGCGCGGCCGCGGCATCCACGGATGCACCGCCGGCCGCATGCTCTTCGTTTGCTTGCATTGCGTTGTCTCCTCGTTGCGCAGCGTCCGCTGCCACGCCCGGCCGGCGTGCAGCGGCGCCACGTCCCTGCGGGCGTCAGCGCGCGGCCATGAAGCCGGCTTCCTTCAGGATCTCCCGGTGCGAGTTCTCGTCCTTGACGAGAAAGTCCTCCAGCGGCTTGCCGGCGATGAATTCGCCCTTGAGCGCGTTGCGCTCCAGGTACTCCTTCCACTCGGGGGTCGCCACGATCTTCTGCATCAGGTCGACGTAGTACTTCTGCTGATCGGGCGTCACGCCGCCCGGCAGCATGAAGACACGCAGCATCTGGTATTGCACGTCCAGCCCCTGCTCCTTGCAGGTGGGGATGTCCTTCCAGCTCTGCGTCTGCGTGACCTTGGTCGTGTAGTTCATCCGTTCCGGCGCGAACACGCACAGCGCGCGGTGCTCGCCGGCACGCCATTGCGCGATCGACTCGGACGGGTTGTTGACGTTGGCATCGATATGCTGGCCCGACAGCTGCGTCGCCGCTTCGCCACCGCCCTTGTACGGGATGTAGATGAACTTGGTGCCGGTCTTCTTCTGGATCAGCGTGGTGATGATCTGGTCCTCGCGCTTGGAGCTGGTGCCGCCCATCCTGGTCTTGCCGTCGCTCTTCTTCGCGCTGTCGACGAACTCGGTGACGGTCTTGTAGGGCGCGCTGGCATTGGTCCACAGCACGAACTCGTCCTGCGCCACCATCGCCACCGGCGTGAGGTCGCGCCAGCTGAACGGCAGGTTGCTGGCCATCGGCACGGTGTACAGCGCCGACGAGGTGACCAGCAGCTTGTGCGGATTGCCGCGCGAGGCCTTGGTGTCCATCAGCCCTTCGGCTCCGCTGGCGCCGGCCTTGTTGACCACGATCACCGGCTGCTTCATCAGCTGATGCTTGGCGATGATGCTCTGGATCGAGCGCGCCATCTGGTCGGACGCACCGCCCGCGCTGAACGGCACGACGATCTCGACCGGCTTGGCCGGCTCCCATGCAAAGGCGGTGCCGTGAAAGCCCGCGGCGGCCAGCACGCCCGCCCCGATTGCAACGGCGAAGCGCTTGCCGCGCCCGGTGCTGTGCTGCCTGTCCTGTCTGTTCTGCATTCCTTTGTCTCCTCTCGGTATGTCCACCCTGCCGGCACCGGGCAATCGACCGCTCGCCCGGTGCCGGATGCCGCGCCGGCATGACTGCGATGCCGTGCGCAATCTCACCACCTCCCGCTCCTCCCCCTATCCCTTCGTGCCGGCCGCCGCGCCCTGCGCGGGCTGCAACGCCTGCTGCAGCACCCTGGCCACATGCCACGCACTGGCCGAGGCGCCGTGCTCGATCTGGTGCCGGCAACTGGTGCCATCCGCCACCACGATCGCATCGGCCTTGCGTGCGCGCACTGCCGGCAGCAGCGACAGCTCGCCCATGGCGAGCGACGCCTCGTAATGCTCCGCCTCGTAACCGAAGCTGCCCGCCATGCCGCAGCAGGAGGACTCGATCACCGACACCTTCAGGCCCGGAATCCAGCCCAGCACGGTGCGCACCGGCGTGAAGGCGTCCATCGCCTTCTGGTGGCAATGGCCGTGCACCAGTGCCTCGCCGTGCGGTAGCGCCTGCAGTGGCAGCGACAGGCGGCCTTCCTGCTGCTCGCGCACCAGGAACTCCTCGAACAGCATCGCCTGGCGCGCCAGCCGGCTGGCTTCCTCGCCAAACCCATAGCCGAGGAACTCGTCGCGCAAGGTCAGCAGGCAGGACGGTTCCAGACCGACGATCGCCACGCCGCGCTCGACGAAGGGGCGCAGCGCGTCCAGCGTGCGGCGGGCCTCCTCACGCGCCCGCTCGACGAAGCCGGCTGCCAGGTAGGTGCGACCACAGCACAGCGGGCGCTCGCCCGGCACGCCGCTCGGATGCACCCGATAGCCGGCGGCCTGGAGCACCGCCATCGCCGCCCGCGCGTTCTCCGGTTCATGGTGGTTGTTGAAGGTATCGACGAACAGCACCACTTCGCGAGCGCTGTCGGACGACGGCGCGGCACTGGTGGCGGCGGCCGACAGGAACGGCTTGCGCCAGCGCGGCAGCGGCCGCTGCGGCGCGAAGCCGAGGGTGCGCTTGGCCCATGGTCCGATGCCCGGCACGGTCTCCGCCAGCGCGAGCAGCCCGCCCACGCGCGAGGCGAGCCCGGCATAGCGCGGCATCGCCGCCACCAGCCGCTCGCGCAGTCCCGCACCGTTGCGCTGGACCCAGGCGTGGCGGGCCTCGATCTTCATGCGCGCCATATCGACACCGGTGGGGCAATCGCGCTTGCAGCCCTTGCACGAGACGCACAGGTCCAGCGCCGCCTTGACATCCTCGCTGGCCAGCCCCGCTTCGCCCAGCTGCCCCGACAGCGCCAGCCGCAGCGTGTTGGCGCGCCCGCGCGTCAGGTGCTGCTCGTCGCGCGTGGCGCGGTAGCTCGGGCACATCGTGCCGGCGTCGAACTTGCGGCAGTGGCCGTTGTTGTTGCACATCTCCACCGCCGCCGCGAGGCCGCCGGTCAGGTCGCTGCCGGTGCCCGGCGCGGTCTGCTCGCCGGTCATCGGGTCGCGCTCGACATTCCACGCGGACCAGTCCAGTGCCGGCTGCAGCGGCTGGCGCTGGTACGACGGCGGGAAGCGGAACAGCGACGTGTCGTCCATGCGCGGCGGACGTACGATCTTGTCGGGGTTGAAGCGGTTGTCCGGATCGAACAGCGTCTTGATCTCGCCGAAGGCCGCATGAATGCGCGGGCCGTACTGCCAGGCCACCCATTCGCCACGGCACAGCCCGTCGCCATGCTCGCCCGAGTAGGCGCCCTTGTACTCGCGCACCAGCGCGGCGGCTTCCTCGGCGATCGCGCGCATCTTGCCGGCGCCGTCGCGCCGCATGTCCAGGATCGGCCTGACATGCAGCGTGCCGACGCTGGCGTGCGCATACCAGGTGCCCTCGGTACCGTGGCGATGGAACACTTCGGTCAGGCGCCGCGTGTACTCGGCCAGATGCTCCAGCGGCACCGCGCAGTCCTCGATGAAGGACACCGGCTTGCCGTCGCCCTTCATGCTCATCATGATGTTCAGCCCGGCCTTGCGCACATCCCACAGCGCTTTCTGCGCGCCGGCATCCGGCATCTTGACCACCGAGCCCGCCAGGCCGAGATCGCCCATCAGCTCGTCCAGTGCATCCAGGCGCGATGGCAGCGCGGCCGCATCGTCCCCGGCGAACTCGACCAGCAGGATGGCATCGGGACTGCCGCGCAGCGCGCTTTCGATCACCGGCCGGAACGCCGGGTTGGCAATCGCCAGATCGATCATGGTGCGGTCGACCAGTTCCACCGCGACGGGACCGAGCGCAACGATATGCCGCGTCATGTCCATCGCCTGGTAGAACGTCGGGAAATTGACCACGCCCAGCACCTTGTGGCGCGGCAGCGGCGACAGCTTGAGCGTGATCTGCCGGCTGTACGCCAGCGTGCCTTCCGAGCCGACCAGCAGGTGGGCGAGATTGGCCACGCCATCGTCGGTATAGGCGCGCGGGTTCTGGCAGTCGAACAGATCGATGTTGTAGCCGCCCACGCGCCGCAGCACCTTGGGCATCCGTTCGGCGATCTCGTCGCGCTCGCGGGTGGCGATGCGGCGCAATTCGTCGAGCATCGCCGCCACCCGCTTATCGCTCACCGGCTCGCGCAGTGAACCGAAATGGCACTGGCTGCCATCGGCCAGCACCGCGTCGATGCCGAGCACGTTGTGCACCATGTTGCCGTACTCGAGCGAGCGCGAGCCGCAGGAGTTGTTGCCGGTCATGCCGCCGATGGTGCATTGCGCGCCGGTGGAGACATCGACCGGAAACCACAGTCCGTGCGGCTTGAGCCAGGCGTTCAGATGGTCCAGCACGATGCCTGGCTCGACCGTCACGGTGCGCGCCTGCGCGTCGAACTCGATCACCTTGTTCAGCCACTTGCTGTTGTCGATCACCAGCGCTTCGCCAACGGTCTGGCCGCACTGGCTGGTACCGGCCCCGCGGGCGAGCACCGGCGCACCGAGGTCGCGGGCGATATCGAGCGCGAGCAGCAGGTCCTGCTGGTCGCGCGGCACCACCACGCCAAGCGGGGTGATCTGGTAGATGGAAGCGTCGGTGGCGTAGCGGCCCCGGCTGGCCCGGTCGAACAGCACGTCGCCGCGCAGCTCCTGCCGCAGCCGCGCGGCCAGCGGCGAAGCGCCGCCGCCTTGCGACCTGACGAATTGCACCGGCTTGACGGCCAGCGGCGCGGACATGGACTTCATGCGCCCCCCCTTCAGGCCGCTGCCTTCAGCGCCGGGGTATCGGCGTGCGAACCGAGATAGTCCATCGCCGCCACCACGCCGCTTTCGCGCACCGGCACGCCGGACATCTTCAGGCCCATTTCGCAGCCGGCCAGCGTGGCCATCAGCGTCAGGTCGTTGCAGTCGCCAAGATGGCCGATGCGGAACATCCTGCCCTTCATCTTGCCCAGCGCCTGGCCCAGCGACATGTCGAAGCGCTCGTAGATCCGTTTGCGCACCGCATCGGCATCGACGCCCTCAGGCATCATCACGCCGGTCAATACGGGACTGTAGACAGCCGGATCGGCGCACTGGATCTCCAGGCCCCAGGCGCGCACGGCGCGGCGGGTGGCTTCGGCCAGCCGCTGGTGGCGGGCGAAGACGTTGTCCAGCCCTTCGCCCATGATCATATCCAGCGCCTCGGACAGCCCGTAGAGCAGGTTGGTGCTGGGCGTGTAAGGCCAGTAGCCGTTCTTGTTCGATTCGAGGATCTCCTCCCAGCGCCAGAAGCTGCGCGGCAGCCCGCCCGCCTTGCTGGCTGCGATCGCCTTGGGCGACAGCGCGTTGAAGCTGATGCCGGGCGGCAGCATCAGCCCCTTCTGCGAGCCGGACACCGACACGTCCACGCCCCACTCGTCGTGCCGGTAGTCGGCCGAGCCCAGCCCGGAGATGGTGTCCACCATCAGCAGTGCCGGGTGTCCGGCCGCATCGATGGCGCGGCGCACCGCGGCGATATCGGAGGTCACGCCGGTCGAGGTCTCGTTGTGGACCACGCAGACCGCGCGGATGGCGTGGCCGGTGTCCTTGCGCAGGCGCGCCTCGATCATGTCCGGCTGCACGCCCCGCCGCCAGCCCTCGATGCCGGGCAAGCCGAGAAACTCGGGCTTCAGGCCGAGCGACTCGGCCATGGTCTTCCACAGCGTGGCGAAGTGCCCGGTCTCGTACATCAGCACCGTATCGCCCGGGTTCATGGTGTTGGACAGCGCCGCCTCCCAGGCCCCGGTGCCCGAGGCCGGATAGATGATCACCGGATGCTCGGTCTTGAAGATCTGCTTGATGCCGGCCAGCACCTTGCGCCCCAGCGCACCGAATTCGGGGCCGCGGTGGTCGATGGTCGGGTAGCTCATCGCACGCAGGATGCGGTCGGGCACCGGGCTCGGTCCCGGAATCTGCAGGAAGTGGCGACCGGCGGGATGAAAGTCGAGCGAAAGCATGCGCTGTGTCTCCTCGTTTGAATTTTGAATTCAAAATACTGTAGCAGCGGCGACGCAGCATCCCAAGGAGAAATTCAGGGCAACGGCCTGTCGTATACCCGCAGTCGCCCGGCGCGGGCCGAACGCTGGCCGCTGCGCTAGAATTGCCAGCATGCGGCGCGGCAACGGAGAGCGGCAGCGAGCGTCCACTCCTTGTCCACGCCAGACCAGCTTGAGGATTTTTGCATGCAAAAAACGACGGACGACCCGGCCGAGCCGGTGGCCGGGCCGCTTCTGCCGCGCCTGGAACGACAGCGCCTGCATGACACGGTGGTCGATCACCTGCGCCGGTTCATCACCGAGGGCGTGCTGGCACCGGGCATGAAGCTGAACGAGCGCGAGCTGTGCGAGACGCTGGGCATCTCGCGCACCCCGCTGCGCGAGGCCTTCAAGGTACTGGCGGCGGAAAACCTGATCGAGCTGTCGCCAAACCGGGGTGCCAGCGTCTCGCGCATGACCGAGGCCGAGATCTGGGAAGCGTTCGAAGTGATGAGCGGCCTGGAAGCCTTCGCGGGCGAACTGGCCTGCGAACGGATCACGCCCGCGGAGCTGGCCCAGATCAAGGCGCTGCACTACGCAATGCTTGCCTGCCGGGCGCAGAACGATCTGTCGGGCTACTACAGCCGCAACCAGGAGATCCACGACCGCATCAGCGAGGCCGCGCGCAATTCCGTGCTGCGCAAGACCTATGTGTCGATCAACCGGCGCCTGAAGGCGCTGCGCTTTCGCTCCAACCAGCAGACCGAGAAGTGGGACCGAGCCATCCAGGACCACGAGGCCATGATCCAGGCGCTGGAAGCGCGGGACGGCAAGCGGCTCGCCACCATCCTGCGCCAGCATCTGCTGGAAAAGCGCGACGCGGTCTTGCAGCAGCAGAAGCCCGGGCCGACCCCGCAACTGGCGGCCGGCGCCGCGGCCTGACGGTCGCCGCAGGCGCGGCGGCAAACCCCCTCGACTAGCACGAAAGGACCCGGCATGCGACTTGCACCCTGCCGGAAAGCCTTGTGCTGTCTGGCCCGCGCGACAGGTGCGGGTGGCGGCGACAGGGACTTATATAATCGCGGCCTGATAACGGACATCGCCGCGGTGTGATGACGCAGCCTCCTGCTGCGCGGCGCTCCGTCGCGCGCTCCGGCTGCGTCGCCTGCCACCTGGCCAGGGCGCACCGCCGCCCGGGTCCGCTCTGGCCTAACCCTTTCGAATCGTCACCTGTGAGCCTTCACTCCCCGCCGCCCCGGCTGGCGTTGTCGCATATCGTCAAGCGCTACCCGGGCGTGGTTGCCAACGACGACGTGTCGCTGACCGTCGCCCCGGGCGAAATCCACGCCGTGCTCGGCGAAAACGGCGCCGGCAAGTCGACGCTGATGAAGATCATCTACGGCGCGGTCCAGCCCGATGCCGGCGTCATGCACTTCAATGGCGCACCGGTTTCGATCGCCAGTCCGCACGATGCCCGCAATCTGGGCATTGCCATGGTGTTCCAGCATTTCTCGCTGTTCGACACCCTGACGGTGGCCGAGAACATCGCCCTCGGGCTGCCGGCCGGCCAGCGCGCCGGCACCAGCATGAAGCAACTGGCGGCGCAGATCCGCGAGACCGCCGACCGCTACGGGCTGCCGCTGGAGCCGGAGCGCCACGTGCATACGCTGTCGGTGGGCGAGCGTCAGCGGGTCGAGATCGTGCGCGCGCTGCTGGCGCGCCCGCAATTGCTGATCCTGGACGAGCCGACTTCGGTGCTGACGCCGCAGGCGGTGCAGACGCTGTTCGTCACGCTGCGCCAGCTGGCCGACGAAGGCACCAGCATCCTCTATATCAGCCACAAGCTGGACGAGATCCGCGCGCTGTGCCATCGCGCCACGGTGATGCGGATGGGCAGTGTCACGGGCGTTTGCGACCCGCGCGAGGAAAGCGCGGCGTCGCTGTCGCGGCTGATGATCGGCGGCGAGCCGCCCCGCGAGGCGCGGGTCGCCGCCGATCCGGGCGCGGTCCGGCTGGCGGTGCGCAACCTGACGCTGCCGCGCGCCCATGCCTTCGGCACGGCGCTGGACGCCGTCTCGTTGGACGTGCGCGCCGGCGAAATCGTCGGCATTGCGGGCGTGTCCGGCAACGGCCAGCAGGAACTGCTGGCGGCGCTGTCGGGCGAGAATCCGGCCGCGGCCGCCGACGCGGTACGGCTGGACGACAGACCCGCGGGCCGGCTGGATGCCCGTGCCCGCCGGCGCGCCGGCCTGGCCTTCGTTCCCGAGGAGCGCCTGGGCCGCGGCGCGGTGCCGGGCATGAGCCTGGCGTCCAATACGCTGCTGACCCACCAGGCCCCCCCGTATGTCGGGCGCGGCCTGATCTCGCCCAAGGCCGCCGCGGGACTTGCCGCGGCGATCATCCGGCGCTTCGGCGTCAAGGCCAGCGGCCCCGACGCGCTGGCGCGCAGCCTCTCCGGCGGCAATCTGCAGAAATTCATCGTCGGGCGCGAAGTGGAAAGCGGCCCCGGCGTGCTGATCGTCGCGCAACCCACCTGGGGCGTGGATATCGGCGCGGCCGCGCAGATCCACAACGAACTGCTGGCGCTGAAGGCCACGGGCTGCGCGATCCTGGTCGTCTCGGAAGAGCTCGACGAGCTGTTCTCGCTGTGCGACCGGCTGCATGTCATCGCCAAGGGCCGGCTGTCTCCGTCGATCCCGATCGAGGCGGCCACCCGCGAACAGGTCGGCCTGTGGATGAGCGGGCTGTGGGCAGGCGGTCCCGCCGACGCCTCGTCGCAGCAACAGATGCAACAGCAGCAGGAGGTGAGCCATGGCTAAGTCCTTCCCGCTGACGCTGGCGCCGCGCGGGCTGCCCTCGCGTCCGATGGCGTATGCCTCGCCGCTGCTGGCACTGGCGCTGACGCTCGCCTTCGGTGCGCTGCTGTTCGTGCTGCTGGGCAAGGACCCGGTCGCCGGATTGCGCGTCTTTCTCTTCGACACCGTGCGCGACAAGCGCGCCCTCGGCGAGGTGCTGCTCAAGACCGTACCACTGGTGCTGTGCGCGCTCGGCCTGTCGGTCTGCTACCGGGCCAACGTCTGGAACATCGGCGCCGAGGGCCAGCTGATCGTCGGCGGCATCTTCGCCGCCGCCGCCGTGCTGTGGTTCGATGTGCCGGGTCACACGGCCAATGGCGCGCTGGTGCTGACGCTTGCCGCGCTCGCGGGCGTGGTGGGCGGCATGCTGTGGGCGGCGATCACCGCGCTGCTGAAGGACCGCTTCCATGCCAACGAGATCCTGGTCTCGCTGATGCTGACCTATATCGCCCAGCAGCTGATCCTGTACGTGGTGAACGGCCCGCTGAAGGACCCGCAGGGCATGAACTTCCCGCAATCGAAGGTGTTCTCGGCGGAATTCCTGCTGCCGAACCTGCTGTCGGGATCGCGGCTGCACGCGGGCTTCCTGGTAATGCTGGCGCTGGTCGTCGTGATGACGGTCTACATCTTCCGCAGCTTCGCCGGCTACCGGCTGCAGGTCGGCGGGACCGCTCCGGCCGCGGCGCGCTACGCCGGCTTTCCGGCGCGCGCCGCGCTGTGGCAGGCGCTGCTGATCTCGGGCGGCTTTGCGGGGCTTGCCGGCGCGTTCGAAGTCACCGGCCCGATCGGCCAGCTGCTGCCGTCGATCTCGCCTGGCTACGGCTTCACGGCGATCATCGTCGCCTTCGTCGGCCGGCTGCACCCGGTCGGCGCCGTGTTCGGCGGC
Source organism: Cupriavidus sp. AU9028 (assembly GCF_019795295.1). Taxonomy (GTDB): domain Bacteria; phylum Pseudomonadota; class Gammaproteobacteria; order Burkholderiales; family Burkholderiaceae; genus Cupriavidus. The sequence continues at coordinate 324,109 of NZ_JAIMCG010000001.1, read as the reverse complement.
ATCGTGATGTCGATCTTCTATATCGGCGGCGAGATGGCGCAATCGCGCCTGGGCCTGCCGTCGGCGATCGGCTGGGTCTTCCAGGGCATGCTGCTGTTCTTCCTGCTGGCCTGCGACACCCTGATCGAGAACCGCCTGCGCTGGCGTTCGGCGTCCGGCGCGCGCCAACCCCACTCCGCCGCCTGAACCGGCGCTCGTCATCGATGGAACAATTCGCTCCGCTCCTGGCCTCGGCCATCAATGCCGGCACGCCGCTGCTGCTGGCCGCGCTCGGCCTGCTCATCAACGAACGCGCCGGCGTGCTGAACCTGGGCGCCGAAGGCATGATGCTGGTCGCCGCCGTGTTCGGCTTCATGGTCGGCTACCAGACCCAGTCGCCGCTGCTGGGCTTTTTCGCCGGCGCCCTCGCCGGCATGGCGATGGCCACGCTGTTCTCCTGGCTCGCGCTGGTGCTGGCGACCAACCAGGTCGCCACCGGCCTGGCGCTGTCGATCTTCGGCACCGGGCTGTCGGCCTTCATGGGCCAGCGCTTTGTCGGCTTCGCCATGCCGGCGCAGGCCAGCGGCATCCCCGGCCTGTCGCAGATCCCGGTGCTCGGCCCCGCGCTGTTCCAGCACCACTGGATGGTCTATTTCAGCGTGCTGCTGTGCGTCGCCATCATGTGGTTCCTGTTTCGCAGCCGTGCCGGGCTGGTGCTGCGCGCCGTGGGCGAATCGCCGGAATCGGCCCATGCGCTGGGCTACCCGGTGCGGCTGATCCGCTTCGGCGCGCTGCTGTTCGGCGGTGCCTGCTGCGGCGTGGCCGGCGCCTACCTGTCGCTGGTCTACACGCCGATGTGGGTCGAGAACCTGGTCGCCGGCCGCGGCTGGATCGCGCTGGCGCTGACCACCTTTGCCACCTGGCGCCCGGGACGGGTGCTGGTCGGCGCCTGGCTGTTCGGCGGGGTCACCATCCTGCAGTTCTACCTGCAGGGCATTGGCGTCGCGGTGGCGTCGCAGATCCTGTCGATGCTGCCCTATGCCGCCACCATCGTCGTGCTGGCGCTGATCTCGCGCAATCCAGCCTGGATCCGCCTGAACATGCCGGCGTCGCTCGGCCGCCCGTTCCGCCCCGGCAGCGCCTGATAACCGCGCAAACCAAATCCCAAGCCAACCACACTGAACGACACAAGGAGAAATCGAATGATCGTCACGCGCAGGAAGACCCTGGCCGCGCTCGCCGCCACCACGTTGCTGGCGCTCGCCGGCTGCGGCAAGAAGGAGGAGGCGCCGGCCCAGGGCAGCGCGCCCGCCGCCCCCGCGGCAGAACAGGCTGCCGAGCCGCTGAAGGTCGCCTTCGTCTATATCGGCCCGGTCGGTGACGCCGGCTGGACCTACGCGCACGACAACGGCCGCAAGGCGGTCGAAGCGAAGTTTGGCGACAAGGTCAAGACGACTTACGTCGAGAACGTGCCCGAGTCGGCCGCGGACGCCGAGCGCGTGATCCGCGACCTGGCCAGCCAGGGCAACAAGCTGATCTTCGGCACCACCTTCGGCTACATGGAGTCGATGCTGAAGGTCGCGCGCGAGTTTCCCGACGTCAAGTTCGAGCACGCCACCGGCTTCAAGACCGCCGAGAATGTCGCGCAATACGATGTGCGCACCTATGAAGGCGCCTACCTCGCTGGCGTGGTCGCCGGCAAGATGAGCAAGACCGGCAAGATGGGCGTGGTGGCGTCGGTACCGATTCCCGAAGTGATCCGCAATATCGACTCGTTCGCGCTGGGCGCGCGCAGCGTCAACCCGAACGCCACCGTCAAGGTGGTCTGGGTCAACAAGTGGTTCGATCCGGGCAAGGAGCGCGAGGCGGCCACCACGCTGATCGGCCAGGGCGCCGACATGCTGATGCAGAACACCGATTCCGCCGCCGTGGTGCAGACCGCGCAGGAGAAGGGTGTGCACGCCTTTGGCTGGGATAGCGACATGACCCGCTTCGGCGCGAAGGCCCATCTGGCCGCGTCGGTGATCGACTGGAGCGTCTACTACAACAAGGTCGTCGAAGACGTGCTGAACGGCCAGTGGAAGACCAACACCACCTGGTGGGGCCTGAAGGAGAACATGATCGACCTGAAGAGCTTCAACGGCGACGTGCCGGAGGACGTCAAGGCGCTGGTGGCGGAACGGCGCAAGGGCATCGTCGACGGTACCGCGCCGATCTGGAAGGGTCCGATCAAGGACAACACCGGCAAGGTGCAGATCCCCGAGGGACAGGTCGCCGACGACAAGTTCCTGCACGGCGTCAAGTTCTACGTCGAAGGCGTGGAAGGCAACATTCCGGGCTGATCCCGTGTCGGGCGGTGTCCCGGGGGAGACCGCCCTGCCCGGCAAGCAGAAAGGGGAAAGCGCGCCACGGCGCTTTCCCCTTTTTTATCGGCCGGCGCTCAGCTGCTGCGCATGCCGGCCAGGCCCATGCCCAGGCGCACCACGATCGCAACCACGCCGACCGCGCCCACGCCGCAGATCCACAGCACCAGCAACCAGATCAACCGGCTGCGCCAGCTCCGCGTCGGATTGTCCGCGGCCTCTCCTTCCTGCCGCTCGTTGCGCGGATCCTGCATCAGTGATACCCCTCCCCCACGCGGACCTTGCCGCGAAAAACGTAATAGGACCAGAACGTGTACATCAGAATGATCGGGATGATAAACAGGGCGCCCACCAGCGCAAAGCCCTGGCTCTGCGGCGGCGCGGCGGCATCCCAGATCGTGATCGACGGCGGCACGATATGCGGCCACATGCTGATGGCCAGCCCGCTGTAGCCGAGAAAGACCAGTGCCAGCGTGCAGAGGAACGGCGCGGCATGCGCATGCTGCCGCAGGCTGCGTTGCAGCCCCAGCATCGCCAGCACCACCAGCACCGGCACCGGCGCGAACCATAGCAGATTCGGCAGGCTGAACCAGCGCTCGGCGATCTGCGGGTGCGCCAGCGGCGTCCAGATGCTGATCACGCCGATCACCGCCAGCAGCGCCCACGCCAGTGGACGGGTCAGCGCCATCATGCGCTGGTGCAGCGGCCCCTCCGTCTTCATGATGAGCCAGGTGCTGCCGAGCACCGTATAGGCCACCACCACGCCCAGGCCGCAGAACAGCGGAAACGGCCGCACCCAGTGCAGCGGCCCGCCGGCAAAGACGCCCTCGGTGACGCGGATGCCGTCGATATACGCGCCCAGCGTCACGCCCTGGAAGAAGGCGGCGGTGAACGAGCCGGCGATGAAGGCGCGGTCCCAGATCGGACGCTCGCGGTCGTTGGCCTTGAAGCGGAATTCGAACGCCACGCCGCGGAAGATCAGCCCCAGCAGCATGAACACCAGCGGCAGGTACAGCGCGCTGAGCACCAGCGAGTAGGCCAGCGGGAAAGCCGCCAGCAGTCCCGCGCCGCCGAGCACCAGCCAGGTCTCGTTGCCGTCCCAGATCGGCGCCACCGTGTTCATCATGACGTCGCGGTCGTGGCGCTCGGGCATGAACGGATACAGCATGCCGATGCCCAGGTCGAAGCCGTCCATCACCACATACATCATCACGCCGAAGAAGATGATGACGGCCCAGATCAGCGAAAGGTCGATGCCCATGGTTTGCGCTCCGGAGGTCTAGCCACGTGGATCCAGCGACGGCGCCTCTTCGGCGGTATTGCGCTCGCCCGGCACATCGCCCCGATCGTCCGAGGCGGACAGCGGCCGCATCGGCGTGCGGTCCTGCCCCGGGCCGCCTTCGCGGGCGATGTCGCCTTCGCCCGGCGCCGGCCCCTTGCGCACCAGCCGCAGGATGTAGGCGAAGCCGACGCCGAACACGAACAGGTAGGCGACGATGAAGATGCCCAGCGTCAGCGCCAGTTCCGGCGCCCCATGCGGGGACACCGCGTCGGCGGTGCGCATCACGCCGTACACCACCCACGGCTGCCGGCCGATTTCGGTGGTGAACCATCCGGCCAGGATCGCGATCACGCCGGCCGGCCCCATGCACATCGCCATGCGCAGGAACGCGCGCGAGCGGTAGAGCCGCCCGCCCCGCCTGAGCACCAGGCTCCAGACCCCCAGCGCGATCATCAGCAGGCCAAGGCCCACCATGACCCGGAAGGTCCAGAACAGGATGGTCGCGTTCGGCCGGTCCTCGGGGGGGAACGACTTCAGCCCGGGAATCTGCCCGTCCCAGCTATGCGTCAGGATCAGGCTGCCCAGGCGCGGGATGCCGACCGCGAAGCGCGTCTGCTCGCGCTGCATGTCCGGCCAGCCGAACAGCAGCAGGGGCAGCGCCTGGTTGCCGTGGTTCTCCCAATGGCCCTCCAGAGCCGCGATCTTGGCGGGCTGGTGCTTCAAGGTATTCAGCCCGTGGAAGTCGCCGATCACCGCCTGCACCGGCGCCAGCACCAGCACCAGCCACATCGCCATCGACAGCATCTTGCGCACCGCGGCATTGTCGCGGCCCCGCAGCAGATGCCATGCCGCCGCGCCGCCAACGAAGAGTCCCGTCGCCAGGAACGCGGCGACGGTCATATGCGCCAGCCGATAGGGGAACGACGGGTTGAAAATCACCTTGACCCAGTCCACGGGCACCACCCGGCCATCGAGGATCTCGAAGCCCTGCGGCGTCTGCATCCAGCTGTTGGAGGCAAGGATCCACGTGGTGGAGATCAGCGTGCCCAGCGCCACCATCACGGTCGACAGGAAGTGCAGGCCCGGGCCGACCCGGTTCCAGCCGAACAGCATCACGCCGAGAAAGCCCGCTTCGAGAAAGAACGCCGTCAGCACCTCGTAGGCCAGCAGAGGCCCGGTGATGCCGCCGGCGAACTCGGAAAAGCCGCTCCAGTTGGTGCCGAACTGGTACGCCATCACGATCCCCGACACCACGCCCATGCCGAAACTGACGGCAAAGATCTTCAGCCAGAAGTGATACAGATCGCGGTAGTGCGGCCGGCGCGTGCGCAGCCAGCAGCCTTCCAGCACCGCCAGATAGCTGGCGAGGCCGATGGTGATGGCCGGGAAGATGATGTGAAAGGAGATGGTGAAGCCGAACTGGATCCGGGCGAGCTCAAGTGCGGTGAAGCCGAACATGGGGTCTCCTGGGTTCGGTTGGGGCGGCGGGCGGCGGGCGGCGGCGGTCGGTTGCCCTCTCCCCCGGCCCCTCTCCCGCGCGGCGGTCGAGGGGAGCAAACCGCCAGCGCCAGGCAACGCCACTGGTCTGCTCCGCTCTCAGCGCCTGGACGAGTCGAGCCAACCGCCAGCGCCAGTCACGCCACTGGTTCGCTCCCCTCTCCCGCTTGCGGGAGAGGGGTCGGGGGAGAGGGCAGCACGCTAGAAGCGTGCCCACCCGAGAAATTGTCCCGACCAGCTCATAGGGCATCGGCGTCCAGTCCCCACCGTAGCCGCAGGAAGGGCCTCGCGAGCACATCGACTTCACCCGAATGCCTTCGACGTCCCAATTGCCGGCACTACCTGCCCAATGCCGCGAACCATGGGAACTCCCGCCTTGCCCGACAGCCCAAAACCCGGTACGGCGCGGCAGTCATTCCTGCACGCGCCGCATTCCCGCAGGGAGGCAAACGAGATGTGGAAACGGTTCTCCGCGCTGTGGACATTGGCGCGACAGGATGGACGCGTGCTGTGGCACGCCTTGCGGCACCCCGACGCGCCGCGCTGGCTGCGCCCGGCGGTCGCCGGCGTCGTGCTGTACGCGCTGTCACCGATCGACCTGGTGCCCGATCTGATCGCCGGCCTCGGTATCGTCGATGACCTCGTTCTGGTGCCGCTGGCAGTGCACCTGATCCTGCGCAAGCTGCCGCCGCATATCGTGCGGCAGGCACAGATGCGTCGCGGCGCGACCACCGTCCGGCCCCGCTGAAACCGGCCCGACCAGGCATGGAAAAAGGGCGCATGCGGTTACCCCGCATGCGCCCTTCTTGCTTGCCGGCCTGCTGCCGACGTCTGCCAACCTCAGCCGTTCGGCAGCAGCACCGTCGAACCGGTCGTCCTGCGCGCCTCCAGGTCGCGGTGCGCCTGGGCGGCGTCCGCCAGCGCATAGCGCTGGTTCACCTCGATCTTCACCTTGCCGCTCTGCACCACCTCGAACAGCTCGGCGGCCATCGGCTCCAGCAGCGCACGGTTGGTGACGTAGGTCGCGATGGTCGGCCGGGTCAGCTTCAACGACCCCTTGCTGGCCAGCAGCGACAGGTCCACCGGCGGCACCGGTCCCGACGCATTGCCGAAGCTGACCATCATGCCGCGCGGCGACAGGCAGTCCAGGGAGTCGTGGAAGGTCTGCTGGCCGATCGAATCGTAGACCACCGGTACGCCCTTGCCACCGGTGATGTCCTTGACGCGCTCGAGGAACGACTCGCGTGTATAGACCACCGGATGGTCGCAGCCATGCTGGCGGGCCAGCTCCGCCTTCTCGTCGCTGCCGACCGTGCCGATCACGGTAGCGCCCAGCGCCTTGAGCCACTGGCAGGCAATCAGCCCCACCCCGCCGGCGGCCGCGTGCAGCAGCACGGTATCGCCCGGCTGGACGCGGTAGGTGTCGCGCACCAGGTATTGCACGGTCAGGCCCTGCAGCATCATCGCCGCGGCCTGCTCGAAGGAGACCGCATCGGGCAGCTTCACCACGATGTCGGCCGGCATCACGCGGACCTGCGCATAGGCCCCTGTCGGCCGGCCGGCATAGGCGACACGGTCGCCCACCCGCAGGTGCGTCACGCCCTCGCCCACCGCCTCGACCACCCCGGCGCCTTCCATGCCGATGCCGCCTGGCAGCGGCTGCTTGTAGAGGCCGGTACGGAAATAGACATCGATGTAGTTCAGGCCGACGGCTTCCTGGCGCAGGCGGATCTCGCCCGGGCCCGGTTCGCCGACCTCCACGTCCACCCACTGCAGGACCTCGGGACCGCCATTCTCGAAGATGCGGATCGCTTTGCTCATGGTGTCTGGTTCTCCTGTGAAGCGGCTCGCGCTGGCAACGGGGGCCTAGAACGTACCCGGGTAGGCGCCGCCGTCCAGCAGCAGGTTCTGTCCGGTCATGTACGCCGCCTGCTGGCTGCACAGGAAGGCGCAGGCCGCGCCGAACTCGGCCGGATCGCCGAAGCGGCGGGTGGGATTGGTGGCCGCGCGCTTCTGCGCCACTTCATCGACGCTCAGGTTGGCCTTGCGGGCGGCGCCTTCCATCGTCTTGTAGAGACGGTCGGTATTGAACGGGCCGGGCAGCAGGTTGTTGATGGTCACGCCATGCTGGGCCACTTCGCGTGCCACGCCGGCCACGAAGCCGGTCAGCCCGGAGCGGGCGCCATTGGACAGCCCCAGCACGTCGATCGGCGCCTTGACTGCGCCGCTGGTGATATTGACGATGCGGCCCCACTTGCGCGCGATCATGCCGTCGACGGTGGCCTTGATCAGCTCGATCGGGGTCAGCATGTTGGCATCGATCGCCGCGATCCAGTCCTCGCGTTCCCAGTCGCGGAAGTTGCCCGGCGGCGGGCCGCCGGCATTGTTGACCAGGATATCCAGGTCGCCCAGGCGCGCGACCGCCTCCAGCGCCAGCTTGCGGCCCTCGGCGGTGGTGATGTCGGTTGCCACCGCCACCACCTGCACGCCATGGCGCGCGCGCAGATCCGCCGCCGCCTTCTCCAGCGCTTCGGCGCCGCGCGCCACGATCACCACATCGACGCCCTCGCCCGCCAGTGCGTCCGCACAGGCGAAGCCCAGGCCCTTGCTCGCGCCGCACACCAGCGCGCGCTTGCCGCGCAATCCGAAATCCATCCTGGTTCTCCTAGTTTCAATGCCGGGCGTGCGACGCCCATGCGGTTCTCGATTCAATGCGGGCCGGTCAGGCCTTGCGAGCCGACAGCAGATAGATGCCGCCCATCACCAGCGCGCTGCCCAGCAGCTGCACCGCGGTGATCGGTTCGCCCAACAGCCAGAAGCCGAGGAACAGCGTCGACACCGGACCCACCATGCCGGCCTGCGAGGCCATCGGCGCGCCAATGCGGGCCACCGCCATCATCGTCATCGACACCGGCAGCACCGTGCAGAACACAGCATTGATGGCGGACAGCCACATCACTGGGGCCGGCTGCGCCAGCGCCTGCCAGGGCCGGCCCAGTACCGCGTACTGGATCACGCAGCAGGCGGTGGACACGCACATCGCATACGCCACCAGGCGCAGCGAGCCGATGCGGGCGACCAGCTCGCCGCTGGCGATCAGATAGATGGCATAGCTGACGGCGCTGCCCAGTACCAGCGCGGCGCCGAGCCAGACCTGATTGCCGCTGACGTCCAGGTCATGCGCCAGCACCAGCACGATGCCGGCATAGGCCAGCGCCAGCGACGCCCATTGGCGGCCGCTGATCCTGCGCTTGAAGCCCAGCGCGGTGGCAAGCAGCACGAAGGACGGCGTCAGGAACAGGATCAGCCGCTCCAGGCCGGCGGTGATGTACTGCAGGCCAAGGAAATCCAGGAAGCTCGACAGGTAATAGCCGATAAACCCGAGCAGCAGCACCCGCCCCCGATCGGCCCACGACAGCGGGGCCATCTTCATGGACTGCCACCAGCCGATCGCCATGAACAGCGGCACCGCGAACAGCATGCGTAGCGTGATGACCATCACCGCGTCAACCTGGTAGCGGTACATCAGCTTGGCGACGATCGCCTTGCCGGAAAACAGCACGGCGCCCACGGCGGCAATCGCCAGTCCGGAGCGCTGGCGGGCGAGGCTGCCGGCTGGCAGCGCAAGGGATTTCTGGGAAGCGGACACGGTTTGTCGTTGAGGGCCAGCGGGCCGCAAAGGGCAGGCTGGCGGCGGTCGGGCGGACGCGATGGATTGTATGCCAAAAGGCGCAAGGGCATTGGCGGGCGCTTTTGGTGCATTGCCCTCTCCCCCGCCCCTCTCCCGCCAGCGGGAGAGGGGAGAAAACCAAGGCTATTCCAGGCTGCCGGCTTGCTCCCCTCGCCCGCTTGCGGAAGAGGGGCCGGGGGAGAGGGCAGCAAACCCGAAGCGCCAACCCGCCTCAAGCTTCCGCTCGCCGCGTCCGTTAACGCAGCTGACCGCGAGCGGATTCCCGCGCCATTGCGCTCCCTCGCGTCACCGCCGCAACCGGCGGGCGCCAGCGCGGAACCGATCCGCGGCGCAACGAGCGAGAGGAAGGCATGAGCGGATTGATGAAGGAAATTGACGAGCGGACCAACCTGACCAACAACAACCAGTTCGAGTTGTTGCTGTTCCGGCTGGGCAAGACGGACCGCTCGGGGCAGAACGAGATCTACGGCATCAACGTCTTCAAGGTCCGTGAAATCCTGGTGATGCCCAAGATCACCACGGTGGTCGGCAGCTCGCCGACCATGCTGGGCATGGCCGACATCCGCGGCCAGGTGATCCCGGTGATCGACCTGGCCAGGATCGTCGGCTGCACGCCGCAAGGCGGCAGCGCCGGCATCCTGCTGGTGACCGAATATGCCCGTTCGACGCAGGGCTTCGCCGTCGAGGGCGTCGAGGAAATCGTCCGGCTGGAGTGGAACGAAGTGGTGTCGGCCGAGGCCAGCACCAAGGGCGGGCTGGTCACCAGCATCGCCAAGCTGGATGCGGACACCCCGGACGCGCGCCTGGTGCAGGTGCTCGACGTCGAGCAGATCCTGCGCGACGTGCTGCCCACCAGCCAGCCCGATGTCGACCCCGCCACGGTCGGCCCCAAGCTGGCGCTCAAGCCTGGCTCGAAGATCCTGGCCGCCGACGATTCCGCACTGGCCCGCACGCTGATCACCCAGGGCCTGGACGCGATGGGCGTGCCGGTGCTGATGACCAAGACCGGCCAGGAAGCATGGGACCAGCTCAACGAGGTGGCCGACAGCGCCGCCAAGGCCGGCCGCGCCGTGCGCGACGAGATCGCCTGCGTGCTGACCGACCTGGAAATGCCGGAGATGGACGGCTTCACGCTGACCCGCAAGATCAAGGCCGACAAGCGCTTCCAGGGCATCCCGGTGATCATCCACTCGTCGCTGTCGGGCAGCGCGAGCGAGGACCATGTGCGCAAGGTCGGCGCCGACGCCTACGTGTCGAAATTCCTGGCCAAGGACCTGGCCGAGACCATTCGCGGCGTGCTGTACCGCTAAGGGCGGACACGACGCAGGCAACCGGCAGGCAGCAGGGGCGGCAGGCAGGCCGCCCGCGCCGCGACGGCGCAGCCGTCCGGCGCATCCATTACAATTCGGGCCGTAGCCGCCGCGGGAAGCCGCCGCGGCCCCTCCACACGCGCGCCCGCCCCTCACCCCTGCCGCAAGCCATGAAGCAAGATCCGCGTTTCCCGAATCTCTACATCCTCGACCACCCGCTGATCCAGCACAAGCTGTCGCACATGCGCGACCGCGACACCTCGACGCGGACCTTCCGCGAGCTGCTGCGCGAGATCACGCTGCTGATGGGGTATGAAATCACCCGCGAGCTGCCGCTGACCACGCGCCGCATCGACACCCCGCTGGTCCAGATGGACGCCCCGGTGATCGCCGGCAAGAAGCTGACCATCGTGCCGGTGCTGCGCGCCGGCGTGGGCATGAGCGACGGGCTGGTCGAGCTGATTCCCTCCGCGCGGATCGGCCATATCGGTGTCTACCGCGACGACCAGCACCGCCCTGTCGAATATCTGGTGCGGCTGCCCGCGCTGGAAGACCGCAGCTTCATCCTGTGCGATCCGATGGTCGCCACCGGCTATTCGGCGGCATATGCGGTGGATGTGCTCAAGCGCCGTGGCGTCAAGGACGAGGCGATCACCTTCGTCGCGCTGGTCGCCGCCCCCGAAGGCGTCGAGGTGTTCCAGAAAGCCCACCCGGGCGTGAAGCTGTTCGTCGCCTCCCTGGACAGCCACCTGGACGAGCACGCCTACATCGTGCCGGGCCTGGGCGACGCCGGCGACCGCCTGTTCGGCACCAAGAACTGATGCCCGCGCCGGCCTAGCGCCGGCGCTTGCTGCCCAGCAGGCTGCCCAGCACGCCCCGGATCAATTCGCGGCCGACCTGCGAGCCGACCGTGCGCGCGGCGGACTTGGCCATCGCCTCCAGGATCGAATCGCCGCGGCCGGTCTTGCCCGAGCCACGCGTCAGTTCGCCCCACAGGCCGCCGCCCTGCGCGCCCTGCTCCTGCCCGGGGCCGTTGCCGCTTTCGCGGGAGCGCGGCGCGGCAGGCTCCTGCTGCGCGGCGTTCGGCGCCGCCCGCATCTTCAGCCGCTCGTAGGCCGACTCCCGGTCCACCGTCTTGTCGTAGACGCCCGCCACCAGCGACGAGGCCAGCAGCTGCGCGCGCTCGGTCGCGTCGATCGGACCGATGCGGCTGCCGGGTGCGAGCACCCACGCACGCTCGGTGATCCCCGGCGTGCCCCTGTCATCGAGCAGCGACACCAGCGCCTCGCCCACACCCAGCTCCCCAATGGCCGCCTCCACATCCAGCTCCGGATTGGCGCGCATGGTCGTCGCCGCCACCTTGACGGCCTTCTGGTCGCGCGGGGTGAAGGCCCGCAGCGCGTGCTGCACGCGGTTGCCGAGTTGCCCCAGCACGGTATCCGGAATGTCGGCCGGGTTCTGCGTGACGAAGTACACGCCCACGCCCTTGGAGCGGATCAACCGGACCACCTGCTCGATCTTGTCCAGCAGCGCGCGCGGCGCGTCGTCGAACAGCAGGTGCGCCTCGTCGAAGACGAACACCAGCTTCGGCTTGTCGAGGTCGCCCGCCTCCGGCAGCTTCTCGAACAGCTCGGACAGCAGCCACAGCAGGAACGTCGCGTACAGGCGCGGCGCATGCAGCAGCCGGTCGGCCGCGAGGATGTTGACGACCCCCTGCCCGCGCTCGGTCTGCATGAAGTCGTCCAGGTTCAGCATCGGCTCGCCGAAGAAGGCGTCGGCGCCCTGCGCCTCGAGCGCCAGCAGGCCGCGCTGGATCGCGCCGACCGAAGCGGCCGAGATGTTGCCGTACTCGCTGCGGTATTCGCCGGCCTGCTCGGCGACATGCTGCAGCATCGCGCGCAGGTCCTTGGCATCGAGCAGCAGCAGGCCGTTGTCGTCGGCGATGCGGAACACCAGGTTCAGCACGCCCTGCTGGGTGTCGTTCAGTTCCAGCATGCGCGACAGCAGCAGCGGTCCCATGTCGGAGACGGTGGCCCGCACCGGATGCCCCTTCTCGCCGAACACGTCCCACAGCGTGGTCGGGCAGCCGCGCCATTCGGGCTCGGGCAGGCCCAGCTCGGTCAGGCGCCGGGCCAGCTTGTCGCTGCCGCGGCCGGGCTGCGAAATGCCGGTCAGGTCGCCCTTCACGTCGGCGAGGAAGACCGGCACCCCCTGCCGGGAAAAGCCTTCGGCGAGCACCTGCAGCGTCACGGTCTTGCCGGTGCCGGTCGCGCCGGTGATCAGCCCGTGGCGATTCCCCATCTGCGGCAACAATGCCAGTTCATGCCGGGCGTTCTTTGCGATGACTATGGGGTCGGCCATATTGGTTTCCGGTTGCGTCCGAGCGAAGCGGCAAACGGGCGGCGGCGGCAATGCGCCGGCCCGCGCGGCGCCTGTGGCGCAGCGGCCGCGTGATAAAATCCCGGGCTGATTATAGCCAGCAGCGCACGGCAGCAGCGGGCCGACAGCAGCGTTGCTCTTGCCTCTGCACTCGCGCCGCCAGCGGCCGCCGCCGTAGCGGTTGCACCGCCGCGAGACGGCGGCCGGTCCGCCCCGGCAGCGTCACGCATCGCCGCCCCCTTACTCGATACCATCCGCATCGGAGAACACCATGGCCGGTCATTCCAAATGGGCCAACATCAAGCACAAGAAAGCCGCCGCTGACGCCAGGCGCGGCAAGATCTGGACCCGTCTGATCAAGGAAATCACCGTTGCCGCGAAGCTGGGGGGCGCGGACGCCGACTCCAATCCGCGCCTGCGGCTGGCCATCGACAAGGCGACCGACGCCAACATGCCCAAGGACAACATCCAGCGCGCGATCCAGCGCGGGGTGGGCGGGCTCGAGGGCGCCAACTACGAGGAAATCCGCTACGAGGGCTACGGCCTGAGCGGCGCCGCCATCATCGTCGACTGCCTGACCGACAACCGCACCCGCACCGTGGCCGAGGTCCGTCATGCCTTCTCGAAGCACGGCGGCAACATGGGCACCGAAGGGTCGGTGGCCTTCATGTTCACCCACTGCGGCCAGTTCCTGTTCGCCCCGGGCACGCCCGAGGACAAGCTGATGGAGGCGGCGCTGGAAGCCGGCGCGGACGACGTCGTCACCAACGAGGACGGCTCCATCGAAGTGGTCTGCCCGCCCAACGATTTCGGTACGGTCAAGGCAGCGCTCGAAGCGGCCGGCTTCAAGGCCGAAGTCGCGGACGTCGTGATGAAGCCGCAGAACGAGGTGACCTTCACCGGCGACGACGCCGTCAAGATGCAAAAGCTGCTGGACGCCATCGAGAACCTCGACGACGTGCAGGAAGTCTTCACCAACGCGGTGATCGCCGACTGACCATGGCGGGGGCGGCTGCCCGGCAGCGGCCCTCCCCTTTTCCCCCGGTGCTGCCGCGCTGCGCGCAGCGGCACGAACGCCGGGTTTCAAGCGTATTTCTTCTGGCAGTGAATCATGAAAGTAATGGTTGTCGGCTCGGGCGGACGTGAACACGCGCTGGCCTGGAAACTGGCCCAGTCGCCCAAGGTGCAGGTCGTCTACGTGGCCCCGGGCAATGGCGGCACGGCGCTGGACAAGCGCCTGCAGAACGTGCCGGTGACCGACCCGCAGGAGCTGGCCGACTTCGCGCAGCGCGAAGGCGTCTACTACACGGTGGTGGGCCCCGAGGCGCCGCTTGCCGCCGGCATCGTCGACCTCTTCCGCGCCCGCGGCCTGCGCATCTTCGGCCCGACCCGCGCCGCCGCGCAACTGGAGTCGTCCAAGGACTTCGCCAAGGCGTTCATGCATCGGCACGGCATTCCGACTGCCGCCTACCAGACCTTCAGCGACGCCGGCGAGGCGCACGCGTATCTGGACGCGCAGGGCGCGCCGATCGTCATCAAGGCCGACGGCCTGGCCGCGGGCAAGGGCGTGGTGGTCGCCACCACGCTGGAGGAAGCGCACGCCGCCGTGGACATGATGCTGGGCGACAACAAGCTGGGCGATGCCGGCGCGCGCGTGGTCATCGAGGAATTCCTCGAGGGCGAGGAAGCCAGCTTCATCGTGATGGTGGAAGGCGGCCATGTGCTGGCGCTGGCCACCAGCCAGGACCACAAGCGGCTGCAGGACGGCGACGCCGGCCCCAACACCGGCGGCATGGGCGCCTACTCGCCCGCCCCGGTGGTCACGCCCGCACTGCACGCACGGGTACTGCGCGAGATCATCGTGCCGACCGTGCGCGGCATGGAGAAGGATGGCATTCCGTTCACCGGTTTCCTCTACGCCGGCCTGATGATCGACAAGGACGGCAACCCGAGGACGCTGGAATTCAACTGCCGCATGGGCGATCCGGAGACGCAGCCCATCATGGCACGCCTGAAGACCGACCTGTTCGACGTGATGGAAAGCGCGGTCACCGGCAAGCTGGACCAGGTGGTGCTGGACTGGGACCGGCGCACCGCGCTGGGCGTGGTGATCGCCGCGCACGGCTACCCGGACGCGCCGCGCAAGGGCGATACCATCACCGGCATTCCGGCCGACACCGAAGACAGCGTGACCTTCCACGCCGGCACCACGCTGGCCGACGGCACGCTGCTGACGACCGGCGGGCGCGTGCTGTGCGTGGTGGGACTGGCCGACACCGTCAAGGCCGCGCAGCGCACCGCGTATGCCGCCGTGTCGCAGATCCGCTTCGACGGCATGCAGTATCGTACCGATATCGGCTATCGCGCGATCCGGCACTGATGCCCGGCGCCAGCGCTTCGTCATCGACCATCCGACCCGTGAACACATGATCGATTCCCAGGCAGTGCGCGCCTACCTGCTCGGTCTGCAGGACCGCATCACCGCAGCCGTCGCCGACATCGACGGCCGGCCCTTCGCCATCGACGCCTGGGAAAAGCCGCCCACGGAACGGCTGCGCGGCAATGGCCGCACCTGCATCCTCGAGGAAGGCGGCGTGATGGAGCGCGCCGGCGTCGGCTTCTCGCACGTGCGCGGCGACATGCTGCCGCCTTCGGCCACCGCCAACCGGCCCGAGCTGAGCGGCCGCGGCTTCGAGGCGATGGGCGTGTCGCTGGTCTTCCATCCGCGCAACCCCTATGTGCCGACCGTGCACATGAACGTGCGCTGCTTCATGGCGGTCCGCGCCGGCGCCGATCCGGTCTGGTGGTTCGGCGGCGGCATGGACTTGACGCCCTACTACGGCAATGCCGACGACTGCCGGCATTTCCATGCCACCTGCAAGGCCGCGCTGGCGCCCTTCGGCGACACCCTCTACCCGCGCTTCAAGCGCTGGTGCGACGAGTATTTCTTCCTGAAGCACCGCAACGAGGCGCGCGGCATCGGCGGCATCTTCTTCGACGACTTCGCCGAACTCGGTTTCGAGCGCAGCTTCGCCATGATGCAGGCGGTCGGCGACGGCTTCCTCGAAGCCTATCTGCCGATCCTGCGCGCGCGGATGGATACGCCCTTCGGCGAGCGCGAGCGCGAGTTCCAGGCGATCCGGCGCGGCCGCTATGTCGAATTCAACCTGGTATTCGACCGCGGCACGCTGTTCGGCCTGCAATCGGGCGGGCGCACCGAGTCGATCCTGATGTCGATGCCCCCGCGCGCCGCATGGCGCTACGACTGGCAACCGGAACCGGGCAGCGCCGAGGCGGCGCTCGCGACCGACTTCCTGCCGGCGCGGGACTGGGTCTGATCCGCATGACGGAAGCCGCTCCATCGACCCCGGCCCCAGCCATTCCTTCCTCGAAGGCGCGCCCACGACGCGTCGGCCTGCTGGGCGGCACCTTCGACCCGCCACATGCCGCTCACGTCGCGCTGGCCCGGCTCTGCATCGACCGGCTCGGGCTGGACGAACTGCTGTGGATTCCCACCGGGCAGTCCTGGCAAAAGGGCACCGATGTGACGCCCGCCGCCCAGCGGCTGGCGATGACGGAACTGGCCGCCGCCGCCCTGCAGGACAGCGCAGCGCAGGTGCGCACCAGCCGGATCGAGGTCGACCGCGCCGGCCCCAGCTATACCATCGACACCGTGCGCGCCTGCCGGGAGCAATATGGTGCGGCGGCGTCGCTATGCTGGCTGATGGGGGCGGACCAGCTGTTGCGGTTGCATACCTGGCATGGCTGGGAGCAATTGCTCGACTACGTGCACCTGTGCGTCGCCACGCGCCCGGGCTTCGACCTGGCGCAGCTGGACGGACCGGTACGCGAGGCGGCGGCGGCCCGCCGCGCCGACACCGCCCTGATACAATCCACGCCCTTCGGCCGGATCTGGATCGAGCCAACCCTCGCCATCGACCTGTCCTCCACCGCCCTGCGCCAGCGCCTTGCCGCCGGCGAGCGGGCGGATGACCAACTCCCCGCGGGCGTGGCAAACTACATTGCCACTCACGGACTCTATCGCCATGGCTGAATCCGGAGCCCGCTCCCGGCCATCGATTCCACGCTGACAAGAAAAGCACCATGGATATTCGCAAACTGCAACGCGCCATCGTCGATGGCCTTGAGGACGTCAAGGCGCAAGACATCAAGGTCTTCGACACCACGCACCTGACCGAACTGTTCGACCGCGTGGTGATCGCCAGCGGCACCTCGAACCGGCAGACCAAGGCGCTTGCCTCCTCGGTACGCGACACCGTCAAGGAAGCGGGGGGCCATATCGTCGCGGTGGAAGGCATGGAAACCGGCGAATGGGTGCTGGTCGACTGCGGCGACGCGGTCGTGCACATCCTGCAGCCGCAGTTGCGCCAGTACTACAACCTGGAAGAGATCTGGGGCGACAAGCCGGTCCGGGTCAAGCTGGGCGCCGCGAACAAGGGCTTCGCCAAGGCCAGCGAGCCGATGGACGAGGAAGAGGAAGAGGCCGCACCGCGCGCGCGGACACGCCGCTCCGCCACCGAGCGCCCGGCGCTGGCCCGCCTGCCCGAAGGCATGAAGGAACCGTCGCCGCCGATGGGTCACGAGGACACCGACCCCGACGCGATCGCCACCATGCGCAAGCCGGTCCGCGCGCGCGCTAGCGACGAGGACGGCGCCGCGCCGCGCCAGCGCGCCACCACGCGCAGCCCGGCAACGAAGACGGCCGGCCGCACCACCACGCGGACCGCTGGAACCAGGACCGCCACCAAGACGGCCACCAAGACCGCCGCCAAGACGGCGACCAAGACCCCCTCCCGGTCCCCGGCGACGAAGACGGCAACCAGGACCGCCAGCAAGACGGCAACCAAGACCGCAGCCAAGACCGCGGCCAAGACCACCGCCCCCCGCAAGCGCAGCACGCGCTCGTCCTGATCGGTCGCGGACAGACGGAGGCGCCCTTGCAACTGCTGATCGTCGCCGTCGGCCACAAGATGCCGGCCTGGATCGAAGCCGGCTTCGCCGAGTATGCCCGCCGCATGCCGCCGGAGCTGCGCATCGAGCTGCGCGAGATCAAGCCCGAAACCCGGTCGTCCAGCAACAACGCCGCCACCGTGATGCAGCGCGAGGCGGCGCGGATCGAGGCGGCACTGCCCAAACAGTGCCGCATCGTCGCGCTGGACGAGCGCGGACGCGACCTGACTACCATGCAGCTGGCCGACCAGCTGACCGGCTGGCAGCGCGAGGGCGGCGACGTCGCCTTCCTGATCGGCGGCGCGGACGGACTGGACCCGTCGCTGAAAGCGCGCGCCGGCATGCTGCTGCGGCTCTCCAGCCTGACGTTGCCCCACGGCATGGTGCGCGTGCTGCTCGCCGAGCAGCTGTACCGTGCGTGGTCGGTCACGCAGAATCACCCGTATCATCGGGCCTGACGCTGTGCCCCGGCGCCACGCGCGCCCATCGACCGTGCCGGTCGCCCCTTCCCTTCCGACAACCCTTCATGCACGGAGCCGACGTGATCCACGACGTCCTCTATCTCGCCTCCCAGAGCCCCCGCCGCCAGGAACTGCTGACCCAGCTGGGCATCGGCTTCGAAATGCTGCTGCCTGGCGACGACGAGGACGCCGAAGCGCTGGAAGCGGTGCTGCCCGGCGAATCGCCGGATGACTACGTGCAGCGTGTCTGCGCGCTGAAGGCGGAGGCGGCGCTGCGCCGCCGGGAGGCGCGCGCGCTGCCGGCCAGCCCGGTGCTGACCGCCGACACCACCGTCTGCCTGGGCGGGCGCATCCTCGGCAAGCCAGCCGATGCTGCCGGCGCCGCCGCCATGCTGGCCGAGCTGTCCGGCACCACCCACCGCGTGCTGACCGCGGTGACGGTGGTTTCGACAGTGGGCATGCAGCACGCGCTGTCGATTTCCGAGGTCACCTTTCGGGCGATGAGCGAGGATGAAATCGCCCGCTATATCGCCAGCGGCGAACCGATGGGCAAGGCCGGCGCCTACGGCATCCAGGGCCGCGCCGCCGAGTTCGTCCAGAGAATCGCCGGGAGCTATTCGGGTATCATGGGCCTGCCCCTGTTCGAGACGGCGACGCTGCTGCGGCAGGCCGGATTGCGCTTCTGATCGCCCCTCCCGCCGCCCGCCACGCGCTCCAGATCGGCGCTTCCCTATGACCGAAGACATCCTCGTCAATATCACTCCGCAGGAAACGCGGGTTGCCATCGTCCAGCAAGGCGCGGTGCAGGAACTGCACGTCGAGCGCACCCTGACGCGCGGGCTGGTGGGCAACCTCTATCTGGGCAAGGTGGTACGCGTGCTGCCCGGCATGCAGTCGGCGTTCATCGATATCGGGCTGGAACGCGCCGCCTTCCTGCATGTCGCCGACATCTGGCACCGGCGCGAGAACGACCGCTCCGCCAACGCGCCGCTGGCCATCGAGAAGACGCTGTTCGAAGGGCAGTCGCTGATGGTGCAGGTAATAAAGGACCCGATCGGCACCAAGGGGGCGCGGCTGTCCACGCAGGTCAGCATCGCCGGCCGCACGCTGGTCTACCTGCCGCAGGACCCGCATATCGGCATCTCCCAGCGGATCGAGGGGGAAGTCGATCGCGAAGCGCTGCGCGCCCGGGTACAGGGACTGGTACCGGCAGACGAGCGCGGCGGCTTCATCGTGCGCACCATGGCCGAGGACGCCACCGACGAGGAACTGGCCAACGACATCGCCTATCTGCGCAAGATCTGGGCATCGATCCGGCAGAACGCCACTGCCCTGCCCGCACCCAGCCTGCTGTACCAGGACCTGAACCTGGCCCAGCGCGTGCTGCGGGACTTCGTCAGCGACGTCACCGGCGCCATCCAGGTCGACTCGCGCGAGAACTTCCAGAAGCTGGTCGAGTTTGCGCAGGAATACACCCCGACGGTAATCTCGAGGCTGTCGCACTACGCTGGCGAGCGCCCCATCTTCGACCTGTTCAACGTCGATGCGGAAATCGAGCGCGCCCTGTCGCGCCGGGTCGATCTGAAGTCGGGCGGTTACCTGATGATCGACCAGACCGAGGCGATGACCACCATCGACGTCAACACCGGGGGGTATGTCGGCGCGCGCAATTTCGACGACACCATCTTCAAGACCAATCTCGAGGCGGCGCACACCATCGCCCGGCAACTGCGCCTGCGCAACCTCGGCGGCATCATCATCATCGACTTCATCGATATGGAGAACGCCGAGCACCGCGATGCCGTGCTATCGGAGCTGAAGCGCGCGCTGTCCCGGGACCGCACCCGGATTACCGTCAACAGCTTCTCCCAGCTGGGCCTGGTCGAGATGACGCGCAAGCGCACTCGCGAGTCGCTCGCCCACGTGCTGTGCGAGCAGTGCCCGGTATGCCAGGGCAAGGGCCAGGTCAAGACGCCGCGCACGGTCTGCTACGAGATCCTGCGCGAGATCATGCGCGAATCGCGCCAGTTCAACCCACGCGAGTTCCGCATCCTCGCCTCGCAGGAGGTGATCGACCTGTTCCTCGAAGAGGAGAGCCAGCACATGGCGATGCTGGGCGACTTCATCGGCAAGCCGATTTCGCTGCAGGTGGAATCGACCTTCCACCAGGAACAGTACGACATCATCCTGATGTAGTCGTCGGCTGCGGCGCCTGCCGGCGCATCGGCAAGTTCAGTTTCGCCATCTCCTCCTCGCACAGCGCCATCTCGGCACGAAGGGCGCTCACGACGCTGCCGAACAAGCCGGCCAGGATGTCGTCTGGCTCCGCCGTTATCGCCGAGCCGAGCATGCGGTCGAAATCGCCGACATGATCCAGCGCGCCGCTCGGACCGAGGCGGGCGAAGGCCGACTGCGGCCATACGGCAGCCGGCATGACCTGCACCCACATCGCCACGGCACTGGCCGTGGCTACCGCCCCCTGCAGGTCCAGCCGCGCCGTCGCAGGGGAAGGCCGCGCAAGTGCCGGACCCTCAGGCGGCGACGCACCGGGCGCTGCGCTGAGCAACGCCGCTGCTGCCTCCAGCGCGGCATGGATCTCCGGCAGCAGACGCCTGCGGACGGCCGGCGTGCACTCCTTCCGTGTCGGCTGCCGATGGCCGAGCAGCACTTCGAACGGAGGCTGGCTGAAGGTGAGCGGCTCGATGATCTGCCAGGCGCGCTCGAGAGGGGCAAGACAACCCTGCACCAGCGGCCGCGCCGCCGCGGATACGTGAAACGGCTTGCGTGCGTCGGCATTGCGATCCTCGTGCGGTTCCAGCGCCTGCCGCAACGCGGCAAACGCAAAGCGCGCGACCCGGTGCAGGTCTGTGTCCGCCTCCTCGCGTTGCCGATGGGCACGACGTCGGCAGGAGGCGATGGCACGTGCAAGCACGACGACGGAGGCAATGGCCACCAGCGGCCCCATGACGATGATGGCAGGCGGACAGGCCATCGATACCGTGACGGCGGCCAGTAGGGCGGTCAGCAGGAACAGCTGCGCCCAGTCCGGCTGTACCGGCATGCCGAATCGCGCGGCCACCGCCCCCAACAGCCTGCCAACCCTGGCCAGCTCTCGTCGCAGCGCCGCGGTAATCCGCTCCAGCTGGGCGCCGAGCCTCGCATGGTGGCTGGCATGTTCTACCGTCTGCCGCGCGTCTCCCGTGCCCTCGTGACGATCGACGTGCGAGGCGACAAAGGCGGTGTAGGAATCCATCCACTCGCCCAGCAGACCATTCACCTTGTGCAGCAGCCGCGTGGCCGCCCTGTTCGGCGCCCGCAGCGACGGGCTGGCGAGGGACCCTTCGATAGCGCCGCACCCTGGGCTGCACGCGCCCGCGGCCGGGCCGGAGGACCCGCTGGCCCGCGGTTCCTCATTCCCCTCGGGGCCGGCCCCCCCGGTGCCCCCACTGCGCGGGCGGTCCACGATCACTCCACGGACAAACGTCACACCTGCCTCCCTGCGGTTGCATACCCTGGCCGGACGAGCCCAAAGGACGCGCCGGAACAATCCGCCACCATAGGCAAAGGATGCGCGGAGCGCTTCCGGATTTGCACTGACGTTGAGTAAAACGCCGTAACGGGAGTAACGGGAGGAGCATCAGGGTGCGTCCGGATGGCACGAGACCGCCCATCCGCTATAACGCCATCAGGAAGCCGTCCACCGCTACCAGGGCAGGGAGGCCAGCATGGTCGTCGACAAGGAAGGCAACGGCATGGCAAGGTGGTTGCGGCAGACGGCGGTGACGTGGCCAGCGCTGCTGGCGCTGCTGGCGCTGATCGCCGGCTGTACGGCACCGCAACTCGCGCAGCGCACAGAACTCGCCCTGCCGCCGGTCCCGCCGGAGCGCCAGATGACTCCGACCCCACCCCTGCCCATCCCGTATCGCCAGATCGAGCTGGCCGGCTACTGCAGCCGCACGGAGGACGACGGTTTCCGCGAGGAAGCCCGTGTCCGCGTCGCTGACAACGTCGTGCAGGCGTTGAACTGGAAACTGTGGGTGTCGCGCCGTGGCAGTTGCGCCTTCGACCTGGACGAGTTTCGCCAGGTCATGAAGCTGCCGCATATCGAACTGCTGGCCAGGGACGCCAGCGGCTGCAAGCTGATGGTCTGGCAGGACCCGCGCCGCATCACGCTGGCGCATGCCGGCTGCCAGCAGCGCTGCACCCCGGGCATCTACGAGGAAGCGTGGCCCGTGATGTTCGACCCGGACAACGGCATGTGCGCGCAGACGCGTTAGCGCCTGTCCGGGCCGCCGTGGCTTAGCCGCGCTTGACCCACACCACGATACCGCCGGCGATGCCCAGCGTACGCCGTTCCTCGCGGAAGTCCATGGTGCCGGGGAACTGCTGCGCGTCGCGCTGCCCGATGCGGTAGACGCAGCCCTTGAGCAGCGCCACTGCCTCGGCTTCGGTCTTGCCGACCAGGGCGTTGTCCTCCATGCCGTCCGCCGCGCAGGCGCGCGGGTCCGGCGTGCCGGCCACATTGGGTGGCATCAGCATCTGCTCCGAAGGTGGCGGCGGCGGGGGCGCCTCGGGAAACGGCTCGCTGGCACAGCCGCCGGCGAGCGCCGCGGCGGCCAGCAGCGGCACCAGGCGCGCGCCCGCGCGCACTGTTGCAAGGGGAAAGTCCGGGCGCCACGGCGCCGTGCGTCGATTCATGCGTTCTCCTGCAGCAAAGAAACGGAACATCGGCCGCGCGGCGGGGCGGTACCGGCCCTGCCCGCGGTCATCATCTGGCTTTCGGCACCCGACCCATCAGGAACAACTCGTCGTTGGGTCGCATGCCGATGGTATTGGCCATCCGGTTGGACAAGCCGAAGAAAGCGACGATGGCGGCGATGTCCCAGGCATCCTCGTCGGATAGCCCGTGCGGACGCAGCGCGTCGAAATCGCTCTCGCCGATGGCATGGGAGGCCGTGCAGACCGTCATCGCAAAATCGAGAATGGCGCGCTGGCGCGGCGGCAGGTCCGCCTTGCGGTAGTTGACGGCAACCTGATCGGCCAGCAGGGGCTGCTTCTCGTAGATCCGCAGGATGGCGCCATGCGCGACCACGCAATACAGGCACTGGTTGACCGCGGAGGTGGCCACCACGATCATCTCGCGCTCGCCCCTGGTCAGACCGCCCTCCTTGTCCATCAGCGCGTCGTGATACGCGAAGAAGGCGCGAAATTCCGCCGGCCGGTGCGCCAGTGCCAGAAACACGTTGGGCACGAAGCCGGCCTTCTCCTGCACCGCCAGGATACGCTGGCGCATATCGTCCGGCAGATCCTGCAATGCCGGCACTGGATACCGGCTGATCGGCCGGTCCGGCTCCCCGCCCGGCGGCTGTTGCGTCGCACTGCCTTGCCCCTGCTGCATCTGGCCCATCGTCGTCTCCTCGGTCGTTTGCGTGGAACAGCCGACCGGCCGTGGCCGGCCACGGGCACAGCGTACACGGCATTGCCGCGCCGGCCAAAACGGCGACCGGCGACCGGCGCACGGCCAGACCGTCAGTGCGTGGCGAACTGGATCCGATGCAGGCCCGCGTACAGGCCATTGGCGGCCAGCAGCTCGCCGTGCGTGCCCAGCTCGGCGAGCCGGCCCTGGTCCAGCACGGCAATGCGGTCGGCATTCTCGATGGTGGAGAGCCGGTGCGCGATCACCAGCGTGCTACGGCCCTTCATCAGCGATTCCAGCGCGGCCTGCACCTGCCGCTCGGACTCGGAGTCCAGCGCCGAGGTCGCTTCGTCCAGGATCAGGATCGGCGCATCCTTGTACAGCGCCCGCGCGATCGCCAGCCGCTGGCGCTGGCCGCCCGACAGCTTCATGCCGTTGTCGCCGATATTGGTATGGACGCCGTTGGGCAAACCCGCCACCACGTCCGTCAGGTAGGCCGCCTCCAGCGCCCGTTCCACGCGCGCCATGTCGATCTGGTCGGTCGAATGCACGCCGTAGGCGACGTTGGCCGCCACGCTGTCGTTGAACAGCACCACATCCTGGCTGACGAAGGCGATCTGCCGGCGCAGGTCCTGCAGCGCCAGCTGGTCCAGCGGCTGGCCGTCGAGCCGGATCTGCCCCTCGGTCGGATCGAAGAAGCGCGGCACCAGGTTGACCAGCGTGGTCTTGCCGCTGCCCGACGGGCCCACCAGCGCGACCACCTCGCCGGCGCGCACGGTCAGCGACACGTCCTGCAGGGCCGCCTTGCCGGCCCCGCCGTAACGGAAGCCGACGCGCTCGAACACCAGCTCGCCGCGTGCGCGCTCCAGCGGCAGCCCGCCCTCCTGGCGCTCGACGGGTTCGTCGATCAGCCGGAAGATCATTTCCGCCGCGGTCAGGCCGCGCGTGAGCGGCTGATTGATGTCGGTCAGGTGCTTCAGCGGCGAGATCAGCAGCAGCATCGCCATCACGAAGCCGGTGAACTCGCCCACGGTGGTCTGGTTCGCCTGCGACTGCACCATCGCAATGGTCAGGATCACGGACAGCGCCACCGACGCCAGGAACGCCGTCACCGGCTGGTTCAGGCCGCCTGCCACCGCCATCCGCATCGAATAGCCGCGCAGGCGGCCGGCCATGGTCTGAAAGCGGCCCAGTTCATAGGTCTCGCCGCCATGCAGCTTGATCACCTTGTAGCCGCCCACCGCTTCCTCGACGACGTAGGCCGCTTCGTTGGTTAGCGACTGGTGGTCGCGGTTCAGCTTGCGCAGGCGCCGGTTCACGCGCGACATGATGAAGCCGATCACCGGCAGGATCACCGCCACCACCAGGGTCAGTTGCCAGTTGGTGTAGAACAGGTAAGCGAGCAGCGCCAGTACCGTCAGCGAGTCGCGCACCAGCGTGATCAGCACGCTGGTGAGCACCTGCAGCACCTGGTTGACCTCGAAGATCACCGCATTGATCAGCGACGCGGCGGTATTGCGATGGAAGAACCCTGCCGGCGCATACAGCAGCCGCCCGAACATCTGCAGCCGCATGCGGTACAGCACGCGGTTGGAAATCAGGTTCAGCAGGTAGCCGGAGGCGAACTGCGCCAGACCGCGGATCAGCGCGACGCCGACCAGCAGCGCCGGCACATGCCAGAGCTTGCCGGCGTAGGCGCCGCCGAAGCCGTTGTCCAGCAGATCGTTGACGACCTTCGGGATGATGCCCTCGCAGCCAGCGACCAGCGCCATGGCGAGGATCGCCAGTGCCAGCACGCGGACTTCGGGCTTCAGATAGGACCAGACACGCTTGAGCGTTGCCGTTTCAGACCGCTGGGTTTTCGCTGCTTCTGTCACTGTTGTTCGATTCCGTTGCTTTGCATGTCGTCTCCCCCAGAGCGGTCAGTCCGAGCAGCAGCCCGGTCGCTCCGGCATAGAACACGATGTTGGCCTGGTGCGCCATCGTGACCTGGGTCAGGCCCGAGATGACGCTGGCCGCGGTGAATGCCAGCCCGGCGGCGGGCACCGTCCAGTCGACGCCCTCCTGCCGCCGGCGGCGCAGTGCCCCGGCGAACAGCCAGCCGGGCACGGCGAAGATGGACAGCATCGCCAACAGGCCGGGGACCCCCGTCGTGGCCAACGCCTCCATCGCGTCATTGTGCGCATGCGCGAGGCAAAATTCGTAACGCTTGCGCTCGCGCTCCGCGCAGCCGTCGAGGTTGCCTGTCACAGTGCCGAAACGCCCCAGTCCCACGCCCATCAGCGGGCGCTCGATCGCCGCCCGGGCAGCCAGCCGCCAGACCAGCAGGCGCGCGCCGATCGACGAATTGGGGTCGCCAGCGCGGTACATCTGCAGGTCGGTGCCGATGCGGTCGACCCGGCTGGCGACGGGACTGCCCGGCACCAGATAGGCGGCGACCAGCAGCAGCAGCATCGCGCCGACGCTCAGGACGAACCCGCGCACCCGCATGCCCTGATGGCGCACCGGCAGCAGCAGCGGAAACACCATCAGCGTCGCTACCCAGGCGCCGCGGGAACCGTTGATGCCAAGCACCAGAAGCGCGCCCACCAGCGTGCCCCATGCCAGCAGATGATCGCGGCGGCGACGGCCAGGCCGGGCGAACCCGATCAGGCCGAGCGCGGCCACCATATTGCCGAAGGCGATCGGCTGCAGGAACGCCGAAGGCCGCGCCTGCGCCATGCCGATCTTCTGCACCAGCATCACCGCCAGCGCCAGCCCGATCGCGACCGGAATGCCGCGCCACAACCATTGGCGTTGCGGGCGGCAATGCAGCACGGCGAGAAAGCCGAGCGGGATCAGCAACAGCCGCGACGGATTGTCCAGCGCGCCCCAGTCCAGGTCGTAATGCAGCTTGGAGCCGAAACAGACCGCTGCTACCGCTAGAATGACGGCGCCCAGCAGATAAAGCATCTGGCGCTGGCGCCCCACCAGGCGAGGCGCGCCACGGGCGGTCAACAACCAGGCCAGCAGGATGGCAACCAGCACCATGCTGGCGCCCCGCGGAACGCAGAGCATCAGGATCGGAAACGAGAACAGCATCGCGTTCCCGGCCAGGCGCCGGGTGGGCCCAGTCGTCT
The DNA here is from genome assembly GCF_019795295.1 of Cupriavidus sp. AU9028. GTDB lineage: Bacteria > Pseudomonadota > Gammaproteobacteria > Burkholderiales > Burkholderiaceae > Cupriavidus. The sequence goes on along the minus strand of NZ_JAIMCG010000001.1, from coordinate 297,641 downwards.
CGTTCAACACCATAACGCCGGTTCTATGAGTATCTCAGTCGTACTAATCACAAAAAATGAGGCGCACAACATCGCGGCCTGCCTGGAAAGCGTGTCCTGGTGTGACCGGGCGATTATAGTGGATTCAGGTAGCACGGACGGCACGCAGGACCTCGCTCGCGCCCTGGGCGCACAGGTGGTCGAAACCGCCGACTGGCCCGGGTTCGGACCACAGAAGAACCGCGCGCTGGCGCATGCCGACACCGACTGGGTGCTGTCGATCGACGCCGACGAGCGGGTCACGCCCGAGCTGCGCGAGCAGATCGTCGCCGCCATGCAGTCGGGCAGCGCCGATGCGTATCGCATGCCCCGCCTGTCGCGCTTCTGCGGACGGTTCATCCGCCATGCCGGCTGGTATCCCGACTACGTGGTCCGCCTGTTCCGCCGCGGCAAGGCCCGCTTCACCGACGATCTGGTGCACGAGAACCTGATCGTCGACGGCACCACCGGCAGCCTCTCCACGCCCCTGCTGCATTACACCTACGACGACTTCTCGCAGGTGCTGCGCAAGGTCGAACAGTATTCGACCCTCGGCGCACGCCAGAGCTTCGCGCGCGGCAAGACGGCCACGCCGGCCAGCGCCGTGCTGCATGGCACCTGGGCGTTTGTTCGGACCTATCTGCTGCGCCGCGGGTTCCTTGATGGGGCACAGGGACTGGGCGTCGCGATGATGAACGCCCACGCCAGCTACTACAAGTACATCAAGCTGTGGCACCTGCAGCGGACTGCAGGCGATGCGCCGGCAGCAGATCCCGCACGCAGGCGGTGAACGCCGCGGCGGTGGGGCCGAAGCCCATCTGCTCCACATGCTCGGCGGCTCGGGCCAGGGTCCGCTCGCGCAGCGCCGCGTCGGTCAGGCCGCGATGCATGGCCTCGGCCAGCGCCGCCGCATCGCCGACCGGAACCAGCAGCCCGGCCCTGCCGCCATCGAGAATCTCGTGCGGTCCCACCGGACAATCGGTGCTGATGACGAACTGGCCCGCCGCCAACGCCTCCAGCAGCACGTTGGGCAGCCCCTCCATCTTCGAGCTGTAGGCCATCAGCCGGGCGCGCCGCACCCACGCATGGGGATTGGACTGGAAACCGACGAAATCGACCCGGTCGGCCAGGCCCAGCGAGCGCGCCAGCGCCTCCAGCGCGCCGCGCGACGGTCCGTCGCCGACAATCACCAGCCGCTCCGGACAGGCGGTCTGCTCGACCAGCCGCGCATAGGCGCGCAGCAGCGTGGAAAAGTCCTTCTGGGTTTCCTGCAGCCGGCCCACCGAGACGATGTACGGCTGTGCCGGAACGTCGGCCGGCTGCGCGGCGCGTTCGCGAATCGCCGCCAGGTCGATGGCGTTGTACAGCCGCACAAACTTGTGGGCGACCTGCGGCAGCAACTGCCGCGCCTCCTGCAGCATCGCATCGTTGAGCAGCGCGAGCCGGTCGTAGTGCTGCTCGCACTGCCGCTGGATCTTGCGCAGCCGGCGCGGATTGTGCGCGGCGAAGTGGCCGAGGCTGAAGTGCGAATACCCCATGGTGGGCTGCGCCAGGCGGCCGGTCAGCCGCGACAGCGACATGTCGTAGTCCACCACCACATCGTAGCCGCTGGCGATCTGGCGAAAGCGCCTGGCCACCAGCGGCTTGCGCACCGGCGGCAACAACACCTCTTCGTAGAGCTTGCCCAGCGGACCCAGGCGCCGCTGCGTCTTCAGCTGCCGGCAACGCGCAAGCCACGGTTCGGGCGCCAGCACGTGCAGCGTGACATCGGCCGGCAGCCTCGCCCTGAAATGCCGCTCCAGTTCCTCGGTCGGATAGGTCAGCGACAGGCCGAGCCGGAACGGGCCGCCGGAAAGCGACTGCAACAGGGAGATCAGCGACGTCTCGATGCCGCCGTGCAGGAAATGGGTCTGGTGGATCAGCAGTCCGGGGGAAGGCATCGGCGCTCGCTAGTCTGGCCGGCCCGCGACAGGCGCGGGACCGGCATGATGGGGCTGGACGGGGATCGGCGAAATCGGCGAAATCGGCGTATCAGGGGTAGCAGATGGCGACGCTGTCGTCGGGCAGCGCCGAGCGGATCTGCGCCAGCGCCTCTTCCGACGGCGTGATGCGCCACTCGCGTCCCAGCACCGCTTCGCACTGGGCGCGCTCGTTCCAGTAGGCCACCCGCACCGCCACCCCGCCGCGGTCGGACTGCCGCGCCACCCATGGCGTCAGCAGCTCGCGCAGCAAGGCGGTCGAGGCATTGCCGTTGAACGACAGCCGGACCGCCTCGGCGTACTGCACACGGGCGGCCACCACATCCATCACCGATTCGGCGGTGAAGCGCACCCCGCCGGTGAAGCTGTCATGCCGGGCATTGCCCTGGACGATCAGCAGCTCGTCCTCGCGGAACAGCGGGCGGTTGGCGTCGAACAGCTCGTTGAACACCGTCACTTCGACCTGGGCGGTCCCGTCGTCCAGCAGCACGATCAGCATCTTGCCCCGCTGCGTCATCTGCGTGCGGATGCCGGTGATCACGCCGGCGATGACCTTGCCGCGCACGTCGCGGCCGAAGCCGCCGCCGTTGCCCTGCACTTCCTTTTCCAGGGCAGCCAGCGTGCCCTTCAGGAAGCGGCGCACCTCGTCGCGATACGCATCGAACAGATGGCCGGAGAAGTAGTAGCCGAGGGCCTGCTTCTCTTCCTGCAAGGCCCGCTTGACGGTCCAGGCCGGCTCGTCCAGCAGTTCCGGCCGATGCGCGTCGCCGTCATCGGCCATCAGGTCGAACAACGACACCTGGTTGGCCGACTCCGCCTTCTGCTCGGCCGCCTCCATCGCGCGCGGCACCGAGGCCAGCAGCTGCGCACGATTGGGGTTCAGGCTGTCGAACGCGCCGGCGCGGATCAGCGCCTCGATGGTGCGGCGGTTGACCTGGCGGCGGTCCACCCGTTCGCAGAAGTCGAACAGATCGGTGAACGGCCGCTCTTCCCGCGCGCGCAGGATGTCCTCGATCGCCCCCTGCCCCGAGCCCTTGATGCCACCCAGGCCATAGCGGATGGTGCGCGCATCGGTCGGCGCGAAGCGGTATTCGCTGGCGTTGACATCGGGCGGCAGCACCTTCAGGCCGTTGGCCTTGCAGTCCTCGTAGAGGATCTTGACCTTGTCGGTGTCGTCCATGGCCAGCGACATGTTGGCTGCCATGAATTCGGCCGGATGGTGTGCCTTCAGCCAGGCCGTGTAGTAGGCCAGCAGCGCATAGGCGGCCGCGTGCGACTTGTTGAAGCCGTAGCCCGCGAACTTCTCCATCAGGTCGAAGATCTCGTCGGCCTTCTCCGAGCTCAGGCCATTCTTCGCGGCGCCCTCGCGAAACAGCTCGCGGTGCTTGGCCATCTCCTCGGGCTTCTTCTTGCCCATCGCGCGGCGCAGCAGGTCGGCGCCGCCCAGCGAGTAGCCGCCGATGATCTGCGCCATCTGCATCACCTGCTCCTGATAGACCATGATGCCGTAGGTCTCTTTCAGGACGGGTTCGACGCGCGGATCCGGATACTCGACCTTCTCGCGCCCATGCTTGCGCGCGCAGAAGCTGGGGATCAGGTCCATCGGCCCCGGGCGGTACAGCGCCACCAGCGCGATGATGTCCTCGAAGCGGTCGGGCTTGGCGTCCTTGAGCATGCCCTGCATGCCGCGGCTTTCCAGCTGGAACACCGCCACCGTATTGGCGCTCTTCAGGACATCGAAGGCCTTCGCATCGTCCAGCGGAATCTGGCTGCAGTTCCACTCGGCCTTGCCCGGATCGAGCCGGCGGATATAGCGCTCGGCCCAGTCCAGGATGGTCAGCGTGGTCAGGCCCAGAAAGTCGAACTTGACCAGGCCCGCGGCCTCCACGTCGTCCTTGTCGTACTGGCTGACCACGCCGCTCATGCCGTCGTTCTGGCCGCCCTGCGTGTACAGCGGACAGAAATCGGTCAGCTTGCCCGGCGCGATCAGCACGCCGCCGGCGTGCATGCCGACGTTGCGGGTCATGCCTTCGACCCGCTGCGCCAGCTCCAGCAGCTGGCGCACTTCCTCCTCGTTGTTCTCGCGCTCGGTCAGCAGCGGCTCTTCCTTCTTCGCCTCCTCGATCGTCACCAGCTTGCCCGGCTTGAACGGGATCAGCTTGGCCACGCCGTCGACGAAGTTGTAGCCCAGGTCCAGCACCCGGCCCACGTCGCGCACCGCGGCCTTCGCCGCCATGGTGCCGAAGGTGGCGATCTGCGACACCGCGTCCTTGCCGTACTTCTCCTTGACGTACTGGATCACGCGGTCGCGCCCGTGCTGGCAGAAGTCGATATCGAAGTCGGGCATCGAGACCCGCTCCGGGTTCAGGAAACGCTCGAACAGCAGCGCGTACTTGAGCGGGTCCAGATCGGTAATGCCCAGCGCGTAGGCCACCAGCGAACCGGCGCCCGAGCCGCGGCCCGGGCCCACCGGCACGCCATTGTTCTTGGCCCAGTTGATGAAGTCCGCCACGATCAGGAAGTAGCCCGGAAAGCCCATCTTGATGATGGTGCCGGTCTCGAACTCCAGCCGCGCGTAGTACTCCGGCCGCCGCGCCTCGCGCTCGGCCTCGTCCGGGAAGAGCACCTCCAGCCGCCGCTCCAGCCCTTCCTTTGCCATGTGGACCAGATAGTCGTCCAGCGACATGCCGTCCGGGGTCGGGAACAGCGGCAGGCGCGCCTTGCCCAGCTCCAGCGTCAGGTTGCAGCGGCGCGCGATCTGCACCGAGTTCTGCAGCGCGGACGGAATGTCGGCGAACAGCTCGCACATCTCGTCCTGCGTCTTGAAGTACTGATCCGTGGTGAAGCGCCGCACCCGGCGCGGATCGGCCAGCAGCTCGCCCTCCGCGATGCAGACACGGGCCTCGTGCGCGGTGAAGTCGTCCGCCGTCATGAACTGCACCGGGTGCGTGGCCACCACTGGCAGCTGCAGGGTCGCGGCCAGCTGCACCGCCTGCTGCACGTAGGCTTCGGTGCCGGCATGCCCGGCGCGCTGCAGCTCGATATAGAAGCGATTGGGGAACACCGCGGCCCAATGGCGGGCGGCGCGCTGCGCCGCGGCGGCGTTGCCGTTGGCCAGCGCCTGGCCGATCTCGCCGGCCATCGCGCCGGACAGCGCGATCAGGCCGCTGGCCAGCGGCGCGCCGCCGTCACCAGGTTCCTCGAACCAGCCCGGCTCGATCTCGGCGCGGCCGCGATGCTGATTGTTCAGCCAGGCGCGCGACAGCAGCACACACAGGTTCAGGTAGCCCTGCTGGTCCTGCACCAGCAGCTGCAGCCGGCTCGGCTTGTCGCGGTCGTCCGCGTTGGTGAGCCACACATCCGCGCCGAGGATCGGCTTGACGCCGCCGGAGCGGGCTTCCTTGTAGAAGCGGATCAGGCCAAAGGCGTTGGCCAGATCGGTGAGCGCGAGCGCGCCCATGCCGTCGTTGGCGGCGGCCTTGACGGCATCCTCCAGACGGACGATGCCGTCGACGACGGAGTATTCGGAATGAAGCCGGAGGTGTACGAAGCGGGGCGAAGACATGGGCGCCATTGTACCGGCTCGGGACAGCGCCGGCGATCCGCCCTCGCGCCCGACCGGCTATAATTTCCGGTTTCCCATCGGGCAGTTACCGATGACGGACGGGCCAGCCCGGCCGCGTCTGTCACGCCCACCCGGTTGTCGCGGCACATGCAGATCGTCAATATTTCCGCCTACAAGTTCGTCACCCTGGAAGACCTCGAGTCCTTGCGCGAAACCATGCGCGAGCGTTGCGCCGCGGCCGGGCTCAAGGGCACGATCCTGCTGGCGCCCGAAGGCATCAACCTGTTCCTGGCCGGCACCCGCGAGGCGATCGACGGCTTCGTCGGCTGGCTGCACGCCGACCCGCGCTTCGCCGACATCGCACCGAAGGAGAGTCTGTCGGACACCCAGCCCTTCAAGCGGATGCTGGTGCGCCTGAAGCGCGAGATCATCACCATGAAGATGCCGCTGATCCGCCCCGAGGACGGTCGCGCGCCGTCGGTGCGTCCGGCCGACCTGAAGCGCTGGCTCGACGCCGGCCATGACGACGAAGGCCGGCCGGTGGTGATGCTGGATACCCGCAATGCCTTCGAGGTTGCGGTCGGCACCTTCGAACAGGCGGTCGATTACGATCTGCAGAAGTTCAGCGACTTCCCGGCGGCGATCGCCGAGCACAAGGCCGAGTTCGAAGGCAAGACCGTGGTGTCGTTCTGCACGGGCGGCATCCGCTGCGAGAAGGGCGCGATCCACATGCAGCAGGCCGGCATCGAGAACGTCTACCAGCTCGAAGGCGGCATCCTGAAGTATTTCGAGGAAGTCGGCGGCGATCACTACCGCGGCGATTGCTTTGTCTTCGACTATCGCACCGCGCTCAATCCCAGCCTGGAGCCGGCCGGGCCGAAGCAGTGCTTCGCCTGCCGTGCGGTGGTCACGCCGGAAGAACAGCAAAGCCCGCTGTATGTGGTGGGCCAGAGCTGCCCGCATTGCCATGGCCGCCGCGAGCAGGCCAGCGCCGCTGGCGCCGCGACGGAAGGTCTGGCCGGCTAGGCCGCCAGCAGGTGATAGAGATTGCGCAGCATGCCGGCCGTCGCGCCCCAGATGAAGCGATGCCCGCCGCCCTCGCGCGGATAGGGCATCGCGTAGAAGCTGCGCTCGCCGTCGACCCAGCGGAACAGGCGCCGCTGGTGGTGTGACGGGTCCATCAGGAAGGCGAGCGGCACCTCGAACACCTCCGCCACTTCGCCGGCATCCGGCCGCAGCACGAACTCGCCGCGCACCAGCCCGACCACCGGGCAGACATGAAAGCCCGTACCCGTGATGTAGTCCGGCAGCATGCCAAGGACCTCGATATGCGTGCGCGCGAGCCCGATCTCTTCCTCGGTCTCGCGTAGCGCCGTGTCCACACGGTCGACGTCCCCTGCCTCGGACCGCCCGCCCGGGAAACTGATTTGTCCCGCGTGGGCGCTCAGGTTGGCATTGCGCTGGGTCAGCAGCACCGACAGCCCGTCCGCGCGCTCCACCAGCGGAATCAGCACGGCCGCGTCACGCAGGCCCTGGCTCGCGTCATAGACGCGCGACTCGTCCGTCAACTCCGGCTGCCAGCTGGGCGGCGCATGAAACCGATGCCGTATGAACTCCGGACGCAGCCGCGGCGCGGAAAGCGGCGGACGGTGGCTGTCGGTGGAAAGGACGGGCAGGGATTCGGGATCGAATGCGGGGCGCATAGGGGGAGAAGTATGACAGAAGCTGGCAGGGCGGGCAGGCGCTCGCTGGCCCTCTCCCCCGCCCCTCTCCCGCAAGCGGGCGAGGGGAGCAAACCGCCGCCAATCGAGTTCCCAGCGGTGTTCTCCCCTCTCCCGCCTGGCGGGAGAGGGGCCGGGGGAGAGGGCACCACCGACCCATCCACCGCCACAACGCAAAAAGGGCACCCGAAGGTGCCCTCCAAGACGGGACCGCGGCCCCGCCAGTTCGCCTTGCCGCGATTACTCGGCGGCAGCGACGGCAGCAGCGGCCTTGGCCTTGCTGACCAGCTTTTCCTTGATTCGAGCCGACTTGCCCGAACGCTGGCGCAGATAGTACAGCTTCGCGCGACGCACGTCGCCGCGACGCTTCACTTCGATGCTGGCGAGCAGCGGCGAGTACAGCTGGAACGTACGCTCCACGCCTTCACCCGACGAGATCTTGCGCACGATGAAGGACGAGTTCAGGCCACGGTTACGCTTGGCGATCACCACGCCTTCGTAAGCCTGCACGCGCTTGCGGTTGCCTTCGACCACGTTCACGTTGACGACAACGGTGTCGCCCGGCGCGAATGCGGGGATGGTCTTGTTCGCGGTCAGACGCGCGATTTCTTCCTTCTCGATCTGCTCGATGATGTTCATCGTTCTTCTCCTGTGCCATCGTACCGGCGTTGTGTACCCGCGCTGTGGCGGGCCCCGGCAGAGGATGGGGTTTCAACCGGCGGGAGTCGCCCCCCGCCCTTCCTTCGCCATCCACGCCGACAGGAACTTCTCGTCGGCGCGGGACAGCAAACCGTTGCTGCGCGCGGCCTCGATCAGATCGGGGCGCTTGCGCGCGGTGTTGGCCAGCGCCTGCTGGCGCCGCCACTTTTCTATCTCGGCGTGATGGCCGCCCAGCAGTATCTCGGGCACCCGCACGCCTTCGTATTCTTCCGGCCGCGTGTAATGCGGGCAGTCCAGCAGCCCGTTGACGAAGCTGTCCTGCACCGCCGACTGCGAATCGCCCAGCACGCCAGGCAACAGCCGCACCACCGCGTCGATCAGCGCCATCGCCGGCAGCTCGCCGCCCGACAACACGAAGTCGCCGAGGCTGATCTCTTCGTCGACACGGCGATCGATCAGCCGCTGGTCGATCGCCTCGTAGCGCCCGCACAGCAACACCACGCCCGGCCGCGCCGCCAGCTCCACCACCTTGCGGTGCGTCAGCGGCGCGCCTTGCGGCGACATCAGCACGACATGCGCAGGCTGGTCGGCAGCGACCGCACCGGCTTGCGTCTGGGCGGCAATGGCCGCGTCGATCGCATCCTCCAGCGGGCGCGCCAGCATCACCATGCCCGGCCCACCTCCGTAGGGGCGATCGTCGATGGTCCGGTAGTTGTCCACGGTGAAGTCCCGCGGATTCCAGCAGCGCAGCGCATAGCGCTGCTGCTTCGCCGCCCGGCTGGTGATCCCCCAGTCGGTCAGCGCCCGGAACATCTCGGGGAACAGCGTGATCACGTCGAACTGCATCCGCTCACTCCTGTTCCTGATTCCGGGGACTCAGTAATCGAGCCCCCAATCCACCACGATGCGCCGCTCGTCGATCCGCACGTCCCGCAGGTAAGCATCGACGAACGGAATCAACCGCTCACCGGTCTTGCCGTCGGGCAAGACATGCGCGACCTGCAGGATCTGATGCACACCGTTGTCGATCAGCCCGGACACTTCGCCCAGCGGCTCGCCCTGCTCGTTGAACACGGCGCAGCCGATCAGATCGACCCAGTAGAACTCGTTCTCTTCGGGCGGCGGAAAATCCTGCCGCCGGATCCAGACGCGGCGGCCCTTGAGCGCTTCCGCGACGTTGCGGTCGGCCACGCCGCTGCCCTGCGCCACCACCGTCCCGCTATGTTCGCGGGATTGGGCAATCTTCAGGCAGACCGGCGCGCGGTCCGCGCCACCGGCGGGCGCCGCACCACGGCCCACTTCGGCGGGCAGCAGCCACCAGCGCCGCGCATGCAACAGCGCAGCCGCATCGTCGGCATGGGGCTGGACCTTGATCCAGCCGCGGATGCCATAGGCCGCGGCAACATAGCCGACCTCGACCAGATCCTCGGGCAATGCGCCGGCGTCGATCAGCGTGCCCGGGATGCGTACCCGTGCCGCTTGTTGCGGCGCAGGCCCGTTCAGGGGCACCCGGCCATCGGCTCGGCGCGCGGAGGCGGACTTGCTGTCGTTCACTTCAAACCCCGCAAAGCACGCAGACGCCCATCGCTATCCCGAGACACGGCGAGATGCGAGCGGCGGTACGTGAATGCGGCGATCAGGCTGCGGCCTTGGCAGCGTTCTGCTTGACCAGACGGGCGACGGTCGGCGACAGCTGCGCGCCCACGCCTTGCCAGTAGGTCAGGCGGTCCTGGGCAACGCGCAGGCCTTCTTCGCTCTGCGAAGCCAGCGGGTTGTAGAAGCCGATACGCTCGATGAAACGGCCATCGCGACGGCTGCGCGAGTCGGTTGCAACGATATTGAAGAACGGGCGCTTCTTGCTGCCACCACGGGCCAGACGGATTACGACCATGAGTGTATTCCTCGAAAAACGGAGTGTTCGAACACGAAACGCGAGAGTATAGCCCAAATTCTGAGCCCAAACAAACACTTACCGGGCTTGACGCGCCCTTTTGGCGTGGGCATCGTGGCGAAAACCGCAATCGAGGGAGGAACCGTGCACTACGCCCGTCATTTTTCCGCTGTCATTGCCACCCTGGCGTCGCTCTGCGCACTTCTCGGGCCGGCCGCGCAGGCCCAGTCGCTCGATCAGATCAAGCTGCCGCCGGGCTTTCGCATCGAGCAGGTGACCGACCAGGTGCCGGACGCGCGCGCCATGACCTTCTCTCCCAGCGGCACGCTCTATGTCGGCAGCCGCGGCGCCGGCAAGGTGTATGCGGTCGCGGCGCCGCTCGACGGCAAGCCGCGCGTGCATACGGTGGCCAGCGGCCTGACGCTGCCGATCGGCGTGGCCTGGCGCGATGGCGCACTATACGCGTCCTCGGTCTCGCGCATCGTCCGGCTCGACGGCATCGATACGCGGCTGGACAATCCGCCCCGCCCGGTCGTCGTCTACGACAAATTCCCGAGCGAGACGCATCATGGCGGACGCTTCATCGGCTTCGGCCCCGATGGCTATCTCTATGTGCCGATCGGTGCGCCCTGCAACGTCTGCGCGCGCGACGAAGCCCGTTACTCGAACATCCTGCGCATCAAGCCCGACGGCACCGATCTGCAGGTCTTCGCCAAGGGCGTGCGCAATACGGTTGGCTTTGACTGGCATCCTTCGACCGGCGAACTGTGGTTCACCGAGAACGGCCGCGATTGGCTCGGTGACGATTCGCCGCCGGACGAACTGAACCGCGCGCCCCGCGCGGGTCTGCATTATGGTTTCCCCTATTGCCATGCCGGCACCATCCCCGACCCTGAATTCGGCAAGCAGCGCCCCTGTACCGGCTTCGAGCCGCCAGTCGCGCGGCTCGGCCCGCACGTCGCCGCGCTGGGCATGCGCTTCTATACCGGCAAGCAATTCCCCGCGGAGTACCGCAACAACATCTTCATCGCCGAGCACGGCAGCTGGAACCGCAGCGAGCGGATCGGCTACCGCATCACCCGCATCGCGCTGGACGATGGCGGCAAGGTGATCAAGCAGGAAACCTTCGCCGAAGGCTGGCTCAAGGACGGTCAACCGTGGGGCCGTCCCGCGGACGTCGCGGTCGCGCCGGATGGCTCGCTGCTTGTCAGCGACGACCTTGCCGGCGCCATTTATCGCATCCGCTATGCGCCGCAATGACGGAAACGGGCGTGCGCAACGGTGCTGGCGAAGGCGAAATGAAAAGCGTTATTGAGCGAAACAATCCGTTACACCGGTAACGCGTTTTGCCTAGGCGATTCCCAGCGTGGCTGCGTACCATGGTCCGGACCAACCTGATAACCGTCGTCCAGCGCCGCCCGGGAATTACCCATGGTTTTCCGCAATCTGCTGCGTGGCTTCGCAGCAAGCACCGTGACCGCCATGTCGCTGCTGTGGCTCGCCACCAGCGGCTATGGGCAATCGGGCGCGGAACGACCGGGTAATGGCGGTTCCCCGGATCGGCTCCTGCCGCCCGGCATGGAACGCATCATGATGCGAACCGGCAGCCCGGATCACGTACGCGCACAGATCGAACGGATGGAAGCGCGCGCGCGGGCCGATGACCGCCTTAGCGGCCGCGCCGGGGACCCTCGCGCAACGAGCACCCGCGCCGCGCCGTCTTCGGCCGGCCAGATGCAGGCCCCGCCCAATCCCGCCGCGGCAGCGCCGGTCGGTCCCGGCTGGCAAAACCAGGGCGAGCAGGCCGCGCCCTGAGCCCGGAACCGGGCAAACCTTTACCTGTCAAACATTCTGTCACCGCCGCAATGAAGCGGCGTGACAGACACTCAGGCTGCGCCCGGCGCTGTCCGGCATCCAGCCGCAAGCCGTCGTTCCGCAGACGGCAAGCGCAAGACCCCTGCAGCGCGGTTGCCTCCGGCATCCGGCCCGCTTCTGCGCGGCCCGGTGCCGACACCGTCAGCCCTCGGCCATGCCCCCTGCCCGGCGCTTTTGCCCCGGGCGGCAGGCGACGCAAACCGACGTGCGCGGCCTCGTTCCAACCAGCGAGGACCCTATGTTATCCATGCTCACCGATCTGGCCCGCCATGCCGGCCAGTTGACTCTCACCCTGCTGTTCATGGCCCTGCTGGCCGCCGTGCTCTACGGCGAGACAAGCGTCGGCGCCCTGCTCGGCGTCGTCTCGAACGCGCCGCGATAACGGCGACCGGACGTTGCTGCAAGGCAGACCCAAGGTCTTGCACCAGCGCCCTGACCTGGATCCGGTTGACGGGAAGGCCGCCCACTGTGGCCACGGTTGCGCCGGCCTTTTTGTCGACCGGGTGGACCGCACTGTCCGGCATCGTACAATGCGTCGTCACCAACGCTCGGTCGCCATCGACGAGCGTCCCGAATTGGCCAACCCCTCCGGCCCGCCCATCCCGGCGGCCCGCTCGGCACCACGACGAAGCCATGACAGCCATCCAGCCTGCCGTTGCCGTTGAACACCCCATCACCCGCGCCCCGATGCGCAAGTCCAAGCTGCTGACCGTGGCGCTGGCCTTCCTGTTCGGCAGCGTCGGCGCTTACCGCTTCTACCTCGGCGGGGCCCGCGACCCCTACGGCTGGCTGCATCTGCTGGCGACGCTCGCTGGCGTCATCGGCGTGGCATCGCTCTGGCTTGGCGCAGGCAATGCGGCACTGAACTGGAGCTTCGCCGTCGCCGGCGGCGCGTCCGTCATCAGCGCCTTTCTTGCCGCCATCGTCTACGGCCTGCGGCCGGACGACCGCTGGGACGCCCGCTTCAACCCGGACGGCAGGCCGACCCGCTCGGGGTGGCCCGTGGTCATTCTGGTCATCCTGTCGCTGATGATCGGCACCGGCCTGCTGATGGCAGGACTGGCGATCAGCTTTCAGGCGTTCTTCGAGTCGCAGGTCGAGGCCGCGCGCGAGCTGTCGCAGTAAGGTCGGCGGCGTCCGCCGCCGCCATCCATTGCCGCAGGCGCGGATGCACCTGCTCACGCCAGGTCTGCCCACCGAACAGGCCATAGTGGTCGGCATCCGCGACGGTAATGCGCTCGCGCGCATCGGCCGCCAGCCCGCTGCACAGGCGATGCGCGGCATGGGTCTGTCCAGGCCCCGAGATGTCGTCTCGGGCAGCCTCGACGGTCAGCAGGCGGGTGCGCTGGATCCGATCGAGACGGACCGGCTCGGCGTCGATGCGCCATTGCCCCCTGGGCAGCAGCGCCTGCCGGTACACCACGTCTACCGTATCGAGGAAGAACCGCGCGTCGATATCGAGTACCGCGGCGTGGCTGGCGAACTCTGTCTCCAGCGCCCGCAAGCGGGCCTTGTCACCCAACCACCGGCACGACCACGCGCTGAGCAGCGACCAGTGCCGCTGCGGCTGCGCCATCACCAGGGCCTGGAATTGCAGGAAGCCCGGGTAGACACGGCGCCCCTCTCCGACAAACCCGGCCGGCACCTCGACCATGGCGTTGGCCTCGAACCAGGCCGGCGGCAAGGTGGCGGCCGTGCGCCCCAGCGGCGTTTGCCCCTCGCGGGCGTCCACCGGTCCGCCAATCAGCGTCAAGGTAGAGGGCTCCCCGCCGCCTTGCTCTGCCACCCTGACAAGCGCCGCAAGCACCGGCACGGTCGCCTGACACACCGCCACCACATGCAGACCCGCCGGCTCGAGCAGCCGGAGATAGCCTTCGATATGGCGCACGTAGCTTTCCAGGCTGAAGGCGCCGGCGTCGAGCGGAATATCGCGCGCGTCGATCCAGTCGGTGACATAGACGTCGGCGTCGGGCAGCAGGCTGCGGATCGCCTCGCTCAGCTGCACCGCGCGATGCCCGGCCAGCGGCGCGCACAGCAGAATCCGCTGGCGTGAGGCAGACGCGTGGGTGGACTCCGTGGCGAGGCGAAACTCGGTCAGCCGGCAGAACGGACTTTGTGCGGCCACGCGCATCTGCACCGGCGTGGCCTGTCCGCCGATGACGACCTGCCGGATATCGAAGGCCGGTGTCCCCAGCAATGCAAGCCCGCGCTGGAACCAGCGATAGCTGTCGGCAAACTGCTGGCGGCGGGCTGCCGCCATCCAGCCGAACGGATCGGTCAGCCTCTCAAGCGCCGCCCGACCATCCATGCCGCCTTCCCGCTGCAACGCTTCGACCGCTTCCGCGTGCGCTCGCCCATCCATCGCCTGCCTCCCGCTTCCGAGCAACTGGAATGGGACATTATGGACAGCGACACGGATTTGACCAACCGCTACGACAATGCGGGCTTGCCTCAGAACAGCGAGCCCTGCCGCGCATCGGGCGCCGCGGACGGGGGCGGAGCCGGCGGCTGGAACTGGCTGTTGTCCAGCTCGAAGCGGTGATAGCGGAAACCCAGCCGCTGGGCGGCCTTGTAGAAACGCTGGCGCATCAGGTCGGCCCAGATGCCGCTGCCGCGCATCCGCGTGGCGAAGTTCGCGTCATAGTCCTTGCCGCCACGCATCTCGCGCACCCGGTTCATCACCCGCTCGGCGCGGTCGGGAAAATGTGTCTGCAGCCACTCCTCGAACAACGGTCCGACTTCCCATGGCAACCGCAGCACGATGTAGTTGGCATAGACCGCGCCCGCCTCGCGCGCTGCCTCCAGCACCCGCTCCAGGTCCGGCTCGGTGATGAACGGGATCACCGGCGCGACACTGACGCCGACAGGGATGCCCGCGTCGGTCAACGTGCGGATGGTGCGCAGGCGCCGCGCCGGCGCCGCCGCGCGCGGCTCCAGCGTCCTCGCGATGTCGTGGTCCAGCGTGGTGAGTGTCACCGCCGCCACCGCCAGCCGCCTGGCAGCCATTGGCGCCAGCAGATCGATATCGCGTTCGATCAGCGAGGACTTGGTGATGAGCGCCACCGGATGATGGCAGTCATGCAATACCTCCAGCACCTCGCGTGTCACCCGTGCGGTGCGTTCGATCGGCTGATAGGCATCGGTATTGACGCCCAGGGCGATCGTCTCGCAGCGGTAGCCGGGCCGCGACAGCGTCTTGCGCAGCTGCTCGGCGGCATTCACCTTCGCGTAGAGGCGGGTTTCGAAATCCAGCCCGGGGGACAGGTCGAGGTACGCATGCGTGGGGCGGGCGAAGCAATAGATGCAACCGTGCTCGCAGCCGCGGTAGGGATTGAGCGAGACGTCGAAGGGAATATCGGGGGACGCATTGCGGGTGAGCACCGACCGCGCCAGCTCTTCGGTGACATGGGTCACCAACCGCGGCGCCGCTGCCGACGCATCCTCCGCGCCGGCCTGCACGGCAGCCACGGCGCCGCCCGCTCGCGCCCTGCCCGGCGCGTCGTCGGCACCGCCGTCCTCCCCGCTCCAGCCGTCGTCGAACGCTTCCCGCTCATCGCGGGCGAAACGGCCCTGCAGGTTGCTGACCGCGCCGCGCCCCTTGCGTGCCTGCAACGGCCTGGGAGCGGACTGCGGCAAGGCCTGCGGATCGCGTTCGCGAGAGTACCCGCCGCGCTCGTCCTCGCTGCGCCGTCCCTCGCTGCGTGGATCCGGCCTGGCCGGGTCGGTACGTCTCATCGTCAAACGGGCTGGCCCTTCTCCTCGACGGGGATCGCCAGCGTTTCCTTGATTTCTTCCATCACGACATAGCTCTTGGACTGCGCCGCCCCCGGGAGTTGCAGCAGGATGTCGCCGAGCAGACGGCGATATTCGCCGATTTCGCGAATCCTTGCCTTGATCAGGTAGTCGAAGTCGCCTGACACGAGATGACACTCCATCACTTCCGGAATGCGCAGGACCTCGCGCCGAAACTGCTCGAACATATTGCCGGCCTTGCTGTTGAGCGTGATCTCGACGAACACCAGCAGGGCGCTGCCCAGCAAGGCAGGATTGAGCCGCGCGTAGTACCCCATGATGACGCCGTCGCGCTCCATCCGCTTGACCCGCTCGATGCAGGGCGTGATGGTCAGGCCGACCGCCTCCGCCAGGTCCTTCATCGACATCCGGCCGTCGCTTTGCAACAGCGCGAGGATGCGACGGTCCAGCCGGTCCAGCCCGCGCACGGGTTGACGGGTCGTTCGCATGATTTTTTCCTGTTTTCGTCAGAATATCGTTAATTATCTCTGGATCACTTTCAATACCATAGAGGATGTTCCTTATTTCCTAGCCTGTTCTGGTTTGCGGGGTCCAGCAATGCGTGTACTCGTTCTTGGCAGTGGCGTGATTGGCGTGACCAGCGCCTGGTATCTGGCAAAAGCCGGGCACGAGGTCACCGTGGTCGACCGCGAAGCGGGCCCGGCGCTGGGCACCAGCTTTGCCAACGCCGGGCAGATCTCCCCCGGCTACGCCTCCCCGTGGGCCGCGCCGGGCGTGCCCCTGAAGGCGATCAAATGGATGTTCCAGCAGCACGCGCCGCTGTCGATCCGTCCGGATGGCACGCTGTTCCAATTGCAATGGATATGGCAAATGCTGCGCAACTGCAATGCGGCCAGCTACGCGGTCAACAAGGAACGGATGGTGCGCCTGGCCGAGTACAGCCGCGACTGCATCCGCGCCTTGCGCACCGAGACCGGCATCGCCTACGAAGGCCGCCAGCAGGGCACGCTGCAGGTCTTCCGCACCGCGCAGCAGCTGGACGCGGCCTCGCGCGACATCGCCGTACTGCAAGAGGCGGGCGTGCCCTACGAGTTGTTGTCCCGCGACGAACTGGCTCGCGCCGAGCCCGCGCTGGCTGCCGTGCACGACAAGCTGGCCGGCGGGCTGCGTCTGCCCAATGACGAAACCGGCGACTGCCAGTTGTTCACCAACAAGCTTGCCGACATGGCGCAGGCGCTTGGCGTGCGATTCCAGTACGGACGCTCGATCGACAGCCTGATCACCCGCGGCAATGCCGTGGTCGGCGCGATGGTCGGCGGCGAGCCGCTGACGGCCGATCTGGTCGTGGTTGCACTGGGCAGCTGGTCGACGCAGTTCGTCAAGGCCTTCGTCGACATCCCGGTCTATCCGCTGAAGGGATTTTCCATCACGGTGCCGATGACCGACGCTTCGCGCAGCCCGGTGTCGACCGTGCTGGACGAAACCTACAAGGTCGCCATCACGCGCTTCGACGACCGCATCCGCGTCGGCGGCATGGCACAGATCGTCGGCTTCGACCGCTCGCTCGACCCGGCCAAGCGCCGCACGCTGGAACATGTGGTGTCCGATCTGTTCCCTGGCGCCGGGGACGTTGCCCGCGCCTCGTTCTGGACCGGCCTGCGGCCGATGACCCCCGACGGCACACCCATCGTCGGCCCGACTCCGGTCAAGGGCCTGTGGCTCAATACCGGCCACGGCACGCTGGGCTGGACCATGGCCTGCGGCTCCGGCAAGCTGCTGTCCGACCTGGTCTCCGGCGCGTCCCCCGCCATCCGCGCCGACGACCTGTCGGTCGCCCGCTATCTTCGCGAAACACGCCGGCATCCCATGCCACGGCCGGCCACGGCCTGAGTCCGAGCACACCGCAAGGACGGCTCGCAAGGCCGTCCGTCGCGCCCCCTTCTGCGCGCAAGAGCGAAATCAGCAAGACGCGGCAGCGGAGCAACAACGCTTCTGCCCCAGGCCGTGCACAATCGGCGGCCTTCCTGCCATGAGGTCCTCCTGAATCATGGCGAACGCCGACGAGACGGACGAGCCGGTTCGCCGTCTTCCCAGATCGCCACTCCTGCTGATTGACCATGGGCATCCAGAACCTCGCACCCGCCACGGCCGGCGCGACGACAGGCAATCCTCAGCCGCCCCTGCCCCCCGCCGGCTCCGCGGCCGTCGGCACTGGAGCGGCAACCCTGCCCTCGTCCGGCAACGACGCCGGTGCGCATGCCTCCATTGCGTGGCTGCCCGCGCCGCTGCAAGAGGAGCTGTGCCGATTCCTGTCGCTGCGCGACACCAATGCGCTGGCTCGCACGGCGAAGCAATTTCGCGGGCTGGCTGCCACCACCCATGCGCCTGTCAGAGCGCGCGGGACGGCGAACGCAGGCGAGATCGCCGAGCTCGCACTCCAGTCTCGTCGTGCACCGCCCGCGACGCGAGTGGAGGTAGTGCGGACCCTGATCGACAAGGCCAATTCCTTGCCCGCCGGCGCCCGTGATGCCGCAATTGCCGCGCTGGCAAGCGCGGTCTCCACCTTCAGCAAGGCCCAGATGCAAGCGCTGCTGGCCGCCGTCGGGACCAACGGCCTGCTCGCGGGCGGATGGCAGGCAACGCTGCGCGGCCTGTTCCAGTCGGAAGGGAGCGTATCGACCTTGCTGGCGCTGGCCGGCGACAGAACCGCCGACCCGTGCCAGGGCTGGTCCGCGCTCAGGCTGGCGGCCCCTGGCATCGCGACGGCGCGGCGGCAAGCGCGCGACGAGCTTGCCGGACGCGCCGCGGTCGTCATGTGGGAGCGAAGCGAGTTCCCCCGACCGATCTTCCACCCGACGTTCGACCAGATCGAGGAAGCGACCTATCAGGCTTACAGCGAACTGAGCGACCGGCTCGACGCGCAGCAGCGGGGCCAGCCCTGGCCGTTTTCCGAGGAGCAAGGCATGTTGCCGGCGTCCACCTTGCTGCGGCAAACGATCGCGGTTGGACGGCAGCGCCGGAATTTCCAGCGCAAGGTCGCCGAGACGCTATAGGCAGGGTGGCAGGGTCGCGGCGCTTAGAACAGCGCTTCGGGCATCGCGTTGACCGGTGCGGCACCCGCTACGATGGCATCGCGGATGCCGCCCGCCTGCGACAGCAGGTGCTCCGCATAGAAATGCGCGGTGGCGATCTTCGCCTCGCAAAACGCTGCATCGGTGTCGCGCACCCGCTCGGTGGCGAGCATCGCGCGCGCCATCTGCCAGCCGCACAGCACGATGCCACACAGCTTCAGGTAGGGAACACTGCCGGCGAACGCGGCGTTGGGGTCGGCCTTGCCATGCTCGACGATGAAGGCAATGGCCTGTTCCAGCGCCTGACGGCCCCTGGCCAACTGCGACTGCATGGCACGCATCGCCTCCCCTGCCTTGCCGTCATGGTGCGCCAGTTCGGCCTCCGTCGCCGCGATGCGTGCGCAGATTGCCCTGGCCACCGCCCCGCCATCGCGCATGGTCTTGCGGCCGATCAGATCGTTGGCCTGGATCGCCGTGGTGCCCTCGTAGATCGGCAGGATGCGCGCGTCACGGTAGTGCTGCGCGGCGCCCGTTTCCTCGATGAAGCCCATGCCGCCATGCACCTGCACGCCCAGGCTGGTCACGTCGATCGACATCTCGGTGCTCCAGCCCTTGATGATCGGCACCAGAAATTCGTAGAAGGCCTGGTTTTCCCGGCGTACCGCCTCGTCCGGATGCTGGTGGGCGATATCGCTGGCGGCGGCGCCGACATAGGCCAGGGCGCGCGCGCCTTCGGTCAGCGCGCGCATCGTCATCAGCATCCGCCGCACATCGGGATGATGGATGATGGTGACCGCCTGTCTGGCGGAACCGTCGACGGGGCGGCTCTGCACCCGCTCCCGGGCATAGGCGACGGCCTGCTGGTAGGCGCGGTCGGAGACGGCCACACCTTGCATGCCGACCGAGAAGCGCGCCGCGTTCATCATGATGAACATGTACTCGAGGCCCCGGTTCTCCTCGCCGACCAGCGTGCCGATCGCGCCGCCATGGTCGCCGAACTGCAGCACGGCGGTGGGACTGGCCTTGATGCCAAGCTTGTGTTCGATCGACACGCAATGCACGTCATTGCGCTCGCCCGGCGTGCCATCGGCATTGACCAGGAACTTGGGCACGATGAACAGCGAGATGCCCTTGACCCCTTCCGGCGCGGTGGGTGTGCGGGCAAGCACCAGATGGACGATGTTCTCGGCCATGTCGTGCTCGCCATAGGTAATGAAAATCTTGGTGCCGAACAGCCTGTAGGTGCCGTCGCCCTGCGGCTCGGCACGGGTGCGCACGGCGGCCAGGTCGGAGCCGGCCTGCGGCTCGGTCAGGTTCATGGTGCCGGTCCACTGGCCCGAGATCAGCTTCGGCAGGAACAGCGCCCGCTGCTCCTCGCTGCCGGCGGTGAGCAGAGCCTCGATCGCGCCGTCGGTCAGCAAGGGGCACAGCGCGAAGGACAGGTTGGCCGCGTTCAGCATCTCGTTGCAGGCGGTGCCGATCAGCTTGGGCAGGCCCTGGCCACCGAACGCCTGCGGATGCAGCACGCCCTGCCAGCCGCCTTCGGCGAACTGGCGGAAGGCCTGCCGGAAGCCTGGGGTGGTGGTCACAGAACCGTCGCGCCAGCTGCTCGGCTCCAGGTCTCCGGCGCGATTCAGCGGAGCGATGACTTCCTCGGTGAAGCGCGCCGCCTCTTCCAGCACCGCCTGGGCGGTATCGGGCGTCGCCTCCTCGAAGCCTGGCAGGCGGTGGATGGCGTCAAGACCGGCCAGCTCGTTCATCACGAACAGCATGTCCTTCAGCGGTGCGCGGTAAGTCATCGAAGTCTCCGTGTATTGGTATGGAAAAGCCGGATATGAAAAAAGCCGTTCGCGGGCATGCCCGGAACGGCTTTGCATCTGGGATCGGCCGCCGCGTCGGGTGGCCGATGCAACATCAGCCCAGCGCCGCGACCAGCTCCGGCACGACGGTGTTCAGATCGCCGACGAGGCCGTAGTCGGCCACCGAGAAGATCGGCGCTTCCGGATCCTTGTTGATCGCGACGATCACCTTGGAGTCCTTCATGCCGGCCAGATGCTGGATCGCGCCGGAGATACCGACGGCGATATACAGCTGCGGCGCGACGATCTTGCCGGTCTGGCCCACCTGGTAGTCGTTCGGCACGAAGCCGGCATCGACTGCCGCGCGCGAGGCACCCAGCGCCGCGCCCAGCTTGTCGGCCAGCGGGGTCAGCACCTTGGTGTAGTTCTCGCCCGAGCCGACGCCACGGCCGCCCGAGACGATGATCTTGGCGGCGGTCAGTTCGGGCCGGTCGCTCTTGGTCAGCTCGCGCGACACGAATTGCGACACGCCGGCGTCGGCGGCCGCCGTCACGGTCTCGACCGAGGCGCTGCCGCCTTCGGCAGCGGCCGGGTCGAACGCGGTGCCGCGCACCGTGATGACCTTGACCTTGTCGGAGGACTTGACGGTGGCGATGGCGTTACCGGCGTAGATCGGGCGCTCGAAGGTATCGGGGCCGTCCACCTTGGTGATGTCCGACAGCTGGGCCACATCGAGCTTGGCGGCCACACGCGGCAGGATGTTCTTGCCGTAGGCGGTGGCGGGGGCAAGGATGTGGCTGTAGTCGCCAGCGACCGCCAGCACCTGCTCGGCCACGTTCTCGGCCAGCCCGTCGGCGAAGTGCGGCGCATCGGCCAGCAGCACCTTCGAGACGCCAGCGATCTTCGCGGCGGCTTCGGCGGCCGCCTGGGCATTGGCGCCGGCTACCAGCACGTGGACGTCGCCGCCGCACTGGGCAGCCGCGCTCACGGTGTTCAGCGTCGCGGCCTTCAGGGTTTGATTGTCGTGTTCAGCAATGACGAGTGCAGTCATGTTCGTATCTCCTGGCGCGCTTAGATGACCTTGGCTTCGTTCTTGAGCTTCTGCACCAGCGTCGCGACGTCCGGCACCATCACACCCGCGCTGCGCTTGGGCGGCTCGACGACCTTCAGCGTCTGCAGACGCGGGGCCACTTCCACGCCCAGGTCTTCCGGCTTCACGGTTTCCAGCGGCTTCTTCTTCGCCTTCATGATGTTGGGCAGCGTCACGTAGCGCGGCTCGTTCAGGCGCAGGTCGGTGGTCACCACGGCCGGCAGTTGCACCGACACGGTTTCCAGACCGCCGTCCACTTCGCGGGTCACCGAGGCGCGGCCGTCGGCGATCTGCACCTTGGAGGCGAAGGTGGCTTGCGGCAGGTTGGCCAGCGCGGCAACCATCTGGCCGGTCTGGTTCGAGTCGTCGTCGATGGCCTGCTTGCCCAGGATCACCAGTTGCGGCTGTTCCTTGTCGATCAGGGCCTTGAGCAGCTTGGCCACGGCCAGCGGCTGCAGCTCTTCGCTGCTCTCGACCAGGATGCCGCGGTCGGCGCCAATGGCCATGGCGGTGCGCAGCGTTTCCTGGGATTGCGCGACGCCGCAGGAGACCGCGACCACTTCGGTTGCCACGCCCGCTTCCTTCAGACGCACCGCTTCTTCCACGGCGATCTCGTCGAAGGGGTTCATGCTCATTTTCACGTTGGCCAGATCGACGCCCGAGCCATCGGACTTCACACGGACCTTGACGTTGTAGTCAACCACGCGCTTGACTGCGACGAGTACTTTCATGCGCTCACTCCACTGATTGTCGGAAATTTTGGTTCGCTCGCCATTATAACCACCGGGCCGGTGGCGCCCCGGTTTTTCGAACGACCGTACTATTTTATCGGCAAAGAATTGCCGGGCAAAGCCCGGCAAGGGGAATTTTCAGGGCATTGTGCCCCGAAAAGCGCGCCGCGCGAAGTCGATTCGATGTTCTCCCCGGTTCTGCGCGGCGCGGGCGTTCAGGTGCCGATTACCAGGCGGTGATCACCGATTCCTTGTAGGTGCTCTGGACGTAGTCCTTGATTTCCTTCGAGTGGTACGCCTTGACCAGCTTGGCGACCCACGGCTTGTCCTTGTCGGCGGTGCGCACGGCGATCAGGTTGGCATAGGGACCCTTCGGACCTTCCTGTGCGATGGCGTCCCTGGTCGGCGACAGGCCGGCCGATTCCGCGTAGTTGCCGTTGATGGCGGCGGCGTCCAGGTCGTCCAGCGAGCGCGGCAGCTGGGCCGCGTCCAGTTCGACGATGCGGATCTTCTTCGGGTTCTCGACGATATCGAGCGGCGTAGCCTTCAGGCCCGCGTCGGCGCGCAGCTTGATCACGCCCTTGCTCTGCAGCAGCAGCAGGCCGCGGCCGCCGTTGGTCGGGTCGTTCGGCACGCCGACGCGTGCGCCCTGGCGCAGCTGGTCCAGCGACTTGATCTTCTTCGAGTAGACGCCCATCGGGAACGTCACCGTGTACGCGACGTGGCTGAACTTGTAGCCGCGGTCCTTGATCTGGGCCTCCAGGTACGGCAGGTGCTGGTAGCTGTTCGCGTCCAGATCGCCAGCGGCCAGCGCGGCGTTGGGCTGGATGTAATCGCTGAACTCGATCACCTGGATGTTCAGGCCGTCCTTGGCGGCGACCTTCTTCACCTGTTCCATGATCTGGGCGTGCGGGCCGCCGGTAACGCCGATCTTGATCGGCTTGTCCTGGGCCACCGCACCGGTGGCGAGCGAAGCGCCCAGCGCGGCGCCAAGAATCCATTGCAGCAGGCTACGACGTTGCATCTCTGACTTCCTTTGCGTGACTCGAAGATTGAACTGCGAGTTGACTGAAAAAAACGGGAATCGCGTGTTGTTCTCGCCGGCCACGTACTCGCCGGGCCGGCACCCCTTCAACGATGGCTGATCCGCCGGACCAGCCAGTCGCCGAAACTCTGCACCGCCTGCACCAGCACGATCAGGATCAGCACCACCGCGACCATCACCTCGGTGATGTAGCGCTGATAGCCGTAGCGGATGCCAAGATCGCCGAGGCCACCGCCGCCGATCGCCCCGGCCATTGCCGAATAGCCGACCAGGCTGACGAAGGTAATGGTCAGGCCGGCGACGATGCCGGGCATCGCCTCGGGCAGCAGCACCTTCCAGACGATCTGGCGGGTGGTGGCGCCCATCGACTGGGCCGCCTCGACCAGGCCCTTGTCCACCTCCCGCAGCGCGCTCTCGACCAGCCGTGCGACGAACGGAATCGCGGCGATGGTCAGCGGCACCACCGCGGCGGCCGTGCCGATCGAGGAGCCGGCCAGGAACCGGGTGAACGGAATCACCACCACCAGCAGGATGATGAACGGAATCGAGCGGACCGCGTTGACCACCAGGCCAAGCACGCGGTTGAACAGCGGCTGCGACTTCACGCCGCCCCGGTTGGTCAGGTGCAGCACCACGCCAAGCGGCACGCCCAGCAGGGAGCCGATCGCACCGGAGATGCCCACCATCACCAGCGTCTCACCCAGCGAGGTCAGGAACAGATCGAACAACTCAGACCACATGGTCAAACTCCTCCACCACCACCCCCTGCTCCTGCAGGTACGCCATCGCCGCCTTCACATCCGCTTCGTCGCCGGTCGCCATGATGGCCAGCGAGCCGAACGCCTGCCCCTGGATCTCGTCGATCTGGCCGTGCAGGATGTTGAAGTCCAGCCCATAGCGGCGGATCGCCTGGGCCAGCACCGGCTGGTCCACGCCCTCGCCGGTGAAGGCAAGGCGATAGACGTGATCGCGCCCGTTGCCAAGCCGGCTCTCGACCCGGCGCAGGACGCTGGGCGGCAGCTCCTGGGAGATGACGTCGCCGATCATCGCGCGCGTCACCTCATGCTGTGGCCGCAGGAACACGTCGATCACGCGGCCCTGCTCCACCACGCAGCCGGCGTCGAGCACCGCGACGCGGTCGCAAACCTGCTTGATGACCTCCATCTGGTGCGTGATCATCACGATGGTCAGGCCCAGTTCGCGGTTGATCTTGCGCAGCAGCTCCAGGATCGACCGGGTGGTTTCCGGGTCCAGTGCCGAGGTGGCCTCGTCCGACAGCAGCACCTTCGGCTTGCTGGCCAGCGCCCTGGCGATGCCCACGCGCTGCTTCTGCCCGCCGCTGATCTGCGCGGGATAGCGGTCCTTCAGCAACGACAGTCCGACCAGATCGAGCAGCGGCAGGACGGTGTCCGAAATTTCCTGCCGGCTCTTGCCGGCCAGCTCCAGCGGCAGCGCCACGTTCTGATAGACCGTGCGCGAAGACAGCAGGTTGAAATGCTGGAAGATCATGCCGATGTCGCGCCGTGCCTCGCGCAGCGCGGCGGACGGCAAAGCGGTCAGATCGCGGCCATCGACGACCACGCGGCCGCTGGTCGGCCGGTTCAGCAGGTTGATGGCACGCACCAGCGTGCTCTTGCCGGCGCCGCTGCGGCCGATGATGCCGAAGACTTCGCCCTGGGCAATGGAGAGACTGACATCTCGCAGCGCATGCACGTCGCCGGCATCGCCCGGAAACCGCTGCGTCAGACCTTGCAGTTCGATCATGAGTCGACAGTGAAACGAAAACGGCAACAGCCAAGGATGTCTCCCGCGCTGTTGCCGCACTGGTGTTTTTATAGAGAGCGCATTTTAAGTCATCCGCTTCTTACCAGAAACGACTTTTTATCGATGGACTTAGAAGAAATAGGCATATAGAACGCGCGCCCGCGCCTTTTTCAACACTTTTTATCGGGCTTACCGGTTGCGCCAGGTGGGCGGCCGCTTCTCCAGGAAGGCCTGAACGCCCTCCAGGGCAGACTCGTCCATCATATTGCACGCCATGGTGTTGCCGGCAAGCTGGTAGGCCGCCTCGATCCCCATCTCCAGCTGGCGGTAGAACAGGCCCTTGCCGGCCGCGACGGCCGCGGCGGGCTTGGCACAGATGCTAGCCGCAAGCGCGGCGACCTCGGCGTCGAGCCGGTCGTGCGGCACCACGCGATTGACGAGGCCACGCTCTTGCGCCTGCGCGGCCGAGATCATCTCGCCGGTCAGCAGCATCTCCATCGCCTGCTTGCGGCCAAGATTGCGCGACAGCGCCACCCCCGGCGTGGAACAGAACAGCCCGAGATTGACTCCGGATACCGCGAAGCGGGCGTCTTCGGCGGCGACGGCCAGGTCGCACATCGCCACCAGCTGGCAACCCGCGGCGGTAGCGATGCCATGCACGCGCGCGATCACCGGCTGCGGCATGCGCTGGATCGCCATCATCATCCGGGTGCAGCGCTCGAACAGGGCGCGGTAGTAGCCGTGGTCCGGGCTGGCCCGCATTTCACGCAGGTCATGACCGGCGCAGAAGGCGCGGCCCGCGCCGGCGAGCACCACCACCCGCACCGCCGGCTCCGACGCGATCGCCCGCAATGCATCGGTCAGCGCGTCCAGCAAGCCCTCCGACAACGCGTTGAAGGCGTCCGGGCGCATCAGCGTCAGCCTGACGACGCCAGGCGCGTCTTCGGAGCGCGAGAGCAGCGCCGGCGAAAGCTTGTCGGATTCGGCCATCGGACCTCCTGCTATTGTTCGAGCAGCACCTTCAGGTGGGCCAGCACGCTGCGTCCCAGTGCGCTCAGGTTGTAGCCGCCCTCCAGGCAGCTGACGATCCGGCGTGCAGCGTGCTGCTGCGCGACCCGCATCAGTTCGGCGGTGATCCAGGCATAGTCCTGCTCGACCAGCCCCATCTGCCCCAGGTCGTCCTCGCGGTGCGCATCGAAGCCGGCCGAGATGAACAGCATCTGCGGCTTGAAGGCATGCAGGCGCGGCAGCCAGATGGTTTCGACCACTTCGCGCACCGCCATCCCGTTGGTATAGGCCGGCATCGGTATGTTGGCCATATTGTTGGCGATATGTTCGGTGCCGCTGTACGGATAGAACGGGTGCTGGAAGAAGCTGCACATCAGCACGCGCTCGTCGCCGCGGAAGGCCGCCTCGGTCCCGTTGCCGTGATGGACGTCGAAATCGACGATGGCCACGCGTTCCAGCCCGTGCGTTTCCAGCGCATGACGCGCGGCGATCGCCACGTTGTTGTAGAAGCAGAACCCCATCGCCCGGTCCGGCTCGGCATGGTGCCCCGGCGGCCGGACGCAGCAGAAGGCGTTTTCCAGCTCCCCTGCCATCACCGCATCGGTCGCCGCCACTGCGGCGCCGGCGGCATGGGAAGCGGCCAGCAGCGTATGCGGGTTCATCGAGGTATCCGGATCGATGGCGTGGTAACCAGTGGCGGGGCTGACCTGCTGCAGGGAGTCGATATAGCCGGGCAGATGCACGCGTTCGATCTGCTCCCGGGTGGCGGCCGGCGCTTCCCGGCGGTCCAGCAAGCCGTCCATGCCGTGCGAGATCAGGTGATCCTCGATGGCAGTCAGACGCTCCGGGCATTCAGGGTGGAAATGCCCCATTTCATGCAGCAGGAATTCCGGATGCGTATAGAAGCCGGTCGGCATGATGGTTTTGCGTTTTATTGTCTCCAGCCGCTACGTTAGCACAGGGTGCAGTGCGGCAAGAGGCGGCCTGGCAGCGGACGTTGACGCTGAAGTGGAAGGTCCCGCAGTTCCTGATAGAGGAACGAGATTCCCTGCCGGACAATTCGCGCTTCCCGGCGCTCCACTCTGTCGGCATGCGACGCTACCAGCTGCACACCACTTCTTGTCCCCCGGTCCCGTCGACGAGTACCTCGTCGCCGCAGAGGACTAGCACACTCGGCGTGTTCTGGTTCAAGGATCGGCTGGTCCGAATCACGCGCGTGGAGGGTTGCGGCATGCGCGCCGAACAGCTGCACAGGCGCGCCGATTTCAAGACGTTGCTCCACTACATCTGCTACCGGCTTGCGTCACTGCTGCGGCTGGAAGGTAGCGAGTCGTGGTGGGTGAAGCGAAGGGACATGGCGGACATCGCGGCACAGGTGGCCGAGGCAGCAGGCCCCTGCGCCAGGAGCCTGCTGCCGGGCACGGTGCGGGAACCGGATGTTGCGGCCCCGCCCAGCCGCGAACCAGCGGTCCTCCCTCCTTCACAGTCGAGCCTGCTCCCCCGGATACCGTGTCGCGATAGCACGGTCGAACCCGTGACCATGGAACGGGCGCCGGTATGCGTGAAGCGCCCGGCCGGCCCCCAGCAAGGCTTCCTTTTTCAGATTGCCTCGCTGTTGTCGGACTACCTTGCGCCGCCTGAGCGGCAGGCGCTGCGCTACAGCGCCAAGGCCGCGTTGAGCGCTCTGGCCTCCACAGAAGCATTCGACAGGACATTCGTCTCGGCTCTGAAGCTACCCGCCTCGTATGTGATGCCGCATGTGCTGGCACAGTGGGAGGCCCGGTCGAGCGCGGCGTCCACCGCAGTGACCGGCACGGCCGCGGAGCGGGCGGAACTGATTGCGGTCCTGGCGGAACAAGACAAGACCGCCCCCTTCTCCTTCAGCAGCCGGCCGATGGGCCCGGAGCTTCTGTCGCGCCTGGCCCTCACGTTGGCCGAGCAGACCGGGTCCTCGCTGGGGATCGCCGTTCTCGTGTGGAATTCGAGCGACCGGCTGCCGAACTGGGAATGCGTCCGCTGGGTAGCCGGCCGGGCAAGGGCCACGGAGAACGGCGTCCGGCCGCACATCGACGCATTGTGCGGCATGCTGCAGAACGAGACCAGCGCCGCCAGGCCGATGCACCGGCTGCTGCTGCCCGACCTCGAATCCTTCCGGGAAGCTGTCGCCGCCCTGCCGGCAAGCCACCGCCAATCCGTGCGGTTCGGCAACCACTTCGGGACCGACCTCTGGCACCTCGTTCGCGGCTATATCCTCCAGGACGACAACCGGAGCGTCCGCGAGGAACACTGGAGGTCGCTGTATCAGGAAGCCGTCGAGGGGATGGGACCCGAACGACCGCATTGCGTCCGCCTCCTTTCGGCACTGGCGCAGGCGTTGCCGCTCGCGGCAGACCGGTCCCCTGGCCTGGGCGGCTTCGAGTTCGTCCGCGGCTTCGACGCTGGCGATGTCGAGCGCTGGAAGAACCTTGCGGGATGGCTCGACGTGCTCCCCGCATCCGATGCCTATCCTCTCGCCTGGCAATTGGCGCGGGCCTTGCAGTGGTTTCCCAGGGACCGCGTCTGTGCTGCTCTCGCAGGGCTGGATCAGGCGGTGCGACGCGAGCCGGAAGCCAGACGGCGCCTGCCGCTGAGCAAGGCCCTTCTGCCGCACCGCCCGCAAGGCGATCGCGCAAGGGCATGGGCCGATTGCTGGACCGATGCAGCGCAATCGCACGAGGAACGCCTTGCCGTTGCTCGCTTGCTTGAAGCCGTGCCCGCAATGGAGGGATGGGCTCTTGTGCTGAACGCCTGTCGAGAATCCGCGGACCGGACAGCCGGCTCGCGGATGCTGAACGAGTGGGCCCAGATGCTGTTGGCGGTGATCGATGCAAAAGTGCGCAGCAAGGTGGCCTGCGTCCTACCGCATGGCGATCCGGGACGAGCTGTTGACCCGCACTTGATGGCGGAGGTGGAGGCCCAGGCGTTCTTGCTGGCCAGGAAGGGCGGCCCCATCGAGCCCTTGCTGGATTGCCTGGCACGGCGAGAGAACAACGACAGCTCGAAGGATTCGTCAGGTCTTGCCGTCATCGAACTCCTGATCGGCAAGGCCGACCGCAGCCAGCTCGCCGCGGCCCTGGCCGCCCTGCTGCGGATCGGCGAGGGGCAGAATCGCACCGGAAACTGGTCCCTGAACCACCTCCACACGCTGCTGGCCCGCCTCGGTTGGCATTCCCGCGCACAGCATACATGGAGCGCACATGTCCATCCCGGCCCTGCCCTCATCTGTTCCATCGCTCACCAATGCGAGGACGCGTTGTGGCGGGCAGCGGCCAGCAAGCGGGGCCCGCCCGGCGAGGCAAGCGAACGTTCGATTCTGGGACAGGCGACCGAAATCGCCGGTGGCTTGTTCACGGCCTATATCCGTACTGAACGCGTCGACGCCGAAGTTCTCTGGGAGGCGGCACAGTTGGCGGACAGCATTGCCTATCTGAACGCCGTCTGGTTCCCGGGAGAGGAAGCGCCCCAATCCGTACGCGATTTACTGAAGGACGTGTGGCACAGCGTCGACAAGTTGTCACCGGTGACTTGCAAACAATGGCTTGAAAAGTTGATGCGGCGAAAAATCGTCGGCCTGCGCCGCCCATTGGACGAGCGGACCGCCTGGTCAAGTGCAACAGTCCGTTACATCGTGTCTTCGGCTCACGCCGTGTTCGACAGCGCAGATGGCAGGCTCGTCAAGATGCTGACAATGCTGCAGCTCGATGGCGCCTCACTCATGGCGCAGCGCGGATTCGATCCGTTGAAGGAGCAGTTGTGGAACATCATTAGTCGGCTTCCCACCGCCGACTTGTTGCCTGTCTTCGGCGAGGAAGTCGCCGCCTGGTTCGCCCAGCCTCCTGACGACCCGCGGCACCTCACTCCCTGGAAGGCGGCCAAGAAGGAATTCGAGGCGCGGCGCAACTGATGCCGCCGGCGGCTCCCCTCGCAAGCAAGGAAGCGCAGTGGGGCTCCGTTATACTCGGTCCGACTTGCAAGGGAACCCATGACCGAGAAACAACGAACATTGCGTCGCCCTTTGCTGGGCGCCGCCCTTTCCGCCGCGGCGTTGTCGCTGTGCGGCGTATCCCCCAATGTGCTGGCGGCGGGTAAGCGCCGTGTCAGTTACCGCGAAGAAGAGATCGAGCCCGGTCGCTACGCCAGCAACGGGCAGGCGCAGGCCTTTATCGAGCAGATGGTTGGCAAGCATGGCTTCGACCGTGCCACGCTCAATGACTGGTTCGGACAGGCGGTGTACTCGGCGACCGTGGCGCGGCTGATCATGCCGCCGACGACACCCGGGCGCAAGAGCTGGCGCGCTTACCGCTCGCGCTTCATCGAGCCGATCCGCATTCGGGCCGGGGTGCGCTTCTGGGAGGAGCATCGCGATACGCTGCGCCGCGCCGAGGCCGAGTTCGGCGTACCGGCCTCCGTGATCGTCGGCATCATCGGCGTCGAGACCATCTACGGCCGCAACATGGGCGATTTTCGCGTGATCGACTCGCTCTCGACGCTGGCCTTCGACTATCCCGATACGCCCAATCGCGCCGCCCGCACAACCCTGTTCCGCAACCAGCTCGAGGACTATCTGGTCTGGTGCCGCGACACCGGCACCGACGTCTTCTCGGTGCTTGGCTCCTATGCCGGCGCCATCGGCATTCCGCAGTTCATGCCGACCAGCCTGCGCGAGTACGCCACCGACTACGATGGCGATCGCCATATCGACCTGCGCAACAGCGCGGTCGATGCTATCGGCAGCGTCGGGCGCTTCCTGCAGTTGCATGGGTGGGAAGCTGGCAGGCCAATCGCCTGGACGCTGTCGCGC
Organism: Cupriavidus sp. AU9028; assembly: GCF_019795295.1. Classification (GTDB taxonomy): domain Bacteria; phylum Pseudomonadota; class Gammaproteobacteria; order Burkholderiales; family Burkholderiaceae; genus Cupriavidus. The sequence continues at coordinate 266,831 of NZ_JAIMCG010000001.1, read as the reverse complement.
GATGCGGGCACGCTGGCGGTCGCCGCTGCCAATGCGGACGGGGAGCCGTGGCCGACCCGCAGCCTGGGTCAGCTGACCGGCGCGGGATTGCGGCTGGACGAGCCGGTCGATGTCGCCAGCGAGGCGGAGACCGGTGTGCTGGTGGTCGATCTGCCGACGCCGGATGCGCCGACCGAATACGTGATCGGACTGCGCAACTTCTATGTGCTGACGCGCTACAACCGCAGCTTCTTCTACGCGCTCACGGTCCATCAGCTCGGCGAGGCGGTCAAGGCAGCGATGCTGTAGGGACTGCGGCCGCCGTTACCCGTGGCGGGCGACGGCGGCTGTCCAGACGCAGATTGGAGAAATCAGGCGGGAAAATCAGGCAGGAAAGACGCCCGTGGACAGATAGCGGTCGCCGCGGTCGCACACCACGAAGACGATGGTCGCGTCGCGCACCTCCTCGGCAATCTGCAACGCCACGCATAGCGCGCCCGCGGCCGAGATGCCGCAGAAGATGCCTTCCTCGCGTGCCATCCGGCGCGCCATATGCTCGGCGTCGGACTGGCTGACCAGTTCGGTGCGGTCGATATGGCTGGGATCGTAGATCTTGGGCAGATACGCCTCGGGCCACTTGCGAATGCCCGGGATGCGCGAGCCTTCGGCCGGCTGCGCGCCGACGATCTGCACCGCCGGGTTCTGTTCCTTCAGGTAGCGCGACACGCCGGTGATGGTGCCGGTGGTGCCCATCGCGGAGACGAAATGGGTGACGCGCCCTTCGGTGTCGCGCCAGATTTCCGGACCGGTGGTCTCGTAGTGCGCCTGCGGATTGTCGGGGTTGGCGAACTGGTCGAGGATGATGCCCTTGCCGTCGCGCTCCATCGAATCGGCCAGATCGCGGGCGTATTCCATGCCGCCCTTGACCGGCGTCAGGATGATCTCCGCCCCATAGGCGGCCATGCTCTGCCGGCGCTCCAGGCTCAGGTCCTCCGGCATGATCAGCACCATCTTGTAGCCGCGGATTGCCGCTGCCATTGCCAGTGCGATGCCGGTATTGCCCGACGTTGCCTCGATCAGCGTGTCGCCCGGCCTGATGCGCCCGCGCTCCTCGGCCCGCGCAATCATCGACAGCGCAGGACGGTCCTTGACGGAACCCGCCGGGTTGTTTCCCTCCAGCTTGCCAAGGATCACGTTGCCGCGCTCGCTGTTTGCCGCGCCGGGGATACGTTGCAGTTGCACCAGCGGCGTATTGCCGATGGTGTCTTCGATAGTCTTGTAGGCCATGATGCGGGGCAGATTCAGAGTCGGCCCCATTGTAATGCAGTCGTCATGGCCCTGCCCGGCCCGTGGACAAGCCGCGGGCCGGGCAGGCACGGTCAGGCCTGATCGCGGCCCTTGCCCAGCAGGTGGTAGAGCAATATCGCACCGAAGGTGGCCGTGCCGATGCCACCCAGCGTCATGCCGCCCAGCTTCAGCGTCAGGTCACCGGCGGCAACGGTCAGCGTCGCGCCCACGGTAATCAGGTTGCGCGAGCTGGAGAAGTCCACGCCGTTCTCGACCCAGATGCGGCCCGCCGTGGCGGCGATCAGGCCGAACACCACGATGGTCAACCCGCCGATCACCGGACCGGGAATGGTCAGGATCAGGGCGCCGAACTTCGGCGAGAAGCCCAGCACGATGGCCACCAGCGCGGCCACCACGAAGATCAGCGTCGAGTAGATCCGCGTGACCGCCATCACGCCCATGTTCTCGGCGTAGGTGGTCACGCCCGTGCCGCCGCCCGCGGCCGACAGCATGGTCGCCACGCCATCGCCAATGAAGGCGCGGCCGATGTACGGGTCGAGATTGCGTCCCGTCATCACGCCGATCGCCTTGATATGACCCAGGTTCTCGGCGACCAGCACGATCGCCACCGGGGCGATCAGCAGCATGGCGTTCCACTCGAACACCGGTGCGGTGAACGACGGCAGGCCGATCCAGCTCGATGTCGCCACGCCCGAGAAGTCGATCGCCTTGCCCAGCCCCATCACGTTGGCGCACAGGTAGTAGGCGAGGTATCCGACCAGCCCGCCGATCAGCACCGGCAGACGCCCGATCATGCCGGGCGCCCGGACTGCGACAAGACCGACGGCAAGGACCGTCAGCAGGCCGATCCAGGTATCGAGCGCGGCGCCGCTGACGGCCTTGACCGCGACCGGCGCGAGATTCAGGCCAATGGCGGCCACGATGGCGCCGGTCACCACAGGCGGCATCAGCCGTTCGACCCAGCGATAGCCCGCGCCCTGCACAATCAGGCCTATCACGGTGTAGAGCACGCCCGCGGCGATGATGCCCCCGAGCGCCACCGGGATGTTCGGGTTGGGACCGCTACCGGCATAGCCCGTGGCCGCGATCACCACTGCAATGAAGGCGAAGCTGGAGCCGAGATAGCTGGGCACGCGGCCGCGCACGCAGAGGAAGAAGATGAGCGTGCCGATGCCCGAGAAGAGGATGGCGATATTCGGATTGAACCCCATCAGGATCGGCGCGATCGCCGTGGAGCCGAACATGGCCACCACATGCTGGATGCCGGCAAGGACCGTATGCCCTGCGGGCAGGCGCTCGTCGGGGGCGATCACCCCAGAGGTTTTCAGCTTCCAGCGCGGCATGAACCCCGCGTCGTCGCCATTGGCCATTTGTTCTGCTCCCGTTGACGGTGGCCGCTTGCGACCCGCGCACGGCCTTGATGTTGTCGATTTGTGTAGGCGTGCGGCGCCGCTGGATCGCCGGCGCGCGCAGCGCCCGAATCATACTCCCCGGACCATCCCGGTGCGAAGCGCCACCATGCCTGCACCGCCATGGGCGTTGCGTCCGGGATAAAGCAGGAGCCATACCAGTGCTGCGGCATGGCTGGCGGCACCTCAGCGTGGAGCGGCCTTGACCTCGCCCTTGGGGCCGACGACGGACCCCGGCGTCGCTTGCAGGCGGATGACAGGACTGCCGGGTCCGGGCTTGGCCGGCCTGGTGGAGTTGCCGGACCTGACGGCGGCGCTGCCGAACACCAGCCCTTCCTGCTGCAGCCGGGCGAGAAGCCTGGAGCCGATCCCCTTGACCCGCCCGCTCAGGTCGCCGCCGTCGCGGAAGGGGCCATCCTTGTCGCGCGCCTGCACGATGCGGTGCGCGAGCGCCGGCCCGATGCCCTTCAGACCCGTGAGCGCTGCCTCGTCGGCACGATTGATATCGACCGCCGCCAGCGCATCGCCGCCCGGCAGCGTCCATAGCGCCATCCCGCAACACAGCGCCAGCAGTGTCTTCTTGAACATGGTTCAGGCTCCTTGTCGGCGGTCGCCGGGCACGAGGCCATGCGACGACCGGTGCTGCACTGGCCTGACCGGACGGACAGGCCACCCGTCTTGCGACGAGGCAGCAGGGAGCATAAGAGCGGGAACGGGCGCTGGCGCGCCCGTCTACAAAAGTTGACCTGTGCGGCAGCGGCCGCCACGGATGCGGTGCCGCTCAGCCGCCCCGTTGCAGCAGCCAGCGGCAGTAGCGGGCCACGCCCTCCTCGACTGTATAGAACGGCGCCGTATAGCCGGCGCCGCGCAGCCGCGAGACATCCGATTGCGTGAAGCACTGGTACTTGCCGCGCAAGGCATCGGGGAACTTGGTGTATTCGAGCAGCCCTTCCTGCACCATCTCCTCCAGCGTCAGCGCCGGCTTGCCCTCCGCGTCGCGCAAGGTATTGACCACGGTGACCGCGATGTCGTTGAAGGGCTGCGCGCGGCCGGTGCCAAGGTTGAAGATCCCGGACTTCTCGGGATGATCGAGGAAGAACAGGTTGACCTTGACCACGTCCTCGACCGAGACGAAATCGCGGGTATGCCCGCCCGGCCCATAGCCGCCGTACTCGCCGAACAGCTTGACGGTGCCGTCGGCCCGGAACTGGTTGAAGTTGTGGAAGGCGACCGACGCCATGCGGCCCTTGTGCGTCTCGCGCGGACCATAGACGTTGAAGTAGCGGAAGCCCACGATCTGGCTGTGCGCGCCCGGCAACGCCCGCCGCACCACCTGGTCGAACAGGAACTTGGAGTAGCCGTAGACGTTCAGCGGCTGCTCGAATTGCCGCTCCTCGCGGAAGGTCTGCGAGGCGCCGTAGGTGGCCGCGGAAGAGGCGTAGAGGAACTGCACGCCCTGCTCCTGGCAGGCCTGCATCAGCGCCAGCGAGTAGCGGTAGTTGTTCTCCATCATGTAGCGACCATCGGTCTCCATGGTGTCGGAGCAGGCGCCCTCGTGGAACACCGCGCGTACCTTGCCGAAGTCGCCGCGGGCGAAGCGCTCGACGAATTCGCTCTTGTCCAGGTAGTCGCGAATCTCGCAGTCGACCAGGTTCTGGAACTTGTCCGCCCGGGTCAGGTTGTCCACGGCGATGACATCGTCCTCGCCGCGGTCGTTCAGACCCTTGACGAGATTGCTGCCGACGAATCCGGCCGCGCCGGTAACGATGATGGTCATGATGAATCGAGCAGTGATTGGGAGCGCGCTCAGGCGGCGCCGAACAGTTCGGGGTAGCTGACCACGGCTGTGCCGAGCTTGCCCACCACGATGCCGCCCGCGCGGTTGGCGTGCTGCACCGCCTCCTTCAGCGGAATGCCGGCGCCCAGCATGGTCGCCAGCGTCGCGATGACGGTATCGCCGGCACCCGACACGTCATAGACCTCGCGCGCCTGCGCGGAGACGTGCAGCACCTCGGCCTCGGTATAGAGCGTCATGCCTTCTTCGGAGCGGGTCAGCAGCAGCGCTTCGAGCCGCAGCGCACGGCGCAGGTTCTGCGCGCGGATGGTCAGGTCGGCCTCGGTCTTCCAGGCGCCCACGACGGCCCGCATCTCCGCCCGGTTGGGCGTGATCAGCGTCGCGCCGCGATAGCGCGAATAGTCGTCGCCCTTCGGATCGACCAGCACCATCTTGCCCGCGGCGCGGCCGCCCTCCACCATCCTGGCGACGTGGGTCAGCCCGCCCTTGCCGTAGTCCGACAGCACCACCACCGCGTGCTCGGCAACCAGGGCCTGGTAGCGGTCCAGCACGCTCAGCAGGACTTCGTGGGTGGGCGGGTTCTCGAAATCCACGCGCAGCAGCTGCTGCTGGTGTGCCAGCACGCGCAGCTTGATGGTGGTGCTGACGCTCGCGTCCCGGTACAGGAAGGGCGACACCTTGTCCGAGCCGAGCAGCGCCTCCAGCGTGCGCCCTGGCTCGTCGTCGCCCACCACGCCGAGCATGCCGACAGAGGCGCCGAGCGCCGCGGCATTGCGCGCCACGTTGGCCGCGCCGCCCAGCCGCTCCTCGCTGCGCTTGACCTGCACCACCGGCACCGGCGCCTCGGGAGAGATCCGCTCCACGTCGCCGAACCAGTAGCGGTCCAGCATCATGTCTCCCACCACGAGGATGCGGGACTGCTGCAGCTGCTCTCGTGTGATCGGGTTTCTGTTCATGAAAGTCCTCTGTCGGCGCGGCCAATGCCGCGCAACGTCGCGTCAGTCGTGCGGCTTCGGCCGGCCGATCGCGTGGTATTCAATGCCGGCGTCGCGCATGTCCGCCGGCTCGTACAGGTTCCGCCCGTCGAACACCACCGGCGACTTCAGGCGCCGGCGGATCTGGCCGAAATCGGGGCTGCGGAACACCTTCCATTCGGTGACGATGGCCAGCGCATCGGCGCCGTCGAGCGCGTCCATCTGGCTCTCGCAGTACGTTACACGTTCCAGCCCGCCCGGAATGTGCGACAGGTCCTCTGCGAGGACGCGGCGCGCCTCCGGCAGCGCGACCGGGTCGTGCAACCGCAGGGCAGCCCCACGGGCGATCAGATCGCGAGCCAGCACGCGCGAGGGGGCCTCTCGCATGTCGTCGGTATTGGGCTTGAACGCGAGGCCCCAGATGGCAAAGGTACGGCCGCTCAGGTCCTCGCCAAAACGCCGCACCACCTTGGCGCCCAGCACCTCCTTCTGCGCCGTGTTGACGGTTTCGACCGCCTCCAGCACGCGCATCGACTGGCCCCTCGCCGCGGCGGTGCGGATCATCGCCTTCACGTCCTTGGGAAAGCAGGATCCGCCATAACCGGCGCCGGCATACAGGAAACTGTAGCCGATCCGCGGGTCGGAACCGATCCCCATCCGCACCAGTTCGATGTCGGCGCCGACGTGCTCGGCCAGGTTGGCCAGCTCGTTCATGAAGGAAATGCGCGTGGCGAGCATCGCGTTGGCAGCGTACTTGGTGAACTCGGCCGAGCGCACGTCCATGTAGAAGGTGCGCTCGTGGTTGCGGTTGAATGGCGCGTAGAGCGAGCGCATCACGGCGCGCGCGTGGCGGCCGGCCGCGTCGTCGTTGCAGCCGATCACGATACGGTCGGGGCGCATGAAGTCCTCGACCGCCGCCCCCTCCTTCAGGAACTCGGGATTGGACACGACCGAGAACTGCAGGTCTTCCAGGCCCCGCACCGCCAGCTCCTCGCGGATCACCGCGGCGACGCGGTCGCCGGTGCCAACCGGCACGGTCGACTTGTCGACCACGATCTTGAAGCCGTCCATCCGGCGGCCGATGCTGCGGGCCGCAGCCAGGACATATTGCAGGTCGGCCGAGCCGTCTTCGCCCGCCGGCGTGCCGACCGCGATGAACTGCACGTCGGCATGGTCGATGGCGGCAGCCTCGTCGGTCGAGAACACCAGCCGGCCGGCATCGCGGTTGCGCTGGATCAGCTCCTTCAGACCGGGCTCGTAGATTGGCAGGCCGCCGTCGTTGAGCAGCCCGATCTTGCGTTCGTCGACATCGAAGCAGAACACATCGTTGCCCAGTTCCGCCAGACACGCGCCGGTGACAAGCCCGACATAGCCACTACCAATAATGGTGACCTTCATGTGCACGACTCCGCAGGACGATAGAAACGGTTCGCGTTCCCGGCAACGTCACCCCAGCGCTTCGGTGCGCCGTGGCGCATAGGTTTCCCAGCGGTTGCAGCCGGGGCATTGCCAGTAGAACAGGCGCGCGCGGAAGCCGCATTCACGGCAGGTGTAGCGCGCCAGGTTGCGTGTGCGTTGCTGCAGCAGGTCGCGGATGGCGGCGTCTTCCTGGGCCCGCTCCTGCGCGGCCGGCCCGGCGGGATGCGGCGCCGGCTTGTCCGCGGAGGCGGCTGCAACGGCGGCATCGCCCGGCACCGCCGGCGCCGGCGCCGACAACGCGGCGCGCGCATCGAAATAGCGAGTCAGCGCCTGCAGGCTCGGCTGGCGGCGCAGTTGCTCGCGCATCAGCGCGGCGGCCGCCGCCGGACCGTTCAGTTCGAGCTCCGCGCGGTAGGCGGTGTCGAGCAGCTCCGGCGCAAGGCCGGTCTTGAGCAGTTCGCGCAGCCAGTCCAGCGCCTTGCCCTGCTCGTCCAGCTGCCGGTACGCCTTCACCACGCGATCGGCGACCAGTGGCAGGAAGCTGGCGTCCTGCTGTTCGATGCCGAGCCAGTGGCGCAGCGCAGCCGGCGCGTCGCCCGAGGCCATCGCCACGTCGCCCAGCAGGATCGGCGCGCGCACATTGCGCGGGTTCTCGCGCAGCGCCTGCTCCAGCCACGACACCGCTTCGCCGGGCTGCTTGCGCTGCAATGCGTCCTGCGCGAGTTCGCAGCAGAACTGCGCGATCTGCACGCTGTAGTCCTGGCCGCTGAGGGTCTGCAACTCCCGCGCCGCATCGATGGCCTTGTTCCACTCCTTTTCGACTTCGTACAGCTCGAGCAGCACCGTCTTGGCCGAGGCCGCATACGGCCCCACCATCAGGTTGCGCAGCGACTCTTCCGCCCGGTCCAGCAGCCCGGCGCGCAGGTAGTCCTGTCCCAGCTCGAACAGCGCGTGCTCGCGCTCGGCCTCCGGCAGGTCCGGGCGAGTGGCCAGGTTCTGGTGCACCCGGATGGCGCGCTCGGTCTCGCCGCGCCGGCGAAACAGGGCGCCCAGGGCGAAATGCAGCTCGGTGGTCTCCGGATCGAGGCGGGCGACTTCGACAAAGGCGTCGATCGCCTTGTCCGGCTGCTCGTTGAGCAGGAAGTTCAGACCCTTGAAATACGAGCGAGGCAAGGCGCCCTGCTCGCTGATCGCCTGACGCAGATCCAGCCGCGCCGCCATCCAGCCCAGCCCGAAGACGATTGGCAAGGCCAGCAGCCACCATGTTTCAAAGGTCATGCTCAGACTTTCGGACCGATCACGTTATAGGGAGTGGCGGCGCCGGTCGTGCCGGCAGGCGCTACGGGCTCCACGCGGGCGGCGCCTGCCGCACGGCGCAGCCGGGCAATCTCGATGCGCTGGCGCATCAGGCGCGGCGCCACCGCGGCAATCGCCGCCACCGCGCCGAGCAGGAACGCCGCCAGCAGAATCAGGATCAGCGGTGCCTGCCAGACGGCATCGAAGAACAATTGCAGCGACACCTCGGCCGTATTACGCAGCGCGAGCACGAACAGGAGCGCGAACAGGATGATGCGGATGATCCAGGCGACAAGTTTCATGCTGGTGACGTCATGGGTGCGGTCATTGGGTGGTGCAACTGGGGACGGGCGAAGCCAGGCGAGGCAACGGTGCCATCCTTGCTGGCCACATCGGTGACGGCCCGTCGCGGTTCCCGGCATTGTAGCGGAATCGATTCCGTCACACGGCGGTAGTGCGGGTGCCAGGCGCATCGCCGGCCAGCGTCGCACGCGGTGACGAGCAGGCTGCAAACCGCCGCGATGGCGGGCGCTGCCGTGATCGGGCGCGCCGCTCGCCAGAGAAACGCGAGAGAAATGCGAGAGAAATGCGAGAGAAACGCGAGGGACTCGCGAAAAACCTTGAAACAAAAAAAGCGCCCCTGAAGGGACGCTTCAGGGGCGCTTCGATACGCTGTGTCGGCGCGCCTTCTTCCGAAGGCGCCCGCGGTCAGGACTGCGCCAGGTTCAGCGTCTGGCTATCGGCATTGGCGGCGGGAGCGGCGTTCGCCGCCGCCGTGACCGGCACTGCCGCCGCCTTGCCCGCAACCACGGCATGCGCATGGCCGATGGCATGCGCGGAAATGCCGCCGTTGCCGGCTTCGACAGCCGTCTCGTCCTCGCAAGACGTGACGGGCGTCCCCTGGCTGCGGTCCACCCGCTCGCGCAACTCCTTGCCGGCCTTGAAGTGCGGTACCCGTTTTTCCGGGACCATCACCCGTTCACCCGACTTGGGGTTGCGCCCCACACGCGGCGGCCGGCGATTCAGGCCGAAGCTGCCAAAGCCGCGAATCTCGATGCGATGGCCATCGGCCAGCGCATCGGACATCGCGTCGAGGATCGTTTTGACCGAGATGTCCGCATCCCGCAGCAGCAACTGCGGAAAGCGGGCAGCCAGTTTTTCGACGAGCTCGGACTTGGTCATGAATAACCGCGCGTGAGTTCGAGGGACGACCGCGACGGCGGATTAACCGCCCTGGCCCAGACGTGCCTTCAGCAGTGCGCCCAGGTTGGTCGTGCCGGCGGCACCCGAATCGGCCGAGAACTTCTGCATCGCTTCCTGCTGCTCGGCCGAGTCCTTCGACTTGATCGACAGGTTGATGTTGCGCGACTTGCGGTCGACGTTGACGATCGCAGCAGTGATCGACTCGCCTTCCTTCAGCACGTTGCGCGCATCTTCCACACGGTCAGCCGAAATCTCGGAAGCACGCAGGTAGCCCTCGACATCGTCAGCCAGTTGCACCACGGCGCCCTTGGCGTCGACCGACTTGATGGTGCCGGTCACGACCGAGCCCTTGTCATTGGCCGAGATGAAGTTGTTGAACGGATCGCCCGACAGCTGCTTGATGCCCAGCGAGATGCGTTCCTTGTCCACATCGATGCCCAGGACCACGGCCTTGACTTCGTCGCCCTTCTTGTACTGGCGCACGGCTTCTTCCGGAGCCACGTTCCAGGACAGGTCGGACAGGTGCACCAGGCCGTCGATGCCGCCCGGCAGACCGATGAACACGCCGAAGTCGGTGATCGACTTGATCTGGCCGCTCAGGGTGTCGCCCTTCTTGTAGTTGCGGCTGAAGTCGTCCCACGGATTGGCCTTGCACTGCTTCATGCCCAGGCTGATACGACGCTTGTCTTCGTCGATATCCAGCACCATGACTTCGACTTCGTCGCCCAGCTGGACAACCTTGGACGGCGCAACGTTCTTGTTGGTCCAGTCCATTTCCGACACGTGCACCAGACCTTCGATGCCCGGCTCGATCTCGACGAACGCGCCGTAGTCGGTCAGGTTGGTCACCTTGCCGAACAGGCGGGTGCCTTGCGGGTAGCGGCGCGAGATGCCGATCCACGGATCTTCGCCCAGCTGCTTGACGCCCAGCGAGACGCGGTTCTTTTCCTGGTCGAACTTGAGGATCTTGGCGGTGATTTCCTGGCCAACCGACAGCACTTCGCTCGGATGACGCACGCGACGCCATGCCAGGTCGGTGATGTGCAGCAGGCCGTCGATGCCACCCAGATCCACGAACGCGCCGTAGTCGGTGATGTTCTTGACGATACCGTTGACGATGGCGCCTTCCTTCAGGGTTTCCATCAGCTTCTGGCGCTCTTCGCCCAGGGTCGCTTCGACCACGGCGCGGCGCGACAGCACAACGTTGTTGCGCTTGCGGTCCAGCTTGATGACCTTGAATTCCAGGGTCTTGCCTTCGTACGGCGTGGTGTCCTTGATCGGACGCACGTCGACCAGCGAGCCCGGCAGGAACGCGCGGATGCCGTTGACCATCACCGTCAGGCCGCCCTTGACCTTGCCGGTCACGGTACCCGAGATGATTTCGCCTTCTTCCAGCGCCTTCTCGAGATTCAGCCACGATGCCAGGCGCTTGGCCTTGTCGCGGGACAGGATGGTGTCGCCATAGCCGTTCTCGAGCGCGTCGATGGCGACGGAAACATAGTCGCCCGCCTGCACTTCGAGTTCGCCCTGGTCGTTCAGGAACTCCTCCACCGGCACGAAGGCTTCGGACTTCAGGCCAGCGTTGACGACCACGAAGTTGTGGTCGATCCGCACCACTTCAGCGGAAATCACTTCGCCAGCCTTCATATTGGAGCGGGCGATCGATTCCTCGAATAGTGCGGCAAAGGATTCGTTGTTTTGCAGGTCGGACATAAGTAGGTTCACAAGCCGCTGTACGGGCCGGCGCGACCATCGCGCTCAGTTTGCCAGGGACAGCGGGGTTAGGGGTTGGACATCGCCGGAAGACGTCGCCGGGCCATGCCGGCAGCCGTTTCCGGCCCTCTTGCTGCGGACACCAGCGGTCAGCGACCGCCGGGCATGGCGCCCAGTTCCCGGTGCCACGCCAGCACTTGCGCCACTGCCTGCTCCACCGTCATGTCGGAGGTATCGAGCAGCCGCGCATCCTCTGCGGGCCGAAGAGGCGCCGCGGCGCGGGATCGGTCCCGCAGGTCGCGCGCTTCAAGGTCTCGCAAAAGGTCTTCGATACTAGCAGAAATTCCCTTATCAATCAATTGTTTATACCGCCTGCGGGCGCGCGCCTCGACGCTTGCGGTCAGGAACACCTTCAGCCGCGCATCGGGAAAGATCACCGTCCCCATATCCCGCCCGTCGGCAACGAGTCCCGGCAGCTTGCGGAAGTTGCGTTGCAGTTGCGTGAGCGCGTCCCGGACCGGCTGGTGGACCGCCAGCGCCGAGGCCCGATTGCCGATCGCCTCGGCGCGGATCGCCAGGCTGACCTCTTCCCCGCACAGCCAGACCCGGTCCGGGCCGAACTTTACGTCCAGTTTCGCCGCCACATCGGTAAGCGTCTCGACATCGGCGATGTCCACGCCGGCCCTCTCGCTGGCCAGGGCCACCAGGCGGTAGAGCGAGCCGCTGTCGAGCAGGTGATAGCCCAGCGCGTCAGCGACCTTGTGGGCGACGGTGCCCTTGCCCGAGGCGGTGGGTCCATCGATGGTGACGACTTCCGCAATAGTCATTACTTATCAAAACAAAAGAAACGATCAATTTCCGCCGGAAAATGAGAACCATTATCATTCGATCCATGGTTCAACCGGCGGCACGTCTTTCCGTTCCTGCCGCTTCCCCCCAAATCGAGGCAATCCATCATGGCAAAAACGTTATCGTTCGGCGTCATGCACCTTGGCATCGCGTTCAGCGTGACCTATGCGCTGACAGGAAACCTTGCCATCAGCGGTGCCGTGACCTTCATCGAGCCAGCGGTCAATACTGTCGCCCACTACTTCTTCGACCGCTACTGGGAACGCCGCCAGCGCAGCAAGGCCCAAGGCCGGGACGAATCCGGCTCCGCGGCGCCCGCCTTCGCCCACGCCCACTGAAGAAGGGCCTGGGCACTCCTTCAGGAGGCGACGCTGCCAAAGGCCGCGAAATACTCCGGAAACGTCTTGGCGACGCAGCCGGGATCGTTGATCCGCACGGGCAGCGGCCCAAATGCGGCCAGCGAGAAACACATCGCCACCCGGTGATCATCATAGGTGTCAATTCCGCCTGCCGGGGTCTTCCATTCGGCCGGCGGCGTCACGCGCAGAAAGTCCGGACCCGCCTCCACTTGCGCGCCCAGCTTGCGCAGCTCGGTCGCCATGGCCTCGATCCGGTCGGTTTCCTTGACGCGCCAGCTGCCGATATTGGTCAGCGTGGTGGCGCCCTGGGCGAACAGCGCCGCCACCGCGAGCGTCATCGCCGCGTCGGGAATGGCATTGCAGTCCAGCTCGATCCCGCGCAGCCGGCCGTCGTCGGACTCGCACCCGCGTACTTCGATCCAGTTCGAGCCCGCCATCACGTTGGCGCCCATCCGGTTCAGTGCATCGGCAAAGCGCACATCGCCCTGGATGCTGGCCATGCCGACTCCCTCTACCCGCACGGGCCCGCCGCCAATCGCGCCCGCCGCGAGGAAATACGAAGCGGACGAGGCGTCACCTTCGACATAGATCTCACCCGGCGAGCGATACTGCGCGCCGGCCGGCAGCACGAAGCGGGACCAGCCGTCCCGCTGCACCTCGACGCCGAAGCGTTCGAGCAGATTCAGCGTGATCTCGATATATGGCCGGGAGATCAACTCCCCGACCACCTCGATCTCGATCTTCCCCGAGGCGGTCCGCGTCAGCGGCAGCGCCATCAGCAGCGCCGTCAGGAACTGGCTCGACACGTCGCCGCGCACGCGGATCGGCGCGTCGATGCGGATCTGCCCTGTGCCGATCGCCAGCGGCGGATAGCCCTCATTGCCCAGATAGTCCAGCTGGGCACCGACCGGGCGCAAGCCATCGACCAGATCGCCGATCGGCCGCTCGTGCATCCGGGGCACGCCGGAGAGCCGGTACTGGCCGCCCTGCAGCGCCAGCGCCGCCGTCAGGGGACGGATCGCCGTACCGGCATTGCCCATGAAGAGCTCCGCCGCCTTGACCGGGAAATTACCGCGGCTGCCGGTGACCACGTGGTCCTGGCCGTCGCGCCGCCATTCGACCCCCAGTACGCGCAGCGCTTCGAGCATCACGCGGGTATCGTCCGAGTCCAGCAGATCGCGCACCCGAGTCTGGCCGTCGGCCAGCGCCGCCAGCAGCAGTACGCGGTTGGAGATGCTCTTGGAGCCGGGCAGGCGGACCGTGCCGGCGGCACGGGTCAGGGGACCGAGGGTCAGATGTTCCATAGTGCGGCGCAGATCGGGTGTATGAGTTGGGGCAGCGGCGAGCGGGCCAGGACAGCGGAAGATCCGCCGCGCCTACGGCTCGACGTTGTCGGCGGCGGCGCGGTCTGCGCCCCACTGCAGGCGCACTTCGCTGGCGCGGGTGAAGACACGTTGCAACGCATCGCCGTCGCCCGCCTCGATGCGAGCGCGCAGGTGCCCGAGGATCGACTGGTAGGTATCGAGTTCGCGCAGCAATGCGGTCCGGTTGGCGACACAGATGTCGCGCCACATCTCGGGCGAGGAGCCGGCGATCCGGGTGAAATCGCGGAAGCCGCCGCCGGCGCAGGACAGCTTTAGCGCCGCGTCCTCGGCATTGGCGATCTGGGCCACCAGCGCATACGACAGCAGGTGGGGCAGATGGCTGACCGCCGCGAACACCGCATCGTGCTGGACCGCGGACAGGATCTCGCACTTGCCGCCAGCGACCTCCCACATCGCCCGGACGGTAGCGACGTCCGCGCGGCTGTTCTCCTGCAGCGGGCACAGCACCACCTGCCGGCCACGATAGAGATCGGCCAGCGCCGCATCGACGCCGCTCAACTCGCGTCCTGCGATCGGGTGCGCCGGCACGAATTGCGCCGCCTTGTCGCCCAGCGCCGTCTTCGCCGCGACAATCACGTCGCCCTTGGTGCTGCCAGCATCGGTGACGATGGTGCTGGCCTCCAGATGCGGCTCCAGCGCGTGCAGCAGGCCGAAGGTCTGCGCGACCGGCGCGCACAGCACGATGACGCTGGCCCCTTGCGCCGCCTCGGCCAGCGGCGCGGCGCGATCGATCACGCCCAGTTCGATGGCGCGCTCCAGCGACGACGCCGAGCGTCCCACGCCGATCACTTCGCCGACCACGCCGGCGCGCTTGAGCGCGAGCGCAAGGGAGCCGCCGATCAGGCCAACACCGACGATAACGACACGGGGAAGATGGAAGGAGGACACGTCGGCAGGCACGGCAGCGAACAAAAAGGGCGGGCGCCTGGCGGCGCGTGGCAAAACCGGCATTGTAGCCGCTCGCTCGCGGCGCCATGCCTTTGGCAGGTCTGAAGGGCCGGCGCACGCCGCCCGGACGCGGGCGACGTGCGCGGTTGCCTCAGCGGCTGGACGGGTAGGAGCCGAGCACCTTGAAGAAGGCCGCATTCACGCGCAGTTCGCGCAGGGCCCGCTCCACGGCCGGGTCCTGCTGGTGGCCTTCCACGTCCACATAGAAGTAGTACTCCCAGGCGCCGCTGCGGGCCGGGCGGGATTCGAAACGGCACATCGACACGCCGTTGTCGGCCAGCGGTGCCAGCAGCTGGTAGACCGCGCCGGCCTTGTTCGGCACCGACAGGATCAGCGAGGTCTGGTCGCTGCCCGAGGGCTCGGTCTCGTACCGCCCGATCACCGCGAAGCGGGTGCGGTTGTGCGGATCGTCCTGGATATGCGAGCGAACGATATGCAGGTGGTAGCGGTTGGCGGCGGTTTCCCCGGCAATGGCCGCCACGGTCGGGTCTTCGCTGGCCATCCGCGCCGCCTCCGCATTGCTGGATACCGGCTGGCGCTCCAGATGCGGGTAGTTGGCGGTCAGCCAGTGCTGGCACTGCGCCAGCGCCTGAGGATGCGCGCGCACCACGGTGACGCCCTGCAGGTCCGGCGTCGATGCCATCAGGTTGTGGTGCACCTTCAGCGCAATCTCGCCGCTGATCTTCAGCGAAGTCTGCAGGAACAGGTCCAGCGTGCGCGAGACCGCGCCTTCGGTCGAGTTCTCGACCGGGACCACGCCGTACTCGACGGTCCCGGCCTCCACCGCGCGGAACACCTCGTCGATGCTCGGGCACGGCACGCCCGAGACTTCATGACCGAAATGCGCGTACAGCGCCTGCTCGGAGAAGGTGCCGGCCGGCCCGAGGAAGGCGACCTCCAGCGGCTTTTCCAGCCCCCGGCAGGCCGACATCACCTCGCGCCAGATCGCGGCCACGCTCTCGTCCAGCAGCGGACCCGCATTGCCCGCCTGCACCTTGCGAATGACCTGCAATTCGCGCTCGGGCCGGAACACCGGTGCGCCGAAGCGCTTCTTGACCTCGCCGACGTCCAGCGCCAGCTGGGCACGGCGGTTCAGCATCGCCAGCAATTGGCGGTCGACCGCATCGATCTGCTCGCGCAGCGGCGCGAGTTCCGCCGACAGCGCGGCTTCCTGCGCCTGGTCGCCCTGGATGGCGACCGGCGCGTTCTTCTCTTCTGGTGTCATGATGTCAAACCCGCTTGCGCGCTCCGCCTGCGGCAGCGGCGCGCAAAACCAACGATAGCCAACGCGCGAATCTGCCGACTCAGGCCGCGTTGCGCTCGAATTCGCGCATGTATTCGATCAGCGCACTGACGCCGTCCAACGGCATGGCGTTATAGATGCTCGCCCGCATGCCGCCAACCGACTTGTGGCCCTTGAGCTGGAGCAGGCCGTTGGCGCGTG
This sequence comes from Cupriavidus sp. AU9028, assembly GCF_019795295.1. Lineage (GTDB taxonomy): Bacteria > Pseudomonadota > Gammaproteobacteria > Burkholderiales > Burkholderiaceae > Cupriavidus. Next base: position 250,750 of record NZ_JAIMCG010000001.1, on the reverse strand, counting down.
CGCCGGCGAGGAAAGCCTCGTTGCGCGATTCGTCGGCCAGGAAGAACGGCACGTTCATGCGCGAACGGCACGACGGATCGACCTCGTTGCGATAGAACGCGCTCTGGTCCAGGTAATCGTATAGCGCCTTCGCCTTGGCGATATTGCGCTGCTCGATGCCGTCGATACCGCCCTGGCGCTTGAGCCACTGGAACACCAGCCCCGCGATATAGATGGTGTAGGTCGGCGGCGTGTTGAACATCGAGTTGTGCTCGTTGACGACGCGCCAGTTGAATGCCGACGGGCACAGCGGGTGGGCGTGGCCCAGCAGGTCCTCGCGCACGATCACGATGGTGACCCCGGCCGGACCGATATTCTTCTGCGCGCCGGCATACAGCACCTGGATGCGGCTCCAGTCGACCGGGCGCGACAGGATATGGCTCGACGCATCGGCGACCACCACGCGGCCCGCGCGCTGGCCGATCTCCGGCACCTGCTGGAACTCCACGCCGCCGATGGTCTCGTTGGTGCACAGATGCACGTAGGCCGCATCGTCCGACAGGTTCCAGTACGCCGCGTCCGGAATGGACAGGTAACGCCCGGCCTTGCCGTCGGCAGCGATATGCGTCTGCCCGTAGCGGCGGCCTTCCTGCTCCGTCTTCACCGACCATGAGCCGGTAATGACGAAATCGGCCTTCGGCTGCTGCGGATCCAGCCGGCCCATCAGGTTCAGCGGCACGATCGCGTTCTCGCCGATCGCCCCACCCTGCAGGAACAGGATCCGGTAGTTGTCCGGCACCGCCAGCAATTCGCGCAAGTCGGCCAGGGCCTGCTGGTGGATGCTCTCGAACTCCTTGCTGCGGTGACTCATCTCCATCACCGACACCCCGGTGCCCCGCCAGGACAGCATCTCCTCGGCAGCCTGCTGCAGTACCTCGGTCGGCAAGGCCGCGGGTCCGGCGGAGAAATTGAAGACACGTTCGGCTGCACTGCGCTGCAGCATGGCGGCAAGGGCGTTGGGCTGGGGATCGTTCATGGAGGGCAAAGAAAAATGGCTGCCAGGTGGACCAGGCAGCCATTATTACTCAAAGCGGCGCGAGATTGCGCGCAAGGCCGGGCTCGCCGTCGGCGCGTCCGGCCTGCAGCGGAGCCGTTACTTGGCTGCCGCGGTCACTTCCTTTTCAGCGGCGTCGCGCATCGACTTGCCAACCTGCGGGCCGTACTTCTGCATCATCGAGCCCCAGATTTCCTGCGTGGCCTTGCCCTGGTTGGCCATGAACTTCTGGCCGGTCGGCGACTTCAGGAAGGTGGTCAGGTCGCGGATTTCCTGCGCGCTGTAGTACTTGCCGAAGGCGTCGTAGTGCGCCTGCAGCGCGTCCTTGCGGAAGGCATCGGTGGCGAACTGCTTGCCGGCGTTGTCGACCACACGCTGCACGGCACCATTCTTCTTCAGCTTCTCGACCGCATCCTGCTTCTGCTTGTCGCTCAGCGTCTTGTTCTCGACCAGCACCTGCTCCAGCACCAGCGGCGCTTCCTGCTTCGCGCCCGCCTGCCAGTTCTCGGCCTGGCCCTTGACGGCCTGTTCCGCCTGCATCACGGTCAGCAGCTCCTTGATGGCAGCGGTCTTGTCCGCGTCCTGCGCCTGTGCGTGATGTGCGACCATCATGGCCGGAACAAAGGCAGCGAGAACAGCGATACGTTGGGTTTGACGCATTATGACTCCCTATGAATTCGTCCGTTTTTAGTCCGGCAGCCGTAATCCTAGTTCCGGTTCGCCAGCCAATGTTGCAACTGATTACGATTCCGTGCCTGCCGTACCGTCGGCTGCATTGCCGTCGGCCGGACCGCCGTCCTCTGCCTCGTCGTCTTCGTCCGCCGGCACGTCGGCACCGTTGTCCGCATCGCTTTCGACGATGCGCTGCAGGCCCGACAGCCTGGTGCCCTCGCCGACGCTGATCAGCGTGACGCCCTGGGTGGCGCGACCCATCTCGCGGATTTCGGATACGCGGGTGCGGATCAGCACGCCGCCGGTGGTGATCAGCATGATCTCGTGCTCGGGCGCCACCAGCGCCGCGGCGACCACGCGGCCGTTACGCTCGGTCGTCTGGATCGCGATCATGCCCTTCGTGCCACGGCCATGTCGAGTGTATTCGGAGATCGGCGTGCGCTTGCCATAGCCGTTCTCGGTCGCCGTCAGCACGCTGCCCACCGGCGTCGCCTCCTCGGCGTTCTCCGGCGGCGCCACCAGCATGGCGATCACGGTCTGGCCGTCGTCCAGGTTCATGCCCCGCACGCCGCGCGCCTGCCGGCCCATCGGCCGCACATCGTTCTCGTCGAAGCGCACCGCCTTGCCGGCGTCGGAGAACAGCATCACGTCGTGCTTGCCGTCGGTCACCGCGGCACCGATCAGGTAGTCGCCCTCGTCGAGGTCGACCGCGATGATGCCGGCCTTGCGCGGGTTCGAGAACTCGGTCAGCGCGGTCTTCTTGACCGTGCCGCGCGCGGTCGCCATGAAGATATAGTGCTCGGCGTCGAACTGGCGCACCGGCAGGATCACCGTGATCTTCTCGCCGTCCTGCAGCGGGAACATATTGACGATCGGGCGTCCGCGCGAGGCACGGGAGCCCTGCGGCACCTCGTACACCTTCAGCCAGTACAGCCGGCCGCGGTTGGAGAAGCACAGGATGTAGTCGTGCGTATTGGCGACGAACAGCGTATCGATCCAGTCGTCTTCCTTGGTCGCCATCGCCTGCTTGCCGCGGCCGCCGCGCTTCTGCGCCCGGTATTCGGAGATCGGCTGGCTCTTCATATAGCCGCTGTGCGACAGCGTCACCACCATGTCCTGCGGGGTAATCAGGTCCTCGGTATCGAGTTCGGTCGCGTTCAGCTCGATCTGCGAGCGGCGGTCATCGCCGAACTCGGCGCGAATCGCCGTCAGTTCGTCGGTGATGATGGAGGTGATCCGCTCCGGACGGGCGAGGATGTCGAGCAGGTCGCTGATCGTGTCCATGATCTCGCGATACTCCTGGACGATCTTGTCCTGCTCCAGGCCGGTCAGGCGCTGCAGGCGCATCTGCAGGATTTCGCCCGCCTGCGAATCGGACAGGCGGTACAGGCCGTCCGCTTGCATGCCGAACACCGCCGGCAGGCCGTCGGGCCGGTACGCGGCGCGGCCGCCCGGCGCTTCGCTTTCCGCCCGCGCCAGCATTTCGCGCACCACGGAGGAGTCCCACGCCTTGGCCATCAGTTCCTGCTTGGCCACCGGCGGCGTCGGCGCCGCCTTGATGATGGCGATGAACTCGTCGATGTTGGCCAGCGCCACCGCCAGGCCTTCCAGCACATGGCCGCGCTCCCGTGCCTTGCGCAGTTCGTACACGGTGCGACGGGTCACCACCTCGCGCCGGTGCGACAGGAAGCACTCCAGCATCTGACGCAGGTTCAGCAGGCGCGGCTGGCCGTCGACCAGCGCCACCATGTTCATGCCGAAGGTGTCCTGCAGCTGGGTGTTCTTATATAGGTTGTTGAGGACGACCTCGGGCACCTCGTTGCGCTTGAGCTCGATCACCACGCGCATGCCCGACTTGTCGGACTCGTCGCGGATGTCCGAAATGCCCTCGACCTTCTTCTCCGTCACCAGCTCGGCGATCCGCTCCAGCAGGGTGCGCTTGTTCACCTGGTACGGCAGCTCGTCGATGATGATCGCCTGGCGCTGGCCGCGGTCGATATCCTCGAAGTGCGTGCGTGCTCGCATCACCACCCGCCCCCGCCCGGTGCGGTAGCCTTCGCGCACGCCCTGGATGCCATAGATAATGCCGGCGGTGGGGAAATCGGGCGCCGGGATCAGCTCGATCAGCTCGTCCACGGTCGCCTGCGGGTTGCGCAGCAGGTGCAGGCAGCCGTCGACGACTTCATTCAGGTTATGCGGCGGGATATTGGTCGCCATGCCGACCGCAATGCCCGAGGAGCCGTTGATCAGCAGATTCGGAATACGCGCCGGCAGAATGTGCGGCTCGTTTTCGGAACCGTCGTAGTTCGGAATGAAATCGACGGTTTCCTTATCGATGTCCAACAGCATTTCATGCGCTATCTTGGACAGCCGGATTTCCGTATAACGCATCGCCGCGGCGTTGTCGCCGTCGACCGAGCCGAAATTGCCCTGGCCGTCCACCAGCATGTAGCGCAGCGAAAAGTCCTGCGCCATGCGGACAATGGTGTCGTACACCGCGGTGTCGCCGTGCGGGTGATATTTACCAATGACGTCGCCGACAATACGGGCCGACTTCTTGTAAGGCCGGTTCCAGTCGTTGTTCAGCTCGTGCATTGCGAACAGCACACGCCGGTGAACCGGCTTCAGGCCGTCCCGCACGTCGGGAAGCGCGCGCCCGACGATCACGCTCATGGCGTAATCGAGATAGGAGCGGCGCATTTCCTCTTCTAGGGAGACCGGAAGGGTTTCTTTTGCGAATTGATCCATTGCGGCGTGGCGTATGCGGTTGAAACGCCCGCGTTTGACCCGGCGCAGGGAGGCGGCCGGGGCAGCGGGCAACATGGCATTCTAACACGCGCCGCAACCCCTTCCCGCGGCGTCCGGACCGCCGCCGGAAGCAGCCGCCCGGCCCGGAGCGAAGCCCGCCAGCCAAGCTGCGACAAGGGTTTGCGGGCGCCGCAAGGTCCGTGTTGCACAAACACCACAGCCCCCAAACCCATGGATTGAATCGAATATATTTACTTCTTAGGAAACGAGCCTTGTGGCACAATTCCCCAGCGAAGAGCCAGACATTGTTCGAAGTGGAGCATTCTCCACTCGAGGAAGGTTATACTCCGAAGAATGTATGACTTGTTTTCGTCCATTTGCTCGCAGTAACCCTGCGGTGATCTCATCCTGAGAGGAGAAATATGAAAAAATTTGCCAAGCTCGCGCTCGTTGCAGCTACCGCAGTAATGGCCGCATCCGCTCAAGCCCAATCGTCGTCGGTTCCTTATGAAAAGAAGGCCGTGAACGATAACTGGGGTAACGGTACGAGCGAGTACGTGTGGAAGAATGGCACGAACGAGCTCTGCTGGCGCGATAGCTCCTGGACTCCGGCCACCGCCAACGCCCAGTGCGACGGCGCCCTGGCACCGGCCGCCGCTCCGGCACCCGCACCGGCCAAGCCGGCTGCTCCGGTCGTTTCGAGCGAGAAGGTTACCTTCGCCGCCGACACGCTGTTCGACTTCGACAAGGCTGTGCTGAAGCCGGAAGGTCGCGCGAAGCTGGACGACCTGGTGTCGAAGCTGTCGGGCATCACTCTGGAAGTCATCATCGCAGTGGGTCACACCGACTCGTTCGGCACCGATCGCTACAACGATCGCCTGTCGATCCGCCGCGCCGAAGCCGTCAAGGCCTATCTGGTGAGCAAGGGCGTCGAAGCCAACCGCGTCTACACCGAAGGCAAGGGCGAGCGTCAGCTGAAGGTCGATCCGAAGTCGTGCAAGGGCAACCGCTCGGCACAGATCGCCTGCCAGCAGCCGAACCGCCGCGTGGAAGTCGAAGTCGTCGGCACCCGCAGCGCACGCTAATCGGACCTGTTCCGATGCGGAAGAAGCCCAGCGCAAGCTGGGCTTTTTTTTCGCCTGCATTTTTTTGGTAGAGTTGGGCAATTCCCGTACTCCGCCGCCCAACGTGCCGTCGGCCATGGCGCCGGATACCAACCTCTCCGTCTTCCCTCTCCCGATTCCATATGGCTCACCCTACCGTCGAGACGCGCCAGTTGCCCCGCAATGCCGATCTGAAGGAAATCGACAAATTCAGCGAGATGGCGCACCGCTGGTGGGACCCCAACAGCGAATTCAAGCCGCTGCATGACATCAATCCGCTGCGTCTGGGCTGGATCGACGGCATCGCGCATCTGAGCGGCAAGCAGGTCGTCGATGTCGGGTGCGGCGGTGGCATCCTGTCCGAAAGCATGGCCAGGCTGGGCGCCACGGTGCGCGGCATCGACCTGTCGCGCAAGGCGCTGAAGGTCGCGGACCTGCACAGCCTGGATTCCGGCGTGGTGGTCACCTACGAGGAGATCCCGGTCGAAACGCTGGCCGAGCGCATGCCGGCCAGCGTCGACGTGGTCACCTGCATGGAAATGCTGGAGCACGTGCCGGACCCGGCTTCGGTCGTGCGTGCCTGTGCCACGCTGGTCCGCCCCGGTGGCCACGTGTTCTTCTCCACCATCAACCGCAACCTGAAGGCCTACCTGCTGGCCGTGATCGGTGCGGAGTACGTGATGAACATGCTGCCGCGCGGCACGCATGACTACGAGAAGTTCCTGCAACCGGCGGAGATGGCACGCTTTGGCCGCCAGGCGGGCCTGGACCTGCTGCAGATGAAGGGACTGGTCTACCGCCCGCTCGCGCAGGTCTACGAGCTGAGCGACGACACCGACGTCAACTACATGATGGCCTTCCGCCGCAATGCCTGACATGCCGACTTTCGACGCCGTCTTCTTCGACCTCGATGGCACGCTGGCGGACACCGCCCCCGATCTGGCCGCGGCAGCCAACCGGGTGGTGGCCGACCATGGCCGGGCGCCGGTCGCCTACGAACTGCTGCGCCCGGTCGCGTCGCACGGCGCCCGCGGGTTGATCGGGGCTGCCTTCGGCAAGACGCCGGACGATCCGGACTTCCCTGCCCTGCGTGACGCCTTCCTCAACTACTACGAAGCGGATATCGCAGCCCATACCCGGTTGTTCGATGGCATGGAAGAGGTGCTGCGTGGCCTGGAGCAAGCTGGCCTGCCCTGGGGCATCGTCACCAACAAGATCGCCCGCTTCACGGTACCGCTGGTCGAGGCGATCGGCCTGGCGCCGCGCGCGGCTGCCGTGGTCAGCGGCGACACCGCGTCTCATCCCAAGCCGCACCCGGCCCCGCTGCTTCATGCAGCCGAACTCTGCGGCGTCGATCCGGCGCGCTGCGCCTATGTCGGCGACGATCTGCGAGATATCCAGGCGGGCAAGGCGGCGGGCATGACCACCATTACCGCCGCCTACGGCTACTGTGGCGAAGGGCCGCCGCCGGAGGCGTGGGAGGGCACCTATCTCGTGCGTCACGCATCGGAGCTGCTTCCGTTGCTGCTCGCTCCTGTCACGGCGAAATAGTGCCGTATCGTGCACGAGAAAAGATTCGGGAACTCGGGCACACACCTTGCATCAAAGCCAGTACAATACGATTCCTTCGTACCGGGGCCGACCTGGTTTCGACGTGGGTTACAAAGCAGTAGAGGGCATACCGAGGACCCGTCACCTCGTAAATCAATGGGAACGCAATAACTGCTAACGACGAACGTTACGCACTGGCAGCCTAAGGGCCGCCGTCCTCGCACTGGCTCGCTGACGGGCTAGGGTTCGCAAGAACCAGCGAGGTCATTTACGTCAGATAAGCCCCGAAGGTGTCACGACATCGGGGACGAAAACCAAAGTGACTCGCCGTCGTAGAGCGTGTTCGTCCGCGATGCGCCGGTTAAATTAAATGACTGAACTAAGTATGTAGAACTCTCTGTGGAGGGCTTGCGGACGCGGGTTCGATTCCCGCCGGCTCCACCAGCACACTTCAACCGCCTGATTCGTCAGGCGGTTTCTATTTGGAGTGCCAGTTTTTGGTGAGGTGTCCCACATGACTACCTCACACCGGGCTTGGCACGTCCATCGAACCACCCGCGCGCCGGCACGGAAACCGATACGGTATCCTCTACTTCCGCCAGCGCATACCGGATGGCCTCCGGTCACTATTCCCGGTCAAAGAGGCTTATCGCAGCCTGGACACCGCCAGCGTCCGGGAAGCGGCCGCGCACCTCGCCGGCTCGCGGCCATGTTCGCGCAGGTGTTCGGCACACTCCGACCACACATGGCCAGCACCACCCACTCTCATACCGGATCGAAATCGAGCACCTCAAGGCCATCAGGCGGGAGCAGAAGGAAAAAGCCAACAGCCGACTCGATGACGAGCTCTTCAAGCGCACGCAGGAGGGCATCGCGCACGCCAGCACAAGCAATACGCCGGGATGAGGCTGGCTGAGATCGCCGCACTGGGACAGGAGCCGAGAGCATCGGCGACCATCAATCGAGTGTCGAGCGCGTCAGCACGACGTTCAAGTGGCGCATCTAGCAGGAAAGATACGGCATCACCGCAATCCCTCTGAAGCCCTGACCATCAAGGATGAGCAAACGATCAAGCGGCGACACATACACAAGACACTAGGAGTTAGTCGCCCCTTTTCGTCGCCGGAGTACCAGCAGAAGCGCTTCAAACACTCCTTCGCCTACTGGCTGATGCCGATGGCGCTCCTGACCGGGGCGCGCATCAGCTAGCTCTACCAACTCTCCCTGAACGACATAGCGTCCATCGACGGCGTGCCATGCACCAGCATGCTGGACGAAGAGGAAGGCCAGCGGACCAAGAATGCCAATGCTCCGTGCGTGGTGCCGTTGCATTTGAACGTTAATCGACCCCGGTTTGCTTCGGCACGTTGAGGGCTTGCGCTCCGCCGGAGAATCACGACTATTCCCGGAGCTTAAGCCCGGCAGGGACGGATATGGAACAGCCGCCTCAAAATGGTTCGGCCGCTACAGCGACCGATGTGGCGTTACTGATCCGGAAACCGTTCTCCACTCATTTCGCCACCGGTTTATTACCGACGCAATGAATACCGGAGCCACAGAAACCATCGCTGGCGAGGATCGTGGGCCACAAGACTGTTAGAATCGTCAGCAAGGTCTATTTTCACGACACGAATGCCACAGTATTGCACGAGACGGCCGATCGTATTTCTTTGCCGAAAGACATACTTGCTCTCATCCCCTAATTCAAGACATAACGGTGAACACGAAGATGCGTCCTCAGGAGCAATTGGCCGGGCAACCCCACACAAGAGGGAATCCCGAGACTCCATTGAAGCTTTAGGATAGTGATTTTGAGCAAGCACTTAACCAAACATGAACGCTCGTATCCTGAAGCTCACCATCGTAGGTGTAAGCGCAGCAATCCTTGTGGGATGTGCGTCGGCCCCTCCCTTGAACTTTGTTCCTCCAAACGTTGGATACAGCCAGAAAAAGATTGACGCGGAAGTGCGCTCGATGACCGTGACGCTGGCGCGGCCGGATGAAAAGACGGGCGACATGCCCGCCGGTATGGAGGGCTTGGTGCCGCAGCTATGGCAGACGGCCCTTCAAGATGCCTTGAACAGAATGTCCATCTTCCAGGATGACAGCAGCACCAAGGTCAACTTGTCGGTCAAGATTCTCAAGATGGAGCCTCCAGCCGCCGGCGCGTCTATGACCACAACAACCGCCGCCAAGTATGAACTGATTAACCGAAAGAACGGTGACATTCTTTATACCCAGACCATTGACTCCAGTGGGACAGTGCCTTGGGACTATGCGTTCATGGGAGTCACTCGTGCTCGTGAATCGATTAATCGGGCTGTGCAAAACAACATTTCACAGTTCCTTCAATCGCTCGATACCGTCGACGCAAGCAGACCGATGTTCCCCACTAAAACGGCATCAAAATGAGACGCATCATTGTATTAACATTCATGCTCTCTGTCTTAGTGGGCGGCTGCGCATATAACGTTTCCCCGGACAGCTACTCAGTTGGTGCAGTCGGCCAAGTTAATCGGTCAATCGCAGGAATCATCATCAGTGCCCGCCAAGTGAATATCCAAGGCGCATCTGGTCCAGGCACCGCCGCCGGGGTAATCGCTGGCGGCGCGGCTGGTTCCGCAATCGGCGGCGGTGCACGGGCTAATGTGATCGGTGCCGTCGGTGGAGCGCTTATCGGTGGCCTTGCCGCTGCAGCCATTGAGCAGGGGGTAACCCAGCAAACGGGCGCAGAATACGTAGTGCAGACCGAGAACGGCAATCTGATGACAGTCGTGCAAGGTGCTTCTCCACCCCTGACTGTGGGTCAGCGGGTGCTGGTGCTATACGGGCAGCAGGCACGCTTGATCGCTGACCCACGCGGCTAGTCTAAACGCGGAGTCAGCCGCGCCATCATCCGCTCTGCCCACGGTACCACTCCCCGCCCTTGGGCGTCTTCGCCCCAAGTCGGTTCAATTCCTCGACCGCACCACAGAAAAGAGGCTACCCCTTAGAGATAAAACGAAAACCTTTACCCCATGCTTGTGTAGTGGGGCCGGCTTTCAAACGGGATTCCTTATACGTAGCCGCTTAGAGGGAAGAGGGACTCGGTTCGATTCCCTATCGATCAATCGAATCCACACCAACCTCACACGGCCCCATGTCCCGCCATGCTGTTGAACTTGACCCCGAACAGGTATCCCACATGGGACACAGCAGGACGCAGCACCTCACCAGTGCGACCAAGAGAGTCAAGGGGTTAGAGTAATATGGTGGAGCCGCTCCTTTTCCCGCCGGCTTCACCACATTCACGTCCGCCATTCTTTGCTGAACTCGAAAATCCCCGGGTTACCCCCGTGCCCCGGGGATTTTTCTCGTCCCTGCTTGGAAAACGACCGATTCTCGGAAAATCAATCGATAGATCCCGTGATCGGACGCTCATGATGCCGGGTAGAATGGCTCGACACGCAGACCGCTTCCTGCCCTCCACGAGGACCACGGCATGAAACCATCCACAGCTCTGGACGTTCATCGCAACGAGATTCGCCGCATCGTGGCTGCGCACCGTGCAACGAATGTGCGGGTATTCGGCTCGGTGGTCCATGGCGCTGACGTCGACGGCAGCGACCTCGACCTGCTGATCGACCCGACTCCGGAAACTTCACTTATGGATATCGCAAGGATTCAGGTGGAGCTTGAGCAACTTCTCGGCGTGGCCGTCGACGTGCTGACGCCCGGTGCCCTGCCTGACAAGATCCTCGACACCGTACTCGCCGAGACTGTGCCCGTATGAACAAGTCCTTGCGGGTTCCGGACTACCTCGGCCACATTCTGGACGCCCTGGAGCGTATCGACGGCTATACCGCGGGGATGGACGAGGCGTCCTTTCTTCGCACGCCAATGGTTCAGGATGCCGTAGTTCGCAACATCGAGATCATTGGGGAAGCAGCCAATAATGTCCAGCGCATGGCGCCGGCATTCGTTGCGGAGCATGCCGATATTCCGTGGCAAGTCATGTATGCCATGCGTAACCGCCTCTGCCATGCCTATCACAAGGTGGATCTGAGAATCGTCTGGCTGACGATCAAGCGCGACCTTCCGGCACTGTTCACTCAGGTAAAGCAGTTGTACGAAGCAATTGCAGGGTCTTCGCCCACCACACCGCAGGACGAGGAATGACAGTGCAACCCCAACCTTTGCACATACCGGCCAGGCACCCGACCTTCAGCTCATAAGCCGTACTTGTCCGCCCCCTTCCATCTTCGTCAACGCACCTCGCGACATCAGATTATTGATATCGCGCAGCGCTCTATTGGGCGAACACTTGGCCATGGCGGCCCACTTGCTGCTGGTCAGCGCCCCTTGGAACCCATCGAGCAGTCCTTCTGGTGGCGCTTCGCTTCGGTGGCATCCAACAAGCGTCTGATAGAGGTTCAACAGGTCGCCTTGCGCGATGACTCCGTCGGGAGCAACCCCCCAGCATCTTCAGGATAGCCGGCACCAGCGTACTGCCGTGCCTTCGCGGCGAAATACGCTCTCACCCAGGCATAGCGTTCGCCGTCCTTCGGAAGCCCGACGGCGTCGGCAATGGTCGCCACGCTGATCGGCTTTCCGCGCGCGCCCCAGTTTCCTTCAGTCACCGCGGTACGGCGAGTGTAACGCGTCACGCGCTCCGCCGCGCCGCGTCTATTCGCGCCCAAACCGATACGACACCAGCGACTCCGCATTGCTGTCGATCAGAATCTCCTTGCCGGCCGGCGGGAAAGCGCGCTGCACGCAATCCTGCCGCGGGCAGACCCGGCATCCCGGTCCGATCGGCACGACGTTGGACGGATGGTCGACATCGATGTGGTCGGCGTAGACCAGATCGCGGGCATGGGCGAGTTCGCAGCCGAGCCCGATGGCGAACAGCTTGCGGCGGGCGCGAAAGCCCCCTCCCCCACGCTCGATGGTGCGCGCAATGCCGAAGTAGCGGATACCGTCGGGCATCTCGGCGACCTGCGCCAGGATGCGGCCAGGCTGGGCGAAGGCTTCGTGCACGTGCCACAGCGGACAGGCGCCGCCATGCCGGGCGAAATGGAACGACGTCGCGCTCTGGCGCTTCGAGATATTGCCGGCCTGATCGAGGCGGACGAAATAGAACGGCACACCGCGCGCATTGGGCCGCTGCAGGGTGGAGAGCCGATGGCAGACGGTTTCGATGCTGACCTGGAACTGCTGCTGCAGCAGTTCGATGTCATAGCGCAGCCGGGTGGCGGCGTCGAGAAAGCTCCGGTACGGCAACAGCACCGCGCCGGCGAAATAGTGGGCAAGGCCCTGGCGCGCGAGCTCCTGCGTCGGCGGATCGGTGAACCCTGCGGCGCGGATTTCCGCGTCGATGACGTCGCGATGCATCAGCAGCGCAAGCTGCGTCGCCAGCTGAAAGGCGCGCTGCGCATCGGTGAGGCCGACGCGCAGTTCGATCTGCCGGCGGCCGGGATCGTAGCGCCGGAGCCAGCCATCGGCGCCGCTGGCCTCCGTCACGCTGATGCCGAAGCCGCCGAGCAGCAGCCGGCGCAGCGGCTCGCTGCGTGCACCGGGCAGCAGTCCCTTGCTGCCCGCCAGCTGTTCGGCGAGCACGTCGAGCGTGTCCAGATAGTTGTTCTGCCGGTTGAAATGGTCGCGCACTTCCTCGTGCGGCTGGGAGAAGCCGATGCCGCGCGGGGCGCCGCCTGCGCCAGTGCCTGCGCCGTCCGCATACAGCCGATCGATGGCCTGCGCATATTCGTCCTGCAGCCGGCCATAGCGGGTATAGAGGCTGAGGAATGCCTCGACCAGGTCGGGGGCCTGCTCGATCATGCGCTGCAGCGTCGCCGGCGGGACGCTCCCCGCCCAGACGGTGCGGTCCTTGAGCGCCGCATCCAGCTCCGCGAGATGGCGCTGATCCTGGTCTTCCGAGAACTGGCCGACGTCGCCACCGAACACCTCCGCCAGCTTGAGCAGCACCGCTGCCGTCACCGGCCGCTGGTTGTTCTCGATCTGGCTGACGTAGCTGAGCGACAGCGACAGGCGCCCCGCCAGGGCCAGCTGGCTCAGCTCGCGTTGCTCGCGCAGTCTCCGGACGCGGGCCCCGACAAAGATCTTCCTGGACTTCGCCATTTCACAACCTTTACTAAAGGATACGAAGGAATGCGAAGGACTTCACAGCTTTCCCCTTTTTCTTCAAAGGTTTGTGTGCATCTGTGAAGTTTCCCGGTAGATTTTCACCGAGTTGACCAGTCGTGTCGAGACAAGGGAGGAGACACCCATGCCGTCCAATGACATCAGCAGCATCCCGACCATCCCTCTGCTGATCGGGGGTGAGTTCGTGCAGTCGCGCACCAGCGAGTGGCGCGATATTGTGAATCCTGCGAACCAGCAGGTGCTGGCCCGCGTTCCCATGGCCACGCCCGAGGAAGTGTCGGCCGCGGTGGCGGCAGCACAGGCCGCCTTTCCTGCCTGGCGCAAGACGCCGATCGGCACGCGGGCGCGCATCTTCCTGAAGTACCAGGAGCTGATCCGCGCCAACATGAAGTCGCTGGCGGCCACGCTGACCGCCGAGCAGGGCAAGACGCTCGCCGACGCGGAGGGCGATGTGTTCCGTGGACTGGAGGTGGTGGAGCATGCCGCCGCCATCGGCAATCTCCAGCTGGGCGAGCTGGCGCACAACGTAGCGAACGGCGTCGATACCTATACGCGGCTGCAGCCGCTGGGCGTCTGCGCGGGCATCACGCCGTTCAACTTCCCGGCGATGATTCCGCTGTGGATGTTCCCGATGGCGATTGCCTGTGGCAATACCTTCGTGCTCAAACCGTCGGAGCAGGATCCGATGGTGACGATGCAGCTGGTCGAGCTGGCGCTGCAGGCCGGCATCCCGAAGGGCGTGCTGAACGTGGTGCATGGCGCCGCCGATGTCGTCAATGCGCTGTGCGATCACCCGGACATCAAGGCGATTTCCTTCGTCGGCTCGACCAAGGTCGGCACGCACGTGTACCACCGCGCATCGCAGGCCGGCAAGCGCGTGCAGTGCATGATGGGCGCGAAGAACCACGCCATCGTGCTGCCCGACGCGCACAAGGAGCAGACGCTGAACGCGCTGGTGGGGGCGTCGTTCGGCGCGGCCGGCCAGCGCTGCATGGCGGTCTCGGTCGTGGTGCTGGTCGGCGAGGCCAACCAGTGGCTGCCGGACCTTGTGGAGAAGGCGCGATCGCTGAAGCTCGGCCCGGGGCAGGACAATCTGGACCTGGGGCCGGTGATCTCGCGCAACGCCAAGGCGCGCATCGAAGCGCTGATCGCCCAGGGCGTGCAGCAAGGCGCCCGGCTGGAGCTGGATGGCCGCAATCCCGAGCTGCCGCCCGACATGGCCGAGGGGAATTACATCGGACCGACGGTGTTCTCCAACGTGCGGCCCGGCATGGCGATCTACGACGAGGAGGTGTTCGGCCCGGTGCTGTCGGTGGTCAGCGCCGACACGCTGGACGAGGCCATCGCGGTGATCAATGCCAATCCGCACGGCAACGGCACGGCGGTGTTCACGCAATCGGGCGCCGCGGCGCGCAAGTTCGAGGAGGAGATCGACGTGGGACAGGTCGGCATCAATGTACCGATCCCGGTGCCGGTGCCCTTGTTCTCCTTCACCGGCTCGCGCGCGTCGAAGCTGGGCGACCTCGGCCCCTATGGCAAGCAGGTGGTGCTGTTCTACACGCAGACCAAGACGATCACCTCGCGCTGGTTCGAGGACGACGTTTCCTCGGGAGTGAATACCACCATCCGGCTGCACTGAAGGGGACCGGCGATGGATTTCGACCTGAGCGAGGATCAGCGCGCGTTCCAGCGTACGGCGCGCGAGTTCGCGCTGCACGAGCTGGCGCCGCACGCGGCGCAATGGGACGAGACCCGGCATTTTCCGCGCGAGACCATCGCGAGGGCCGGCGAGCTGGGGTTCTGCGGGCTCTACACCACGGCGGAATACGGCGGCGTGGGTCTGTCACGGCTGGACGCGACCCTCGTGTTCGAGGAGCTGGCCAACGCATGCCCGTCCACCACCGCCTTCCTGACGATCCACAACATGGCGACGTGGATGGTGACGGCCTTCGGCTCGCCGGAGCTGGCGTCGCTGTGGGGGCCGCTGCTGGCCAGCGGCAAGGCGCTGGCCTCGTACTGCCTGACCGAGCCGGGCGCCGGTTCGGATGCGGCCTCGCTGCGCACTTCCGCACGCCTGGAGGGCGATGCCTTCGTGCTGAACGGCAGCAAGGCGTTCATCTCCGGGGCCGGTTCGACCGACGTCCTGGTGGTGATGGCCCGCACCGGCGACGCCGGTGCCGGTGGCATTTCGGCGCTGCTGGTGCCGGCCGACAGCGCCGGCATCGGTTACGGCAAGAAGGAGGTCAAGATGGGCTGGAACAGCCAGCCCACTCGCATCATCAGCTTCGACAATGTACGCGTGCCGGCGGGCAACCTGCTCGGCGAAGCGGGCAGCGGCTTTCGCATCGCGATGAAGGGGCTCGACGGCGGGCGCATCAATATCGCCAGCTGCTCGGTGGGCGCCGCGCAGGGGGCGTTGACCGCCGCGCAGCGCTACATGCAGGAGCGCCACCAGTTCGGCCGTCCGCTGGCCGACTTCCAGGCGCTGCAGTTCAAGCTGGCCGACATGGCGACCGAACTGGTGGCGGCGCGGCAGATGGTGCGGCTGGCCGCGGCGAAGCTGGACGCCAACGATAAGGAAGCGCCGGTCTACTGCGCAATGGCCAAGCGCCTGGCCACGGACATCGGCTTCCAGGTCTGCAACGAGGCGCTGCAGATCCACGGCGGCTATGGTTATCTGCGCGAGTATCCGCTGGAGCGCCTGCTGCGCGACGCGCGGGTGCACCAGATCCTGGAGGGCACCAACGAGATCATGCGCGTGATCGTCGCCCGTCGCATGTTGCAGCAGGACGCGCCGGAGGCGATCCGATGAGCGCTGACAAGGAGACAGGCGCCGCGGCCGGCGCCGTGCTGCTCGGCACGCTGCAGACGGCCGGCGCGCATCGCTTTGGCCGTATCACGCTGAACGCGCCGGCAAGCCTGAATGCACTGTCGCTGGCGATGGTAGAGGCGATCGATGCGCAATTGGAAGCGTGGACTGGCGACGCCGGCATTGCGGGCGTGGTGATCGATGCCACCGGCGAGAAGGCGTTCTGCGCCGGCGGCGACATCGTCGGCCTGTACCAGTCGATCCGCTCGACGCCGCGCGGGGAGGTCCCGCGCGAGGCGGCGCACTTCTTCGCGCGGGAGTACCGGCTGGATTACCGCATCCACCGCTACCCCAAACCCGTGCTGTGCTGGGGCACCGGCATCGTGATGGGCGGCGGCATCGGGCTGCTGGCGGGCGCATCGCATCGGGTCGTGACGCCGACCTCGCGGCTGGCGATGCCCGAGACCGGCATCGGGCTCTATCCGGACGTGGGCGGCAGCGCGATCCTGGCGCGGATGCCGCAACGTCTCGGGCTGTATCTTGGCCTGACCGGCGCGTCGTTGAACGCGGCCGACGCGCTGTTCGTCGGCCTGGCGACTCACGCCGTCGATGCTGGACAGCGCGGCGCGCTGCTGGAGGCGATCGCCCGCAGCGCCTGGAGCGGCGATGCCGACGCCGACCGACAGCGGCTCGATGCCCTGCTCGCCGACCTGGGCCAGGGACTGGCATTGCCCGACTCGCCGCTGCGCGAGCACGCGCATCGCATCGCCGCATCGATCGGCAGCGGCGACGATCTGCCGGCCATCGTGTCGCGACTGCGGGCGCTGCAGGAAGACGCCGACCCCTGGCTGGCGAAGGCGGGCAAGGCGGTCGCCGCGGCCAGCCCGACCTCGCTGGCGCTGGCCTTCGCCATGCAGCAGCGTGCGCGCGACCTGCCGCTCGCGGACGTGTTCCGTCTGGAATGGCTGGCGTCGGTGGGCTGCTGCCTGCACCACGACTTCCCGGAGGGCGTGCGTGCGCTGCTGATCGACAAGGACAAGCAACCGAGGTGGAATCCGGCGACGCTGGACGCCGTCACCGCGCGCCATCTCGAAGACCATCTGGCGCCGCCCCGCGACGGCGCCCATCCGCTGGCGGACCTGGCCTGATCGAGGAGACATCGATGACAAGCAACACTCGCATTGGCTTTATCGGACTTGGCAACATGGGCGCGCCGATGGCGCTGAACCTGCACCGCGCCGGCTTTGCCGTCACCGCCTTCGACCTGAGCGAATCCGCCCTCGCCCACGCGAAGGCGGAAGGCGTGCCGGTTGCCGCCTCCGGCCGCGAAGCGGTGGACGGCGCGCAGATCGTGATCTCGATGCTGCCGAACAGCCGCCACGTGGAATCGCTCTACCTGGACGACGACGGGCTGCTGCCGGCGCTGGCGCAAGGCACGCTGATCGTCGATTGCAGCACGATCGCGCCGGCTTCCGCGAAGAAGGTCGCGGAAGCGGCGCAGGGGCGAGGCATCGACATGATCGACGCGCCCGTGTCCGGCGGCACCGCCGGCGCGGCGGCCGGCACGCTGACCTTCATCGTCGGCGGCAAGGAGGAGGCGCTGGCCCGGGCGCGCCCGGCGCTGGAGGCAATGGGCAAGAACATCTTCCACATGGGCGCTTCGGGCGCCGGCCAGGTCGCCAAGCTGTGCAACAACATGGCACTGGGCGCCATCATGGCGGTGACCGGCGAGGCGCTTGCGCTGGGTGCCGCGCACGGGCTCGATCCGGCGACGCTGTCGCGGATGATGGCCGTCAGTACCGGCCGCAGCTGGGCGACGGAGGTATGCAACCCGTGGCCGGGCGTGCTCGAGAACGCTCCGGCGTCGCGGGGCTACAGCGGCGGCTTCGGCAACGACCTGATGCTGAAGGACCTGGGCCTCGCGGTCGAGGCGGCGATGTCGGTCGGTGCGACCGTGCCGCTGGGGGAGCTGGCGCGCAACCTGTATTCGCTCAATCGCCGCGCCGGCCGCGGCGCGCTGGACTTCTCCAGCGTGATCCAGCTCTACACCGGCGACAGGCAGGGTTAGAGGAAGCGGTCCAGCAGCTTGCGGCTGGCCTTGTCCAGCGACTGCGTGCCGCGGATCAGATAGTGGATGCCGTGGCTGTCGGAGATCAGCAGCGTGCCGCCGGCCAGGCGCCGGATATCCTCCTCGCCGCGCAGCACGAAGCGGGTCGGCCCGCGGTCGGTCTCGACCTCCCAGGTGCTCGGCGTGGCGAAGGTGGAGACGGCGACGATGCGCAGGATCTGCGGCATGAAGTCGCGCGCGCCCAGTTCCTCCTCGACCAGGTGCCGCACCGCGTCCGGCACGTCGGCCAGCGTCGGGAACCAGCACACCTCGCGCCCCTCGGCGCTGACGATGGCGACGCCCTCGTCGGCGGCGGAGATGGGAAAGGCGCGTACCGGCACCACGCCGTCATGCACCTGCCCTTCGGCATCGCGCAGCACCAGCCGGCCGGCGGCGTTGCGCGTCAATTGGATTTCGGTCTGGGCCATCTTGATCGTTCCGGCTGCGCGGCTCATTGCTTCATGCTGGCCGGGTGCACCGGCGGGTGCGCCTGTGCCAGCGTCTCTTCGGCGTCCTCGACCAGATCGTCCGGGTCGGTATCGACATTGCGCGCCTGCGCCTGGTACAGCTTGTAATAGGCGCCCTGCCGCTCCATCAGCGCATCGTGGCCGCCCACTTCGACGATGCGGCCGCGGTCCATCACCACGAGGCGGTCGGCCTTGCGCAGCGTCGAGAGCCGGTGGGCGATGGCGATGGTGGTGCGGCCCTGCACCAGGTTGTCCAGCGCCTTCTGGATTTCCTTCTCGGTGGTGGTATCCACCGACGAAGTCGCCTCGTCAAGGATCAGGATGCGCGGATCGATCAGCAGCGCGCGCGCAATCGAGATGCGCTGCCGCTCGCCGCCGGACAGGGCCTGCCCGCGCTCGCCCACCAGCGAATCGTAGCCGTGCGGCAGCCGCAGGATGAACTCGTGCGCATGCGCGGCGCGGGCGGCGGCAATGATCTGCTCGCGCGTCGCGTCGGGGCGGCCGTAGGCGATGTTCTCGGCGATGGTGCCGAAGAACAGGAACGGCTCCTGCAGCACCAGGCCGATATGGCGGCGATATTCGGCGACGGGCAGCGAGCGAATGTCGACGCCGTCGACCAGGATCGCGCCCTCGGAGACGTCGTAGAAGCGGCAGATCAGATTGACCAGCGTGCTTTTGCCCGAGCCGCTATGGCCTACCAGCCCGATCATCTCGCCGGGACGGATCTGCAGGTCCAGGCCGCGGATCACCGCGCGGCTGCCGTAGCGAAAGCCGATGTCGCGCAGCGTGATCGCGCCGCTGACCTGCGGCAGATGGGCAGGCCGCGTCGGCTCCGGCACGCTGGACACATGGTCGAGAATGTCGAAGATCCGCTTGGCGCCGGCCGCGGCCTTCTGCGTCACCGAGACGATCCGGCTCATCGAATCGAGCCGGGTATAGAAGCGGCTGATATAGGTCAGGAACGCCACCAGCACGCCGACCGTGATGGCATCGTTGGAGACCTGCCAGATGCCGAACATCCACACCACCAGCAGGCCCACCTCGGTCAGCAGCGTAACGGTCGGCGTAAACAGCGACCACACCGCATTGACCCGATCGTTGATGGCCAGGTTGTGGCGGTTGGCCTCGCGGAAGCGCTCCACCTCGCGGCGCTCCTGCGCGAACGCCTTGACCACCCGTACGCCCGGGATGGTGTCGGCGAGCACGTTGGTGATCTCGGACCAGTTGCGGTCGATCTTCTCGAAGCCATGGCGCAGCCGGTCGCGCACCTGGTGGATCATCCATGCGATGAAGGGCAACGGCACCAGGGTGACCAGCGCCAGCCATGGATTGATCGAGAACAGGATGACCGAGGTCATCAGGATCATCAGCACGTCGGTGGCGAAATCGAGCAGATGCAGCGACAGGAAGACGCAGATGCGGTCGCTCTCGTTGCCGATCCGCGCCATCAGGTCGCCGGTGCGCTTGCCGCCGAAGTACTCCAGCGACAGCGTCAGCAGGTGCTGGTAAGTCGTGTTGCGCAGGTCCGCGCCGATGCGCTCGGAGACGCGCGCCAGCAGATAGGTGCGCGCCCAGCCCAGGCTCCACGCGACCAGCGCGGCGGCAAGCAGGCCGCCCAGGTACAGCCGTACCAGTCCATAGTCGATCGGCACGCCGTTCTGGTAGGGAATCAGCACCTTGTCCATCAGCGGCATGGTCAGGTACGGCGGGATCAGCGTCGCACCGGTGGACAGCAGGGTCAGCACGAAGCCGGCCAGCAGCTGCATCCGGTACGGGCGGGCGAAACGCCACAGGCGCAGCAAAGACCACGTGGAGGGCGGCGCGTCCACGTCGCGGTCGCACTGTGGGCACTCGTCCTCGCCTGCGGGAAGCTTGGCCTGGCAAGTCGGGCACACGCCTTCCTCGTCGGCCTCCTCCGGCACGGCGCCGCCGGCGGCAAGCCGGGCGCGCTGCGCGTTGAACAGGTCGTGCAGGCGCAGTGCGGCGGGATTGCGCCCCAGCGTGTAACGCCAGGTGGCGAGTCGGCGTTCGCCGTCGGTCAGTTCCAGCATGCCGACGCCGGCATGGTCGCCATGATGCAGCGTCAAGGTAGGACCCAGCGGCCACTGCTGCCAGCCGTCGCCCGCTTCCTGCCCCGGCTGGCGCGCCAGCACGCGGCGGTCCGTGACCACCACCAGGCCCTCGCTGAAATGCAGCCGCCGATCGAGGTCCGTCTCCAGCCACGCCAGCACGGTCTCGCCCGGCATGCCCCCGCCTGCGGCCAGCCGGGCTTCCAGCGAGGCGCGCCAGGGTTCGGGCAGCGTGACGGACGTCGTGGCGGACGACGTGGCGGACGACGAAGCGGATGCAGCGGCAAGGGTCATGGCAGGACGGCAGGCGTCGTTTCGGCGGATGCGGTGAACACGGCCCTGCAGGTGGGCACGAAACGACATGTCTTGATACAAAGGAAGGGCAACGCCCCCAGAGGCCGGCATGTCATATGCAAGGCCGGATGCAAGCGCGGCGCAAGTATACATAAGCCGACCCTTGCCGGCAGGCGCTGTGGCGGCGCACAAACGCTTTTTCGTATCGCAGTCAACCGGGTTGTCGCCGTAACGTTATTGAAAGGTTAGACTTCCGCCCCACGGGCGCTTCGCCCATGCTTCAAGCCAATTCGATGAAGAAAAAGGACATTGAGATTTTCCATGTCATGTCGCTGCGCGGCCCCAATATGTGGACATATGGGCCGGTGCTGGAGGCGTGGGTCGATATCGGTGAGCTGGAGGAATACCCCTCCAACCTGATCCCGGGCTTCTACGAGCGGCTCTCGACCTGGCTCCCGTCCCTGATCGAGCACCGCTGCAGCATCGGCGAACGGGGCGGCTTCCTGCAACGGCTGAAGGAAGGCACCTGGCCTGGCCACATCATGGAGCACGTTACGCTGGAGCTGCAAAGCCTGGCGGGCCTGCCCGGCGGCTTTGGCAAGGCCCGCGAAACCCCGGTGCGCGGCGTCTACAAGGTCATCGTGACGGCATGGGAAGAGCGGGTCGCCAAGGCCGCCCTGTTCCTGGCGCGCGACCTGGTGATGGCCGCGATCGAGGACCGCCCCTTCGACGTCGATGCGGCCGTGGACGAACTGCGCCGGCTGATCGACCGTCACTGGCTCGGACCGAGCACCGCCTGCATCGTCTACGCCGCCGACGACCGCCGCATTCCCGCGCTGCGGCTCTCGGACGCCAACCTGGTCCAGCTCGGCCATGGCGCGCGCCAGCGCCGCATCTGGACCGCGGAAACCGACCGCACCAGCGCCATCGCGGAAAGCATCTCGCGCGACAAGGACCTGACCAAGTCGCTGCTGCAATCGTGCGGCGTGCCGGTCCCCGAGGGGCGCCTGGTGGACAGCGCCGCGGACGCCTGGGAGGCCGCCGAGGAGATCGGCGTGCCGGTGGTGGTCAAGCCCTACGATGGCAACCATGGCCGCGGCGTCTTCACCAACCTGCTGACCCGCGAGGAAGTGGAAACCGCCTATGGGGTGGCGATGGAGGAAGGCAGCGGCGTGATCGTCGAGCGCTTCGTGCCCGGCAACGAGCACCGGCTGCTGGTGGTCGGCGGCCGGCTGGTGGCGGCGGCGATGGGCGAGACCGCGAGCGTGGTGGGCGATGGCAAGTCGACCGTCGACGAGCTGATCGACCTGCAGATCAATTGCGACCCGCGCCGCGGCAATACCGAGGACCACCCGCTGAACCGCGTACGGCTGGATTCGGCCGCACGCCTGGAGCTCAAGCGCCAGGGGTTCACCGCCGAATCCGTGCCTCCCGAAGGCCGCCGTGTGCTGATCCAGCGCAACGGCAATGTGGCCTTTGACGTCACCGACCGGGTTCACCCGAGCGTCGCCGCGCATGCCGCGCTGGCGGCCCGCGTGGTGGGCCTGGACATCGCCGGCATCGATCTGGTCGCCGAGGACATCTCGCGGCCGCTGGCCGAGCAAGGCGGCGCGATCGTCGAGGTCAACGCTGGCCCGGGCCTCCTGATGCACCTGAAGCCGGCCGACGGCGAGCCGCGCCCGGTGGGCCGGGCCATCATCGATCATCTGTTCCCGCCGGCCCCGGATGGCGACCCGCTGGCCGCCGACGGCCGCATTCCGGTGGTCGGCATCACCGGCACCAACGGCAAGACCGTGGTCGCCCGGCTGGTGGCCCGCCTGCTGCAGTTGTCGGGCCGCCATACCGGGCTGGCCTGCAGCGACGGGCTCTATCTGGACCGCCGGCTGGTGGAAGGCGGCGACCAGGCCAACTGGGACGCCGCGACGCGCGTGCTGAAGAACCGCGCGGTCGAGGCGGCGGTGTTCGAGAACGACAGCGGCACCATGCTGTCCGAGGGGCTGGCCTACGACCGCTGCCTGGTCGGCGTGGTGACGAACATCGATACGCCGGACCACCTGGGCCAGTACTACGTCGAAGACGCCGACAAGATGTATAGCGTGCTGCGTACGCAGGTCGACGTGGTGCTCAAGCATGGCGCCGCCGTGCTCAATGCGCGCGACCCGCTGGTCGTGGAGATGGCCGAGCTGTGCGACGGCGACGTGATCTTCTTTGGCACCAGCCCGGACCTGCCGGCGATCGTGCAGCATCGCGCCGCCGGCAAGCGCGCCGTGTATGTCCGCGATGGCCGCATCGTGCTGGCCACCGGGACGAACGAAGTGCCGCTGGCCGAGGTCGCGGCGATTCCGCTGACCTACGCGGGCCGTGTCGGCTTCCAGGTCGAGAACGTACTGGCCGCGGTGGCGGCGGCGTGGGCGCTGGGCATCTCGCACGAGCTGATCCGCGCGGGCGTGGTGACCTTCGATGTGGGCCACCTGGACGCACCGGGCCGCTTCACGCTGTTCGAGCGCAACGGCACCACGGTGATCGTCGACGACGCGCACAACGCCCCGGCGCTGGAGGCGCTGGTGCGCGCGCTGGACCGCTTCCCGGCCGAGCGCCGCATGGCGGTGTACGGCGCGGGCGTGGACCGGCGCGAGCAGGATCTCGTCGCGCAGGGCAAGGTGCTTGGCGCCGCGTTCGACCGCATCTTCCTGTGCGAGGACCGCTCGGTGGCGCGCAAGGTCGGCGACAGCGAAGCGCGGGCACAGATCAAGACCGGCCTTTACGAAGGCCGGCGCGTCACCAAGATCATCGACGAAGGCGAACGCCGGCAGGCGATCGCCACCGCGCTGTCGCAGCTGAGCAGCGGCGACCTGCTGGTCCTGCAGTGCGACGAGGCCGATCCCGCCGCCACGCTGGAGCAGGTTCATCAATGGATGGGCCGCCCTGCCCGGCAGGCTTGAGGTCGCGCCGCAACACGACATGGCGCCAGGCCGGCCTCCGCGCAGGAAGCCGGCCGGCGCAATAGGAAACTGACTGATGCAAGTCTCTCGCATCCGCGCGCTGCGCGGTCCCAACCTGTGGTGCCGTCATACCGCCATCGAGGCGATCGTGGCGTGTCCGGACGACGCCTGTTCGATCGCCAACCTCCCGGGCTTCGAGGAGCGGCTGCGCGCCCGCTTTCCCGATATCGGACCGCTGCATCCCGACGACCAGCCCACCGAGGTGTCGCTGGCGCACGCACTGGAATGCGCGGCCCTGCGCCTGCAGGCCGCCGCAGGGTGCCCCGTGACGTTCAGCCGCACCGCGCAGACCATCGAGCCGGGCATCTACCAGGTGGTGGTGCAGTACAGCGAGGAGGAAGTCGGCCGGCTGGCGCTGGAGCTGGCCGAGCAGCTGTGCGCGGCCGCGCGCAACGATACACCGTTCGATCTGGACGACGCGCTGGCGCGCCTGCGCGAGCTGGACGAGGATGTGCGCCTGGGCCCGAGTACCGGCTCGATCGTCCATGCCGCCGTCGCGCGCGGCATTCCCTACCGCCGCCTGACCCAGGGCAGCATGGTCCAGTTCGGCTGGGGCAGCCGGCAGCGCCGCATCCAGGCCGCGGAGACGGACATGACCAGTGCCGTCGCGGAATCGATCGCGCAGGACAAGGAATTGACCAAGGCGCTGCTGCATGCGGCCGGCGTGCCGGTGCCGCTGGGCCGCACGGTGAACAGCGCCGAAGAGGCCTGGGAGGTCGCGCAGAAGATCGATGGCCCGGTGGTGATCAAGCCGCGCGACGGCAACCAGGGCAAGGGCGTGGCGGTCCGCATCCGCACTCGCGAGGAAGTGCTGGCGGCCTATGAAGTGGCGTCGGACATCAGCAGCGACGTCATCGTCGAGCGCTATATCCCCGGCCACGACTTCCGTCTGCTGGTGGTGGGCAACCAGCTGGTCGCCGCCGCGCGCCGCGATCCGCCGCAGGTGACCGGCGACGGCGTGCATACCGTGCGCCAGCTGGTCGACGAGGTCAACCGCGACCCCCGCCGCGGCGAGGGCCATGCCACCTCGCTGACCAAGATCCGTTTCGACGAAATCGCGCTGGCCACGCTGGCCAAGCAGGGGCTGGAGGCGGACTCCGTGCCGGCCAAGGGCATGCGGGTGATCCTGCGCAACAACGCCAACCTGTCCACCGGTGGCAGCGCCACCGACGTCACCGACGACGTGCACCCGGAGCTGGCGGCGCAGGCCGTGGCGGCGGCGCGCATGGTGGGCCTGGACATCTGCGGCGTCGATGCGGTGTGCGAAACCGTGCTCAAGCCCTTCGAGGACCAGGCCGGCGGCATCGTCGAAGTCAACGCCGCGCCGGGCCTGCGCATGCATCTGCAGCCGTCCTACGGCAAGGGCCGCGCGGTCGGCGAGGCGATCATCTCCACCATGTTTGCCGATGGCGACGACGGCCGCATTCCAGTGGTGGCGGTATCGGGCACCAACGGCAAGACCACCACGGTCCGGCTGATCGCCCATCTGATGGCCGGCAGCGGCCTGCGCATGGGCATGACCGGCACCGACGGCGTCTATGTCAATGGCGAGCGGATCGACACTGGCGACTGCAGCGGCCCGCGCAGCGCGCGCAACGTGCTGCTGCATCCCGACGTGGATGCCGCCGTGTTCGAGACCGCGCGCGGCGGCCTGCTGCGCGAGGGCCTTGCCTTCGACCGTTGCGATGTCGCGGTGGTCACCAATGTCGGCGCCGGCGATCACCTTGGCCTGTCGTATATCAGCACGGTCGAGGATCTGGCGGTGCTCAAGAGCGTGATCGTGCAGAACGTCGCGCCGCACGGCATGGCGGTGCTCAACGCCGCCGATCCGATGGTCGCGCGCATGGCCGATGCCTGCCCGGGAGCGGTCACCTTCTTTGCCCGCGACCCGGATCATCCGCTGATGGCAACGCACCGCGCGCAGGGCAAGCGGGTGGTGTTCGTCGACCGCGACAGCATCGTCGCGGCCGAAGGCGACACCGAGGTGCGCATCGCGCTCGCGGAGATTCCGCTGACCCGCCGCGGCACCATCGGCTTCCAGGTCGAGAACGCGATGGCGGCCATCGCCGCGGTCTGGGCGCTGGGCATCGACTGGGGCATCGTGCGGCGTGGGCTCGCGACCTTCGTCAGCGACGCCGGCAGCGCGCCAGGGCGCTTCAATGTGTTCGACTATCGCGGCGCCACGCTGATCGCCGACTACGGGCACAACCCCGACGCGATCCAGGCGCTGTGCGACGCGATCGAGACCATGCCGGCGCGCCGCCGCGCGGTGGTGATCAGCGGCGCCGGCGACCGGCGCGACGAGGATATCCGCCAGCAGACCCGCATCCTGGGCGAAGTGTTCGACGACGTGCTGCTGTATCAGGACCAGTGCCAGCGCGGGCGCGAGGATGGCGAAGTGCTGGCGCTACTGCGCGAAGGACTGGCGCAGGCGTCGCGCACGGAGAAGGTCGACGAGATCCGCGGGGAGTTCCTGGCGATCGATACGGCGCTGCAGCGTTTGCAGCCGGGCGACCTGTGCCTGATTCTGGTAGATCAGGTGGAGGAGGCGCTGGGGCATATCGCGCAGCGAATTGGGGAGGCAGGGTAGCGCTTGCGGGTGGGCTCGTGCGCTCGCTGGCCCTCTCCCCCGGCCCCTCTCCCGCATGGGGGCGAGGGGAGAAAACCGGCAGCACTCCAACTGGCAGGGGTTTGCTCCCCTCTCCCACTTGTGGGAGAGGGGCCGGGGGAGAGGGCTAACGGGCGCCGGCAGGAGCGAATGGCTGTGCAACGCGCGGCTGCCCGGGCCCTCAATGCCGCCCCGGCAGCGCCAGCCTGCGTTCCAGCAGCCGCTGTCCCACCGACAACAACGTGCTCAGCACCCAGTACAGCGCGGCCGCGGCCAGGTAGAGCGGCAGCGGCTGGTAGGTGGCGGCGATCACCTCCTGGGTGGTGCGCAGCAGTTCGGTGACGGTGATGACGGACACCAGCGAGGTGTCCTTGATCAGGCTGATCAGGCTGTTCGACAGCGACGGTACCGCCAGCCGAAGGGCCTGCGGCCCGACCACGTAGCGCAGGGTCTGCGCCGGCGTCAGGCCGAGACTATAGGCCGCCATCCACTGCCCGCGCGGAATCCCGAGAATCGCGCCGCGCATGCTTTCCGACAGGTAGGCCCCCACATTCAGGCTCAGCGTCAGCACCCCCGCCGGCGTCGGCTCCAGCGCAATGCCGATGCCCGGCAGGCCGTAATAGACCACGAAGATCTGCACCAGCAGCGGCGTGCCCCGCATCACGCTGACGTAGCAGCGGGCAATCGCGCCCAGCAGCCGGTTCTTGCCGATCCCCATCAGCGCGACGACCAGGCCGATCACCAGCCCGAACGCCATCGACCAGAGGGCGAACTTCACGGTCAGCACCATGCCCTGCAGCAGCACGGGCAGCGAATCGAGGACGAGTTGCAGGGCAGGCATGGGTGGAGATGGGTGTCAGGCGGCGGCGGAAGGCGTGGCGTGACCGGTGGCCGCCACAAGCGAAGTGGGAATCATAAGTTCTGACTCATAAAAGACAAAGCGGTAGCCGCTACCGTGCTACCGCCTTGTCTCTATCTGGGTGCCGGGAGAACGGCCTCCCGACCCGCCTTCACGTCCCGCTGGCCGGCTTGGTTACGTCGCTGCCGAACCACTTGACGGCCAGTCTGGACAGCGTGCCGTCCTTGCGCAGCGAATCGAGCGCGCCGTCGATGGCCTGGGCGAACTTCGGGTTGTCCTTGCGGAACGGAATCGCAACCTCGACTTCGCCGCCGCGCACCACGCCGCCCGGGCGCAGCGGCAGATTGGAGGTCTTGATCAGGTAATTGACCATCAGCCGGTCGTTCAGCGCCGCATCGACCCGCTGCGCGGCCAGGTCGCGCAGGTATTCCGGCGCGCCCGGATAGGTGCGCACGTCGATGCCGGGCACGGACTTGGCCAGGTCGTTGTAGTTGCTGCCCAGGCTCACGCCCAGCTTCTTGCCCTTCAGATCCTCCAGCGAACGGAATTCGCGCTTGTCGTCCTTGCGCTGGATCAGCTGCGCTGCCGAGTAGACGTACGGCCTGGAGAAGTCCAGCACCTGCCGGCGCTGCGGCGTGACCGAAACCTGATTGACGATGACGTCGAACTTGCCCGCCTGCAGCCCGGCGATGATGCCGCTCCATTCGGTGGTGACGAACTCGGGCTTGACCCCGAGCTTGCCCGCGACGGCACGCGCGACGTCGACGTCGAACCCTTCGAGCTGGTTGCTGGGACCGCGATACCCGAAGGGCGGGTAGGTGCCTTCCAGCCCGATCTTCAGCACACCAGCCGACTTGACCGAATCGAGCAGATCGGCCGCGTGGGCGCCGGCCATCGTCAGCGCCAGCAGCGGTGCGGCAATCAGCGTACGGGCCCAGCCCGCCTGAAACCATGTCATCGAAACTCTCCCGGATTGTCCTGCCTGTTGAGACCGACCGCAGGATGCGGCCTTGCACAAACGATGATAGACGACGCGCGTTGCCACCCCGTTTCCGCGGATGCGCATTGTCCGCCACAAGTCGTGCGACAAAGACTAAAGCATTCGGCTATTGAAGCATAAATATCAATTCATAATGGCTATATTACCGCAGGTCACATGTAGCTTGTACGTCTCCTTTCCGGCGACGTCGGGTGCCGGCGGGGCGGATTGACAGCCCTGATGGCGCCGGGGATGATCGGAAGGCCCCCTGCTCCGGCACCCAACGCGGCGCCTTGCCCCGCGTCGCCGTGCCGACTGGATTCACTTTTCATGTTCGTTCTCATCCTGATCCTGCTGGTGCTCGTCAGCGCCTTCTTCTCCATCTCGGAAATCGCGCTGACCGCCGCGCGCCGCACCAAGCTGCAAACCCTGTCCGAGCGCGGCGACCGTCGTGCCACCAAGGTCATGCTGCTGAAGGAAGAGCCCGGCAACTTCTTCACCATCGTGCAGATCGGCGTCAACACGGTGGCGATCCTCGCCGGGGTGCTGGGCGAAAAGCATGTATCGGATCTGGTCCAGGCCGGGCTGGAGCCTTACCTTTCCCCGCCCATGGCGCAGCGCGTGGCCGAGATCGGCTCCTTCCTGCTGGTCACCATCCTGTTCATCCAGTTCGCCGACCTGATTCCCAAACGCATCGCGATGAGCTTTCCCGAACGCTGCGCCATGGCGGTGATCGGACCGATGCTGTCGCTGCTGGCGCTGCTCAAGCCGCTGGTGTGGCTGTTCAACGCCTTCGCCGACGGCGTGCTGAAGCTGTTGGGCCTGCCCACCAAGGCGGTCGAGCAGATTACCTCCGAGGACATCGCGGCGATGGTCGATGCGGGCGCGGAAGCCGGCGTGCTGCTCAAGCATGAGATCCATCTGATCGAGAACGTGTTCGAGCTCGATTCGAAAAGCGTCACCGCGATCATGACCCCGCGCGACGACGTGGTATTCCTCGCGCTGGACGAATCGGCCGACAGCGTGCGGCGCAAGCTGGTCGAGCATCCGCATGGTCAGTACCCGGTCTGCGGGCACGACCTGGATGACGTGCAGGGCGTGATCGAATCGCAGGACATCCTGCAGCTGCTGCTGGCCGACGAATCGGGCCGGGTGATCGGCGAGATCGCCCGTCACCATGATCGCAACGTGCTGGTGATTCCGGACACGCTCACCCTGTCCGAGGCGACCACGCGCTTTCGCGAGGCGCACCAGAACTTTGCCATCGTGATGAACGAGTACGGGCTGGTCGTCGGCGTGGTCACGCTGGACGATATCGTCGGCGCGCTGATGGGCAACATCCTCTATTCGCCCGAGGACGAGCAGATCGTGCGTCGCGACGACGACTCCTGGCTGGTCGACGGCCTGACGCCGCTGGTGGATCTGAAGAAGGCGCTGGAGCTGGACGCCCTGCCCGCCGAGGACCACGTGGATACCGTGGCCGGCATGGTGATCTACACGCTCAAGCGCATCCCGAAGAAGTCCGAGAGCATCGAGGTCGGCGGCTTCCGCTTCGAGGTGCTGGACATCGACCACCATCGGGTCGATCAGCTGCTGGTCTCGCGGCTGTCACCCGAGCGGCAGAAGGCGGTGGCGGTGGTCACGCGAGAACCGGCGGCCGCGGCCACGGCGCCTGCCGTGCAAGGGACGAGGGACAGCGCGCTGACCGGCCGCACTTCCCGGTAGCGCTCCACCGCGTCGGGAAGGCGAAACAGCATCACCCATCCTCCGGCAATCACCAGCGCCGCGGCCGCCACCGTACCCAGAGGCGCGGCAGGCAGCCGGCCCGGACGGTGCAGCGCCAGGTAGAGGGCGGCGAGCAGCACGATCCAGGCAAGGCCGAGGGCGTAGCCCGCCAGCACGTCCGAGAGCCAGTGCATGCCGAGGTAGAGCCGCGACACGCCGATTGCGGCGATCAGCGTGCTGGCCAGCACCAGCACCGGAATCCGCAGGCGCCAGCGCTGGCGCACGCAGAGCAGGAACGCCAGGAAGCCGAAGGTGACCATGCTGCTGGTCGCGTGCCCGCTGGGGAAGGAGAACGACTCCACCCCGCCGTAGATGCTGGCAGGCCGCGCCCGCTCGAAACCGAGCTTGAGCGCCACCACGCAGGCGCGCGCCCCCAGCAGCGCCACCGCCCAGTACAACGCGGGTGCCCACGCGCGGCGCCAGGCCAGCCAGGCGAATACCGCAAGGCCCAGCGTCACGGTCACGCGCGCGCCGCCCATTTCGGTGATCGCCACCATCACCCGGTCCAGGCCCGCGTCCCGGCCACGCTGCAGCCATTCGAATACCGCCGCGTCCAGCCGCACCAGCGGCGCGTCCTGGACCACCGCGAATGCCAGCACCACCAGCCCGCTGGCGCTGGCGGCCAGGGCTGCCAGCGCGGCGGCAAGCAACAGCAGTTCCGCCGCCTCCCGCTCCAGCAGGCCGATCGAGCGCGGCCAGCGCTCGCGCAGCCGGTCGCCGAAAGCGGCGTGCAGATACAGCCGGAGGGCGTCCATGCCGGCAAGCACCGGCCGCAGCAGCACCAGCACGGCGCGCACCAGGCAAAGGGTCAGCACGCTGAGCAGCACGAAGACCAGCAGCGCCGTCAGCAGCAGCGCGGGCGTGGGCTGGTCCGGCATCAGCCAGTCGGGCAGCGTTGGCAGGTCGTCGAGCATCGGTCGGAGGGCGTTGGCAGGCGATGCGCGTTGGTGGACGCGCGTTGGTCCGTCATCATAGACGGCGTTGGCCGGCGCACAAAGACCGGCAGGACAGCGATCAACACATTGCAGTGGCCCTCGCGCGCGCCAGCAACTACGCTATCCATGGCACCCGCTGACCGAATCGAGGAGCCGCAATGAGCGACGACATCATCCAGCAGTTGCATCCGCGCCTGCGCCTGGTGAGCAATGGCAGCGCGTCCGTCAACCGCATGCGCGCCGAGTTTTCGCAGTGCCTGGCCACCGCCGCGCTCGAGCGGCGGCGCCCGGCCGCGGGCAAGGCCCCTCCCCCGCCCGCGCTGCCGGGGGCCGCGCGCTTTGCCGCGGGACTGGCCGGGGCCGGCACGCTGCCGCAGCCGCCGCGCGAGGTGGCGCGCCCCGGGCAGGCCGCGATGCCGGCCGCGGACGACGTCTATTTGAACGTGGTGGTGGAGATCGAGCCCGGCGATGGCGACGCGGCGGTGGCCGACTCGATCGTCCAGGCCATCGCGCGCATGACCGGCACGCTGGGCAGCAGGGCCTCGGGGAAAGCGACAGGCCAGCGGATGGGGGCCATTGCGGCCGGGCCGCTCCTGCACCGCGGCAACTATATCGCCGCGACCGTGCCGGTCGCCTCGTTGCGTGCACTGGCGGCGCTGCCCGGGGTCCGCTACGTGCACCACAGCGAAAGCCTGTCGATGCGGTTGCCGCTTGCCGGGGCGGCGGCGCTGGAGCCGCCCGTCCGGCAGGTGACCGTGCAGGGCCAGCCGCAGCGTGGCGAGGGCGTGCTGATCGGCATCATCGACGTCGGCGGCTTCGATTTCTCGCACCCGGACTTCCTCGACGCCAACGGCGGCACCCGCTTCGTGTCGATCTGGGACCAGGGCGGCGACTTCCGGCCACCGCCCGAGGGCTTCGGCTACGGCTCGGAGCTGACGCGCGAGCGGCTGGACGCCGCCCTGCAGGTCGCGCGCGGCGGCGGGCCGCCGGCCACGGAACTGGAGCGCCAGTCGCAGCGGGAACCGGGCTCGCATGCCACCCACGTGACCAGCATCGCCGCCGGCAACAGCGGGCTTTGCCCGGGTGCGCGCATCGCCGGCGTGCTGATCAGCGTCGATCCGCCGGCTGGCGACTATGCGGCACGGCGCTGGACCTTCAGCGATGCTTCGCGCATCCTGCATGCGGTCGAATACCTGCTTCGGGTCGCGGAACGCGAGGGACTGGCGCTGTCGATCAATATCAGCCTGGGCACCAATGGCGGACCGCACGATGGCGCCAATGGCACCTGTCGCTGGCTCGACGCCTTCCTCGCCATGCCGGGCCGCGCCATCGCCATCGCGGCCGGCAATGCCGGCCAGGAGCGGCCCACCGACGAGGACCGCTTCGGCTGGATCATGGGCCGCATCCACACCAGCGGCCGCATCGCCTCGCGCGGCCTGACGGTGGAGATCGAATGGACCGTGGTCGGCGACGGCATTGCCGACTTCTCCGAGAACGAGCTGGAAATCTGGTACGGCGCGCAGGACCGCTTCTCGGTGGCGGTGCAGCCGCCAGGGTCGGCGCAATGGTACGAGGTGGCGCCCCGCGAGTACATCGAGAACCGGCGGCTGCCAGACGGCACCGTGCTGTCGGTCTACAACGAGCTGTACCACCCCTCCAACGGCGACAACTACATTGGCATCTATCTGTCGCCCTATCTGGACCCCCAGGCGTACTCGCCGGTGGCGGCTGGCACGTGGCGCATCCGGTTGCATGGCGACGAGGTGCGCGATGGCGGCTTCCATGCCTGGATCGAACGCGACGATCCGATGGAGCTGCAGCGGCGGCGCGAGCTGGCGGCGTACCGCTTTCCGTCGTTCTTCACGGAAGCCAGCAACGTCGACTCGCACTCGATCAATTCGCTGGCCTGCGCGCGCTGGGTCATCGGCGTGGCCAACGCGGACGTGGAACGGGCGCGCGTGCATATCACCAGCAGCCAGGGGCCGACGCGCGATGGACGCTTCAAGCCCGACGTCTGCGCACCGGGCACGCGCATCGTCGCCGCCAACGGCTTTGCCGAACCCGGCAGCTGGGTCGAGATGACCGGCACCAGCATGGCCAGCCCCTATGTCTGCGGCGCGATGGGCCTGATGCTCTCCGCGCGGCCGACATTGAGCGCGGCGCAATGCCAGGGCATCCTGCGCCGTACCGCGCGGCCGCTGCCCTCGCACGACTATGCCTGGCGCAACGACGCCGGCTACGGCCTGATCGATCCAGTCGCGGCGATCGAGGAAGCGATCGGCTTCGATCAGCGCAGCGAGCGGCGCGAGACGCTGCGCGCGGCGGCCGAGCCACGGCGGAGGCGAGCATGAAGGTCCTGCTCTTTCCGTCCCGCGACGGCGGCTGCGTGGCGATCGAAGCGCGCTCCGGACATCGGCTGCTGTGCGACGGCGGCAGCGGCGCGTCGATGGCCACCAGCGTCGCGCCCTGGTTGCACAAGCTCGGCCGCCGCGGCGACGGGCTGCATCTGCTGGCCGTGACCCACGCCGGCGCCGACGCGCTGGCGGGCGTATCCGCCCTGCTGGAAACGGCGCTGGCCTGGCGCGTGCATGACTTCCATGCGCAACTGGGCGACCCGCCCGCGCTGCCGCCCTCGCCCCCGGTCCCCCGCATTGGCGCGCTCTGGCACAACGGCATCGATGCGCAGATCGGCGAGGCTCGCGCCGCGGCCCAGCCGCTGCTGTCGGCACGGGCACGCGCGCTGCGTGCCAGCGGTGTGCCCGCACTGGAGGCGCTCGGCCGCGACGATGCCCGCATCGCGCTGGCGCTGCCGCGCGCGGCCAGGCTGTCGCGGCTGTGCGCGCCGGACATGCTCGACATCGCCTTGCACGCGCCGGGCGCTGGCTCCACCGGCACCAGCACGCTCGCCCTCGGCTCCCTGACGTTGACGCTGCTAGGCCCCGCCGAGGACACGATTGCCAACGCGCAGGCCGCGTGGCGCCGCTGGCCCTGCGAGCCGGTGGTGCGCATGGGCACGCGGGCGATCCGCGAGCACTATCTGCGGGCGGTGCAAGGGATGGCTGAAGGCCGGCTCGTCAATCCACTGGACCTGCGCGACTGGGAGGGGACCAGCGCCTGCCTGGCGACGCGCACGCCGTCGCTGGCGCCGCTGATGCTGCTGGCCGAGGAGGACGGGCGCACCGTGCTGCTATCGGGCGATGCCGATGGCGCCCAGGTCCTGCGCACCTTGCGCGCGTCCGGACGCCTCGGCGACGAGGGACTCCATCTGCATGCCATGACGGTATGGACGGGCTCGGGCAGCGCCGATGCCTCGCTGGCCATGTTGCAGGCGGTATCGGCGGATCACTACCTGATCTGGGGAGACGGTACGGACAGCCTGTCCGCGCGGGACTGGCTGGAGCAACTCAAGGCCGCACGCAGCCAGCGGACGGTGCGGCGGCCGTTCACCTGCTGGATGATGGGGAACCCCGATGCCGATGCCGACGCGCTGGCCGCCCTTCTGCCAGCAGTCGGCAAGGATGGCGCGCCGGGCTGCTCGGTACGGCCATTGCGCCAGTCCCCTACCCTGTTGCCTGTCCGTGCGTAGCGTGTCGCGGTCTACTTCAGTCCGTGTTCGAAGACGACCGCGGGGGCACTGAGCCGGCTTTCGACCTGGGCATCGAGCATCGCGGCCACGCGGACGAACTCCTCGCGCAATTGGGCGGCGAGACTGGGAATGCCGCGATGGCTGGCGCGCAGCATCTGGATCTCGAACGGCAGCGCGGGGCGGATCTCGTGCAGCGATACGTCGCGCGCGCCGGCCCCGGCTTGGTCGCCCAGCGCCGTGTACTGGTCCAGCAATGCCATGCCGAGCCCGCCCTGCACCAGCCGGCGAGCCAGCGAGTAGGTCTGCACCTCGAGCGTGGAGCGCGGCTCCAGTCCGTTGCGCGCCAGCACCTGGCGCACCATCAGTCCGAGCGAGCTCTGGTCGTCGTAGCCGATGAAGGCGCGGTCCATCAGCCGGGCGATCGGCAGCGCGCTGCGCCGGGCCTGTCCGGCCAGCGGCCGGCCTGCCGGTACCGCCAGCAGCATCCTGCCCTGCGCGACCGGCACCGCGGCGATCGCCTCGTGCGGCGGCGGCGCGAACGCAAAGCCGATATCGATCTGGTTGCGCAGCAGCCCCTGCACGATCTCTTCGGTATGGTGCGTCAGCACCTGGACCTGCGTGTCGGGATGGCGCGCGCAGAAGCGCTGCAGCGCGGGCACCAGCAACGGTTCCGCAAGACTTGGCGTCGCTGCCACCCGCAAGCGGCCCGCGCCCTTGTGCCGCAGGCTCTCCGACACGCGGCGGACGCGGTCGATCTCGCCGTAGAGGCGCTCGACATCGCCATACAGCGCATTGGCTTCCGGCGTCGGGCGCAGGCGGCCGCCGCTGCGGTCGAACAGGCGGAAGCCCAGCGACGCTTCAGCGTGCTGCAGCACGCGGGTCACCACTGGCTGCGAGACATGCAGCAGGCGCGCGGCCTCGCTGACGGTGCCGGTCAGCATCACGGCGCGAAAGACTTCGATCTGGCGCAGTCGCATGGCGGAAGGTCTCGAGCAGGGTATAGCCTGAAGACATATTCTGGCACGTCTTCGCATTGGGCAGCGTCGCCGATCTCCTTTACTGTTGCTGCCATTGCAATGGAACGAGGCAACGATGCGGGTAGTAATCACGGGCGCGGGCGTGGTGGGGCTGGCGACGGCATGGCAGCTGGCCAGCGACGGACATCGCGTGACGGTGCTGGAGCGGCGCGAGGGCCCGGGGCTGGAAACCAGCTTCGCCAATGGCGGGCAGCTCAGCTATAGCTACGTCGCGCCGCTGGCCGGCCCCGGCGTGCTGGGCAAGGTGCCGGGCTGGCTGCTGCGGCGCGACGCCCCGCTGCGCTGGCATCCGCGGCTGGACCCGGCCCAATGGCGCTGGCTGGCCGGCTTCATGCGGGCCTGCAACGGAACCGCCAGCGACGACACCACGCGCAAGCTGCTGCGCCTGGCGTTTCATTCGCGCGACCGCATGCAGGCCCTGCTGGCGCAGCGCTCGATCGACTTCGATTTCGCCCGCCGCGGCAAGCTGATCGTGCATCGCGATGCCGCCAGTTTCGATGCCGCCCGCCGCCTGCTCGACTATCAGGCGCAGCTGGGCAGCGAGCAGCAGGCGCTGGACCGCGACGCCTGCATCGCGCTGGAGCCGGCGCTGGCGGCGCTGGGCGAGCGCATCGCCGGCGCGGTCCATACCCCCAGCGAGGAAGTCGGCGACTGCCACCGCTTCTGCCGCGCACTGGCCGGGCTGCTTGCCGCCCATCCCGACGTAACCCTTCGCTTCGGCGCCACGGTACGCGGCATCGCCCATGCCGGTGGCCGGGTGCGTGGCGTCGAGACCGGCGATGACTTCGTCGAGGCCGACGCGGTAGTGGTCGCCGGCGGCATCGGCAGCGCCGCCCTGCTGCGCCCATTGGGCCTGCGCCCGCCGCTATGGCCGTTGAAGGGATACAGCATCACGGTGCCGGTGACGTCGGGCGCGGGCGCACCGCATATCAGCGTGACGGACTTCGCCCGCAAGATCGTCTATGCGCGCATCGGCCACACCGTGCGCGTAGCGGGGATGGCGGACCTGACCGGCTCGCCCACCCGTCCGGACCCGCGGCCGGACCCCGAGCGTGCCGGCACGCTGCTGACGGAAACGCGGCAGGTGTTCCCCGGGCTGGCGGACGGCCACGCGCTGCACGACCTGCAACCCTGGGCAGGATTGCGGCCGGCGACGCCGAGCGGCCTGCCGCTGATCGGCGAGTCACGCATGCCCGGGCTCTGGCTCAATATCGGGCACGGGGGCTTGGGGTTTACGCTGGCCATGGGCAGCGCCAGCCTGTTGGCGGATACGATGGCGGGACGCCGGCCGGCTGTCCATGCGACCGACTATGCGGCGACGCTGGCCTGAGGGCCGTACCGGAGGGCCGCCGCCTGGAACCACGAGATGTCGAAGACCACAACGAGCCGTTCCACAACCAAGGAGAGCCTCACCATGAAGTCGAACACGATATCCGCACGCAAGCTGGCGTCCCTGCTCGCCGCCCCGCTGGCACTGGCGGCGGTGCTGGCGGGCAGCGGCGCCGCCCAGGCGCAGCAGAACGACACGCTGGCCAAGATCAAGGAAAGCGGCGTGATTTCGCTGGGGCACCGCGAATCGTCGATCCCGTTCTCGTACAACAATGGCCGCGAGGTGATGGGCTACTCGCACGAGATCATGCTGGCGATCGTCGACAAGGTGAAGACGCAGCTGCAGATGCCCAACCTGCAGGTCCGGCTGATGCCGATCACCTCGCAGAACCGCATCTCGCTGATGCAGAACGGCACCATCGACCTGGAGTGCGGCTCGACCACCAACAACCTGGAGCGGCAGAAGCAGGTCGGCTTCACCAACAGCATCTTCGTCTATGGCATCCGCATGCTGGTGCGCAAGGACTCGGGAGTGAATGACTTCCCCGATCTGAAGGGACGCAATGTCGTGACCACGGCCGGGACCACTGGCGAGCGCCTGCTGGTCAAGATGAACGGCGAACAGGCGATGAACATGAACCTGACCAGCGCCAAGGACCACGGTCAGGCCTTCCTGATCCTCGAGAGCGGCCGGGCAGCGGCCTTCGTGATGGACGAGCCGCTGTTGTATGGGGAACTGACCAAGGCCAAGCAGCCGGGGCAGTGGACCGTCGCCGGCAAGCCGCTGCAGACCGAGAACTATGCCTGCATGCTGCGCAAGGACGATCCGCAGTTCAAGGCACTGGCCGATGGCGTCATCGCCGACATGATGAAGTCGGGCAAGGCCGAGCAGCTGTACAAGAAGTGGTTCCTGTCGCCGATCCCGCCGCGCGGCGTGAACATGAACTACCCGCTGTCGGCGGAGATGAAGGAGCTGTTCGCGAACCCGAACGACAAGGCGTTCCAGTAACGGCTACGCACGACGAGCCTGCAAAAGACAAAGCCCCCGGAAACGAGGTTTCCGGGGGCTTTGCGTTACTGCTGGCGGAGAGGGTGGGATTCGAACCCACGGTACCGTTGCCGGTACGCCTGATTTCGAGTCAGGTACATTCGACCACTCTGCCACCTCTCCTTGATCGGTCGCGTTGCGGCGAAACCGAGATTATAGAGAGGTCTAATGGGGGATGCAAGGGGTTGGCGGCGGAATTTTGTGGGGCCGGACACGGGTGTTGCGATGGCGAGCGCCGGAGGCCCTCTCCCCCGGTCCCTCTCCCACTAGTGGAAGAGGGGAGCGAACCGGCAGCGTCTTGATATGCCTGCGGTTTGCTCCCCTCGCGCTTGCGGGAGAAGGGTCGGGGGTGAGGGTAGCCGCGGCGTCCGCAACAGCCGGCGCTGCGCCTTACCCCTGCGCTTCCAGCCGCGTCACCCCGCCCATATACGGCTGCAGCACCGCCGGCACGGTCACCGAGCCGTCGGCGTTCTGGTAGTTCTCCAGGATCGCCACCAGCGTGCGGCCCACTGCCAGGCCCGAGCCGTTGAGCGTGTGCACCAGCTCCGGCTTGCCCTGCGCGTTGCGGAAGCGGCCCTGCATGCGGCGGGCCTGGAAGTCGCCCATGTTCGAGCAGGAGCTGATCTCGCGATAGGTGTTCTGCGCGGGGATCCAGACCTCCAGGTCGTAGGTCTTGGTGCTGCCAAAGCCCATGTCGCCGGTGCACAGCACCACAGTGCGGAACGGCAGCTCCAGCTTCTTCAGGATTGCTTCGGCATGGCCGGTCAGCTGCTCCAGCGCGTCCATCGATTCCTCGGGGCGGACCACATGCACGAGCTCGACCTTGTCGAACTGGTGCTGGCGGATCATGCCGCGCGTGTCGCGGCCGTAGGAGCCGGCCTCCGAGCGGAAGCACGGGGTATGCGCGACGAAGCGCAGCGGCATCGCTTCCCCGGCGACGATGGCATCGCGCACGATGTTGGTCAGCGGCACTTCGGCGGTCGGGATCAGGTAGAAGTTCTCGATCGCCGCTTCGCCATCCGGCCCTTCGCCACCGACGCGGCGCGGCACGCGGAACAGGTCTTCCTCGAACTTGGGTAGCTGGCCGGTGCCCCGCATCGAGGCGGCATTGACCATGTACGGCACCATCATTTCGGTGTAGCCGTGCTCCAGCGTATGCGTATCGAGCATGAACTGGGTCAGCGCGCGATGCAGGCGGGCCAGGCCGCCGCGCAGCATGGCAAAGCGCGAGCCGGCGACCTTGGTGGCGGTCTCGAAGTCCAGCCCCAGCTTCTCGCCGACATCGACGTGATCGCGCACCGTGAAGTCGAAGGTGCGCGGCGTGCCGACGCGGCGCACTTCGACGTTCTGGGTCTCGTCCTTGCCCACCGGCACGCTCTCGTGCGGCAGATTGGGGATCGACAGCATCAGCTGCTGCAGCTGGGACTGGATCTCCTCGAGGCGCGCGGCGGATGCTTTCAGCTCGTCGCCGATGCCACCCACTTCGGCCATCAGCGCGGACGCGTCCTCGCCCTTGCCCTTGGCCATGCCGATCTGTTTCGACAGGGAGTTGCGGCGCGCCTGCAGGTCCTCGGTACGGGTCTGCAGTTGCTTGCGCTCGGTTTCGAGCGACTGGAATGCCGCCACATCGAGTTGGAATCCCCGGGTCGCGAGGCGCTGGGCCACGTTGTCGAGGTCTTTGCGGAGCAGCTGGATGTCGAGCATAGGCGGAGGGACAGTAAGGCGGAATCTGGTGAGCGGCCGGCAGGCGCCGGCGAGCCCGTCATTTTACTGCACGCGGTCCACCGCGGACGGTCACCCCTGCGTGCCGCCGCTGCCGCCCTGCCCGTCCTTGCGCTGCCGGTGCCACGCCGCGTCCAGTTCGCGCAGATGCCGCAGCTTCTCGCCGATCTTGCCTTCCAGGCCGCGCGGGGTCGGCTTGTACCAGCCCTGCGCCTTCAGGTCGTCGGGGAAATACGTTTCGCCGGCGGCGTATGCCTCGGGCTCGTCGTGTGCGTAGCGGTAGGCGTGGCCGTAGCCAAGCTCCTTCATCAATCGCGTCGGCGCATTGCGCAGGT
This sequence comes from Cupriavidus sp. AU9028, assembly GCF_019795295.1. Lineage (GTDB taxonomy): Bacteria > Pseudomonadota > Gammaproteobacteria > Burkholderiales > Burkholderiaceae > Cupriavidus. The sequence continues at coordinate 210,531 of NZ_JAIMCG010000001.1, read as the reverse complement.
GCACCGGCACGCCACGCGACTTGTCCTTGGCGACGAAGGCGCGCGCGGCGTTGTAGGCGTTGTAGCCGGCATTCGACTTGGGCGCCACGGCCAGGTAGATCAGCGCCTGTGCCAGCGCCAGTTCGCCTTCGGGCGAGCCGAGCCGTTCGTAGGTCTCGGCGGCGTCCAGCGTCATGCGCGCCGCGCGCGGGTCGGCAAGGCCGATGTCCTCCCACGCCATCCGCACGATGCGGCGGGCCAGATAGCGCGGATCGGCGCCGCCATCGATCATCCGGCAGAACCAGTACAGCGCCGCGTCGGGGTCCGAGCCGCGCACCGACTTGTGCAGCGCGCTGATCTGGTCGTAGAAGGCGTCGCCGCCCTTGTCGAAGCGGCGCAGGTTCTCGGACAGCGCGCTGCCCAGCAGCGCCGTGTCGATGGTGTGGGCACCGGCATTGCGCGCGGCGCGCGCGACGATCTCGATGTTGTTCAGCAGCTTGCGCCCGTCGCCGTCGGCCGAGGCCACCACCAGCCCGAGCGCCTCGTCCTGCCACTGCAGGCCGCCCAGCGCCTCGCTGGCGCGCAGTGCGAGCTGGCGCAGTTCGTCGTCGGACAGGCTCTTGAGCACATAGACGGCGGCGCGCGAGAGCAGCGCGCCGTTGACCTCGAACGACGGGTTCTCGGTGGTCGCGCCGATGAAGGTGAACAGGCCGCTTTCCACATGCGGCAGGAAGGCGTCCTGCTGGCTCTTGTTGAAGCGGTGCACCTCGTCGACGAACACCAGCGTGCGGCGGCCGTGGGCGCGGAACTGCTCGGCCCGCTCGACCGCCTCGCGGATGTCCTTGACACCGGACAGCACCGCCGACAGCGCGATGAACTCGGCGTCGAACGCCTGCGCGGTGAGCCGCGCCAGCGTGGTCTTGCCGACCCCGGGCGGGCCCCACAGGATCATCGAATGCGGCTCGCCCGATTCGAAGGCGACGCGCAGCGGCTTGCCCGGCCCGAGCAGGTGCTGCTGGCCGATGACGTCGTCGATATGGCGCGGCCGCAGCCGCTCCGCCAGCGGCTGTCGGGATGCGTCGGAGGGTTCGGAAAACAGCGAGTCCGCCACGATGGTCCTGCCTTGATTGCTTGCTCGCGCCGCCCCGGCGGCGCCGGGGCGGCAAAGGTGCCAGTGTAGTGCATCGGCGCCAGGGGACCGGCCACCCCTCGCCCGGCGGGCTAAAGTCTGGCACCGGAATGCCGATACCCCGTAGGTGGGAAGCTGCGTCAACGCCGGAGGCCGGCTTTGCTGTCAGCGCCCCTGTCATGCCCGGCACCAAGAACCGATAACTACCGCGGAAACCCCATGCAGTTGCGCTACCGGATGCTGATGTTCAAGATGTCCCGGCTCGCCGGCCAGGACAAGCTCACCGCCGTACAGGAGATCGGCTTCGCCACCGAGCTCGCCGAGCTGGTGCAGAAGGAGGGCCTGGCCGAGCGCGTGGTGCAGGAGCTGTTCGACGACGCCCACCCCCAGATTCGCCGCATCGCCGTCAATGCCATTCGCCGTACCGGCCAGTTCGAGGTGAACGGGCTGCAGGGCGCGCTGCTGCGCCGGCTTTCCGACCCTGAGCCGTGGGTGCGGCACGACGCGGCCTGGGTGATCCAGGAAGCGAAGATGGACGGCGGCCTGCTGCGTGCCGGCTTGCGCCGGCTGGCCGGTTCGGTGCAGTTGCCGCAGGACGCGGTGCGCGCCAAGGAGAATCCGACCGACGGCCTGCTGCAGGCCCAGGTGCGGGCACGCCAGATCCTCGATGCGATGCTGAAGAAGGACGCGGAGGCCGCGCTGGCGGCGTTGCGCGCGGCGATGGCGGCGCTGTCGGGGCTGCAGAAGGACCCGTACAGCAACGGCACCGTGGGCAAGCTCAACCAGGAGCGCCGCCAGTTGCAGCGGCGGATCGCCGCGCGGGCGCTGTCGAGCAGCACCCGGCTGACCTTCAAGCGGGTCGAGGGCCCGGACGGGAAACCGGTGTTTTCGCCGGTCGCCGCGGCGGCACGCAAGCGCGCCGAGGGCGAGCCGGCCTGAGCGCCAGCATCGGGCCGGGGGCAGCGGCATTCGCCCCGCCCTTCGGCATCGACCGCCAGCTCAAGCGCCGGCTCAATCGCTCAAGCGCCGGCTCAAGCGCTGGCTCAACCGCCGGCGCGTCCGACCAGCGCCTGCACCCCTTCGGCCGGCAGCGGGCCGTGACAGGTCCGCTCGCCGCCACGCCGGCTGGCCACCAGCCACACTTGCCCCGACTGGGCAGCCGGCCGCCACAGCCAGCCGTCGCCCCGTGCCATGCCGGGCAGCTCTTCCAGCACGCCATTGCGCTCCGATTGCAGCATCGCGGCGCAATCGGCCGTGGACGCCCGGGTCGCGGCGAGAAAGTCGGGATTGGTCAGCACTTCCGGCAGCGTCGTGTCGGGCGCGCGCAGGAAGGCGTCGACATCGAACTGCCGGCTCGCGCCCCGGTTGACGGCGCAGCCGCCGACCATCAGGGCGGCGGCCAGGGCGGAGACACCGGTCAGCGCGCCCAGGCGCCGCCGGTTGCCGGCGCCCGAGGTGCGGTGTAGCGGCATGGACGGGAAACGGTCGGAACTCGGCGGGTTGCAAGGCATGGCGCCCTCATTGACGGATCACGTCGGCGCCCTTGGGCACCGTGAAGCGGAAGGTATCGGCGGGCAGCTGCGGATTCTTCTGCAGCGCCGAGAAGGTCAGCAGCGTGGTGTTGCCGAACGCATCGCGCAATTCCATCGCTTCCAGGCTGCCGCCGCGAAAGCCGATGCCGATGCGCTCGAACTGCGTATCGCTCGATTTCGGCGTCAGTTCCAGCCACTCGATGCCGTCGCGCACCGGGCCGTCGCGCACGACGAAGTCCTTCTGCAGGTCGTTGCTGCCGAACAGGATCGCCGCCGGGCTGGAGCCGATCGCGCCGTCGAGCTTGCGCTGGGTGACCTGGTTCAGATCCTTGTCGTAGATGTACAGCGTCTCGCCGTCGGCCTGCAGCAGCTGCTCGTAGGGCTTGGTATAGCGCCAGGCGAACTTGCCCGGTCGGGAAAACACGAAGGTGCCGCTGGACGTGCCGGTGACGCGGGTCGCCTCGCCGCTGCCCTTGACCTGGCGCTGCACGAACTCGCCACGAGCGCTTTTGACGGTGGTGACGAAGGTCTTGAGCTGGTCGGTGGCGGCGGCCATCGCAGGCGCGGGAAGGAGTGCGGCGAGCGTCAGAACGGTGGCGCCGGCAATGGCCGAAGCCATAACGCGGATTTGCATGCAGTCGGTCCTCTCTGTCGGGATCGTCAGGATCCTCGGGGATCGTTCGGGATGGATCAGGGTTGCCGTCAGGAACCCGGACATTCTAGAGCGGCGGCCGTTGCCGGTGCTGTCGCCCTGTGTCTGATTGGAGCGCGGCCCGCCGCAGGGATTCCCGGTGCTTTGCGCCGGGTCGGTGACAGCGGTAACGGTGTATTACGCGCGCCCCGGGCCCATCGGCAGCCGCCAGCCGGCAGGGCGGGCAGCGGCTCAGTCGGCCGGCGCCTCGTCGCGGCCGGCGCCGGCAGGGGCGAGGATGTCGCGATTGCCGTTGCCCGACATGGCGGACACCAGCCCTGCCTTCTCCATGTCCTCCAGCAGGCGCGCGGCACGGTTGTAGCCGATGCGCAGATGGCGCTGCACCAGCGAGATCGACGCCCGGCGGTTCTTCAGCACGACATCGACCGCCTGGTCGTACAGCGGATCGGCTTCGCCACCGCCGCCGCCGATGCCGGCGCCCCCGCCGAAGCCGTCGCCGGCCGGGTCGCCATCGACCAGCCCACCCTCGAGGATGCCCTCGATATAGTTGGGCTCGCCGGCCTCCTTCAGCTGCTCGACCACGCGGTGCACTTCGTCATCGGAGACGAAGGCGCCGTGCACGCGCACCGGCAGGCCGGTGCCCGGCGCGAGATACAGCATGTCGCCCATGCCCAGCAGCGCCTCGGCGCCCTGCTGGTCCAGGATCGTACGCGAGTCGATCTTGCTGCTGACCTGGAAGGCAATCCGGGTCGGCACGTTGGCCTTGATCAGGCCGGTGATGACGTCCACGGAGGGGCGCTGCGTCGCCAGCACCAGGTGGATGCCGGCGGCGCGCGCCTTCTGCGCGATGCGGGCGATCAGCTCTTCGACCTTCTTGCCGACCACCATCATCAGGTCGGCCAGTTCGTCGATGACGATGACGATCATCGGCAGCTTGTCCAGCGGCTCCGGCGCATCCGGGGTCAGGCTGAACGGATTGGGAATCTTCTCCTCGCGCGCGGCCGCTTCCTCGATCTTCTTGTTGAAGCCGGCCAGATTGCGCACGCCCATCTTGCTCATCAGCTTGTAGCGGCGCTCCATCTCGCCGACCGCCCAGTTCAGGGCGTTGCCGGCCTGCCGCATGTCGGTGACGACCGGGCACAGCAGATGCGGAATGCCCTCGTAGACGCTCATTTCGAGCATCTTCGGGTCGATCAGGATCAGCCGCACGCTGTCGGCCTTGGCCTTGTACAGCAGCGACAGGATCATCGCGTTGATGCCGACCGACTTGCCCGAGCCGGTGGTACCGGCCACCATGCAGTGCGGCATCCGCGCCAGATCCGCCACCACCGGCTTGCCGGCGATGTCCTTGCCCAGCGCCAGCGTCAGCTGCGAGGTGCTCTCGTTGTAGACCTGCGAGCCGAGGATTTCCGACAGGCGCACCGCCTGGCGCTTCGGATTGGGTAGCTCCAGCCCCATGTAGTTCTTGCCAGGGATGGTCTCGACCACGCGGATCGACACCAGCGACAGCGAACGCGCCAGGTCCTTGGCGAGGTTGACCACCTGGCTGCCCTTGACGCCGGTGGCCGGTTCGATCTCGTAGCGGGTGATGACCGGGCCCGGATAGGCGGCCACCACCTTGACCTCGACGCCGAAGTCCTTGAGCTTCTTCTCGATCAGGCGCGAGGTGAATTCCAGCGTCTCGGCGCTGACCGTCTCCTGCGCCGTGGGGATCGGGTCCAGCAGCGACAGCGGCGGCAGGTTGGCGTCCTGCAGGTCGGCGAACAGCGGTTGCTGCTTCTCGCGCTCGACCCGCTCATGCTTGGGCACCGCCTGCGGCCGCACGATCTGCACCGGACGGGCCTCCTCGTTGCGCACGCGCTGCACCTCGACGGTTTCCGTGCGCTCGACCTTGGCGGCCTCGCCGATGCGGCGGTCCTGCTTGCTCTCGCGGCGCGCCTTGAAGCCCAGGAAGGCGGTCTCGACGAAGGCGCCGACCCGCTCGGCCACCGACAGCCACGAGAAGTGGAAGAACAGCGACAGCCCGATGGCGAACATCATCAGCAGCAGCAGCGTCGCCCCGGTAAAGCCCAGCGCCAGCTGCAGCCACGCGCCCAGCAGGTCGCCCAGCACGCCGCCCGGCGCGCGCGGCAGCGACTCGCGCAGCGGATACATGCGAATCGCTTCCAGCCCCATGCTGGAGACCAGCGTCAGGCCAAAGCCGATCCAGCTGACGACGTTGCCCTGTGGCGGCGGCGGCGTCTGGGCGGCGCGCCGCTCGGGCAGCTCCTCGGTCAGGTAACGCCAGCCGCGCCAGCAGCGCCGCACCAGCAGCACGCCCCACCAGTAGGCGGAGAAACCGAAGACGAAAAACAGGATGTCGGCGATCCAGGCGCCGACGCGCCCGCCCAGATTGTGGATCTGCGCGACTTCGCTGGCATGCGACCAGCCCGGGTCGGCCTTGCTGTAGCTGGCCAGGATGCCGACAAAGGCGAGCGTCGCCCCGAGCAGCAGGAACCAGCGCACTTCTCCGAGCAGCTTGCCGATGCGAGAGGGCAATACGGAGGGGTCGGTGCGGGTGGTGGTGGTGGTTCTGGCCATGCGTCGTATTACGGTCGCGGCGCCGGGAACTGCACCGCGCAGGGATTGATGTCGCGGCATTTTACCCCCGCGGGGGCTATCGCCCTCATTGGAATTTGCAACAGTGAGGAAAGGCGCCTCCACTTATAATGCGGTTTTCGTCGATCAAAGGCTGGCGCGGGCTGTCGTGCCAGAACAGGAAAGCATCATGGCCAAACACGCGAAAGTGCTGATTCTCGGTTCCGGTCCCGCCGGTTACACCGCCGCCGTCTATGCGGCGCGCGCCAACCTGCAGCCGCTGCTGATCACCGGCCTGGCCCAGGGCGGCCAGCTGATGACCACCACCGACGTGGAGAACTGGCCGGCGGATGCCGACGGCGTGCAGGGTCCGGAGCTGATGCAGCGCTTCCTGGCCCATGCCGAGCGGTTCAACACCGAGATCGTGTTCGACCATATCCACACCGCGAAGCTGACCGAGCGCCCGATCCGGCTGATCGGCGACGCCGGCGAGTACACCTGCGATGCGCTGATCATCGCCACCGGCGCCTCGGCGCAGTACCTGGGCCTGCCGTCGGAAGAGAACTTCATGGGCCGCGGCGTGTCGGCCTGCGCCACCTGCGACGGTTTCTTCTACAAGAACCAGGAAGTCGCGGTGATCGGCGGCGGCAACACCGCGGTCGAGGAAGCGCTGTACTTGTCGCACATCGCCAGCAAGGTGACCGTGATCCATCGCCGCGACAAGTTCCGCGCCGAGCCGATCCTGGTCGACCGGCTGATGGCGCGCCAGAAGGAAGGCCGCGTCGAGGTGCTGTGGAACACCGTGCTGGACGAAGTGCTGGGAGACGAGTCCGGCGTGACCGGCGTGCGCATCAAGAACGTGCAGAGCGGCGCCAGCGAGGATCGCAAGCTGTCGGGCGTGTTCGTCGCGATCGGCCACAAGCCGAACACCGACCTGTTCGTCGGCCAGCTGGAGATGAACAACGGCTATATCGTCACCAAGAGCGGCCTGTCGGGCGACGCCACCGCCACCAACATCCCGGGCGTGTTCGCGGCCGGCGACGTGCAGGATCATGTGTACCGCCAGGCCATCACCAGCGCGGGCACCGGCTGCATGGCGGCGCTCGACGCCCAGCGCTATGTCGAGGCGCTGAAGTAAGCGTCTGCTTTCACGGGCAAGCAGGCAAGGCGCCGGCACGGGCCTTGCCTGTTGTCCTTTCAGGGACAGGGACACTTCCCTTCCGACTTTCTCCGCCGCAAATGAAGCACGCTGCCCGCAAGCCCGGCCAGGGGCCCGGCACCTCCTCGCAGACCGGCCCGAAACGGCTCGGCCTGGGCGACCTCGGCAAACTGCGCGAGGCGATGAAGGCTGACGCCGAGCGCCGCGAGGCGCAGCGCGTCGCGGCTGAAGCCGCCGAGCGCCAGGCGCGCGAGGAGGCCGAGATTTTCCGCACCAGCGTCGGCAATGTGCAGTCGCTGCGCCAGCGCGACCGGGTCCAGCCGCCGCCCAGCCGCCCCGAGCCGATTCCAGTGCAGAGCCAGCTCGACGACCAGGCGGTGCTGCGCGCCTCGCTGTCGGATCAGTTCGACGTCGAGAACCTGCTGGAAACCGATGACACCCTGTCGTTCCGCCGCCCCGGCATCGGCCCCGATGTGCTGCGCAAGCTGCGCCGCGGCGAATGGGTGCCGCAGGACCGCATCGACCTGCACGGGCTGCGCCGCGACGAGGCACGCGAGGCGCTGGCCGAATTCCTGCGCCGCTGCGTGCGCCGGGGGGTGCGCTGCGTGCGCGTGATCCACGGCAAGGGCAACGGCTCGCCTGACAAGCAACCGGTGCTCAAGGGCAAGGTGCGCAGCTGGCTGGTGCAGAAGGAGGAGGTGCTGGCCTTCGTCGAGGCCCGCAATGCCGAAGGCGGCTCCGGCGCCCTGATGGTGCTGCTGCGCCAACCGCATACCGCATGACGCCCCCGCTGGAATTGCTGATGGGCCCGCTGCCGGTGGTGCTGCAGGTCCTGGAGGTGATCGGTGTCATCGCCTTCGCGGTGTCGGGGGTGGTCGATGCGCGCAAGCACCGCTTCGACGCGGTGGGCACGTTCGTGGTCGCGTTCGCCACCGCCTTTGGCGGCGGCACGCTGCGCGACGTGCTGCTGGATCGCCGTCCGTTCTACTGGGTCGAGCACGAAAGCTGGGTGCTGGCGATCTTCGTGATGTCGATCGGCGCGGCCCTGGTCTTCCGCGTGGTCAGCAAGGTCGCATCGGAACGGGCGCTGGTGGTGGCCGATGCGATCGGACTGGGGATGTTCTCGGTGACCGGCGCCTCGCTGGCGCTGGTGGCGCAGATGTCGCCGACGGTCGCGGTGATGATGGGCATCATCTCGTCGGTGTTCGGCGGCGTGGTGCGCGACGTGCTGTGCAACGAGGTGCCGATGATCCTGCGCGACCGCTCGCCATATGCGAGCTGCGCGTTCGGCGGGTGCTGCGTCTATATCGGAATGTCGTACGCGGGGCTGCCGCAGGAGCTGTCTTTGCTGACCGGCGCGCTGACGATCATCGTCGCGCGGCTGTTGTCATGGCATTACGGGTGGAAGCTGCCGAATTGAGAGGCGCCTGACGACGCCACCGGTTTGCTCCCCTCGCCCGCTTGCGGGAGAGGGGAGCGAACCTGGCGTTGTCCTTGTCCGCCTGGATCTGGCGGGGACTGCAATGGATCAGACTGCCGCCTCGTCCTGCTCCCCGGTACGGATGCGGATGACGCGCTCGATCTCGGTGACGAAGATCTTGCCGTCGCCGATCTTGCCGGTGTGGGCCGCCTTGACGATGGCGTCCAGCACCATGTCCAGCTGGTTCTCCGCCACCACGACCTCGATCTTGATCTTCGGCAGGAAGTCGACCACATACTCGGCGCCCCGATACAGCTCCGTATGGCCCTTCTGACGACCGAACCCCTTGACTTCGGTAACCGTCAGGCCGGTAACGCCGACGTCCGCGAGCGCCTCGCGCACTTCGTCGAGCTTGAACGGTTTGATGATCGCGGTAATCTGCTTCATGGCGGCCCCTTGTTATGTCGTCATTGGTAATGGTGCAATTCTAGCCCGGCGCGGGTCACGCCGGCTTGCCATCGGTCCCTTCGCCGCGCGCCACGGCGTGGATGCCGGCCCCCGAGCCCTTCGCCGTTTCCTCCTCCGGAATGTTGTCCAGGTCGGCCAGCCACACTACCGATTCCGCGTCGCTGGGCGCGCGCCAGTCGCCGCGCGGCGACAGCGAGCCGCCCGAGCCCACCTTCGGTGCATTGGGGATGCAGGTGCGCTTGAACTGGCTCTGGCGGAAGAACCGGTCGAGGAAGATACGCAGATTGCGCTTGATGTCGGCAAGGCCGTACTGATTGCGCGCGACATGCGCGTCCTCCGGCCACTCGCCCGCATTGCGATCGGACCACGCGGTCCAGGCGAGGAAGGCGATCCGCGTCGGTGTGAAGCCGTGGCGCAGCGTGTAGAAGAGGTTGAAGTCCTGCAGTTCGTACGGCCCGATCACGCTTTCGGTCTTCTGGCCCGGCTCGTCCTTCGATTCGCCCGGGACCAGCTCGGGGCTGATGTCGGTGCCCAGCACGTCGAGCAGCACGTCGCTGCCGCCCTCGCCGATCTGCTTCGTCTCTGCCACCCAGCGCACCAGATGCGAGATCAGCGTCTTCGGCACGCTGGCATTGACGCTGTAGTGCGACATGTGGTCGCCCACGCCGTAGGTGCACCAGCCCAATGCCAGCTCGCTCAAGTCCCCGGTACCGATGACGATGCCGCCGTGGTGGTTGGCCAGGCGGAACAGATGGTTGGTGCGCTCGCCGGCCTGCACGTTCTCGAAGGTGACGTCGTACACCGGCTCGCCCCTGGCGAACGGATGGTCCAGGTCCTTCAGCATCGCCATGCAGCTGGGGCGGATATCGATCTCCCGCGCGGTACAGCCGATCAGCGACATCAGCTTGCGGGCCTGCTGCAGCGTGCGGTCGCTGGTGGCAAAGCCCGGCATCGTATAGGCGAGGATGTTCGAGCGCGGCAGGCCAAGCCGGTCCATCGCCTTGGCGCACACCAGCAGCGCGTGGGTCGAATCGAGGCCGCCCGACACGCCGATCACCACCTTCGAGATGCCCGTGGCGGACAGGCGCTGCAGCAGCCCCTGTACCTGGATGTTGTAGACCTCCTCGCAGCGCTCGTCACGGCGGCGGCGGCCAGCGGGCACGTAGGGGAAGCGCTCGACGCGGCGGCGCAGCGGCAGCGGCCGGTCGCCATCGACTTCCAGCGCGAAGCGGATCACGCGGAAATCGGCCACGGCGCTGGCATGCCGGCGCACCGAGTGCCCGAAGGTGGTGGCATGCATCCGCTCGCGCGAGAGGCGCTCCAGGTCGACGTCGGCGTAGATGATGTGCGAATCGTCGGCGAAGCGCTCCGACTCCTGCAGCAGATCGCCGTTCTCGTAGATCAGTGCCTGCCCGTCCCAGGCCAGATCGGTGGTCGATTCCCCCTTGCCCGCCGAGCTGTACAGGTATGCGGCGAGGCACCGGGCCGACTGCTGCCCCACCAGCTGGTGGCGATAGCCGGACTTGCCGATCACGATATTCGACGCGGACAGGTTGACCAGCACGGTCGCCCCGGCCAGCGCCGCGTACGACGACGGCGGGATCGGCACCCACAGGTCTTCGCAGATCTCGACGTGGAAGCGCAGCAGCGGGATGTTGTCGACCTCGAACAGCAGCGACGCCCCGAACGGCACGGTCTGACCGAGCAATTCGATGCTGTCGGTGGTAGCGCAGTCAGCCTCGCTGAACTGACGGGCCTCGTAGAACTCCCAGTAGTTCGGCAGATAGCTCTTGGGCACCACCCCAAGGATCTGGCCGCCCGCGACCACCACGCCACAGTTGAACAGCAGATGCTGGACGCGCAGCGGCATGCCGACGATCATCGCGCACGGCAGCTCGCGCGATGCCTCCACCACCTTGCCCAGCGCGCTTTCGCACGCATTGAGCAGTGCCTTCTGGTGAAACAGGTCGTCGCAGGTGTAGGCGGACAGCCCCAGCTCGGGGAACGCCACCAGTGCCGCGCCATGGTTGGCGGCGTCGCGCGCCAGCGCGATCGTCTGTTCGGCGTTGAAGGCCGGATCGGCGACACGGCAGACGGGCACGCCGACCGCGACGCGGACGAATCCATGGGAGTAGAGATTGAAGAATCGGCTCATCGTCGGACCTTTGATGGATGGCGGGCGTCTGCCCCGAACCTCGGGCGGTGCGCAGGGAAGACCCCTTGCCGCGATTCCGGCAATAATTGTTCCGGGGGCAAACCCCTGACCCAGCCCGATTCAGCGTGACTCAGACCAAAGACAGCCGACTCCCGCCGCAGCGCGGGCATTCCGCAACGGGCAAGGCGCCTGGCGTGGCCCATTATCGCATGCGCCTTGTGGACGACTTGCACGCCATCCCGGCCGCAGATTGGGATGCGCTGCTGGCGCGCCAGTCCCACCCGACCCCGTTCCTGCGCCATGCCTTTCTCCACGCCCTGCACGCCAGCGGCAGCGCCAGTGCGGCAACCGGCTGGCAGCCTCGCTTCCTGACGCTATGGCAAGGCGCCGGTGGCGACGGTACGGCGCACCCGGATGCCGATACCGCGGGAACGCGACTGGAGATTCACCTCGCCGATGGTAAAAAATACAGGGTCGAATGGGATCCGACCGATCCTGGCGCGGGCGGCAAGGTGCACCACGAAGGGGAGCGGCTGGCCGCGGCCATGCCGCTCTACGCCAAGGACCACTCGTACGGGGAGTACGTCTTCGACTGGGCCTGGGCCAATGCCTACGCAGAGCACGGCCTGCCCTATTACCCAAAGTGGCTCTCGGCGGTCCCGTTCACGCCGGTGCAGGGCAACCGGCTGCTGGCCGACGACGACGAGGTCCGTACGGTGCTGCTGCATCTGGCGCTGGAGCTGGCGCGGCAAAGCGGGCTGTCGTCGCTGCATGTGCTGTTTCCCGAAGCCAGCGAGGCGGAGTCGATGCGCGAGGCGGGCATGCTGCTGCGCCATGGCGTGCAGTTTCACTGGACCAACCCTGGCTATGCGGATTTCGAGGCGTTCCTTGCCACGCTGTCGCAGAAGAAGCGCAAGAACATCCGCGCCGAGCGGCGCCGTGTGGCGGAAGCCGGCATCGCCTTCCGCCATGTCGCGGGCCACGATATCGGCGAGCAGGAATGGCGCTTCTTTCATCGCTGCTACCGGCAGACTTACCGGGAGCATCATTCGACGCCGTACCTGAACCTGGATTTCTTCCAGCGGATCGGCGCGGCGATGCCGCAGCATCTGCTGATGGTGATCGCCGAGCGCGAAGGCCGACCGATCGCGGCGTCGCTGCTGGTCTATGACGACGATCCCCGCATCAGCACGCTATACGGACGGTATTGGGGCGCGCTGGAGCATCACCCCTGCCTGCACTTCGAGACGGCTTACTACCAGCCGCAGCAGTTCTGCATCGAACGCGGCATTCGCACGTTCGAAGGGGGAGCGCAAGGCGAGCACAAGATGGCGCGCGGCTTCATGCCAGTCTCCACGCGCTCGGCGCACTGGCTGGCGCATCCGGCCTTCGCGGATGCGGTGGAGCGGTTCCTGGCGCGGGAGCGGCAGGGAATCGACGCGTACCTGGACGAGTTGAACGACAGGACGCCGTATCGGGAGGAAGAAAGGTAGGAGGCGCGGGGTGTGCTCCCCTTGCCCGCTTGCGGGAGAGGGGCCGGGGGAGAGGGCAAGGGGCACCTGCGAACCAGCGCGGTCTGCCAGTGCAGCAACCCTCTCCCCTACCCCTCTCCCACAAGTGGGAGAGGGGAAAACCATCGCAGAAGGCGATGGCCGAGCTTACTTCTTGTAGTTCGCGACGCCGTCGCTGATTTCCTTGTGCGCCTCTTCGATGCCGGCCCAGCCTTCTACCTTGACCCACTTGCCGGCTTCCAGCGCCTTGTAGTTCTCGAAGAAGTGCTTGATCTGATCCAGCAGGTTCTGCGGCACGTCGGACAGGCCCTTCATGAAGGCCGTCGCGGGCGACAGCTTGTCCACCGGCACGGCGATCAGCTTGGCGTCGACGCCGGACTCGTCGGTCATCTTCAGCATGCCCAGCGCGCGGCAGCGCACCACGGCGCCGGCCAGGATCGGGAACGGGGACAGCACCAGCACGTCGACCGGGTCGCCGTCACCCGACAGCGTTTGCGGAATAAAGCCGTAGTTGGCCGGATAGCGCATGCCGGTGCCGATGAAACGGTCGACGAACAGCAGGCCGGTTTCCTTGTCGGCCTCGTACTTGACCGGGTCGCTCTGCGCCGAGATCTCGATGATGACGTTGAAATCGTTGGGGATATCCTTGCCCGGCGGGACGAGGTTGAAGCTCATGGGATTCTCCAGGGCCTGAAGTTGCCGTTGATGTTGCGGTTGTCGGATGGCGGGCATTATAGCGGCTCGCTGCTGCCGCAAAGCGGCGCGGCGCACGGATTGGCGCCTTGCTGGGCGATAATGCCGGCTGTCGATTTCTCGCGGGAGCAGTTTCGCCATGCATGCCCAGCACTTCATTGCCAACCGCCTGATGGCGCCGGATTCCGGCCTGCGCATCAAGGTGTTCGACCCCTCCACCGGCGCGCCCTTTGCCGAAGTCGCGCGCGGCAATGCCACCGATGTCAACGCCGGGGTCCACGCGGCGCGCCAGGCGCTTGGCGGCCCCTGGGGCGAGACCTCGCCGATGGAACGCGGCCGTGTCCTGATGCGGCTTGCCAACCTGCTCGCCGAACAGGAAGACGCGCTGGCCAAGCTGGAGGCGCGCGACACCGGCAAGCCGCTGCGCCAGGCGCATGCCGATGCCCGCGCCGTCGCCCGTTACTTCGAGTTCTATGCAGGCGCGGCCGACAAGCTGCACGGCGAAACCCTGCCCTACCAGAACGGCTATACGGTGCTGACCCTGCGCGAGCCGCATGGCGTGACCGGTCACATCATTCCTTGGAACTATCCGCTGCAGATCTTCGGCCGCAGCGTCGCGGCGGCGCTGGCCGCCGGCAACGCGTGCGTGGTCAAGCCGGCCGAGGACGCCTGCCTGTCGCTGCTGCGCGTGGCGGAACTGGCCGCCGAAGCCGGGCTGCCGCCGGGGGCGCTGAACCTGGTGACCGGATACGGCCATGAGGCTGGCGCCGCCCTCGCCCGCCATCCGGGCATCGATCACCTGTCCTTCACCGGCTCGCCCGAAACCGGCAAGCTGGTGGCCCAGCTGGCCGCCGAGAACCATGTGCCGGTGACGCTGGAACTGGGCGGCAAGTCGCCGCAGATCGTCTTCACCGACGCCGACCTGGATGCGCTGGTGCCGGTGATCGTCAATGGCATCGTGCAGAACGCCGGCCAGACCTGCTCGGCCGGCAGCCGGGTGCTGGTCGAGCGGCCGCTGTACGACGCGCTGCTGGACCGCCTTGCCACCGTGTTCGAGGCGTTGCGCGTGGGGCCGTGGGATCAGGAGGTCGATTGCGGGCCGCTGATCAGCCGCAAGCAGCAGCAGCGCGTCTGGGATTTCGTCTCCGACGCGCAGCACGCCGGCATCGCGGTGATGGCGCAGGGGCAAATCATCGCCGAGGCGCCGGAAACCGGCTTCTACCAGGTGCCGATGCTGCTGCGCGACGTGCCGCCGCAGCACCGTCTGGCGCAGGAGGAAGTGTTCGGTCCACTGCTGGCGGCGATGCCCTTCGACACGGAGGACGAGGCCATCGCGCTGGCCAACGGCACGCCTTATGGCCTGGTCGCCGGCCTGTGGACGCGCGACGGCGCCCGCCAGCTGCGGATCGCGCGCAAGGTGCGCGCGGGCCAGGTCTTCATCAACAACTATGGCGCCGGCGGCGGCGTGGAGCTGCCGTTCGGCGGCAGCGGCCGCTCCGGCCACGGCCGCGAGAAGGGCTTCGAGGCGCTATACGGCTTTACCACTCTGAAAACAATCGCGATCCAGCATGGGTAACATCAATTTCCTGTCCGTCACCTTCGCCATCTTCTTTTTCTGGATGGCCTGGCATGTGCGGAACAAGCGCGCCACCAATCCGTCCGGCATGCCCCGGCTGCAGGTCTTCAAGCGCAAGTGGGGCGATACCATCGGCGATCGCGTGCACTGGGCTCTCTATGTCGCGCTGCCGTTCCTGCTGGCCTTGATGATGGTGGCCAATGCGCTGCGGGGGCGGGGACCGTTCTCCGGCTGAATGGCTCGCCGGGACATCCGTGGCCGGGCCGGGCCGGGCCGACCCCCGGCGCCGGGCCGGCCGCGGGTCAGATCGCGACCATCTCGAAATCTTCCTTGCGGGCACCGCATTCCGGGCAGGTCCAGTTGATGGGCACGTCCTCCCACTTGGTGCCCGGCGCAATGCCATCCTCGGGCGCGCCAGCGGCCTCGTCGTAGATCCATCCGCAGATCAGGCACATCCAGGTCTTGTATTCCATGAGGTTGTTGCAGTTCTCTAGATTAAAATCAGCGCAGATAGTACCGAATCGGCCCCACACGCGCCAGCCGAGCGCGTCCGACCCGGCCCCGCGGTGACCCCGTCGGTCACCCTGCCAAACATCCCCTTACTCTCCTCCTTGACCATGTCCCGAAACCAGCAACTCTTCGACCGCGCCCAGGCCACCATTCCCGGCGGCGTCAATTCCCCGGTACGGGCCTTCCGCTCGGTGGGCGGCACGCCGCGCTTCATCACGCGCGCCGAAGGCGCCTACATGTGGGATGCGGACGGTCAGCGCTACATCGACTACATCGGCTCCTGGGGGCCGATGATCGTCGGTCACGCGCATCCGGAGGTGGTGCGCGCGGTGCAGCAGACCGCAGCCGGCAGCTTTTCGTTCGGCGCGCCGACCGAGGGCGAGATCGACATGGCCGAGGAAATCTGCAAGCTGGTGCCGTCGATCGAGCAGGTGCGGCTGGTTTCCTCGGGCACCGAAGCCACCATGAGCGCGCTGCGCGTGGCCCGCGGCTTCACCGGGCGCGACCTGATCGTCAAGTTCGAGGGCTGCTATCACGGCCATGCCGACAGCCTGCTGGTCAAGGCCGGCTCCGGCCTGCTGACCTTCGCCGATACCACGCAGAACGCCCCCTCGTCGGCCGGCGTGCCCGCCGATGTCGCCCAGCACACCATGGTGCTGGAGTACAACCATGTCGAGCAGCTGGAGCAGGCCTTCGCGCGGCATCCCGGCGAGATCGCCGCGGTCATCGTCGAGCCGATCGCCGGCAACATGAACCTGGTGCGCGCCAGCGCGGCCTTCCTGCAGCGCATGCGCGAACTGTGCACCGAGCACGGCACGGTACTGATCTTCGACGAGGTGATGACCGGCTTTCGCGTGGCATTGGGCGGCGCGCAGGCCCATTACGGCATCAAGCCCGACATGACATGCCTGGGCAAGGTGATCGGCGGCGGCATGCCGGCAGCGGCGTTCGGCGGCCGCCGCGACATCATGGGGAAACTCGCGCCGCTGGGCAATGTCTATCAGGCCGGTACGCTGTCGGGCAACCCGCTGGCGGTCGCGGCCGGCATGGCGACGCTGAAGCTGATCCAGGCGCCGGGCTTTCATGACCGCCTCGGCGCGCAGACCCGCAAGCTGGCCGACGGCCTGACCGCGGCGGCGCGGGAGGCCGGGGTGCCGTTCTGCGCAGATGCGGTCGGCGGCATGTTCGGCCTCTACTTCCGCGACACGGTGCCGGGCAGCTTCGCCGAGGTCACGCAATGCGACACTGCGCGCTTCAACCGCTTCTTCCACGCGATGCTGGAGGCCGGCGTCTACCTGGCGCCGTCCGCGTTCGAAGCGGGCTTTGTCAGTGCGTGCCACGACGATGCGATTCTGGATGCCACCTTCGACGCCGCCCGGCGCGCGTTCGCCAAGGGGTAAGCGCCCCGCGTCCCGCCCGGCAGCCGGCCTGTGGCCGTGCCGGACCTCCTTTTCGATAACGATGGAGTCACTACATGCGAGCCTTCGCGACCCGTTCGATGCGACCGTCCAGCCAGCCGGATGCAATCTCCCGCTTGCTGCAGCCGTTGCGCTGGCTGCTGCTGGCCTGCCTGGCCAGCGTGCTGAGCGCCTGCGGCTACAACGATTTCCAGTCGAAGGACGAGGCGGTGAAGGCGGCATGGGGCGAGGTGGTGAACCAGTACCAGCGCCGCGCCGACCTGATTCCGAATCTGGTCAACACGGTCAAGGGCTATGCCTCCCATGAGCGCGAGACGCTGGAAGCGGTGACGCAGGCGCGCGCCAGCGCCACGCAGGTGCAGATCACCCCGGAGACGCTGAACGACCCGGAAGCCTTCGCCCGCTTCCAGCAGGCACAGGGGCAATTGAGCGGCGCGCTGTCGCGGCTGCTGGCGGTGGCCGAGAACTATCCGAACCTGAAGGCCGACGCGTCGTTCCGCGACCTGCAATCGCAGCTCGAAGGGACCGAGAACCGCATCACGGTGGCGCGCCAGCGCTATATCGCCGCGGTACAGGACTACAACGTGCTGGCGCGCAGCTTTCCGACCAACCTGACCGCGAAGATGTTCGGTTATGACGTGCGGCCTTCCTTCACCGTGGAGAACGAGAAGGCCATTTCCACGCCGCCCAAGGTGCAATTCTGAACCGGGGCACGGCGATGACCGCGCCCCTTTCCCTCTCCGCTTGCTGGCGCGCAGCCGGGCTGGGGCGCCTGGCAGCGCCCTTTGTCGCGCTGCTGCTGGCCCTGGTCTGGCTGGCGCCGGCCCCTGCGCAGGCGCAGCAGGGCTTCGTCGCGGTGCCGCCGCTGACCCAGCGCGTCACCGACCAGACTGGCACGCTGAGCGCCGCGCAGCGCAGCGCCCTGGAGAACGTGCTGGCCGACTACGAGCGCCAGCGTGGCAGCCAGATCTTCGTGCTGATGCTGCCCACCACCGCACCCGAGACCATCGAGGCGTACGGCATTCGCGTCGCCGATGCCTGGCGCGCCGGACGCAAGGGCATCGATGACGGGGTGATCGTGCTGATCGCCAAGGACAATCCAACCGGGCTGCGCAAGATGCGGCTCGAAGTGGGTCGCGGCGTGCAGGGCTCGCTGACCGACGCCATGTCCAAGCGCATCCTGCAGGACATCATGGCGCCGCACTTCCGCCAGAACGACTTCTATGGCGGACTGGCGGCCGGCATCTCGGCGATCCAGGCCACCATCGACAAGGAAGCACTGCCTGGGCCGCAGCCGCGCGGCCGCGCGCAGGACGCCGGCCTGCTGTCCGACTGGCTGCCGGTGCTGTTTCCGCTGGCCATCATCGTGTTCTTCCTGATCGGTGCATCGCGCCAGCGCAAGCGCGGCATCGTGGTCGGCCGCCGCGGCTGGGACAATGCCGCCGGCACGGTGGGCGGACTTGGCGGGCTGGGCGGCATGGGCGGCTGGGGCCGTCACCATGGCGGTGGATTCGGGGGTGGCGGCTTCGGCGGCGGAGGCTTCGGCGGCGGAGGCGGTGGCGGATTCGATGGCGGCGGCGCCTCGGGCAACTGGTAAGGGAGCGCGCATGGCCACACAGCAGACAGGATGGCGCCGCGCGCTGCGGCACACCGCCACCACCGCGGGATACGCCCGCCGGCATTTCCCGCCCGACGCCTTGTCCCGGCTGCAGCAGGCGATCGCCGACGGCGAGCTGCGGCACCGAGGTGAGGTCCGCGTCGTGATCGAGTCCAGCCTGCCCTTCCTGCAGGCACTGTCCGGCGTCTCGCCGCGCGAGCGCGCGCGCTCGCTGTTTGCGGCGCTCGACGTCTGGGACACCACCGATCACACCGGCGTGCTGCTCTATGTCAATCTGGCCGATCATGCGGTGGAGTTGCTGGCCGACCGTGGCATCGATGCCAGGGTCGGCCATGAAACATGGGCGGCGCTGTGCCAGTCCCTCGCGCGCGGGCTTGCGCACGCGCTGTCGGTGGAACCGGTGCTGGCGGCGGTGGCGCAGATCCATGAACTGCTCGCCCAGCATTTCCCGCATCACGGCGAGCCGGACGCGAATCAGCTGGACGACCGGCCGGTGCTGCGTTGAGGTTTTGCTCTGCCCTGGCGCGGCCCGGCGAAGGGAAACAGCAACCTGAATGCATGGGAGGCGCGCGCGGTTTGCTCCCCTCTCCCACGAGTGGGAGAGGGGCGGGGGAGAGGGCATCGAGCACTTGCTATGGCGACATCGCCAATCGAGCGCCTGTTTCCCTCTCCCCCGGCCCCTCTCCCGCAAGCGGGCGAGGGGAGCAAACCACCGTCGCTTCAACAGCGGATTGACCGGTGCCGCAGCGCAGCCGACACTGGCACTTCCACCCCACGCCGGAGCCCCCATGAAACTGCGCATCCTCAGCGACCTGCATCTGGAGCACCATACCCCGGCCGAGGTACCCGCCTGCGACGCCGATCTGGTGATACTGGCCGGCGATATCGGCAACGGCGGCGACGGCATCGCCTGGGCCGCTCGCACCTTTGCCGGCCCGGTGGTCTATGTCCCGGGAAACCACGAATACTACGAGCGCACCCTTTCGCGCGCCGCTGCGCAGATGCGAGAGGCGGCGGCGAGCGTCGCCAATGTCGATCTTCTCGACGGCCAGGTGGCGGTGTTCGCGACCGAGACGGCCCAGCCGGTGCGCGTGCTGGGGGTGACGTGGTGGGCCGACTATGAATTGTTCGGGGTGGACCGCCGTAGCCACGCGATGGAGGTCTGCGCCGCCACCCTGCTGGACCATCGGCGCATCGAGGTGGACGAGGACGGCGGCACCCGCCCCTTCACCCCGGCCGACGCGCTGGCAAGGCACCGGGCCGAAACCGCGTGGCTCGCTCAGGAACTGTCGCGCCCGTTCGCGGGCAAGACCGTGGTGGTGACCCACCACGCCCCCGACATCGGAAGCCTGGACGAGCGCTATGCCAGCGATGTCGCCTCGGCCGGTTTCATCTCCCGCCGTCCCGACCTGGTCGAGCAGGCCGACCTCTGGATCCACGGCCACACCCACACCAGCTTCGACTACCGCGTTGGCCAATGCCGCGTCATCTGCAACCCGCGCGGCTACGTGCGCCGGCGCGACGGCACGCTGGAGAACACGCGCTTCGACTGGAACTGCGTGGTGCAGGTCTAGGCCGCGGCAAGCGCGGATCTGTCGCTTCAGTGGCCTTTGCTCGCCGCCAGCTGCCGCTGCAGCGCCCCGCGCGCGCGCCGCGCCATATCGGCGTCCGCGCGCTCGGCCAGCACGTCGGCGAGCTGATGCAACTGGCCTGGCGTCAGCCCCACGTTCATGCTGATGCGCATGTGCGCCTGCAATTGCGACTCGACACCCTGAAGCGCCGACAGCATGCCGACCGTCGCAAGCTCGCGGCTTCGCCAGTCGAGGTTGTCGCGCTCGAAGATATCGCCGAACAGATGGGTGCGCAGATATTCGTTCGCCTCGGGCGCGAAGGCGAACAAGGGCCCGGCGACGGGTGCTCCGGACAGTCGCGTCTGGTTGGCGGTCCCGGCGGCCAGCAGCGCATCGCCCTTCGGAATGGGACAGCTCGGCGCGCTGCCGGGAGCATCCCGCCTGCCCTGCTGCTCGCGCGTCTTGACCACCTTCATCAATTCGCCCAGCGCATTGAGGCTGCGCGGAAATCCCGCATACGCATAGAGCTGCAACAGGATTTCCTTGGCGTCGCTGACCGTCAGGCCCGCATCCAGACCCTGATTGAGCGACGCGTTCAGCCGGGCGAGGTCGCCTGCGGCGGCGAAGGCCGCAATGGGCACGATGGCCTGCTGGCGCGCGTCGAGGGTGTCGGAAGCGCTGGCTGCGCTGGCCGGGCGTTGCGTCATCTGGGGGCCCTCCTGTCCATGGGCGGAGTGGCTCCATGCCGCTACCAGCCCCAGCGCCACGGCCAACGTACCAGCGCGCAGACGCACTTTGCCCGGCTGACGCGGTTTGCCCCGCTCAGCGGGCGTTGTATTGCGCATCGGTGACTTTCTCCATCCAGTTCACGTTCTTGCCATCGACCGTGCCGGTGACAGCCAGATGAGTCATCGTCGTGTTCGGCGCGGCACCGTGCCAGTGCTTGACGCCCGGCGGGCACCAGACCGTGTCGCCGGGCCGGATGACCTGGACCGACTTGCCCCACTGCTGCGTGAGGCCCACGCCGGCGGTGACAACCAGCCGCTGACCGGCAGGATGGGTATGCCAGGCCGAACGCGCACCCGGCTCGAAGGTGACCAGGCTGCCTGAAGCGTTGATGTGCTGGTCAGCGGGCCAGACCGGATCGACCCGTACGCTGCCGGTGAAGTACTGCGCCGGGCCAGCGACGGACGCCTGCTCGCCTGCACGGGCGATCTGTTGTTCGCCCTGCTGTGCAGCGGCCGAGGCGTTGCCTTGCGGCTCGGCGGCGAGAGCCGAAGTGGCATGCATGGTCGTCGCGCACAGTGCGAGTCTGAGTAACAGGGACATGGGTTTCCTTTGGCGAGGTTCACATAGAAGGAAACTGTATGGCCGCCCTCGCGCGTTGAGAAGACGGTCAAATCGGCATACGGTAGTGAACCCTACTCATCAATTCCGGGCGGCGATTGCGCCGCCAGAAAACAAAAAACCCCACGAGCCGAAGCCCGTGGGGTTTTTCTTCGCAATTGCCCAGCGGTGCCGCGATTGCTCGCGGCCCGCGGACCGGCGCGACAGCCGATTTACATCATGCCGTCCATGCCGCCCATGCCGCCCATGCCAGCCGGCATTGCCGGAGCCGACTCGTCCTTCGGCAGTTCCGACACGGCGCAGTCGGTGGTCAGCATCAGCGAAGCGACCGATGCGGCGTTCTGCAGCGCGGTGCGGGTGACCTTGGTCGGGTCCAGCACGCCCATCTCGACCAGATCGCCGTACTCGCCGCTGGCAGCGTTGTAGCCGAAGTTGCCTTGGCCTTCGATGACCTTGGCGACCACGACCGACGCTTCCTCGCCGGCGTTCAGCACGATCTGACGCAGCGGCTCTTCCATTGCGCGCAGCACGATCTTGATGCCGGCGTTCTGGTCGGCGTTTTCGCCGGTCAGGTTCGAGATGGCAGCACGGGCACGCAGCAGTGCCACGCCGCCGCCGGGGACGATGCCTTCTTCAACGGCAGCGCGGGTGGCGTGCAGCGCGTCTTCGACGCGAGCCTTCTTTTCCTTCATCTCGACTTCGGTGGCAGCGCCAACCTTGATCACGGCAACACCGCCGGCCAGCTTGGCCACGCGCTCTTGCAGCTTTTCACGGTCGTAGTCCGAGGTGGCTTCCTCGATCTGCGCGCGGATCTGCTTGACGCGGCCTTCGATCGCGCCAGCGTCGCCAGCACCGTCGATGATGATGGTGTTTTCCTTGCCGATCTCGACACGCTTGGCCTGGCCCAGGTCCTGCAGCGTGGCCTTTTCCAGCGTCAGGCCGACTTCCTCGGCAATCACGGTACCGCCGGTCAGGATGGCGATGTCTTCCAGCATGGCCTTGCGGCGGTCACCGAAGCCAGGCGCCTTGACGGCGGCAGTCTTCAGGATGCCACGGATGTTGTTGACCACCAGGGTAGCCAGCGCTTCGCCTTCGACGTCCTCGGCGATGATCAGCAGCGGACGGCTCGACTTGGCCACTTGCTCCAGCACCGGCAGCAGATCGCGGATGTTCGAGATCTTCTTGTCGAACAGCAGCACGAACGGGTTGTCCAGCTGGACGACCTGCTTGTCCGGGTTGTTGATGAAGTACGGCGACAGGTAGCCGCGGTCGAACTGCATGCCTTCCACGACTTCCAGCTCGTCGGCCAGCGACTTGCCGTCTTCGACGGTGATCACGCCTTCCTTGCCGACCTTGTCCATCGCTTCAGCGATCAGCTTGCCGATCACTTCGTCGCTGTTGGCCGAGATCGCGCCAACCTGGGCGATTTCCTTGCTGGTGGTGGTGGCCTTGGTCAGCTTCTTCAGCTCTTCGACGGCGGCGCCAACGGCCTTGTCGATGCCGCGCTTCAGGTCCATCGGATTCATGCCGGCGGCGACATACTTCATGCCTTCGCGGACGATCGACTGGGCCAGCACGGTAGCGGTGGTGGTACCGTCACCGGCGTTGTCGCTGGTCTTGGAAGCGACTTCCTTGACCATCTGCGCGCCCATGTTCTGCAGCTTGTCCTTCAGCTCGATTTCCTTGGCCACCGACACGCCGTCCTTGGTGACGGTCGGGCCGCCGAAGCTGCGCTCCAGCACCACGTTGCGGCCCTTCGGACCCAGGGTCACCTTGACCGCGTTGGCCAGGATGTTGACGCCTTCGACCATCTTGTGGCGTGCGGAATCGCCGAACACTACGTCTTTAGCTGCCATGTTCTATCTCTCCAGATTCTGTACAGGAATTGCCTGATGAAGCCTTGGCCCGCCGCCGGGGCGGGCAGCGATGCGCGGGACCCGGGCGCGGCGCGCCCGGTGCGTCATCACTTGGCGACGACGGCCATGATGTCTTCTTCGCGCATGACCAGCAGTTCCTGGCCATCGACCTTGACGGCCTGGCCGGCATACTTGCCGAACAGCACGCGGTCACCCACCTTCACGTCGAGGGCGATGCTGGCGCCCTTGTCATCCTTCTTGCCGGGACCAACGGCCAGCACTTCGCCCTGATCGGGCTTCTCGGCAGCATTGTCGGGAATCACGATGCCGGAAGCGGTCTTGGTTTCATTGTCCAGACGCTTGACGATCACGCGGTCGTGCAAAGGACGCAGATTCATACGGACTCCTTGGTACAAGTGTGAGCATTGATTCGGAGATCGGCCGCCAGCCGGCAGCCATCGAAATTCGACGTCGGGTGGCGCCCACAGCTCACTGTTAGCACTCGCACCCGACGAGTGCTAATTATAGGGACGGGCACCCCGGTTTTCAAGACGACGGCTGAATAGGTAGAAACCCTAGGTAGAGACGCAGCCGGATGCGGGCCAGGCACGGGCTGCCGCCGGGGCCGCCGCCCCACCGCGCAACCTTGCACCGTCGAAGCGCGCCGCCACCGACCGGCTGCCGCATTCGCTCAGCGTCCTGATGATGCGCAGGTCGTCCCAGGAAAATCCGCAGGCCCCGTCCCCCGATGCCGAAAAGTCGCGATCCGGCGCGCCCACGGCCGCCAGAGTCTTTGGCAATGTCGATGGCACGTCGATGTCTCTGCCCAATAATGCAGCGATCTTCTCACAGCAAGAGGGCGAGTCTTGCAATCCCCCCGAAGGTCTCTGGCCGTACCGGCTACGCGCGCCTTGCTTCGTTTCAAGCGGGAGCGCATCGATGGCTTGCAGAACACAATCCCGGATTGCGCCGCAATGGTCGGAGCCGCCTGTCACAGAATGGACGTGCCATATGACAGGGGAAATCATGACGATGACATACGAAGCGGAGCCGCAGAGCGTTCTGACGCAGTTGCTGGACCGGGAAGCGATCCGCGAATGCCTGTACCGGTATTGCCGCGGCGTGGACCGCTGCGACGAGGCGGCGCTGCGCAGCGCCTACTGGGAGGACGGCACTGACCGGCACGGACCGTACTCGGGCAGCGCCAGCGGCTTCATCGACTGGGTGCTGGAGCGGCTCAGGACCAGCGAACGATCCATCCACATGATCTCCAACCTGTCGATCGCGCTGCACGGGGAGTGGGCCGCGGTGGAGTCGTACTTCCAGGCGCTGCAGCGCCGGCCCGACGAGACTGGCGAGGCGCAGGAGCTGTTCCTGGCGGGCCGCTATGTGGACCGTTTCGAGAAGCGCCGGGGCGAGTGGCGCATCGCCCGGCGCGTGGTGGTCTATGACTGGATCCGGCCGCTCGCCGCCACCGGCAAGCCGCAGGCCGAGCAGTTCGGTCCGCGGCAGCCGGTGGGCGGGCGCTTCCCGGACGATCCGGTCTACGCCCTGCTGCGCGGCGAGGGTTGATCAGAAGATATGCCGGATGCCGACCACGGTGCCGAGCTGGTTGGTACCGGGCGGCGCGTAGCCAAAGCCGCCGACGCCGGAGGCGACGCCGAGATTGGCCTCGCCCCGGTTCAGCGCATAACCCACGCTCAGGTACGCCTCCGTCCGTTTGGAAAAGGCGTAGCGGGCATGGCCGACGAACAGCCACGGATCGCTGCCGGTGTTGCGGAAGTCCTGGTAGTAGGCAGCCAGGGTCAGCGCGACCGCGCGCGTGGCTTCCCAGCGCAGGCCCGTCCACCAGAGGCTGGAGCCCTGGTTGCCGGCTCCCACGGCCGCGCCGGGCAGCAGCGCGCCGTCATAGGCCCGCGCCCAGCGATAGCCGAGGAAGGTCTTGATCGACGCGAAGTCGTAGAAGCCGGCCAGCACCGCGCGGCGGGTCTTGGCATCGGGGTTGACGGTGGTGGTGCCGGAGTTGATCTCGTCATAGACGGCGCCGATGCCGAACGGCCCGGCGGCGTAGCTCAGGCGCAGGCCGTACTCCCTGCCCAGCTTCGGTTCCCCGGGTACCTCGCTGCCGTCGGGACGGCTGCTCTCGGCGCCGAAGCTGTACATCGCCGAGGCGGTGACCCCGCCGAACCGGCCGAGGTACTTGACCGTATTGTCGGCGCGCGAGACGAAGGCGACGTCCTGGTTCATGATGGAATAGCGCGGCGCCAGCAGCATCGGATCGTACGGGCCGATGAAGTCGAACAGCGCATTCTGCTGACGGCCGACCAGCAGGCTGCCCCAACGCCCCTGCATGCCGACATAGGCCATCCGGCCGAACAGGCGCCCGCCCTGCGAGGAGCGGCCCGTGTCGCCGTCGAATCCGCTCTCCAGCACGAACACCGCCTTGCGTCCCCCGCCCAGGTCTTCCTCGCCGCGCAGGCCCCAGCGTGAGCCGGCGATGTTGGCCGAGGACATCCGCACGATCGAACCGCCGCCCTCGGGCTGGTGATTGGCGTACTCGATGCCATTGTCGATGACACCGTACAGCGTGACGCTGGCCTGTGCCTGCAGCGGCAATGCGCACGCCAGCGACAGCGCGGCGGGTACGGCAAGTCTTCCCTTCATTGGTTTCGTCTCCTCGTTTTGTTGTGAACCGCGCGCTGCCCGATGCATGGCGCAGCGGGCAACGACGCAGGAAAAGCGCGTCCCTGCCGGCTCGGCGAGCGGCATGACGCAATACCGTGGGAATACAGTGGTGGCCGGCTGCGCCGCTCAGGACGGCATCGTGAGCACCTGTCCGGTGATGCAGCGCGCGGCGGGGGCGGCGAGATAGCGCAACAGGGGCAGATAGCGCAGCGATGACGCCGGGGACGCCGTCACTTCGCACTGCACCGCGTTGATGCGCAGCGCGCGCTGGCCCCATTCGCAGGCCAGCGTGGCGACCAGCATGCGGGCCGCCGCGGCGTCGGCGGCCGCGCGCCAATCGTCGCGATCCTCGCGCGGCAGCAGCAGGGTCAGGCTGGCATCGTGCGGATGCTGGCCGGCGAAGCGGCAAGCGGACGCCCGTACCGCTTCCAGCCGTGCACCGGGCGACGCGTGGGCGGGCGTGAGGTCGATCACGCCGCAATAGCCCTGCCCGCCGCCCTGCGCTTCCCCGCCGTGCCCTTCCCCGCTCGGCGCCACATCGGCCAGGCCAGGCGCGTGCGCGCCAGCAGCGCCCTCGACACGCAGATGCGCCGCGGCGTCCAGCGCGACCGGCTCGCCCACCGCAGGCGCAAAGGCCTGGCTGCCGCCGAACACCGACGACCCGCCGTCGACGCTGAGCACCAGCCCCGACAACGGCGCGGCATCGGCCTCGCAAAGGAAGCGGATGGTCTCGGCGATGTCGGCTGGCTCGGCCATGCGGCCCAGCGGAATCTTGGCGACCGCGCGCGCCGGGTCCAGTTGCCCGCTGGCGATCAACCCATCGACCAGCTCGGTGCGCACGAAGCCGGGACACAGCGCTGTCACGCACAGGTCCCGGCGCTGCCGCGCCAGCGCCCGCGACATCGCGATCAGGCCGGCCTTGCTGGCGCTATACGCGCCGCGCCATGGAATCGCGCGCAGCCCGGCGCCCGAAGCCACGTTGACGACCCGCGCGCCCGGGTTGAGGACGGGCGACAGCGCCTCGACCAGCCGCGCCGGTGCATGCAGATTGACATCGAGCACCGTGCGCCAGCGCGCGGCATCCTGCTGCTCGATGCCGCGGTTGCTGTTGTCCGAGATGCCGGCATTGCTGACGAGCGCATCGAGCGGGCCGCTGGCGCGCACGCGCCGCGCCACCGCTTCGATGGCGGCGGCGTCGGCAAGGTCGGCCTGCAGCGCCAGATGATCGCCGTGCATGCCGGCGGGCAGGCTTCGCAGCGCGGCGTCCAGCCGGGCGGCATCGCGATCGACCAGCAGGCAGCGCCAGCCGTCGCGGGCAAGCCGGTGCGCCGCGGCGCGGCCGATGCCGGCGGCCGCGCCGGTGATCAGGACCGTAGCCAAGATCAGAGGTTGGTGAAGGTCACGCCGCCGTCCACCGCCAGCGCCTGCGCGGTGATGAAGCGCGCTTCGTCACTGGCGAGATAGCAGATCGCCATGGCGACATCGTCGACGGTGCCCAGGCGCCCCATCGGCGTGCGCGAGACCCGCAGCGCATCGCGCTCGGCATTGCGATTGCGCTGCGTCCCTTCGGTCGGAATCGCCGAGGGACAGACCGCGTTGACGCGGATGTTGCGCGCGCCCAGTTCGGCCGCGGCGGCGCGCGTCACGCCCAGAATGCCGGCCTTGATGCCCGAATAGACGACAGAATTGGGCGCGGACACCAGTGCGGCGGTGGATGCGACATTGACGATGGCGCCGCCGCACTCGCCATCCATCGCCTCGGTGGCGGCCTGGATGCCCCACACCACCGCCTTGAAGCCGATATCGAGCATGCGGTCCATGGTCTCGGGCATGATCTCCGGCACGGACTGGTAGCGCACCCAGGCGGCGTTGTTGACCAGGATGTCGAAACGATGGCGGTGCGCGGCGGCCATGCGCACCGCCTCCTGGATGCCCTCGCGGGTGGAGACGTTCTGCACCACCGCGATGGCTTCGCCGCCGTTGCGGCGGATATCTTCGACCGCGTCGTTGACCAGCTCCTCCTTGAGGTCGTTGATCGCGACGATGGCGCCGCGTGCGGCAAGCTGGCGCGCGGTGGCGCGGCCGATGCCGGCGCCCGCGCCGGTGACGAGCGCCACGCGCCCGGAAAGATCCTGTTGCATGGTGTCTCCTCAGACGCTGCGGATAAAGTCCTGACCGATGCCGCGCGGCAGCGCGCCGGCGCCGAAGGCGGCATCGAGCTTGCGTATCTCGCGCAGCGAGTAGTGCAACGGCACTTCCCAGGTGAAGCCCATCCCGCCGTGCAGATGGATGGCCTTCTCCAGGATGAATGCCGAGTTGGCGATGGCGCCGGCCAGCGCCGGGCGGGCGCCGCGCGCCTCGCCGAATTCATTGCTGCGCAGCGCGCGCCGCACGGCGGCGGACGACGCCTCCTGCAGCAGCTTCATGCGCGCCAGCAGATGACGCACCGCCTGCTTGGCCGACAGCGGACGGCCGAACTGCACACGCGTGGCCATATAGCCCGCCGTCAGTTCGAGCGCGGCTTCGGCGGCGCCGTTGGCCAGTTCCGCCATCAGCAGGGCCGACGCGTGCACGAGCGCCGCGCGCGCCGGCGCATCGATGCGGGCCACCACGGTGGCGCCGCGCAGATCGAGCCAGCTTTGCGGCGCATCCGGATCGAGGGCGCCATCCTTCTGCACGGACAGGCTCGATACCTCCAGCAGCACCGCGCCGCCGCCATCGTCCACCAGCACCCAGTCGCACTGCGCGACGTGGCGGGCGTGGGCCGCAGTGCCCTGCTGCACACTGCCCTGCCACGCGATGGTGGCAAGCTTCTCGCCGGCTGCCAGCGCTTCGGCCTGGGGCGTGCCGCGCAGCGCCGACGCCAGCAGGATCTGCTCCGGCAGCGGCAGACGCAGCTGCAGGCGGCCTGCGGCATTGACCACGGGCAGCGCGAATTCGAGCGGCAATCCCAGGCCGCCATCGTCCTCGGCGGCGCAGACACCGAACAGCCCTGCCTCGGCCAATACGCGCGGTGCCTCGCCCGCGTCGCGTGCGAGCGCATCGGCGATGGCTTCGGTGGCGGCCTGGGCGAATTCCTCGGGCCGCAGTTCGTCGTGGTGCGTGGTCATGTCAGATCCTTCGGCAGGTTCAGGATGCGCTGTGCGATCACGTCCAGCTGCACCTCGGAAGTACCGGCATAGATGGTTTCGGCGCGCGCGAACAGGTAGGCCTGGGTGAAGGACTTGCGCGCACGGCGCGCCTGCGCGCTGGAGTGCGGGCCGACCTGCGACAGCAGCGACAGCGCCAGCCCGGCAAACGCCTGGTGGCATTCGGACCAGTACAGCTTGGTCAGCGAGCCACGCGCGCCGATCGATTCGCCGGCCATCATGCTGGACACGGTCTGCTCGACCAGCCCCTTGAGCGCGTCGATCTGCGCCACCACTTCACCGATGGCGCGCTGCGTATAGCCGTCTTCGAGCGCCGGCGCGAGCTGCGCGTCGGACTTGCATGCCGCGACCAGATGGCGCAGTTCGGCCTCGAAGCGCCAGGCCCGGTACATCCGGTTGGTGGCGCGCTCGATCGAGAGCACGCGGATGGCGGCGTTCCAGCCGTCGTCGGGCGCGCCGAGCCGGGCGCTGTCGGGCACCACCACGTCGTCGAAGAAGACTTCGGCGAACGACTCCTTGCCGTCGATCGACTTGATCGGCACCACGCGGATGCCCGGCGTGTCCATCGGCACCGCGAACATCAGCAGGCCGCGGTGCTTGTCCGCCACCGTGCCGGTACGCGTGAGCAGCAGGCAGTAGTGCGCCTTGGCCGCGCCGCTGGTCCAGATCTTCTGGCCATTGATGCGCCAATGGTCGCCCTCCCGCACCGCGCGCGTGCGCAGCCGGGCGAGGTCGGAGCCGGCGTCCGGTTCGGAGAAGCCCTGGCACCAGTACTCGCGCATATTGAGGATGGCGGGCAGGAACGCCTGCTTCTGCGCCTCGGTGCCCACCTTCATGATGATCGGGCCGGCCAGTTCCTTGCCGATCGAGCTGACGCTCTCGGGCATCAGCAGCGCGCCGATCTCCTTGTTGACGGCAAGGTGCTCGCGCAGGGTCAGGCCGTGGCCGCCGTAGGCCCTGGGCCACGTCATGCCCGCCAGCCCGGCCTGATACATGCTCGCTTCCCACTCGCGGCATTCCTCCAGCGTGGGGGTGCGATAGTCCGGGCTGTCGGCGCGCATGAACTCGGGCAGATTGCCGCGCAGCCAGTTGCGGGCATGCTGGCGGTAGACCTCGGGCCCGGCCGCGGGGTCCGGCACCGCTATGTGTTTGTCGATATGCATGGCAGTTCTCAGTCGGTGTGGGGCGCGGCGGCGGGCGTGGCAGCGATCATCAGCGCATCGAGCACGATCGCGCCCTCGCCTTGCGGCCGTACCAGCACCGGGTTCATGTCGATCTCGGCGACCTGCAGCGCATGGCGGCAGGCGAACTCGGACAGCCGCGCCACGCTGCGGGCGGCGGCGGAGACGTCAGCCTTCGGCCGTCCGCGTGCGCCGTCCAGCAGCGGGAACATCTTCAGCGAGCGGATCATCGCCATTGCCTCGTCCTCGCTGACCGGCGCCACCTGCACGGCAACGTCCTTCAGGATCTCGGCATGGATGCCGCCCATGCCAACCATCACGACCGGGCCGAACACCGGGTCCTGCGAGACGCCGGCGATCATCTCCACGCCGCCCTTGAGCATCGGCGCGACCAGCACGCCATCGATGCGGGCCCGCGGTGCATGCCGAGCGGCATTGGCGGTGACCGTGTCATAGGCCTGCCGTACCGCGTCGGCCGAGCGCAGGTCCAGCAGCACGCCGCCGGCTTCGGTCTTGTGCGGAATATCGGGGGAGACGATCTTGAGAACGACCGGATAGCCGATCGCCTCGGCGGCCTGTACGGCGTCGTCGGCGCTGCCCACGATGGTCTCGGCCGGCACCTCGATACCGGCATCGCGCAGCACGCGCTTGGCGCAGTACTCGTTGGCGAAGACCGCGGCATCGAGCGGCGCCGCTTGCGTGACCGCGATGGGCTGCACCGGCGTGCGCTCCAGTTTGGCGAGCCGTACCAGTCCTGCCAGGCCACGGGCAGCGTCGAGAATCGTGCTGAACACCGGGATGCCGAGACCCTGGATCTGCGCGATCGCGTCTGCCGGGCCCTGCCCGACGATGACGAAGGTGCGGTCCGGATGGCTGGCGCGCACCTGCGCCAGCGCGTCGAGGTAGATACCACGCAGCCGCGTGCTGTACAGCGACAGCGACATGAACATCACCAGCGTGCTGCCCGACTCGTCCTCCAGCAACGCGCCGAGCATCTTGAGCAGGATTTCCGGCCGGCTGGACATCTGCGCGGTGGCATCGACCGGATTGCCGGTACCGGCGGCCGGCACCGCTTCGCGAATGCGCGCACGGGTCGCCTCGGACAGCGCCGGCAGCCGCAGGCCCGCGTCGCTCATCGCATCGGCCATCATCACGCCGAAGCCGCCGGAGGCGGCCAGCAGCGTGACGGCGTCGTTGCGGGGCAGCCGCTGCGGCATCAGCAGCGCCGCGGCGTGGCCGACCTCGATCAGCTCCTCGACCGAGCGCACCCGCAGCGCGCCGTGCCGGCGGAACACCGCGTCGATCACCGCATCCGACGCCATCATCGCGCCGGTGTGCGAGGCGGCCGCTGCCTGCCCCGATTCGGTGGCGCCGACCTTGAGCACCAGCACCGGCTTGCCGCGGCTGCGCGCCAGCTCCAGCGCGCCGGTCAGCCGGCGGGCATGACGGCAGGTTTCCATGCAGCACAGGATGATGCGGGTGTCCTCGTCCTCGGCCAGCGCGGCGATGCCGTCGGCGATATCGACGTCGGCCTCGTTGCCGGTAGCCATGAAGCGGCTCACACCGAGCCCGCGCCGAGCGACCGTCGCCATCGTGTGGCTGCCGACATTGCCCGACTGCGACACGATGCCGACGATGCCCGCCGGCGGCATGTTTTCCTCCAGGCTGATCGAGAACGAGCCGATCAGCTTGTCGGGTACGTTGACGGTGCCAAGGCAATTCGGGCCGAGCACACGCATGCCGTGCTCGCGGGCGATCTGCACGAGTTCGGCCTGCATCGCCGCGCCCTCGTCGCCCAGTTCGGCGAATCCCGAGGACAGCACGATGGCGCAACGCACGCCGCGCGCACCGCAATCGCGCAATGCGGCGGCAGTGGCGGCAGCCGGCACCGCGACGATGGCAAGCTCGGGCGCTTCAGGCAGATCGAGCACCGAGCGATAGGCGGTCAGCGCCTGCACGGTGCCGCCCTTCGGGTTGACCGGATAGATCTGGCCGGCGTACCCGTGCTTCTTCAGCATGTAGATGGGACGGCCGCCGATCTTGGTGATGTCGTCGGACGCGCCGACGATGGCAATGCTGCGGGCGTGAAAGAACCCGTCCAGGCCCGCGCCAGGACGTTGCATGGATTGCAGCATGATCAGCGCCCCTTGAACTGCGGCTTGCGCTTCTCGAGGAAGGCCATGCGCGCCTCGCGCGCATCCTCGGTGCGGGACAGCGCCATGGTGAATTCCTGCTCGAAGCGGTAGGCGTCGCGCTGCGGCATCACCTCGACCATATTGCAGGCGCGCTTGGCGTAGGCAATCGCCAGCGGCGCCTTCTCGGCGATCTCGCGCGCCAGCGCCATCGTCACCGGCAGCAGCTGCTCGGCGGGCAGCACCTCTTCCAGCACATTGCGGCGCAGCAGGTCGTGCGCCGTCAGGCGCTGGCCGGTATAGAACATGCGCCGCATGGTGGAGCGGCCGAACAGCGTGCGCAGCATCGACGCGCCGCCCGCCAGCCCCACGTTGATCTCGGGCATGCCAAAGGTCGCTTCTTCCGCCGCATAGAGAATGTCGCACGACGCCACCAGGCCCATGCCGGCTCCGAGCGCCACGCCGTTGACCGCCGCGATCACCGGCTTGGCGCATTCGCGGATGGCGTTGCCGGTCTCGCGGGTAATGCGGTTGTGCTCGAGGAAGTCGCCCGCCACGTCGGGATCGGGACGGTCCTTCAGATCGGCGCCGGCGCAGAACACCTTGCCCGCGCCGGTCAGCACCGCGCAGCGGATATCGTCGCGCTCGGAAATTTCATCGAAGGTGGCGACAATCTCGTGGCGCATGGCGCGGTTCAGCGCATTGACCGGCGGGCGGCTCAACGTCACCAGCGCTACGCCATCGGAGATTTCCATCAGGACCGATTTCTCGCTCATCGCCGCACTCCCATCGCGTTGACAGGGCTCCTGCGAGAGGCCGGGGCGAGCGCGCGCCGCAGCCCGCTGTGTGCGTGCTTCATGGTGTCTCCTTCATCGTATCTGCGCCGGCACGGGATGCTGGCAGCTGGTGTGGTCCGATTATATGAACGGACTCCCCCGTCAATTTCCGCCAATCTCGTCGGTTCTGTCCTGCAGGAATCCGCCATATTCCGCGCATGGCGGACCCGCTAGCATTTCCGCTTCATGGCGCCGGGCCAATACACACAAGGAAGACACCATGCAGATCGAGCGCGTTGGCACGCTATGCACCGACCTGGGCGAGTGCCCGGTGTGGGATGCGCGGCAGCAGCGGCTGTGGATGCTCGATTGCCGCCGGGGTCACGTGATCCTGGTCGATCCGGGCAGCGGTGAGCATCGCGTGATCGAACTGCCTGCGCCACTCGGTTCGATGGCGCTGAACGGCCCGGACAGTGTGGTGGTCGCGCTGCAGCATGAGATCGCGCTGCTCTTCCCTGCCACCGGCGCGCTGCGCACGGTGGCGGCGCTGGACGAGCGCCATCCCCATCTGCGGCTGAACGATGGCGCCGCCATGCCGGACGGCAGCTTCGTGGTGGGCACCATGCATCCGGTGCGCGGGGACAGCGAGCCGCCGCTGGGCGGCCTGTACCGGCTCGACCCGGCCGGGCGGCTTGCGCAGCTGGACCGCGACCTCGCCATCGTCAATGGACCGGTGGCCCACCCGTCGGGCAAGGAGGTCTATGTCTGCGACAGCGCGGCCCGGGCGATCTACCGCTACCGCATCGACAGCGCGGGCCGGTGGCGCGCGCGCGAGCGCTTCGTCGATACCCAGCCGTGGGATTCCGGACCGGATGGCTGCTGTTTCGACAGTGAAGGCGGGCTATGGACTGCGCTGGTGCGCGTGGGGGCGCTGGCGCGCTTTGACGCGAGCGGCACGCTGACGCACCGCATCCCCTTGCCGGTGGCGCACCCGGCTTCGCTGTGCTTCGGCGGCGAGGACCTCGCGGACCTCTACGTCACGACGATCCGCGACAGCGGACGGCTGCGCGCCAACGGTGAACTGGACGGCGCCCTGCTGCGGCTGCGCGGTACCGGTTGGCGCGGCGCGCCGCGGCCCGAATGCCGGATCGCGGTGCCGGCAATGGCGGGACCCTAGGCCTCGGCCTGCCGAGCCTCGCCGGCAGCACCGGCAGCATCGACGGCGGGCGCCTGCGCGCTTTCGCTCGCGACGTGCCGCGCGCCGGACTTTCCGTAGGCGGAGAAGCGCAGCGCCTCACCCGATACCTGCGAGGCGACGAAGTCGAGGAACAGGCGGATCTTGGCGGGGATCGTCGCGGTATCGAGGATGGTCGCGTACATCCCTTCCTCGAACGTGGTGTTGGTGATCTGATAGTCGGGCAGCAGCCGCACCAGCGTGCCGCTGGAGATATCGCGATGGACCGTATAGTCATCCAGCAGCGCGATGCCCTCGCCCAGCCGCGCCAGCTCCTGCAGCGCCACGCCGCTGTTGGTGACATGGCGCGGCTTGAAGCTGACCTCCTCGATCGCGCCGTCGCGCCGGAAGCGCCAGCTCGGCTGGCCGCCGGGAAGCAGGTACGCCATGCATTCGTGCTGCAGGATATCGGTGGGCTCCCGCAGCGGCGCCCGCCGCTTCAGGTATGACGGCGATGCGACCAGGTAGCGCTCGCTGCGAAACAGGATGCGGCGCTTCAGCCCGGCCTCGACCGGCGGCGAGATGCGAAAGTCGATATCGAAGTTGTTGCGGCGCAGGTCCGTCTTCGATTCGGACAGCACCAGTTCGATATGGATGTCCGGGTATTCCCGGCGG
Organism: Cupriavidus sp. AU9028; assembly: GCF_019795295.1. Taxonomy (GTDB): domain Bacteria; phylum Pseudomonadota; class Gammaproteobacteria; order Burkholderiales; family Burkholderiaceae; genus Cupriavidus. The sequence continues at coordinate 175,588 of NZ_JAIMCG010000001.1, read as the reverse complement.
AAGTCTGCCACCAGCGCGGGCAGCACGCCGAGCCCGAACATCATGCGCGAGTGCACCCGTAGCGTGCCCTTGGGCGCGGAGCGGATCTCGGTGATATTGCGGTGCGCCTGGCCGATGTTCCACAGGATGCCTTCCAGCTCGCGCGCATACTCCTGCCCCGCCTCGGTCAGCACCACCTGCCGGGTAGAGCGCATCAGCAGCTTCACGTTCAGCTCGCTCTCGAAGTCGGTGATCATGCGCGAGACCGATGTCGCCGACACCCCGAACTGGCGCGCCGTCTCCGAGAAGCTTTCCGTCTTCGAGATCGACAGAAAGAGCTCCATGGCGCGAAGCCTGTCCATCCATTCCTCCAGTTTTTGCAGTACAGAACGCCGCCTTTGCCCTATTCCGGCCCCCCATGACCGGCTCCTAGAATTTCCTCACGCACTTCTCAACGGGCATTTTCAGGAGACACCATGGAATTCGGCGTATTCATTCTGGCGCAGCAGCGAGGTTACCACCAGACTTCGCGCGACGTCATCAGCAACTCCATCGAGCAGACCGTGATGGCGGAACAGGCCGGATTCGATACCGCCTGGTACGCCGAGCACCACTTCAACAACTACTCGCTGTCGCCCTCGCCGCTGATGACGGTGGCGCATGCCGCCGCCAGGACGCAGCGCATCCGCCTCGGTACCGCCGTGTGCATCCTGCCGCTGTACCACCCCGCCCGCTTCCTCGCCGAGGTCGGCTTCGTCGACACGGTGTCCAACGGCCGCCTGGAACTGGGCGTCGGTTCCGGCTACCAGCAGTTCGAGTTCGAACGCTTCGGCGTGGACATCGCCGATTCGGGCGCGATCTTCAACGAATTCCTCGATGTCATCCCGAAGGGCCTGACGCAGAAAATCTTCGAACACGACGGCAAGTTCCTCAAGATTCCGCCCAGCTCCATCGCGGTGCGCTGCGTGCAGGACCCGATGCCGCCGCTGTGGATCACCTCCGGCAATCCGCTGACGCTGGGACGCGGCGTGCGCGAGAACCACAACCTCTTCGTCACCGCGCTGCTGAACGGCAACGACGCGATCGCCGCGCTGCGCGGGCGCCTGGAAAACGTCGCCAGCGAGAATGGCAAGGACCTGGACCGCGACGTCAAGTTCGGCTTCCTGCGCTGCGGCTACGCCTCGGACAACCAGGCCGAGATCGACGCCTACCTGGATTGCGCCCGCTTCCAGCGCCGCATCTCCGAGAGCCTGAAGTTCCGCCGCGCGCAGAGCGACGACGGCTATATGGTCAAGGAAGTGCCTTCGGAAACCGACCCGACCTTCGAGCAGCTGCGCAAGAACCTGCCGGTGGGATCGGTCAACCAGGTCATCGACAAGCTGCTGGAAGAGCTCACCATCCTGCGCCCGAAGCATCTGGCGCTGCAGACGCAGCTGGGGGATTTCGACCAGAAGACCATGCTGCGCCAGATCGAACTGTGGGGCGAGCGGATCATTCCCGCGATCCGCAAGGAACTCGGCAGCCCCAGCACCGCCATGAGCATCGCCGCGTAAGGAGCCCGCCATGCGAATCTACCTGACCGATGCCGGCGCCATCGCGCTGCGCGACCCTGACGATTTCAAGCGACTGGACGTGCTGGTGGATCCGCAGCCGCAGGAGCGGCTGGACCGCGCCATCGCGCGGATCGGCCGGCGCGAGGACGAGCGCCATGTGCGGCTCTGCCCCTCGGTATTGCGCTTCCTGTCGGGCCATGCCGGCGATGCGCAGTGGGAGGCCGGTTTCCAGGCCATGCTGGACTTCGCCGCCAGCCGCGGGTGGGTGGACGAAGCCGGCATGCTGCGCGCCCACATCACGATCAATACCGAGGACGAGGTGGTGTCGGTCGACGATTTCAAGGCCGCCATGCGCGCGCTGCCGGCCGGCATCAGCGCCATCACCACGGGCAGCGGCGAGGACGTGGCCGGGATCATCATCTCCAGCCTGACCTCGGTATCGGCATCGCCGCCGATGATCGGCTTCTTCGTGCAGCAGACCGCTTCGGCGCGGGCAGCCCTGGCGCGCACCGGCAAGTTCGTCGCCAACGTGCTGGGAGAGGACCATCAGCGCATCATCCAGGACTTCCTCGGCGCACCGCAGGGACCGGCGCGCTTCGCCGCCGGGCTGTGGCGCGAGAGCGATCAGGGCCTGCCGGTGCTTGCCGATGCGCTGGCCAGCATCGAATGCGACATCGTCTGCACCGAAGTGCTCGGCACGCACGACCTGATCGTCGGCAAGATTCGCAGGACCACCTGCCGCCAGTCCAACCCGATCATCAACTTCAATGCCGGCACGCACCGTATTGCGCCGGCGCTGGAGCCCGTGCAGTAGACTTCAGGCCCTCGCGCCGCGGCAATCCCGGCGCTTTGCGCAGGACAGACTGACGAAGATCGCTGTAATGCCCGGTGCGCGCGGTCGCTAGAATTTCCACAAGCTGATCAGGCGCGCCGCCCCCCTCGAGCCTTCCGGGCTGCCAGGTGCAGGCGCGACCTCAGAAAAAGATATCGGAGACAAGCCATGAATCACTCGCCCATGCGGCGGCGCACCTGCCTCGGCGTCGCCGCCCTTCTCGCCCTGCCCACGCTGGCCCGCGCCAGCGCTGCGGCGAACGGCTGGCCAGCCCGGCCGATCCGGCTGGTGGTGCCCGGGCCGGCAGGCGCCGGCATGGACATCTTCGCGCGTCTGATCTCGGCGCATCTGAACAAGGCGCTGGGCCAACCGGTCGTGGTGGACAACCGTCCCGGCGCCAACAGCCTGATCGGCATCGATCTGGCCGCCAAGAGCGAAGGCGATGGCTACACGCTGCTGCTGGCGCCCTCGTCGGCCATCGCCATCAATCCCGTGATCTACCCCAAGCTGCCCTACGACGCGCTGAAGGACCTGACGCCGGTGGCACAGGTAGGGGCCGCGGGCATCCTGCTGGTCGCACATCCGTCGACCGGCTTTCGCAATCTGGGCGACCTGGTGCGCCATGCCAAGGCCAACCCGGACAAGCTGTCCTATGGCACCTGGGGCAACGGCTCGACCGGCCATCTGGTGATGGAAGGCATCAAGTCGCACTACCGTGTGTCAATGCAGCATGTTCCTTACAAGGGCAGCGCGCAGCTGGTCACCGACCTGCTGTCGCAGAACATGCTGGTCGGTTTCACCGATATCGCCTCGCCCGTGCCGCACGTACGCGCGGGACGTCTGGTCGCGCTGGGCTGCACCGGCACGGCACGCGGTCCGGCCTTGCCCGGCGTGCCCACGCTGAAGGAGCAGGGTTATCCGTTCGACAAGGACGGCTGGTATGGCGTGTTCGCGCCGGCCTCCACGCCGAAGGAAGTCGTGCAGCGGCTCAATGCCGAGATCAACCGCATCCTCGGCACCGATGAAGTGGTGCAGAAATTCTCGCAGCAGAACATGGCGCGCCCTCCCACCAGGACGGTGGAACAGTTCACCGCCATCGTGCGCGAGGATGTCGCTGCGTGGCAGGAACTGGCCAAGGTTGGCGGGCTGCGCATCGATTGAGTGCGTCTTGCGGCAAGGAAAAGGGCCCGGCATTGCCGGGCTTTTTCCATGGACTACCGGTTCGCTCCCCTCTCCCCCGCCCCTCTCCCACTCGTGGGAGAGGGGCGCGAACCAGCAGCCGTTCGAGCACCCTCGATTCGCTTCCCTCGCTCAAGCCTCCTGCAGGTCCACCGCGTCCCTATGCAGTTCGGCCAGGATCTCGGCGCCATGCTCGCCCAGCTCCGGCAACGCGGCATCGGCTTCGGGCATGCCATCCATCGTCAGCGGCAATGCCGGCATCCGCAGCACGCGATTGCCCGGGGACGGCACGGCGCGCAGACGGTCCGGCGCCAGCGCCTGCATGCGTTCGATGGCATTGCCCAGATCCCGCACCACGCCGCACACCACGCCGGCGGCGTTGAGCCTGTCGCAGGCCTGCTCGGCGGAGAACGCCGACAGCGCCTCACCCAGCGCCTGCCGCAAGGCAGCGCGGTTGGCCACGCGCGCGGCGTTGTCGTGAAAGCGGGGGTCGCTGGCTAGCCCGGGCTGGCCCAGGCATTCGCACAACCGCGCGAAATGCTCCTGCAGATAGGCCGACACCACGACCTTGCCGTCGCCGGTGGCAATCACGTCGGCGGCGGGCGCCAGCGTGGCCTGCCCGTTGCCGCAGCGCGAGGGAGGCGTCTGGAGCTGCTGCTGCTCGGCCCATTGCTGGCTCAGCGCGTCGGCAGCCACGTCGATCAGGGACACCTTCACGTGGGCACCCTCGCCGGTCGTGCCGCGGCGCACCAGCGCAGCCAGCACGCCAGTGGCCAGCGTGCGCCCGGCCAGCACATCGACGACCGTGAAGCCGACGCGGGTCGGGTCGGCATGGGCGTCGCCATTGATGCTCATCATGCCGCTCTCGGCCTGCGCGGCGATATCGAGTCCGGGGCGCGCTGCCGCCGCGCCGCTGTCGCCGAAACCGCTGACCGACGCATAGACCAGCCGCGGCAGGCGGGCGCGCAGCGCTGCCGCGCCCAACCCATATTTCTCCATCACGCCGGGACGCGCGTTCTGCAGCAGCACATCGGCACGCTGCACCAGCGCCAGCGCCACCGCGCGATCCTCGTCACGGCGCAGGTCCAGCACGATGGAACGCTTGCCGCGGTTGTAGGCCGAGAACATCGGTCCCGCGCTGTCGGCATGCCAGCCGGAGCGGCGGCTGGCATCGCCGCCGGGTGGCTCTACCTTGATGACGTCCGCGCCCAGATCGGCCAGGATCTGCCCCGCCGATGGCGCGGCAATGAACTGGCCGAAGTCGATGACGCGCAGCCCCGCCAGTACGCCCTGCCCGCGGCCCTGCGGGCCATGCCTTGCTGTCATTGGATTCTCTCCGCTAGTCGTTTCGCTTGCGAAAGAGACTATTGCGAGCAGGCTGTGGGGGCGATCTGTGTTTTGCTATGTTGAACGCAGGCGCCGTGTCGGCCTAAGCATCCTTCAGCGCCGGCAGCACCTGCTGCGCGCAGGTTTCGATCCACGCCTGCTGGTTGGTACAGACGTTGTGCAGGAAGATCGCCTCCGCACCCATGGCCAGATCCTCGGCAAGCCAGGCAGCTTGTTGCGCCGCGTCGCAGCTGATGCGCACGCTCTCTTCGATATCGCTGGCCTTGACCGACCCGGCACGGGCATCGAAGTCGGCGGGCATGGCGAGGTCGGCCAGCGTCTGGCTGTCGAACACATTGGTGCGCCATTGCTCGAAGGCCATGGCGCGCGCCGCGTCGTCGCCCTGGCTGGGATCGGCCCACGCGATCTTGGCTTGCAGATAGACCGGCTTGTTGCCGCCGGACGCGTCGCGGAAGGCGTCGATCACCTTGCGCATCTGCTCGCGCGGGCCGGTGACGGTGATCAGCCCATCGGCCCACTCGCCGGCCCAGCGTGCGGTCTGCTCGGACAGCGCCGCCGCGAAGAGCCGCGGCGGGCGCGCCGGCAGCGAGTAGAGCCGCGCACGGTCGACCGTGATCGCGCCCCGGTGCGTGACCTCTTCCCCTCGCCACAGCGCGCGCATCACGTCGACCGATTCGCGCAGCATGGCTTCGCGCTGCGGCTTGCCGGGCCAGGGCCGTCCGTCGATGTGTTCGTTCAACGCTTCGCCGCTGCCCACTGCGAACCAGAAGCGCTCGGGAAACATCGCCGCCAGCGTGGCGGCTGCCTGCGCGACGACCGCGGGGTGGTAGCGGCCGAACGGGCAGTTGACCGTCCCGGCGGGCAGGTCGACGGTCGCCATGACCGCGCCCAGCCACGCCCAGGCGTTGCCACTGTGTCCCTGCCGCTCGCTCCAGGGATGGAAGTGGTCGGAGCAGCTGAGCGCATCGAAGCCGGCGAGTTGCGCCGCACGGGCGTAGCGCAGCAGGTCCTCGGGAGCGAACTGTTCGTGCGAGGCGTGATAACCGATGAGCGCCATGATGAACTCCGTGTTGGGTGCGAAACGGTCCCTGTGGGCGTACCGGCTGCGCTCAGCCGGCCGCGTAGGCCATCGTCGTCATCAGCGCCAGCGCGGACTGGCGCGAATCGAGGCGGGTATGCTGCACGACGATCGGCACATCGGACTCGATCACGCTGGCGTAATCGGTATCCTCCGGAATCGGCTCCGGATCGCGCAGGTCGTTGAAGCGCAGATGCAGCGTGCGCCGGGGCGGCACGGTGACGCGATACGGGCCAGCCGGCTCGCGGTCGCCGTAGAAGATGGTGACGGTGACATTGGCCGGCGCATCGCCGGTGTTGAGCAGGCATGCCGCCTCGTGGCTGTTCAGCTGGCGGCTGGCGTTGGGGTCGGTGGGCGGAAGATATCCTTCGGCGATGACCCAGCGGCGCTGTCCCAGTGCTTCCATGGTGGTCCCTTTGTCGTGATGGCGAATGCAGAGATGATGGTTTGCCGTGAGCGGCGATCCGGCCCGCGCGTGCCGATGGCACAGCTCACGGCGCGCTTCCCGGGCGCTGCCGCAGCCAGCGGTAGCCATAACCGCGCAGCGTCAGCACCGGCTCGCGGCCTTGCTCGCGCTCCTCGCGCGGATAGGGTCCGTCGGCCAGCACGTCGCGCAGCTCCGCCAGCGCGACCCCCGGCAGGGAAATGCGCACGTCCCTGGCCGACAGGTTGGCGAAGGTGAAGACCACCTTGCCGTCCAGCTCGTGGCGCAGCGCCAGCACGGAGGGTTCATGCACCTTGATCACCGTGCACTCGCCGTAGCCGATCTCGGGCATGCCGACCCGCGCCCGGATCATCTTGCCGGTGCGGGCGAGCAGCGAGTCGTCGCGCAAGGTCTGGTCGTACACATTGACCTTGTCATAGGCGTACTCGCCCTGGTCGATCACATGGCAGTTCAGCGTCTCCGGCGGCGCCGCCGAGAAGCCGCCGTTGGGCTCGTCGGACCACTGCATCGCGGTGCGAACGGCGTGGCGCTCCGGCAGATCGAGGTTCTCGCCCATGCCGATCTCCTCGCCATAGCGCAGGATCGGCGTGCCGGGCAGCGAGAACAGCAGCGCATGCACCTGCTCGATGCGGCGCTGATCGCCTTCGAGCATCGGCGGCAGGCGGCGGCGGATGCCGCGCCCATAGACGCGCATGCGCTCCTCGGGCGCGAACCGCTGCATCACCTCCTCGCGCTCGGCGTCGCTGAGCCGCTCCAGGTCCAGCTCGTCGTGATTGCGTACCCAGACTGCGTATTGCGAGCGCCCGGGCGGGACCGGCTGATTGGCCAGCGCGCGGCAGATCGGCTCTGCCACTTCACGCGCGAGGGCGAGGAAGAGGAAATTGTTGAGCCAGAAGTTGGACACCAGCGTCAGCCGGTGCCCCTCCCCAAAATACCTGGCGTACTCCGCCGGCGGCACGTCGACCTCGCCGAGCAGCACCGCGTCGGAGCGCCGCAGCGTGGCGACATCGCGCAGGTCGTTCATGATCCAGAAGCCATCGTCGCGCGGATCGGCCTCGCGCGCGCCCTCGATCATGTGCGAAGCGGCATCGACGCGGAACCCCGACACGCCCAGCCGCAGCCAGAACGACATGATTTCCTCGATCTCGCGGCGCACGGCGGGATTGGCCAGGTTCAGGTCCGGCTCGTGGGAATAGAAGATGTGCCGATAGTACTGGCCGGCTTCCTCGTCCCAGGTCCAGACGCTGTCCTCGACGGTGGGGAACATCGGCTTGACCTCGGTGGGGACCGGTTCGTCGGACCAGATGTAGTAGTCGCGATAGGGAGAATTGCGGTCGCGCCGCGCTTCCTGGAACCAGCGGTGCTGGTCCGACGTGTGCTGCACCACCAGGTCGGCCATCACGCGGATGCCCAGTTCCTCGGCCTTCTCCAGCAGCGCCACCATGTCGGCCAGGTTGCCGAAGCGCGGGTCCACCGCGAGATGGTCGCTGACGTCGTAGCCGTGGTCGCGAAACGGCGACTGGTAGAACGGGGTCAGCCACAGGCCGGTCACGCCCAGGCCGCGCAGGTACTCCAGATGCGCCGTGAGTCCGGGCAGGTCGCCCCATCCGTCATTGTTGCCGTCGCGGAAGACACTGACGTCCACCTGGTAGATGATCGCGTTGCGATACCACAGTGCCTCCATCGGCCTAGCTCCTCCATCGGCGCAGGACCACCGCCTGCTCGGGTTCCAGAATGCCGTCGAAACGGCGTGCCTGCGTACCGGGCAGGCTGTCGATCTCGATCCACCAGTCTCCGTGCGGGCGATACGGCAATGGCCGCGCGGCGAAGTTGATGCAGACGATCCGCTCGTCGCCGCCTAGCCTGCGGCGGTAGACCAGCATCTCGGGCTCCGAATCGAGCTCTTCCCAGTCGCCGAGGCGCAGCGCCAGACTGTCGCGGCGCGCGGCGATCAGGCTGCGATACAGCTGCAGGATCGAATCGGGCTGCTGCCATTGGGCCTGCGCGGCAAGCGCGGCCGCATCGGGCGGAAACGGCAGCCACGGCGCGCGACCCGTCCAGCCGTACGGCGGCGCCGCCGTCCAGGGCACGGGCCCGCGTGGGCCGTCGCGGCCACCGGGGTCGACTCGCGTCGCGGGCGTAACCACGGTGTCCTCCAGCCCCAGCTCCTCGCCCTGGAAGATGAAGGGCGTGCCGCGCAGCGTCAGCAGCAGGACCGCCGCAGCGCGGGCGCGGCGCATCGAGCCGCCGTAGCGGGTGCGGTGGCGCTCGTTGTCGTGGTTGGACAGCACCCAGGTGGGCCAGGCCTCGGCGGGCCGCAGGATCTGCTCGACCTCGCGCACGCAGGTGCGAAAGACGATGGGGTCCCACGGCGCATCGAGCGGCGGGAAATTGAACGACATGTGCAGCTCGTCGCCGGCGCCGTAGTACTGCGCCACGGTGGCGGTGGAGCGGATATTGACCTCGCCCACCAGCACGCGTTCGCCGGGATAGCGGTCCACCAGCTTGCGAATGCCGCGCAGCACCTCGTGGCTGAACGGATCGTCGTTGAAGTTGACCAGCGGCTCGCCGGCCAGGCAGCGCGGATGCCCGGCGAAGGTGGGGTCCTTGCCGATGCAGTGCGCGACGTCGATGCGAAAGCCGTCCACGCCGCGGTCCAGCCAGAAGCGCAGCACACCGTGCATGGCCTCGACCACCTCCGGGTTGCGCCAGTTCAGGTCCGGCTGTTGCGGCAGGAACAGGTGCAGGTAGTACTGGCCGGTGGTGTCGTCCCAGGTCCACGCGCTGCCTGCATCGATGGCGGCGCGCCAGTCGTTGGGCTCGTCGCGCCAGATATACCAGTCGCGCTTCGGGTTGTCGCGCGAGGCGCGCGACTCGATGAACCAGGGGTGCTGGTCCGAGGTGTGGTTGGGCACGAAGTCCAGCAGGACGCGGATGCCGCGCGCGTGCGCTTCGCGGATCAGCGTATCGGCATCGGCGAGCGAGCCGAACAGCGGATCGACATCGCAATAGTCGCTGATGTCGTAGCCCGCGTCGGCCATCGGCGAGCGGAAGATCGGCGACACCCAGATGGTGTCGGCGCCGAGGTCGCGAACATGGTCCAGCCTGCTGCAGATGCCAGGCAGATCGCCTACGCCGTCGCCATTGGAGTCGGCGAACGAGCGCGGATAGATCTGGTAGACCACGGCGCTCTTCCACCATGGCGCGGACGGCTGCAACAGGGCATCGGTGTCGCCTGCAGCGGGGGCGGCCTGCTGGTCGAGGCCGGTCTGGCGCGCGTGGTCATCGGGCTTCATCGGGCTCGGCATGTCGCTTCGGACTGGAAGTCCGGGCCGTCATGCAGCTTCCATGCCCATGGCGACTGTGCGCCACTTGGCGGATTGACACGCCCGCGCCGCCCCGTCGGCGGCAATTCCTGCCGCGGCAAGGTAAATCTTGCAGGCGAGCGGGCAGCGCAGCCCGCTGCCGGGGCTCAGCGGCGGATGTCGCCCCTGGCCGCCGCCAGCGCCTGCAGGGCGCGGTCGATCTCCGCGCTGGCGCGCAGCCGATAGCAGACCTTGCGATCGCGCACGGACAGGGCCAGTACGTTGGCCTGCAGCAGCGCCTCGAATACGCGCGCAGCCCGGCCCAGGCTCAGGCCGACGCGTCCGGCCAGTTCCGCAGCAGGCAGGCCGTCCTCTCCGGCAAGCAATAGCGTCCGGCAGACGAAGGCGTTCTCGGGCTGGGCGAGCAGGTTCGCCGGGCCTGCGGCAACGGCGGAAAATTGCGTGGTGTCCATGCCGCTTACCTTAGGTCCACGCCTGCCGAATGGCAAGCGGCTTTCGCGGGACGCCGCACAGAGGCCGTGCGCCGAGGGCGGCGAGGGGCACAGACCGGGCAAGGGTTCGCCGCCCATACCCCAAAACGGCGCCTGGCGCCATCCCCTTTTGCCACGCAGATGGCCGTCTTATCGGCGCTTCCTGTCATGGTGCGCGCCGCTATAGTCGGCCGGATTCTGGACAAGCCTTATCCACGCCCTCGGCGCTCGCTCTCCCCCGCCGTGCCAGCCGGCATCGCGGGCCGGGGCGACCGACCGTACCGCCGCCCATGCCCGATCCCCTCGTCAAATGACGCCCGATACGGATACCTCATCGCCGTCCGGCAGCCAGGCCTTTCCCCTGTCTCTGCGCGTCGCGCTCGCGTCGCTGCTGTTCTTCATGCTCGCCGTCGCCGGTATCGCGATCTCGCGCTTTCCCGGACAGGCGGCCCTGATCTGGCCGGCCACCGCCTTCGGCGCGGCCGTCACGCTGCGCCTGCGCGGCCCGCAGGCCTGGGTGCAGCTCGCCGGGCTGCTGGTAGCCGGCACCTGCGCCAACCTGCTGTTCGGCGATCCGCCATGGGTCGCCGCGCTGCTGGCGCTGGCCAATATCGCCGCGATTCGCCTGGCCTCCGCGCTGGCGCGCATGGCCGGACATCCTTCCGGTGCCCGGCCGGTGTCGCTGGCGCGCTTCATGACCGGGCTTGGCGCCAGCTGCATGCTGCCGCCCGCGGTGGGCGCCAGCATCGGCGCACTGACCTTGCATCTGGCCTACGGCACGGCGGTCGAACCGTTGTGGTGGCGCTGGTGGAGCGCGGAAGCCGCGGGGATGCTGATGCTGTTGCCGCTGGCGGTGTCGTACAGCCCAGCCCGGGCCGCGGAAACGTTCTCGCGCGCCAGGCTGCCTCGCACGCTGGCCCTGCTGCTGCTGACGCTCGCGGTCAGCGCGCTGTCGGTGCTGCAGTCGCACGATCCGTTCGGGGTGCTGGCGTTGCCGCTGGTGATCGCGGGGCTGCTGACCAACGCCTTTGCCACGGCCCTGCTGACGGTCATCGCGATGGCGGCGACCGTTGCCCTCGGTCTGCTGGCCGGGCAGTCCGGACTGCTGTCGTCCGAGGAGTTCCTGGCGCAGGCGATCAAGCTGTCGACCGCGCTGATCCTGGTCTTTCCCATCTGCATCGCCTACCTCGCCGAGCAGAACCGCCGGGACCGGGCGCGGCTGCGCAGCAGCGAGCGCCGCTTCCGGCTGGCGATGCAGCATTCGGCGATCGGCATGGCGCTGGTCAGCCCCAATTACCGCTGGCAGCAGGTCAACCGCTCCATCTGCGAGCTGCTGGGGTACAGCGAAGAGGAACTGTCCCACCTTCCTTTCCCCGCCATCACGCATCCGGACGACCTCGTGACGGACCTGCGCCAGATCGAACGGCTGCTCGCCGGCGACATCGACAACTACCGGATGGAGAAACGGTTCCTGCGCAAGGACGGCAGCTACATCTGGACGCTGATGGCGGTGTCGCTGGTGCGCGACGAGGCGACGGGCGAGCCGCTGCACTTCATCTCGCAGATGGAGGACATCCACGACCGCAAGACCGCGCAGCAGCAACTCGAAGCGCTGTCGCGCCGCACCCAGCTGGCGGTGGAAGCCGGCCGGGTCGGCATCTGGGAGTGGGATATCGGCAGCGGCGCGATTTCGTGGGACAGCCGCATGCACGCGCTGCACGGCACCGACCCGGGTGCCGGCGCGCCGGACATGACGGGCTGGATCGGCATGGTGCACACCGACGATCTCGAGCGCACCCGTGAAGAGATGCGGCGCGCCGTCAAGGGCACGGCCCGCTTCGACACCGAGTACCGCATCGTGCGTCCCTGCGGCGAGGTGCGCCACGTCCGGGCGATGGCATCGGTTTCGCGCGCGCCCGACGGCACCGCGCTGGCCATGGTGGGTACCAACTGGGACATCACGGAACAGCGCCGACTGACCGAAGCGCTGTTCGAGGAGAAGGAGCGGCTGCACATCACGCTGCGCTCGATCGGCGATGCGGTGATCTGTACCGATGGCGCGCTGCGCATCACCTTCATCAATCCGATCGCCGAGCAACTGACCGGCTGGACCATGGTGGAGGCCGACGGCCAGCGGCTGGAAACGGTGTTCCATGTGGTGGACGAGTCCACCGGCATCACCATCCCCTGCCCCGTGGCCGAATGCCTGCGCACGCTGCAGCCGGCCTATCTGCAGGATGGCGCGGTACTGATCAGCCGCAGCGGCGAGCGTCACGACGTCAAGGACTCGGCGGCGCCGGTGCTGACCGCCGGCGGCAGCGTGCTGGGCGCGGTGCTGGTGTTCCAGGACATCACCGGGGCCCGGGCGATGCAGCGCGAACTGGCCCATTCGGCCATGCATGACGCGCTGACCGGACTGCCGAACCGCATGTGGTTCGAGAAGCTGCTGCGCGAGGCATGCGAATCCGCGCGCACGCAACAGCAACACCATGTGTTGTGCTTCATCGACCTGGACCGCTTCAAGATCGTCAACGACACCGCTGGCCACGCCGCGGGCGACGTGCTGCTGCGCGAACTGGGCCATGTCATCCGCAGCCAAGTGCGCCCCACCGACGTGCTGGCGCGGCTGGGGGGCGACGAATTCGCGCTGCTGCTGCTCGACTGCCCGGTCGATCACGGCGAGCGCGTCGGCCAGAACGTGATCGACGCCATCCGCGCGCGCCGCTTCCCCTGGGAAGGACGGCTCTACGATCTGGGCGCGAGCATCGGCATCACCGGCATCGACAGCGATGCGCCGCCGGTCGGCGAGCTGATGAGCCGCGCCGATGTCGCCTGCTATGCGGCCAAGGCTGGCGGGCGCAACCGCGTCTCGGTGTATCGCCGCGACGAAAGCGACGCGCGGCGCCACCATCGCGAGCTGCAGGTCGCCGCCGGCATCCACTCGGCGCTGGAAGCCAACCGCTTCCGCCTGTTCGCGCAGGAGATCCGCTCGCTGCGCGAAGCGGGCAGCGAAGGCGCCGAGCCCTGCTGCAGCCATATCGAAATCCTGGTGCGGATGGTCGACGAGCAGGGCGAGCTGGTGATGCCGGGCGCCTTCATTCCGGCGGCGGAGCGCTACGACCTGATGGGCCACGTCGACCGCTGGGTCATCCGGCACGTGCTGCAGGAATACGGGCCGCGGCTGCAGGCGATGCCCGGCCTGTCGATCTCGATCAACCTGTCGGCCAACTCGCTGGGCGAGCCCTTCCTGCTGCCGTTCCTGCATGCCGAGCTGAAGCAGTCGGTGCTGACGGCGAGCCGCATCCGGCTGGAAATCACCGAAACGGCGCTGATCAACAACATGGCGGCGGCCAACCGGCTGGTGGCGGAGATGCGCAAGGCCGGCTGTACCGTGGCGCTGGACGACTTCGGCGCGGGCCTGTCGTCCTTCGCCTATCTGAAGCAGTTCCCGGTGGACTACCTGAAGATCGATGGCAGCTTCATCCGCAACCTGGCCAGCAGCGCCGTCGACCGGGAGATTGTCAGCTCGATCAACGATATCGGGCATCGGCTGGGCATCCGCACGGTAGCGGAGTCCGTCGAGGACGCGCAGACCCTGCAAGTGCTGCGCACCATCGGGGTCGACTATGCGCAGGGATATGCGATCGGGCGGCCGGTGCCACTGGAGGACTTCCTGCAGCAATGCATGGCGGACGCGGCGCGGTAGTGCTGCGCCGCGTCCGCATCGTCATTCCACCTTCTGCTTGCGCAGCAGCGGTTCGTTCTCGTCATAGCAGAAGGCTTGGACCGAGAGATCGAAGCGGACGCCGCGCTGCCGCTTCCCGGGCCAGACGACGCTGGTCTCGAGGAAGTCGCCGGCCAGGAAACGGCGCACCAGCCGCAGCGCCATCTCGATTTCGTCCGGCGTGCTGGCGGCGCGCAAGTCCGTCAGCACCTGCCGGTCCGCGCCCAGCGCCTGCAGCAGCGACTGGGCCATGCAGCAGGCCGTCATCGATTCCGGGTCGCCGTCGCCGTTGCCGCGCAGATGCAGGAAGACCTGTGCGGCGATCAGCCAGCGCTGCCCCAGGCGCAGCCGCTTCGCCCTGTCGGCATGGTCCGGGCCGGCGCAACGATACCCCTCGTGCGCGTTCCCGAGCGCCTGGCCGGCGCGCGCGATGACGTCGAAGGGATCGTGCTCGTGCAGCGCGGCGAGCAGCGACCTGGCGGACTTGCCGGCCTGCCAGCTGGACGAGAGCTGCTGCGGCGGACCGGCCAGGATGCGCTTGATCAGCGGCAGCAGCCACGCCAGCCCAAGCGCGGCGGCGAGCGCCAGCAGACAGAGCCCGGCCGTGGTGGCGGCCAGTGTCGTGAGCCCGAGCACGGTAAGCGTCAGCAGCGCGCCATTGGTCAGCAGCGTGGCGCAGCCGTAGGCGAGCCGCGTCTTCGCTTGCCGCAACTCCTGCCGGCGCAGTTCGCCGCGCTCGGCCAGCATGTCGCCGCTGACCAGGCTGGCGGCCCGATAGAAGCGCGCCAGCGACTTGGTCGGCTCGTCCGCCAGGCCGAAGGCACCGGCGCCGCTTTCCGCCACCATCGTCCGGGCGTCGACGCCGTCGCGCAACGCAGCGAGGAAACGTTGCTTGCCCAGCGCCTGCCGTCTGGCGTCGATGGTGTCGACCGCCTTGCGCGCCATTCTCAGCAGCGGAATGGCCGTGGCGATATGGGCCGCGCTCATCAGCATGCCGAAGCCGCCGCCGAGAATGCTCAGGCCGTGCAGCAGGTGCGAGCTGGCGCCGGCAAACGTGCAGAAGGCGGTGGCACAGGTCGCGGTGGCGCCCAGCGACTGTATCTGCCCGTCGCGCAGTGCCGCCAGCCTGCGGCGCGATACCTGCTCCTCGACCGCGTCCAGCTTTTCCTCGCACAGCCGGCGCGCCAGCGCAGCGCGGGCGGGGGGCATCACCGCCGTAATGGGGTGGGCACGGCAGCGCTGCGGCACGTCCCATCGCGCCACGGCTCGCCGTCGCGGCGGCCCTGCTGCCGCGCCGCGCTCGCCGCGCGCAGAGTCGGCGCAGCGGTCTTCGAACTGCGCTTTCCGGTGGCCGACCACCGCTGCCGAAACATGCCGGCGCTTCGTCAAGGCGGTGACCAGGCGCGCGACCGCCATGCCGCCCTCCGCCAGTGCCAGTCCACCGCACACGGCGGCCAGCACGACCGGACCGGTGGCAAGCAGCGCCGGCAATGCCGCACCGGCGAGCACCAGGGGCACATGGGCGACACGCAGCCCGAGCAGGGCGGCAACGGTCGCACCCCACCCTGGGTAGAGCGCGCGATCGATCTTCCCCAGGGCATGGGACCTGGGCTTGTGGTCCTGGCTCGCCGCGTCGAGGATGGAAGTGGCGACCAGGGCGCTGGTGCGCCACCGGTCCGTCGCCGTCGCGACTTCTGACAACGAGCGAGACATATCGGCACGGTAACCGCCCGCGCTGGTTCCATCGAGGCTGCTGGTCGGCATATATCCTCCTGGCAAGAAGTGAAGGTCGGGCCGGAAACAGTCCGGCTGACGAGCGCATTGGTGCGGCGCACTTTAAGGCGCTCCGAGGCAATCTAATCGGTGTGCAAGTGCGGAAGACACATGAAATGCGTGCTTCTTTCGCTTTCATGCACGCGCCCCGTGCGGCGGGCGGCTGGCGACGGTCATCTTGTTGCGGCCCCTCCCGGGGCATCGTACGGGTGCGCACAGAGACGCAAGTAGCAGCCCGCCAGGCTTGCCGTCCGCGTTGGCCGGCGGCGCGCGGCTGCCTTTTCCGGACGTTCGGAAAACCGAACGCCATTCCCGGCCCCAGCGTCGGAATTCCGGATGCAGCCGCTGGACAGCGACAGAAATCTCCTTTCGGCTCAACGGGTTGCCGGCGCGGACAAGGGCAGCCGCGTTGGCACGGCTCGTGCGATTTCCTCCGCCACTCGAATAGCGCCGGGCCCTCGCGGCACCGGCGACATACCACCGGAGGAACCCCATGGCCCCAGCCGCCCCCTGCCCCGGCGCCGCCCTGTCCCGGGCGACGCCGCCGCCACGCCGGCGGCGTGCACGGCCTCGACCGTCCTGACCCCAACCCCACGCAGCGGCTTGCGCATGTCCCCTTCCGGGGCGGCTCCATGGCGCAACCGCGCCGCCGCGTGCAATCCGGCTGTTGGTCCCGCGTTGCCCGAAGGAGCGCGGCCGCCACCAGCCGGACCGCCCCGTTTTTCCCTGAATGACCCCCGCCGCCCTGCCAGGCAGCGCCGAGGCTGAATGATGATGACGATGAAGCGCCTTCCCACCCTGATCCTGTTCGCCATGCTGCTCGGCGTGCTGGCCGGCATGGCCGCACACCAGGCGTCGCCCGACCCGGAAACCGCCACCCGTATCGCGGGTTATCTGTCGATCCTGACCGACGTCTTCCTGCGGATGATCAAGATGATCATCGGCCCGCTGGTCTTCGCCACGCTGGTCAGCGGCATTGCCAGCATGGGCGACGGCAAGGCCGTGGGCCGCATCGGGATCAAGGCCATGGCATGGTTCGTGGCGGCGTCGATCACCTCCCTGCTGCTCGGCCTGGTGATGGCCAACCTGCTGCGGCCGGGCCATGGCATGGATCTGCCGCTGCCGCCCGCCGACGCGGCGAGCGCGGTCAAGACCGGCGCGCTGAACCTGCGCGACTTCATTACCCACATGGTCCCCAAGAGCTTCGCCGAGGCGATGGCGCACAACGAGATCCTGCAGATCGTCGTGTTCTCGCTGTTCTTCGGCTTTGCGCTGGGGGCGCTCAAGGACGGGGTCGGCAAGCCGCTGCTCGCGGCGATCGAAGGCCTGGCCCAGGTGATGCTGAAGGTCACCAACTACGTGATGGCGTTCGCCCCCATCGGCGTGTTCGGCGCGGTGGCGGCCGTGATCACGTCGCAGGGCCTGGGCGTGCTGGCTGTCTACGCCAGGCTGCTGGGCAGCGTCTACCTGTCGCTGGCGCTGCTGTGGCTGGCGCTGATCGCAGGCGGCTACCTGTTCCTCGGGCCGCGCGTGTTCGCGCTGATCCGCTCGCTGCGGGCGCCGCTGATGATCGGCTTTGCCACCGCGTCGAGCGAATCGGCCTATCCGAAGGTCATCGAGCAGCTGAACCGGTTCGGGGTGAAGCCGCGCATCACCAACTTCGTGCTGCCGCTGGGCTATTCGTTCAACCTGGATGGCTCGATCATGTACACCTCGTTCGCGGCGCTGTTCGTCGCGCAGGTCTACGGCGTCGAACTGACCCTGATGCAGCAGATCACCATGCTGCTGGTGCTGCTGGTCACCAGCAAGGGCATTGCCGGCGTACCGCGTGCCTCGCTGGTGGTGGTGGCCGCGGTGCTGCCGATGTTCGGGCTGCCGGAGGCGGGCATCCTGCTGGTACTGGGCATCGACCATGTGCTCGACATGGGCCGCACCGTCACCAATGTGCTCGGCAATGCGATCGCCACCACGGTGGTGGCCAAAAGCGAAGGTGCCATCGGCGCGCCGGTGGACGACGACACCGATGTGGCGGGCACCGGCACCACGGTAGCCGGCGAGGAGCTGCTGCCGTCCAGCGCGGTGGCGGGCAAGTCCTGACGCGGGGGGCGAGGCGATCGGGTTGGCGGTTGTGTTAAAAGTAGACGGTTCCAAGCCGCCGTCCCGCAATGCCTCGCCAGACCGTGCCTCCTCGTCCGCACTTTTCCCCCGCTGCCGTCCCGACTGCCGTCCGCACTGAGGACCCCGCTGCCCCGCGTGGTCCTAGGCGGCGCCAGCGGGGCGCGGCCGGGCTCGGACAGCTGGTCGCGCTGCTCGCCCTCGCGGCGCTGGTCGTCCTCGCCGGCTGGCTGGGGTATCGCACCAGCTATGACAGTGCCCTGGCGGCGCAGGCCGAGCGAGGGCAAGTGCAGCTGCGCCTGTACGGTCAGGCGCTGTCCAGCGAACTGGCGCGCTACGACTTCGTGCCGAGCCTGCTGTCGCTGGACGACAAGATCCTCGCGCTGCTGGCCCGGCCCGGCGACCCTGCGGCGGTGCGGGCCGCCAACCAGCATCTGGCCGCGGTCAACGCGCGCGCCGGCACGCTGACGGTCTTCGTCCTCGACCGCAAGGGCAAGGTGCTGGCCACCAGCAACTGGCAGCGGCCGGACAGCTACCTGGGCGAGGACCTGAGCTTCCGCCCGTATTTCCAGGCCGCGCTGGAAGGCCAGCTGGGCCGGTTCTACGGGGTCGGCACCACCCGCAGCGAATCCGGCTATTACCTGTCGGCCCCGCTGGGCGACGGCGACCAGGCCGCCGGCGTGGCGGTGGTGAAGGTGGGCCTCGAGCCGCTGGAGCAGCGCTGGCAGAGCGCGGAAATGCAGATGGCGCTGTCCGACGAGAACGGCGTGGTCATCCTCGCGTCCGAACCGTCCTGGAAGCTGCACACGCTGCGGCCGCTCAGCGACGCCGAACGCGCGCGGCTGGACCGCACGCAGCAATACAACCGCGCACCGCTGCCGCTGCTGTCGTTCGCGCCCATCCGCACGATCGGGCACGGCGACACGCTGGTGCGCCGCCCCCACGGGCCGCCGATCCTCGAACAGCATGCCATGCTGCCAGGCACCGGCTGGCAGCTGGCCATCTTCACCGATACCGCGCAGGCGCATATCGCCGCCCTGAACACCGCCGCGCTGTGCGCGGTGCTGACCGCCTTCGTGCTGATGCTGGCCGCCGCCTGGAACGTGCGCCGGCGCATCGTCGGCGAACGGCTGGCGGCGCGCGCGGCGCTGGAGGCGGCCAACAACGAGCTCGAGCGCAAGGTCGCCGAGCGGACCTCGGACCTGACCCATGCCAACCATCTGCTGCACGCCGAGGTGGCCGAGCGCACCCGCGCCGAGCAGGAGCTGCGCCAGGCGCAGGAGGGCCTGCTGCAGGCGGGCAAGCTGGCGGCGATCGGCCAGATGTCGACCGGCATCGCCCACGAGCTGAACCAGCCGCTGGCCGCGCTGCGCACGCTGTCCGGCAATACCGAGAAATTCCTCGAGCGCGGCGAGCTCGACACCGTGCGCGCCAACCTCGCCAAGATCATCGCGCTGGTCGAACGGATGGGCCGGATCACCGGCGCGCTGAAGTCCTTCGCGCGCAAGCCGGCGGACAACGGCAACCAGCGCGCCCGGCTGATGGACGCCATGGACAACGCGCTGTTCCTGCTCGATACCCGGGTGCGCGAGGTGCACCCGCTGATCGAGGTGGACATCGCAGCGGGCACTGCGGTGCGCTGCGATCCGAACCGGCTGGAACAGGTGATGGTCAACCTGCTGGCCAATGCGCTTGACGCGGTGGAGGGGCAGCCGGCGCCGAAGATCCAGGTGCGAGCCATCGCCGCCGACGGCATGGTCCGCTGTACCGTGCGCGACAACGGCCCCGGGCTGCAGGCCGAGGCATCGGCGCGGCTGTTCGAGCCCTTCTTCACCACCAAGGCGCCGGGACAGGGGCTGGGCCTGGGCCTGCCGCTCTCGGCCGGCATCCTCGCCGAGCAGGGTGGCAGCCTGCTTGCCAGCAACCATCCCGACGGCGGCGCGGCCTTTACCATCGTGCTGCCCGAAGCCAGCGAGATCACTCCATGACGCCGCCCACCGATCCCCTTACCGTCCTGATCGTCGAGGATGACGAGGACGTACGCCTGGGCTGCGAACAGGCGCTGCGGCTCGAAGGCATGCGCACCGAATCGTTCGGCACCGCGGAGGCCGCGCTGCAACGCGTGGCGCCAGGCCAACCGTGCATCGTCGTCACCGACATCCGCTTGCCGGGCCAGGACGGCATGGCGCTGCTGCGGCAGCTGCGCCGCGATGACCCGGACCTGCCGGTGATCCTGATTACCGGCCACGGCGATGTCGCGCTGGCGGTGCAGGCGATGAAGGAAGGCGCCTACGACTTCCTCGAAAAGCCCTTCGCGCCGGAACTGCTGGCCGATGTCGCACGCCGCGCGCTGGAGCAGCGGCGCCTCGCGCTCGAAGTTGTCCGTCTGCGCGAAAAGCTGGCCGGACGGGAGCGGCTGGAGGCCCGGCTGATCGGCAATTCGCCGGCAATCGAGCGTCTGCGGCGGCTGATCGCCGATCTGGCCGACACCGGCGCCAACGTGCTGATCCACGGCGAGACCGGCACCGGCAAGGAACTGGTCGCGCGTTGCCTGCACGATGCCAGCACCCGGCACCCGCGCAACTTCGTCGCGATCAATTGTGGCGGGCTGCCGGAGCAGCTGTTCGAGAGCGAAGTGTTCGGCCACGAAGCCGGCTCCTTCACCGGCGCCAGCCGCCGGCGCATCGGCAAGTTCGAGCACGCCCAGGGCGGCACGCTGTTCCTCGACGAGATCGAGAGCATGCCGATGCCGATGCAGATCAAGCTGCTGCGGGTGCTGCAGGAGCGCACGCTGGAACGGCTGGGCTCCAACACCCCGGTGCCGGTCGATGCACGGATCGTCGCCGCGACCAAGGCGGACCTGAAGGCGATGTCGGAGTCGGGGCAGTTCCGTGCCGACCTCTACTACCGCCTGAACGTCGTGTCGCTGGAACTGCCGCCGCTGCGCGAGCGGCGCGAGGATGTTCCGCTGCTGTTCGAGCATTTCGTCGCGCAGGCTGCGCTGCGCTTCGAGCGCGCAGCGCGCCCCGTCAGCCCGGCCGAACTGGCGCGCCTGGTCGCATGGCACTGGCCGGGCAATGTGCGCGAACTGCGCAACGTCGCCGAACGCCACGTGCTCGGGCTGGGCTGCGATCCCGAACAGGGCAGCACCGAGCCGGCGCTGCTGCCGCTGGCCAGTGCGGTCGAGCAGTTCGAGCGCGCGCTGATCGCCGACGCGCTGCGCCGCCACGATGGCAACCTGACCCGCGCCAGCGAGGCGCTGGCGATCGCCAAGACCACACTGTTCGACAAGGTCAGGAAGTACGGCCTCTAGCCGTCAGCGCACCGCACCGGCGCCAGATCCGCCGCTGTAGTCGCCGCCGCGGTCGTTGAAGTAATCGCGGGTGTACCGGTGCACCGTTTCGTCCAGCAGGATCTCTTCCGGCAGCGCCCAGCGGTAGCGGTCATGCTGCCCCTGCGGCAGCGGCGGCAGCGCGACGCGCAGGTCGAAGCGCCATGCGAGCACCACGTAATGGGTGGAGCTGCCCTGCTCGCCGGCGAAATTGTCGGCATAGAAGTGCTCGTAGACGCCGGCAAACCCGGCCTCGGCCAGTCCTGCCTGCGTGCCGAGCTCCTCGCGCTGCAGCCGGGCGATGGCGGCCTCCAGCGTCTCGTTCTTGCGGATGCGTCCGCCAGGAACGAACCAGCTTCCCTGCGCGGGCGGGTTGACCCGCTGGCCCAGCAGATAACGGCCGCCGGCATCGCGGATCAGCAGATCGATGGACACCAGCGGCGTGCTGGCCACTACGGTGCGGAAGGTTTCAACGGGCAAGGCCTGGATCATGGGGCAGCAATGGTGATGGATGCGAAAGCCGCCGGGCGCTTGCGCAAATGGCAGGCCCGGCCCGCCGTATCGTAGCGATCCGCTTGCCGCTTTCCGTGCGCCGGCGCACCGCCCACGCTGGCAGCTTCTGTCTGTCACCCAACAGATCGGCACCGGTCCCCGGTGAAATACTGGCCGCATCCGCCACCTGGAGGGAGAGTCCGATTGCATCGACGCCATCCCAGACTGCGAGCAGCCGGCAGACCCAAAGGACCCTTCGCCATGAAGCCTGCACCCCGCGCCTGTACCGGCGCTGCCCGCCCGCCCGGCCCGCTCCAGCGGTCCGTGCTCAAGCGCGGCAAGGCGACACTGACTACCTATATGGGCCCCGGCACCTCCCATCCCACCATGGTGCTGTGTCAGGTGGAATCGCTGGGCGACCGCGACCTGGCGCCGCTGGAAAAGCTGCAGACCTTCTGCAGCCGCCGCGGCGTGCTGTTCGCGGTGGTCGCGCCGGGCGAGGCATCGCTGCCGATGGCCGAAACCCTGCAGCGCTGGGGCATCATGGTGTTCCTGCAGCCGCCCACCGAGGCGGAAGTCGAGGCCTTCGTGCGGCTGCAGCGGCTGTTGCGCAATCCGGCCGTGTGGGCCTAGCCCGGACCCGGGTCACGCCACCGCCATCCCAAGGCCGGCCTTGCCGGCCGCGAGCAGGCCCTGCGCCTGGCCGCCCTCTGCCTCTCCCTGCTCGGCCTGCAGCATCCACCCGTACAGATCCGCGGGCGCTTCCGGAATCGCCACCAGTTCCACATGCCGTCCCGCATGGTGCTCGCAGGCAGCCGCATGCAGCCAGCGCAGCGCGGCGTAGTCCTCCAGCGCAAAACCGACCGAATCGAACACGGTGACGTCGGCCGCATCGAGCCGGCCCGGCTGCTCTTGCGCAAGAATGCGCCACAGCTCGATGACTGGAAACGCCGGCGGCAGCTGCTGGATCTCGCCTTCGATACGGGTCTGCGGTTCGTATTCGACCACCACGCGGGCGCGCCGCAGCAGGGCCGCATCCAGTTCGGTCTTGCCCGGACAGTCGCCGCCCAGCGCGTTGATATGGACGCCGGCGCCGATCTGCCCATCGCGCAGGACGGTCGCACGGGTCTTGTCGGCAGTCGCGGTGGTAATCAGTTGGGCGCCTTGCAGCGCGTCGTCGATGCTGGTGGCCGCCGTCACCGTCAGCCCGGGCACGTGGGCAAGGTTGCGGCGCAGCCTGGCCGTGGCGCCCCCGTCCACATCGAAGGCGCGAACGTGGCGCACGCCGAGCATCTGCAGGAAGGCCAGCACCTGGAACTCGGCCTGCGCGCCGTTGCCGATCAGCGCCATGGTGTCCGCGCCAGGAACGGCCATGGCGCGGGCGGCCAGCGCGGAGGTAGCGGCCGTGCGCAGCGCCGTCAGCAGGGTCAGATCGGCCAGCAGCAGCGGGAATCCGGTGCAGACTTCCGCCAGCACGCCGAACGCCATCACGGTCGGCATTGCCGCCATCGCGTTATGTGGATGGCCGTTGACGTACTTGAAGGCATACTGCGCGCCATCGGTGACCGGCATCAGCTCGATCACCCCGACCGGCGAGTGGCTGGCCACGCGCGCCGCCTTTTCGAAGCGCGGCCAGCGCAGGAAGTCCTGTCGCACGCAACTGGCCAGCTGCTGCAGTGCGGTGCCGAGGCCAATGCGGCGCACCAGCATCGCCACGTCGGTGGCATCGAGGAAGCGGGTCATCGGTACGGCTTTCATCGCGCCCTCCCTTGCCGCTCATGCGGCAGCGATCCTTGAACCGGCTGCCGGCCGGCTGGAGCGGTCCAGCCGCAGCGTCATGCAGTACGCGCCGCCGCCCGACAGCATGAACGGCGACAGATCGATTTCGCGCACCCGGTAGCCGCGCTGGCGCAGCGCCTCGCGCAGCGACGGCGTGGCACGCGCCATCACGATGCGGTCCTCCAGGTTGACCGCATTGACGCTGAAGTGCCGCAGATCGTCGGCGCTGGCTTCGATGCGCAGGGCCGCCGGTACCCGCTGCCGCAGCACCTGCAGCGCGGCCGGGGTGAAGGCGGGCGGGTAATGGAGAATCTCTCCGCCCGCCAGCGGGCAGAAGCAGACGTCCAGGTGATAGCAGCGCTGCGTCGCCAGTTCCAGCGGCACCACCTCCTGGCCGAAGAACTCACCGGCCCGTTGCGCGCCCTGCAGTGTCGAGCGCGGACCGAAGCCGGCCCAGAAATGCCCGCGGCTCGCATCCCAGATGCAGTCGCCCGCGCCCTCCTGGAAGCAACCGGACGGCAAGGTGCCGACCTCGTCGACCAGGCCGCGCGCGTGCAGCGCGGCAAAGAGCGCGGCGAAGTGCGCCTCCTCGCCCTGCCGCTGGGGATAGCGAAAGCGCGCCAGCAGCGCGCGGCCATCGAGCACGACCGCCGCATTGGCGGGGAACACCATGTCGGGCTGGCCGGCGATGCCGACGCCCTGCTCGATGGCGAATCCGACATCCTCCAGCGCCGCGCGCAATGCGCCGAACGCCCGCTGCGCGCCCTGGCGCATCTGCTCCGGTGCCGCCTGCCAGCGCTGCGGACGCATCCACGGATTGATGCTATACGACACCTCGAAGTGGGTCGGCTCGATCAGCAGGATGCACGGTTGGGTCAGCATGTTTCGCTCCTTGGTCCGGGAATTGCTCCAGAGGCGGGATCGCCGGCCTGCAGGAGCATTGTTGTCTACGTGGACGTCGGCGAAAAGCTGGCAAAACGTACAAAACAGCGTGGTGAATATGACAAAATGCCAAGGTTGGCTGGCAATCCGGCACCGGCATCCCGGTCCTGCCGCCAACCATGCCCGGGGAGGATGCCTGAACGATGGACGACACCGACCGGCAACTGCTGGCGCTGCTGCGCGACGACGCGCGCATGTCCACCACCGCGCTGGCCAGGACGCTGCGACTGTCGCGCGCCACGGTGCAGAACCGCATCGACCGGCTGCGGCAAGGCGGCGTGATCGTCGGCTTCACGGTGCGCGTGCGGCCCGATGCCGAGCCGCACCGGATCCGCGCGCTGACCACCATTGCGGTGGAGGGCAATCGCATCGACAAGGTCCTGCAGGCGCTGCGCGGCGAACCGAACGTGCAGACCCTGCATACCACCAACGGCCGCTGGGACATCATCGCGGAGCTGCGCGCGGACACGCTCGAGAACTTCGACCGCACGCTGGACCGCATTCGTCTGATCGACGGCATCGGCGCCACCGAAACCAGCATCCTGCTGTCCACCTACAAGCTCTGAGGCGTGCCCGCGGCGCCGGCGCGGAGGGGACCGCGGCCCGTTTCCGCTATATTCACGTCGTTCCCCGCCCCGGCGGGAGGTCCGGAGAGCAGTGATCATGAAGTCCGACGAGTCCGCCAGCGCGGGGATCTCGACACAAGCGCGCGCAAGCGAAGTGCTGGCGCGCCCCTTGCCACTCGATGCCGACGATGCCGACGATGCGCAGTACGACCGCCTGGTCGCCTGCGAGTATTGCGACGCGGTCTACCGCCGCCTGGTGCTGCGCCCCGGCGAGCGCGCGCACTGCCTGCGCTGCGGCGAGGAGCTGTATCACGAAAGCCGGCGCGCCTACCGGCGCCTGTTGCCGCTGGTGCTCACCGCGCTGATCCTGTTCCTGGTGTCCAACGCCTATCCCATTGTCGAGATGGACCTGCAGGGCGTGCGCACGCAGACCACGTTGTGGGGTTCGGTGCAGGCGCTGTACGGCGACGGCATGCTGCTGGTGGCGGTGCTGGTGTTCGCCACCACCATCGTGTTCCCGGCAGCCGAACTGATGATGATGACCTATCTGCTGATACCGCTGACGCAGCGGCAGGTGCCGCTCGGCTTCGAGCGGATCATGCGCGGCATTCGCCAGACCCGGCCCTGGGGCATGATCGAGGTCTTCATGATCGGCGTGCTGGTGACCCTGGTGAAGCTGTCGACGATGGCGCGAGTGATCCCGGGGGTCGCCCTGTGGTCCTTCGCGGCGCTGGTGATCGTGCTGGCCGCGATGCTCAGCTACGATCCCCGCGACCTGTGGCGCATGGTCGCGGTGCGGCGGCAGAACGACCGCCGCGAGGCCCTCTTGCAGGCGCAGCGGAGCCGGCGATGAACCGTCCCCCATCCGGCCCGCCCCGGCATGACCGGCTGCGCCGCTCGCGCGAACTGGTGGCCGACGTCGCGCACCGGCTGGCCGACAGCGACGACGACAGCGCGCTGCCCGAGGTGCCCACCGGAACCTCGACCGGACTGATTTCGTGCCATGCCTGCGCCGCGGTCAGTCCGATCGAGGCCGAGGGCCAGCCCTGCCGCCGCTGCGGCGCGGCCCTGCATCGGCGCAAACCCTTCAGCATCTCGCGGACCTGGGCCTTCCTGCTGGCTGCCTACGTGCTCTACATCCCCGCCAACGTGCTGCCGGTGATGACGACGCGCTCGATCCTCGGCGTGCAGGAAGACACCATATTCTCGGGGATCGTCTACCTGTGGGTCTCGGGATCGCAGCTGCTCGCCATCGTGGTGCTGACGGCCAGCATCGTCGTGCCGCTGCTGAAGATGGCCATCCTCACCTTCCTGCTGGCATCGGTGCATCTGCGTTCGACCTGGCGGCTGCGGCAGCAGACCCGGCTGTATGCGCTGGTCGAACTGATCGGACGCTGGTCCATGCTCGACGTCTTCGTGGTGGCGCTGCTGGCGGCGCTGGTGCGTGCCGGCGCGCTCGCCACGGTGGAACCCGGCTCCGGCGCCGCCGCGTTCGGCATGGTGGTGGTGCTGACCATGCTGGCCTCGATCAGCTTCGACCCGCGGTTGCTGTGGGACGTGGTCGACTTGCCGGCTGCCAACAAGATGGCGGCGTGCCCTGCCGGTCCCGCCGCCAAACAAGAACACTTGACCGACCCCTCATGAACGAACCGGATCGCACCCCTGCACCTTCCTCCGGCCCGCCCGGCGCTGGCCCCCGCAACGGCGGGCTGCCCGAGCCGGCGCGCCGGCGCCGTGCCCGCTGGCTGCCCTCGCTGGTGTGGCTGATTCCGATCGTCGCCGCGGTGGTGGGCCTGTCGCTGCTGGTGCGCACGCTGTCGCAGCGCGGACCGGAAATCGAGGTGACCTTCCGCACCGCCGAGGGGCTGGCGCCGGGCAAGACGCCGGTGCGCTACAAGGACGTCGATATCGGGGTCGTCAAGGCAGTGCGGCTGTCCAAAGACCGCTCGCATGTGATCGCCACCATCGACCTGAGCAAGGCCAACGAGAACTTCGCGGTCCGCGACACCCGCTTCTGGGTGGTCCGTCCCAGGCTGGCGGTCAGCGGCGTGTCCGGGCTGGAGACGCTGCTGTCCGGCTCCTACGTCGGTGTCGACGCTGGCCGCTCCACGGAATCGGCCAGCGAGTTCACCGGGCTGGAGACGCCGCCGGTGGTCACCACCGATTCGTCCGGCAAGCAGTTCGTGCTGCGCGCCGCGGACCTGGGCTCGCTCGACATCGGCTCGCCGGTGTATTACCGGCGGGTCCAGGTCGGCCAGGTGGTGGCCTATCAGCTGGAGCCGGCCGGCCGCGATATCAGCCTGCGCGTCTTCATCAACAAGCCCTATGACGAACTGGTGACAGCCGACACGCGCTTCTGGCATGCGAGCGGCGTCGATCTGAAGCTCGATGCCAGCGGCTTCAAGCTGAACACGCAGTCGCTGGTGACCATGCTGCTGGGCGGCATCGCCTTCCAGGCGCCCGAGCGCTCCAGCGCCACCGACCCCGCACGGGAGAACACCGAATTCCTGCTGGCCGGCACGCAGACCGAAGCGATGAAGGAGCCGGACGAACTGGCGCCGACGCTGGCGGTGCTGAACTTCGAGCAATCGGTGCGCGGCCTGTCGCCGGGCGCCCCAGTCGATTTCCGCGGCGTGGTGGTGGGGCAGGTGCGCTCGATCGGCATCGACTATGTCTCCGAATCCAAGTCGTTCCGCTTGCCGGTGGTGGTCGAGCTTTACCCGTCGCGGATGGGCTTCCGGGAGCACGACCTGCAGGATCGCGCCCGTGCCCGCGAGATCGTGCAGAACATGGTGGGCCGCGGGCTGCGCGCGCAGCTGCGCACCGGCAACCTGCTGACCGGCCAGCTTTATGTCGCGCTGGACTTCTTCCAGAACGCGGAGCGGGCGAAGCTGGACCCGAACTCGCCGATCACCGAGCTGCCGACCATGCCGGGCGCGCTCGACGAACTGCAGGCCAAGCTCGGCATCATCGTGCGCAAGATCGAGCAGGTGCCGTTCGACGAGATCGGCCGCGACCTGCGCAAGACCGTGGCGCAGCTGAACACCACGCTGGACAGTGCCGACAAGCTGGTCAAGCAGCTGCAAGGCGACGTTGCACCGGAGGTCAAGGCCGCGCTGCAGGACGCGCGCCGCACCATCCAGTCCGCCAACGGCACGCTGGCTTCGGACGCGCCGCTGCAGCAGGATGCGCGCCGCATGCTGCAGGAACTGACGCGCACCGCGGTGTCGCTGCGCGCGCTGACCGACTATCTCGAACGCCATCCGGAAGCGCTGCTGCGCGGCAAGACGGAAACCGAGGCCAATCCATGACCCGTACTGCCCACCTGCTGTCACGACCCTTGCTGCGGCTGCTGGCTGGCGCCGCCGCCGCGCTGGCCCTCGCCGCCTGCGGCACCTCGTCCGAGCCGCGCTACTACACCTTGGCGGAGTCCGTGCCGCCCTCGGGGGCGGCCACGTCCGCGCCCGCCGAGGCGCAGCCGGTGTGGATCGAAGTGACGCCCGTGCGCGTGCCGGAGCGGCTGAACCGGCAGCATCTGGTGATCGACGAAGGCAACGGCCGGCAGCGCCGGCTGGAATCCTCGCGCTGGTCCGCGCCGCTGCCCGACGAGATGCGCGACGCGCTGTCGCAGCGGCTGCAGGTCGCGCTCGGCGCGGTCGACATCTACCAGCGGGGACTGGCGGACGCGCAACCGCTGTATCGCGTCAGCACCGAGGTGGTACGCATGGATGCCGGCCAGAACGACCGCGTGCTGGCGCTGGTCAACTGGACGGTGCGCCGGGTGCCGGACGGTCCCGCGCAAAGCGGCAGGATGCAGGCCGAGCTGCCGGCCCCGGGCGGCGTCGATGGCGTGGTGGGGGCCTATCGCGCCGCGCTCGACGCCACCACCGCGCAGATCGCAGCGGCGATCACCGCGCAGCACGCCGCGCGCGCCCGCTAGCGCCGGGTGCTGTCCGGCACGTCAGCCGGCCGCGTCAGCCGGCGCGCCCGTGCTGCTCGCGCCATGCCTGCGCCATCGCGGCCAGGCACTGCGCCGGACCGCCATGCACCAGCCGCACCGTGCAGGCCAGCATCAGGTTCTTGCCCAGCCCGAAGTCCTCGACCTGATAGCCGCGCGCATCGAACGGCACGCCCGAGTCGTCGCGCCGCACGGTGGCACGATCGACGATGGTGCCCGGCTCCTGTGCATGGGCCCATACCGGCTTGCCCAGCGCCACCGCGAAGCCCACCTCGAATGCGGTGCCCGAGTCGGCCTCCCCCGGCCCGCGGAAGTCCTCCAGATTGGCCATCACCAGATCGGCACGGCGCAGCAGCGCCAGGTTGGCATCGCAGATCCAGCGCGCCGCCGCCGGTCCGGCCAGTCCCCGGGGCAGCTGCTGGTCCAGCGGGAACAGCCCGGTGAAGCCATGCGCGCCGCACAACGCCTTCAGCGCCTGCCCATAGGCGGACGCGTCGGGGCGGAAGACATCGGGACCGGCGAGATAGACAGTCGGCATGGCGCAAGGGAACGAAGCTATAACAGGAACAGTGCCGCCGTCGCGGCGGGCTGCCAGGAGCACGGCGACGCACAGCGAAGCCGCATCAGGATACACTCAGCGCTTTGTCGCCATCTCAACCTTCGTACTGCCATGTCCTCCGTCCAGGTGATCCAGATCGGGCCGCTCGCGCCGCATCTCAATAGTCTGCTGCAGCAGCAATACGGCGCCGTCGCGCTGTGGGAACAGGACGACGCGCTGACCTGGCTGCAGGAAAATGGGGCCGACGCGCGCGTGATCGTGACGTCGGCCCGCAACGGCTGCAGCGCCGCGGTGATCGACGCGCTGCCCCAGCTGCAGGCCATCGTCAGCTTCGGCGTCGGCTACGATTCAATCGCGCTGGACGCGGCCCGTGCGCGCGGCATCCAGGTCAGCAACACCCCCGACGTGCTCAACGACTGCGTGGCGGACCTGGCCTTCGGCCTGCTGATGGACGCCTCGCGCCGCATCGCGCAAGGGGACCGCTTCGTGCGCGATGGCCGCTGGCTGAACGGCGCGTTCCCGCTGACGACCCGCGTATCGGGCAAGCGGCTGGGCATCCTCGGGCTGGGCCGCATCGGCGAGAAGGTTGCGCGCCGCGCCGAGGGCTTCGACATGCAGATCGCCTATCACAACCGGCGCCCGCGCGATGGCGCGCCCTGGCGCTACGAGTCCGACCTGCTGGCCCTCGCCGCGTGGTGCGACTACCTGGTGGTGACCTGCGTCGGCGGGCCGGAAACCGAGGGACTGGTGTCGCGCGAGGTGATCGAGGCGATCGGGCCGAAGGGCATCCTGGTCAACGTCTCGCGCGGCAGCGTGATCGACGAGGACGCCATGGTGCAGGCACTGGAGAACGGCAGCCTGGGCGGCGCCGGCCTGGACGTGTTCCGCGACGAACCACGCGTGCCGCCCGCGCTGACGCGGCTGGACCAGGTCGTGCTCGCCCCGCACATGGCAAGCGGCACGGTGGAAACCCGCGGCGCGATGCAGGCGCTGATGCTCGACAACCTGCGCGTCTTCCTCGATACCGGCAAGGTGCTGACGCCGGTCCTCTGACGCCGGCTTCCCTATGTCAGCTCCGGCGGCCAGCCGGAGCGCGGCTGCGCGATCAACGCGGCCGCCTGGTGCGCGTCGAGCGGGCGGCTGAGCAGATAGCCCTGCCCTTCGTCGTAGCCCTCGTCGCGCACCACCGCCAGCTGCTCCACCGTCTCGATCCCTTCCGCAACCGTCTTCACGCGGAACGCCGTTCCGAGCCCCGCCACCGCATGCAGGATCGCACGCGCCTCGCCGCGCTCGTGCAGGTCCTGCACGAACGAGCGGTCCAGCTTGATCTTGTCGAAGGGAAAGCTGCGCAGGTAGCTCAGCGACGAATATCCGGTACCGAAGTCATCCATGGCGATGCGGATGCCCCGCTCGCGCAACGCGCGCAGCACCGCGAGGTTGGCACGGTCCTGCTGCAGCAGCACCGTTTCGGTGATTTCCAGCTGCAGCCGCGCCGGCTCCAAGCCGCTGGCGCGCAGTGCCCGGGTGACGCTGTCCACCAGCGTGCCGCCCTTGAACTGGGCCGGCGACAGGTTGACCGCCACATCGATGCCCTGCGGCCAGGTGGCAGCCTGGCGGCAGGCTTCCTGCAAGGCCCATTCGCCCAGCGGCACGATCAGCCCGGTTTCCTCCGCCAGCGGAATGAAGTCGGCCGGCGAGATCAGCCCGCGCACCGGGTGCCGCCAGCGCAGCAGCGCCTCGAAACAGCTGATCTCGCCAGTGTGCAGGCTGTACAGCGGCTGGTAGACCAGCTCGAATTCCCCGTTGGCCAGCCCCTGGTGCAGCGCGCGCTTGGTATCGAGCCGCGCCCGCAGATGCTCGTCCATGTCGTGCTGGAAGAAGCGGTGCACGCCCGGCCCTTCCGCCTTGGCGCGGTACAGCGCGATATCGGCCGCCCGCAGCAGGTCGTCCGAGCTGCCGCCGTCGACCGGAGCCAGCGCCACGCCCACGCTGGTGCCAATCTGCACCGGCTGGCTGTCGAGGAAGAAGGGTTCCGACAAGGCGCGGATGATGCGCCGCGCCAGCCGTCCGGCTTCGTAGGACGCGCCGATGCGCGGCTGCACCACGACGAATTCGTCGCCGCCGAAGCGCGCCACCATGTCGTCCGGGCCGAGGCAGCCGCGCAGCCGCTCGGCGGCCTGCTGCAGGATGCGGTCGCCGGCGGGATGGCCGAAGGTATCGTTGACCGGCTTGAAGCCGTCCAGGTCCAGATACAGGATGGCGGCACGCGAGCCCTGGTGGCACTCCTGCACCACCTGCTCCAGCCGTTCGCGCAGCAGCAGCCGGTTCGGGACCCCGGTCAGCGCGTCGTGGCGCGCCATGTGGGCGATCTTCTCCTGCGCGGCGCGGCGCTCCTGCTCCACTTCGCGCCGTTCGGTGATGTCGCGGAAGAAGACCGACAGGCCGTCCTGCGATGGATAGGCGTGCATCTCCAGCCAGACATCGAGCGCCGGCAAGTACTGCTCGAAGGCCACCGGCACCTGCTGCTCCATCGCCCGCCGATACTGGCGGCCCGACAGCCCGTCGCGCTCCTCCGGGAACAGGTCCCACAGGCTGCGCCCCAGCGCGGGCTGCTGCCGGCTCATCGCCCGCGCCGCATTGCCGTTGAAATAGGTGAGCCGCCAGTCGCGGTCGACCACGAATACGCTGTCGGTGGTGCTCTCCAGCACCGATGACAGGCGCGATGCCAGCTCGGCCGCCTCGCGCCGCGCGCGTTCGGCGGCGGTGCGCGCCTGCCGCGCCTCGGTGGCGTCGACGGAACTGGCCAGGATGCGCGCGGGGGCGCCATCGCCGCCGGGGATCGCGGAGACCACGGTATCGAGCCATTGCACGATGCCATTGCCCAACGGGCGGCGGACGGTAAAGGCGCTGCTGCGGCCCATGCGCGCCGCGGCAATCGCACTCTCGCAGTTAGGCCGGCTCTGCGGCGGCAGCAGGTCGGGCCAGCGCTGCCCGATCACGGTATCGGCATCCGCGCCCAGCACCCGCACGGCGGCCGCGTTCATGTAGAGCAGCGCCCCGTTGAGGTCGAGCACGCTGATGCTGTTGGTGCTGTTCTCCAGGATGCTGCGGGCGAAGGCCTCGCTCTCGCGCAAGGCCATTTCGGTGCGCTTGCGGTCCTCGACGTCCTCCAGCGTGCCGTACCACCGCACCGGCCGGCCCGTCGCGTCGAGCCGGGCCGCCGCCCGTGCCCGGAACCAGCGGTAGCTGCCATCGGCCTGCCGCACCCGGTACTCGAAGTCGGCCGGCGTGCCGGTGCAGACGCACCTCGCCCATTGCTCGAGCACGCCGGGCAAGTCATCGGGATGGACGCGATCCTGCCAGTCGATGCTCGCGCCCGGCTCGATCGCCATGCCGGTCACTTCGCGCCAGCGCGGGCCGACTTCGATCACGCGCCCGCTACCATCGGCGACCCACGGGATCTGCGGGTCCAGTTCCACCGCATGGCGGCGGTCGGCCTCGCTTTCGCGCAGCGCCGACTCGGCGCGCACCGACTCGGTGATGTCGACCGCCGAGGCGACCAGCACCGGGGCGGCATCGCTACCCGGCAGCCGCACCACGCGCTTGTGGACCCGCAGCGTACGCAGCTCGCCATCGGCGGCCACCATCTGCTGCATGACTTCGCGAGGCGTACCGCCCCGAAAGACCTCTTCGTCGATCGACCAGTAGCGGTCCGCCTCGGCCTCCGGGAAGACATCGCGGTCGGTCAGCCCCAGCAGCGCCTCCCGCGGGCGTCCAAGCAGCCCGCACAGCGCGTCGTTGAGCAACAGCCAGCGATGCGTGCGGTCCTTGACCAGTACCGGGTTCGGGATACTGTTGAACAGCTGTTCGAGGAGGGTCGTGTCCCAGTCCCCGGCGTTGCCGGCGCTGTTCTCCGGCGCCTGGCCGCCATTGTCGATACGAATGTCTTCCACTGTGTGATTCTGCAAGCCTGACGTCGACGCCACCAACGGGCGGCACGATGGTCGAGACACCCTTCTAACACAAGCCGGACCCGAGCGGTCTGCGCCAGCGCAATCCCAAGTTGACGCACCGTTATATACGGCCATATATTGCGCGAATGCCTGCCCTTCCCGGTCCTTCCGTCCCCCGGCGCTGCGGCCGCCGGCTGCTTGCCGCCGCCCGGACCGCACTGTTCGCCCTGGCCGTCATGGCGGGTGGGGCCGGGCTCGCACCGGCGCACGCAGCAGATGGCGAGCTGGTGGTGTCCGCCGCCTCCAGCCTGACCAATGCCTTCCGGGCGATCGCGCAGGCCTGGGAGGCGGCACATCCCGGCACGCGGGTGGTGCTCAATTTCGGCGCTTCGGACGTGCTGATGCGCCAGATCGTCGAGGGGGCGCCGGCCGACGTGTTCGCCAGCGCCGACCAGACCGCGATGGACCGCGCGCAAGCCGCCGGCATGCTGGCGCCGGGTTCGCGGCGCGACTTCGCCGGCAACACGCTGGTGCTGGTGGTGCCGGCGGCGGTGCCGGCGGGGATGTCCGCGGGCGTATCGTCCCCTGTCGCCGGCCTCGCCGACCTGCGCCGCGACGACGTGCGCCGCATCGCCTACGGCAATCCCGCCTCGGTGCCGGTGGGCCGCTATGCGCGCGAGGCATTGCAGGCGCAGGGACTATGGGAGGCGGTGCAAGCCCGCGGCGTGCCGGCGCAGAACGTGCGCCAGGCGCTCGACTATGTCGCGCGCGGTGAAGTCGACGCCGGCATCGTCTTCGCCACCGACGCCGCCGCCATGCCGGAACGGGTGCGCGTGGTCGCCACCCTCCCCACCCGTACGCCGATTGCCTATCCCATCGCGGTGACGGCGCGGGCCGCCGGCAATCGCTCCGCGGCCAGCTTCGCCGATTTCGTCGCCTCCCCACAGGGCCGGCAGATCCTCGCGCGGCACGGCTTCCGCGCGCCGCGATGAGCGCAATCTGGATTCCGCTTGCCCTGTCGCTGAAGGTGGCGCTCTGGGCCACCGCCATCAACGCGGTGCTGGGCATCGGCACGGCGTGGCTACTGTCGCGCTGGCGCTCGCCGCTGCGCGATCTGGTGGATGCGGTGCTGACGCTGCCGCTGGTGCTGCCCCCCACGGTGCTGGGCTACTACCTGCTGGTGCTGGTCGGCCGGCGCGGCGCGCTGGGCGAATGGCTCGCCAGCATGGGCATCGAACTGGTCTTTACCTGGCAGGGCGCCGTGCTGGCCAGCAGCGTGGTGGCCTTTCCGCTGGTGCTCAAGTCCGCCCGGGCCGCCTTCGAGAGCGTCGATGCGCAGCTGGAGAACGCCGCGCGCGTGCTCGGGGCCGGCGAAATCGCGCTGTTCTTCCGCGTGTCGCTGCCGCTTGCCGTGCGCGGCATCGCCGCCGGTGTACTGCTGGCCTTTGCCCGGGCGCTGGGCGAGTTCGGCGCCACGCTGATGGTGGCCGGCAGCCTGCCGGGCCGCACGCAGACGCTGTCGGTCGCCATCTATGAAGCGGTGCAGGCGGGCGACGACCGCACCGCCAACCTGCTGGTGCTGGTCACCTCGGTCGTCTGCGTGGTGCTGCTGCTCGCCGCCGGCCGGCTGGTCCCGGCGTCCCGGCCCGCCATTCGCTAGGGCCATGCAGCTGCACCTGGACATCCGACGGCAGCTCGAAGGCGCGGGACGCGGCTTCGAACTCGACGTCGCCTTCACCGCCGACAGCCACCGGCTCGCGCTGTTCGGGCCCTCCGGCGCCGGCAAGACGCTGACGCTGCAGGCCATCGCCGGCCTGCTGCGCCCCTCGGCCGGCACCATCCGCCTTGGCGACCGGGTGTTGTTCGATGCCGCCGCCGGAATCGACATCCGCCCCCAGCATCGCAACGTCGCCTATCTGTTCCAGGACTACGCGCTGTTTCCCCACCTGACGGTGGCGCAGAACATCGCCTTCGGGCTGGTGCGCGGCTGGCGCAACCCGCGCCAGGGCGAGCGCCATCCGCAGGCGGAGCGGTGGATCGAAGCGTTTGGCCTTGCCCCGGTGCGCGACCTCTACCCGGCCGACATTTCGGGCGGGCAGAAGCAACGCGTCGCGCTGGCGCGGGCTCTGGCGAGGCGGCCGGACATCGTGCTGCTGGACGAGCCCTTCTCCGCGCTGGACCCGGCGCTGCGGGCACGCCTGCGTGAAGAGCTGCGCGAGCTGCAGGCCAGCATCGATGTGCCGATGCTGGTCGTCTCGCACGATCCGGCCGACGTGGCGGCGCTGGCAGACCAGGTGCTGGAGATGCGCGACGGGCGCATCCATGCGCAGACGGAAGTACCGCCGGTGTGATTCTGGCGTGGCCGTCCGCGGTGCATTACCCTCTCCCCCAGCCCCTCTCCCGCCCGGCGGGAGAGGGGAGCAAACCGGCGGCACGTTCGGTCTCGGGGTTCTCCCCTCGCCCGCTTGCGGGAGAGGGGCCGGGGGAGAGGGTAGCCGCGCCCCGCCCCGGCCACGCTCACTCCAGCACGCCGAGAATCACGCTGGACGCCTTGAAGATCGCCACCGCTGGCTCGCCCTCGCGCAGCCCGAGGTCGGCAAGGCCGGCCTGCGTCACGATGGCCGCCACGGTATGGCCCCCGTCGAGCGCGAGCACCACTTCGGCGTTGACCGCCCCCGGCACGATGCGCGCAACGGTACCGGGCAGCTGGTTGCGCGCGGACAGCCGCATGGGGCCATCCGGCACCCCCAGCAGCACCGACGAGGCCTTGACCAGCGCGAAGGCCTCCACGCCGGGCGCGAGACCCAGCGTTTCCGCGCTCTCGTGCGTGACGGTGGCGGCGACCTGCTGGCCGCCGGCCAGCGTCAGCACGATCTCGTCGTTGACAGCCCCGGCGCGCACGGCGCTGACCCGGCCAAACAGCTTGTTGCGGGCGGAGGTGCGGATCATCAGTTTGCGCATCAGATGGAGGTCGTCACCCATGGTGGCGGACAGCCGCGAGACGAAAGCACGGTGCTCCGCCTCGAGCGCCAGGTAGGTGCGCACCAACTGCTCGCCGCGCGCCGTCAGGCTGGTGCCGCCCCCTCCCTTGCCGCCGGCCGCGCGCGATACCAGCGGCTCGCCCGCGCTGTTGTTCATCGCGTCGATCGCATCCCAGGCCGCCTTGTAGCTCAGGCCCACCGCCCGCGCCGCTGCGGTGATGGAGCCGTGCTCGGCCACCGCCGCGAGCAGCGCGATTCGGTCCCGGCCGCCAAGCTGCCGGCCGCCCGCCTGAAACCAGATGGCGCCGTGGACTTCGATGGCCGGGTCGATGGGATTCATGGCAAGGGGAAGGCGTGCCGGGAGGGCGGAACCGTGAAGGGGTCCATGTTACCCGGGCTCACCTTCCGGCGGCATCCCTCGATGCAGGCGCGCGCACGCCAGCCTGCAGGCTTATATCACCGCATGATACATTTGCGGTTCGCCGGCGCCAGACATGTGTCGCAAGCGCCACTACCGCAAGCCATGTTCTTCCGATCGTCTACCCTCTCCCCGACTGCCGGCAATGACCGGCCCCGCTGGCAGCACTGGCTGGCCGGCTTCGTACCGATGCCGGTGGCGGCCAACCGGCTGGAGCGCGCCAAGAGCGTGCTGGGCGTGCTGCTCGGCATCGCCTGCACGGAATGGATCAGCCGTCATCTGCTGGCGGGCTTCAACCCATGGTTCATCGCGCCGATGGGCGCCTGCGCGGTACTGCTGTTCGCCATGCCGTCCAGC
Source organism: Cupriavidus sp. AU9028 (assembly GCF_019795295.1). Lineage (GTDB taxonomy): Bacteria > Pseudomonadota > Gammaproteobacteria > Burkholderiales > Burkholderiaceae > Cupriavidus. The sequence goes on along the minus strand of NZ_JAIMCG010000001.1, from coordinate 138,431 downwards.
CCCCTGGCGCAGCCATGGTCCATCATCGGCGGCAATATCCTGGCCGCGCTGATCGGCGTCGCCTGCGCGCACTGGATCCCGTTTCCTGGGCTGGCTGCCGCCATCGCGGTGGCGTTGTCGCTGGCCCTGATGTTCCAGCTGCACTGCGTGCACCCGCCGGCGGGCGCGATCGCGGTGGCGGGCGTCTTTGGCGGCCCCGAGATCGCGAAGCTCGGCTTCGGCTTCGCCGTGGTGCCGGTCGCCATCAATGCGATGCTGTTGCTGCTGCTCGCGCTGGCGCTGAACAACCTGATGGGGCGCCGCTACCCGCACCGCCCGATCGCCCCGCCCGGACACGGCACCAGCGATCCGCCCCCGGCGCGGCGCGGCGGCATCACCCGCGCGGACCTGGATGCGGTGCTGGCCGAGCGCGGCGAGTTCATCGATATCGAACCGGACGATCTGGAAGAGATCCTGGTGCAGGCCGGCCAGCGCGCCTGGCACCGGCGCTTCGGCGAGCTGCGCTGCGCCGACATCATGTCGCGCGACGTCGTCTCGATCCGTGCCGACCAGCGGCTGAACGACGCGTGGCGCCTGATGCAGCGGCACCGGCTGAGCGCCCTGCCCGTGATCTCCTCGCGCGACCGCCGCCTGGTAGGGCTGGTATCGACCACCGACCTCTTCCTTGGCGACCCGGCCAAGGGCAAGCGCCGCGCCGACGGCATCATCCGCGACGTCATGCTGAGTACCGTGCCGGTCGCGGGCATCGACCAGCCGGCGATCGAACTGGCCGAAGCCATGACCAATGGCGGCTGGCATCTGATGCCGGTGGTCGACGAGCGGCGTCAGCTGGTGGGTCTGGTGACCCAGTCGGACCTGCTCGGCGGACTGCTGGCGCGCGGCACCGAATGCCGGGCGTAGCGAGCGGCATCCTGCCCGCCGCCTTGCCTGGCAGCGCCGACGTCACACGCCGGTGGCAAAATACGGCCCCATGAAACGTTTCTGGCCGACTCTGTTCACGCTGCTCGCGCTTGCCGCGGTGGGCCTCGTCCTGTTGGCGGCGCTGGCAGCCGTGGTGGCGAGCCGCCAGCTGCCTGCGCTCGATACCATCGCCGCCTTCCGCCAAACCCCGAGCTACGTGCCGCTGGACCGCATGCCGCCCGCGCTCGCCGAGGCGGTGATCGCCATCGAGGACGAGCGCTTCTACGTGCATGACGGCATCGACTATGTCGGCGTGGTGCGGGCGGGTGTGGCCAACCTGTCGGACGACCTGTCCCAGGGCGCGTCGACCATCACCATGCAGGTGGCGCGCAACTTCTTCCTGTCGCGCGAGAAGACCTACACCCGCAAGCTGTACGAGGCGCTGCTGGCCTGGCGCATCGAGGAGACCTTCAGCAAGGACGAGATCCTCGAGCTGTACATGAACAAGGTCTACCTCGGCGAGGGTGCCTACGGCTTCGCCGATGCCGCCCGCACCTACTTCGGCAAGGAGCTGCCCGCGCTGACGCTGGCCGAGTGCGCGATGCTGGCCGGCCTGATGAAGGCGCCCTCGGCCAACAACCCGGTGGTCAACCCGAAGCGCGCGCGCCAGCGCCAGGCCTATATCCTGTTGCGCATGCTGGAGCTGGGACGGATCGACCGTCCGCAGTACGATGCCGCGCTGCTCGAGCCGCTGCGGCTGACGGCACGCTGAGTGTCCGCGGCATGCCCGCTGACCGGGCGCTGAGCCGACGCCCGGCATGCCGGGCGTACTCTCCCACGCCATGTCAGCGTCGCCCCGACGGCGCCCCCCGCTACCCCCATGCTACGCTTACGTCACAGTCAGGGGCGCACCAGTCGCCCAGCCGGCGCACGGCGAGCCAGCCGGACTGCATAGCGCGCGTTGGCGCATTGCACAGTGTTTTCGGGGGAAACATGGAAGACTTCTGGGAAGGAGTATTGGCTGCCCTGCGCAGCGAGTTCGCCGACCTGGCCGATCCGGAACAAGCCACGCGCGTGTTGGTGCGCCTGACCATGGCCATGCTGCTGGGCGGCATCATCGGCTACGAGCGCGAGTCGGCCGGCAAGGCCGCCGGGCTGCGTACCCATATGCTGGTGGCGATGGGGTCGGCCATGTTCGTGCTGGTGCCCCTGCAGGCCGGCATGCCGCTGAACGACGTCAGCCGCGTGCTGCAGGGCATCGCCTCCGGCATCGGTTTTCTTGGCGCCGGTGCGATCATCAAGATGACCGCCGAAGGCGACATCAAGGGCCTGACCACCGCGGCCAGCATCTGGATGGTAGCCGCCATCGGCGTGGCGGCGGGCATGGGGCGCGAGATGACCGCGCTGATCGCCACCCTGTTCACGCTGCTGGTGCTGGAGATCCTGCAGCGCTTCAAGTGAGTCCAGCCCGGCCTCGGTACGCTCAGTACACCTCCGGCACCCACATCTCCCTGGGCACCGGCTGGCGGAAATAGTCGGTACTGCGCTCGCGCTGCGGCAGCACGATGCCGGGATGCTCGACCTCCCGGTACGGGATCAGCGTCAGCAGATGGTGGATGCAATTGAGCCGTGCGGTCTTCTTGTCGTCGGCGTGCACCACCCACCAGCGCGCGTCGGGAATATGCGTGCGCTCCAGCATGATTTCCTTGGCCTTGGTATAGGCCTCCCAGCGCCGGCGCGACTCCAGGTCCATCGGGCTGAGCTTCCACTGCTTGAGCGGATCGTGGATGCGCGACAGGAAGCGCAGGTGCTGCTCCTCGTCGGAGATCGAGAACCAGTACTTGATGAGCCGGATGCCCGAGCGCACCAGCATCTTCTCGAACTCGGGCACGGTGCGGAAGAACTCCTCGTACTGGTCGTCGGTGCAGAAGCCCATCACCCGCTCCACGCCGGCCCGGTTGTACCAGCTGCGGTCGAACAGCACGATCTCGCCCGCCGCGGGCAGATGCGAGACATAGCGCTGGAAGTACCACTGCGTGCGCTCGCGATCGTTGGGGGCCGGCAGCGCCGCCACGCGGCAGACCCGCGGGTTCAGCCGCTGCGTGATCCGCTTGATCACGCCGCCCTTGCCCGCCGCATCGCGGCCCTCGAACAGCACGACTACCTTCTGCCCGGTCGCGACCACCCAGCTCTGCAGCTTGACCAGCTCGCCCTGCAGCCGGAACAGTTCGCGGAAATAGCGGCGCCGCGCCTGGCGCTCCTCGTCGGTGGCATGTCCCTCGCCCGCGTTGCCGCTGTCGCCGAACAGGCTCTCCCAGCCGTCGTCCTCGATGGCGAGCTCAAGCTCCTCGTCGTAGTGGTCCGCCACTTCACGGTGGATGCGGCGGATAAACTCTTCGTCGCCGGGGCGCATGGGTCCTGCTCCTGTATCGGTTTCCTGCCGGGATGGGGCAGGGTACAGGGGCAATATGTCACCGACGTGAACCCCGAGCGCCCAGGCGACGTGTCGGCTCCCCTCCCCCGCTTGCGGGAGAGCGGTCGGGGGAGAGGGGCCGGGAGAGAGGGATACCGGACGCAGAAACAAAAACAGGCCCTCCGAAGCAGGGCCTGTTTTCGTTGCCGGTGCCGCGCTGGCGGCAGCGGCCGGACGATCAGCCAGCGAAGTTTTTGCTGACGAAGTCCCAGTTCACGACGTTCCAGAAGGCCTCGACGAACTTCGGACGGGCATTGCGGTAGTCGATGTAGTAAGCGTGCTCCCACACGTCGCAGGTCAGCAGCGGCTTGGCGTCGGTGGTCAGCGGGGTGTGGGCGTTCGAGGTCGACACCAGGTCCAGCGAGCCGTCCGGCTTCTTGACCAGCCAGGCCCAGCCCGAACCGAAGGTCGTCACGGCGACCTTGGTGAACTCTTCCTTGAACTTGTCGAACGAACCCCACTTGGCATTGATCGCGTCAGCCAGTGCGCCGGTCGGCTGGCCGCCGCCGTTCGGACCCATGCAGTCCCAGAAGAAGGTGTGGTTCCACACCTGCGCGGCGTTGTTGAAGATGCCGCCCGACGACTTGCGGATGATCTCTTCCAGCGACGCGTTCTCGAATTCCGTGCCCTTGATCAGGTTGTTCAGATTGGTCACGTAAGCCGCGTGGTGCTTGTCGTGATGGAACTCCAGGGTCTCCTTGGAGATATGCGGGGCGAGCGCATCGTAGGCATACGGCAGCGGGGGGAGAGTATGTTCCATTTGTTCTGTCTCTGTGGGTTGTTGGGACGGGAAGCCACCGATTGTAGGTGACTTGCCAGAGCGGCGCAAACGAGGGCAAATGCCCCTGCGCGGCGCGGCAGTATGCGCCCGGCGGCACTCGGGATGTCACTTCCCACGGCCACCGCGACGGCACGTTGCTAACTATAGGTCGGCCAGCTTCGGCTGCACGGAGGCAATGCCGACGTCGGCCACGCCGCTGGCCAGGTGCACTTCGACGGAAGTGCCGGCACGTAGCTGGGACGGCGAGCGCACCGCCTTGCCGCGGCCGTCCAGCATCACTGCATAGCCGCGTTCCAGCGTTCGCTGCGGGGCCAGCAACTCGAGCGCACCGGCGACCCGCTGCAGACGCTGTGCGGCGCGCTCCTGCTGCCGCTCCTGCGCGGCCTGCATCCTCACGGCAAGACGGTCGAGCCGTCGCCCCGCCGCCGCGGGATCGGGCCGCAGCGCCTGCCAGCGCATGGTCAACACCTGTACCCGGTGGCGCCGCCGCAGCACCGACTCCTGCAGTCCAGCCCGCAAATGTCGCGACAGATAGTCGAGCTGTGCGCGCCGCTCGCGCAATTGCGCCTGCGGGCTGCGCACGCGCCGCGCCAGCCAGTCCAGATGCTGCGCCCGGCGCTCCAGCTGACGGCGCATCGCCTGCGCCAGCGCCACGCCTCCGCGGCGCGCCTGCGCCAGCAGATGCGCGCGGTCCGGGCTGACCAGTTCCGCGGCGCCGGTCGGCGTCGGCGCGCGCACGTCGGCGACGAAGTCGGCGATGGTGAAGTCCGTTTCATGACCCACGCCGCAGACGATCGGCAGCGCGCAGCGGGACACCGCGTGCGCCACCACTTCCTCGTTGAACGACCACAGGTCCTCGATGCTGCCGCCGCCACGGCACAGGATCACCACATCGCACTCGGCGCGCGCGCCGACCACGTCCAGCATCGCCGCGATCCGCTCGGCGGCGCCGGTGCCCTGCACGGGAACCGGGTAGACGATCACGTCGACGTGCGGCGCACGCCGGCGCAACGTGGTCAGCACATCCCGCAAGGCTGCCGCCTGCAGCGAGGTGACAATGCCGATGGTGCGCGGATGCTCGGGAATCGGCCGCTTGCGTGCGGCATCGAACAGACCGTCGCGCGCCAGCTTCTCCTTCAGGCGCTGGAAGGCCTCGTAGAGATTGCCGACGCCAGCCCGGCGCATCGCCTCGACATTCAACTGCACCTCGCCCCGCGCCTCGTACATCGACACGAGTGCGCGCACCTCCACCGCCTCGCCCTCCCGCACAGGGAAATCGACATACTGGTTGCGGCCGCGGAACATCACGCAGCGGATCTGGGCTCGCGCGTCCTTCAGCGAGAAATACCAGTGGCCGCTGGCCGCCCGCGTGAAGTTGGAGATCTCCCCGCGCACCCAGGTCAGCGGGAAGTTGCGCTCCAGCATCGTGGCGATCGCATGATTCAGCTCCCCGACGGGAATGACGTCGCGCGAGGCCGACTGTCCGCGGGAGGCCGCGGCGGCGGGACGGAATGCGTTGGAATCACTCATGGCTGGTGGGGCGTGAAGCGGCGTCGGGTGGACATGTCCACAGCATACCGGCCCTGTCAAGTCCTTTGACGAGGGGTGTCGTCGAAGTCGCACTACTCGGGGGGCTTGACACAAGTCGTTGATTATTAATGTCTTTCGCCGGCATCACTTTTTAAGCAATGTAAGAATTTCTCTTACGCGTCAAAGACTTACCCCGGATGGGCCCCCGCTTGTTCACAAAGTTATCCACAAGAACTCTGGACAACTGCGGCAGCGCCGGGCACCGTGGAAGTGCCACTTGGAGCGCACATTTCTTCACCTGCGCCATTCCGATCCGCGCCCACTGTGCACTTTCGACATCTGTCGAGCGGCGTCTCTTCGGATGCCACCATGCGAAATTTCTATACGATGATTGGTTTCGATAGCAACAAGCGGCATGTGCTGCGGCGTTCCGCCATGTTATCCCCACCTGTCCACAACTTCTCAACAGCGTTGTGCACGGCGCGACAGCCCGCCGCGTGTACTTTTGCGCATTGCCAGGCCGGCCGACCCACTTTCCGGCGACCCGGCGCATTTGCACAAATTTTGAGCAGGGACGCATTTCGCGTTATGGATCAACGAGTTGCGGCGCTTGTCAGGCGGCTTTCCACACCCCCTCCACAGCACTGTCCTTGCCGCCTGTGGAAAAACCGGGCGTGCTGGCGGTTTTCCCCCGGTTGTCCCGCTCCCTGGTCCCCCTGCACGCGGTCCGGGACGACGCCGGAACGCATACAGGCCCGCCCCGACCATGCTGCCCGTTTTTTAGGCAGAGGGAGCAAAGTCCTTTCCGATCAAGGGCTTGGCGCCGCTGTCCGACGGCTGTCCACAACCGTTCCACAATGCTGTCCCGGTCACATGTGGAAAGCGCCTCCGTGGCCGCCCGCACCGACCGACGCTGCGCGATCTTCCCCGCCGCCCCTGCCCCGTGCTTGCCGGTCCCGCATCGGCACGCTAGAGTGGCGCCTGCTTTTTTCCGGGGACAGCCGGCTGCCGTTGTCAGTCCGTCCACCCGCCACTCGCGCCAAGGTCTTCCTACTCGTGCTATCCATCATCGAAGCGGCCGGCTGGCCCATCTGGCCGCTGCTTGCCGCCTCCATCATTGCCCTCGCGCTGATCGTCGAGCGCCTGCTGACGCTGCGCCGCTCGCGGGTGCTGCCGGCGGGCGTCTATGAAGAGGCCATCGCCGCGGTGCGCCAGCGGCGCGCCACGCCCGATGCGATCGATTCCCTGCATCGCGGCTCGCCGCTGGGCAAGGTGCTGGCAACCGCGATTCGCCAGGCCATGCGCCACAGCGGCGGCGGGGCAGCGCCCGCGCGCGCGGCGGCACGCGAGGCGGTCGAGGATACCGGCCGCGCCGTCGCCCATGAACTCGAGCGCTACCTGAACGCGCTGGGCACGATCGCCTCCGCCGCGCCGCTGCTCGGCCTGCTCGGCACGGTGATCGGCATGATCGAGATCTTCGGCAGCCAGGGCGGTACCGGCGCCAATCCCGAGCAGCTGGCGCACGGCATTTCCGTCGCGCTGTACAACACTGCCTTCGGCCTGATCGTCGCCATCCCGGCGCTGATCTTCTGGCGCTACTTCCGTCGGCGCGTGGACGACTACGTCACCGAACTGGAAGCACGCGCGGCTGCCTTCCTCGACGCCATCCTCGGCCACCCCGCGCAGTCCTGAGGCGCGCCCGCTCATGCAATTCCGCCCAAGACAGCGCCGCGACGAGCCGGAGATCAACCTGATCCCGCTGATCGACGTGCTGCTGGTGATCCTGATCTTCCTGATGATCACGACCACCTATGCGCGCCATACCGAGTTGCGCATTGCACTGCCGTTCGCCAACGCGCAGGAGCCGCAACGCCAGCCCGAGCCCATCGTCGTATCGGTGTCGGCCAAGGGAACAGTGGCGATCCAGCGCGACACCTTCGAGGCCCCCGATGTCGCCGCGCTGACGGCCCGCTTGCGCGCGCTGTCGCCGGCGCAGGGCGAAGCGCCGGCGGTCGTCATCCATGCCGATGCGCAGGCCTCGCATCAGTCGGTCGTCAATGTGATGGAAGCCGCCCGGCTCGCTGGCCTGTCCCGGCTCACCTTTGCCACGCGCGGCGGATCGCCGCGCTGACGCCGCCGGGAACCGGCCTTGCCCCATGCAGCGAGGCGCACCCATAATGCAGGCAGCTCCCTGCACCTGCTGCACTCCTGCCCTGGGCTGGTGCCCTGCGCTCCCGCAACACGGCAGCCGGTTCGCGGCATCTGCCGGAGCCCCGACGTTCTGAATCCATGCCCGCTCCCCGCCACGCCCTGACCGATTTCATTACCCGCCAATGGCAGCACCGCGGCTGGTTCGCCTGGCTGATGCTGCCGTTCTCGTGGCTGTTCGGCGCCATCGCGGCGCTGCGGCGCCTGGCCTACCGCCGTGGCTGGTTCGCCTCCACCCGTCTGCCGATGCCGGTGATCGTGGTCGGCAACGTGACTGTCGGCGGTACCGGCAAGACGCCGGCCGTGATCGCGCTCGCGCACGCGCTGGCCGCGGTCGGCCTGCGCCCCGGCGTGGTGTCGCGCGGCTACGGCGCGACGCTGACCCGGCCCCGCCGCGTGCAGCCCGGCGCGCGCGCGGACGAAGTCGGCGATGAGCCGCTGCTGATCGCCCGCTCTACCGACGTGCCGGTCTGGGTCTATCCCGACCGCGCGCTGTGCGCGCAGGCAATGCTGGTTTCGCACCCCGGCATCAACGTGCTGCTGCTCGACGACGGCCTGCAGCACTACCGGCTGCAGCGCGATTTCGAGATCGTGCTGTTCGACGGCCGCATGGGCGGCAATGGCTGGCTGCTGCCGGCCGGCCCGCTGCGCGAACCGTTGTCCCGGCCGCGCGACGCGACGCTGATCAACGATCCGTTCTTCCGCCCCTCGCCCGACCAGCCGGACACGTTCGGCATGCGCCTGGAGCTGGACGATGCCTGGCAGCTTGCCGACCCTGCGCTGGTGCGGCCGCTCTCCACCTTCGCCGGGCGCAAGGTGCTGGCCGCCGCCGGCATCGGCAATCCGGGGCGCTTCTTCGCCAGCCTGCGGGAGGCGGGGCTGACCGTCGAGACGCTGCCGCTGCCCGACCATTACGACTTCGCCGACAACCCGTTCATTGGCCATGCCGCCGCGGAAGCGGCCGAGGTGATCCTGATCACCGAGAAGGATGCCGTAAAATGTGAACGACTCCCCGCACCGCTGGACCCGCGCATCTGGGTAGTGCCCACGCTGCCCGTAATCGATCCGGGCCTGATCGAGAAAATCCGCCGCACCGTCGTTGCGCGCTGCCAGGCCGCGCCGACCGCTGCCGCCGGCGCCGCCGCAGCGGCCGCCGCCAATGAACAGAAGGAACGCCAAGATGGACAACCGGCTGCTTGAAATCCTCGTTTGCCCGCTGTGCAAGGGCAAGTTGCAACACGACCGCCAGGCACAGGAACTGATCTGCCACGTCGACAAGCTGGCCTACCCGATCCGCGACGGCATTCCGGTGATGCTGGCCGACGAGGCCCGGCAAACTGTAGCCGGCCGCCCGATCGAGCCGGCCTGACCCCACTGCCGGTTTGCTCCCCTCGCCCGCTTGCGGGAGAGGGGCCGGGGGAGAGGGCAACGGGCGATTGACCGACCCTGACGTCCAGTCCACCGCTCCCTCTCCCCGGCCCTCTGCCGCAAGGCAGGCAACGACGAACACCAAGGGCCTGCCCGAACTTCTGCCCCACTGAACGCCCCCGATGCCACTACCCGCCTTCACCGTCGTCATTCCCGCTCGCCTGGCGTCGACGCGCCTGCCCAACAAGCCGCTGGCCGAGATCGCCGGCAAGCCGATGGTGGTGCGCGTGGCCGAACGGGCGCGCGCCTCGTCGGCATCGCGGGTGGTCGTCGCCACCGATGCCGACAGCGTCGCCGCCGCCTGCGCCGCACACGGCGTAGAGGCCCTGCTGACGCGGGCCGATCATCCGTCCGGTACCGACCGCCTCGCCGAGATCGCCGCGCAACTCGGCCTTGCCCCCGACCAGATCGTGGTGAACGTGCAGGGCGACGAACCGCTGATCGAGCCCGAACTGATCGACCAGGTCGCACAGCACCTGGCCGACCGCGCGGACTGCGCGATCGCCACCGCCGCCCATCCCCTGACCGGCGCCGACGAGGTCTTCAATCCGAACGTGGTCAAGGTGGTACTGGACCGTGCCGGACGCGCGCTGTATTTCTCCCGCGCGCCGATTCCCTGGTGGCGCGACGAGTGGGCCGACGTGCCACGCATGCCGGCCGCCGGCGCGGCGGTCGGGCTGCCCGCCATGCCGGTGCTGCGCCATATCGGCCTGTACGCATATCGCGCCGACTTCCTGCTGCGCTTCCCGACCATGGAACCGGCGCCGATCGAGCAGGTCGAGGCGCTCGAACAGCTGCGGGCAATGTGGCATGGCGAACGGATTGCCGTGCTGCTCACCAGCGGTGCGCCCGCGCCCGGCGTCGACACCCCGGCCGACCTCGAACGGGTGCGTCACCTGTGGGCCGAAGGCATGCTGGGCACCGACGGCTGAGTGCTGTCGCGAGCCGAAGCCCTTCGCCCTCGTGGCATAATGCACAACAATAAAAGAGCCGTTGTCGCCCGCTTCATCGCGAACGACAGCACGAGCTCGGTGGGGAGATGAAGAAAGAGCCGTCCGGCGCGCGCCCATGCCACTGCATGCCCGCGACGCCGACACCGGTCGAAGCCAGTGACCAGCCGCCGGCGCGCTGCCGGGCCCATCAAGCGGCCCGTGTTCCAGTCAGCCTCGCGTCAAGTTCCGGCGGTACCCTCCTTCCTCCCCTCCGTACAGAATTCAAAACTCTGAGGACCCGTAAATGCGTTTGATCCTGTTGGGCGCGCCCGGCGCCGGCAAAGGCACGCAAGCCAAGTTCATCTGTGAGAAGTTTGGCATCCCGCAAATCTCCACCGGCGACATGCTGCGCGCCGCGGTCAAGGCGGGCACCCCGCTGGGCGTGGAAGCCAAGAAGGTGATGGACGCGGGCGGTCTGGTATCGGACGACATCATCATCGGCCTGGTGCGTGACCGGCTGGCCCAGGACGATTGCCGCAACGGCTATCTGTTCGACGGCTTTCCGCGCACGATTCCGCAGGCAGAGGCGATGAAGGAAGCCGCCGTGCAGATCGACTACGTGCTGGAGATCGACGTCCCCTTCGACGCGATCATCGAACGGATGAGCGGCCGCCGCGTGCACGCCGCCTCGGGTCGCACCTATCACGTCAAGTACAACCCGCCCAAGGCCGAAGGCGTCGATGACGAAACCGGCGAAGCGCTGATCCAGCGCGACGACGACCGCGAGGAAACGGTGCGCAAGCGCCTGGACGTCTATTCGCAGCAAACCCGTCCGCTGGTCGACTACTACTCGGACTGGGCGAACAAGGGCGATCCCGCCGCCAAGGTCACGCCGCCCCGCTATCGCAAGATCAGCGGCCTGGGCACGGTCGACGAGATCACCGCACGCGTGTTCGAAGCGTTGAAGTAAGGTCCTGCCGTCCCGCGCGGGACGCAGCAACCGGCATTGCATGAAGGGCGGCCCGACAGGCCGCCCTTCGTCGTTCTGGCGCTCCGCTTTGCCCATCCGCTGAGTTCGCGCCGTTCTGTCCGCGTCCCCCCTTTTTACCCTTTGCGCCCTTGCGCCCTTCCCGCCGATCCTTACAATAGCCGCAGCGATTTACGTTTACGTCAACGTCAGTCGCAAAGACCGAGGCAACCCATTGACGGCGACGCCCACCGGGACGGCGCCCCCGAGGAGGAAGACACCCATGGAAATCCAGCACAACGTATTTCTCGTCACCGGCGGCGCGTCCGGCCTGGGCGCTGGCACCGCCCGCATGCTTGCGGCAGCGGGCGGCAAGGTGGTGATCGCCGACCTGAACGAGGAAAGCGGCAACCGGCTCGCCGGCGAGCTTGGCGGCCGCTTCGTGCGTTGCGATGTCACCTCCGAAGCGGACGGCCAGGCGGCCGTCGCGGCGGCGACGGCGCTGGGGCGCCTGTCGGGCCTGATCAACTGCGCCGGCATCGCCACCGCCAACAAGACGGTCGGCAAGAACGGACCGCATCCGCTCGACGCCTTTGAAAAGACCATCCGCATCAACCTGATCGGCACCTTCAACATGATCCGGCTCGCCGCCGCGGCGATGGTGCAGAACCAGCCGGATGCCGCGGGCGAGCGCGGCGTCATCGTCAATACCGCTTCGGTGGCAGCCTTCGACGGCCAGATCGGCCAGGCAGCCTACGCGGCATCGAAGGGCGGCGTGGTCGGCATGACGCTGGCGATCGCCCGCGACCTGTCACGCGACGGCGTCCGCTGCATGACCATCGCGCCGGGCATCTTCGAGACGCCGATGCTGCTTGGCATGCCACAGGAAGTGCAGGACGCGCTGGGCCGCATGGTACCGTTCCCGCCGCGGCTGGGCCGGCCCGAGGAGTACGCGCAGCTGGCGCGCGCGATCATCGAGAACACCATGCTGAACGGCGAGGTGATCCGGCTCGATGGCGCGATCCGGATGCAGCCGAAGTAAGGTCCCGACGCAAGCCCCCTCGAACGCCGCACAACAAGAAGGAGATGCGCATGAGGCTTTCAGCCGCTTCCTCGACACCGTCCGGCGCTCGCCTGCAAGGCAGGCTGGCGCTGCTGCTGGCCGGTGCCAGCCTGCTGCTGGCCGCGTGCGCCGCCCCTGGCGACAGCGCCGGCCCGCTGCCGGTAGCGCCGGAGGCCGCCTCGGGCTGGACCGACAAGCCAGGCTGGATCGCGCATTCCTTCATGGTTGCCGCCGCCAATCCGCTGGCGACGCAGGCCGGCTACGACATCCTGAAGGCGGGCGGCTCGGCCATCGACGCGGCCATCGCCACGCAGATGGTGCTCAATCTGGTCGAGCCGAACTCGTCCGGCATCGGCGGCGGCGCCTTCCTGCTGCATTCGGACGGCAAGCAGGTGCTTGCCTACGATGGGCGGGAAACCGCTCCGGCCGCCGCCGACGAACGGCTGTTCCTGGGACCGGATGGCAAGGCCTTGCCGTTCCGCCAGGCGCTGGTCGGCGGCCGCTCGGTCGGCGTGCCCGGCGTGCTGCGCATGCTGGAGCTGGCGCACCGCCAGCATGGCAGGCTGCCCTGGGCGCGGCTGTTCGAGCCGGCGATCCGGCTGGCGCAGCAGGGCTTCGCGATCAGCCCGCGACTGGCGGCGGTACTGGCCGAGGACCCCGACCTGGCATCCGACCCGGCCGCGCGCGCCTACTTCTATCTGCCGGATGGCAAACCGAAGCCGGCCGGCACGGTGTTGCGCAATCCCGAGTTCGCGGCGGTGCTGCGCGAGGTCGCCGCCGGCGGCGCCGACGCCTTCTATCGCGGCCAGATCGCGCGCGACATCGAAGCGAAAGTGCGCGCGCACCCGACCAATCCGGGCCGCCTGCGCGCCAGCGACCTGGCGGCATACCAGGCCAGGGTGCGCGAGCCCATTTGTACCGATTACCGGCGCTGGACCGTCTGCGGCATGCCGCCGCCCTCCTCCGGCGGCATCGCCATCGCGCAGATGCTCGGCATGCTGGCCGCCATGCCCGCGACCGACATCGCCAGGGCGACCCCCGCCGAGCGCGACGGTCGGCTCGAGCCCTCGGTGCAGGGCGCGCACCTGTTCAGCGAAGTGGGCCGGCTGGCGTATGCCGACCGCGCCCGCTATGTTGCCGACACCGACTTCGTGCCGCTGCCCGGTGGCAGCTGGCGCAGCCTGGTGGATCCGGCCTACCTGGCCAAACGGGCGGCCGCCATCGGCGAGCGCAGCATCGGCGTCGCCCAGCCCGGCACGCCCGCGGGCGTGACGCTGGCGATGGCGGACGACCGCTCGCCCGAGCTGCCGTCGACCTCGCACCTGTCCGTGGTAGACCGCTACGGCAACGCCATTTCGATGACCACCAGCATCGAGCATCAGTTCGGCTCGCGCCAGATGGTGCGCGGCTTCCTGCTGAACAACCAGCTGACCGACTTTTCCTTCGTCGCCGAGGAGAACGGGCAACCGGTCGCCAATCGCGTGCAGCCGGGCAAGCGGCCCCGCTCGTCGATGGCGCCGACGCTGGTATTCGAGCGCGGCACGCGCGAGCTGGTAATGACGCTGGGCTCGCCGGGCGGCTCGGCCATCATCAACTACGTCGGCAAGGCGCTGGTCGGCACGCTGGACTGGAAGCTCGACCTGCAGCAGGCAATCGCGCTGCCCAATGTCGGCTCACGCAATGGCCCGACCGAGCTGGAGCAGGGCCGCGTGTCCGAGGCACTGGTGCAGGGCCTGAAGGCGCGTGGGCACGACATCCGGTTGATGGAGCAGACCTCCGGCCTGCAGGGCATCATGCGCGTGACCGTGGACGGGCGTCCGGCCTGGTTCGGCGGCGCCGATCCCCGCCGCGAAGGCGTGGCGATGGGGGAGTAGCCGGGCCTCTCAACACCCGGCGGACGGCGGCGCTGGAACACCGGCCGCCGGCTTGCCGTCCGCGCCCACCTCGAGCGTGCGCAACAGGTCCCAGACCGCGGCAGCGGCAGGAGACAGCGAGCGGTCCTGCCGCCGTACCATCACGATACGCCGCTCCTGCCGCGGCACCAGCGGGCGCCAGGTCAGCCGCGAACCGGCGGGCAATGGCAGCGAGAACGAGGGCAGCACCGCCGCGCCGATTCCGGCTTCCACCATGCCGAAAACGCTGGCCGAATGCCCCAGTTCCTGCGCGACCAGCGGCGTCACGCCATGCCGGGCGAAAATGCCGTCGATCAGCGGCCGGCTGCCGGAGGCAGAGTCGAGCAATACCAGCGGCACCGCCTGCAGCGCCGCCCAGGGCACGGCGTCGCGGCGAGCCAGCGCATCGTCCTCGCGGCAGATGAAGCAGAACGGATCGGTGCCGATCACCACTGTCTCCAAGTCCTCGGGGCCGACCGGGTCGATCAGCACGCCGAAGTCCACCGCGCCGGCCCGCACCTGCTCCAGGCCGTCCGCCTGCACGTTGTCGCGCACCGACAGCCGGACCTCCGGATAGCGCCGCGCGCATTCGGCCACGCATAGCGGCATCAGCCGCGCCGAGATGGTCGGCGCGCTGGCAATCACCACGCGGCCCCGGTAGCGCTCGCCCAGCTGGCGCGTTTCCTCCAGCGTGTCGTCGAGCTGGCCCAGCAGGCGCTCCAGCGCCGGCGCCAGCGTCTGGCCGGCATCGGTCAGCACCACCTCGCGGGTGGTGCGGTCCAGCAGCCGCAGCCCCAGCGCCTCCTCCAGCTCGGCGACACCGCGGCTGACCGCGGACTGGGTCAGCCCGATGGCATCGGCGGCCCGGCTGAAGCTGCCGTGCGCGGCGACGGCGAGGAACACGCGCAACTGTCGCAGGGTGTAATTCATGCGCTATCGAGATAGATCGATTCGATAAATGAATTTGCATTCTAGCGGGCGGCGGAGTCCAATACGTCCAACCCGGTATTAACCCTGATACCGGCCCTTGCCTGGTTTCCGCTGTCATGACTTCCCTGCTTTCTCCCTTCAAGAAACTCTACGACCTGATCGACGGCTTCGTGCTGATCATGCTGGCCGCCATCGGCGTGGCACTGCTCGCGCCGTCGATCGGCACCAGCCAGGGCCCGCTGCATCTGGGCCTGGTCACCAGCCTCGGCGTGGCGCTGGTGTTCTTCCTGCACGGCGCCGCCCTTTCGCGCGACAAGCTGGTGGCCGGCGCGCGCCACTGGCGCCTGCACACTTTCGTGCAGGTGTTCACCTATGTCGTGTTCCCGCTGGTCGGTGCCGCGCTGATGTTCTCGCTGCGCGGCCAGCTGCCCAACGAGCTGCTGCTGGGCGTGTTCTTCCTGTGCGCGCTGCCGTCGACCGTGTCGTCGTCCGTAGCCATGACCTCGATGGCGCGCGGCAACGTGCCGGGCGCGATCTTCAACGCCACCATCTCGGGGCTGATCGGCATGGCACTGACGCCGCTGCTGATGGGTCTGGTGATCAGCGCCAGCGGTGCCTCGATGCCGCTGGGCAAGGCGCTGATGGGCGTCGCGCTGCAGCTGTTGCTGCCGTTCGCGCTGGGCCAGCTGGCCCGCCCGATGATCGGCAACTGGCTCGCCAGCCGCAAGAAGATCACCACCAGGATCGACCGCGGCGTGATCGTGCTGATCGTCTACTCGTCGTTCTGCGACGCCACCGCGGCCGGGCTGTGGCACCAGTACAGCTGGCAGACCATTGGCGCGGTCATGGGCATCGCGGCGGTGATGCTGTTCGTGATTCTCGCCACCACCACCGTGCTGGCCCGGCGCCTGGGCTTCTCGGTGGAAGACGAGATCACCGCGGTCTTCTGCGGCTCGAAGAAGAGCCTGGCCAACGGCATCCCGATGGCCAAGATCCTGTTTGCCGGCCACCCGGCGCTGGGTCTGCTGGTGTTGCCGACCATGGTCTACCACCAGCTGCAGCTGATCGTCTGCTCGGTAATGGCGTCGCGCTACGCCGCCCGCGCCGAGGTGCCGCAAGTCGCGGCAGCCCGTGCCTGAGCGGAATATCGACGGTGCAATGAAAAAACCCCTGCGGGATCGCAGGGGTCGGATTGCCGGCAGCGCTTGAACCGCCACCGTGTCGGTCCCGCGAAAGCGGGAGTCCAGCGTCTTCGAAAGCCACCGGATCCCCGCCTTCGCGGGGACGACGGCGTCGCCCGTTCAACTGCCTGCGGCATGCGCGGGCGTTTTCTTGTCAGACGGACGGATTGCGCGACAAGGGCGGATTGCGCGCGAAGTAAGCCCGGATGCCGCGCAGGATCGCGTTGGCCAGCTGTTCCTGATGCGCGTCATCGTTGAGCTTGCGCTCTTCCTCGGGATTGCTGATGAAGGCGGTCTCGATCAGGATCGACGGAATGTCCGGCGCCTTCAGCACCGCAAACCCGGCCTGCTCGACGTGGGCCTTGTGCAGGCGGTGCATGCCGCCGATCTCCGACAGCACCGACTTGCCGACCTGCAGGCTGTCGTTGATCTGCGCCGTGGTGGACAGGTCCAGCAGCACCCGCGCCACCTGCGCGTCCTTGCTGCCCACATTGACACCGCCAATCAGATCGGCCGCGTTCTCCTTGTTCGCCAGCCACCGCGCCGCGGAACTGGACGCGCCGCGCTCGGACAGCGCGAATACCGATGCGCCACGCGCTTCCGGCTTGACGAAGGCGTCGGCGTGGATCGACACGAACAGGTCGGCGTTGACGCGACGGGCCTTCTGCACCCGCACGTTCAGCGGCACGAAGAAATCCGCATCGCGCGTCATCATCGCCCGCATATTGGGCTGCGCGTCGATCTTGTCGCGCAGCCGCTTGGCGATCTTGAGCACCACGTCCTTCTCGCGCGACCCGGCGGCGCCGATGGCGCCCGGGTCCTCGCCACCATGGCCCGGATCGATCGCCACCGTCAGCAGGCGGCGCATCTTCGGCGCTGGTGCCGAGGGCCGGCTGTCTTGCGCCACCGGCGGCTCGGCAGGGGGCGCGGGGGGCTTGGCGGATTTACCCGGGGCCGTCTCCGGCGCCTTCGGGCGAGCGGCGACCGCAGGCGGCGGCACCGCCGGCGCGGCCCCCGCCTGCTGCTCGAACTGGCGCACCAGCGCGGCGATCGCGTCCTCTTCGCTGGTCGAGGGAGCCCCCGCGACGCTGTCGGCGGTGCCCGTCGATGGCGAGGCGGCGAAGCGGCGCTGCTTGTCCTCGGTCTCGCGCACCAGCTTCCACAGCGGATCGGGCGGATTGACCGGATACAGATCGAACACCAGCCGGTCGCGGTAGCTGCCGATCGGCTTGAGCGTGAAGACCTGCGGCGCGACGTCCTCCTTCAGGTCGAACACCAGGCGAACCACATGCGGGCGGTTCTGGCCGACGCGAACCGCCTGGATATACGGATCGTTCGGCGTGATCTTGGCCACCAGCTCGCGCAGGGTCGGCGACAGTTCCAGCCCGTCGATATCGACCACCAGACGGTCCGGGTTGCGCACCATGGTATGGACGGCGGCCAGCTGCGCATCGGACTCGATTGTGACGCGCGTATAGTCCTCGGCCGGCCACACCCGCACGGCGATGATGCCCGCGCCACGGGCAATCTGCGGTCCGGCGAGCGTCAACACCACCGTGCCAGCGCCGGCCTTGAGGCATTGCGCCATCCATTTGCGCCGGGCGAGCGTCCGTTCGTCGGGTCGGTCGGTGTCGATTCGCTTGATCAGCATGCGTGCAGCAGAGAAATTCCGGTTGGAGTATAGGCCCGCAGGGCGGCGACGCGCCGCTGGAAGGCCTCGTCGTCAGTCGCGGTGTCCGATTGGAGCAACAGGTGCAGATCGGGTTCCCCGAGCAGCTTGCCGGCTTTCTCCGGCCACTCGACCAGATTGAAGGCCGGCTCGGCAAAGCAGTCGCGAAAGCCCGCGTCCAGCCATTCCTCCGGATCGGCGAAGCGGTAGAGATCGAAGTGATAGACAGTCAGGGGCGAGCCATCGGCACGGGCGACCTCGTATGGCTCGCACAGCGTGTAGGTCGGACTGCGGACCTTGCCGGCATGGCCTAGCGCGCGCAGGATCGCGCGCGACAGCGTGGTCTTGCCCGCGCCGAGGTCGCCGGACAGCTGCACATGCACGGTCTGCGGCGGCAGCGCACGCACGACGGCGGCCAGCGCCGCGCCGAGGCGGTCGGTCGCGCTTTCGTCCGGCAGGATCAATGTGCGTTCTTCGAGCAGAGGCATTGCGTACAATTCGGGGATGATCGACCCAGCAGCAAGGGCAGAGGCGGACAGCCCGGGCACGGCGTGCGCCGTCACCTCGTCCGCCCCGCAGGCACCCGGCCCTGCGCAACCGCCCGCCGTCCCCGCACCGGAGGCCGCATCGCCGACTCGCGTCTACGAGCCGGCGGCGTTGGTCGAGCGTATTCGCGCGTGGGGCGCCGAGCTGGGGTTCGACGACATCCGTATCGCCGATGTGGATCTGCGCCATGCCGAAGCCGGCCTGATGGCCTGGCTCGAGAAGGGCTTTCACGGCGACATGGATTATATGGCGAACCATGGCCTGAAGCGTGCCCGGCCGGCGGAATTGGTGCCGGGCACGGTGCGTGCCATCGTCGCTCGCATGCCTTACCTGCCCGCCAGCATGCCCGCCGACTGGCGCCAGCGCGAACTGGCGCGGCTCGATCCCGACACCAGTACCGGCACAGGTCAGGGCGACGACGTACCCGCTGTCATCTCGGTCTATGCCCGCGGCCGCGACTATCACAAGGTCCTGCGCGCGCGGCTGCAGCAGCTGGCCACGCGCATCGCCAACGAGATCGGGCCGTTCGGCTACCGCGTGTTCACCGACTCGGCCCCGGTCATGGAGGTGGCGCTGGCCAGCCAGGGCGGACTGGGCTGGCGCGGCAAGCATACGCTGCTGCTCGATCGCGCCGCCGGCTCGCTGTTCTTCCTTGGCGAAATCCTGATCGATGTGCCGCTGCCCGCCGATCCGCCCGCCTCCGCGCATTGCGGACAGTGCCGGCGCTGCATCGATGTCTGCCCCACCGGCGCCATCGTCGCGCCCTACCAGCTCGATGCGCGGCGCTGCATCTCGTACCTCACCATCGAGTACAAGGGCGCGATTCCCGAGCCCTTGCGCGCGCCGATGGGCAACCGCGTCTATGGCTGCGACGACTGCCAGCTGGCCTGTCCATGGAACAAGTTCGCGCAGCGCGCGACGCTGCCTGACTTCGACGTGCGCAACAAGCTGGACGCGCCCGACATGGTGACGCTGTTCGGCTGGACGGAGCAGGAATTCAACCAGCGCCTCGAAGGCAGCCCGATCCGCCGGATCGGCCACGAACGCTGGCTGCGCAACCTGGCTGTGGGACTGGGCAATGCCCTGCGGGACGCGCAGGGTCCGGCGGCGCAGCGCATCCGCGCCGCGCTGCAGGCGCGCCAGGCAGATCCTTCGCCGCTGGTGCGCGAGCACGTCGAATGGGCGCTCGCGCAGCAGCGCACGCCGGCCGCGCTCAGCTGACCAGCGCGTACCACAGCGGCGCGGTGAGGATCGCGCCAACCGTCATGATGGAGATGGCGGCGGCCACCATCGGACCGTTGCCTCCCATGCGCACCGCCAGGATGTAGGCGCTGGACGCGGTCGGCATCGCGGCGTACAGCACGGCGATCTGCAATTGCAGCGGCGACAGCGGCAACTGGCGGCCCACCAGCCAGGCGACCGCCGGCATCGCGATCAGCTTGACCCCGGTCCACCACGCCACCATGCCCGCCGTACCGGACGCGCCCTGCATCTGCAGGCCCGCCCCCACCGTCATCAGCCCGAGCGCGGTGGCAGCCGAGCCCAGCCGGCTCATCGTCATGGCGACCACCTCGGGCGGATGCAGGCCCAGCAGATTGGTGACCAGCCCGGTCACCGTGGCCAGGATCAACGGATTGCGGGCCAGCTCGCGCCACACGCTGACTTCGCCATGGCGCGCCAGCGACCAGACCGCCGCGACATTGCACATCGGCACCACGCAGCCGACGATGACCGCCATCATGGCCAGTCCCTCGCCGCCGCCCAGGCGCGCGGCCAGCGCCAGCGCGATATAGGAATTGAAGCGGAACGCGGTCTGCAGCCCGGACGCAAAGTCGATCGGGTTGGGCCGCAGCACCCACTTGACTGCATAGCCCGCGGCCATGCCGAACAGCGTGGTGCCGATGGCCAGGGCGAGCATGGTCGAGGTGCTGGAAAACTCGAACACCGCGCTGTTGGTTGCCTGCAGCAGCAGCATCGGGAACAGCACGAAGTAGACGAGGCGCTCGACGCCGGACCAGAAGGTGCGATCGAACGAGGTGTAGCGCACCAGGAGCCAGCCGATCAGGATCAGGCTGAAATCCGGCACCATCAGCAAGGCTGGGGACATCGGCGGATTGGTGTTGTCGTTGTATTGCCGGAAGGGGGGCTGGTGCGGTCTCCGGAGCACCTAGGGCAGATACGGATTGGTATTGTTTCAGAAAACCCGGAAGATGGCACGTTCCGTTATTGCCACCGATGTTCCGCTTTTCCATGCCGTCCCGCCGCCGTACCCTGGCCCGCTTCCCGCTGCCGCACCGACTTCGCCCGCTTGCGGGGGCCTGCTGCATCGTGCTTGCAGCCGCCGCCTGGGCGCCGGAGATCGCCGCCATGGAACTGGAGGGGGTGCGCTTCGACGATGCGGCCCGTGTCGCCGGCAAGGAACTGCAGCTCAACGGCGCCGGCCTGCGCACGGTCTTCATCGTCAAGGGCTACGTCGCCGCGCTGTACTTGCCGGAGAAGGTGCGCAATGCCGCGGTCGTGCTCGGCGCCAAGGGCCCGAAACGGCTGCAGATCCGCCCCTTGCGGGAAGTCGAATCCGCCGCCTTCATCAAGGCGCTGAACGAGGGCATGCGCGAGAACCACAGCGAAGCACAGCTCGAACGGTTCACCGACCGCCTGTCTCAGCTCGAACAGGCAATGGGTCAGGTCGGCACCGCGCGCAAGGGCGACATCATCAACTTCGACTACACGCCGGACAGCGGGACCATCATTGCCATCAACGGCATTCCGCGCGGCAAGCCGATTCCCGGAGAGGACTTCTACCAGGCGGTGCTGCGCATCTTCCTGGGGGAGAAGCCGGTGGACCGCGAGCTCAAGCGCGGACTGCTGGGCGGCTGACCGATCCCGCCGGCGGAGCGCGCACAGGACGCTTCGCGGGCTTTTGTGTCAGGGTGGGCCAACCCCGCCCGGTTTTTGACGGAGACGAGATCCGATGCAAACCAAGAAGATTGCTCTGGCCCTTGGCCTGGCCGTGACGGCGTCGCTTGCGCAAGCGCAAAGCTATCCCAGCAAGCCCATCAAGCTGATCATTCCGTTCGCACCCGGCGGCACCACCGATATCGTCGGCCGTGGCGTGGCCGACCAGATGAGCAAGATCCTCGGCCAGCCGGTCGTGGTCGAGAACCGCGCGGGCGGGGGCGGCTCGATCGGCGCCGACGCCATCGCCAAGGCCAATCCGGACGGCTACACCATCGGCATCTCGACCGTCTCCACCATGGCGGTGAACCCGGCCTGCAACCCGAAGCTGTCCTACGACCCGATCAAGGACTTCAAGCCCATCACGAACCTGGCCAATGTCGCCAACGTGATTGCGGTCAACCCCAACTTCCCGGCCAAGGACTACAAGGAGTTCCTGGCCGTGCTGAAGGCCAACCCGGGCAAGTATTCCTACGCCTCCTCGGGCACCTGCGGCTTCGGCCACATGCTGGGCGAGCAGTTCAAGGTCTCGACCAAGACCTTCATGGTCCATATCCCTTACCGCGGCGCAGGTCCGGCGCTGAACGACGTGCTGGCCGGCCAGGTGCCCATCATGATGGACAACCTGCCCTCCTCCATGCCGCACATCAAGGCCGGCAAGCTGCGCCCCATCGTGGTGGCATGGAACAAGCGCATCGACTCGCTGCCGAACGTGCCGACCATGGCCGAGATGGGCCTGAAGGAGCCGAACGATCCGGCCTGGTACGGCCTGGTCGCCCCGGCCGGCACGCCTGACGAGATCATCAACAAGCTGAACCAGGCCGCGGTGCAGGCCCTGCAGGACAAGGGCTTCCAGGAACGCCTGCGCGGCGCCGGCGCGGAGCCGTCGGGCAATACGCCGGCCCAGCACGCGGCCGAGATCAAGAAGGAATTCGACAAGATGCGCAACCTGGTCAAGGTGCAGAACATCAAGCTCGAGCAGTAAGCACGTCCGCCTTGCGCTGGCGTATCGGGGGCCCCTGCGGGGGCCCTTTCTTGTTCGCGTCCCCATACCGCCGGTGCGCTGCCCTCGGTTTGCTCCCCTCCCCCGCCCCTGCGGGAGAGGGGAGCAAACCCGCAGCTGCCCGGCCGTTCGCACTAGAATTCCGTATTCTTCCCAACCGCAACGCCACCATGCCGGCCACCCCGGGTCGCCCGCCCGACCCCACTCTGTCACGCTTCGACGCCATCCTCGCCGCGCCGTTCGGCCGGCTGGGGGTGCGCGCGGGCAGCGGCGGCATCGAGGAGATCCATTTCCTGCCGGCGGATACGCCGCTGCGGGACAATCCGCTGCCCTTGATCGCCGCACTGGCGGCGCGGCTGCAGGCCTATTACGCGGACCCGGACGCCTCGCTCGACATCCCGCTGGCGATGCGCGGCAGTGGCTTCCAGCAGCGTGTCTGGCAGGCCATCCGTGCCGTCCCGGCAGGACGCACCGCCACCTATGGCGAGCTTGCCGCCCAGGCCGGCGGCACCGCGCGGGCGGTGGGACAGGCTTGCGGTGCCAACCCGTTTCCGCTGGTCGTTCCCTGCCACCGCATTGTCGGCGCAAAAGGGCTGGGCGGCTTCGCCCACCACGGCGAGGACGGTTTCCACCTGGAGGTCAAGCGCTGGCTGCTGCGGCACGAACGGGTGATGCTGCTGTGAGCGCGCGCGACCGTACCGTGTCCGCGTTGCCCGAGGAAATCGCCGACGCGCCGCTTGCACCGGAGGACCAGGCGCTGATCGACCGCTTCTGCGATGCGCTGTGGCTGGAAGACGGCCTGGCCCGCAACAGCATCGACGCCTACCGCCGCGACCTGACGCTGTTCGCGCGCTGGCTGCGCGCCGAGCGCGGCCTGTCGCTGCCGCAGGCCGACGACGGCGCGCTGTCGGGCTACTTCGCCGCGCGCCATCCGCAGTCGCGCGCCTCGTCCGCCAACCGCCGGCTGGCGGTGTTCCGCCGCTTCTACCGCTGGGCGCTGCGCGAGCACATCGTGCAGGCCGACCCTTGCCTGCTGCTGCGCGCCGCCAAGCAGCCGCCGCGCTTTCCGAAGACGCTCAGCGAAGCGCAGGTCGAAGCGCTGCTGGCCGCGCCCGACACCGATACGCCGCTGGGCCTGCGCGATCGCACCATGCTTGAGCTGATGTACGCCAGCGGCCTGCGTGTATCGGAGCTGACGCAGATGAAGACGGTGGAGATCGGGCTGAACGAAGGCGTGGCGCGCGTGGTCGGCGGCAAGGGCGACAAGGAGCGGCTGGTCCCGTTCGGCGGCGAGGCCGGCGACTGGCTGCGGCGCTATCTGGCCAGCGGCCGCCCGGCACTGCTGGGAGCGCGCGCCAGCGACGCGCTGTTTGTCACCCAGCGCGGCGAAGCGATGACGCGCCAGGCGTTCTGGTACCTGATCAAGCGCTATGCGCGCGCCGCCGACATCCAGGCGCCGCTGTCACCGCATACGCTGCGGCACGCCTTCGCCACCCATCTGCTGAACCACGGCGCCGACCTGCGCGTGGTGCAGCTGCTGCTCGGCCACGCCGATATCTCGACCACCCAGATCTATACCCACGTCGCCCGCGAGCGGCTGCGCGTGCTGCACCAGCAGCACCATCCGCGCGGGTAACCACCGCCCCGAACCCCTCATCATGGCGAAGACCAGGCACGTATCCGAAACCCCCGCCACGCAGCTGCTGCGCCAGCACCGCATCGAATTCGGCGAGCATCCCTACGAGTATGTCGACCACGGCGGCACCGGGGAATCGGCGCGGCAGCTCGGCGTGGACGAGCATATCGTGGTCAAGACGCTGGTGATGGAGGACGACAAGGCGCAGCCGCTGATCGTGCTGATGCATGGCGATCGGCAGGTCTCCACCAAGAACCTGGCACGGCAGATCGGCCGCAAGAGCGTGCAGCCCTGCAAGCCCGAGGTCGCGCAGCGCCATAGCGGCTTCATGATCGGCGGCACCTCGCCCTTCGGCACGCGCAAGCGGATGCCGGTCTATGTCGAAGAGACTGTCCTCGCGCTGCCGCGCATCTATATCAACGGCGGCCGGCGCGGCTTCCTCGTCAGTGTCGATCCCGCAGTGCTGGTCGCGCTGCTGCAGGCGACGCCGGTCTCGTGCGCGCTGGCCGAGTGACGGAGGCACATCCGAGGGGCGCAATCGCGGGTCCACGCGCAAACCCGGGTTCGGCACGGTTGCCTCGCACGCTACAATCGCGCCACCTCGTTTTCCGACGTCCGTTGATCTCGCCCCCGCGGCAACCGCTACCATGGCCAATACAATCTTCGCCCTGCTCGCCTACCTGATCGGCTCGATTTCCTTCGCCGTGGTGGTGAGCAAATCGATGGGCCTGCCCGACCCGCATTCGTACGGCTCCGGCAATCCCGGTGCCACCAATGTGCTGCGCACCGGCAACAAGAAGGCCGCGCTGCTGACGCTGCTCGGCGACGGCCTGAAGGGCTGGCTGGCGGTCTGGCTGGCGCAGCACTTCGGCCCCGGCTACGGCATCGACGCCACCGGCATCGCGCTGGTCGCCGTCGGCGTCTTCCTCGGCCATCTGTTCCCGGTCTTCCACCGCTTCGCGGGCGGCAAGGGCGTGGCGACCGCCGCGGGCATCCTGCTGGCGATCAATCCGTGGCTGGGGCTGGCGACACTGGCGACCTGGATCGTCATCGCGGTGTTCTTCCGCTATTCCTCGCTGGCCGCGCTGGTCTCGGCGGTGTTCGCGCCCTTCTACTACGTGCTGCTGTTCGGCACCAACGCGATCGCGCTGGCCATCGTCGCCATCAGCGTGCTGCTGATCGTGCGGCACCGGCAGAACATCGCCAAGCTGCTGGCCGGCAAGGAAAGCCGCATCGGCGAGAAGAAGAAGGCGTCCTGAGCGGCGCTGGCCGCGGCCAGCGCCTTGCTGCGCGCGCTCAGGCGGCTTTGGCCAGCGGCGCGAACGGGAACAGCATCACCACCCGCAGTCCCCCTTCCGGCCGGTTGGCCAGTTCCAGCCGGCCGCCCCCCTGTCGCACCAGACGATCGACGATCGCCAGGCCCAGCCCTGAATGCGCATTGCCGCCGCGTGCGGGGTCGAGCCGCACGAAGGGCAGCGTGGCCCGCTCGAACTCGTGCTCGGGGATGCCGGGGCCCGCATCCTCCACCGTCAGCTGCCAGCCCTGCGCCGTGCGCGCGGTGGCGATGGTCACCGGCCGTGCGCCATAGTGCCAGGCGTTGTCGACCAGATTGCCGATCACCCGGTCCAGTTGCGTCGCGATCAGGCGGAAGCCCTCGCCCGCTTCCAGCGACAGTTCGACCGGCCGCTCCTGCTCGGCCAGCGATGCGGCCAGCTCGGTCAGGCGGCGCTCCACCGGCACCGGCTGCGCCGAGGTTTCACCCGTCTGCGCAAAGCTGAGGAACTGCTCGACGATGGCCGACATCGATTCGACGTCCCGCGTCACGCCGGCCGCTGCCTTGGCGTCCCCCAGCATTTCCGCACGCAGCCGCAGCCGCGCCAGCGGCGTCTTCAGATCATGGGCGATGCCGGCCAGCATGGTATTGCGCTCCTGATCGATGCGGGCGAGGTCCGCCACCATCCGGTTGAAGCGCTCGATCAGCTGGCGCAGCTCCAGCGGGCCGCGCTCGCGCAGCGGCGGCACCGGCTGCTGGCGCGACAGGCGCCCCGCCGCCACTGCCATCTCGCGCACCGGCCGCTGGATCTGCCAGGCGATCAGCAGCGCGAACACGATCGCCACGCTGACGACCAGGATCGCGCCGGGAATCATCCGGCTATCGGAAGGCGGATTGTGGACCCACAGGATCGGCATGGCGATCCAGTCCTGCCTGGTCGGCAGCTTGATCCACACCCGGGGCGTACTCTCGTCCTCGATCCGGATTTCGGTGCCCGCCGGCAGCCGGGCCGAGAACCGCTCGACCAGCCGGCGCGAGCGCTCGGTCGGCGCGCGCGCATACTCCTCGGCCGTGGCCTCACCAGCGATCTCCACCAGGCTGGGCAGCGGCGCCGGCGGACGCGCGTCCAGCGCGCGCTGGATGCTGTCGAGCTGGAACAGCATCTGCTCCACCGAATACTCGATGCGCTGCTCGCGCCGATCCATGCGCAGGATCGTCAGCCAGGAGAAATGGCTGATCACCAGCACGGCGGCGATCAGCAGCGCCATGCGGCCGAACAGGGTGTCGATGCGCAGCTTCATGCCTCGTCTTCCACCGCTGGGGCTGCTTGCGCCGCCTCGTCAGGAACGAAGGTGTAGCCGCGCCCGCGCACCGTCTGGATATAGCGCGGCCGCTGCGCATCCTCGTCCAGCAGCCGGCGCAGGCGCCAGATCTGCACGTCGATGCCGCGGTCGCTGACGCCGCTGGCCGCGCCATACATCAACTCGACGATGCGCTCGCGCGACAGCACTTCGAGCGGATGCATCAGCAGCAGCTTGAGCAGCGCGAACTCCGTATCGCTGATGGCCAGCGATTGGCCGGAGCGCATCAGCGTGCGCTGGCGGAAATCGACGCGGAAGGGGCCGAAGCTGGCGCCGTCGCGGTCCTCGGGAGCCGCCGCCGGCCGCGCCTGCTTGCGCCGCAGCACCGCATTGATCCGTGCCAGCAATTCGCGCGGGGAGAATGGCTTGCCCAGATAGTCGTCGGCCCCGATCTCCAGGCCGACGATGCGGTCGATCTCGTCGCTGCGGGCCGTCAGCAGGATCACCGGGATATCGTCGTTGCGCGCGCGCAGCTTGCGCAGCGCGGTCAGGCCGTCGACCTTGGGCATCATCAGGTCCAGCACGATCAGCGCGGGCCGCTCGCGCTCCAGGCGCGCCTGCAGGCCGTCGCCATCGTGCAGCACGGAAACGGCAAAGCCCTGCTGGGTCAGGTATTCGCGCAGCAGGTCGCGCAGGTCGGGGTCGTCGTCGACGACGAGAATCTGGGTAGGCTGGTTCGGTCGCATGGTGCGATGATAATCAGACACCCCGGCGCGGGCGCCGCCGAGGTTGTTTCGGCAAGTTACAGCGGGGCCTGTCGTAACGGACTGTAATAATGTCGCAGCCGCCCGACATATCGGCGGCCCGATTCGCCCCGTATCCTTGCGGACATTGCCTCGGGCAAGACGAAGCCTTCCGGCATGTCACGCCGGCCGGCATTTTCACCCGATCGCTGGAATCCACCCTTATCCCGAGACGTCCGCCGCCGTGCCGGCGCCGGGCGGCGGTTGCGGCATACTGCTGCCTCCATTTTCGACTAGCGACCGCGCGTCCGCCATGGCGCGCCTGCAGGACATGGCCAAACCCGTAGAACATCAAGCCTCCAACGCCACCGGCGCGACCCCGCAAGCCAACCCGTCCGCTCCTTCCTTCGCTGCCTCCAGCGCCTCGCACGCGCGGCCCGGCGCTTCCGCTGGAGGCCCGGGCGCGCCCCAGGGACCGCAGGGTCCCGGGGAGCCCCGCCCGCCGCGCGGACGGCGCCGCGGCTGGCTGATCGCGCTGCTGGTGCTGCTGGTGGCGGGCGCCGCCTGGTACTGGTTCGCCGGCCGCGACAAGCCGGCCGAAGGGCAGGCGCAGGTTGGCGCAGGGGGGCGCGTGCCGGCAGGCCCGGGCCGGCCCGGCGGTCCGGGTGGCGCCGGCGGACGCGGACCGGCCAGCCCCTTTGTCGGCGCGCCGGCGCCGGTGGTGGTGAACCAGGCCGCGCAGAGGGACATGGACATCGTCCTTAACGGCCTGGGCAATGTCACGCCGGTGGCCAGCGTCACCGTCCGCGCCCAGGTTTCCGGCCCGCTGCTGCGCGTGCTGTTCCGCGAGGGACAGATGGTCAAGGCCGGCGACGTGCTCGCCGAGATCGATCCGCGCCCCTTCCAGGCGGCCCTGGACCAGGCGCTGGGGCAGCTGGCGCGCGACCAGGCGCTGCTGCAGAACGCGCGCCTGGATCAGCAACGCTATCGCACCCTGCTCGAGCAGGACTCGATCGCCAAGCAGCAGGTGGACACGCAGGACGCGCTGGTGCGCCAGTACGAGGGGGTGGTCAAGACAGACCAGGCCAACGTCGATACCGCCCGGCTGGAACTGAGCTACACCCGCATCAAGGCGCCGGTCTCGGGCCGCATCGGCCTGCGCCAGGTCGACGCCGGCAATATCGTCAACACGGGCGACACCAATGGCATCGCGCTGATCACGCAGGTGCAGCCCATCGCCGTGCTGTTCTCCATCCCCGAGGACAGCCTGCCCAGCGTGCTCAGGCAGCTGAACGCGGGCAACACCCTGCCGGTGCAGGCCTGGGACCGCCAGGCGCGCAACAAGCTGGCCGACGGCGCGCTGCTGACCACGGACAACCAGATCGACACCACCACCGGCACGGTGCGCCTGAAGGCGGTGTTCCGCAATGACGACGGCATGCTGTTCCCCAACCAGTTCGTCAACGTACGCATGCGCGTCGATACGCTGAAGAACGCCACGGTAGTGCCGGTGGCCGCGCTGCAGCGGGGCCAACAGGGCAACTTCGTCTATGTGGTAGACCAGGACAACAAGGTGCGCGTGCAGACTGTCACACTGGGACCGAGCGACGGCCAGCACACCGCGATCCTGCAAGGCGTGCGGCCGGGCCAGCGGGTAGTGGTGGACGGCGCGGACCGCCTGCGCGAAGGCATGACCGTCGAGACCGTCGATCCCGCCGCCCGCGATGCCGCGGTGGCGCCGGCCAGCCAGCCGCGCGCACGCGGCCGGCGCCATCGCGGCGCCTCCGAAGCCCAGGCGGCGTCGGCGCCAGGCGCTGCCCAGGGTCACGCAAGCAGTGCCCCGCGCGCGGCGGCTTCCGCCCCGCAGGCCAGCGCCACCGCCCAGCGCCCGCAGTAACGGCGCCCGCGCGCCGAAGGACCACGCATGAACCCGTCCCGCCTATTCATCGAGCGCCCGGTCGCCACCGTGCTGCTGATGCTCGCCATCCTGCTGTCCGGGCTGGTGGCGTACCGCATGCTGCCGCTGTCGGCGCTGCCGGAAGTCGATTACCCGACCATCCAGGTGAAGACGCTGTACCCCGGCGCCAGCCCCGACGTCATGACCTCGGCGGTTACCGCGCCGCTGGAGCGCCAGTTCGGCCAGATGCCGGGCCTGAAGCAGATGTCGTCGTCCTCCTCGGGCGGCGCCTCCGTCATCACCCTGCAGTTCGACCTGACCCTGCCGCTGGATGTGGCCGAGCAACAGGTGCAGGCGGCCATCAACGCGGCCGGCAACCTGCTGCCCAACGACCTGCCAATGCCGCCGGTCTACAGCAAGGTCAACCCCGCCGACGCGCCGATCATGACGGTGTCGATGAGCTCGGAAACACTGCCGCTGCCGCAACTGCAGGACATGGTCGATACCCGCATCGCGCAGAAGATCTCGCAGATCGCTGGCGTGGGCCTGGTCACCATCAGCGGCGGGCAGCGGCCGGCAGTGCGGATCCAGGCCAACCCGACCGCGCTGGCGGCGCTGGACATGTCGATCGACGATCTGCGCACGGCCATCGGCTCGGCCAATGTCAACGGCGCCAAGGGCAGCTTCGACGGCCCGACCCGTGCGTCGACCATCGACGCCAACGATCAGCTGCGCTCGGCCGAGGAATACCGCCAGATCATCATCGGCTACCGCAACGGCGCGCCGATCCGCATCACCGATGTCGCCACCATCGTCGACGGCCCCGAGAACGCGCGGCTGGCCGCCTGGGCCAACGGCAAGCCGGCCATCGTGCTGAGCATCCAGCGCCAGCCCGGCGCCAACGTGATCGCGGTGGTCGACCGCATCCGCGCGCTGCTGCCCCAGCTGGAAGCCTCCCTGCCCGCCTCGGTGCAGGTCGAGGTGCTGACCGACCGCACCACCACCATCCGTGCCTCCGTGCACGACACCCAGTTCGAGCTGCTGCTGGCCATCGCGCTGGTGGTGATGGTGATCTTCCTGTTCCTGCGCAACATCCCGGCCACCATCATTCCCGGCGTCGCCGTGCCGCTGTCACTGGTGGGCACCTTCGGCGTGATGTACCTGGCCGGCTTCTCGCTGAACAACCTGACGCTGATGGCGCTGACCATCGCGACCGGCTTCGTCGTCGACGATGCCATCGTGATGATCGAGAACATCATGCGCTATATCGAGCGCGGCGAATCGCCACGCCAGGCGGCGCTCAAGGGTTCCAGGCAGATCGGCTTCACCATCATCTCGTTGACCTTCTCGCTGGTCGCGGTGCTGATCCCGCTGCTGTTCATGAGCGACGTGGTGGGCCGGCTGTTCCGCGAATTCGCCGTGACGCTGGCCGTGGCGATCCTGATCTCCGCGGTGGTATCGCTGACGCTGACGCCGATGATGTGCGCGCGGCTGTTGCGCCATGTGCCCGAGGACCAGCTGCCGCGCTATCACCAGGCGACCGGGCGCTTCTTCGACCGCGTCATCGAGCGCTACGGGCAGTGGCTGCAATGGGTACTCGCGCGGCAGACCGCCACGCTTCTCGTCGCGCTCGGCACGCTGGTGCTGACCGTGCTGCTCTACCTGGCGATTCCCAAGGGCTTCTTCCCGTCGCAGGATACCGGCGTGCTGCAGGGGATTACCGAGACGGCGCAGAGCAGTTCCTTTACCGCGATGGCGCAGAAGCAGCGCGCGGTGGCGGATGTGGTGCTGCGCGACCCCGCGGTGCGCAGCGTATCGGCCTTCATCGGCGTGGACGGCACCAATACCACGATGAACGCGGGCCGGATGTTGATCGACCTGAAACCAAAGGGCGAGCGCGACGGCTCGCTGGACGAGGTGATCGAACGGCTGCAGGCGGCGGCGCGGGACGTGGGCGGCGTGTCGCTCTATCTGCAGCCGGTGCAGGACCTGACCATCGAGGACCGCGTCTCGCGCACGCAATACCAGTTCACAGTCGAGGACCCGGACCCGCAGACGCTGGCCACCTGGGTGCCACGCCTGGTCGAACGGCTGCAGCAGGAACCCGAATTCCGCGACGTCGCCAGCGATCAGCAAAACAACGGCCTGCGCGTCTACGTCGATATCGACCGCGACGCCGCCGCGCGCTTCGGCATCACCACGGCGGTGATCGACAGCGCGCTGTACAGCGCCTACGGGCAGCGGCTGGTCTCCACCATCTTCACCCAGGCCAGCCAGTATCGCGTCGTGCTCGAGGCGATGCCGTCGTTCCGCGACAACCCGCAGGCACTGGCGGAGCTGCGGCTGCCCTCCTCCTCCGGCGGCCAGGTGCCGCTGGGCTCGTTCGCGCGCATCAGCGAGCGCACCGGACCGCTGGTGATCAACCACCAGGGGCAGTTCCCGGCCGCGACCATCTCGTTCAACCTCGCGCCCGGCGCCTCGCTCGGCCATGCAGTGGACAAGGTCACGCAGATCGAGCAGGAGATCGGCCTGCCGGTATCGATGCAGACCACCTTCCAGGGCGCCGCGCTGGCGTTCCGCGCCTCGTTGTCCAACACGCTGTGGCTGATCCTGGCCGCGGTGGTGACGATGTACATCGTGCTCGGGGTGCTGTACGAGAGCGCGATCCACCCGGTGACGATCCTGTCGACACTGCCGTCCGCCGGCGTGGGCGCGCTGCTGGCCCTGCTGGTCGCCGGCCACGACCTGGGCATCATCGCCATCATCGGCATCATCCTGCTGATCGGCATCGTCAAGAAGAACGCCATCATGATGATCGACTTCGCGCTGGAGGCCGAGCGCGAACGCGGCATGTCGCCGCGCGACGCGATCTTCGAGGCCTGCCTGCTGCGTTTCCGCCCGATCCTGATGACCACGCTGGCGGCGCTGCTGGCCGCGCTGCCGATGATGCTGGGTACCGGCATCGGTTCCGAACTGCGCCGGCCGCTGGGCATCACCATGGTAGGCGGCCTGCTGGTCAGCCAGGTGCTGACGCTGTTCACCACCCCGGTGATCTACCTGGCCTTCGACCGCGTCGGACAACGCTTCCACGGCTGGCGCCGGCGCCGCTTCGGCGACGATGACGACCGCGAGGGCGAAGGCCCGGTCGGCGGCCCCGACAGCCCGGTCCAACCGCAGCCGGACCGGCCATGAGCAACCTGTCCGCCCTCTTCATCCACCGGCCCATCGCCACGGCGCTGCTGACGCTGGGCATCCTGCTGGCTGGCCTGGCCGCGTTCCGCATGCTGCCGGTCGCGCCGCTGCCGCAGGTCGACTACCCCACCATCTCGGTCTCGGCGTCGCTGCCCGGCGCCAGCCCCGAGACGATGGCCGCCACCGTTGCCACGCCGCTGGAGCGGGCGCTGGGGGCCATCGCCGGCGTCAATGAAATCACCTCCAGCAGTTCGCTGGGCTCGACGCGGGTCACTCTGCAGTTCGATCTGTCGCGCGACATCGACAGCGCCGCGCGCGACGTGCAGGCGGCCATCAACGCCTCGCGCGCCACGCTGCCCAGCAGCCTGCCGGGCAACCCGACCTACCGCAAGGTCAACCCGGCCGATGCGCCGATCATGATCATCGCGCTGACCTCGCCGACGATGACGCGGGGCCAGCTGTACGACGCCGCCTCCACCATCCTCGCGCAGAAGCTGTCGCAGATCGAGGGGGTCGGCCAGGTCAGCATCGGCGGCTCGTCGCTGCCGGCAGTGCGGGTGTCGCTGAACCCGACCGCGCTGAACAAGTACGGCATCTCGCTGAGCGACGTGCGCAACGCGATCAGCACCACCAACGCGAACCGGCCGCTTGGCCTGCTGGAGAACGAGGCCAACAGCTGGCAGATCTACGCCAACGACCAGGCGATGAAGGCGCAAGACTATCTGCCGCTGATCATCCGCTATGCGACCCCGGGCAGCTACGCCACCACGTCGGCGGGCGCGCTGCTTGCGACCACCGCCAGCGCCACCTCCGGCGGCTCGGTACGGACGCAGACGGTCAACGGCGTGACCACCACCACCGTGACGTCGGGCGGGACCACCAGTACCACGGTGACCAACGCGCCTGGCACCGGCGCCGCCGCGACCGGCCCGGCCAGCCTGCCGGTACCGGTGCGGCTGTCCGATGTCGCCACCGTGACCGACTCGGTGCAGGATGTGCGCAATGCCGGCTCGGCCAACGGCAAGCCCTCGGTGCTGCTGGTGCTCAATCGCACCCCCGGCGCCAATATCATCGAGACCGTCGATCGCGTCTACGAGGTCCTGCCGACGCTGCGCCAGATGATTCCCGCGGCGATCTCGATGGACGTGATGATGGACCGCACCCCGACCATCCGGGC
Source organism: Cupriavidus sp. AU9028 (assembly GCF_019795295.1). GTDB lineage: Bacteria > Pseudomonadota > Gammaproteobacteria > Burkholderiales > Burkholderiaceae > Cupriavidus. The sequence goes on along the minus strand of NZ_JAIMCG010000001.1, from coordinate 104,754 downwards.
CTCGCTGCGCGAAGTCGAACACTCGCTGATGCTGTCGGTGGCGCTGGTCATCATGGTGGTGTTCCTGTTCCTGCGCAATGTGCGGGCGACGCTGATTCCAAGCGTGGCGGTACCGGTGTCGCTGGTGGGCACCTTTGCGGTGATGTACCTGGCCGGCTTCTCGCTGAACAACCTGTCGTTGATGGCGCTAACCATCGCCACCGGATTCGTCGTCGACGATGCCATCGTCGTGCTGGAGAACATCTCGCGCCATATCGAGGCCGGCATGAAGCCGGTGCAGGCGGCGCTGCGCGGCGCGCGCGAGGTGGGCTTCACCGTCATCTCGATGAGCCTGTCTTTGATCGCGGTCTTCATTCCGCTGCTGCTGATGGGCGGCATCGTTGGCCGCCTGTTCCACGAGTTCGCCATCACGCTGTCGGTGGCGATCCTGGTGTCGCTGGTGGTCTCGCTGACCACCACGCCGATGATGTGCGCCCACTTGCTCAAGCGCCCGGCGCGCCAGCGGGAACCCGGCCGCTTCTACCGCGCCACCGAGCGGGTGTTCGGCTGGATGAATGACCGCTACGCGCGCTCGCTGTCGGTCGCGCTGCGGCACGGCAAGCTGGTCTGGCTGGTGCTGCTGGTGACCGTCGGCCTGAACGTCTGGCTCTACGTGATCGTGCCCAAGGGTTTCTTCCCGCAGCAGGACACCGGTCGACTGATCGGCTTCATCCGCGCCGACCAGGCCACCTCGTTCCAGGCCATGCGCGGCAAGCTCGACAACTTCATCCGCATCGTCCAGGCCGATCCCGCCGTGGAAAACGTCACCGGCTTCACCGGCGGCTCGCAGCGCAACAGCGGGCAGATGTTCGTCACCCTCAAGCCGCTGTCCGAGCGCAAGGAGACGGCGATGGAAGTGATCGGCAGGCTGCGTGTCGCGCTGGCGCAGGAGCCGGGCGCGCGCCTGTTCCTCGCCCCGGTGCAGGACATCCGCATCGGCGCGCGCCAGAGCAGCTCGTCCTACCAGTTCACGCTGCGCTCGGACGACCTCGAAGTGCTGCGCGAATGGGAGCCCAAGATCCGCAACGCGCTGTCCAACCTGCGCGAGCTGGAGGACATCGACACCGACACCAGCGACCGTGGCCTGCAAACCTCGGTGATCGTCGACCGCGACGCCGCCGCGCGACTGGGCGTGACCATGCAGCAGGTCAATGCGGTGCTGAACGACGCCTTCGGCCAGCGGCTGGTCTCGACCATCTATCACCCCCTCAACCAGTACCGCGTGGTGATGGAATTGAGCGAGGAATACCTGCAGGGTCCCACCGCGCTGCAGGATGTCTACGTGGTGACCGGTGCGGGCAACCGGGTGCCGCTGTCCGCGTTCGCCCGCTTCCTGCCAAGCAACGCGCCCCTCGGGGTCAGCCATGAGGCGGGGTTCGCCGCGTCGACCATTTCCTTCAATCTGGCCGAGGGCGTGTCCTTGTCGCAGGCGACCGAGCGCATCCGCCACGAGGTGGCGCGCATCGGCGCGCCCGAATCGCTGCAGGCGGATTTTGGCGGCAGCGCCAGTGCGTTCGAGGAGTCGCTGCGCAACCAGCCGCTGCTGATTCTCGCCGCGCTGATCACCATCTATATCGTGCTCGGCATCCTCTACGAGAGCTATGTCCATCCGCTGACGATTCTGTCCACGCTGCCCTCGGCCGGCGTCGGCGCGCTGCTGGCGCTGTTGCTGTCGAAGACCGAATTCAGCGTGATCGCGCTGATCGGGGTGATCCTGCTGATCGGCATCGTCAAGAAGAACGCCATCATGATGATCGACTTCGCCATCGAGGCCGAACGCAGCGAAGGCCTGTCGCCGCGCGACGCCATCTACAAGGCCTGCCTGCTGCGCTTCCGGCCGATCCTGATGACCACCATGGCGGCGCTGCTGGGCGCGGTGCCGCTGGCACTGGGCAGCGGTGACGGCGCCGAACTGCGCGCACCGCTTGGCATCTCGATCGTCGGCGGCCTGCTGGTCAGCCAGCTGCTGACGCTGTACACCACGCCGGTGGTCTACCTGACCTTCGACCGCTGGCGGCTGCGCTGGCAGTCCGCGCGGCAGCGCTGGCAGCGCCGCCGTGGCGGCCCTGGCGACGGCAATGACGGCCATCCACGCCCCGCTGAATCCTGACGACCAACATGAAGCTCGAACACTGTCTCGCCCTGCGGAACCGCCGCATGCGTCCCGCCGCGGCCCTCGCGCTCGCGCTGCTGACCAGCGCCTGCGCGGTGGGTCCCGACTACCAGCGCCCCGATGCGCCGCTGACCCCGGCGTTCAAGGAGGCGCCGGCCGAATGGGGCCAATGGAAACCGGCGACGCCCCAGGACGCCGCCCATCGCGGCCCCTGGTGGGCCATCTTCAACGACCCGCGGCTCGATACGCTGATGGCGCAGGTGCAGGTCTCGAACCAGACGGTGCGCGCCGCGGAGGCGCAGTATCGGCAGGCGATCGGCATCCTGCGCGGCGCCCGCGCCGGCCAGTTCCCGCTGGTCTCCGTGCAGGGCAGCGCCGGCCGCGCACGCGGCGCGACGGGCAGCGTGGGCAGCAGCCAGGCTGTCTCGCTCGGCGCCAGCTGGGAGCTGGACCTGTGGGGACGCATCCGCCGCCAGGTCGAAAGCAGCGGCGCCAGCGCGCAGGCCAGCGAAGCCGACCTCGCCTCGACGCTGCTGTCCACCCAGGCCACGCTGGCGCAGACCTATTTCCTGCTGCGCATTACCGACGCCCAGCAGGCGCTGCTGCAACGGACCGTGACGGACTACCAGCGCTCCCTGCAACTGGTTACCAATCAATATCGCGCCGGCATTGCGCAGCGATCCGACGTGCTGCAGGCGGAGAACCAGCTCAAGAGCGCGCAGGCGCAGCTGATCGACATCCAGATCGACCGGGCCCAGTACGAACACGCGCTGGCCGTGCTGACCGGCCAGCCGCCCGCTGCGTTCGACCTGCCCGCGGGCAACTTCACCGTGTCGGCGGCATCGGTGCCGCAGGTTCCTGTCGCCGTGCCCTCCCAACTGCTGGAACGCCGGCCGGACATCAGCTCCGCCGAGCGGCGCATGGCCGCCGCCAACGCCGCGATCGGCATCGCGCAGGCCGCGTTCTATCCCACGCTGTCGCTGTCCGCCACGGCCGGCCTGACCGCCGGCTCGCTGGACCGGTGGCTGTCGCTGCCCGACCGGATCTGGTCGTTCGGTCCGCAGCTGGCGGCCACCCTGTTCGACGCCGGCGCGCGCCGTGCCGCGCGCGAACAGGCAGTTGCCGTCTACGACGAAACCGTGGCGAACTACCGGCAGACCGTGCTCAACGCCTTCCAGGAAGTCGAGGACAACCTCGCCGCCGCGCGCCTGCTCGAGCAGGAGGCGGTCGTCCAGAACGAAGCGCTGCAGGCCGCGCGCGAAGCCAGCGAGCTCGTCACCAACCGCTACCGCGCTGGCACGGCCAGCCTGCTGGAAGTGCTGACCGCGCAAACGGCCGCCTATACCGCCGAGCGCACCGCGCTGTCCCTGCTGGGCCGCCAGCTGACGGCCAGCGTCACCCTGGTGGCCGCCCTCGGCGGTGGATGGGAAGGGCCGCAGGCGGTGGCCGGTGTGCCCACCGGCGTGTCGGACTCGCCCGCGCCGGGCTCCGTGCCAGCGCCGGTGGCACCGTAGTCGCTGGGCAAGCCCGTTCCATTCCGCAGATTTCTCGCAGAACTGGCCATGCAACGGCATGCGTCATGCCGGTTGCTGCGGTTCGCCCTCCAGGGCGCGCCGCCGCCGCAAGGGCGCGGGCAAGGGCTGATGGCTGACCCTGTCCTTCAACCATGTGCCCGCCTTGCCCAACGGACGCTGCTTCTGCCACACCAGTTCCAGCGCGACCGGCCAGTCCTGATCGTCGAAATCGAGTTCTGGGGAAACGAGATCGGCCGCCGCGGGCGAGTTGGCGACCACATGCCAGGGCACGAATGCCCAGCCCAGTTCGCGCTTGACCAGCTCGACGATCACCCACTGACTCTCGACCCACCACACGTCGGCGGCCACGCGCAGCCGCATCTTCTCCTCGCTGTCGCTGCTGCGCACCGCCACCAGCAATTGCCGATGGCGCTTCAGCTCTTCCCAGCCGACCCGCGGCTGGCTGGCGAGAGGATGCTCCGGGGAGCAGACGATCTGCATCGGTACCCAGCCCAGCCCCCGGAACCCCAGCGCTGGCGGCAGTACCTCCTGCCGCCACATGATGCCAAGGTCGGCGGCTCCCTGCAGCACCAGCCGGCTGACGTCTTCCATCAGCGGGAACAGCAACTCCAGTTCGACCGCCGGGAAGCGGTGAGAGAACTCCTCCAGCATCACGCCCAGCGTTTCCTCCGGATACAGCTCATCCACTGCAAGCACCAGGCGGCTCTCCACACCTTCCCCGAGGCTCTTGGCGACGCCCCGGAAGTGCTCGCACCGCTCCAGAATCACGCGCGCTTCCGCCAGCAGGCGCTCCCCGGCGGCGGTCAGCACCGGATAGCGCGCAGCGCGGTCGAACAGCGCGTTGCCCAGGTCGATTTCGAGGTTGGACACCGCCGTGCTGACCACCGACTGTGCCTTGCCCAGCCGCCTGGCCGCCGCCGAGAAGGATCCGGTCTCCGCTGCGGCAACGAAGGCCTGTAGCTGTTCGAACGAAAGGCTCATGCCCTTATCCTCTTCTATCGGGTAAAGCGATAGTACCCAACTTTACTATCCCGGCATTCCAGATAGACTCGTGCCCATCATGTTTAGGAGAGATGTATGCGTGGCACGCTGGACAGGATTCGCCATACCGTCGGGTTCGAGGTGTTCGGGCTGGCCATTTTCGCGCCGCTCGGCAGCTGGGTATTCGGCTACGAGCTGCACCAGATGGGCATCATCGGCGCCGTGGCCTCCCTGATCGCCGCGATCTGGAATTACATCTACAACCTGATGTTCGACCGCGCCATGGTCCGTTTCACCGGCCAGGTGCGCAAGTCGCCGCGGATCCGCGTGCTGCACGCGCTGTTGTTCGAGCTGGGCCTGCTGATCGTGTTCCTGCCTTCGGTCGCCTGGTATCTGAAAATCAGCCTGCTCGATGCGCTGATCATGGACCTCGCCGTGGCCGCGTTCTATGTCGTCTACGCGTTCGTCTACAACTGGCTCTACGACATCGTGTTTCCGATTCCGGAGCGGGAAGCCGTGGAGTGTCCCCAGTCATCGGCGCAGTCTTCCTGACGCCCTGAAGCAGAAGCCCCGGCGACGGCCGGGGCTTTTCGTTGGCACTGACGCGCACGTCAGTGCCCGACTGCCTTGCTGCCCATCCCTGGACGGGAACGACGGACAGACCGGCGGTATGGGACCGTCCTATCGGCCCTTGCGGTCGTCGGTCAGCACGTTGCCGACCACGCCCCCGAGGGCAGCGCCGCCGAGCGTCGCACCGGTGCCGCCGAAGATGGTGGCGCCAGCGACGCCGCCGACACCGGCGCCGATGGCAGTATTGCGCTGCTTCTCGGTCATGTTGCTGCAACCGGCGCTGGCGAGCAGGGCGACGGCGGCAACAGGCACGGCGATGATGCGCGTGATGGTTCGGGTAAGGGGACGCATCGAGAGCTCCTTGTTCTTTGCTGGTGGTATGAATACTGTCGGTCCGTGACCGCGTGCGCGGTAGGCGGCACAGACCGAACCGGCTGTCGGCGTCCGTCTGACGAATCTCGCTTACGAAAGTTCAAGCGATCCTGCATACATTCCCCAGCGGTTGTGCCATATCGGCTGAGAGCGGCTCCAGCGCTTCAACGAGGACATGCTCACGCCCAGCATGCAGCAGCGTGATCTGCCCGTCCGTACCAAGCTTCCACCTTATCTTGAAGCTCGCACCCGACAACTGGGGGTTGAAGTTCTGCTCGGCGTCCTTCACTCCCATGCGGCGCAGCTGCCAGATATTCAGCCTCACCTGTGACGAGGCGAAATGCAGCGACCCGTCCTCTCCCAATCGGCAGGAATGCTGCAGGCGGCTCTCTCTGCGGTCGGCGAGCGCATCGGTGCGGCTGCCCTCCACGGCGTGGCCATCCTCCACCGGGGGTCTCTCCACCAGAATGCCGCGTCCAAAGCCGCCGTATCCCGCATTCAGCTCCGCTGCACAGGCGCCTGCCAACGCCGCCTGGTTCATCTGCTGGGTCGCGTGAAACAGCCTGAGCCGATCGCCGCCGCAAACCTTACCCAGCAGCTCGCGCAGGAAATTCAGCAGCGTCTCGCAACTGGACTTGTACAGCTGCGTTACCTGGGTGGGCGTATCGGCGAACACGGCGGAACCCGTCTGCTCGGCGGCCCCCTGCACTGCGTTCTTGTCGCCGAGCCCGCCCGCTGGAATCTTCACCTTGTTGGCCACCATCACGCAGCGTCCCACATCCGACAGCCATCCCGTGGAGACCTCGAATTCTTCTCCGTCCGCGAACGTCAGTCGGGCCCGCCCACGAAGGGACGCCTCGGGCGGTGACGCCAGCGCATCGGAAACAAGCTCGCGCCCTGCCGCATCGAACTCGCCGGAGCACACGCGGGCCGCCCGGGCATTCGCGCCTGCTCCCATGACGAACGTCAAGCCGGGGATGCTGCGTACTGACGGATTGCCGTGCCCGTCGAGGGCGACGGCAATGCCGAACGCCTCGTGCACGGCGGCTTCGATTGCCCTGCGATGGCGGCGCAGGTCGTTGCCTACCTTCACGGGGCGCCCGTTGCGTTTGGCCAGCTCGGACAATGCCATCGCGCCACAGGCACTCCAGGCCATCAGGCTATCCTGCAGCGTCTCGACCACACCCGGATCGGTCCACTTGGGCAACGCCGCGCCGATCGCCGGGGTCAGCCTGTCAAGTACCTGCAGGCAGCCGGCAAACTCGGGGCGCTCCAGACGGCGCTGCAACGCGAGCGCGTCAGTGTCCGGGTGTCCGGCGACCTCGGCGCGATACAGGAACCGCATCCTTTCGGACCTGTTCACTTGCGGAACGCCGCTTGTTACCTCTTTCCCGGTCGCTTCCGCCAGCAGCATTTCGCCGCGCACGCACTGGTGTTCCAGCCGGCGCAGGCTCCGCAGGTAGCTGGACGCAGAGTCGGGCACCTGCCTCAACGAAGCCAGCGCATCGCGCATGTCGCGACACCAGCGGGCGGCCTTGGGCAAGCTGGAATCCAGCACGCGACATCGTTCAAGCTGTTGAATCTCCTCTGCCGACAGCAGCGGCCCAACGCTGTAGACCGCGGCTAGCAGGTCGGCACGCACGTCTGGCGCCAGCAGCTGCGTCTCCGGACCCAGCACGCACTGTAACTGCGCGAGTTCCTCCAGGCTGCACAGCACCTTCGCGATCTCGGTCGCAACGACTTCCTCCATGCCAGGCTTGACGCGCGGAACCTCGTCGAGGCACGCCTTCAGCTCGGCCAGAGCACAGCCAATCTGGCTCGACAGCAAGTTCGCCTCGCCTTTCCGGAACTGGACGAACTCCGCCGCGAATTTCACCAGAAACGACAGCGCGCTATGGCCAGCCTGCAGACCGTTGGGTTTCGGGCCGCACAGCGCTCTCTTCACCTGTTCCAGCGAAATGATCGAGAGTCGAAGAAAGTCCTGGTACGGCCTCATGGTTCGAAGCCGCAGCAGCAACGCATGCACTTCTGGCAGGGCCGTTAGCTCCGGCCACCCAAGCCCTGCCGCAGGCTTGCCGTCCGGTCCGTGGATACCGGCGAGATCGGGCAGGGGAACCGACTGTGCCGACCTTCCCGACTCCCGCGGCATGAGCCAATCGGCCATCTCGCCGCAGTACCGGCCGACCGCCTGCGCCTCGCTCTGCAGCGCCCTTGCGCGCCCCGCATCGGCTGCTTCCGCCAGTCGCGGGCCGAGCGCCTGCAGAGCCTCGCCCAGCGAAGCGTTGTCGGCCACCTGTTGCGTCAGGTGGTTCCAAATGGGTACCGCCATGGCCGCCAATACGGCCTTCCCCGCGCTGGTCTGCACGGCATCCTCGATGACGCCTTGCGTGTCCACATGCCAGGCGTCGACGTGCTGGTTCCCGGCCTCGTCCAGTGCGCGCAGTTTGCCGAAAAGCTCCTCCATTCGCGGGCGCTGGCCGACCATGGAAGCGTCATCGGGGCTCTCCTCCAGGCGCCCACATTGTTCCGCGATGCAGGCGAGCAGGTCGTTCATGCAGCCGCGATACTCCTGAAGCAGCAAGCGCCGCACCGCGTCGCTTGCGGCGTTGCGTGTGACTCTGGCCTCGGGAAAATCGGCCCCCTGGCGCGCTTGTTGTTGACGATAGACGCCCAGGAAGCTCGAAAGATACTGGAAAACAGACATTGCCAATTCACCATCCCAACAGCAAAAGCCGATAGTGGTGGACGCCGTGCTTCTGTGCTTTCGTTTTTTGAATGGAAAGGTCGAAATCCGCAAAGTCTGTCTGCGCTCCTATGGCGAGGGTTTTTCCCGACCGTTGCCGGGTTGATCCACGCCCCCATATCGTTATAGTCTGCAACAATATATTGCGGCGTCGCGGGTACGCCGGGAGGAACTGCAATGACGATTGCCATCATGGGGGGCGGCATCGGCGGCCTGACGCTGGCGCTGATGTGCCATCGTGCCGGCCTGGAAGCGGAAGTATGGGAGGCGAGCGATGCCCTGCGACCGCTCGGGGTCGGCATCAATCTGCTGCCGCATGCCGTCCGCGAACTGGCCGAACTGGGCCTGCAGGACGAGATCGCGGCCATGGGCATCGAAACTGCCTCGCTCTCCTACTTCAACAAGCATGGCCAACGTATCTGGCACGAACCGCGGGGTCTGGCTGCCGGCTACCCGGTGCCGCAGTTCTCGGTACATCGAGGGGAGCTGCAGATGCTGCTGTACCGCGTGGCATGCGAGCGCCTTGGGACCGAGCGCATTCATACCGGTCATGCATTCGAATCGCTGGCCACGACCGGCTCGCACGCGAATGCGCCCGTCCTGTTCACGCTGCGGCGCCGCGCAGACGGCAAGGCCGTGCAGGGGCAGGCGGATGTGCTGGTGGGCGCCGACGGCATCCATTCGGCGGTGCGCCGCCACTTCTATCCACTCGGCGATGCGCCGCGCTTCTCCCAGCGCATGCTGTGGCGCGGAGTCACGGAAGCGCCGCCGTTCCTTGACGGCCGCTCGATGTTCATGGCCGGCCACCAGGACCAGAAGTTCGTCGCCTATCCGATTTCCGAGCCGCTGCGACGACAGGGACGGTCACTGATCAACTGGATCGCCGAGCTGCGCGTCCCCGCTGAAGCCGACGAAGCCCCGCCGCGCAGCGACTGGAACCGGGCCGTCGACAAGTCGGTGTTTGCCGACGCTTTCTCGCATTGGCGCTGGGACTGGATCGACATCCCCGCGCTGATCGACGGCGCGCGGGCCATCTATGAATTCCCCATGGTCGACAAGGACCCGCTGCCGCGCTGGACCTTCGGCCGCGTGACGTTGCTGGGCGATGCCGCTCATCCCATGTATCCGATCGGCTCGAACGGCAGTGCCCAGGCTATCGTCGACGCACGTCATCTGGTCGATTGCCTGACCGGCACGGAGGACACCGGCTATGCACTGCGCGAGTACGAAGCGGAGCGGCTGCCGCGCACGGCCGGGATCGTGCTGCGCAATCGGCTGAACGGCCCGGAACAGGTGATGCAGCTGGCCGAGTTGCGCGCGCCGCAAGGCTTCTCCGATATCGAGCAGGTAATTCCCCGCGCCGAACTGGAAGCGATCGCGGCGCGCTACAAGCAGCTCGCCGGCTTCGACCGGCAGTCGGTGCGGGCACCGCCCCGCTGAGCAGCTGCCGCCATCCCGATATGACAATGACAAGAGGAGACACCATGACGCACCGCCCCATCCCGTCGCACGCGCGCCTGGCAATGGCCGTTGCCGCCGTTGCCGGCGCGCTGTACTGCGCCGGTGCGATGGCAGACGTGACCGTCGGCATCAGCATTTCGTCGACCGGTCCGTCGGCATCGCTCGGCATCCCGCAGAAGCAGTCGCTGAACCTGATGCCCGAGCGGATCGGCGGCGAAACCATTCGCTATATCGTGATGGACGACGCCTCCGATCCCACCCAGGCCACGCGCGTGGCGCGGCGCTTCGTCACCGAGGACAAGGTCGACATCATCCTGGGCTCCTCTGCCGTCGCCCCATCCATTGCCATCTCCGAAGTCGCCGAGGAAAGCAGGACGGTACAGCTGGCGTTCTCGCCGATCGAACTCAAGCCCGGCCGGGGCGAGTGGACCTATCGCCTGGCGCAGCCAGTAAGGCTGATGGCAGAGGCGGTCGCGAGCACGGCGAAGGCCAACGGCGTCAAGAGCGTTGCCTTCATCGGCTTTGCCGACGCCTACGGCGAAACCTGGTGGAAGGATTTCTCCTCCGCCGCAGCCGCCAACGGCATTCGCATCCTCGCCAACGAGCGCTATGCCCGCTCCGATACCGCCGTGACGGCGCAGGTGCTGAAAATGATGGCCGCGCGTCCCGACGCGATGCTGATTGCCGGCGCGGGAACCGGCGCTGCACTGCCGCACACCACGTTGCGCGAGCGCGGCTACCGCGGCCCGGTCTATCACACGCACGGCGCTGCCACCAAGGACCTGATCCGCATCGGCGGCAAGGCGGTCGATGGCACCATCCTGCCCGCCGGGCCGGTCATCGTGGCCGAGCAGCTTGCGGAAACGGCAGCCACCAGGAAACCGGGTCTGGACTATGTCAGCCGCTACGAGAAACAGTTCGGGGCCGACAGCCGCACGCAATTCGGTGCGCACCCCTACGATGCCGGCCTGGTGCTGCAGCGGATCGTCCCGGTGGCGCTCAAGCAGGCCAAACCCGGCACGCCGGAATTTCGCGCGGCACTCAAGCGCGCGCTGGAGACCGAACGCGAGATCGTCGTCTCGCACGGCGTGCTCAACTACACCAGCCAGGACCATTTCGGCTTCGATGAGCGCGGGCGCGTGATGCTGACCATCGACAAGGGCGACTGGAGGCTGCTCAAGTGAACCCCGCGTTCGCCCTGCCCACGCCGGCACTCGAGCATGTTGCCGATTTCGAGTTCGAGCTCGCCGCACCGCTGGAGGCCGGCGTCAGTGCGCTGGGCCAGCGGCGTGTCATTCCGATCCTCGCCGGGGTGGTGGACGGTCCCTTGCTCCAGGGACGCATCCTGCCCGGCGGCGCGGATTTCCAGTTGGTGCGGCACGCCGGCGGCGACGGCTTCACTGTCGCCGATATCGAAGCGCGCTATGTGCTGGAGACTGGCGACGGCGCGCGCATCTACATCGTCAATAGCGGGCTGCGCAGCGGTCCCGAGGGAATCATCGCCCGGCTTGCCGCTGGCGAACCGGTCGATCCGCAGCAGGTGTACTTCCGTACCGCGCCGCGCTTCGAAACCGACGCGCCCGCCTATCGCTGGCTGATGCGGCATACCTTCGTCGCCACCGGACAGCGGCTGCCGAACAAGGTGAGGATGCGATACTTCAAGGTGACGTAGTAGCCAACGCGGGCGGCGCCCGCCATCGTATGACCCTTCCCCCCTCCTCACGGCGGCCAGCCGGCCCGCTTGCCCCCGATCCTGCCGGCGAGTCAAGCGGCTTCGAGCCGCATCTGCCGGGCTTCGATTACGGCGTGCTCGACACGCTGGTCGGCTATGCGATTCGCCGCGCGCAGATCCGCCTGTACGAAGACTTCGTGCGCTCGCTGGCGCAGTGGAACATCACCCCGCCCCGCTTCTCCGCGCTGGTGCTGATATCGTCCAATCCCGGCCTGAAGCTGACCGATCTGGCAAGGCTGATGGGCATTGCACGCTCCGGCGCGGTGTTGCTGGTCGACGCACTGGAGGAGATGAAGCTGGTGGCAAGGCGTCCTGCCCTGAAGGACAAGCGGGCCTACAGCCTTGCACTCACGTCCACCGGGAGAAAGACACTGGAAGCAGCGACAGCAGCCGTGATGGAGCACGATGCCCGGATCTCCCGCGAGCTGTCGCCCGAGGAGAAGGAAGCCCTGCGGCGGATGCTCGATCGAATCGGCTAGCCCCTGCGGATCGCGGACATACTGTTTTCAGACCTGCCTGCCGTTCTTCCGCATCCGTGCCGGGCCTCACGCGCTGCAAACCTGAGATTCACGGCGCTTTGTGAAAGCGGTCGATTGCCTATCTCAATGACCATTACAGATCGGCTCCGCCGGGCAGGAGATGCCGGGCGCGAGAGCCGACTGTTGCGGGCCTCAAGGGCCCCTGGATCAAGAGAGGTTTGGAGTTGGTATGGCATTGAGCGCAATCGGAGCAAATCAGGCGTCGGACTTCAGGCGTTCCGACCCTTCGGCGGACGACACCGAGAAACCCGAGAAGACGCCGGTATCCGGCACGACAGCCGCTTCAGCGGATTCTCCGCCAGCGCAGTCCGCTAGTGAATCCGCCCAGGCTGTGGAGACGGAGCCTGCACGGCCCGTATCCGACGCTACGATCGCTGAGCCGTCCGGTGATGCGGCGGCGACTGGCGCGGCAGCCGGCGAACGGTTGTCTGCCCTGCGGGACGGGCCGTGCGGGCTTCAACAGGAGCTCGACAGGCTGAGTCTGGCCATCGAGCAGCTACCCAAAGGCAAACGCAGGAACGAGATCGTGGGGCAGGCAGCCGAAGCCCTCAAACTTGCCGCGGCCGCACAGAAGGCCGGGGAGGATGTGCAACGGATCGATCGGGAACTAGCCAACCAGTCGAACGTGCAGTCGGCGCCAAATTCCGTTGCGCTTCACAAGGAGCTGAACAATTGTCTCGCCACCATCCACAGCGCGGTGCGCGCGCTCGACACGCTGGACAAAGCCGTTGAAGGTCATTGCGCCGACTTCCCCGGCACCGGCGCCGCCGTTCGCGCCGCAATTGCAACTGTAGTGGCGGCGCTACTGGCGCTGGCGCTCATGGTTGTCTTCCCCCCATTGGGTGTGATTGCAGGCGGCGCCGTGGCGATTGGCGGCCTTGTCGGCGTGGTTGGCCTCATCGCGGAATACAGCGACCGCGTGGACCGGCGCGTCGATTGCTGGGCTGCCGGCAAGGCGGCATCCGACCACCTTGCAGCAATGGCGCAACGCGCTGCCAAACTGACATCGCGCATGGAGGCCCCCGCCAGGAGTTAAGCCGCACCTTGCGGTACCATGCCGGGCATGCCGCTCGATCGACCCCGACTTCGCCGCCTGTCGGCGCTTCTTGCGTGCAGCCTGGCGTTCTCCTCCGTCGCCGACGCTGCGAGCAAGCGCGTACGCGCCATCAAACCTCCCACTTCCCAGTCAGCGGCCGCTGCTACGGCGGCCGGTTCGGCCGGCGCATCCCCCGGCACCTCAGCTGACACCTCGGCTGCCGCCCGGCAATTGCCCGGGGGCCTGCCGGTGCCGGTCTTGACGGCTTTGCAGAAAGCCGGCATCCCGCTTTCGTCGACCAGCTTCTATGTGGTCGAAGTCGGCGCGCCAGCGCCGCTCGTGTCATGGAACGCGCAGGCCGCGATGAATCCGGCGTCGACCATGAAGCTGGTCACCACCTTCGCCGGCCTTCAGCTGCTCGGTCCGAGCTTCCGCTGGCAGACGTCGCTGTATGCCGAGCGGCAGCCGGACGAGAACGGCGTGGTCGGCAATCTCTATCTGCGCGGACACGGTGACCCGAAGCTCGTACCGGAGGAGATGGCGCGACTGGTGACCAATGCCAAGCGCTCCGGCGTGGAGACCATTGCCGGCGATCTGATCCTGGACCGCAGCTACTTCGTCGAAGGGCTGGACAACGGCCAAACCATCGACGGTGAAGTGCAGCGAGCCTATAACGTCAAGCCTGACGCGCTGCTCTATTCCTTCAAGACGCTATCCTTTACGTTGCGCCCGGCGCCCGGCGGGCAAGGCGTGGAAGTCGCCGCCACGCCGGCATTGGCCCAGCTGCGGATCGACAACCGGCTGACGCTCACCAACGGCCGCTGCGGCGATTGGAGGTCCCAGGCGGGTCCAGCGATCCTGCCGCGCGCGGACGGCACGGTGCAGGCGGTCTTTGAGGGGCGCTACGCCGCGGATTGCGGCGAACAGTCGATCAACATCGCCGCCCTGACGCATGACGACTTCATCGGTGGCGGCTTCGTCGCCGAGTGGCTTGCCTCCGGCGGCCAGTTTGCCAGGCCGCCTCGTATCCGCGCTGGTCGCGTGCCGCGGCTGCGCTTCCGCGTGGCGCGGCACTACGGCCCGCCGCTGGCGGACATCATCCGCGACATCAACAAGTTCTCGAACAATGTCATGGCGCGGCAGCTGTTCCTGACCATCGGCGCGGAGATCGAGGACGGCGGTCCAGGCAGTACGGCAACGGCTGCGCGCGCAATCCAGGAATGGCTGTCGCATCAGGGGCTGGACATGCCGACGCTGGTGCTCGACAACGGCAGCGGCCTGTCGCGGGAGGAACGGATCAGCGCCTACGACATGGCCCGGCTGCTGCAGCAGGCGCTGGCCAGCGAAGCGGCGACGGTCTTTCTGCAATCGCTGCCGGTGCTGGGAGTCGACGGCACGCTGCGCAACCGGCTGACCGGCAGTCCGGCGGCTGGACATGGCTACTTGAAGACGGGCACGCTGGCGGACGTCAAGGCGATTGCCGGCTACGTCGACGCCATGGACGGGCGCCGCTATGTGGTCGTCAATCTTGTCAATCATGACAACGCGGCCCGCGCCCAGGAGGCGCAGGACGCGTTGCTGGAGTGGGTGTATCGAGGACAGGCCCGGGCAGCGCAGGCCTTCCGCTAGTTGTCGTTGTGCCATGCGATACCCGGTGCCTCATTGCCGCGCTTCCTTCCAGCGCGGCAATGATGGCGTTTCGTCAGGCCAGATTCCCGATCGGAGCGAGAGCAGTGCCATCGGCTTGCGCCGACGGCTGGAATGGCGAGGGCGTCCTAGGTTCAGGTACTCCTGTCGCGGCGTCCAGCGTGAACGTCAACGTCGCCATCATGATGTCGACCTTGGACCGGGCATGGTCAAGCTGGTGTTGCAGCTCCGCATCGATGGGAGGTACGCCAGCCATGGGAACCGCCCCCTTGGGTTCGATGCCGGATTGAGGCTTGCTCAGCAAATCGAGGGCGGACTGGTACAGAGGCTCGTCAAACCGGTCGGTGTAATTGACATTGAGCGCGCTTCGCACTGCTCTCAGCCTTGCCAGCCACTGCCGGCCGGTGGCCATGGTGTCCACGGACGCAGGCGTTCCGCTCGACTCGAGGAAGGCCTGCGAAAAGGCCTGGATCTCGCTGTCCGCCCATGCCAGAAGATCGGCAGCGCGCTGCTCGTTCGCGCTCACGCGGCGCTCGGCCTCGATGGCCCCTCCTTCGGCCGGCCCCCCCTTGGCGGAGTCGGGCGCTTGCGCGATGGAGAACAGCCGCTCCAGCTCGGCAAGGTTCTCTCCCAAGGTCCTGTTTTCCTCTTGCACTGCCTCGCCCAAGTCACGCGCGCTAGCCGCCGTCGCAGGAGGTCTGGCCCCCCTCAAGGAAAACAATCCGATATTCGGATCCGTCCTCGGATCGGAATATCGGGTCGCAATCAAGTTGCGATCGATCTCCGGGGCGTAAGCTTCGCGTGCTGCCCGCAGCATGCCGTCGCTTGCCTTCACTGTGAGGCTGGAAACCACGCCGTGATTCCCCAAGATGCTAAGGTTGGCCTCGCCGCGAATGACCTCTCCCGACTTGACGGAGACGGTCTTCCCGGACGCACCCAGGCTGACGTCGCCATCGACCCTGACAGGTACGACCACGCCGACACGCGCAAGAACGGTGCCGTCCGGCGCTACCCTTACCTCTGTTTGGGCGACATCCTCGTCGACGTGCAGAAACAGCGGGTTCTGCTCGCCCGGACGGAGGCCGACACGGGCCGCGAGAAAATCGACCATGGCCGCGCGCAGATACCGTTGGGGGGCCTGCGTCAACAGGAAGTCAAGAGCGGCGGCAATATCGGAGTCGCCCTTGCTCTGCGTTCGGATAAAGTCGTCGATCTCGCCCTCCATCGCCTCCATCTTTCCGCGCAGTGCTCCTTCCAGCGTGGATTTGGCTTCCAGCAGCTGCTTTTGAAGATCGTATCGCTTCCTAACCAATGCCGCAGCGTCGCCATCCGCAGCGCCGGTTTTCCCCAGCGCGACCTCCGCCCGCGCAACTTCACGCAGTTCGCTCTTGACACTATCGATCCGTGCGCGCTCGTCGCGACACCCATGCTGCACGGCGGCGATGGTGGCGTCCGATACCACTGGCTTGCCATCGTGGAGGTAGGGGTAGTTGGGGCCCCAATCGCAGTCCGTCGCAAGCCGCGGATCCCACCTACCGATCCCGCGGTCCAGCAGCCGTTGGCAGGTCTCCCGTGCGACACGGTTTGCGTGCGTATTGAAGAGCGGATCAACCGCTGCGTCGAGCAATGGCAGCAGTGACTGATGTGTTTTGCGCGTGCCCTCGATGGCGTTCCTGATACCGGCATGCAGGTCGCGAAGGTGCCCTTCGTCCAGCCGATCGCTGCGCCAGGACGTCACGCCTAGATAGCCGAACCCGCCCGTGCCGATCAATACCCCGGCACCAAAGATCAGGGCGATGCCCAGGGGCGGCAACGCGAAACTTGCGAGCGCAGCAGCTACCATGGTGGCCGCCGTGACAGCCAGCGTGAGGATGGAGATCTTCAGTGGCCCTGCTGGCATGCGTGCCTTGCGTACCGCTTCGCCGAGCGCCGACAGCTGTTGCTCGAGCTCGGTGAAGGCACGCATGTCGAGCTGGCGTATCTCGCGCGGCATCAGCATCAACGCATCGGGCATCGCCGCCGACGAATCTTTTGCCATCGAGAGGCGGTTGACGAGCCGCTGCGCCAGCGCTTCCGCGGCCTCCAGCTTCCTCCGGCAGGCGTCGATCTCGCGCAACAGTCGCTCCCGGGAACGCGCGTCCGGAATCAGCTCGGCCTCTTTTTTCAATGCGGTGAGGGGCTCCGAGCATCTCGACCATATGTCGCAGACATGGCTCGTCGACGATAGCGACGCGTCTTCCTGCGGGGCGAGATCCTGCACCTTGCCTGGCAGCGCCGTGTTCCCGGCAGCTTTGTGTGCAGAAGGGTCGGTGGCATTGGTGCCGTCAGGCGGGAGCGGCGATGGGGTGTGCGGTTCTACGCGATTGACACGGTGGGATGCGATTTCTGGCATGCGACTTCTGGCGACGTGAAGATATGAAAAACACTTCCGCCGCGCCCGGAGGCGGCTTCGATCAGGCACCGTGGCCGGCGGAAGACATATCGCCAGCTTGCTTGCGATTAAAGCAAATTGCTTTCGCTCAAGACCGTACACTTTAGGTTACGCCCAGCATTGCACCGGCACTCATGTGAAAGAGGCAGCCGAATGCCAGCGTGTCCAGGGTGGTGAGCGTCAGCCCTGGCTGCAGAAGGCTGCGGCAGCGCGTTGCAAGCGATCGCGAACGCCGGCCCATTCCTCACTGTCGGGGACAGGCTCGATGACCAGGCGAACGAAGCCCTCCTTGTCGAGGCGACGCAGCAGCCGGTACAGCTCGCGCGCGTAGGCAGCAGGGTCTGAGGGTGCGTGCACCCATACACAGCGGGCATCCCCGGCCGGCGCGCGCGCAACCCAGGCGATGCGCGCGTCGGCGGCAAGCCCATCAAGATGCGCCACGAGCGTCGCCGCGTCGGCCAGCACCAGCGGCGTGCGTGGTGCGTAATGCGCCTTCAGCGTGCCGGAAGCGCGGGGGGCGGCAGTGTCGGGCGGCAGCGGCGCGGCGCCCAGCACGGCGGCCATCATGTCGGCCGTGATGGCACCAGGACGCAACAGCACGGGACCAACCCCCTGATCGACGCGCGACAGATCGACGATGGTCGACTCGATGCCGACTTCGACGCCGTCGCCCTCGACCACGTAGATGCTGTCGCCGAACTCGTCGCGCACGTGCTGTGCGGTGGTCGGGCTGACATGGCCGAACTTGTTGGCCGACGGCGCGGCGATGCCGCCGCGGCCGCGCCGGAAGCGCGACAGCAGCGCCTGGGCCACCGGATGCGAGGGGCAGCGCAGGCCGATGCTGTCCTGCCCGCCGGCAACGGCGGCAGGGATATGCGCGGCGCGCTTGAGGATCAACGTCAGCGGACCGGGCCAGAAGGCGTCGATCAGCTTCTGCGCGGCCTCGGGCACGTCATCGGTCCAGTGGCCGATATCCGCGCCATCGACCACGTGGACGATGATGGGATGGTTCGAGGGCCGCCCCTTGGCAGCAAAGATCTTCGCCACCGCTTCCGGGTTCTCCGCATCGGCACCCAGGCCGTAGACGGTTTCGGTCGGAAAGGCGACCAGCTCGCCGGATTCCAGCAGGCGGGCGGCGTGGTCGAGTTCGGCGGCGGTAGGCTGGCGCGACATCATGGAATGCAGGGGCGGCGAAGAACCGTGAAAAACGTAGCGGGCGGCGAGATTCAGCGCGCGATATGCAGCGCGGCCAGCGCCGCATCGAAGGCGCGGTCGGCGTCCTCTGCCCGTTCGCCGACGCAGTTGACATGGCCCATCTTGCGGCCGGGCCGGGCATCGCTCTTGCCGTACAGGTGCAGCCTGGCGCCCGGGTGCGCGACCACCTCGTGCCATGCGGGCGTGCGCTCGAGCCCGAATTCGTACCAGACATCGCCCAGCAGGTTCAGCATCTTGCCCGGCGAATGCTGGCGGGTGCTGCCCAGCGGCAGGCGCGCCATCGCCCGCACCTGCTGCTCGAACTGGCTGGTCTCGCACGCATCCATGGTGATATGGCCGGAGTTGTGCGGGCGCGGCGCCATCTCGTTGGCGACCAGCGAGCCGTCGGTCAGCACGAAGAACTCGATGCAGAGCACGCCGACGTAACCCATCTCGCCGGTGATGATGGCGGCGGCTTCGCGTGCGCGGGCGGCGATCTCCGGGGAGACCTGGCGCGAGGGCATCACCGTCGAGAACAGGATGCCGTCACGGTGCACGTTCTCCGCCAGCGGCCACGTGGCGGTCTGGCCGTCGGCGCCGCGAGCGGCCAGCACCGACACTTCGTAGGCCAACGGCAGCATCTTCTCCAGCACGCACGGCACCTGCTGCATCGCCTTCCAGGCGGCACGTACATCGTCACGGGACTTGACACGAGCCTGACCCTTGCCGTCATAGCCCATGCGCGCGGTCTTCAGGATGCCGGGCAGCAGGCCCTCGGGCAGCTGGTCGATATCGGCATCGTGCTGGATGACCCAGTGCGGTGCTGTCGAAACGCCGGTGCGCTCGGCGCAGCTGGCGAAGAACTTCTTCTCGCCGATGCGGTTCTGCGCGATCGACACGCAGTAGCCGCGCGGCGCGACGAAGGCGCCCAGCTGTTCCAGCCGGTCCAGCGACATCGACGGCACGTTCTCGAATTCGGTGCTGACCGCGGCGCACAGCCGGCCCATTTCGGCCAGCGCCGCGTCATCGTGGTAGCCGGCGCAGATATGTTTGTCCGCGACCGCGCCTGCGGGGCTGTCCTGGTCGGGATCGAGCACGCAGACCTTGTAACCCATCGCCTGCGCGGCGTGCGTGAACATGCGGCCGAGCTGGCCGCCGCCCAGCATGCCAAGCCACGCGCCCGGCAGGATCGGCGCCTGCGGATTGTCGAGGCCCGCCTCGTGCAGCGATTCAGGGGTGTGCGCCTCGGCGAGATGGGGGTGAAGGTCGGTAGGCATGCGGGTGGTCCTGCGGCGGAGAGAACGAAGGATGCTGGCAGCCGGCTGTGAGGGCCGGCCGCGGCGTTACAGAGGCAGCGTCATGGCACGCGCCGCCTCGGTCTGGCGGGCGCGGAACGCTTCGAGGGCAGTGGCCAGCGCGTCATCGGTCGCTGCCAGCGTAGCGATCGCATGCAGCGCCGCATTGGCCGCTCCCGCCTCGCCGATGGCGAAGGTCGCGACCGGCACGCCCTTGGGCATCTGCACGATCGACAGCAGCGAGTCCTCGCCACGCAGGTACTTCGACGGCACCGGCACGCCGAACACCGGCACGATGGTTTTCGCTGCGATCATGCCCGGCAAATGGGCGGCGCCGCCCGCGCCGGCGATGATGGCGCGCAGCCCGCGCGAGCGCGCGGTCTCGGCATAGCGGTACATGTCGTCGGCCATCCGGTGCGCCGATACCACCTGCGCCTCGAAGGGAACGCCGAAGTCCTTGAGCATCGCCACCGCGTGCTGCATCACGTCCCAGTCGGAGCTGCTGCCCATCACCACGCCGACCAGCGGCTTGTTCGTCTGGCTCACTTCCATTCCTTTGCGTTACTGCAGTTCCTGGCCCGTCAGGCGGGTCAGCGCTTCGCGGTACTTTGCCGCGGTCTTCTCGATGACGTCGGCGGGCAGCGCCGGCGCCGGCGCGGTCTTGGGCCAGGGCTTGCCGTCGATGCGCACGGCTTCGAGCCAGTCGCGGACGAACTGCTTGTCGAACGACGGCGGGTTGGTGCCGACCTGATAGGAGTCGGCCGGCCAGAAGCGCGACGAATCGGCGGTCAGCACTTCGTCCATCAGCGTCAGCGTGCCGTTCTCGTCGAGGCCGAACTCGAACTTGGTGTCGGCGATGATGATGCCGCGCGTGGCAGCGTAGTCCGCCGCTTCCTGGTACAGGCGGATGGAAATGTCGCGCATTTGCGCAGCCAGGTCCTTGCCGATGCGCGCCTCGACCTCGGCAAAGCTGATGTTCTCGTCGTGCTCGCCCATCTCGGCCTTGGCCGCGGGCGTGAAGATCGGCTCGGGCAGCTTCTGGGCGTTTTGCAGCCCGGCGGGCAGCGCGATGCCGCAGACGCTGCCGGTCGCCTGGTAGTCCTTCCAGCCGCTGCCGGCCAGATAGCCGCGTACCACCGCTTCGACCAGGATGGGCTTGAGGCGCTTGACCACCACGGCCCGGCCCTGGACCTGCGCGACTTCGTCCGGCTGCACCACGCTCTCGGCCGCGATGCCGGTCTCGTGGTTCGGCACGATGTGCGCGAGCTTGCCGAACCAGAAGTTGGCCATCTGGTTCAGCACGCGGCCCTTGCCGGGAATGGGCTCGCCGAGGATCACATCGAACGCCGACAGGCGGTCGGTGGTGACGATCAGCAGCTTGTCGTCGCCGACGGCATAGTTGTCGCGGACCTTGCCATGGCCAAGCAGCGGCAGCGAGCGGATGGAGGATTCGTAGAGGGCGTCAGACATGATGAACGGAACGGGAGAAACGGGAGCAGGCAGCCAGCCGGCTTGGTGACCGGGCTACCGCCTGCCCTCTGCCCCGGCCCTTCCTGCGAAAATCGAGGACGGGAGAAAACAATGAGGGGCTTCGTGCGGTAGCGAAGCCCCATCCGCGGGCCGGCTCCGAATGTGCCGGAGTGGCCCGCGTACCTTCGGTCAGCCGATAACCGGCTTATTGCAACCTTATTGCACCACTTGCGCCAGCGCGCCCGACTTGTACTGGCCGGCGATGTCGGTCAGCGAAACCGGCTTGATCTTGCCGGCCTGGCCTTCGCAGCCGAAGGCGACATAGCGCGCCTTGCAGACCTGCTTGGCCGCCTCGCGGGCCGGCTTCAGGTATTCGCGCGGGTCGAACTTGCTCGGGTTCTCGACGAAGAAGCGGCGGATCGCACCGGTCATGGCCAGGCGGATATCGGTGTCGATATTGATCTTGCGCACGCCGTACTTGATCGCTTCCTGGATTTCCTCGACCGGCACGCCGTAGGTTTCCTTCATGTCGCCACCGAACTGGCGGATCTCTTCCAGCAGTTCCTGCGGCACCGACGACGAGCCGTGCATCACCAGGTGGGTGTTGGGGATGCGAGCGTGGATTTCCTTGATGCGGCTGATCGCCAGGATGTCGCCCGTGGGCTTGCGGGTGAACTTGTAGGCGCCGTGCGAGGTGCCGATGGCAATCGCGAGGGCATCCAGCTGGGTGGCCTTGACGAAGTCGGCGGCCTGCTCGGGGTCGGTCAGCAGCATCGAGTGGTCGAGCTTGCCTTCCGCGCCGATGCCGTCTTCCTCGCCCGCCTCACCGGTTTCCAGCGAACCGAGGCAGCCCAGTTCGCCTTCCACGGTCACGCCGACGGCGTGGGCCATCTGCACAACCTTGCGGGTCACTTCGACGTTGTAGTCGTATTCCGCCGGGGTCTTGCCGTCCTCGCGCAGCGAGCCGTCCATCATCACCGACGAGAAGCCCAGGTCGATCGCGCCCTGACAGATCGCCGGCGATTGGCCGTGGTCCTGGTGCATCACGACGGGGATATGCGGATACGCTTCCACGGCCGCCTCGATCAGGTGACGCAGGAAGTGCTCGCCTGCATACTTCCGGGCGCCGGCCGAAGCCTGCATGATCACCGGCGCGTTGACCTCGTCCGCCGCCTGCATGATCGCCTGCACCTGTTCCAGATTATTGACGTTGAATGCCGGCAGACCGTAGCCGTTCTCCGCGGCGTGGTCGAGTAGCTGGCGCATCGAAACGAGTGGCATGTCAGACTCCTGAAAAAAGAATGGGTGTTCTGTAGTGTCGTATTGAGTGGCCGCGGACGGCGATGCTGGCTGCCGCCCTGGATTCGCCCTTGTTATGCCGCTGCGGCGCCGCGCTCGGCGCGCGCTGCGATTCCTCTCGTGTCATTCGGGCTTGCCGGGCCGTCCACTGGACCGCCCCCGGCCTTTCGCTGTATTTCCCGCCGCACCGTGTCGATCGTGCCGGCGGCCGCCTTCGTTCGGCAGCGTTCGGCGCGCTTGCTGCTGCATTACAAACCCACTCGCACAATCTTTAGCGTATTGGTGCCGCCGGGCTGCCCCATCGGCTCGCCGATCGTCAATACGATGAAGTCCCCGCGCTGCACCACGCCGCGGGCCAGCAACAATTCCTCCGCCTGCTCCAGCGCGGTGTCCCGGTCGGTACTCGATTCGAGCGCCAGCGGTACCACATTGCGATACAGCTGCATCTTGCGCTGCGAGGCCAGGTTCGGCGTCATCGCGTAGATCGGCACATGGATGCGGTGACGGCTCATCCACAGCGCAGTGGCGCCGGAATCGGTCAGCGCGGCAATGGCCTTCACTTGCAGATGATAGGCGGTGAATAGCGCCCCCATCGCAATCGACTGGTCGATGCGGGTGAAGGTCTGGTTCAGGAAGTCGGTGTCCAGTTGCACGACCTCGGACTTCTCGGCCTCGATGCACACCGCCGCCATCGCCTCGACGGTCTCCACGGGATAGCGGCCGGCAGCGGTCTCCGCCGACAGCATCACCGCGTCGGTGCCGTCCAGCACCGCGTTGGCGACGTCCGACACCTCCGCGCGCGTCGGCACGGGGTTGACGATCATGCTCTCCATCATCTGTGTCGCGGTGATGGCCAGCTTGTTGGCTTCGCGCGCCAGCCGGATCATGCGCTTCTGCAGCGCCGGTACCGCCGCGTTGCCCACCTCGACGGCGAGGTCGCCGCGCGCCACCATGATGCCGTCCGACGCCGCCAGGATTTCCTCCAGCACGCCCGGCCGAATCGCCTCGGCACGCTCGATCTTCGCGATCATGCGCGCCTTGTGGCCGAACTGCTGGCCGGCGACGGCCGCCAGCTGCCGCGCCATTTCCATGTCGGTGGCGTTCTTGGGGAAACTGACCGCGATATAGTCGGCGCCCAGCGCCATCGCGGTCTTGATGTCGTCCATGTCCTTGGCCGTCAGCGCCGGCGCCGACAACCCGCCGCCCTGGCGGTTGATGCCCTTGTTGTTGGACAGGTCGCCGCCAACCTTGACGGTGGTGAAGATCTCGTTGCCGATCACGCGATCGACTTCCAGCACGATCAGGCCGTCATTGAGCAGCAGCAGGTCGCCCGGGCCGACATCACGCGGCAGGTCGCGGTAATCCAGGCCGGCGCGCTCCTGATTGCCGAGCTTGCAGTCGGCATCGAGCACGAAGGCGTCGCCGGTCTTCAGGCTGACCTTGCCCTCCTCGAACTTGCCGACGCGGATCTTCGGACCCTGCAGGTCGGCCATGATCGCCACTTCGCGGCCGCACGACTGCGCCGCCTCCCGAACCAGCCGGGCCCGCTCGATGTGGTCCTCGGCGGTGCCATGGGAGAAATTGAGCCGCACCACGTCCACGCCGGCCGCGATCATGCGGGTCAGCATTTCCAGCGTGCTGGAGGCGGGGCCGATGGTGGCGACGATCTTGGTGGAGCGGGTCATCTCGATTCCTTGTCCTTGGCGGGGGCGCGTGGCGGGGGCGATGGCGGCCGGGGCTGGCCGCGCCTTGCCCGTTCAGCCGGCGGCGCGTTGCTCCAGGACTTCGAAGGCCGGCAGCGTCTTGCCTTCGAGGAATTCGAGGAAGGCGCCGCCGCCGGTCGAGATATAGCCGACGCGGTCGGCAATGCCGTACTTGGCAATCGCGGCCAGCGTATCGCCGCCACCCGCGATGGAGAACGCCTTCGAGTCGGCGATGGCCTGTGCCAGCACGCGCGTGCCTTCGCCGAACTGGTCGAATTCGAACACGCCGACCGGGCCGTTCCAGACGATGGTGCCGGCCGCCTTCAGCTGCTCGGCCAGCATCGCCGCGGTGCGCGGGCCGATGTCGAGGATCATGTCGTCGTCGGCGACGTCGGCCACGTCCTTGACGGTGGCTGCCGCGGTCGCGCTGAATTCCTTGGCGCAGACCACGTCGACCGGGATGGGTACCGAGGCGCCGCGCGCAGCCATCATGTCGATGATGGCCTTGGCGTCGGCGACCAGATCGGCTTCGGCCAGCGACTTGCCGATCTTCAGGCCGGCAGCCAGCATGAAGGTGTTGGCGATGCCGCCGCCCACCACCAGGTTGTCCACCTTGTCGGCCAGCGACTTGAGGATGGTCAGCTTGGTCGACACCTTGGAGCCGGCGACGATCGCCACCAGCGGGCGCTGCGGCTGGCCCAGCGCCTTGCCCAGCGCGTCGATTTCAGCGGCCAGCAGCGGACCGGCACAGGCCACCGGGGCGTACTTGGCGATCCCGTGGGTGGTGGCTTCCGCGCGATGCGCGGTACCGAACGCGTCGTTGACATAGACATCGCACAGCTTCGCCATCTTCTGCGCGAGTTCGTCGCTGTTCTTCTTCTCGCCCTTGTTGACGCGGCAGTTCTCCAGCAGCACGACCTGGCCCGGGGCGACGTCGACGCCATCGACCCAGTTCTGCGCCAGGCGGACGTCGGTGCCCAGCAGCTCGGACAGCCGCTTGCCGATCGGCGCCAGCGAATCCTCGGGCTTGAAGTCGCCTTCGGTGGGACGGCCCAGGTGCGAGGTCACCATGACCGCGGCGCCGGCATCCAGGCACGCGCGGATCGCGGGCACCGAGGCGCGGATGCGGGTGTCTTCGGTGATATTGCCTGCGTCGTCCTGCGGCACATTGAGGTCGGCGCGGATGAAAACACGCTTGCCGGACAGCTTGCCCTGGGAAATCAGATCGGTAAGACGCAGCACGGAGGTCATGGCTCTGGCGGGGGACGGTTCTGAAAAGTCCTCATTTTACCTGAATGACGCCCCCCTTTTGCGGCCGGAGCGGGCGCGGCACCGCGCACGGCCGCGTTCCCGTGTCCGCTCGGGCACACAAGGCCCGCCGCGGTCAGGTCAGCAGCCGCAGCGCGGTATAGACCGCCATGCCGACCGCGATCATCCCGAGCATCTTGCGCGTGGCCAGGTAGAACAGCGCGGCGGCGATGCCGGCCAGCAGCTTGTGGTTTTCCAGACCGGCGGTGAAATGGCCCTGCCAGGTCATCAGGTCCGGCAGGATGATGGCGGCCAGCGCCGCCGCCGGGGCATACCGCAGCGCCCGCTGTACCCGATCCGGCAGCGTCACCCGCTCGCCTGCCATCAGGAAGAAGGCGCGGGTCACGATGGTGACCACCGCCATGCCAACCAGCGCGACCCAGATCTCGAGATGGCTCATCGACGCTCTCCGCGCCGGCCGATGCGGCCCAGCGTGGCGCGCGCCATCAGGGCATCGCTGGCCATGCCGGCGGCGATCGCCCCGGTCACTGCCACCACCAGTCCCAGCCGGTAGGGCAAGTCGAAGAACAGCAGCGCGAGCACCGCCGAGACGAAGACCGCCATCAGCAGGGAGCGCGAGCTGATGGTGGAAATCATGATCGGGATCAGCGCGAGCGTGCCGGCCAGCGCGAGGCCCCAGGCGTCGGGGAACAGGCTGGCCAGCAGGATGCCGGCGATCGAGGCGACCTGCCACATGGCGAAGTTGACCAGTGCCATGCCCCAGAAGAAGCCCTCTTTCCCCGGCTCGCGCGCGGTGGAGGGATAGCGCTGCATGAAGAAGACGAAGTGCAGATCGCCGTTGAACGAGCCGAGGATGGTGCGACGCCACAGCGGCAGGTGGCTGAAGTGGGGCTGCAGCGCGGCGCTGAAGATGACGAAGCGCAGGTTGACGACCAGCGCCGTCAGCCAGACCGTCCACAGCGGCATGCCCGCGGCAAACAGCGGCAGCACCGCCAGCTGCGCCGACCCGGCGTAGACCAGCAGGCTCATGCCGATCGCCTCGGGCACGGTCAGCGCCGACTTGCTCATCGCCACGCCGGTGACCAGCCCCCAGGAGAAGGTAGCGGGCAGCGCCGGCGCAAAGCGGCGCAAGCCTTCGAGGAAGCCGGCGCGCTCGGCGGTGGGGTAACGGAGCCAAAGGCGGTACCAAAGGCTTTGCCACAAGCGCGGCAAGGCCGAAGGCTGGGGGGAAGTCATGGGGCAGGCACGAGCAAGACCCGCCTGGCCTCATCGGATGCGGCGAACACCGTCGCCCCGCGGCCGGCAGGCGCGCCGCCGCGAGCGGGCGGCGGGCAAGGGCACCATTATAGGGGGATGGCCGCCGGCGCGTTGGTAGTTAAGTGGGGGCTTAACTGGTTATTTCGAGGGCTCGGAAGGCATTTCCGGGATGCTTGCGCACCCTGGCCCTCTCCCCCGGCCCCTCTCCCGCGAGCGGGCGAGGGGAGCAGACCGTCGGTGTTCCCCCTCTCCCGCTTGCGGGAGAGGGTCGGGGAGAGGGCATTCGAGCGCTCGCCCCCAAACCAACGCATCAATCGATCGATGCCCCCACCGTCTTCACCACCTTCGCCCACTTCTCCCGGTCGTTCTTCACCGTTGCCTGGAACTGCTCCACCGACTCCACGCGCGGCGTGTTGCCGGCGTCCAGCAGTCGCTGGCGCAGCGCCGGGTTTTCCAGCGCGACGCGAACCGCGTCATTGATCTTGCGGGTGATCTGCGGATCCAGGCCCTTCGGCCCGAACAGCCCAAACCAGATGGTGCTGTTGTAGTTCGGCACGCCGCTCTCGGCGATCGTCGGCACGTCCTGGATCACCGGTACCCGCTTGGCCGTGGTCACGCCCAGCAGCCGGACCTTGCCGGCCTGATACTGCGGCAGCACGCTCTGCACCTGGTTGAAGATGCAGCAGACCTCGCCCTTGACCACCGCCTGCAGCGCATCGGGGCCGCCCTTGTAGGGCACGTGCACCATGTCGAGGCCGGCGCGTGCGTTGAACTCGGCGAACGCCAGGTGGGTGCCGGTGCCGTTGCCGGTCGACGCATAGTTGTACTTGCCGGGGTTGGCCTTCACCTTGGCGATGAATTCCTTGACTGTCTTGACGTCGATCACTGCCGGATTGACGGTCAGTACGTTGGAGACCTCGACCAGCGGGGCAATCGGGGTGAAGTCCGTGGCGGCATTGAACGGCAGCGTCTTGTACAGCGCCGGGTTGATGCCGTGCGTGGCAGCGGTGCCAAGCAGCAGGGTATGGCCGTCCGGGCGTGCATTGGCGACCACTTCCGACGCCACATTGCCGCCCGCGCCCGGCCGGTAGTCGTAGACGATGGTGGTGCCAAGCGACTGCTGCAGCGACTGCTGCAGGATGCGGCCGACCATATCGACGCCCGACCCTGCGGTAAAGCCCATCAGGATCGTGACCGGCTTGTTGCCGGGCCAGTGCGCCGCATCCTCGGCGGCGGCGGGCGCGGCGGCAGAAAGACCGATGGTGGCAAGAGCGGCAAGGCGAAGGGCGGTACGAATCATGACGGCAGTGATCGGGTATGCGGTTGAACAGCGGCAGCAGCGGCACCTGGGCCACCGTACGCCAATAGCAAGTACGATACCAAGCAACCGCCACATCACCAACGATCAAGTTTCACTTAAGGTATGCCCGAGGAGCATAAAGGGAACGCCTGGCTGCCGGTCGGCGCCGTCCGGTGGCATCGTCCTGCGTTGGCACCCGGGATGCCCGGGCTTACAATGTTGCCTTTGCATCGTTTGATGATTTCGCGGGAGACGAGCATGTCGATGGCCGATCGTGACGGCAAGATCTGGATGGACGGCAAGCTGATCGAGTGGCGCGACGCCAAAATCCACGTGCTGACGCACACCCTGCACTACGGCATGGGCGTGTTCGAGGGCGTGCGGGCGTACAAGACCCCGGCCGGCACGGCGATCTTTCGCCTGAAAGAGCACACCCGGCGGCTGTTCAACTCGGCCAAGATCTTCCAGATGGAGATCCCGTTCGATCAGGCCACGCTCGAAGCGGCCCAATGCGAGGTGGTGCGCGCCAACCGGCTGGAGTCCTGCTACATCCGCCCGCTGGTGTGGATCGGCTCGGAAAAGCTGGGCGTCTCCGCACGCGGCAACACCATCCACGTCGCCATCGCGGCCTGGCCGTGGGGCGCCTACCTGGGCGAGGAAGGCATGGAGCGCGGCATCCGCGTCAAGACCTCCTCGTTCACCCGCCACCACGTCAACGTGTCGCTGGTCCGGGCGAAAGCGAGCGGTTACTACATCAACTCGATCCTGGCCAACCAGGAAGCGACCGGCCTGGGCTACGACGAGGCGCTGCTGCTCGACACCGATGGCTACGTCAGCGAGGGCTCCGGCGAGAACGTCTTCATCGTGCGCAATGGCGTGATCTATACCCCGGACCTGGCGTCCTGCCTGGACGGCATCACCCGCGACGCGACGCTGACGATTGCCCGCGACCTGGGGATCGAGGTGCGCGAGAAGCGCATCACGCGGGACGAGGTCTACTGTGCCGACGAAGCCTTCTTCACCGGTACTGCCGCCGAGGTGACGCCGATCCGCGAACTGGACGACCGCATCATCGGCGAAGGCCGGCGCGGGCCGATCACGAAGCAGATCCAGGACGCCTTCTTCTCCGCGGTCGGCGGCAATGACGAGAAGTACCGGCACTGGCTGACGCACGTATGAGGCCCGGCATCAGGCTGCACGAAAAACGATAACCCCCATCCAACCGAACCGTCGCGGCGCTGCCGCATCGAAACGCAACACCATGACCCAGACCGTACAAGCCGTAGAGATTGGCGCCGAAGACCTGCCACTGCACTGCCCTACCCCGAATACGCCCGCGTGGAATTACCATCCGCGCGTGTTCCTGGATATCGGCGATACCGGCCAGGCCAAGTGCCCGTACTGCGGCACGGTGTACAAGCTGAAGGAAGGCGTGGTCCTGAAGGGTCACCACTGAACCTGCGCGGGCCTGCGCCCGTCGCCGCCCCTGCCCCTGTCCGGGCGGCACGGCGGCTCGTTCCTCCACCGAGACCCCGGCGCGGCCCGCCGCCCGCCGGGGTTCGTTCATGCCGGGCTCGCTCCCGGCTGTTGCCAGGCCCCGCAGGCCCCCGGCAGCGCAGCCATTTTCGACCGACCCGCCGTGATGCGGCGGCGGCCAAGTATTGCCCATGAAGAAAGCCCTCGTCATCGCCCCCAACTGGATTGGCGACGCCCTGATGGCACAGCCCATGTTCGCGCTGCTCAAGCAGCGGTACCCCAGGATCGTCATCGATGTCCTGGCCCCCAAGTGGGTGGCGCCGGTGCTCGCCCGCATGCCGGAGGTCGGCCGTGTCTTTCCCAGCGAGCTCGCGCACGGCAAGCTGCAGCTGTCCGCCCGGCTGCTGTTTGCCCAGCAGCTGAAGAACGAAGGCTATGACGTCGCCTATGTGCTGCCCAACTCGGTCAAATCCGCGCTGATTCCGTGGCTGGCCGGGATACCGCTGCGGGTCGGCTACCGCGGGGAAGCGCGCTTCGGGCTGCTGAACGTGCGCCATGCCAACCCGCCGCGCAAGAACCGGCCGCCGATGGTCGAGCACTACGCGCGGCTGGCGCTCAAGCCCGGCGCCCGGCTGCCGGAGTCGCTGCCTGACCCCAGGCTGCGCGTCGACCCGGTGCGCCTGGCGCGCACCGCCGAACGCTTCGGCGTCTCCGCCAATACGCGGCTGATCGCCTTCTGCCCAGGCGCGGAGTATGGCCCGGCCAAGCGCTGGCCGGCCTCGCACTTCGCCGCGCTCGCGCAGATGCTGCGCCGCTCCTTCCCCTATGCGCAGATCGTCGCCCTGGGCTCGGCCAAGGATGCGGAAACCGCGGACGCGATCTGCCAGGAGGCGCCGTTCGTGCGCAACCTGTGCGGGCAGACCTCGCTGGACGATGCGATCGACCTGCTGGCCATGTCGGAAGCAGCCGTCTGCAATGACTCGGGGCTCATGCACGTCACCGCCGCGCTGAACCGGTCACAGGTGGCTGTGTTCGGTTCGAGCGACCCGCGCCATACGCCCCCGCTGTCACAAGCTGCGAGTATCATGTGGCTCCAGCTCGAGTGCAGCCCGTGTTTCGAGCGGGAGTGCCCGTTGAGTCACCTCCGTTGCCTGCGTGGTATCGAGCCCGAAATGGTGTTCGTCGAGCTGCGCAGGCTGCTGCAGCGCCCCTGAAGCCTCTTCCTGCGTCCAACCGCCTGGCGTCGCAAACGCCCCCGCAACGACCGATTCCTCCATGCCACGCTTTGCCCGCCTGTTCGATTCCGCAGAAGACATCGTCGAAGCCTTCCGCGAAGCCCTGAAGATGCGCGACGCCGACGGCGCGTTGCGCCTGTGGCTGGACGAGGACTCGATTACCTGCGTGATGCCCGACGGCAAACGACTGATCGGGCATGAGCCGCTGCGGCAGATGTTCCTGGAGATGCTGGAGCGGCAGCCGATCCTGATCGACGTGCTCGAAACCAGCAGCCATTCGACCCTTGGCGTGTCGATCTTCGACGTGACGGAGGCGCTGCGCTTCGGCGCCAACCGGGTCGAGGCCGATCTCTACGTCCATACCACCTACGTGCTGATGCAGAACCACGAAGGCTGGCGTATCGCCCATATCCATTGCAGCCAGGCCAACGCCGCCCGGGTGGCCATCTCGACCGCCACCTCGAAGCAGGCGCTGCACTGACTCCGCTCGCCCCGGGCGCGGGCTTGCCCTTGCGCCGCCGCTGCCGATGCCCCGCCTGACCGACCGCTCGCCAGACTCCCTGCTCGCCACCGTGGCCGACCGCGCCGATGCCGCCGCCTCGTTCGGCGCCGGGCGGAGCATGCCGTGGTGGCTGCGCGACGGCCACGCGCAGACCATCATCCCGGCCCGCCTGGTGCGCCGGCAGCGCGTATCCTTCCGCCGGGAACGCTGGAACACACCCGACGGCGACTTCATCGACCTCGACTGGACCACCCACCCCGCCGCGGCCGATGCGCCGCTGCTGGTGATGTTCCACGGGCTCGAGGGCGACTCCCGCAGCCATTATGCGCAGTCGCTGATGCAGGCGCTGGCCCCGCGCGGCTGGCAGGGCGTGATCCCGCATTTCCGCGGCTGCTCCGGCGAGCTGAACCTGGCGCCGCGCTTCTATCATTCCGGCGACTACGAAGAGATCGGCTGGATCCTGCAGCGGCTGCGTGAACGGCACGGTGCGCGGCGCCGGCTCTATGCGGTCGGTATCTCGCTGGGCGGCAATGCGCTGCTGCGCTATCTGGGCGAGGCGGGCGGCAGCGCGCGCTATCTGCGGGCGGCAGC
This sequence comes from Cupriavidus sp. AU9028, assembly GCF_019795295.1. GTDB lineage: Bacteria > Pseudomonadota > Gammaproteobacteria > Burkholderiales > Burkholderiaceae > Cupriavidus. Next base: position 72,964 of record NZ_JAIMCG010000001.1, on the reverse strand, counting down.
CTCCGTGTCCGCGCCCCTGGACCTGGCTGCCGGCGGCGCGGCCCTGTCCGCCGGTTTCAACATGGTCTACACCCGGATGTTCCTGCGCACGCTCAAGCGCAAGTCGCTGGCCAAGCTGGCGCAGTATCCGGGTCTGTTCGACCGCCACGCCCTGATGGCGAGCCGCGACCTGTACGCCTTCGACAACGTGGTCACCGCACCGCTGCACGGGTTTCGGGACACCGACGACTACTGGGCGCGGGCGGCCAGCAAACCGGTGCTGCGTGCGGTGGCGGTGCCGACGCTGGTGCTCAACGCACGCAACGACCCCTTCCTGCCGGGGCGTCATCTGCCTGGTCCGGGCGAGGTCAGCGCGGACATCGTGCTGGACCAGCCCGAGCACGGCGGCCATGTCGGCTTCCTGACCCCGCCGTCAGGCTGGCGCCGGCATCTGCCGGTGATCCGCATCCCGGCACGGTCGCTGGAGCAGGCCGGCGTGCTGCCCGGCGCCGCCGATTGGCTGCCCCAGCGCATCCTCGGCTTTTTCGACAGCCTCGACCGAGACGGACGCGGGATTTGAGACCGCCCGTCGTCGCGACGCAACCGGAGACCAGGCAATGGACGATATCGTCAAGCAAGCGATGGCCCGCTGGCCGAACGTGCCGTATTGCTACGGCTGGCTGGGACTGGACCGGCGCGGACAATGGCGGCTGCGCAACGAGTACGCCCAGCAGAACGGCCTGTCCGGCGACCCCATCCGGCTGCCCGCGCTGATCGCCTTCATCGAGCGCAACTACCTGCGCGACGACAGCGGCGCCTGGTATTTCCAGAACGGTCCGCAACGTGTCTTCGTCGCGCTGGACTACTCCCCCTGGATCCTGCGCCTGCACGGCGACGCGCTGCGCACCACCACCGATCGCGCCTTTACGGCCTCGGCCTGCCATGTCGACGAGCAGGGCAACGTGGTGATGGCGGGTGAAGTGGAAGGCGAAACCGGAACACACGCGGCGCTGCTGCATGACCACGACCTGGACGGCTTCACCGCGCTGTGCCAGTGGCATGGCGAGGCATGCGGTGCGGAACTGGGCCGCCTGCGCCTGCCGGGACTGGAGCTGTCGATCGAACCGATCGCCGCAGACGACGTGCCACGTCGCTACGGCTTCGTGCGCAAGCCGGCCCCGGCCGCAGGGCCGGCCACAGAGCCGGCCAATTGACGCGACTGCCGCTCAGTTCGGCAAGCCCTTGTCGTCCTGTCGCTCCTCCCGGTATTGCCGCTCCAGCTGGTGCAGGCGGGCATCGACCTCGGACAGGGTATAGAAGTCGCCGTCGCCGGCATTGCGCGCGATGCGCAGCTGTTCGATGGCCGCCTGCCACGCGCCGTCGCGCACGTACTTCTCCGCCAGTGCCTGATGCTGCTGCACGCGCTTGCCCTGCGCCGCATACGCGCGGGCGAGCAGCTCCCACCATTCGGCCCGGGAGCCTTCCTCGCGGGTGCGGGCGCGCAGGAATTCCACCAGTTCGTTGCCGCGCCCGGCTCCCAGCAACGTTTCCGCGTAGCTCAGCGCGACGGCCCGCGACAGCGGGAAGGCGCGCATCGAGGCCTGTGCCTGGGCCAGCGCTTCCGGCACCCGGCCCCTGGCGCGGGCCAGCTCGCTCGTCATCACGTCGAGCATCGGACTGCCGGACGTCACCCCGGGAATATTGCCGTACAGGCGCCGCGCCTCCGCCAGCGCCTGCTCGGCCTGCGCCAGCCGTCCCAGCCGCTGCTCGGCCAGCGCGATGCCGTAGTAGAGCGCGGGACGCCGCATCGGGGAGGCGCCGGCAAGCTGCGCTTCCATCGCGGCGCGCGCATTCTGGATGTCGCTCGGATTGGACTCCTGCAGCACCCGGGCCCGTGCGCGTGCGAATTCGTACTCTGGCGTGCTCGGGACCTTGCGCTCGGGGATGTGGCTGGCGCGGTCCTGCATGTCCGCGATCCGCTCCGACGTCAGCGGGTGGGTGCGCACGTAACCGGGAACCGCATTCTCGGAGATGCCCGTGACCCGCTGCAGGCGCCGGAAGAAGTCCGGCATGCCTTGCGGGTCGAAGCCCGCCGCCGACAGGATCTGGAAGCCGACCCGGTCCGCCTCGCGCTCGGCACCGCGCGAAAACGACAATTGATGGGCGAGCGCGGCACCCTGCCCTCCCATCGCCACCGCGGCAGCGGCATCGGGGCTCGCGGTTGCCGCCAGGCCCGCGAGCACCATCGACGCCAATGCGATCCACATCGACTGGTCGCTGCTGCCGATGCCGCGCGCGATATGCCGCTGCGTCACGTGACCGATCTCGTGGCCGACCACCGACGCCAGTTCCGACTCGGTCTCCGACTGCACCAGCAACCCGGTGTGCACGCCGATATAGCCGCCTGGCAGCGCAAAGGCATTGATGGTGCGGTCGCGGATGGCGAACAGCTCGAAACCGGAGGCGAAGGTGCCGCCGCCACCAGTGCCAGCGAGGTTCTGCCGTCGCGCCGCGTGGATCAGCCGGTAGCCCAGTGCGTTCAGATAGTCGGCCAGCAGCGCATCGCCGACGTACTGCGGATCACGCCGGATATCACGCATGATGCGGTCGCCCAGCCGCTTCTCCATGTCGGGCGACAGCGAGGCGGTGGACGGGTCGCCCATGTCCGGCAGCTGGATGCCGTTGCTCTCAACGACCGGGTTCGGATTGCGCAGCCCGAATTCCGATTGCTGACCGGCGCGGACGCTGCGATTGAGGTTGTCGAACACCTGGTCGTTGGCCCCGTCCGGATCCAGCGACAAGCCGGGCAATGGCGCCACCGCGCTGGCCTGCGGCCACGCGGGCAACGCCACGCTCAGCGCGAGCAGCACGGCCACCGACTGCCGCAGCAGGCGTGGCATCGCCGCCTGCACCGGCCGCTGCGGCGCCGGCGTCGGGACGCCGTCGCGGGCACGCCTGGCGGCAAAGGCGAAGAGACGATGGGCTGCGGGGCGGTGGGCAAGCATGTTGCTATGATAGCGGCCCTCGGCTACCGTTCCGCAAAGGCCGTGCCGCCCCTTGCGCGGTCCCTTGCGGACCGGCGTCCGCCGCTGTCTACAGCGTCGCCCTTCGGCTCTGTTTTGCGCGCTGTCTCCGGCGCCGCTCTCGCCCTCCTGGATTCATTCCCATGACCAACCTCACCCACTTCGATACCGCCGGTCAGGCCCATATGGTCGACGTCGGCGCCAAGGAGGCGACCCACCGCGTCGCCATCGCCACCGGCACCATCGCGATGGCGCCCGCCACCTTCGCGCTGGTGCGCGACGGCACCGCGAAGAAGGGCGACGTACTCGGCATCGCCCGTATCGCCGGCATCATGGCAACCAAGCGCACCGCCGACCTGATTCCGCTGTGCCACCCGCTGGCGCTGACCAAGGTGGCGCTCGACTTTGCGCTGGACGAGACCGCCAGCACCGTCCGCTGTACCGTCCGCGCGGAAACGCGTGGCCAGACCGGCGTCGAGATGGAAGCGCTGACCGGCGTGCAGGTCGCACTGCTGACCATCTACGACATGTGCAAGGCGGTGGACCGGGGCATGACGATGGGCGATATCCGCCTGCTGGAGAAGCACGGCGGCAAGTCGGGGGATTGGGTGGCGGCGCGCGACTGACGGCGCAGCGGTGCCGCAAGGATCAGCGCATCGCGCTCAACTGGGTTACGGAATCGTCCAGCGCCGTCATCAGCCCCTCGGCCAGGATGTCCTGTCCTGCCTCGGTCAGGTGGATCTCGTCGAGATAGGCGATGTCGCGCGAGCGCGCTTCGGCGTCGCGCAGGCTGACCACCGGAATCTGCCGCTGCTCGCATAGGCGGGCGAAGGCCTGCAGCCCTGCCGGCGTCTCGGGGGCATCGAGCTCGTGGCGCTGGAAGTGCTGGACCAGACGGACCTTGACGCCAGCGGCCTGGGCCATGGCGAGCAGTTCGTCGAAATCCCGCAGCGACGCCTCCCGGTCCTGCTCTCTGACGGCCGGCGGTGGCAGCGGCGCGGCCGAATCCAGCCCCAGGAACTCGGGCAGATAGCGTGTCGCCCCTTCCACCAGTGCGGAGATGGGCCGCCGCGACGGATGCGTGTCGGGATCGAGCGGCGCGAAAGTCGGCACGTCCCCGTAGTCGGCAGCGTTGACCACGACGATCACGGTATCGGCGCCGAAGAAGCCGTGGCGCCGGGCGTAGGCCAGCCAGTTGCCTGGCCCCCAGCTGAACGCCGCGACATTGCCAACCGTCGCCGGCCCGCCAGCGCCGCCCAGCCGGTTGCGCACCTGCTCGGTGGCAAGGCGAGTCTGGTCCACCCTGGCGCCGCCGTTGACGACGGAATCGCCGAAGACGAGCACTCGGCGTTCCCCGGCCTGCGGCGCGGCCGGGAAATCGGCCGACCGCATGCTGTACTGGTTCACATGATAGAGATGGCCGAACCGCCTGACATTCTGGTTCGGCTGCAGCAGATATTCGATTTCAGGGTCGGCCTGATACAACGGCGGGTCGCCCAGGCCGAGCGCCGCCCTCGCAAAGACCTCGGTCCCGAGCACGGCCGCTACGCCGAGCACCAGCAGGCTTCCCGCCACACGCCTGGACACCTTCATCGACTACCCCCAACATGTCGGACAGCTTCGGACAGCGAACGGGGGCAGTCTAGGGGGGTGTTACTCGAGTTACGTATCCCGCAGAGGGTTGAAGTGGCGCTTAGCGTTCATTCCTGGGCAAGAGAATGGCCGCTGGGTTGCTGCCGCGAAACGCGACCAACTTTCGGGGGAGAGAAATGCGACCTACCGCACGGCCTGGCGGCTGACCCAGGCGCAGAACGCCTCCGGACGCGCCGCCGCCTGCGTCTGTTGGCAGAACCGGGCTACCCGGCCCAATTGCGCCGCCTCGTCGCCGCTGTAATAGAACCGCAGGCGCTCCAGCCAGCGGCGCGCCTCCTGCTCGTCCCCCTGCAGCGCAAAGAGCCATGCGGTGCGGCCGATCATGGTGGGCGTGGGCAGCAGGTGCACCGCCCGGATATGCGGCTCCAGCCATCGGCTCGCGTTCTCCGGGGCCAGCTCGGCACGCTCGGCCAGGTTCGCCATCGCATACGGGCGCAGCAGCAGCCGTGGCAGCGGCAAGCGGGTTTCCGCGCCGCGCTCGGCGTATTCGGCTGCTTCGACGCGCCGATAGTCCTGCCACAGCACGGCGAGCACCACCGCCGCGACCGCCACAAACACGGCAACCGCGGCCCTGCCGGTGCCCCGCTGCATGGGCAGCGTCAGCGCGGCCGGCTCCAGCCAGCCCAGCAGCAGGCAGAACGGCAACAGGAAATAGAGGTAATGCAGCGGGTACTCGAGCATCGAATGCCCGCACAGCATCGCCAGCCAGGTCAGCGCCAGCGCCGCGGACGCGGTCTCTTCCTCCGCTGCCCGCCACAGCCGGCAGCGCACCACCCGCCAGAACCACCATGCCAGCCCGACAATCACGCCGGCGCTGCCCGCTACCCCGGTCTTTGCAAGGAGGTCGAGCACCGCGTTATGCGCGTGCAGCGACATCTCCACGGTGATGCCGAGCCGGTCGAGCTGCTGGAACTGCGCCCAGCCAAACTCGCCCCAACCCACCCCCAGCCAGGGGTGCGCACGGAACATGGCCCACGCATGTCCCCACAGGGCTTGCCGGGCGGAGGTCTGGTCGGCCGCCTGCAATTGCGCGACCGTGTCGAACAGCTGCCAGCCGAGCACCTGGCCGGCATTGCGGATGGCGGGCTGCATCAGCATCAGTAGCGAGACCAGGGCGGCGGCCGCAAATACAAGGCCGACAGGGCGGGCCATCAAAGCCGCCCAGCGCGGCGCTTTGCGGGCTTGCCAGGCCGCGACCAGCGCGTACAGCGCGGCAATGCCGACATGCAGCACGCCGGTGCGCGAACCAGACAACACCACGCCGGTTTCGATCAGCGCCACGGCGACCAGCCAGGGGGTGACACGCAGCTTGCCCCGGCTGACGAGCCACACCGACGCGGCGAGCGCGAGGCCGTGCACGGTCGCCTGATGATTGGGCTGGTTCAGGTTGCCCCACAGGCGGCGATTGCTGTCGTAGAAATACTCGGACACCAGTTGCCAGCTGTAGGGTTCGAGGCGAAACACCTGCACCCATTGGGCGACCGTGCCCAGCAGCCCGGCTACCAGCAACGCGGTGGCAACCGTATCCATTGCGGCCTGCGCCGACATGGCGCTGCGCAGGCGATACCCGGCCATCATGACGGCGGTGGCGAGCAGCAGCGCGATGGCGGTCATTGCTGCGCTGCCCGTGATGTCGTGCCCGCGCCAGGCCCAGCCCACCATGGTCATCACGATCAGCCACAGCGGAACCAGCGCCACCAGCGGAAAGCCGCCCGTCCCAGCTTGTTCTTCGTGCCGGCTGACCGCGAGCGTCAGCGCCACGACGAGCACGAAACCGAGCGCGGACGCCCACTCCCCGTAGAAGGTGGACAGCGGCAGAGTGTGGTGGGAAACCAGCAGCGGCACGCAGATCGACAGAACCAGAAGCGGCGCGAGGAAAGAGGATCTGCGCAACGGCATGACGGGCAGGGTCGGGACAAACGCGCATGATAGCGTAGCGCCCGCCCCGGCAGCATGCGTTCGCCCTTTGCCCGCAGCACAGCTGCAGGGGCGGATCAGCCCGCGCGCAGCGGACAGCTTTTCGGCACATGCCTGTCCTTCAGGCGAGGCCCCGGCGCGATGGAGCAGGACCACTGCCCGTCCGCCGCGCGGGCCACGGTAATGATCGATCCGGACACCGCCGGCGACGATGCCGCGCCAAGCGTCACCGACCATTGCAAGGCCCCCGATTCGGCGAGCGCAACCGGAAAGGCGGGATCTGGATACAGGCTCGAGCTGGTATAGCCCAGCGCATCGCGGTCCACAGTCGCATCCCCCTGATTGAGCCGGTCTTCGAACGCGGCGCGGTAGGCCGACAGCTCGCCGACGGCGCGCGCGACCTGCGAGCGGGCGACGTAGTCCTGGTACTGCGGCACCGCAATGGCGGCGAGAACGCCGATGATCGCGACCACGATCATCAGTTCGAGCAGCGTAAAGCCCTGCTGGAACCCGCGCGCAAGCGCCGCCGGCAAGTAGGTGGCGTTCTGGAAAGAAGGCATGGAACCTCGCGATTGCTGACCAGGAGACGGAAGGCGTAAAGACGGGGGCGACTGCATTGCCAGTCTGCTGGCGTGCTCGGCGAACCGACATCACGAAAGCACCGGCATTTTTCGCTTCTCGCCGTTTGAGAATTGGCTTATCCGCTTGCAGCGTCCGTACTCCGTCCTTTGCAATTTTTTGCAATTGGAAAACAACGACGCGCAAGGCAATGGCGGGCGAATTTGCGCAATCCAATCGACATCGGGTGAGGGTTGTCCGCGCCCGCGCTGGCCCTTGAAACAAGGGCAAATCCCCGCCAGCACAGCGATATTGAAGCGCCGCGCCATTGCCGCATTGCGTTTTTCAGGCGGCTCCATTGCGGCAATTCCCCGTTTTAGATCATTAACAATTCGAATTTCTCCGCTCGCTACACTTTGCGGCTTATTGCGGCACCGCATCCCGCCAGCGAGCGGGTTGCGGCAGCACGACGCCATTACGTCCGATCAATGGCCTTCCGGTGCGGTTCTTCGGTGCCCGCCGGGCCCCTGCCGACCCGGCTCCGGCGACCCGCCGGCCGGACGGCCCCGGGTACCGTGCCCTCGTGCCGCGCGTTCCAGCCGATAACCATCCTCCCTCGTGTCGAACACGGGCGGAGAGCGTTCGGCCATCTCCTCGAGAGACGGCTGCGGAGCTTTCAATGGACTCACTCAATACGCGCCGGCATGCGGCCGACCGGCCGGCCGCAAGGCTCGCCGGCAGTCTGGCGGCCGGCGTTGCGGCGGCGCTGTGCTGCCTGCCCGGCATCGCGCATGCCGATCCGACCTACGACACCTGGATCCAGCGCGCCCGTGCCGGCGACCACGACAGTGCGCTCGCGGCGCTGCGCGAGCGTCTTGCGTCAAATCCCGGAGACCGCCGGGCGGCATGGGACCGCATTGTCATCGCGGGATGGGCTGGCCGATCCGACGAGGTGTTGCAGGCCTGGGACGCCATGGGCCAGCCGTCCGATGCGCCTGCCCCGGCGCTGGCCGCCGTTGCGCGCGCCTATCGCGACAGCGCCCGCTGGGACGATGCGCTGGCCCGCTATCGAGAAGGCCGGGCGCGCTTCCCGGACCGCGCCGATTTTGCGCTCGGCGAGATACTGGTGCTGGCCGACAGCGGCCATGCTGCCGAAGCCGTCGCGCTGGGCAAGCAACAGGTGGAGGCCCGGCCGGCCGACGCAGACGCGCGCCTGGCGCTCGTCTACGCCTACACGCGCGCCGCGCAGCCGTACGACGCGCTGTTCGAAGCCGATCAGGCGCACTCGCTTGCGCCACAGCGCGACGACGTGGTGCGCGAGTACGTGCGGGCACTGCAGCGCGCCGGTCTTCCCGAGCCCGCCCTGCGGCTGGCGAAGGAGCGACCGGGCCTGTTCGAAGCGCCAACCCTGCTGGAACTGCAACTGGATGCCGTCGCCGAGCAGGTACGCCTGGCCCGCATGCCGACGCGGCGCGAGGCCGAACGCTTCGTGATTGCCGACCGCGCGCTCGCCAACTACGACCGGCTGCTGCCTCAGCTGCGCGACATGGGCGCTGGCGGGGCGCCGCTGCTGCGCCGTGCGCGCATCGACCGCCTCGCCGCGCTGCATGCCCGCATGCGGATGCGGGAATTGGTCGACAGCTACGAGGCGCTGCTGGCGGAGGGCAACGAGGTGCCGGCGTATGCGCTGGCCAATGTCGCCTCGGCCTATCTGTATCTGCGCCAGCCCGAGCGCGCCGAAGCGCTGTATCGGCAAGTGCTCGATGCCCAGCCGGCCGGCGGCGACAACGAGGAGCGGCTGGAGACGCAGACCGGCCTGTACTACGCGTTCGCGGAAGCGGAGGCGTTCGACCCGGCTGGCGACACCGTGCGCCAGGCGCGCGACGAGCAGCGTCCGTGGCTGTGGACGCGCGGTCAGCCGATGCGCCAGCGTAGCGACCTGTGGCTGCAGGCCGAGATGGTGGCGGCGCAGGCCCGGCGCCAAGCCGACGACACGGTCCAGGCCCAGCAGCGGCTGGAAGAGATGGTGCGCAAGGCGCCGGGGCACACCGGGCTGCGCGCCGCGCTCGCCGACGTCTATCGCGCCCGCAATTGGCCGCGCGCCGCGGAGAACGAATTGAAGCTGGCCGAAGCGCTGTCGCCGCGCAGCCTGTCGGTCGAGGTACAGCAGGGACATGCCGCGCTGGAGCTGCAGGAATGGCGCCAGGCACAGCTGATGCGCGACGACACCATGGCGCGCTTCCCCGAGGACCTCTCCGCGCAGCGGCTGGACCGGGAATGGCGCGTGCACAACAAGTCGGAACTGCGCATCGAGGGCTACCGCGGTCTGGCCAACGACAGCGCGGTGGTCGGCAACGGCAACTTCGGCATCGAGTCCATCCTCTACAGCCCGCCGATCGCCTATGACTGGCGCGCCTTCGCCGGTGTGGGATATGCGACCGGCCGCTTCCAGGAAGGCTCGGTGGACTACACCTGGGCCCGTGCCGGTGCGCAATGGCGCGTGCGCGACCTGACGGTTGAAGGGGAAGTGTCGACGCACTTCTACGGACAGGGCGGCAAGCCCGGTGCCAGGCTGTCGGCGGAATACGACCTTGGCGACCGGCTGCAGGTCGGCTCCTCGGCTGCAATCCGCTCGACCGGCACGCCGCTGCGCGCGCTCAATCAGGGGATCTACGCCGACACGGTATCGGCGTATGCACGCTGGCGCCACAGCGAGCGCGCCGAATGGATGCTGACCGTGGCGCCCTCGCGCTTCAGCGACGGCAACGACCGGCTGGAGGCCGGCATCACCGGCTTCCAGCGCGTCTATACCGCTCCCCATCTGAAAGGCGACCTGCTGCTCGATGTCTGGACCTCGCGCAACAACCGCAACGACACACCGTACTTCAACCCGCGCGCGGACCTGACGGTGCTGCCTTCGCTGCGGCTGACGCACACACTCTATCGCCATTACGAAACCGCCTGGGAACAGCAGTTCCTCGCCGGCGCCGGTACCTACAGCCAGCGCGACTACGGCACCGGCGCGATCCTGCTGCTCGGCTACGGCCAGCGCTTTCGCACCAGCGACGTGTTCGATGTCGGCGCCACGGTGACCGGCACCAGCCGCCCCTACGACGGCCGGCGCGAGCGCGAACTGCGCATCGTGTTCGACCTGACTTATCGATTCTGAACGGAGGCTTGTCATGAATGCGACAACGCTGCGCCCGTATTGGTGCTGCTCGTCCCCGCGTCGCCGGCAGGCGCCGCGCGGGTCCCTCGCCGCATGGCGGTCCCTGCTGCTGTGGCTGCTGCTGTGCGCAACATTCCTGCTTGGCGCCTGCGCCAAGGACATCCCGCGCTTCACCGCACCGGCCGAGCGCCCGGTGGAGCGGGCCGAACAGCCCTGGCCGCGCAATCACGTCGCGGTGCTCGGCTACCACGATGTCGAGGACGCCGACGCCGACCAGGCTTACCTGAGCGTGCGCACCGACCATCTGATCGCCCAGCTTGCCTGGCTGCGCGAGAACGGCTACCAGGCCGTCTCGGTCGATCAGATCCTTGCCGCGCAACAAGGCGGCGCGCCGCTGCCCGAGCGCGCGGTGCTGCTCACCTTCGACGACGGCTACCGCAGCTTCTACACGCGCGTGCTGCCAATCCTCAAGGCGTACCGCTGGCCCGCCGTGCTGGCGCCCGTCGGCGCGTGGCTGGACGCGCCCGAGGGCAAGCCGGTGGACTTCGGCGGGGCACCGACCGCGCGCGAGCGATTCCTGACCTGGCAGCAGGTGGGCGAGATCGCGGCAAGCGGTCTGGTCGAAATCGCCGCCCATACCGATGACCTGCACTACGGCATCGTCGCCAATCCCCAGGGCAACACCCAGCCGGCCGCGTCGTCCCGTCTGTTCGACCCCACCACTGGCCGCTACGAGTCGGAGGCCGCGTTCGAGCAACGGATCGGCGCCGACGTCAAGCGCATCACCGCGAAGATCGAGCGCGCGACCGGCAAACCGGTGCGCGCCTGGGTCTGGCCCTACGGGGCGGAAGGCGGCACCTCGCTGCGGATCATCGGCGAGAACGGCTATCGCCTGGCCTTCACGCTGGAGGACGGTCTGGCCACGGTCGACCGGCTGATGTCGGCACAGCGCCTGCTGGTCGCCAACGATCCCGGCTTGCGCAGCTTCGCGCGCTCGGTGGTCGATATGCAGGCCCTGCCCACCATGCGCCTGGCCCATGTCGATCTGGACTACGTCTACGATCCCGATCCGGCGCAGCTCGAACGCAACCTGGACAAGCTCGTGCAGCGGATCTTCGAGATGAAGATCAACACGGTCTTCCTGCAGGCTTTCGCCGACCCCGACGGCGACGGACTGATCCGCTCGCTGTACTTTCCCAACCGCCATCTGCCGATGCGCGCGGACCTGTTCAACCGGGTGGCATGGCAGCTGGCCCGGCGTGCCGACGTTGCGGTCTATGCGTGGATGCCGGTGCTCAGCTTCGATCTGGACCCGTCGATCGCGCGCGTGACGCGCTGGGACCCGGCCAGCGGGCAGACCAGCGTGGACCCGAAACAGTACCGGCGCCTGTCGCCATTCGATCCGGTCGCCCGTGCACGGATCGGCGACCTGTACGAGGACCTGGCGCGCCACGCCGCCTTCGACGGCATCCTGTTCCACGACGATGCGCTGCTGAGCGACTTCGAGGACGCCAGTGCCGGCGCGCTGGCCGCGTACCGCCAGGCCGGCCTGCCCGGCAGCATCGAGGCGCTGCGGGCGGATCCCGCCGCCATGCAGCGCTGGACTCGCTTCAAGAGCCGCGCCCTGGTGGACTTCACCAGTGAACTGACGGCGCGCGTACGCAAGGTACGCGGCCCGAAGATCAAGACCGCGCGCAACATCTTCGCCGCGCCGATCCTGCAGCCGGAAAGCGAAGCGTGGTTCGCGCAGAACCTGGACGACTTCCTCGGCGCCTACGACTGGACCGCCCCGATGGCAATGCCGTGGATGGAGAACGTGCCCGCTGGCCGCGAAAACGCCTGGCTCGACGCAGTGGTCGATGCCGTGGCGCGCCGTCCCGGCGCACTGGACCGCACCGTTTTCGAACTGCAGAGCCGCGACTGGCGCGCCGAAGGCGCCCCGCCGGTGGACAGCGCGGTGCTGGCCGGCTGGATGCAACGCCTGCAGCGCCGCGGCGCCCGCAACTTCGGCCACTACCCGGACGACTTCCATCAGAATCAGCCGCGCCTGGAGACCATCCTGCCCGCGCTGTCCAACGACTGGTACCCCGCGCCATGATCGACCGTCTCTTTGCCTTCTTCATTCTGTGCGTGGCGCTAGGCCTGCCCTTCGGGCTGGCCATGGTCGCCACCGGCGAAATCCTGCTGGCGTTCGTCTTCTTCTATCCGCTCTTCATGTCGGGGCTGTGGATGGCGGGCGGCATCTACTTCTGGTGGCACTGGGAGCGAAAGTGGCGCTGGGATGAAACCCGCACACCGCCGCCCGTCAACGGCGAACCGTTCATTTCCATCCTGGTGCCCTGCTACAACGAGGAGCAACACGGCGAGGAAACGCTGCTCGCCGCGCTTGGCCAGCGCTATGCCAACTTCGAAGTAATCGCCATCAACGACGGCTCGCGCGATGGCACCGCCGCGCTGCTCGATACCCTGGCGGCACGGCATTCGCGGCTGCGGGTGGTTCATCTGGCCCATAACCAGGGCAAGGCCATGGCGCTGCGCATGGGCGCCCTGGCGGCGCGCGGCGAGTATCTGGTCTGCATCGACGGCGACGCCGTGCTCGACCCCGACGCCGCCGCGTATCTGGTCGCACCGATGGTGGACAACCCCCGCGTCGGCGCCGTGACGGGCAACCCGCGCATCCGTACCCGCTCGACGCTGATCGGGCGCATCCAGGTCGGCGAATTCTCCTCGATCATCGGCCTGATCAAGCGCACCCAGCGCGTCTACGGCCAGGTGTTCACCGTATCGGGCGTGGTCGCCGCCTTCCGCCGCCGTGCGCTGGATCGGGTGGGCTACTGGAGCCTGGACATGATCACCGAGGACATCGACATCAGCTGGAAGCTGCAGCGCGATCACTGGTCGATCTTCTACGAGCCGCGTGCGCTGTGCTGGATCCTGATGCCCGAGACGCTGCGCGGGCTGTGGAAGCAACGGCTGCGCTGGGCGCAGGGCGGCGCCGAGGTCTTCCTGAAGAACGTGCGATCGATCTGGAACTGGCGCCACCGGCGGTTGTGGCCGCTGCTGGCCGAGTACTGCCTGTCGGCGGCCTGGGCCTTCACCTTCGCGATGTCGCTGCTACTGTGGACGCTGGGCCTGTTTGTCGAACTGCCCGCCAATATCCGCATCGAGAAGCTGGCCCCGCCCGGCTTCACCGGCATGGTGCTGGCCGCCGTCTGCGTGCTGCAGTTCGCCATCAGCGCGGCGATCGACCGGCGCTACGAGCCGCGGCTGGGCCGCTCCATGGTCTGGATCATCTGGTATCCGCTGGCGTTCTGGATGGTCGGCATGCTCAGCACCCTGCTGGCGTTTCCCAAGGTCATGCTCAAGTCCCGCCGCGAACGGGCACGCTGGACCAGTCCCGATCGCGGCATCCACTCCGCGAGGTAAGTCATGAATCCGCAAGACCTGATCATTCATTCGCGTCGTTCGCGCCCGGGCTGGCTGCTCGACGCCCTGCTCACCGCGCTGGCCTGGCTCGGCTTCGTGTACCTGTGCGTCACCGGCCTGGCGGCCGTGCTGCGGCACGCCGAGGTGCGCGGGCCGGGCGTGCCCTTCTGGGAAGCGATGCTGCCGACCATGGGCACCCTGACCGTCTATGCCGTGGTCGCGGCCATCAACGGCGTGGTGCTGCTGGCCTGGGCACGATACAACCAGCACCGCTTCTCCGGCATGGACCGCCGGCGGCCATTGCCGGCCCTGCGCCAGGACGAGCTGGCCGACAGCTTCGCCCTCTCGCCCCAGCGGCTGCAGGAGCTGCAGCGCGCGAAGGTCGCCATCGTGGCGCATCGGGAGGACGGCGCCATTGCGCAGGTGCAACTGGCGTAGCGGCGCTGTCGCTGCCAACAAAAAAGCCGGCGTCCTCGGGGGACGCCGGCTTTTTTTTGACCGCCGCCCGCGCGATGCCGGCGGACGGCTGCGCCGCTCAGGCGAGCTGTGCGTTACGCTTCTTCAGCAGCTTGCCGATCACGACCACCAGCGCCGCACCGATCAGGCCGAACACCAGGTGGGCATGCGGCACGTGGACTTCGAACCAGGCGGCATCGACCGGATCGCTGACCAGCATCTCGCCGGCCAGGTAGCCCAGCAGCGCTGCGCCCAGCACGATGATGACGGGGAAGCGCTCCATCACCTTCAGCAGCAGCGTGCTGCCGAACACGATCAGCGGAATCGACAGGCCCAGGCCGATCACCAGCAGCGGCAGCTGGCTGCCTTCCGGCCCCTTCTGCGCGGCAGCGGCGACTGCCACCACGTTGTCCAGCGACATCACCAGGTCGGCGATCAGGATGGTGCGGATCGCGCCCCAGATATTGTCCTTGGCGTCGTGGCCTTCCTCGTCGTCATCGCCGGTCAGCAGCTGCACCCCGATGTAGACCAGCAGCACCGCACCGACGATCTTCAGGTACGGCAGCGTCAGCAGCTTGACCGCGGCAACCGTCAGCACCACCCGCAGGATGATGGCGGCGGCACTGCCCCAGAAGATCGCGCGCTTCTGCTGCGCGGGCGGCAGGTTGCGCGAGGCGAGCGCGATGACCACCGCGTTGTCGCCGGACAGGATGATATTGGTCAGGATGATGGATCCCAGGGCGATCCAGAATGAAGTGGACGACAGCAATTCCACGTATGGCTCCTCGATGTCTTGTGTTGGCAGGGGCGCGATCTGCGCGGGCTGCGGCGCGGCGACTGCGTGCTTTCACCTGTCTGGCCCCCAAGACATGGTCTTGTACTCCGCCAACCTTTCGATTCCATTTCAAAAAATCGATTGAACCTTTCGTAAATGACGTAGTCGCCGTCTGACCGCTCCACGGTGGCGCAGAAACGACAAAGCCCCCGCACAGAGCGGGGGCTTCATTGCCGATCCGGCCGAAGCCGGCGCGGAGGAGCGCGTCAGTCGATTACAGGATCGACTTCAGCAGGCGACCCATCTCCGACGGGTTCTTGGTCACCTTGATGCCGCAGGATTCCATGATTTCCAGCTTGGCCTGGGCCGTGTCGGCACCGCCCGAGATCAGCGCGCCAGCGTGGCCCATGCGCTTGCCCGGGGGCGCCGTCACGCCGGCGATAAAGCCGACCACCGGCTTCTTCATGTTTTCCTTGATCCAGTAGGCGGCATTCGCCTCGTCCGGACCGCCGATCTCGCCGATCATCACGACCGCATCCGTATCCGGATCGTCGTTGAACATCTTCATCACGTCGATGTGCTTCAGACCGTTGATCGGGTCACCACCGATGCCCACGGCCGACGACTGGCCCAGGCCCAGGGCGGTCAGCTGACCGACGGCTTCATAGGTCAGCGTGCCCGAGCGCGACACCACGCCGATGCGGCCCTTCTTGTGGATGTGGCCCGGCATGATGCCGATCTTGATTTCGTCCGGGGTGATCAGGCCCGGGCAGTTCGGTCCCAGCAGCAGGGTCTTCTTGTTCTGCTTGCGCATCTTGTCCTTGACTTCCATCATGTCGCGGACAGGAATGCCTTCGGTAATGCAGACCACCAGGTCCAGGTCGGCCTCGACGGCTTCCCAGATCGCGGCAGCGGCGCCAGCGGGCGGCACGTAGATGACCGACACGGTCGCGCCGGTCTGTTCCTTCGCTTCCTTGACGTTCGCGTAGATGGGAATGCCCTCGAAGTCCTCGCCGGCCTTCTTCGGATTCACGCCAGCCACGAAGCAGTTCTTGCCGTTCGCATAGTCGCGGCAGCCACGGGTGTGGAACTGGCCGGTCTTGCCGGTAATACCTTGGGTGATGACCTTGGTGTCTTTGTTGATCAGGATACTCATTTGCGGTTCCTCTCTGTCGTCCCCGCGAAGGCGGGGACCCAGTGTCTTTAAGCGGTTAGGCCGGTGTACAAGTCGTTCCAGTAGGGGTTGCCGTCCTCGATCAGCTTCACCTTCCAGTCGCGGCGCCATTTCTTGATCTGCTTCTCCCGGGTGATCGCCGCTTCCGCGGACGAATGCACCTCGTACCAGACCAACTGCTTGACGCCGTGCTGCTTGGTGAAACCGTCAGCCAGGCCTTCCTTGTGCTGCCAGACCCGCTTGAGCAGATCCGAGGTGACGCCGGTGTACAACGTTCCGTTGCGCTGGCTTGCCAGCATATACACGTAGTAGGCGTCGCGCATGGTAGCCGTGAAGACGCTGGGTCCCCGCCTGCGCGGGGACGACGATGACTGACTTCCCCGTGTGGTACTTACTTGCCGGCGGCAGCGGCCACGACCTTCTGGGCGGCTTCTTCCATGGTGTCGGCCGCGATGATCGGCAGACCCGATTCGGCCAGCATCTTCTTGCCCAGATCTTCGTTGGTGCCCTTCATGCGGACCACCAGCGGCACCGACAGCGACACGGCCTTGGAAGCCGAGATCACGCCTTCGGCGATCACGTCGCAGCGCATGATGCCGCCGAAGATGTTGACCAGGATGGCCTGCACGTTCGGGTTCTTCAGCATCAGCTTGAACGCCTCGGTCACCTTCTCGGTGGTGGCGCCGCCGCCCACGTCGAGGAAGTTGGCCGGCTCGCCGCCGAACAGCTTGATGGTGTCCATGGTCGCCATGGCCAGGCCGGCGCCGTTCACCAGGCAGCCGATGTTGCCGTCCAGCGAGATGTAGGCCAGGTCGAACTTCGACGCTTCGATCTCAGCCGGATCTTCTTCGTCCAGGTCGCGGTAGGCGACGATTTCCGGATGACGGAACAGGGCGTTCGAATCGAAGTTGAACTTGGCGTCCAGCGCGATCACCTTGCCGTCGCCGGTCAGGATCATCGGGTTGATTTCAGCCAGCGAGGCATCGGTATCCCAGAATGCCTTGTACAGACCCTGCAGGGCCTGGCGCGCCTGCGCAACGCTCGCGTCGGGCACGCCGATCTTGCGGGCGATGTCGTCAGCGTCGGCATCGGTCAGGCCGACGGCCGGATCGATGATCAGCGTGTGGATCTTTTCCGGGCTGTGGGCAGCGACTTCCTCGATGTCCATGCCGCCTTCGCTGGAAGCCATCAGCGCGACCTGTTGCGAGACGCGGTCCACGACCAGGCTCACATACAGTTCCTTCTTGATGTCGGCGCCTTCTTCGATCAGCAGGCGGTTGACCTTCTTGCCTTCCGGACCGGTCTGGTGCGTGACCAGCTGCATGCCGAGGATGTTGCTGGCGTAGGTCTTCACCTCGTCCAGGCTCTTGGCCACCTTCACGCCACCACCCTTGCCGCGACCGCCGGCGTGGATCTGCGCCTTGACGACCCAGACCGGGCCGCCGAGCTGTTCCGCTGCCTTCAGCGCTTCTTCAACCGAGAATGCGGGGATACCGCGCGGAACCGGCACATTGTATTTGCGCAGGATTTCCTTGCCTTGGTACTCATGGATATTCATGCGTGTTTCCTTTCGGGTAGGCGTGATGGGTAGAAATGGTTGGATGAAAAAGCGTGGGTGGTGACACGTGGGCCGGAATCGCCGGTTGGCCAGGAGGTCGGCACTTGCGTGCCCATCCGCTTAGCCCGAGGTTCCGGTCGACCGTTGCGTCGGCTCCCCAGTATCCGGGGGTATCCCTTCCCCGGGCTTCGCCGTCGCGGGCCGGTCCGGCCCGTTCTTCGGCTTCGGCTGGTAGCCATACCAGCGCGGATAAAACTGACGCACCACCTCTCCCTCGAAATGCAGCGCATGGCAGCCATGCAGCTGATAGGGAGGCTGGCTTTCGCCGTCATCTTCGGCGCCGTCGCGAATCTTGAAAACATCTCCGGCGAAGGCCTGGATCGCCGTGGTGGGCAGCACCGATGCCAGCTCGGTCAAATGGGTGCAGCCGGCGACGCCGCCGAGCCGTTCCCGCACCGCCTTGCGAAAGCCGCGCATCAGGTTCAGGCCGACCAGTGACTTGTACGCCGGCCCGATGGTGTCGCAGTGACCGGGATAGGGAACCCAATCGGAGCAGGCATCCGCGTCGACCACGTTCATCTGCAGATCGATCGTCACGCGCAGCCAAAGATCGTGCAGCGGCTGTCCTTGCGGACGGACGCCGCCACCGGCAAGCGGAATGTCGCGGGGCTTGGTGTCGGTCAGCCGCGCCTCGATGTCCCACAGCCCATCGTCGCGCAGATAGGCCTCGGCCGCGATGGCGCGGCGGTGACGCAAGGCGCGGTTGACGGGAGTGGAAAGCGGCATGAGACCAGGCAAAAACGAAGAAAACGCGCAGGCCTTCCACGGCACGGCGCCCGACCTCGTCATGCACGTCCCCAGGGGAATACGCACGCGAAAAAGCACCGCGCTTGCGGAAAACCCGAGGAGTTTAACACGCCAGCGAGTGGGATCCGGCAAGACCCCAGGAATCAGGTGTTGCTGTCCGGCTCGTCGTCATACAACTTGCCATTGCCGATCTCGCCGGCCTCGGCCAGCCGAAAGACCCGCCCGATGATGGCCTGCGAGAAACCGCGTGCAGCGAGAAAGCGGAATTGGCGCGCGCGCTCCTCCACTGCGGTCGGTGGCGCGCCGAAGCGACGGGACCAGACCGCGATGGCACGGTCCAGTTCGCTGGCCTGCAGCCGTTCGCGCAACTCGGAGATCTGCCCGTCGTCGAGCTGGTGTGTCTTTGCTTCCTGCAGTACCCGGGCCGCGCCATAACGCGAGGCGCGCCGGTGCAGCAGACTTTCGGCAAAGCGGGCATTGGACAGCCAGTTTTCGCGCTCCAGGGCGTCCAGCAATTGTTCGAGCTGCTCCGGGGATTCGGCGTGTGGTGCCAGCTTGCGGGCCAGTTCGGCGCGGCTGTGTTCCCGCCGGGACAGGTAGCCGACGGCGCGTGCCTTCAGGGAAAGTGGGGGACGGGGCATGTCGAGGCGTCAGGCCCGCGGGGCGATTTGCACAGTTGTGGGGTAAAGAGGCGCTGCAGGCCCTCTCCCCCGGCCCCTCTCCCGCAAGCGGGCGAGGGGAGCAAACCGATGGCCTGTCGGATGCTGCCGGTTTGCCCCTCTGCCGCGGGCGCGTGGGGGGAGCAGACCGATGGCCTGTCGAACGCTGTGGGTTCGCTCCCCTCTCCCGCCCCTGCGGGAGAGGGGTCGGGGGAGAGGGCAAGCGGGCCCGGGGGCCGTGCTTACTCTTCGGCCAGCGCGGGCGTGCCGTTCATCGGCACCACGCCATACACCTGGCGCACCTTGTTCTCGATTTCCTGGGCGATGTCCGGATTCTCGCGCAGGAATTCGCGGGCGTTGTCCTTGCCCTGGCCAATTTTCTCGCCGTTGTAGCTGTACCAGGCGCCCGCCTTCTCGACGATCTTGGCATCGACGCCCAGGTCGATGATTTCGCCCTGGCGCGAGATACCGGCACCGTAGAGGATGTCGAAGAACGCCTCGCGGAACGGCGGCGAGACCTTGTTCTTGACCACCTTGACCTTGGTTTCGTTGCCGATGACGTCGTCGCCCTTCTTGATCGAGCCGATCCGGCGGATGTCCAGGCGCACCGAGGCGTAGAACTTCAGCGCATTGCCGCCGGTCGTGGTTTCCGGCGAACCGAACATCACACCGATCTTCATCCGGATCTGGTTGATGAAGATCACCAGGCAATTGGTGCGCTTGATGGTGCCGGTCAGCTTGCGCAGCGCCTGGCTCATCAGGCGTGCCTGCAGGCCAGGCAGCGAATCGCCCATCTCGCCCTCGATTTCGGCCTTGGGCACCAGCGCCGCCACCGAGTCGATGACGATCAGGTCGATCGAGCCGGAACGCACCAGTGCATCGGCGATCTCCAACGCCTGTTCGCCGGTGTCCGGCTGCGAGATCAGCAGCTCGCCCACGTCCACGCCCAGCTTGCCGGCATAGTTGACGTCCAGCGCATGCTCGGCGTCGATGAACGCGCAGGTGCCGCCCAGCTTCTGCATCTCGGCGACCACCTGCAGCGTCAGCGTGGTCTTGCCCGACGATTCCGGCCCGTAGATCTCGACGACCCGGCCGCGCGGCAGCCCACCGACGCCCAGCGCAATGTCCAGGCCCAGCGAACCGGTCGACACGACCTGGATATCCTTCTCGACGTCGCCGTCGCCCATGCGCATGATCGAGCCCTTGCCGAACTGCTTCTCGATCTGGGCGAGCGCGGCAGCCAGCGCCTTCTGCTTCTCGGCGCTCACGCCCGCGCCCTTCTTGCCGTCATCCATGGCCATGGTCGTCCTTCCATCAATGGTGTATAAATAGGCCGCATATGACGCGCCGCCCATCCTGCGGGCCCGCGCGCCGGTCGACGCAATCCTAACGGTGGAGTTGGCCAAGGCCCATCAGCCGAGGCTCAAATCCCGCGCCGCAGCCACGCCAGTGGACCGCTGCGCCGGGGGGGCCGGTTGGCGGATCGGCAGCGCCGAACCGCAGGCAGCGCCGAACCCCGGTACCCGACCCGGAATCAGCGGGTACTGTATAAAAAAACAGTATGCTTGGCAAGCCCCTTCTTTGCCGCTCACCGGGAGCGCGTTCGGGCGCCAGCGCAGGGGAGACTACCATGCGGATTCTGATCGCCGAGGACGACGACGTACTGGCCGACGGCCTGACACGCTCACTGCGCCACTCCGGCTACGCGGTCGATCATGTCGCCAACGGCATGGAGGCCGATTCGGCGCTTTCCACCCAGACCTTCGACCTGCTGATCCTGGACCTGGGCCTGCCCCGAATGCCCGGCCTCGAGGTGCTGAAGCGGCTGCGTGCGCGTGGCGCGATGATGCCGGTGCTGATCCTGACCGCCGCCGACAGCGTCGACGAGCGCGTCAAGGGGCTGGACCTGGGCGCGGACGACTACATGGCCAAGCCCTTTGCGCTGTCGGAACTGGAGGCGCGCGTGCGGGCGCTGGTGCGCCGCGGCACCGGGGGCGGCGCCACGCTGATGCGGCACGGGCCGCTGGCCTTCGACCAGGTGGGACGGATCGCGTATCTGAACGACCAGATGATCGAGCTGTCGGCGCGCGAGCTCGGGCTGCTCGAAATCCTGCTCACGCGCAGCGGCCGGCTGGTGTCGAAGGAGCAGCTGGTCGACCACCTGTGCGAATGGGGCGAGGAAGTCAGCAACAATGCGATCGAAGTCTATGTGCACCGGTTGCGCAAGAAGATCGAGATCGGCGGCATCCGCATCGCCACCGTGCGCGGGCTCGGCTATTGCCTGGAGAAATTCCAGGGAGCGGCGGACGCCTCTCCAGGCGCCGCCGCCGGCACGAACGGCGCCCATGGATCGGGAGCGTCGGCACTGTCCGCCGTCCCGGCCGCCCACTGAAGCCGTGGCTTGCCCGTCGGCGCATCCGCGGCTCTGATCGCACCACGGCGTCCAGTCATCCATGCAATCGCTGCGACTTCGCCGAAAGCCGGCGCCGGCGCCTTCGGCTCCCGGCCCGAGCCTCGCCGACATTCTTCCGCATCTGGAGGACGACGCCGCGCCCTCCCCGCCGCGCTCGCTGTTCGGCGAGATCCTCGACTGGATGCTGGCGCCGCTGCTGCTGCTGTGGCCGCTGAGCATCGCCGTCACCTATCTGGTTGCCAAGTCGATCGCCAACGGCCCCTATGATCGCGCGCTGGAATCGAGCGCCATCGTGCTGTCCCAGCAGGTGCGCGAGGTCAATGGCCGGGTGACGCTGCAGCTGCCGCTGTCCGCCCGGGAGATCCTGCGCGCCGACGAGACCGATGCGGTCTACTACCAGGTACTGGGCCGCCGCGGCGAATTCGTCGCCGGCGACGCCGACCTGCCGCTGCCCGACGAGGAGGACCGCGGGCACGCGGGCCTGGTCTCGCTGCGCGATGACCGTATCGGCGGCAACGACGTGCGCGTCGCCTATACCTACGTGGCACTGCCGGAATGGAAGGGCGGCCAGCCGGTGCTGGTGCAGGTCGCGGAAACGCTGGACAAGCGTGCGCGCCTGGCCAACGAGATCATCAAGGGCGTCATCCTGCCGCAGTTCGTCATCCTGCCACTGGCAGTGCTGCTGGTCTGGTTCGGCCTCTCGCGAGGACTCGCTCCGCTGACCGCGATCCAGCAGCGCATCCGTACGCGCAAGCCCGGCGACACCAGCCCCATCGACGAACAGGCGGCCCCGCAGGAAATCACCCCGCTGGTCGCCTCGTTCAACGAACTGCTGGAGCAGCTCGAGCAATCCGTGCAGACGCAGAAGCGCTTCATCGCCGATGCCGCCCATCAGATGAAGACGCCCCTTGCCGGGCTGCGCATGCAGGCCGAACTGGCGCAGCGCGAGCAGTCCCCCGAGGAACTTCGCCGCTCACTGGCGCAGATCGCCGGCAGCTCGGAGCGGACGGCGCACCTGGTCACCCAGCTGCTGGCGCTGGCCCGCATGGAAAACTATGCCGGCGCGGGCAAGCTCGCGCCGATGGACATCGCCGAACTGGCGCGCGAGATCGTCAAGGACTGGCTGCCACGCGCCTGGACCCGGCGCATCGACCTGGGCCTGGACGCGCCGGATGCGCCGGTGCTGGTGATGGGCAACCGGCTGATGCTGACCGAGATGCTGAACAACCTGATCGACAATGCCATCCGCTATACGCCCCAGGGCGGCCACGCTACCGTGCGGGTCGTCGACGACGGCGCGGTGGCGCTGGCGCGCATCGAAGTGGAGGACACCGGCCCGGGCATTCCGGCCGGCGAGCGCGAGCGCGTGATGGAGCGCTTCTATCGGGTGCTGGGCACCAGCGCCGAAGGCAGCGGACTGGGACTGGCGATCGTGCGCGAGATCGTGCAGCAGCACGGCGGCGAGGTCGCCATCGACGACCACGTCTATCAGGATGCCCCGCCGCTCGCCGGCACGCGGGTATCTGTCACGCTGCACCGTCCGCCGGTGGAGAACCCCGCCTGATGGAAAGCCGGATGCCAGACCTCGGGCCGCACCGGCCCGCCACTGCCCCGTGGAAGGTCAATCTGCGCTGGACGGTGGCGCTGCTCGCCTTGTGGTTCGGCAGCACGTTTTGCCTGAGCTGGTATGCGCGCGAGCTGCGCTTCGACTTCTTTGGCTGGCCCTTTTCGTTCTGGGCCGGTGCGCAGGGACTGCTGCTGCTTTACGTGGCAATGGCGGCGATCTACGCCTGGCGGATGAATCGCGCCGACCGGCTCGCGGGTGCAGAGCCGGAAGCGCATGGCCATGGTGACGAATATCGCCACGACAGCGACGCTGCTGCCTCCCGCCCGGGGCGCGGACACTGAGCGCCGGCGCCGCTGTGGCGCACCGCCGGATACTGCAGTGCAGCAGCTCCAGCAGCGCGCCGCGTGCCCCGCCACCCCCGGGCAATCCCTGCCCCTCCCTGTCAGAACGCCGTAAGTTTCGCCTCCCAGAATCGTCTGCATTCCACGGCCGGAAGGTGCGGGCCATGCGCCATGCCTGAGCACCGCCCGCCGGCGTGCGAACGACCCCTGAACAGTAGGAGGAGACAACATGGCAAACGCCCAAAACGTCGCGATGCCGGGAGGCGGCGCGCAGAACACGGCGATGACAGCCGAAGAAAGAAAAGTCATCGTCGCTTCGTCGCTCGGCACCGTTTTCGAGTGGTACGACTTTTACCTGTACGGCTCGCTGGCTGCGATCATCGCCAAGCAGTTCTTCGCCGGGCTCGATCCGACCTCGGCGTTCATCTTCGCGCTGCTGGCCTTTGCGGCCGGCTTTCTTGTGCGGCCCTTCGGCGCACTGGTGTTTGGCCGCCTCGGCGACATGATCGGCCGCAAGTACACCTTCCTGATCACCATCCTGATCATGGGCGTGTCCACCTTCATCGTCGGCCTGCTTCCCAGCTACGCGACGATCGGCTGGGCAGCTCCGATCATCCTGATCCTGCTGCGCATGCTGCAGGGCCTGGCGCTGGGCGGGGAGTATGGCGGCGCCGCAACCTACGTGGCCGAGCACGCGCCGCAAGGCAAGCGCGGCTCCTATACCTCGTGGATCCAGACCACGGCCACCATGGGCCTGTTCCTGTCCCTGATCGTGATCCTGATCTGTCGCGAGCTGACCGGACCGGCCTTCGACACCTGGGGCTGGCGCATTCCGTTCCTGCTCTCGATCGTGCTGCTGGGCGTCTCGGTCTATATCCGCCTTTCGATGAGCGAGTCGCCGGCCTTCCAGAAGATGAAGGCCGAAGGCAAGACCTCGAAGGCCCCGCTGACCGAATCCTTCGGCCAGTGGCGCAACCTGAAGATCGTCATCCTGGCGCTGGTCGGCCTGACCGCCGGCCAGGCGGTGGTTTGGTACACCGGCCAGTTCTATGCGCTGTTCTTCCTCACGCAGGTGCTGAAGGTCGACGCGAAGACCGCCAACCTGCTGATCGCCGGCGCCCTGGTCATCGGCACGCCGTTCTTCATCTTCTTCGGCGCGCTGTCGGACAAGATCGGCCGCAAGTGGATCATCATGGGGGGCTGCGCGCTGGCCATGCTGACCTACTTCCCGCTGTTCAAGGCGCTGACTCACTACGCGAACCCGGCGCTGGAGCGCGCCCAGCAGACCGCACAGATCGTCGTCACCGCCGATCCGCGCCAGTGCTCGTTCCAGGGCAGCCCGATCGCCCGCGAGATCGACTTCCGCAGCTCCTGCGACATCGCCAAGCGCACGCTGGCGCAGTCGTCGGCCAGCTATGAAGTGGTCGAGGCTCCCGCCGGCACCACTGCCACCGTGAAGATCGGCGACAAGGAAATCCCGGCCTTCAACGCGTCGCTGGTCGCCGCCGGTCACAGCTTCGAGCCGGAGAGCGCGGCAAGGATCGCCGCCTTCAAGAAGGAAGTCGCCTCGGCGATGTCGGCCGCCGGTTACCCGACCAAGGCCGATCCGGCCCAGATGAACACCGTGATGGTGCTGGTGATCCTGGTCATCCTGGTGCTCTACGTGACGATGGTGTACGGCCCGATCGCGGCCATGCTGGTCGAAATGTTCCCGACCCGCATCCGCTACACCTCGATGTCGCTGCCGTACCACATCGGCAACGGCTGGTTCGGCGGGCTGCTGCCGACCATCTCCTTCGCCCTGGTCGCGCAGAACGGCAACATCTACTACGGCCTGTGGTATCCGATCGTCATCGCCGGCCTGACGCTGGTGATCGGCTCGCTGTTCATCCGCGAGACCAAGGACGTGGATATCTACGCCCGGGACTGATGCCGTCGCCTTGAAGGCCAGAAGAAGCGGCGGTTCCCTCACAGGGACCGCCGCCTTTTTTTGGGGCCGGACCGGTTCGGCACTTTTTTGCGCACAGGTGTTGACAACCGTTCCGAGGCCCGTATAATGGCGGTCTTCGTCGGCGAATTAGCTCAGTCGGTTAGAGCGACGGAATCATAATCCGCAGGTCCGGGGTTCGAGTCCCTGATTCGCCACCAGTTTCAAGCAGAAGCCGCGTTCCCGTAAGGGTTCGCGGCTTTTTGCTTTGGGCTTCGATGCGCCCCGCCGCTGCCTAGTGGTACATCCGGTACAGCAGCCTCGCGTCCGCTGCCAATATCCGTCGCAGCGACAAGGGCGCCATCACCTCCACCATCGGTCCGAACCCGCGCAGAAAATGCACCAGGCGGTCGTTCCATTCGGTGGTGCAGTGGATGATGAGAGAGCCGTCGGTGCCAACCTCCTGCCTCTGGTCAGCCGACAGGGGTGCATCCCTGACGATGTCGCCATATCCCTTCTTGAACCGCATGCCGAGCTGGATGGCGCCCTTCGACTTGAGTCCGAACAGCTCGGTATCGCTGACGAACTCCGGCAGAAAGAAGGTATCCGGGTAGCTGAAGCCGACCTTCATGGCGAAGGCGCTGCGCACGCGGTCCATCTGCAGGCAGACCGGCTCGGCCTTGTCAGCCTCGAGGGCCACCAGATGGACGATCGACGCGCGCTCTATCAGCCCGAGCGGCATCAGGCATTTTCGCTGGGTCCGGCCGTTGCGGGGCCGGTAGACCACTTCCAGCTGCCGCTCCTCGAACAGCGCGGTCATCACCGGCACCAGCACGGCATCGCTCAGGCGCGGCGGAATCAGCGGCGTGGTGCGCTCGAGCAGCATGATCTTCTTGTGCCAGGCGACCGCGCAGTTGCCGCCATCGCGCCCGCTGCGCATCAAGCGCGCCTCTGCCGCATCGAACAGGCCTTGCAGCGGCGAGATTAGCGCGGTCAGTAGCTGGCGGTGGCAGAATCGCCTGAGTGCCTGCAAGGCGAGCGCTTCGTCGTCATTGAGCCACGTCGCGGCATCGGCGAGCGCCCGGCCGGTACCGCTGCTGCGTCGCCACACCAGTTCGCCGCCCTCGATGCGGCATGCCACCTGCCGCTCCGCCAGCATCAGCGTGAGCCGCTGCTGGACCGTCTCGGTTCGTGGGCGCCGCTGCCGCGGCAGCTCCAATGCTTCCGCGACGGCAGCGGTGGTCAGCCAGACGTCGGGCTGATGGCCGTCGAAGAGTACGGCGTGGATGGCAAGGTCAAGTTGCGTATCGGAATGAAGAGGCATGAGGCGCAAGGTCCATAGCTGTCATCAACAAGCCGCGGAGCCTATCGCGCGTGATCGTAGTGGCTAACAAAAAAATACGTGAACCAACGATTCTGTCACCGTCCAACCCCCTTCAGTCTGTCAAGCCAACAGCCTATGGAGCGCAATTGACACTCATAGTGGCCAAAGCCGCCCTGCACTGCCTGCACTAGTGCAAGAAGCGGAAATCAGCGTGCTTTCGCTGAAATACCGCTCCGCTCTTGCTGCAGAGGCGCCAGCATCGCCGCCACATCGACGTGCGCGGCGATGGTGTCGGCGAGCTGGTGCAACGACCTGTCGCGGCTGGCGGCGAGGTCAATGCCGCTCGCCTGGACCTGACCGCACCAGCGCAGCAGTGCAGCACTTGCCTCGGGATGGTCGAACAAGCCGTGGACATAGGTGGCGAGAATCTGCCCGTCCTCCGACAAGGCGCCATCCGGGCGACCGTCCGGGTCCTCGCCCTGCAATCGCAGTGGGGGCCGTGCCAGCGCGGGGCCGGTCGTCACCCCCATGTGGATCTCGTATCCCTGCACCGGCGCGCCCGCTTCCTCGCCCGGCAGCGATAGCACGCCTTGCACCTGCCGCAACTGCTTGTGCGGCTGCAACACCGTTTCCATTTCCAGCAGGCCGAGGCCCGCGCTGGTGCCGGGCGCCCCCTCCAGCCCATGGGGATCGTCGATCCGGCGTCCCAGCATCTGCATGCCGCCGCAGATGCCGATGACCTTGCCACCATAACGCAGATGCCGCAGCAGCGCGCGCTCCCAACCGTGCTCGCGCAGGAACGCCAGATCCGCCCGCACGCTCTTGCTGCCAGGCAGGACGATCAGGTCCGCGGGCGGAATCGCCGTGCCGGGGCCGACGAAGCGCAGATCGACTTGCGGATTGGCGCGCAGCGCGTCGAAGTCGGTGTGGTTGGAGATGCGCGGCAGGACCGGCACGACGACGCGCAGGCGCTCGCCCGCCGCTGACACGCTGCCGGTTTGAGTGGCGATGGCGTCCTCGGCATCGAGTTGCAAGCCGTGCAGGTACGGCAGCACGCCGAACACCGGCTTGCCGGTCTGCTGCTCGAGCCAGTCCAGCCCGGGCTGCAGCAGCGACAGGTCGCCGCGAAAGCGATTGATCAGGAACCCCTTGATACGGCCGCGCTCGCTTTCCGACAGGCATGCGAGCGTGCCGACCAGGTGGGCAAAGACACCGCCCCGGTCGATATCCGCCACCAGCACGACCGGGCAATCCACCCGCTCGGCAAACCCCATGTTGGCGATATCGCGGTCGCGCAGGTTCACTTCGGCCGGGCTGCCGGCGCCTTCGACCAGCACCACATCATGGCGGGCACGCAGCCGCTGGTGCGAGGCGAGCACGGCCTGCATCGCGACCGGCTTGTAGTCGTGATAGGCGCGTGCATCGAGATCGAAGCGGGCGTGTCCGTGGATGATGACCTGCGCGCCGATGTCGCTGCTGGGCTTGAGCAGCACGGGATTCATGTCGGTGTGGGGCTGCAGGCCGGCAGCGAACGCCTGCAGCGCCTGCGCCCGGCCGATCTCCCCGCCGTCCGCGGTGACCGCGCTGTTCAGCGCCATGTTCTGCGGCTTGAACGGCGCGACGCTGATGCCGTCGCGGGCGAGCAGGCGGCACAGGCCTGCCACCACCGTACTCTTGCCGGCATCGGACGTCGTGCCCTGGATCATCAGGGTACCGCGCATGCCCCCAGGCAATGGCGGCGGTGCGCTGAAAGGGGAACGGGGAGCAGTCGGTGGCATGGCGGGATTATCGCATCGCCCCCCAACTCACCCATCGCATATCGGGCTGGCATCGCGGAAAGCGCCCGCTACAATACGCGGATGAGCACGGCCTCCGACCCCTCCGCGGACGCGGACATTGCCCCGCGCCCGGTATCCAGCCCGATTCCCGGTCCGATCTCCCACGGCCCGCGTCAGTTGACGCTGGTGCTGGGCGGCGCCCGCTCGGGCAAGAGCCACTATGCCGAGCAGATCGCGACCGACCACGCGACAATCACCGGCGGGCCAGTGACCTACATCGCCACCGCCCTTGCGGACGACGACGTGGCGGACGAGGAGATGCAGCTGCGCATTGCCCTGCACCGCGCGCGCCGCCCGCCCGACTGGCAAGTGGTCGAAGAGCCGGTGCATCTCGCCGACGCGCTGTACGCGCATGCGCGCCGGGAGGGCTGCATCGTGGTCGACTGCATCACGTTGTGGCTCAACAACCTGCTGTTCCTCGACAACAAACCGTACCCCGAACACGGCCTGATCACGCCGCCGCCGGCCTTCACCGAGGAAACCGACGCGCTGCTCGCCGCCCTGCCCACGCTGCCCGGGCACGTGGTGCTGGTGTCGAACGAGATCGGCCTGGGCGTCGTGCCGATGGGCTCGGTCAGCCGCTTCTATGTGGACGAACTGGGACGGCTGAACCAGAAGCTGGCCGCGCTGGCCGACCGGGTCCGCCTGCTGGTCGCCGGGCTCCCGGTCGCCGTCAAGGGCCCCGATCCCGCATGGTGAGCTGGCCATGGCAAGTGCTGTGGCCCGCCACGCCGGCACTTGTCGCTCCCGATATCGCATTTGACGCGGCCGGCGCCATCGCGCAGGCCCTCGCGCTCCTTCGGCATGGCGACGCGCTGGCGCTGTCCGTCGCCGCTGCCGCCCTCGCCGCGGTCGCGCTCGATGCCCTGCTGGGCGAGCCGCGCCGCTGGCATCCGCTCAGCGGATTCGGACAGCTTGCCACCGTGCTGGAGCGGCGCCTGAACCGGCGCGAGGATGCCGCTGGACGGCCGCGCTCGGCTTCATCGCGCCGGCTGCTGGGGGCCGTTGCCTGGCTCGCGCTGGTTGGCGTTCCCGCGATCGCCAGCGCGGCGCTGATCGCGCTGTGCAGCCGGCTCGATCCCTGGCTTGGCTGGCTGCTGCACGCGGCTGGGCTCTACCTGGCACTCGGCGCCCGCAGCCTGCGCGAACATATCGCCCCGATCGCCCAGGCCTTGCGCGAGGCTGACCTGCCGCTCGCCCGCGTCCTGACCGCGCGCATCGTCTCGCGCGATACCGCCGATGCCGACGCCGAAGCGTTGGCGCGGGCGGCATGCGAATCCGCGCTGGAGAACGGCAACGACGCGGTATTCGGCGCGGTATTTTGGTTCGCCCTGGGCGGCGCCCCCGCCGCCATCGCTTACCGCCTTGCCAATACGCTGGATGCGATGTGGGGCTACCGGACCGACGCGCTGCGCGATTTCGGCTGGGCCGCCGCACGCCTCGACGACCTGCTCAATCTGGCGCCTGCCCGCCTCACCGCCCTGTCGTATGCGCTGCTGGGCGCCACCGGCCAGGCGCTGCATTGCTGGCGCAGGCAGGCCCCGGCGTGGTCGAGTCCGAACGCCGGGCCGGTGATGGCGGCCGGAGCCGGAGCACTCGGTGTCAGGCTGGGCGGTCCCGCGCGCTATCACGGCCAGTGGGAAGAGCGTCCGCCGCTGGGCACCGGCGCCGCGCCGACCGCCTCGCATATCCGCGCCAGCCTGGAGCTGGTGCGCCGCACCCTGAGCCTGTGGCTGGCGGTGCTGTTCGCACTGGGCCTGGCGCGGCTGGCGGCGGGAGTGCCGGCATGACGGTGCGAATCGGCGAAGACCCGGCGCAGACCGCGGCGCCAATCCGCCACGGCGGGGACCTGCTGCGCGCGTCCCAGCGCTACGGGCGTGCGCCAGCGGACTGGCTGGACCTGTCCACCGGCATCAATCCCGACGGCTATCCGGTGCCGCCGCTACCCGCCGATTGCTGGCAGCGACTGCCGCAGGACGACGACGGGCTGGCCGAGCTGGCCGCCACCGCCTACGGCGCGCCTGCCGCGCTGCCCGTGGCGGGCTCGCAGGCCGCGATCCGGCTGGTGCCCGCCCTGCTGCCGCCAGGCAGGACCGGCATCGCCGGGCTTGGCTACAGCGAGTACGCGCCGGCCTTTGCGGGCGCGGGGCACCAAGTGGTGTGGCTGGACGAAGCGGACTTTGCCGATTCCACCCTCGCGGGACGGCTCGACCATCTGGTGGTGGTCAATCCGAACAATCCCACCGGGCGCTGTATCCCGCCGGAGCGCCTGCTGATGTGGCACGACGCGCTCGCCGCGCGAGGCGGCACGCTGCTGGTGGACGAAGCGTTCGCCGACGCCATGCCGCAGCTGTCGGTGGCGGCGCACAGCGGCCGCGAGGGCCTGGTCGTGCTGCGCTCGCTGGGCAAGTTCTATGGACTGGCAGGCGTGCGCTGCGGCTTCGTGCTGGCGTCCCCCACGCTGCTGCGGCAACTGGCGCAACGCCTCGGACACTGGAGCGTCTCCGGTCCCGCTCGCGCGGTCGCCCGGCTGGCGCTGAACGATTTGCGGTGGCAGGCCGCGACCCGCGGCCGGCTCCAATCCGCCAGCCAACGCCTGGACGGGCTGCTGCACGCGCATGGCCTGGCGCCGGTCACGGTGCCGCTGTTTGCCTGGTTCGCGCATGCCGAGGCCCCACGGATTCACGAGGCGCTAGCGCGCCGCGGCATCTGGACCCGGCTCTTCGACAAGCCGCCCGCAGCGGCCTCCGGCCGCCCTGCCGGCAGTCCGAGCCTTCGGCTCGGACTGCCTCCCGACAGCGATGCCGCCTGGTCGCGTCTCGCGGACGGCATGCGCGGCGCGCTGCAAGACGCATCGGCACATCGATGATCCGCCCCGAGTTCGCCATGCCCGCTCACCCCTTTGCCTGGACACGACCGCGCGCCGCGCCGAAGGCGCTGCTTGCCGCTGCGCTGGCCGCAACGCTCGCCATCGCCGCTCCCGCCCGTGCCACGGTCTCCACCGTTGACGATATCGGCCAGACCGTCACGCTGCCCGTCGCCGCGCAGCGCATCGTCTCGCTGGCGCCGCACGCCACCGAACTGATCTATGCCGCCGGCGCAGGCGCACGCATCGTCGGCACCGTGCACTACAGCGACTACCCCCCGGCGGCGCGCGACATCCCGCGCGTGGGCGACAACAAGGCACTGGATCTGGAGCGGATTGCCGCCTTGAAACCGGATCTGATCGTGCTGTGGCGCCACGGCAATGCCAGGAAGCAGATCGAGCAGCTGCGCGGGCTGGGAATTCCGGTGTTCCACAGCGAGCCCCGGCGGCTGGACGACATCGCGCGGAATCTGGAGAAACTCGGCATCCTGCTGGGGACCGCGCCGGCGGCGCAGCAGGCCGCCACGGCGCTGCGCGAGCGCGTCGCCTCGCTGCGGCAGCGCTACGCCGCCCGCCCGGCCGTCACGGTGTTCTACCAGGTCTGGCAGCAGCCGCTGATGACACTGAACGGGCAGCATCTGGTCAGCGAAATGCTGGAAGTCTGCGGGGGGCGCAATGTCTTCGCCGATCAGGCACCGCTGGTGCCGACCGTGTCGCCGGAAGCGGTGCTCGCGCGCAATCCTGAAGCGATGCTGGCCGCGTCGATGGGCGCCACCCGGTCGGATCAGCCGCTGGGGGACTTCTCGCAATGGATGCGCTGGAAGCAGCTGACTGCGGTCGCCCGCGGCAACCTGTTCACCATTGACGGCGATCTGCTCAATCGCGCGGGACCGCGCGCGGTCGATGCCACCGCGGCGCTGTGCGAGCATCTGGAAACCGCCAGGTCGCGCCGGCCCGCGCACTAGCCGCCGGCGATGACGGCGCCCTCATGCCGGCGCCCGGTTCCACCACAACAGGCGCGCCTGCGGCCCCGCCCCGGCAGCGAGACGGAAGCCGCAGCTCGCTCCCCAGTCCAGACGCCATTGCAGGAGCTGCGCCAACGGCAGCCCAAGCCAGTGCGCGGCAAGCAGCCGCATCGGGCCAGCGTGGCCGACCACCCACAGGCTGCCTCCGTCCTGCGGATCCCCCTGCATCAGCTGATCCGCCCAGGCCGTTACCCGGCACATCGCCTGGCGTGCGCTCTCGCCGCCGTGCGGGCGGGCATCGAGCAGATCGGCAGCCCACTGGTCGAGCTCGTCGCGGGATACCGCATCCCAGCGCCGCCCTTCCCATCGGCCGAAGTCCATTTCGCGCAGGCGCGGCTCGTGGCGGACCGACACGTTGCCGTGGCCGGCACGGTGCCACGCCTGTGCCACCGCATCGGCGGTGTCTCTGGCGCGCAGGGCCGGACTGGCCAGGATTGCGCTGGGCGCCGGCATTGCCCACGATTGCGCGGCAGCATGGGCGGCGTCCCGGATGTGCTCGCCAGAGGGAGCCATCGGCACAGCCAGCGCCACCTCCAGCGCGCCGTAGCAGACGTCGCTGCCGCAGGCAGGCCGGGCGTGCCGGATCAGGACCAGGTCCATGCCGCCGCCAGCAGATACACCAGCAACTCGCCCAACTGCTGCGCCATGCCCAGGCAATCGCCGGTATAGCCGCCGATGCGGCGGACAAAGTAGCGGCCCAGCGCCAGCCGCAGCAGCGCCAGCAGCGCGACCGTGGCGAGCAGGAAGCCGGGCCCGAGCGCCAGCAGGGGCGCCGCGCCGCACAGCAGCGCGAACAGCAGCCCCTTGCCGCCCAGCCGCTGGGCCACGGGCTTGGCCTTGCCCTCCGGCCGCACGTACTCGAGCGTCGCCAGCAGGCTGACCGCCATGGCGCGACTTGCGCCGTGCGCGCCGACCAGCGCCAGCAGCATCGTGCCCGCGCCCGCCTGCCCGGCGAGCGCCACCAGCAGTTGCCACTTGAGCAGCAGCGCCATGCCCAGCGCCAGCGCGCCGAACGTGCCGATGCGGGAATCGTGCATGATGCGCAGCACGTCCTCGCGCTGCCAGCCCCCGCCGAACGCATCGGCGCTGTCGGCCAGACCATCTTCATGGAAGGCACCGGTCAGCAGCAGCGTGGTGGCCATGCCAAGCAGCACCGCCACCGGTAGCGGCCACCAGCCCAGCCCAAGGTGTGTCGCCAGCGCGCCCGCCATGCCGACCATCACGCCGACCAGCGGGAAGTGCCGCGCCGACGCATGCAGATCCTCCGGATGAAAACCCACCCAGGCGGGAATCGGCACGCGGGTGAAATAGCCCAGCGCCGTCAGGAAGATGCGCAGTTCCTGTCGGGCCCGCGAGTTCGACCGGCTCGCCGAGGCCTGGGGATCGTCCGCCATCGCCGCCCCGCTCAGGCCGCGGCGCTGCCGCCGGGCGCCACCGCGGTGCTGACGGCCGCCGAGCCGAAGGTCGCCATCTCGCGCAGGAAGGCCACCGCGGACACCAGCAACGGATAGGCCAGCGCCGCGCCAGTCCCCTCGCCCAGCCGCAGGTCCAGCGCGAGCAACGGCTGCGCCTGGAAGTGCGCGAGCAGGGCACCGTGTCCGCGTTCATGCGAGCGATGCGAGAACACGCAGTAGTGCAGCACGTGCGGCGCGATCCGCTGGGCGACCAGCAGCGCGGCCGAAGCAATGAAGCCGTCCACCACGATCACCATGCGGCGGGATGCCGCCTCCAGAAACGCTCCGGCCATCATCGCGATCTCGAAGCCGCCGAGCGCCGCCAGCACCTGGACCGGATCGGCATCGGGCGCCGAGAGGCCAGCATGGCGCCGCAACGCCTGCGCGAGAACGTCGCGCTTGCGCTGCAGGCCCGCCGCGTCCAGACCCGTGCCCGCGCCCACGCACTCGTCCAGCGCAATGCCGGCCAGCACGCTGGTCAGGCAGGCCGCCGACGATGTGTTGCCGATGCCCATTTCGCCGACGCAGATCACGTTGGTCCCCTGCGCGGCCTGGTACGCCACGCGGCCCATGCCAGCCTCGAGGGCCGCCCTTGCCGTCTCGACCGGCATCGCCGGTCCGTCGAGGAAACTGGCGGTGCCCGCGCCCATCCGGCAGTCGATCCATCCGGCCGGGTCCCGCAGCGGGGCGAGGATGCCGGCGTCCACCACTTCCAGCGCGAAGCCGTGCTGGCGCGCGAATACGTTGATGGCCGCGCCACCCGCGATGAAGTTGCGCACCATCTGGGCGGTGACCTCCGCCGGGTAGGCGCTGACGCCGGCGCGCGCGATGCCATGGTCGGCGGCGAACACCAGCACGGCGGGCCTGCGCAGTTCCGGCTGCAGGGTCTGCTGGATCAGGCCGAGGCGAAGCGCCAGCGACTCCAGCTGCCCCAGCGCCCCGACCGGCTTGGTCTTCTGGTCGATGGCAGCCTGCAACGCAGGGCGGATCGCGTCGTCCGGCGGGGCGATGCGCGGCACCGGGAGGCGGGAACGGGAACGCATGGTAAGGGGAAGCTCCTACATTTCAACGCCGCGCTGCGCCCGCACGCCTTGCTGGAAGGCATGGCGCACCAGCGTCATGTCGGTAACGGTATCGGCCACGTCCAGCAACGCCTGCGGCGCGCCGCGCCCGGTGATCACCACATGCTGCATTGGCGGGCGGGCGAGCAGGTCTTCGATGACGGTGTCGGTGTCAAGGTAATGCAGCTTCAAGGCGATGTTCAGCTCGTCGAGCAGCACCAGCTCGACCGCCTCGTCGCGCAGCATCGCGCGGGCGACTTCCCACGCCGCTTCCGCCTTGGCAACATCGCGCGCGCGATCCTGCGTTTCCCAGGTGTAGCCCTCTCCCATGACATGGAAGCGGCAATGCGGTGCGTACTGGCGCAGGAACAGTTCCTCGCCGGTGGGGATGGCACCCTTGATGAACTGCACCACGCCGGCCTGCATGCCGTGGCCGAGCGCGCGCATCACCATGCCGAACCCCGAGCTCGACTTTCCCTTTCCATTGCCGGTATTGACCACGATGACGCCGCGGTCCTGTTGCGCCGCGGCGATCTTCGCATCGACCACGTCCTTCTTGCGCACCATGCGCGCCTTGTGGCGAGCGTCGCGGCCATTATCTGCGGCGTTATCGGCAGCGTCATGCGCAGCGTCATCGGCCGGAGCCGGAATGTCCTTGTCGTGTTCCATCGTTTCAGCGGGTGGGCCAGTTCTGGCCATTGGCAATCAATGCGGTATGGGCGCCATCGGCAACGCTGACGATGGTCGTGCCGAGCGCACGCGAGCAATGCTCCGGCGTCAGCACCGAGGCCGCCGGGCCCTGCAGGCAACGGCCATCTTCCCCCATCAGCAGCGCGTGGGTGGCGTAGCGCCGGGCGAGGTTGAGGTCGTGCACGATCAGCACGACGGCATGGCGGCCGGCGCGCGCCAGCCGTGCCAGGGTGTCCAGCACCTGGATCTGGTGACGCAGGTCCAGGTGCGCGAGGGGCTCGTCGAGCAGCAGCAGTGGCGCCTGCTGGGCCAGCAGCGTGGCCAGCGACACGCGCTGGCGCTCGCCGCCGGACAACGTCATCACGTCGCGCGCCTGCAGCGCGAGCAGGTCGAATTCCGCCAGCAGCGCTTGCACCACCGCCTCGTCCTGCAGGTCGGTCCACCCCCATCCCGACAGATGCGGGAAGCGGCCGATGCGCACGGCGTCGCGCACCGACATGGAGAAGGTGTCATGCACGGCCTGTGGCAGGTAGGCGCGCCGCCGGGCCAGATCGTCCGGCGCATGCCGCGCCAGTGCGGCCAGCGCGTCACCGTCAAGGCGCACCTGGCCCGCCTCGGCCTGCCGAAGGCCTGCGAGCACCGACATCAAGGTGGACTTGCCCACCCCATTCGGTCCGACCACGCACCACAGCTCGCCGGCGTTCACCGTCATGTCGAGCGCCGACACCAGGGTACGGCGTCCGGCCCGCAAGGCGAGCTCGTGCACCGTCAGCCGCGGGCAAGCGGTCGCGGGCAGGCGCCAGTCAGCCGTCTCGCTCATCGTTGCCTCCGCAGCAGCAGGAACAGGAAGGTGGGCACGCCGAGCAGCGCGGTGATGACGCCGACCGGCAGCTGGCTGGGGGCAATAACGGTGCGCGCGATCAGATCGGCCACCGTCAGCAGCACGCCACCGAGCAGGGCCGAAGCCGGCAGCAGCAGGCGCTGGTCGTTGCCGCAGGCAAGCCGCACCAGATGCGGCACCACCAGCCCGACAAAGCCGATCGAGCCGGCGGTGGTAATGGAAACGCCGATCGCCACGGAGGCCAGCAGGAATACCGACAGACGCACGCGTTCCGCGCGTACGCCCAGCGCGCGCGCAACGGTCTCGCCCAGCAGCATGACGTTCAGCGAACGCGCCATCGGCATCGCCAGCCCGAGCGCCGCGACCAGAGCCGCCAGTGCCATGCCGTAGCTGGACGTACCGCTCAGGTCGCCGGTCAGCCAGAACAGCATGCCGCGCAGCCGCGCTTCGGGAGCGATGCTCAGGATCAGCGTGATGATGGCGCCCCAGCCCGCCGCCAGGATCACCCCGGTCAGCAGCAGCCGCGAACCTGTCTCGTGGTGGCCGCCCTGCACGTGCGGATGCAGCAGATCGCGGCGTGCCAGCATGGCGAGCAGTGCCATCGACAGCAGCGCGCCAAGCGCCGCCCCCGCCTGCACCGTCCACAACGGCCACGCGGCCAGCATCGCCAGCAGCGCGCCGGTGGACGCGCCGCCGGACACCCCCAGCACATAGGGCTCGGCGAGCGGATTGCGCACCAGCACCTGCATCAGCGCGCCGGAGAGCGCGAGCAGCGCGCCGCAGCAGTACGCCGCGGCGGCGCGGGGCAGCCGCAGCTCGCGCACGATGGCCGCCGCGGTGTCGCCGCCGTCCGCCCCGCCGGTGAGCGCCGACCAGACCTGGGGTAGCGACAGCCCGGCGCTGCCAATGGCAAGCGAGAGCACGAACGCCGCCAGCCCGGCAAGGGCCAGCAGCGTCCAGATTCCCAGCGCCCGGCGCATGCCGGACGTGCGCTGCGCGGGCATGCCGGTCATCGCTGCCACTGCCAGGACCGCGCTACCCGCGTGGCCTTACCGCTGGCGCCATCCCAGCGTGACGAACGCCGCCCGCCCTTGCGTGTTGTACGGGTAGGTGAGCTGGTAGTCCTTGTCGAACAGGTTCTCGACGCGCGCGCCGATGAACCACTGCCTGTCGATGTCATAGCGAGCGTTCAGGTTGAAGATGCCGTAGCCGCCGAGCGTACGGCCGCCGCTGTCGTTGCGCTCGGAGGAGACGATCCACTGCCCGCCCAGGCGGAACTTGCCCATCTGGCGGCCAAGGTCGAGCGCCGCATGGCGCCGGGCACGACGCAGCAGCATGGTGTTGCTCTGCTCGTCCACCGGATTCTGGAACGTCACGCTGGCACCCACGTCGTTGCCCATCACCTTCGCGCGCCACGACAGCTCGATGCCCTCCACCTTGGCGCGATTGACGTTCTCCGCCAGATAGAGGCCGCTCGGTTGCAACGCCGAGGTGATCAGGTTGTCGTAGCGGGTGCGGAACGCCGTCACGCGCAGCAGACCGGTTTGCGGCGTATCGTACTGCATGCCCACTTCCAGCGAGCGCGCACGCTCCGGCTGCAGGCCCGGCTGACCGTAGTTCGGGAAATAGAGCTCGTTGAAGGTCGGCGCGCGGAAGGCATTGCTCGCGCTGGCCGTCAGCTTGAAGGCGGGCGTCACGTTGTAGCCGTATCCCGCGTAGTAGCTCGCCTTGTCGCCGAAATCCGAGTAGTGGTCGTTGCGGACGTTCAGTTGCAGCTGGTGCGCACCCACCCGGCCCTTGTACCCGGCAAGGACGGAGGCCACATTGCGGTTCGGCGCGCCGTACGAATCGGAATCGAACGACTGCTGCATGTACTCCGCGCCGAACTGCAGCTGGTGCGCGCGGTTCAGCGCGTACTCGTTCTGCCAGGTGTACTGCCGCGTGCGCGTGTTGAAGGTGCCATCCGGCAGGCCGTTCAGCGTGTTGGAGGTGCGGTCCTCGCTTTGCGCGACGCGGAACTCCGTGGTCCAGTCGGGCGTCAGCTTCCCCTTCGCGAACGCGGACAGCGTGTAGAGCTCGCTGTCCATCCACAGCACGTCCGTCGGCCGGCCGAAGGAATTGTCGTACGACAGCTCGCTGCGCGAGTAGTAGCCGCTGATGCCGGCCTCCCAGTCCTGGCCGAAGCGGTGCCGCACCTGGCCCGTGACGCTCTTGTTCTCGTAGGGATTGTTGTTCGGATTGGCGCGCGGCTGCTGCGCCGTGTTGATCGCCGAGAAGCCGTCGGTGCGGTAGATCGAGCCGGTCAGGTTGAACGACGTGTCGCCGACCTGTCCACCGTAGCCGGCAGTGGCGCGGCGCGTATTGTCGCTGCCGTATTCGACCTGCGCATTCGCGCCTGGCGCCTTGCCTGCCCCGCTCCTGGTGAAGATCTGCACCACACCGCCGATGGCGTCCGAGCCGTACAGCGCGGAGACGTTACCGCGCACCACTTCGATGCGATCGATCTCGTCCGGCAGGATGTTTGCCAGTTGCGCGGTGCCGCTGCTGGCCGACGCAATGCGCACGCCGTCGATCAGGATCAGCGTCTGGTTCGAGTTGGCGCCACGCAGGAACAGCGAGGTATTGGCGCCCATGCCGCCATTGGTGGTCAGCTCGACCCCGGCCTGGGTGCGCAGCAGCGAGCGCAGGTCCGGCGCCTGCGTATTGGCGATGTCCTGCTGGGTGATGACGGTGGTATGCGGCAGCGCCTCCTCCAGCGGCTCGGCAGTCCGCGAAGCACTGACCACCACGGGCTCGAGGACTGGCGACTGTGCCGCCTGTGCGTGCGCGTGGGACGCCGGATAGCCGGCAAGAACGAGAGAAGCCAGCGGCAGGGCCAGCGCGCCGGGCGCGCGGATGGCCGAGGTCAGGCCGCGATCCCGCGAAAGCGGGCGGCGCCGGTTGGGCAATACAGGCATGGTATGAAAAACAGGTGGTGTAGCCTGGTCCGTTCCCCCGCGGACCGTCTGGCATGGGACCGGCTGCAGCATGCCGCGGCGCCGGCCACTTTCCAGGCCGGTATCCGGGCTGGCGACCCTCTCGACGCCCGCCTTCCCGAGCGCAGGCTCAGTGGCTTGAAGGGCGTGATGCGATGCCGGTGCCATGTCCGGAGGGCATGGCGGCGAACGCGGTCGCTTACCGTTGCGGGGGCAGCACAGGTTGGCCCGGCGCGTCCGAGGCGAATTGGGCCGACGCGGTGGAGCTTCCTGTTTCCCGTTTAACTGCAATCCCAGGCGAGGTGGGATTGCGAGCACCTGAAAACGCGCGTGAGTGTAGGGAGTTCGGCATGCCGCGTCAATGGCAAGCGGTCTTGGCCGGAAAGCCGACATGGCCTCATCCCGGGACGGCAGTGCGGCATGCCACACGAAAAGACATGCAACTTTCGTGGGGTTGCGCGGGTCACAGACGGTCCCGCGCCCTCGGCCGGGCGACGGGAATTCCCCGTACGCACCCTGTCGATCGGCTAAAATCGCGGGATAACTGAGACCATCGGACACACAGGCGTTTATGCTCACCGAACTTGAACAACTCGCCGCAAAAATCGGCCGCGTGCTGCATCACGCCGATACGCTGGCAGCCGAAAACCAGCGGCTGCGCGACGAAATCGAGCGGCTGCAGGGCGAGGCGGCCCAGCTGCGCAGCGAGCGCGAAGCGATGGCAGCGGATCGCGAACTGCTGCATATCAAGATCGAGGAGGCGCAGGTTCGCATCCAGTCGATTCTCGACAAGCTGCCCACGGCCAGCGACACCCGGCAAATGGAGCTGATCGGCGCGGAAGAGGCGCTGACGCAGCCAGGCCATCCTGACAATGGCGCCCACGCCCCCGGAGAACACGCATGAGCGGCAACAAGCAGATTGAAGTGACCATCGCGGGCCAGCCCTATCGCTTCGCCATCGCCCCCGAGAACGAGGCGGCACTGCTGGAAGCGGTGGCGCTGGTCGATGAACAGATGATGCGGATGAAGGCCGGCGCGGCGGCCAAAGGCGTCGAGCGCGTCGCCGTGATGGCGGCCATCAGCATTGCCTCCGATCTGCTGGCGATGCGTCGCAAGCAGGTCGAGGACGGCGCCATCCCGGTCGATGCCATTCGTGCACGAATCCAGGAGCTCAATGACCGGGCCGACGAAGCACTGCGGCAGTATGCGCACGTCGGCACGGCAGTGCAGAACGAGCCCATCTGAGCGCGCGTATGCCTATAGCCGGCGGGCATGGCGGACGTTCCGGCAGCACGGATGTGCTTGTGCTGCCGCTCGTCCACCAGGTGCGTCGGGGAAATGTAACGACGCGCGGAGGCCCGCTTTGACTCGCCGACGCAGGCGTGTATAGTGGAGCCACTGCACCGGCAAGCAGTCGCGGGACCACAGATGCATCGCAATTTCGCCGTCGATTTTTTTGCGAAGTGTCAGAACTCCCAGCACGCTGCTCCGTCAAACCGGAGCAGCAAGCCGAAACGGCAAACCTCTGGCATCCCGATGGATGTCTCCGACAGCAGCACCAGCGGAGGCCAGACGTTTGACAGTTTCCCTGCCTGGTTCGCGAAGGTCATAATTCCTTGAACCGATATGCATAGCATGGTGCGGGATGATGCCGTGTGGGCGAGCGCGTCGCGGTATTCATAGCCCAGGTCACGCCTGGGCTCCCTGAGTAAGCGATGTACCCGAAATGCGGCTTCCGCTGCCACACTGAACCTCACTTGGGTTCAGGATGCCGACCTAACGGCCGAGGCGGGGACCCATGCAGAGGGCGGTGGTGATGAACCACCGCCCTTTCTTTTTGTCCCCGGCCTCTTGCCCCCGGCAGTCGCCGCGGCACGCCCCCTTCCCTGCCTTTCCTCTCTCCGCCTTTCCCCGCGCCTTCCCTGCCGTTGCAGGCGGAAGCCCCGCTTTCACGGTATGCTTTGCGCTTCCCGTCGTGCTTTTGCGTTCCGCATCCGCTTTCGCGCATCCATGAGTCCATCGCCGAGCAAGTCCGCCTCGCCGCCCAAGGGGCAGGGCCGCCAGTACTGGCTGATGAAATCCGAGCCAGACGAGGCCAGCATCGACACGCTGGCCGAGCAGGGCCAGCTGCCGTGGACCGGCGTGCGCAACTACCAGGCGCGCAACTTCATGCGCGACCAGATGCGGATCGGCGACGGCGTGCTGTTCTACCACTCGTCCTGCCCGCAGCCGGGCATCGCGGGCCTGGCCGAAGTCTGCTCCGCGCCGTATCCCGATCCTACCCAGTTCGATCCCGACAGCAAGTACCACGACGCGGCGGCCTCCCCCGACAAGCCCAGGTGGATGCTGGTCGATGTCCGCTTCGTGCGCAAGACCCCGCTGATTTCCCTCGCGATGCTGCGCGAGCACGAGGCGCTCGCCGACATGGTGGTGCTGCGCCGTGGCAACCGGCTGTCGATCACACCGGTTACCGAGGCGGAATGGCAGTTCATCACCACGCGACTGGCGCCCCGCTGACATCCCCCTGACTTCCCCCGCCGCCGACCGATGGAAAGGCGCGGCGTGATCATTCCCATAACAAAATCGAGCGAGACAACCTTCCAATGAACCTTTCCCTGATTCCCCCGCTGCTGGCCCTTGGCGCATTCACCGGCTTCTGCGCCGGCCTGCTCGGCGTGGGAGGCGGCATGATCATGGTGCCGTTCCTGACGCTGCTGTTCACCGCGCTGGCCTTTCCGCAAGAGGCGATCGTCCATATGGCGATCGCCACCTCGATGTCCACCATCCTGTTCACGTCCCTGTCTTCCGTCCGCGCGCACCACAAGCGTGGCGCGGTGAAGTGGAACGTGGTGCTGGCCCTGGCACCGGGCATTGTGATCGGCGGCATCATCGGCGGCGGCAAGGTGTTCGCGGCCCTGAAGACCGGCTGGCTGTCGCTGCTGTTCGCCGTCTTCGTCGGTTTCTCCGCCTGGCAAATGCTGCGCAATCGCAAGCCGCCCGCGAGCCGGCAGCTGCCCGGCGCCCCCGGCATGGTCGGCGCGGGAACCTTCATCGGATTTCTGTCGAGCCTGGTCGGTGCCGGCGGCGGTTTCGTTTCCGTGCCGTTCATGACCTGGTGCAATGTGCCGATCCACAATGCCGTGGCAACCTCCGCCGCGCTGGGCTTTCCGATCGCGGTCGCCAGCGTGATCGGCTATGTCTGGAGCGGCCTGCAGCAGACCGGCCTGCCGACCGGGTCGGTCGGCTATGTCTATCTGCCCGCGCTCGCCGTGGTCGCCGTAGCCAGCGTGCTGACCGCCCCGCTCGGGGCCCGCACGGCCCACCGGATGGACGTGGTGCGGCTCAAGCGCGTGTTCTCGGGCATGCTGTTCTGCCTGGCCGCCTACATGCTGTGGAAGGCCTGGCGCACGTTCTGATTTCCAATGTGCCGGGAACCCCACGCGAGGCTCGCGCGTCTGACTCCCATTGCGATTCTGATGGAGATCCCATGAAGCAACTGCTTGCCGCCTCCCTGCTCGGGACCACTGCGCTGGCCGCCACCGCGCAGCCCATGCCGGTGCCGCCGGAGGGCTGGCAGCCCCCCGCCGGGGTGCTGACCTTGTCCGCGGAGGCCCAGTCCGAGGTACCGACGGACGTGGTCCGCGTCACGCTCGCCGCCGAGCAGGAAGGCGCGGAACCGGCGGCAATCTCGTCGTCGCTGTCGGCCAAGGCGCAGCAGGTCATTGCGCAGGCCAAGCGTATCACCGGCATCCAGGCCGAATCTGGCGGATTCACCATCTACCCGAGTACCGACCGCAACGGCCGCATCAGCACGTGGCGCGGGCGCGCCGAGGTCGTGCTGCAGTCGCGCGACTTCAGCGCGGCGTCGCGGCTGGCCGGCGAACTGGCCAACCAGATGCAGGTGCAGAACATCAGCTTCTCGCTGTCGCGCGAGGCGCGCCTGGCGGCTGAACGGACCCTGACCGAGCAGGCGGTTGCCGCCTTCCGCAACAAGGCCGAGGCGACCACCAAGCTGTTCGGCTACGGCAGCTACACGGTGCGCCATGTGCAGGTCGGCGAAACCGGCATGCAGCCGCCGATGCCACGCGCCTATGCGGCCAAGGCGATGATGGCCGAAGCCGCGCCGGTGCCGATGGAGGGTGGCAAGGCGCAGGTGACGGTGACGGTCAACGGCTCGGTGCAGATGCTGCGCTGAGGCCCCGCTCCCGGCATCCTTGCCGCGGCATGGTCATTGCTTCCTTTTCCGCGGGGCGGCAGCGAGCCGCCCGCGGCAAAGGAGAGCGACATGGCCACGCTGAGCAAGGGCGACAAGGTGAAGTGGAATACTTCGCAGGGCAGCACGGAAGGCACGGTGACGCGCAAGGTGACCGGGACCGCCCGTGCGGGCGGGCACGTCGCCAAGGCATCGCCGGACGAGCCGCAATATGAAGTGAAAAGCGCCCGCAGCGGCAAGTCGGCGATTCACAAGGAAGAGGCGTTGAAGAAGGTACGGTGACGCTGCCGGATCTGCGTATAATACTGTATATCCATACAGTCTCACGCAGATGGAACTGCTCACCAAGCTCGAAATCCTCGCGGATGCGGCGAAGTACGACGCCTCGTGCGCCAGCAGCGGCGCGCCCAAGCGGGATTCGCTGGGCGGCCCCGGCCTTGGCGCGAGCACCGGCGCCGGCATCTGCCATAGCTTCACGCCGGATGGCCGCTGCGTGTCGCTGCTGAAGATCCTGCTGACCAACTTCTGTCAGTACGATTGCCAGTATTGCGTCAACCGGCGCTCCAGCAATGTGCCGCGCGCCCGCTTCCTGCCGCAGGAAGTCGTCAACCTGACGCTCGACTTCTACCGCCGCAACTACATCGACGGCCTGTTCCTCAGTTCCGGCATCATCCGCAGCGCCAACTACACGATGGAGCAGCTGGTGCAGGTGGCCCGCTCGCTGCGGGAGGAGCATCAGTTCCGCGG
The DNA here is from genome assembly GCF_019795295.1 of Cupriavidus sp. AU9028. GTDB lineage: Bacteria > Pseudomonadota > Gammaproteobacteria > Burkholderiales > Burkholderiaceae > Cupriavidus. Next base: position 28,528 of record NZ_JAIMCG010000001.1, on the reverse strand, counting down.
CTATATCCATCTGAAAACCATCCCGGATGCCGACCCGGCATTGATTGCGGAGGCGGGCCGCCATGCCGACCGTCTCAGCGTCAATATCGAACTGCCGACCGACGGCGGCCTGCAGCGGTTGGCACCGGAGAAAAACGCGCACACCATCAAGCGGGCGATGGGGTCGATTCGCCTGGCGCAGGAAGAAGCCGAGCATGACAAGCGCGCCGATGTGCGCGCGCCGGCGGGGCAAAGCACGCAGATGATCGTCGGCGCCGACGACGCCAGCGACCGCACGATCCTGCAGACCGCGCAAACCCTGTACGGCGCCTACAAGCTCAAGCGGGTGTACTACTCCGCGTTCAGCCCGATTCCGGACAGTCCGTCGGCGCTGCCAGCCAAGGCACCGCCGCTGCTGCGCGAGCACCGGCTTTACCAGGCCGACTTCCTGATGCGCGGCTACGGATTCCGCGCCGAGGAACTGCTGGAGAACGAGGGCGACCTGCCACTGGACATCGACCCGAAGCTGGCCTGGGCGCTGTCGCACCGCGACGCGTTCCCGGTCGATCTGAACCGCGCGCCGCAACGGCTGATTGCGCGGGTGCCCGGCATCGGCATGCGCAATGCGAGGCGGATCGTCGAGCTGCGCCGTGCCCGCGCCGTGCGCTGGCAAGACCTGGTGCGACTGCGCTGCCCGATGGACAAGCTCAAGCCGTTCGTGGTCGTACAGGATTACCGGCCCGGCGTGGGGGACCCGCCCTCCGAGCAGTTGCGGCGAGCCCTTTCGCCGGCTCCCGTGCAGCTGTCCCTGCTGTGACGCATCGCGGCGGCCCGGTCCTGATCGTCGAAGGCGGCTACCCGGATTGGCGCGCGCAGGCGTTGCGTGCACTGGCGTCAGGCTGGCCGCCGGAGGCGGTGCAATGGTCGGATCGGCGCGACGCCGAGGCATTGGGCGGGCAGCAGTTGGGCCTGGAGTACACCTCCCCCGGTGCCTCGGCAGTACTGGCGGACTCGAGCAAGCAGGACGAGCGCGGGGTTGACCGCCCTCTTCCCGACGTGCGGATCTCGAAGGAACTGGCTGCCCTGCTGCAGGACGCGGCGCTGTACCGCTCCCCCCAGCGCTGGGCCTTTCTCTACCGCGTGTTGTGGCGCTGGTACCAGGGCGACCGGGCGGTGGCCTCCGCCGCCGACGAGGATGGCGCGCGGCTGTACGGCATGGCCAAATCGGTGCGCCGGGCCAAGCACGACATGATCGCCTATGTGCGATTCCACCGTCGCGACAACGGTGCGGTACCGGAATACCTGGCGTGGTACGAACCCGAACATGACGTGCTGGCCTGGGCGGCCGATCACTTCGCACGCCGGATGGGGATGACCACCTGGTGGATCGGCACACCGCAGGGCAGCGCGCTGTGGGACGGCAAGACGCTGCAATACGCCAACGCCGCCGCCGACACGGCCAGCGATGCCGCGTCGTTGCGCGCCGACGCCGGCGCAGACCAGGTCGAAGCGATGTGGCTCGCCTACTATCGCAGCATCTTCAATCCCGCGCGGCTGAACGAGGCGGCACTGCAGCAGCATATGCCGGTGCGCTTCTGGAAGGGCTTGCCCGAAGGCAGACTGATCCCGTCGATGGTCGCCGAAGCGCGCAACGGCGCCCGGCGCGTCGGGCAGGCCAACGCGGTTGGCAGCATGCCGGGCAAGCAGGTCGCGGTGGACGCGCAGCGCGCGCAGCCGGTGCGGGAAATTCCATCATCGCTGGACGCCTGCCGGCGCTGCGAGCTGTGGCGCCATGCTACCCAGGCGGTACCCGGTCGCGGCCCCGACGCGGCGCGCCTGATGCTCGTCGGCGAGCAGCCCGGCGATCAGGAAGACCTGATGGGCCGCGCCTTCGTCGGCCCCGCTGGCAAGGTACTGGAGGATGCGCTGCGCCGCGCCGGCGTGGGCGCCGACACGGTCTATCTGACCAACGCGGTCAAGCATTTCAAATGGATCGCCCGGGGCAAGCGGCGTCTGCACAAGACGCCGGCCCAGCAGGAAGTGGAAGCGTGCGCGCACTGGCTGGACGAGGAACGGACCCGGTTGCGGCCCACCGTCATCGTTACGCTCGGTGGGACCGCGCTGGGCGCGGTCCTGCACCGCAAGGCCAGCCTGCGCGACTATATGCAGGAGCCGGTGCGCCTGGCCGACGCATGGCTGATCGCCACCTGGCACCCCTCCTACGCGCTGCGTGTCGATGACGACGCCAGGCGCGAGGAGATCGTCGCGGCGATCGCCGCCGCGATCGCGCGCGGCCGGGAACTGGCCGGATGAGCGATCAGCCGCCGAACTGCTGGCGCAGCACGTTTTTCTGTACCTTGCCCATCGTGTTGCGCGGCAGCTCGGGCACGACATGGATGCGCTTGGGCACCTTGAAGTTGGCGATGCGGTGCTTCAGCGTGCCGATCAGCGCCGCTTCGTCCAGCTGCGCGCCCGGCTTGCCGACCACCACTGCAATCACCGCTTCGCCGAAGTCCGCGTGCGGCACGCCGATCACCGCGCTTTCCTGCACGCCCGGCATTTCATCGAGGAAGCTCTCGATCTCCTTCGGATAAACGTTATAGCCGCCGGAGATGATCAGGTCCTTGCTGCGGCCAACGATGGTCAGGTAGTCGTCCGGCACCTTGCGCTCGCCCGACATGCCGACAATGGCGCCGCCGAAGCGGCCCACGTCGCCGGTCTTGAACCAGCCGTCCGCGGTGAACTCCTCGCGCGTCTTCTCGGGCATGCGCCAATAGCCCTGGAACACGTTCGGGCCCTTGACCTCGACATTGCCGATCTCGCCCACCGGGCACGGCTTGCCCTCGTCGTTGACCACGCGAACCTGCACACCGGGCAGCGGGCGGCCCACCGTGCCGCCGATGCGCTCGCCTTCGGCCTTGTCGTATGGGTTCGACACCAGCATCACGGTTTCGCTCATGCCGTAGCGCTCCAGGATGGTGTGGCCCGAGCGCTCGCGGAAGGCATCGAAGGTCTCCAGCAGCAGCGGCGCCGAGCCCGAGATGAACAGCCGCATGTTGCGGCAGGTCTCGGCCGTGAAGCGCGGTTCCTGCAGCATCCGCACGTAGTAGGTCGGCACGCCCATCATCACGGTGGAGCGCGGCAGGTATTCGAGCAGCTGGTTCATGTCGAGCTTCGGCGCCCAGATCATCTTCGCGCCGGCCAGCAGCGCGCCATGCGAGGCGACGAACAGGCCGTGCACGTGGAAGATCGGCAGCATGTGCAGCAGCACGTCGTCGCTGCGCCAGCCCCAGGCCTGGTGCAGCGTCAGCGCGTTGGACGACAGGTTGCCATGGCTGAGCATGGCCCCCTTGCTGCGGCCGGTGGTGCCGGAGGTGTACAGGATCGCGGCGAGGTCGTCGGCATTGCGCTGTACCGTGTCAAAGCGGTCCGGCTGGGAGGACGCCCGTTCCAGCAACGTGCCCGCGCGGTCCTCATCCAGCGAGAACACGTTGCGGGTGCCATGCCTGAAGGCGATCCTGGAGACCCAGCCGAAGTTGGCGGTGCTGCAGACGACCACGGCCGGCTCGGCGTTGCCGATGAAGTAATCGATTTCTGCTTCCTGGTAGGCGGTGTTCAGCGGCAGGTAGACATAGCCCGCGCGCAGCGTCGCCAGGTACAGGAACAGCGCCTCGGGCGACTTCTCCACCTGGACCGCGACGCGCGAGCCTTCCGGCAGGTCCAGCGAAACGAGCAGGTTGGCCAGCTTGGCGGTGGCGCGATCGAGGTCGTTCCAGCTGTAGTAGAGGCCGTCATGCGTCTCGATGCAGCAGGCATCGCGATCGGCAGGGAAACGGGATTCGAACAGGGCGAACAGGTTGGCGTTCATGGTCAATCGGCAAGAGCAACAAAAAGGATGCGGGGATGGACGGCGCGGGCTGGCCGCCGCCGTCACCCCTTGAAACGCGGCGGTCGTCGCGCAAGAAACGCGCTGACGCCCTCCTGGTGGTCGGCGCTGTCGGCATAGGAGAAATGCGCGCGCAGTTCCTCCTCCGACAGCGGCTCCGGCTCGGGGGTCAGGCGCCGGATGGTGAGCTTGTTGATGCGGGCGGCCAGCGGCGCCCCGGCGACGATGCGACGGGCGGTGGCGAGCGCCTGCGCGGGCAGGTCGGCGGCCGCCACCACGCGCGTCAGCAGGCCTTTGGCCAGCGCCTCCTGGGCGTCGAAGACGCGCCCTTCGAGCAGGATCTCGAGCGTCGCCGCGCGCCCGGCCAGCGCCAGCAGTCCGCGCAGCTCGTCGGGCGCCATCGGAAAGCCCAGCTTGTTGATCGGCACGCCGAAACGGCTGCCCTCCGCGGCGATGCGCAGGTCGCACTGGCAGGCGATCTCCAGCCCGCCGCCGACACAGACGCCCTCGATGGCCGCCACGGTCGGATGCACGCACTGCGCGATCGCCCGCAGGGCGGGCGCCAGCGTCGAGAGATGATAGGCGCGCACCGAATCGAAATCGCCGCGCACCTGCGGAAACTCCGCGATGTCGGCGCCGGCGGCGAAATTGCCGTCGGCCCCGCGCAGCACCACGCAACGCAGGCTGCGGTCGGCCGACAGGCGCTCGAAAGCGCCGGCCAGCGACTGCCACATGGTCACCGAGATGGCGTTCAGCTTGCCGGGATTGGCCAGCGTGACGAAGGCGATCTCGTCCTCCCGTTCGATGGAAACGGTGCCACTCACGGCTTTCCCCCTGCCTGGCTCTCGACGGTTCGACGCATCGCGTTCAGTCCATCTTTGCGCCGGATTGCTGGACCACCTGCGCCCAGCGCTTGATCTCGGCCTCCTGGAACTGCGCGAACTGCTGCTGCGTGAACTGCGGCGTCTCCGAGCCGTTGTTCAGCCAGATCTGCTTCATCTCGGGCGAGTTCAGCGCCTTGGTGACTTCGGCATACAGCTTGTCGGTGATGTCCTTGGGCGTGCCCTTCGGCGCCCACATGGCGTACCAGGTCGAGACTTCGTAGTTGGGCACGCCGGCTTCCGCCGCGGTCGGCACGTTGGGGAACGCCGGCGAGCGCTTCGGCGCAGCCACGGCGAGCGCCTTGATCTTGCCCGAGCGAATGTGTTGCGCCGAGGACCCCAGGCCGTCATAGACGATATCCACCTGACCGGCAATCAGGTCGGAAAGCGCCGGGCCGGCCCCCTTGTAGGGGATATGGGTGATGAAGGTCTTGGTCTGCAGCTTGAACAGCTCGCCGGCCAGATGGTGCGAGGAACCGTTGCCCGCCGAACCGTAGTTCAGCTTGCCGGGGTTCTGCTTCGCATAGGCGATCAGCTCCTGCAGCGTGTTGGCCTGGACCTTCGGATTGACGACCACCACCTGCGGCGGCTGCGCGATGACCGTGATCGGAACGAAGTCCTTCTCGATGTCGTAGTCGAGCTTCTTGTAGAACGACGGCGCGATCACGTGATGGGCGCCGCCGATGAAGATGGTGTAGCCGTCAGGGGCGGCCTTGGACGCGAGGCTGGCGCCGACGGTGCCGCCCGCGCCGCCCCGATTGTCGATCACGAACTGCTTGCCCAGCTGCTTGGAGAGCTGGGCCATCAGCGGACGGGCGAAGGCATCGGTGCCCCCGCCGGCGGGAAACGGCACGATGACGGTGACCGGCTTGGACGGCCAGGGGTCGGCCGCCATGGCCGGTGCCAGCAGGGCCGCGCCTGCCGCGAGCGTGAGAATGCGCGCTGCCAGCAAGAACTGACGACGTACCATGGTGATGTCTCCTTGTATGTATTGTGGTTCGGCTGGAAGCGAAGCCGGGTCCGCCACCCCAGCCTGATGGCGGCCCCTTTCATCAACCTGTCTACCGACCAGCTTTATGCCGCCGCGGCGCCATGGCGCCGGGCGTGTCTTGCAGGATTCCCGCCGCCCGCTTGCTCAGGTCCGCGTCAGCAGCTTGCCAATCGAGCGGCTGATGCGCGGGTTGCCTTCGCCCAGCTTGGCCAGATTGTCGTCGAGCGCCTCGGGCACGTAGACGTAATTGACCATCATGCCGCACGACTGCGCGCGGCCCTTGGGCGACAAATCGGCGCTCCAGTTCAGGCGCTCCACGCAGGCCCCATTGCCCAGGTGAAAGCGCGCCACCGGATCGGCGGGCAGGCCGCCCTTGCGCTCGCGCACCAGGAAGTGGGCGGCGAGCGTCATCGCGGTGTCGCGCACCAGGGGATCGTCGGACCCGGCAGGCAGTGCCGCCAGCCATTCCGCACCCGAGGTCGGCACGGGCGCCGGCTGCGCCGCCCCACCCTGGGCTGCCGTGTCCCTGCCGTCGGTATTGCCCCCGGCCTCGCCAGCGCGCTGCTGCCAGCGCTGCAGGCATTTCGGGCTCAACAGCTTCGCCACGGTATCGCCGTCCTGCTTCTTGAGCCACTCGGCAAAACCCGGGATTGGCGAGAGCGTGGCGAACTGCTTGAGCTTGGGAAACTCGCGCTGCAATTCCTCGATGACCCGCTTGAGCAGGAAGTTGCCGAAGCTGACGCCGCGCAGACCCTGCTGTGTATTGGAAATCGAGTAGAAGATCGCCCATTTGATCCGGCGCAGGTCCTCCTGCGGCGCGGCTTCGTCCAGCAGGCTGTGCACGTCCGCCGCCATCTCGGGGACGAAGGCCACCTCGACGAAGATCAGCGGCTCGCGCGGAATGCGGGGGTGGAAGAACGCGTAGCAGCGGCGGTCCGAATCGAGCCGGTTGCGCAGGTCGGCCCATGAGGCGATCTCATGCACGGCCTCGTAGCGGATCAGCTTCTCCAGCAGCGAGGCCGGTGAATCCCAGGTGATCGGCTGCAGTTCCAGCAGGCCGACATCGAACCAGTTCGACAGCAGCGCTTCCAGGTCTTCGTCGAGTGCGCCCAGGCCGACGATGCGCTTGTTCCAGCGCAGCATGTCGGCACGCAGGTGGATCAGGAAGTGCAAGCCGCAGGCCGTCGCCGGGCCCTTGCCGTGCAGGCCGGAGATGCGCTTGAAGAAACGGATGCGGGCGTTGGACAGCGCGTGGGTCAGGCCCGAACCGGAGGGGGGCGCGGCCCCGGCACTGCCGGACTGGTTGCCGTTGCCGGCGACTTCCGCCAGCACCCCGAGCATCGCCTGCCGGTGCGCTTCGTCGGCGGACTCGTACTCCTCACGCCAGGCCTGCGCCGCGGCATTGGCGGCACTGTCGGTCAGGCGGGCATCGAAGCACTGGCGCAGCTGGTCCTGCTGGCGGCGCAGCACCCGCGTCGGCAACGTCGCCGGCTGCGTCGCGCGCGCCTTGGCGTCGCGCGTGACCTTGGTTTCCGGGGAGCCCCCCTTGCGGCTCCACCAGCGGCCGAACCGGGCCAGCAAGGTATCGCTCGCTTCCCCCGCTGCGGTCTCGTTGACACCCAGCGGGGCGACGAGGGTCTTGTCTCCAGTATCGAATGCGGTCATGTATTACCTGCCGGGCAAGAAAGGTTGCGAAAGAAAGGGAAATAGGACTTCCGAAGCTAGCCGTCCTGCTCCTTGGCCGCGAGGCGCAGCCCGCCACCCCGCCGGTGCTGGGGCGCGGCCGGCGGTTCGGCAGCCGCGGCGTTCAGCGTCTTGAGCGCCATGCGCTGGCGCAGCAGATGCGTCTTCATCATTGCCTCCGCCCCTTCGGGATCGTGCGCCTTGAGCGCGGCGAACACCGACAGATGCTCGGCACAGGACTCGGCGATGCGGCCCGGCAACTGCAGGCTCTTGTGCCGGGACAACCGCAGCACCTTGCGCAGGTCGCCGATCAGGCCGGACAGCCAACGGTTGCCGGCCAGCCGCTGGATGGCTTCGTGGATCTGGTAGTTGGCCTCGTAATAGGCGTCGATGCGCCCTTCGCGGGCATGGCGCGCCAGCTCCTCGTGCAGGCCCTCCAGCGCCTCGAGATCGGCGGCGGTCGCGTGCACCGCGGCCTCATAGGCGCAGCGCCCTTCGAGCAGCGCCATCAGCGGGAAGATCTCGTCCAGGTCCTGCTCGGAGAGCTTGTTGACGAAGCAGCCGCGGTGGGGTTCCAGCCGCACCATGCCTTCGGCGGCCAGCACCTTGAGCGCCTCGCGCAGCGGCGTGCGGGAGATGCCCAGCGTGGTCGCCAGCGCCGCCTCGTCGATCCACGCGCCGGGCTCCAGCAAGCGCTCGTCGATCATCTGGCGCAGCCGGTCGGCAACTTCGAGATACAGGGCCTGGCGGATGATTCGCATGCTGTCTCGGTGGGGTCTGGCGTCGGGCGGCCGCCCAGGGCGGGCGACTGCTGTAATTCATAATTATGGATAACGGACCGCTTTGCAAGGAATTTTCGGCCAAGCGAGGCGCGTGTTTACCCTGCCGAGGCCGTTCGGCTCCGGCACAAGCGAGGTCAGGCTTGGGAACTGGCGGTGCGCGCGGCGGCGGAAAAGCCGCCCCTTGAGCGCACGGGAAGGAGCTTGGGCGGCGCCGGCCGACGCCGCCCGGAACGGCAGGATCAGGCCGCGATCTGCGGCTGGCGGCGGTAGGACCACCACATCAGGGCGGCGCCGGCAAGGATCATCGGCAGGCTCAACCACTGCCCCATCGAGAAGTTGAGCGCCAGCAGGCCCAGGAAGTTGTCCGGCTCGCGCGCGAATTCCGCCAGGAAGCGGAACACGCCGTAGCCGAGCAGGAACGCGCCCGACACCGCGCCCATCGGGCGCGGATGGCGCGAATACAGCCACAACAGCACGAACAGCGCGACCCCTTCGCCGGCGAACTGATAAAGCTGGGACGGATGGCGTGCGATGTTGTCTCCCGCCTGCGGGAAAACCATGCCCCAGGGCACGTCGGTGGGCCGTCCCCACAGTTCGCCGTTGATGAAGTTGCCCAGGCGCCCGGCGGCCAGGCCGCAGGGGATCATCGGGGCGATGAAGTCCGTCACTTCCATCCAGTGCCGCCCGCGCAGACGCGCGAACAGCCACATCGCCACCACCACGCCAAGGAAGCCACCGTGGAAGGCCATGCCGCCCTCCCACACCTTGAAGATCTCGAGCGGGTTGGACAGGTAGAACGACGGCTTGTAGAACAGCACGTAGCCGAGCCGACCGCCCAGGATCACGCCCAGCACGCCGAAGAACAGCATGTCGTCCAGGTCCCGGGCGACCCAGCCCTGACCCGCGATATGCGGCTGTCGCAGGCGAAGCCGGCCGAATCCGAGAAACATCAGGAACCCGGCCAGGTACATCAAGCCGTACCAGCGAATCGCCAGGGGTCCCAGATGGATGGCTACCGGATCGAAGTTCGGATGAATCAGCATGAGTGGTGTGGACCTCTGTCTTGGATTCTTGCAAGAGCGCCGGCACGAGCGCGCGTGGCGCGGATGGTAACCGGTAATGATGTCATGAAAGCGCGCGATGCTGCGCCGGAGAGCCAGTCCGGGCGCCGGATATCGTCGGAATAATATATTTGACACGTGATATTGCAGCCGGCATGCTGGCGTTCACCAAAGCGTGGCGGGCACCCGGCGATGGTGCCGGCGGCGCGACCATGCGCAACATCCCCGGAGACACCATGGCATACAACAGGCGCTCGCAGAACATCACGCAAGGCGTGGCCCGCTCGCCCAATCGCTCGATGTACTACGCCCTCGGCTACCAGAAGGAAGACTTCGACAAGCCGATGGTGGGCATCGCCAACGGGCACTCCACCATCACTCCCTGCAATGCCGGGCTGCAGAAGCTCGCGGACGCGGCCGTGGAGGCCATTCGTGCGGCGGGCGCCAATCCGCAGATCTTCGGCACGCCGACGATTTCCGATGGCATGTCGATGGGCACCGAAGGCATGAAGTACTCGTTGATCTCGCGCGAGGTCATTGCCGACTGCATCGAGACGGCGGCGCAAGGCCAGTGGATGGACGGCGTGGTGGTGATCGGCGGCTGCGACAAGAACATGCCCGGCGGCATGATCGCGCTGGCACGGACCAATGTGCCGGGCATCTACGTCTATGGCGGCACGATCAAGCCCGGCAACTGGAAAGGCAAGGACCTGACCATCGTCTCCTCCTTCGAGGCGGTGGGCGAGTTCACCGCCGGGCGAATGAGCCAGGAAGACTTCGAAGGCGTCGAGCGCAATGCCTGCCCCTCGACCGGGTCCTGCGGTGGCATGTATACGGCCAACACCATGAGCTCGTCCTTCGAGGCGCTGGGCATGGCGCTGCTGTATTCCTCGACGATGGCCAACCCGGACCAGGAGAAGGTCGACAGCGCGGCGGAGTCGGCGGGCGTGCTGGTCGAAGCCATCAAGCGCGACATCAAGCCGCGCGACATCATCAACCGTCGGTCCATCGAGAACGCGGTCAGCCTCATCATGGCGACCGGCGGCTCCACCAACGCGGTGCTGCACTATCTGGCCATCGCGCATGCAGCGGAAGTGGAATGGACCATCGACGACTTCGAGCGCATTCGCCGCAAGGTGCCGGTGATCTGCAACCTCAAGCCGTCGGGCCAATATGTCGCCACCGATCTGCATCGGGCGGGCGGGATTCCGCAGGTGATGAAGATCCTGCTCGATGCCGGTCTGCTGCATGGGGACTGCCTGACCATTACCGGCCGCACCCTGGCGGAGGGACTGGAACACGTTCCCGCCCAGCCGCGCGCCGATCAGGAAGTGATCCTGCCTATCGACAAGGCGCTGTACAAGCAGGGCCATCTCGCCATCCTCAAGGGCAATCTGGCGGAAGAAGGCGCGGTCGCGAAGATCACCGGCCTGAAGCATCCCGTCATCACCGGGCCGGCGCGTGTGTTCGACGACGAGCAGAGCGCGATGGATGCGATCCTCGCCGATCAGATCCGCGCGGGCGACGTGCTGGTGCTGCGCTATCTCGGCCCCAAGGGCGGACCCGGCATGCCGGAAATGCTGGCGCCGACGTCAGCGATCATCGGCAAGGGGCTGGGTGAATCCGTCGGCTTCATCACCGATGGCCGCTTCTCGGGCGGGACCTGGGGAATGGTGGTTGGCCACGTGGCGCCGGAGGCGTTTGTCGGCGGGACCATCGGACTCGTGCAGGAAGGCGACTCGATTACCATCGACGCGCACCAGTTGCTGCTGCAATTGAATGTCAGCGATGAAGAGCTTGCGCGGCGGCGCGCGGCATGGAAGCCGCCCGCGCCGCGTTATCACCGCGGCGTGCTGGCCAAGTTCTCGAAGCTGGCGTCCAGTGCGAGCAAGGGGGCGGTGACGGATTGAGGGGGCGTGCCGCCCGGCGTAGCGGCCAGCCGTCGAGCAGGAAGGTATGGGGTGGCTGGATTACCGGTCCTGCTCGAACACCTCTTCCAATGAGGCGGCGTCGATTGCGTTGTCAGCCCACGATTGCAACTGATCCGGCGTAGCGGACTCGATGCGTCGTACCATCCCGGCCGGCAGAGAACCGAATTTGACGCGAAGCAATGCGCAGAGCGCCTTCGGGAGCTGCTGCTGTAGCGCCTGAACGAGTCGGCTCGCCTCCTCCGCCCTCTCCAGCGCCCGGTCCCTCTCGGCGACCTGCACCGCAGCGTACTCCCTTCCCCAACGTTCGAACCTCGGCGACAGTGCCATTTCTACCTCCATCCGTTCCTGGCGTCTGACGGTAAGACCCCTTGATTTGCGCTCGCTCCACCCGGGCCCGGTCCTTCCCATCCCTCATAACCGGTCTTGCTCGAACACCTCTTCCAATGAGGCGGCGTCGATAGCGTTGTCAGCCCACGATTGCAACTGCCCCGGCGTAGCGGACTCGATGCGTAGCACCATCCCGGCCGGCAGAGAACCGAATTTGACGCGAAGCAAAGCGCAGAGCGCCTTCGCAAGCTGCTCCTGTAGAGACTCTGCCCTCGCCCTTTCCGCCTCTGCTCTCGCCCTTTCCGCCTCTGCCCTCGCCCTTTCCGCCCCTGCCCTCGCCCCTTCCGCCTCTGCCCTCGCCCCTTCCGCCTCTGCCCTCGCCCTTTCCGCCTCTGCCCTCTCCAACGCGCGGTCCCTCTCGGCAATCTGGACCGCCGCGTACTCCCTCCCCCAACGTTCAAACCTTGGTGACAGTGCCATCGTTACCTCCATCAAGTTGTGGACATCGGACAATTAGACTCTGCCTTCGCTTTCCCTGCGGAACAGCGAGACGAGCCAGGCAGACAGGGCCCGGTCCAGGCTCGGGTTATGAGCGGCCAGTTCGCAGGCCAGCTGTGCGGCTGCAGCGAGCTCCTCGGCGGAGCGGCCCTTTTCAAGGCGCATGACCGCCGCCAGCAGATTGCGACGTGAAGCGAGGTCGGCGTCGTCATAGCGCCTCGCGTCGATCAGGACATAGGTCAACCGGGGCTGGTGATCCGCTGCGAACGCGGGGGCTTGCCGGATCAGGCGGTGGATATCCGTCGGCCCGCGCCACGGCCGCGCGCCGTTGTAAAGCACGATAGGCAATACGGGCGGATAGCGCGACGAATGGCCAGACCCGACGCGGCGGCCCAGATCGCGATAGAACAGTCCGACATAGCTGAGCATGCGAGCCGGCATGGTGGGGTCGTAGCGGCTCTGAAATTCCAGCAGCAGGTACAGCGGCGTGTTGCGCCCCTCCACATCGATGCGCCATACGGCGTCACTGCAGCCTTGCCGCAACTGATCCGATATGAAGTTGGACGAGACCGGTTCCAGCGAGTCGAAATCCAGCGCCGCGCGCCCTCCATCGGGCAGGAAGCCGCGGATCAGGTCGGCGACCATCTCTCGAAACGAAAACAGCAGCTTGTAGGACGCGTCGTGCTGGCGGCCGTTGCTACCCGTGTCGTAGGGCAGCAGGTCCTGCGCGCAATGCCAGTCGTTCCAGGCAGGGGGGACGAGGTAAAGTGGGGAATACGGCGGGCTGAAGTACGGCGAGCATCCCCCGCCGGGTACTTCCGCAGTGTCGTAGCGCATGGCATCGTTCGATGAGCTGTGAAGCCCAGACAATGCCAGCCCATTGGCTACGTTCTTGCGGAAACCTGCGCGGAAATCAACATTGTGGACGCCGCTCGATGAGGATAATCGAGGCGCCATTCGATGGCGCGGGCTAGCGCCGCGATTCCGCCCCTGCGGCCAGGTCGTGGTGCGCCAGCGGATAGCCCCGTTCGCGGTATTGCCGATAGCGTTCGCGCCCGGCGGTACGGTCCTGCTCGTCGGCGCCGACGACTTCGATCATGCGCTCGAAGGTGGCAAAGCCGCGCGGCGTGTCGGCGGACAGGTTGATCAGCAGTTCGTGATGCGGCGCCGCCTCGAGCGTCGCGGCGAGCAGGATCGGCGTTTGTCCGGCCTGCGGGCTGTCGACGCCGCAGTGCGGAAGGAAGTCCAGCGCGGAGAAGGTCCACAGCTGCCCGTCCAGCCGCGCCAGCACCTCCGGCTCGGCGTGGACCACCATCTTCTGGCCAGCACCGTAGGCCTTGCGGACCAGTCGGCATACGTAGGCGAGCTTGTCGGGGACGTTGCTGTGGAAGTCGATGCGCGTCATGACAGGGGAGGTTGCGATTGCCCCGGGCAGCGGCATGCTGCCCGGGGCATGGGCATCAGCCAGCCCGATCCATCAGGAACTGGGTCAGCATCGGCACCGGGCGGCCCGTTGCGCCCTTGGCCGCCCCGCTCTTCCAGGCAGTGCCCGCGATATCGAGGTGAGCCCAGTCGTACTTGTCGGTGAAGCGCGCCAGGAAGCAGGCCGCGGTGACGCTGCCCGCCGGGCGGCCGCCGATGTTGGCCATGTCGGCGAAGTTGGACTTCAGCTGCTCCTGGTACTCGTCGTCCAGCGGCATGCGCCAGGCGGTGTCGAGCGACTTGCGTCCGGCCTGCAGCAGCTGGTCGGCGAGCGCGTCGCTGCGCGCATAGAGACCGGTGTTGTGGTGGCCCAGCGCAATGATGCAGGCGCCGGTCAGGGTGGCCACGTCAACCACGGCCGCGGGCTTGAAGCGCTCGGCGTAGGTCAGCGCATCGCACAGGATCAGCCGGCCTTCCGCGTCGGTATTCAGGATCTCGATGGTCTGGCCCGACATGCTGGTGACCACGTCGCCCGGCTTGGTCGCCGTGCCGCTTGGCATGTTCTCGCAGGTCGGGATGATGGCCACGACATTGAGCTTCAGGCCCATCTCGGCCACCGCCTGGATGGTGCCCAGCACCGAGGCGGCCCCGCACATGTCGTACTTCATCTCGTCCATGCCCTCGCCCGGCTTCAGCGAAATGCCACCGGTATCGAAGGTGATGCCCTTGCCCACCAGCACCACCGGTGCCTGGCGCACGCCCGCGCCGTCGTAGCGCAGCACGATGAACTGGGGCGGCTCGGCGGCGCCCTTGGTGACCGCCAGGAAGGCGCCCATCTTCAGCGCCTCGATCTGCTTGCGGCCGAGCACTTCCACCTTCAGCTTGAAGCGGCGGGCGATGCCGCGGGCGGTATCGGCCAGGTACGTCGGCGTGCAGATGTTGGAGGGCAGGTTGCCCAGATCCTTGGTCAACTCGACGCCGTTGGCGATGGCCATGCCGCGCACCACCGCCTGGGCGGCAACCTTGGCCTCTGCGGCGTCCACCGTCAGCACGACCTTGCGCAGGCCGAACGGCTTGTCGGCCGCCTTGGCGCCGTTGCGGCGCAGTTCGGGATGGCGCTCGAGCAGCCGGTAGCCGGCCTCGCGGATCAGCGCGATGGTGGTGATGACCCGCCATTGCACGTCGTGGGCCGCGCCCTGGGCCGGGACCTGCGGCAGCTGCGGCATGGACTGGGCCAGGCACCAGATCACGTTGGCGGCTCGCGTGCCGTTCAGAGCACGCAGAGCCGTACGGGCCGCCTCGGCGAAGGCCTTGTCGCCAAACTCGGCTTCCTTGCCCAGGCCGACCAGCAGCACGCGGGTGGCGCCGATCCCGGCGACCTCGTGCAGCAGCAGGTGCGAGCCGCGCTTGCCTTCGAAATCGCCCAGCTTGACCAGCCGCGTGACAAGGCCCCTGGTTGCGGTATCGAGCGCCTTGGCCACCCCACTCAAGCTCTGGCCTTCGAACATTCCGACCACCAGGCAGTCGGTCCTGCTCGCCAGGAAACCATTCTGGCCAGCTTTGCTCAAATCCAGGGCTTTTGTGCTAAATTCCATCGCGCTTCCTTCCAGGGGCTCGTTTAGGACGAAAGCCTCCATTATCCGCGATTTTGCTTCGCGAACTTCTGGCAGTCACGAGCAGCGACTGGCCGCCGCAGGCCCGCAGGCGCCGACGTTGTCATGTCCGCAGCCCCATCCGAGCTTCCGGCCGCCGCTCGCCGCGCTGACTCGCCGCCTGGAACCGACTTCGCATGATTTTCCAACAAGCCTTGCGTCGCGAGCTCGCCTACACCGCCGGGGCGGTGTTCCTGGTCATGCTGACATTCATGCTGACCTCGCTCGTGATCCGCATTCTCGGCATGGCCGCGACCGGCCGTGCCAGCCCGAACGACGTCCTGATGCTGATCGGCCTGGCCGCGCTCGGCTACCTGTCGATCCTGCTGTGCGCGACGCTGTTCATCTCGACGCTGATCGTGCTGACGCGCTGGTACAAGGACTCCGAGATGGTGGTCTGGTTCTCGGCCGGCCTGTCCCTGCGCGACTTCATCAAGCCGGTGTTGCAGTTCGCCGCGCCCTTCGTGGTGCTGGCGCTGTTCCTGGGCGCCTTCGCCTGGCCCTGGGCCAACCAGCAGAGCGCGCTGTTCCGTGACCGCTTCCAGCAGCGCGGCGTGCTGTCGATGATCGCCGCGGGCCGCTTCATCGAGCCGGCCAATGCCAACTACGTCCTGTTCATCGAGAGCATCGACGGCGACATGCGGCACGCCCGCAACGTCTTCGTGGCCAATTCGGAGGCGGGCGAGATCGGCGTCGCGCTGGCGCACCAGGGTCAGTTCGAGACCATGCCGAACGGCGACCGGCTGGTGGTGATGGAAGACGGCCGTCGCTACGCCGGCACGCCCGGCAAGCTGGACTACCGCATCGTGGAATTCGACCGCTACGCAGTCAAGGTCGACAGCAAGCCGCCCGAGACCGATGCCACGCTGCCGGTCAAGAGCCGGCCGACCATGGAACTGCTGCGCAATCCCACCAACGAGAATCTCGGTGAGCTGATCTGGCGGCTGTCGCTGCCGATCCTCGCCTTCAATTTCGTGCTGATCGCCATCCCGCTCGCCTATGTCAATCCCCGGCTCGGCCGCTATACCCCCCTGGTGTTTGCCGTGCTGATCTACCTGACCTACAGCAACCTGATCAACCTGTCGCAGGCCTGGGTGCGCTCCGGCTCGCTGCCGTTCGCGATGGCATGGTGGCCGTTCCACCTGCTGGCCTTCCTCGGCGCGGTGATGCTGTTCCGCTACCGGCAGAAGTTCGCGCTGGGCGGATGGCGCGCGGTGTTCGGCCTGCGCCGCCGGCTGCGCGCGGGAGAAGCCGCATGAGGGTGCTGCACGTCTACGAGCGCTATTTTGCCCGGCTGATCTATAGCGTCTTCGCCTTCATCCTGTTCGCGGTGCTGGCGCTGTTCGTGTTCTTCGACATGCTCAACGAGCTGGAGAACGTCACTGGCGGCTATACCTCGCTGATCGCCTTCTTCCACGTGGTGCTGCAGGCGCCGACGCGGATCTACGAGGTGCTGCCGATCGCGGCGCTGATCAGCGCGATCTACGTCTTCTCGCAACTGGCAAGCCAGTCCGAGTTCACGATCTTCCGGGTGGCCGGGTTGAATACCCGGCAGGCGCTGTTCTCGCTGTTCAAGCTGGCGGTGCCGCTGGCGATCGCCACCTTCCTGTTCGGCGAGTTCATCGGGCCGCAGACCGAGCAGTATGCGCAGAAGGTCAAGCTCGACTCGCTCGGCGCCACGGTGTCGTCCGGGTTCCGCTCGGGCGTCTGGGTCAAGGACCGCGCCCGCGATGCCAACGGCGGCGAGCTGACGCGCTTTGTCAACGTCGCCGGGCTGCGGCCGGACCAGTCGATCAACGGCATCACCATCTACGAGTTCGACAGCGACTATCGGCTCAGCGTGATTCGCGTAGCGGAGGAAGGTCACTACGAGGGCAACCAGTCGTGGCAGCTGTCGAAGGTGACGGAGACTCGCTTCGCCGAAGCCGCCAATGCAGGAGGCAACCGCGACCCCCTGGCGGCGGCGTTTCGCGCCACGCGCGAGTCGTTCGGCAACATGCGAATGGTGTCGGAGCTGACGCCGCAGATCCTCTCGGTCCTGCTCGTCACGCCGGAACGCATGTCCACGCTGGACCTGTTCCGCTATATCCGCCACCTGCGCGACAACAAGCAGGATACGCAGCGCTACGAGATCGCCTTCTGGAAGAAGGTGGTCTACCCGCTGACCCTGTTCGTGATGGTGGCGCTGGCGCTGCCCTTCGCCTACCTGCATGCGCGTGCCGGGGCGGTCGGCGTCAAGGTGTTCGGCGGCATCATGCTGGGGCTGTCGTTCCACCTGTCCAACACGCTGTTCTCGCATGTGGGGCTGCTGCATACGTGGCCGCCGATCGTGTCGGCGCTGCTGCCGGGCACGCTGTATCTGCTGGTGGCGCTGACGGCGCTGCGCTGGGTGGACCGGCACTAGAGACTCCCGGCGGCCCTCTCCCCCGCCCCTCTCCCGCAAGCGGGAGAGGGGAGAAAACCGGCAGATTGTGCAGCATCACTGTTCTGCTCCCCTCGCCAGCTTGCGGGAGAGGAACGAGAACCGGCAGTCGATCCAGCGCCGCTGGTTTGCTCCCCTCGCCCGCTTGCGGGAGAGGGGCCGGGGGAGAGGGCAGCATACCAAGGGAAACCGCATGACGATCTCCAGCGCCATCCACACCAGCCAGGCAGGCGGCAAGCCGCCAGCCCGCGCACTCGTCCTGTTCGCCCACGGGGCCCGGGACGTGCGCTGGCGCGAGCCGTTCGATCGCCTGCAAGCCCGTCTGGCCGCATCCCTGCCCGGTCATGCCGTACGCCTGGCCTTTCTCGAACTGATGACACCTGCCCTGCCCGACGTGCTGCGCGAGCTCGCCGGCGAAGGCGTGCGCGACATGCTGGTGGTGCCGGTGTTCTTCGGTCAGGGCGGTCATCTGCGCCGCGATCTGCCGGCACTGCTGGACGAGTGCCGGGCCGCGCTTCCCGATGTGCGAATTGCCTGTGCCCAGGCCGTGGGCGAAGCCGACAGCGTGCTGGACGCGATCGCCGCCTATTGCAGCGCCGAACTTCTCCTTGCCTCGCCGGCCCGCTGAAATGACGGTGGGCGTGCCGGCTTGTCAGCGCGTCGCCACGATGAACAGTCTCGGGAACGGCAACAGCAACGTGCCGTCCGCGCGAATTGGGTAGGCCATCGCCAGCGCATCGGTATAGCGGGCCAGAAAGCCCGCCTGTTGCGCCTCGTCCAGCCGCTGCAGGAATGGCCGCAGCCCCGACCCCTTGAACCACTCGACCGCGGCAGGGGCGCCAGCCAGCGGATGATGATAGACGGTACGCCAGATATCGACCCGCCTGCATAGCGGGCGGAGCAGGTCGTAATACCAGCCCGCGGGCGGCAGCACCGTGCGCGCCTGCACCGCATCGGCCAGCGCCGCGGCCCACTCGCCCTGTGCGGCGACGGTGCGCATCAGCCGGTGTGCCGGCTCCTCCAGGTTGTCCGGCATCTGGATGGCAAGCGTGCCGCCCTCCTCCAGGCTCGCAGCGAGTGCGGGCATCAGGCGCTCGTGTTCGGGCACCCACTGCAGCGAGGCATTGGCAAGCAACAGATCGAAGGCGTGGGGCGGCTGCCAGGCGGCAATGTCGGCGAGATCGAAGCGGACCTGGGGCAAGCGCTGCCGGGCAGCGGCGATCATGTCTGGCGAGTTGTCGATGCCGACGAGGTCGGCACCAGGGAAACGGGCGGCGAGCAGTTCCGTGGAGTTGCCGGGACCGCAGCCGAGATCGGCCACGCGCGCGACGCGGTCCGCCGGCGGCTCGGGCACGGCCGCGAGCAGGTCACGCACCGGGCGGGTGCGTTCGTCCTCGAACTGGAGGTATTGGCTGGGGGACCAGGACATGGCTCGACTCCGGCAACGGCTGCTAGCAACCTTATACCGGAAATGGCCGGTCTTGCAGGGAGCACGCCGGGGAAATGTCCCCGGCCCGGCCAGGATCAGGCGGCGCGGGACTCGCGGGCGGCGTCCAGTCCCTCTGGCGCAGCCTCGCAGGCGCGCATGCCCAGCGCCTCGCCAATCATCAGCAGGCTGGGATGCTCGGGATCGATCCAGGCGGCCGCTTCGCCGGCGGCCATCTGCCGCAGCGTGAACTGGCGGCTGCGCTGATGCGGGGTCGATGCGGCCTCGACCACCCATGCCGGCGTGGCCGGCGAGCGGCCCTGCCCGATCAGGCGCGCGGCGATGGCGGCGGCCTGGTCGCGGCCCATGTAGTAGACCAGCGTGTCGGCACTGGCGTCCAGCTGGGCGTCCTCGGTGTCCGGCGCCTTGGCCTGCGTGGCAAAGGCGACGCTGCGGGCGATGCCCCGGCGCGTCAGCGGCCGGGCGATGGCCGATGCGGCGGCCAGCGCGGCGGTGATGCCGGGCACAATCTCGTACTCGATCCCGGCTTCCTCCAGCGCCTGCAGCTCTTCGTCGGCGCGCCCGAACAGCATCGGATCACCGCCCTTCAGGCGCACCACGCGCTCATGCTTGCCGGCGAGATCGACGATCTGCCGGTTGATGAAGCGCTGCGCGGTCGAGCGCTTGCCGCAGCGCTTGCCGACCTCGATCAACTGCGCCTGCGGACACCACTGCAGCATCTCGGGCGAAACCAGCGCGTCGTGCAGCACCACCTGGGCCTCGCCCAGAATCCGTGCACCGCGCACCGTAATGAGGTCTGCGGCGCCGGGACCGGCGCCGATCAGGTAGACCTTGCCCATTTGCTGCTCCTCGTGTCGTCCGTCAGGTTCGTGCTTCAGGAATATGCACGGATCATGCCCGCGGCCACGGTGTGATTCGTGGTCTCGTCGATCAGCACGAAGGCGCCGGTGGCCGGGTTGGCGCTGTAGGTGTCGCACACCACCGGCTTTTGCAGCGTGATCTGCACGGAGCCGATATCGTTCAGGCCGATGTCGTGACGGCCGGTTTCGTGCGACAGCGTATGCACGTCGAGCACGCGCTCCACCGCGGACACCCGCGCGAACACGCTGGCCGTGGTGTGCTTGAGCACGTATTTGCGCGCCGGGTTCAGCGCGGCGTCATCGAACCAGCACAGGTCCGCCTGCAGCTTGCGGGCGGCATTGGGCTCGCTCTCCGCGGCGACGAACATATCGCCGCGCGACACGTCCACATCTTCGCTCAGGCGCACCGTGACGGTTTCTCCGGCAGCGGCCGACTCGGCGGCGCCGTTGGGCGTCAGCACTTCGGCCACCTCCGCTTCGCGGTTGGCGGGCAGCACGCGCACCCTCTGGCCGATTCGCACGGTGCCCGCCTCGACGCGTCCCGCGTAGCCGCGGAAGTCGTCGGCCTGCGCGCCGTCCTGGCGGATCACCAGCTGTACCGGGAAACGCAGGGCCGTCTCGTCGCGCGATGCGCTGTCTTCGACCGTGAGGTCTTCCAGCAGCTGCAGCAGCGGCTCGCCCTGGTACCACGGCATCGCCTCGCTGGCGTGCACGATGTTGTCGCCCCGCAGCGCGGAGACCGGTACGTAGCGCACGTCGCGCAGGCCGAGCTGGCTGGCCAGTTCGCCATAGGCGGCGCGAATCTCGTCGAAGCGCTGCTCGCTGTAGTCGACCAGGTCCATCTTGTTGACCGCGACGATCACGTGCTGCAGTTCCAGCAGACGCACGATCGCGGAGTGGCGCTTGGTCTGCGCCAGCAGCTGCGCGCGGCCGTTCTCGACCGTGACGCGCGTCGCGTCGATCAGCACGATGGCCGCATGCGCCGTGGAGGCGCCGGTCACCATGTTGCGGGTGTACTGCTCATGGCCGGGGGTATCCGCGATGATGAACTTGCGGCGCGCGGTCGAGAAATAGCGATACGCAACGTCGATGGTGATGCCCTGCTCGCGCTCGGCTTCGAGGCCGTCGGTCAGCAGCGAGAAATCGATCTGTTCGCCAGCGGTGCGCTTGTTGCGCGCGTTGGCGAGGGCGCTGAGCTGATCCGACAGCACCGCCTTGCTGTCGAACAGCAGGCGGCCGATCAGCGTGCTCTTGCCGTCGTCCACCGAGCCGGCGGTAATGAAGCGGAGAAGCCCCTGGGGGGTGGCCTGGTTCGTCATGATGCAAATCCTGTTCAGAAGTAGCCTTCCTTCTTGCGGCGTTCCATCGACGCCTCGCTGGTCTGGTCGTCCATCCGCGTGGCGCCGCGCTCGGTGATTTCCGTCACCGCGGTTTCCGCGATGATGTCGATGGGCGTTGCCGCCGTGCTGGCCACCGGGCAGGTGCAGCTGATGTCGCCAACGGTCCGGAAGCGGACCGACAGCACTTCGCTCTGGTCGCCGTCCTGCTTGGGCGTGATCGGCGTGACCGGCACCAGCAGACCGTTGCGCCGCACCACCTCGCGCTGATGCGCGTAATAGATCGGCGGCAGCGCCAGGTTCTCGCGCGCGATGTACTGCCACACGTCCAGCTCGGTCCAGTTGGAAATCGGGAACACCCGCATCTGCTCACCCGCGGCCATGCGCGCGTTGTACAGGCTCCACAGCTCGGGGCGCTGGGCCTTCGGATCCCATTGGCCAAACTCGTCCCGGAACGAGAAGATCCGCTCCTTGGCGCGCGCCTTCTCCTCGTCGCGGCGGGCGCCGCCCATCAGAGCGTCATACTGGTGCGCCTCGATGGTTTCCAGCAGCGTGACCGCCTGCGCGGCGTTGCGTGAGTCGGTTTCCTTGCGCAGGCGCACCGTGCCGCGCTTGATCGAGTCCTCGACGTGGCCGACCACCAGCCGCGCGCCGATTTCCGCCACGCGCTGGTCGCGGAAGGCGATCACTTCCGGATAGTTGTGGCCCGTGTCGATATGCACCAGCGGAAACGGCAGCTCGATCTTGCGCTCACCCAGGCGGAACGCCTTGAGCGCGAGATGCAGCATCACGATGGAATCCTTGCCGCCGGAGAACAGCAGCGCCGGATTGCGGCATTCGGCCACCACCTCGCGGATGATGTAGATCGACTCGGCCTCGAGCCGGTCCAGATGGTCGTTCTGTACCGTGGTCAGGTGGGCGACATCGCGTGCTTGCGCCGCGTTCGCCTGAAGTTCGTTCATGATGCCCATCTTGGCCTCAATGCTTGATGTTCTGTTCATGCAGGCCGCACTCCTTGGAGTCGCGGCTTTCCCACCACCAGCGTCCCGCGCGCAGATCCTCGCCCGCGCGCACGGCACGGGTACAGGGCTCGCAGCCGATGCTGGGATAGCCCTTGGCGTGCAGCGCGTTCACCGGCACCGCGTGGCGCCGCAGGTAGGCCCAGACTTCGGCCTCGGTCCAGTCCGCCAGCGGATTGAACTTGGGGATGCCGCGCGCCTCGTCCTGTTCCTCGAACGGCAGCTCGGTGCGCGTGACGGCCTGCTCGCGGCGCTGGCCGGTCAGCCAGGCATCGGCATGCGACAGCGCCCGGTTCAGTGGCTCGACCTTGCGGATGCCGCAGCACTGCTTGCGCATCTCGACGCCGTCGTAGAAGGCGTTCAGCCCGTGGCGCTCGACATAGGCGGCAACCGCATCCGGGTCCGGCGTGAAGCGCTCGATGTCATAGCCATAGCGCGCCTTCACCTCGTCCAGCATCGCCAGCGTCTCGGCGTGCAGCCGACCCGTTTCCAGCGTGAAGACGCGGATGCCCGAGCGCACGGCTTCGGGCCCACGCAGGATCGCGTCGGTAATCACCATGTCTTCGGCCGCCAGGCTGGAGGCGAAGCGCGCCCGGTAGAATCGCGCCGCGATCTCGGCAAGGCGCGCGTTCAGCTCGCGCTCCTTGCGATCCAGCTCGGCTTCGCTGCCGTCATACGCAGGCGGCGTCCACAGCGACGGGCGCAGTACCGATACCGGGGCCGCGGCTTCGCCCGCACCCTCGGCCAGCGGCACGACGGGAATCGCCACAGGAATCGCGCTCATGCCGTTTCCTTCTGCGCGGTACGGGCCCGGCGGAACAGCGGCAGCGGCTCGTCGACCGCTGCCTGGTAGGCCACGGTGAATTCGCTGAAGCCCTTGATCGCGTCCTCGATGTTCTTGTCCGCGCGCACGGCGAATGCATCGAAGCCGCAGCGCTTCATGAAGTTCAGCTGGTCACGCAGCACGTCGCCGATGGCGCGCAGCTCGCCCTTCCAGCCGTAGCGGCTGCGCAGCAGGTAAGCCGTCGAAAAGCCGCGGCCGTCGCGGAATACCGGGAAGTCCACCGCGAGCACCGCGATGCGGCCGAACTCGCTCTCGGCGTCCGCGGGCTCATCGTCCGGCGCGAGCCAGATGCCGGTAGTTTCCACGGCGCGGTTGGCCAGCAGGCCGTCGCGGTGTGCCTTCCACACGGCCAACGGGAACAGTACGGATGCGTCGCCGGCAGCGGCGGCCGCGATCTGCTCATCGGTCGGGGCAGCACCCTCTTCCCCACGCAGCACGGTCCATGCGTCCTCGACGATGGCCGGCACGGTGGCCTTGCCGTCGGCGCCGGCTTGCAGCTTGATGATCTTTGCCATTTGCATTCTCTCCGCGGGTTCCTTACGCCTCGGCGCGTTCGCGCCGGTCGTTGCGCTTGTCGGCGTAGACGCGTTCCTTGAACGGCGCGATGCCGATTCGCGTCAGCGTCTCGATGAAACGCTCGTCCTCGATGCGGTGCTCGACGAAGGTCTCGATAATGCGGCTGACCACGTCGGGCATTTCCTCGGCCTTGAACGAGGGCCCGATCACCTTGCCCAGCGCGGTCTGGTTGCCCTGGGCGCCGCCGAGCGTGACCTGGTACCACTCCTCGCCATCCTTGTCGACGCCCAGCACGCCGATATTGCCGACGTGGTGGTGGCCGCAGGCGTTGATGCAGCCCGAGATGTTCAGCGAGATCTCGCCCAGGTCATGGACGAAGTCCAGATCCTCGAAGCGCTGCTGAATGGCCTGCGCGATCGGGATCGACTTCGCGTTGGCCAGCGAGCAGAAGTCGCCGCCCGGGCAGGCGATGATGTCGGTCAGCAGGCCGATGTTGGCGGTGGCAAGGCCCGCATCGCGCGCGAGCTGCCACAGGGTGTACACGTCGCGCTTGCGCACGTCCGGCAGCACCAGGTTCTGCTCGTGCGCGACGCGCAGTTCGCCGTAGCCGAAACGGTCGGCCCAGTCGGCCACCAGCTCCATCTGCTCGGCGGTGACATCGCCCGGAGGCGCGGCGATGCCGGGCTTGGTCGACAGCGTGACCGCGGCGTAGCCGGGCGCCTTGTGACCATGCACGCTGCGGCGCACCCAGCGGGCAAACGCCTTGTCTTCCAGCAGGTGCTTTTCAAAGCTGGCGTCGGTGTCAGGCAGCTTGTCGTAGGCGGGCGGCGCGAACTGGGCGGCAACGCGGTCGAACTCGGCCTGCGTCAGCGTGGCCGGACCATCCTTGCTGTGCTGCCATTCGGCCTCGACTTCCTCGGCAAACTTCTCCACGCCGAGTGCCTTGACCAGGATCTTGATGCGCGCCTTGTACTTGTTGTCGCGGCGGCCATAGCGGTTGTAGACCCGGATCGCCGATTCGATATAGGTCAGCATGTGCTGCCACGGCAGGTCGTCCTTGATGATCGAGCCGAGAATCGGCGTGCGGCCCAGGCCGCCACCGGCGAGGATGCGCAGGCGCAGCTCGCCTTGCGCATTGCGATAGGCATAGACGCCGATGTCGTGCATCTGGACCACCGCACGGTCGTCCGCGGAAGCGGAAATGGCGATCTTGAACTTGCGCGGCAGGAAGGCGAACTCCGGCTGGAAGGTGCTCCACTGGCGCAGCAGTTCGGCCAGCGGGCGCGGATCCACCGCCTCGTCCGGCGCGACGCCGGCGAAGTGGTCGGTAGTGATATTGCGCACGCAGTTGCCCGAGGTCTGGATCGCATGCATCTGCACCGAGGCCAGGTCGGCCAGCGCATCGGGCACGCGCTCCAGCTCCATCCAGTTGTACTGGATGTTCTGCCGCGTGGAGAAGTGACCGTAGCCACGGTCGTAGTCACGCGCCAGATGCGCCAGCATGCGCAGCTGCCGCGATGCCAGCAGGCCATAGGGAATCGCCACGCGCAACATATAGGCGTGGCGTTGCAGATAGAGGCCGTTCTGCAGGCGCAGCGGCAGGAACTCTTCCTCGGTCAGTTCGCCCGACAGGCGGCGGCGCACCTGGTCACGAAACTGGGCCACGCGCTCTTCGACGATGCGCTGGTCATATTGGTCGTACTGATACATGGTGTGAGGTCCGTTCAGTATGCGTTGGATGCGTTGTTGTTCGTGCCCGCGCTCAGGAAACCAGCTTGATCGCCACCAGCGTCAGCGTGGTGGCAAGCGCGCCGCGCACCAGCCGCTCGGGCAGCGCGCGCGAGAGCTGCGTGCCAAGCCAGATGCCGGGGATGGAGCCGACCAGCAGGGCCAGCAGCAGGTTCCAGTCGACGGTGCCCAGCCAGACGTGGCCCAGGCCCGCCAGCGCGGTCAGGGGCACCGCGTAGGCGATATCGGTGCCGGCGACCTGCGCCGGCTTCATGTTCGGGTACAGCAGCAGGATCAGCGTCGCGCCGACGGCGCCAGCACCGATCGACGACACGGTGACCAGCACGCCGATCACCGCGCCAACCAGGACGGTGGCAATCGCCTGACGGCGGCCTTCCAGCTGAAAACGGGGATTGCGGGCCAGCCACTCCAGCAACTGGCGGCGGAACAGCAGCGACAGCACCGTCAGGATCACCGACACGCCGATCGACACGCGAATGGCATGCAACCATCCCGCGTCGAGCTCGCCGGCGCTCTTGAGCACGAGAATGGTGATCAGCGCGGTGGGCAGGCTGCCCAGGCACAGGCGCCGCACGACATGCCACTGCACATGGCCGTGAGCGCGGTGGGCAAGGGTGCCGAAACTCTTGGTGATGGCCGCAAAGGCCAGGTCGGTGCCGACCGCGGTCGCCGGCGAAAAGCCGAACAGCAGCGTCAGCAGCGGCGTCATCAGCGAGCCCCCGCCCACGCCGGTCAGACCGACGAGGACGCCTACCAGCAGACCGGAAACGGTAAAGGCCAGGGACATGGGGGCGCACCGAGTGGCGTCCCCTTCACGTGCGGCGCCGGGAGCTACGTTGGGCGCACGGGGACTAGCCGTTCATTAACAAAGTCCGCAAATCGTAATAAACTGGCCTCATATCTCAAACTAATAAGAAGTTGTTTGTTTATACGGACGCGGATATATGAACCTCCACCAATTTCGCTTCGTACGCGAGGCCGTCCGACAGAATTTCAACCTTACCGAGGCCGCGAAAGCGCTATATACGTCACAACCGGGCGTATCGAAGGCGATTATCGAGCTGGAAGAGGAGCTGGGCGTCGACATCTTCACGCGCCACGGCAAGCGGATTCGCAGCCTGACCGAGCCCGGCCGCCGAATCCTCGTCTCGGTAGAGAAGATCCTGCAGGAGGTCGAGAGCCTGAAGCGGGTCGGCAAGGACTACGCCGCACAGGACCAGGGCAACTTCACCATTGCCACCACCCATACGCAGGCGCGCTACGCCCTCCCCCGCGTGATTGGCGAGTTCACCAAGCGCTACCCGAAGGTCCGCCTGTCGATTCAGCAGGGCAATCCCGCGCAGATTGCCGACATGGTGCTGCACGACCAGGCTGACATTGCCATTGCGACCGAAGGCGTCTCCCGCGACAAGAATCTGGTCTCCCTGCCCGGTTATCAGTGGCAGCACACCGTGGTGACGCCGCCCGACCATCCGCTGCTGGAAAAGGCGCACATCTCGCTGGAAGACCTGATGGGCTATCCCATCATCACCTACGACCCGAACTTCGCCGGTCGCCCGAAGATCGACAAGGCGTTCGAGCTGCGCCAGCTCAAGCCGGACATCGTGCTCGAAGCGATCGACGCGGACGTCATCAAGACCTATGTCGAGATCGGCCTGGGCATCGGCATCGTCGCCGGGGTCGCCTTCGATCCGGAGCGGGACCGCGGCCTGCGCGGCATCCCGGTCGGCCACCTGTTCGGCACCAATGTGACGCATCTGGCCGTCAAGCAGGGCGCCTATCTGCGCAGCTTCGTTTATACCTTTATCGAGCTGTTTTCGCCGACGCTGAACCGCAAGCTCGTCGAGCAGGCGATGTCCGGCGACCACGAGGCCTACGAACTGTGACCCAAGCCGTGACGCAAATGAACCAGGACCGGCCCGCCGACGACGCCCAGCCGATGCTGCACTGGGAAGAAGACGGGCAGACGCACCACGCCCGCTGGCGTTCGGAGGCCAATATGCCGCCGCCTCGGCGCGTGGTCATCGCCGACGACCGTACCGATGCCGACACCGCCTACCGGCTGGCATGCGAGGGAACGGCCCTCCTCTGGCGCGGCGATTATCACAATGCGCGGCAATTGCTACAGGCCATGGCCCGCCGCACCGAGCGCAAGCCGCGGCGTGCCCAGCGGCAGGCGAAGTCGGCCGCGCCCCCCGCCTCGCCCGCACAGGCCTTCCACCTGCACAGGCAGGCGCAGGCGCAACGTGCCCGCACGCTGGCCATGCTGTTGCTGCCGTTCGACGCCGACCACACGGTACCGCTGCGGCGGGCGCCGGACGTGCGGGAGGCCTGCGCCGAGGCCTATGGCGCAGCCGACCAGCCCTATGTCGCGTCGATGCGCGAGCTGCTCGGGCTGATCGGTGCACATGAATGGCGCAAGAAGGGCGTACCCGTGCCGGCGCTCGGGGAGCGGATCCATCCCTGGTATGGCGTGTTTTCGCCGGTGCGCGGCGAGTACGTCGATCTGATCGCCCAGGCGCCGCTGCCCAGGGCAATGACAGCGCGGTCTCTCGCCTTCGACATCGGCACCGGCACCGGCGTGATTGCCGCGATGCTCGCTCGTCGGGGCGTCAAGCGGGTCGTCGCGACGGACCAGGACCCGCGGGCGCTGGGCTGCGCCGGCGAGAACATCGCCAGACTGGGGCTGGCAGGACAAGTCGAGATCGTGCGGGCCGACCTGTTTCCCGAGGGACAGGCGCCGCTGATCGTCTGCAATCCGCCCTGGGTCCCGGCGCGCGCCAACGCGCCCATCGAGCATGCCATCTACGATCCGGACAGCCGCATGCTGCGCGGTTTCCTGTCCGGTCTGGCCGGTCATCTGGACGAGGGTGGCGAAGGCTGGCTGATCCTGTCCGACCTTGCCGAGCATTTGCAGCTGCGCACGCGAGAGGCGCTGATGGAATGGATCGACGGCGCGGGACTGGCCGTGCTGGGGCGCATCGACATCAAGCCGCGGCATTCGCGTGCCAGCGATGCCGAAGACCCGCTGCATGCGGCGCGCGCGGCGGAGACGACTTCGCTCTGGCGGCTGGGGCGCAAGGGCTGATCGGCAAGTCGACCGCTTCGGTCGGCTGCCCTTGTATCTTAATGGTTGGGATTTGGACCGGCTCAGTAGCCCGACTGCCCTCTGGGACCTCAAGCCCGTGGGAGAGCGCTGGGATCTGGGTCGGACCGTTCTTTCTTGCAACCCGTACGGTTG
>NZ_JAIMCG010000019.1 GCF_019795295.1 Cupriavidus sp. AU9028 | reverse complement strand
ACAACCGTACGGGTTGCAAGAAAGAACGGTCCGACCCAGATCCCAGCGCTCTCCCACGGGCTTGAGGTCCCAGAGGGCAGTCGGGCTACTGAGCCGGTCCAAATCCCAACCATTAAGATACAAGGGCCGGGGAGAGGGGTTGGTCTTTCCATGCGCGACAACGCTCCAAAGCCCCGCTTATTTCCCCCGGCCGTCCGACCCGGCAACGGTTTATAATTCAAGGCTTTGCATGGCCATCCGGCCATGCCGTGCCATTTTTCCGTCTGACCCCATACCGGATCTCCTGGAGACCCATCATGCCGATCTATGCCTACCGTTGCGACGCCTGCGGCCATGGCCGCGATGTGCTGCAGAAGATGAGCGATGCGCCGCTTACCGACTGCCCGTCCTGCAATTCGGCCGGCACCTTCAAGAAACAACTGACCGCCGCCGGCTTCCAGCTCAAGGGCTCCGGCTGGTACGTGACCGATTTCCGCGGCGGCAATAGCGGCGCCGGCGGCGCCAGCAGCGGTGCCGACAACGGCAGCGGCGCGGCCGCTTCGTCCGACGGCGCGGCCGCTGCCGCGGCGCCGGCTGCCTCGGCTGCTCCGGCCGCCTCCACCGGCGGTTCGGGCGGCTGCGGCACGTCCTGCGCCTGCCACTGAAGCAGGAAGACACGTGGCATCCAACAAGAAAACCTCGATGCTGAAGACCTGGTTCCTGACCGGCCTGCTGGTCCTGGTGCCGCTCGGCATCACGCTGTGGGTGCTGAGCCTGATCATCGGCACCATGGACCAGAGCCTGGCGGTGCTGCCCGAAGCGTGGCAGTTCGACCGCCAGCTGTTCGGCATGCGCGTGCCGGGCCTGGGCGCCATCCTGACGCTGCTGTTCATCCTGCTGGTCGGCATGCTGGCGCACAACTTCATCGGCCAGCGCCTGGTGCGCTGGTGGGAGGCGCTGGTGCACCGCATTCCGGTGGTGGGGCCGATCTATTCGAGCGTCAAGCAGGTGTCCGACACGCTGCTGTCCTCGTCCGGCAATGCCTTTCGCAAGGCGCTGCTGGTGCAGTATCCGCGGGAAGGCTCCTGGACCATTGCCTTCCTGACCGGCCGCCCCGGCGGCGACGTGCAGAATCACCTGCAGGGCGAGTACGTCAGCGTCTACGTGCCGACGACGCCCAACCCGACCTCCGGCTTCTTCCTGATGATGCCGAAGGCCGACACCATCGAGCTCGACATGACGGTCGATGCCGCCCTGAAATACATCGTGTCGATGGGCGTGGTGGCCCCGGCCGAACTGCCGCGCAAGGCTGGCCCCGTGCCCGCCGCCGGCGCGTCCGCCGCGACCGACCCAACGCAACCCCATTGATACCGCGCGCCGTGTCGCGGCCGTGCTTTCCCGGAACTCTCGCTATGTCCTCCATGCGTACTCACTACTGCGGTCTGGTGACCGAACAACTGACGGGCCAGGAAGTGGCCCTGACCGGCTGGGTCCAGCGTCGCCGCGACCACGGTGGCGTGATCTTCATCGACCTGCGTGACCGCGAGGGCCTGGTGCAGGTCGTCTGCGATCCGGACCGTCCGGAGATGTTCAAGGTTGCCGAAGAGATCCGCAACGAGTTCTGCATCCGCGTCACCGGCAAGGTGCGCGCGCGGCCGGCGGGCACCGAGAACGCCAACCTGACCTCGGGCAAGATCGAGGTGCTGTGCCACGAGCTGACGGTGCTGAACCCGTCGGTCACGCCCCCGTTCCAGCTGGACGACGACAACCTGTCGGAAACCACCCGCCTGACGCACCGCGTGCTGGACCTGCGCCGCCCGCAGATGCAGTACAACCTGCGCCTGCGCTACAAGGTGGCGATGGAAGTGCGCAAGTACCTGGACGCGCAGGGCTTCATCGACATCGAGACGCCGATGCTGGGCAAGAGCACGCCGGAAGGCGCCCGCGACTACCTGGTGCCCTCGCGCGTCAACCCGGGCCACTTCTTCGCGCTGCCGCAGTCGCCGCAGATCTTCAAGCAGATGCTGATGGTGTCCGGCTTCGACCGCTACTACCAGATCACCAAGTGCTTCCGTGACGAGGACCTGCGCGCCGACCGCCAGCCCGAGTTCACCCAGATCGACTGCGAAACCTCGTTCCTGAACGAGCAGGACATCCGCGATCTGTTCGAGACCATGATCCGCACGGTGTTCAAGAACACCATCGACGTCGATCTGGACGCCCAGTTCCCGGTGATGGAGTTCCGCGAGGCGATGGCCCGCTTCGGTTCGGACAAGCCGGACCTGCGCGTCAAGCTCGAATTCACCGAGCTGACCGAAGTCATGAAGGACGTCGACTTCAAGGTCTTCTCGGCGCCGGCCAACAACGAGAACGGCCGCGTGGTCGCGCTGCGCGTGCCGGGCGGCGGCCAGATCTCGCGCGGCGAGATCGATGCCTACACCCAGTTCGTTGCCATCTACGGCGCCAAGGGCCTGGCCTGGATCAAGGTCAACGAAGTGGCCAAGGGCCGTGACGGCCTGCAGTCGCCGATCGTCAAGAACCTGCACGACAATGCCATCGCCGAGATCCTCAAGCGCAGCGGCGCCCAGGACGGCGACATCCTGTTCTTCGGCGCGGACAAGGCCAAGGTGGTCAACGACGCCATGGGCGCGCTGCGCCTGAAGATCGGCCATTCCGAGTTCGGCAAGGCCAATGGCCTGTTCGAAGACGCGTGGAAGCCGCTGTGGGTGGTTGACTTCCCGATGTTCGAGTACGACGAGGAAGACGCGCGCTGGGTGGCCATGCACCACCCGTTCACCAGCCCGAAGGACGAGCACCTGGAATACCTGGCCACCGACCCGGGCAAGTGCATCGCCAAGGCCTACGACATGGTGCTGAACGGCTGGGAGATCGGCGGCGGCTCGGTCCGTATCTACCGCGAGGACGTACAGAGCAAGGTGTTCCGCGCGCTGAAGATCAACGAGGAAGAAGCCCGCGCCAAGTTCGGCTACCTGCTGGACGCGCTGCAGTACGGCGCGCCTCCGCATGGCGGCATCGCCTTCGGCCTGGACCGCATCGTCACGATGATGGCCGGCGCCGATTCGATCCGCGACGTGATCGCCTTCCCGAAGACCCAGCGCGCGCAGGACCTGCTGACGCAGGCGCCGAGCTCGGTCGACGAGAAGCAGCTGCGCGAGCTGCATATCCGCTTGCGCCAGGCCGAGCCGAAGACGGCCGGCTGATACCCGGCAGCGAGGCGGCCGCGCGCGAAGCGCGGCCGTTTTTGTTTGTGGCGCCGCCCCGGCACCGCCCCGGTGCCGCGCGGTTCGGCTTTGACCGCGCGCCGCCGCTGGTTTCCAATTGTTTCCTGTCGGAACGAACCCACTCGGCCGGCGGTCTGTCCACCCATTGGCGGTGACGGCTACCGCACCCATGCCTGTCCTGCTAGGAGATCAACGTGACACTGGATATCGAACTGATCCGCGCATTCCTGCTCGAGCATGCCGAGATCATCCTGACCTGGCTGGTAGCCGGCCTGGTGATGATGCTGCTGGCCAAGTTCGAGCTGCGCCGCGCAGTGCGCAAGTCCGCCCAGGCGATGTCGGAATCGGTGGCGACCACGGTGGCCGCATGCGTGCCGGATATTGCCCAGGCCGCGGCTGCCCAGGCGGGTGGCGCGGGAGATGTCAACGCCGTGCAGCTGCAGCGCGCGGAAGCGCTGCGCAAGGTCGCGCTGGACACCGTCGCCGCCGTGATGGCCCGCGGCCGCTGGCTGGAGGAGGTCGGCAACCTGCGGCTGCATGAGGATGCGCTGCTGACCGGGCGCCGTGGCAGCGGGGCGGATCCGCTGCTGGTGGTGGCCCCGCAGCCGGTGGTCCAGGCCTACCTGGCGGCGCAGCGCACCTTCGAGTCGCTGGCGTCGCAACTGCAGGCGCAGCGGCGCGAGGCGCTGGCCTTGCAGGATCAGCTGCTGGCGTTGAGCGCGGAAGCGACCCAGATTGAACAGGAAACCGCCAGCATCGTGCTGCGCTTCGAACAGGTCAACGCGCAATCCGCCCCGGCGGCGGAAGCGGGCGACTACCAGCGCTTCCTGATCCAGAAATACCACTCGCTGGGCCAGCGCGAGAAGGAAGTGGCGCAGGCGCGCAGCGAACTGCAGGCGCGCGCCCATGCCAGCGCCGAGGCGCTGGCGCGCGACGCGCAGTCCGCCGCCGCCCGCTACACCGAGGCCCTGGCGCCACTGATGCAGCAACTTCGTGCCGCCTGGGGCCATGGCGATTCGCCCGACGTCTTCGACAGCTGGCAGCGTCCCGCCGTGCCGCGCGAGGAGCAGGCCTGACGTTCCAAAAGGCGGCGCCACCTTCTCAAGCGCCGTATAGCGCACCTAGATTCCGCCGGCCGCAGGCGTCATGTCGGACGGACGCCGGTGGAAACGACAGGCCCGTGCGTTAAGCTGTTGGCCTGATCCTGCTCAATCCCATGCCCTACAAGATCCCGGAATCCGTGCTGGTCGTCATCCACACGCCCGACCTGCAGGTCCTGCTGCTGGAGCGGGCGGACCGGCCCGGCTTCTGGCAGTCCGTCACCGGCAGTCTCGACAGCCTGGACGAGCCGCTGGCGCTGACCGCCGCGCGCGAGGTGGCGGAGGAAACCGGCATCATTGCCGGCGAGCATTCGCTGCAGGACTGGGGGCATCACATCGAATACGAGATCTATCCGGAGTGGCGTCACCGCTACGCCCCCGGCATCACCCGCAACGTCGAGCACTGGTTCGGGCTGTGCGTCGCCACGCCGCTGCCGGTGGTACTGGCGCCGCGCGAACACCTGCAGTGGGCCTGGCTGCCGCTGGAGGAGGCGGCGCAGCGGTGCTTCTCCCGCAGCAATGCCGAGGCGATCCGCGAGCTGACCTGGCGCAGCGCGGGCAGGGCAGGCGGCGCGGCGCGGGCGGCGGATCTCGGGGAGGCACAATGAAGCTGCGGGTGGTCACCTACAACATCCACAAGGGCCTGACGGGGATCTCCCGCAAGCCGCGCATCCAGCACGTGCGCGACGGCCTGCAGACAGTGGACGCCGACATCGTCTTCCTGCAGGAGGTGCAGGACCGCAACGACCGGCTGATCGCCGCCGAACTGTTCGATCCGGACCATACCCAGCTGAACTACCTGGCGACCGACGTCTACAAGCATTCGGTCTACGGCCGCAACGCGGTCTACGATCACGGCCATCACGGCAATGCGATCCTGTCGCGCCATCCGATCCTGATGTCGGAAAACCTGGACATTTCCGACCACCGCTTCGAGCAGCGCGGCCTGCTGCATGCGGTGGCTGACATCCATGGGCTGGAGTCGCATCTGATCTGCGTGCATTTCGGCCTGTTCGCCCGCAGCCGCGCCCGGCAGGCCGAGGCGCTGGTCGAGCGCGTGCGCAGCGTGGTGCCG
Source organism: Cupriavidus sp. AU9028 (assembly GCF_019795295.1). Classification (GTDB taxonomy): domain Bacteria; phylum Pseudomonadota; class Gammaproteobacteria; order Burkholderiales; family Burkholderiaceae; genus Cupriavidus. The sequence goes on along the minus strand of NZ_JAIMCG010000019.1, from coordinate 82,723 downwards.
CCGGATGCGCCGCTGGTGATCGCCGGGGACTTCAACGACTGGAACCACCGGCTCGACGCACTGATCTGCAATACCCTCGGCGCGATGGAGGCGTCTCAGGCGCGGGGCAGCCGGCTGCATACCTTTCCCAGCCATATGCCCTGGTGGCAACTGGACCGCATCTATGTGCGGGGATTCGATATCGAGCGGGCGCGGGTGCTGACGGGCCGCGACTGGGCCCAGCGCTCGGACCACGTGCCGCTGGTGGCCGAACTGGCGCGGCCACAGGTGCCCGAGGTCAATCCGCTGCACGCCGAGAAGATCGGCGGCGACGTCGCCGACGTGGGGCCCTGAACGCTCTCGGTCGCGGCGCCGTCAGCAGCGCTGGCCGGCCCAGGCTTGCGCATGGCGCAGCACCATCTTGCCGATCGCATCGATGTCGGCCAGATCGAGAACCGGCAGGCCGGTCCGCGCCCGGATCGCGTCGACGGCATCCGTGGCGACCGCGACGATGCCGGGGCAGCTCGGCCACAGGGGCGGCTTGCCCACCGCCGGGCGAAACACTTCGAGGGTGGGCAGGTCCACCTGCTTGAAGCCTTCGATCAGCACCAGATCGGTGCTGGCGGGGACAAGCGCCAGTGCCGCTTCCAGTGCTGCCGCCCCGGTCGCCGCCCCGGTCGCCGCGACAGGACCAGGGCCGGGGCCGGGGCCCGCCAGGATCACGCACGGACAGCCGGCGCGGCCAAGCCGCCAGGAGTCCTTGCCCGGCTGGTCGGCCGATGGCTGCACGCGGACTGCAAGCGCGCCGTCGACGGCTCCCGGCAGGGGCAGCGCATGGTGGGTGTGCTTGATGCACGCCAGCGCCAACCCTTGTGGCGCCAGCCAGGGCAGCAGGGCTTCCAGCAGGGTGGTCTTGCCGCTTCCTGAACTGCCAGCAATGCCGAAACGTCTCACGATGCGAAGGCGGAAATGGAATATGAAGAGAGGAAGGGCCCGTCCGGGCTTCCGTGCGGGATGACGTCCGCACGATAGCAGAGTCGCTGCTACGTGCAGAAGCCGCCCGCTCCCGACGGATAATCGAGGCATGTCCAGTATCGATAGCAAGGAACCCGAACATCTGACCGCCGGCCAGCCGGCTGCCGGGCAGCAGCCGGCGCCGGTCGCGTCCCCGCAGCCGCCCGACACGGCGCCGCGGCGCAGCGGCGCAAGCCGGGTCGCGGATCGGCTTGCCTGGGCGCGGCTGCCGCGCGCGGCCGGCAATCGTGCGCTGGACGGCAACCAGGTAGAACTGCTGCGCGGCGGCGGCGACTTCTTTCCCGCCCTGATCGACGCCATCGACGGCGCCCAACTGTCGGTCAGCATCGAAACCTATATCTACGAGGACGACACGGTCGGGCGCGCGGTCGCCGATGCGATGATGCGCGCGGCGGCGCGCGGCGTATCGGTGCGGCTGCTGCTGGATGGCTTCGGCGCGGACGGCTGTCCGGCGGAACTGAAGGAGCGGCTGCTCAACGGTGGCGTCAAGGTGCGCATCTACCGGCCCTTGCGGCGCTTCCGTCCCGGCCGCAGCCAGTTGCGCCGGCTGCATCGCAAGCTTGCCGTGATCGATCGCGAGATTGCCTTCGTCGGTGGCATCAACATCATCGACGACCACAATCATGGGCCGTTCGACGAGGCCCAGCTGGGTCCGCGCTACGACTTCGCCGTGCGGGTGACCGGCCCGGTCGCCGGGCAAGTGGCGCTGACGGCCGAGCGGCTCTGGTGGCGCGTTGCCCTGCGTGCCGAGCCGCGCGGGCTGGCGGCGCTTGCCGCGGAATTCCCGCAGCCTCGACAGGCGGCCGCGGTTCCGCCCGATCCGCCGGGCGAGGCGCCGGCGGGACTGGCGAACCGCGGGGGCAGCAATGGCGGCAGTACTCGCGGAGTACGCGCGGCGCTGCTGCTGCGCGACAACCTGCGCAACCGGCGCACCATCGAGCGCGCCTATCTGCAGGCGCTCGGTGCCGCCCGGCGCGATGTCATCATTGCCAACGCCTACTTCCTGCCCGGTCACAAGATGCGCCGAGCGTTGCTGGCCTGCCGCCGGCGCGGCGTGCGCGTGCGGCTGCTGCTGCAAGGCATGGTCGAATACAAGCTGCAGCACTACGCAACGCACGCCCTGTATGCCACGCTGCTCGAAGCGGGCGTCGAGATCCACGAATACAACGAGAGCTTCCTGCACGCCAAGGTGGCCGTCGTCGACGACAGCTGGGCCACGGTGGGGTCCAGCAACATGGACCCGTTCAGCCTGCTGCTGGCCCGCGAGGCCAACGTGGCGGTGTACGACGCCGGCTTCGCCGCCCGGCTGCGCCACGAACTGGAGCGGGCCATCGCCTTGCGCAGCCGGCAGGTCGTCGCCGAAGCGCACGCGCGCCGCGGTGCGCTGCGGCGCTTCGGCGACTGGGCGGCCTATCTGCTGTTGCGTTTCGGCGTCATGGTCGCCGGCGCCGCGGGCCGGTACTGAGCTTCGCCGCAATGCGGCAACGCGATGTCGCGAAACACGCTTGCGAAGCCGCGCACGCAGCATGGGCGCACTTGTGCTGCAGCGCGGGGCGATTAGAAGCGCCGGTCTAATTCAAAGCTTGATGCCGTCGGCGTGCGCCAGAATAATCTGAACGACCGTTCTTTTTTGGCTTAGACTGCGTGCATTCGCCAGGCGTCCCAGGGCAGGTCGGGAACGCGATAGCCAACGCCCTTGCCCCGGTGTACAGCAATGCCGGCGCAGCGGCTGAAAAAGTACGGAGAAACAGATCATGCGACACCAGTCAGTCCGTCTCGAAACCGGCACGTCCGCCTCCCCCGCGCCCATGCGCAAGGGGGAGATGACACGCGCCGCGATTCTGGACGCCGCGCTGGAATTGTCGTCCCGCGACGGGCTCGAAGGGTTGACCATCGGCCTGCTGGCGGAACGGATGCAGATGAGCAAGAGCGGCGTCTTCGCGCACTTCGGTTCGCGAGAGGACCTGCAGGTCGAGGTCGTGCGCGAGTACCACCGGCGCTTCGAGCAGGAGGTGTTCTACCCCTCGCTGAAGGAGCCGCGGGGACTGCCGCGGCTGTGGTCGATGGTGCGGCGCTGGATGGAAAAGCGCATCCAGGAAGTGACCACCGGCTGTATCTATATCAGCGGCGCCGTCGAGTACGACGACCGCGCGGAAAGCCCGGTGCGCGACGAACTGGTCAAGAGCGTCACCATCTGGCGTGCCGCCCTGACCCGCGCGATCGACCAGGCCAGGGAAGAGGGCCATTTGCGCGCGGACTGCGATCCGCGCCTGATGCTGTTCGAGATGTACAGCCTGGAACTGGGCCTGCATCACGATGCCCGTTTCCTGCGCTTGCCGGACAGCGCCGAGCTTGCCATGGTCGCACTCAACAAGCTGATCCAGTCCTACCGGACCTGACGCCGTCACAGGCGCGACGTGCCCTGGAGGCACGGGCGGCGTGGCGGCATCCACAAATCCAAAGGAGATTCTGATGGGCCAATACACCGCTCCCCTGCGCGACATGCAGTTCGTGCTGCATGAACTGCTGGGCGTCGAGGCAGAACTGCAGGCGATGCCGCGTCACGCCGAAGTCGACGCGGACACCATCAACCAGGTGCTGGAGGAAGCCGGCAAGTTCTGCGCGGAGGTCGTCTTCCCGCTGAACCAGACTGGCGACCGGGAAGGCTGCACCTTCCATGGCGATGGCGTGGTGACGGCGCCGTCGGGCTTCAAGCAGGCCTACCGGCAGTATGTCGAAGCCGGCTGGCCGGCGCTGGCCTGCGATCCCGACTACGGCGGCCAGGGCCTGCCCATCCTCGTGAACAATGCGCTGTTCGAGATGCTGAACTCGGCCAGCCAGGCCTGGACCATGTATCCTGGCCTGTCGCACGGCGCCTACGAGGCCCTGCATGCGCACGGCACGCAGGAGCTGCGCGACCGCTATCTGCCCAAGCTGGTCTCCGGCGAATGGACCGGCACCATGTGCCTGACCGAGCCGCATTGCGGCACCGACCTGGGCATCCTGCGCACGAAGGCAGAGCCCGCCGGCGACGGCTCGTACCTGCTGACGGGCACCAAGATCTTCATCTCCGCCGGCGAGCATGACCTCGCCGAGAACATCATCCACCTGGTGCTGGCCCGTCTTCCCGACGCGCCGCAGGGCACCAAGGGCATTTCGCTGTTCGTCGTCCCCAAGTTCATTCCGGATGCCGACGGCAAGCCGGGCGAGCGCAACGGCATCCGCTGCGGCTCGATCGAGCACAAGATGGGCATCCACGGCAATGCCACCTGCGTGATGAACCTCGATGGCGCGCGCGGCTGGCTGGTGGGCGAGCCCAACAAGGGCCTGAACGCGATGTTCGTGATGATGAACGCCGCGCGTCTGGGCGTGGGCATGCAGGGGCTGGGGCTGACCGAAGTGGCCTACCAGAACTCGCTGGCCTATGCGAAGGAGCGGCTGCAGATGCGTTCGCTGACCGGCGTGAAGGCACCGGACAAGCCGGCCGACCCGATCATCGTGCATCCCGACGTGCGCCGCATGCTGCTGACCCAGAAGGCCTACGCCGAAGGCGGCCGCGCCTTCAGCTACTGGACCGCGCTGCAGATCGACCGCGAGCTGTCGCACCCGGATGAGGCGGTGCGCAAGCAGGCCGGCGACCTGGTCGCGCTGCTGACGCCGGTGATCAAGGCCTTCCTGACCGACAACGCCTTCCAGTCGACCAACGAGGGCATGCAGGTATTCGGCGGCCACGGCTATATCGCCGAATGGGGCATGGAGCAGTACGTGCGCGATGCCCGCATCAACATGATCTACGAGGGCACCAACACGATCCAGGCGCTGGACCTGCTGGGCCGCAAGATCCTGGGCGACATGGGCGCGAAGATGAAGGCGTTCGGCAAGCTGGTGCAGCAGTTCGTCGAGGAAGAGGGCACCAACGAGGCGATGCAGGAGTTCGTCAATCCGCTGGCGGACCTGGGCGACAAGGTGCAGAAGCTGACCATGGAAATCGGCATGAAGGCCATGGGCAATCCCGACGAAGTCGGCGCCGCCGCGGTGCCGTACCTGCGCGTGGTCGGCCATCTGGTGTTCGCCTACTTCTGGGCCCGGATGGCGAAGATCGCGCTGGACAAGCAGGACAGCGGCGACAAGTTCTACGTCGCCAAGCTCGCCACCGCCCGCTTCTACTTCGCCAGGCTGCTGCCGGAAACCGCCAGCCAGATTCGCATGGCCCGGGCGGGCGCCGCCTCGCTGATGGCGCTGGACGCGGAGCTGTTCTAAGCACCATCTGGTTTGCGCCCCTCTCCCGCGCCGCGGGAGAGGGGCGCAAGACGAGAACCATTCACCGCTCACCAGCAGGAGCGAGCATGTCAAATTTCATCGTCAGAAAAGTCGCCGTGCTTGGCGCCGGTGTCATGGGCGCGCAGATCGCAGCCCATCTGGTCAATGCCCGCGTGCCGGTGGTGCTGTTCGATCTGCCGGCCAAAGAGGGCCCGAAGAACGGCATCGTGCTGCGCGCCATCGACAACCTGAAGAAGCTGTCCCCCGCGCCGCTTGGCCTGAAGGACGACGCCGCGCTGATCCGCGCGGCCAACTACGAGGATGACCTCGCGCTGCTCAAGGAATGCGATCTGGTGATCGAGGCGATCGCCGAGCGGATGGACTGGAAGCACGACCTGTACGGCAGGATCGCGCCGCATCTGTCGCCCGACGCGATCTTCGCCACCAACACCTCCGGGCTGTCGATCACCGCGCTGTCGGACGGCTTTGCTCCGGAACTGAAGACGCGCTTCTGCGGCGTGCATTTTTTCAACCCGCCGCGCTACATGCATCTGGTCGAGCTGATCCCGACCGAGGCGACCGACCCTGCCATCCTCGACAAGCTCGAAGGCTTCCTGACCACCACCTTGGGCAAGGGCGTGGTGCGCGCCAGGGACACGCCCAACTTCATCGCCAACCGCGTCGGCATTTTCTCGATCCTCGCCGTATTCGCCGAGGCGCAGAAGTACGGCATTCCGTTCGACGTGGTCGACGACCTGACGGGATCGAAGCTGGGCCGCGCCAAGTCCGCGACCTTCCGCACCGCCGATGTGGTCGGGCTGGACACCATGGCGCATGTCATCCGCACCATGCAGGACAACCTGAAGGACGATCCCTTCGCGCCGGTCTACCGCACGCCCGAGGTGCTGCAGAAGCTGATCGATGCCGGCGCGCTGGGACAGAAGACGGGCGCGGGTTTCTATCGCAAGGAAGGCAAGCAGATCAAGGTGCTGGATCCGCAGAGCGGCGGCTACGTCGACGCGGGCCGCAAGGCCGACGAGATCGTCGCGCGGATGCTGAAGAAGGCGCCGGCCGAGCGGCTGAAGCTGCTGCGTGAATCGTCCAACCCGCAGGCGCAGTTCCTGTGGGCAGTGTTCCGCGACGTCTTCCACTACATCGCCGTCTATCTCGAGCAGATCGCGCAATCGGCGGCGGATGTCGACCTGGCGATCCGCTGGGGCTTCGGCTGGAACAGCGGCCCCTTCGAGGACTGGCAGGCCGCCGGCTGGCAGCAGGTCGCGCAGTGGGTGCGCGAGGATGTCGAGGCCGGCAAGGCGCTGGCGAGCGTGGCGCTGCCCGACTGGGTGTTCTCGGGGCCGGTGGCGGACAACCAGGGCGTGCACTCGGCCCAGGGTTCGTGGTCGCCGGCGGCGCAGGCCTTCGTCGAGCGCAAGGCGCTGCCGGTCTACGACCGCCAGCTGTTCCGCGCCGCGCTGCAGGGCACGCAGGCCGCGGATCCGCGCCAGGCGGGCCGCACCGTCGAGGAGAACGACGCCGTGCGCATCTGGGAGGCGCCGGGCCAGGACGACGTGCTGGTGGTGTCCTTCAAGGGCAAGATGAACACCATGGGCCCGGACACCCTCGACGGGCTGATGCGGGCCATCGATCTGGCCGAGGCGGGCTACAAGGGACTGGTGGTCTGGCAGCCGACCTCGCTGCAGCTGGGCGCCCCGGGTGGCCCGTTCTCGGCGGGTGCCAACCTGGAAGCGGCGATGCCGGCCTTCATGATGGGCGGCGCCAAGGGCGTCGAGCCCTTCGTCAGGAAGTTCCAGGACGGCATGATGCGCGTCAAGTACGCGCAGGTGCCGGTGGTGACGGCCGCATCCGGCATTGCGCTGGGCGGCGGCTGCGAAATCATGCTCCATGCCGCCCGCCGTGTCGCGGCGATGGAAACCTATATCGGGTTGGTCGAAGTCGGCGTAGGCCTGGTGCCGGCCGGTGGTGGCCTGAAGGAAGCGGCGCTCGCGGCAGGCCGCGCCGCGCAGGCAGTGGGGAGCACCAACTACGTGCAGTTCCTGACGCCGCGCTTCCAGAGCGCGGCGATGGCCAGGGTTTCCGGCTCGGCGATCGAGGCGCGCCAGATGGGCTACCTGCAGCCGACCGACCCGATCGTCTTCAACGTGCACGAGCTGCTGCACGTGGCGATCAACGAAGCGCGCGCGATGGGGGAAGCGGGCTACCGGCCGCCGCTGCCCGGGACGCTGGTGCCGGTGGCCGGTCGCTCGGGCATCGCCACCATCCGCGCATCGCTGGTCAACCTGCGCGATGGCGGCTTCATCTCCGCGCATGACTTCGCGATCGGCATGCGCATCGCGGAAGTGGTCTGTGGCGGCGACGTCGAAGGCGGCGCGCTGGTCGACGAGGACTGGCTGCTGACGCTGGAGCGGCGCGCCTTTATCGACCTGCTCGGCACCGCCAAGACGCAGGAGCGCATCATGGGCATGCTGCAGACCGGCAAGCCCGTGCGCAACTAACCGGCATGCGAGGAACCAGATCATGAAACAACTGCAAGACGCATACATCGTCGCCGCGACCCGCACGCCGATCGGCAAGGCCCCCAAGGGCGCGTACAAGCACTATCGTCCCGACGATCTGCTGGCCACCATCATTCGCGCCGCGCTGGCGCAGGTGCCCAATCTCGATCCGGCCCTGATCGAGGATGCGGTGGTTGGCTGCGCGATTCCCGAAGCCCAGCAGGGCCTGAACGTCGCGCGCATCGGTGCGCTGCTGTCGGGCCTGCCCACTTCGGTGGGCGGCATCACCGTCAACCGCTTCTGCGCCTCGGGCCTGAGCGCGGTGGCGATGGCGGCCGACCGCATCCGCGTGGGCGAATCCGACGTGATGATCGCTGCCGGTGTCGAATCGATGAGCATGGTGCCGATGATGGGCAATACGCCGTCGATGTCCCCGTCGATCTTCACGCGCGACGAGAACGTCGGCATCGCCTATGGCATGGGCCTGACCGCCGAGCAGGTGGCGAAGAAATGGGAGGTCAGCCGCGAGGACCAGGACGCGTTCGCGCTCGCTTCACACCAGAAGGCGCTGGCGGCGCAACAGGCCGGTGAATTCGCCAACGAGATCACGCCGGTCGAGATCGTCGAGAAGTTTCCGGATCTGGCCAGCGGCCAGATCGACACGAAGACGCGCACCATCGCGCTGGACGAAGGCCCGCGGCCCGACACCTCGCTGGAAGGGCTGGCGCGCCTGCGTCCCGTCTTTGCCAGCAAGGGCAGCGTGACGGCGGGCAACAGCTCGCAGACCTCGGACGGCGCCGGTGCGCTGATCCTGGTGTCGGAGAAGGTGCTCAAGTCGTGCAACCTGACGCCGCTCGCGCGCTTCGTCTCGTTCGCCGTGCGCGGCGTGCCGCCGGAGATCATGGGCATCGGCCCGAAGGAAGCGATTCCGGCCGCGCTGAAGGCGGCCGGCATGACGCAGGACCAGATCGACTGGATCGAGCTGAACGAAGCGTTCGCGGCGCAGGCGCTGGCGGTGATCCGCGACCTGGGGCTGGACCCGTCGAAGGTAAACCGGATGGGCGGCGCCATCGCGCTGGGCCACCCGCTCGGCGCGACCGGTGCGATCCGCTCGGCCACGGCGATTCATGCGCTGCACCGGCACAAGCTGAAGTACGGCATGGTCACCATGTGCGTGGGGACGGGCATGGGCGCCGCTGGCATCTTCGAGCGGGTCTGAGGCAGCTGGGGGATCGCGCCGAAGTTCAACGACGAATGGCGGCCCGAGCCGCCACCGAGGAGACAGAAGAATGAGCATCCTGACCACCATCGACCAGGGCGTGCTGACGATCGAGTTCGATCGTCTGGACAAGAAGAACGCCATCACCTCCGCGATGTACACGCAGATGGCCGAGGCCTTCGCCGCCGCTGCCGGCGACGACGCCGTGCGGGTGATCCTGATCCGCGGCAAGCGAGAGGTGTTCACCGCCGGCAACGATCTGGAGGACTTCATGCAGCGGCCGCCGCGCACCGCCGAGGAGGCGGCCGAAGCGCCGGCATTCCGCTTCCTGCGCGAGATCAGCGAAGCGGCCAAGCCGGTGGTGGCGGCGGTCAGCGGCCCGGCGATCGGCATCGGCACCACGCTGCTGCTGCATTGCGATCTGGTCTATGCCGCGGACAGCGCGCGCTTCTCGCTGCCGTTCGTGGCGCTGGGCCTGTGCCCGGAGGCGGCCTCCAGCCTGCTGCTGCCGCGTCTTGCCGGCTACCAGCGCGCCGCGGAGAAGCTGCTGCTGGGCGAGCCCTTCGATGCGGCGCATGCCGAGCAGATCGGGCTGGTGACGCGGGTGGTGCCGGCCGCGGAGCTGGCCGACGTGGCGCTGGCCCAGGCCCGCAAGCTGGCCACGTTGCCGGCGTCGTCGCTGCGCGAGACCAAGCGGCTGATGAAGGGTGGCGACATCGCCGCGGTGAGGACGCGGATGGCGGAGGAAGGGCAGGTGTTCGGGCGGCTGCTGCAATCGCCCGAGGCGAAGGAGGCGTTCACGGCCTTCTTCGAGAAGCGCAAGCCGGATTTCTCACGGTTCAGCTGATCGCGTTCGGCGCTCGCTGCCCCTCTCCCCCGGCCCCTCTCCCACAAGTGGGAGAGGGGAGCAAACCGGCGGAGGGGGAAGCAAGCCGGCGGCAGGCAAGGGCTCTCGGTGTGCTCCCCTCTCCCGCCCAGCGGGAGAGGGGGCGGGGGAGAGGGCCAGCGAGCGATCACAACGCTCAGTACATCACACCTTCGGCAACACCCTCGGCTGCCGATTGTCATCCGTTGCCACATACGTCAATGTTGCCTCGGTCACCTTGACGATCTCGTTGCTGTGGCGCATCCGCTGCGCATAGACCTCCACCGAGACAGTGATCGAGGTGCGTCCCGTCTTGACGATATCCGCATAGACGCTGACCAGATCGCCGACGAATACGGGGTGCCGGAACAGGAAGGAGTTCACGGCGACCGTGGCGACCCGGCCCTGGGCGCGCTCGACGGCCGGGATCGAGCCGGCGATGTCCACCTGCGCCATGATCCAGCCGCCGAACACGTCGCCATGCACATTGGCGTCGGCGGGCATGGGGACGACGCGCAGTGCGGGGTTCTTGCCCGGCGGCAGGCTCGACAGGATCTCGGTATCGCTCATATTGTGATGCTGGAAAAAACGCGCGCGCATGGCGCGGAAGGGACAGGGAAGGCGCCGCTGGACGCGGCGTGGTGAATGCAGTGGAGGCGATGGAGGCGCGCGCCGACCCGCTTTGCGGATCGGTGCGACAATCGCATCTTCGCCGGAATTCTAACGTATGCGACGCATTTCCTCCTCCGCAGACGCCGCGCCCCCCGCGCCGTCGGCGCTGTTCGGGTCGCAGCAGGGCAAGCGCAGTGACTGGCAGACGGTGCGCAACCTGCTGCCCTATCTCTGGCACTACAAATGGCGTGTGATGCTGGCGCTGGGCTGCCTGGTGGCGGCCAAGTTCGCCAACCTGGGCGTGCCGGTGCTGATGAAGCGCCTGATCGACGCCATGAACATCGGCCCCGGCGAACCGCGTGCCTTGCTGGCCGTGCCGGTGGCGCTGATCGTCGCCTACGGCTTGCTGCGGCTATCGACTACCCTGTTCACCGAGTTGCGGGAGATCCTGTTCTCGAAGGTGACGCAAAGCGCGGTACGCGAGATCGCGCTGCAGGTGTTCCGCCACCTGCATGGCCTGTCGTTGCGCTTTCACCTGGAGCGGCAGACCGGCGGCATGAGCCGCGACATCGAGCGCGGCACGCGCGGCATCCAGTCGCTCATCTCGTATTCGCTCTACAGCATCCTGCCCACGCTGGTGGAGATGGCGCTGGTAATCGGCTTCTTCCTGCTGCACTACGACTGGTGGTTTGCCGGCATCACCGGGGGCGCGCTGCTGACCTATATCGTCTTCACCGTCGTCGTCACCGAATGGCGAACCCATCTGCGGCGCCGCATGAACGAACTCGATTCGCGCGCCAACCAGAAGGCGATCGATTCGCTGCTGAACTTCGAAACGGTCAAGTACTTCGGCAACGAGGCGTATGAAGCGTCCCGCTACGACGAAAGCCTGCTGACCTACCGGGCGGCGGCGATCCGCTCGCAGAACTCGCTGTCGCTGCTCAATGCCGGGCAGCAGGCCATCATCGCCATCGGCCTGATCCTGATCCTGTGGCGCGCCACGGTGGGCGTCGCGGCCGGCACGCTGACGCTGGGCGACCTGGTGCTGGTCAACACGCTGATGCTCCAGCTCTATATCCCGATGAACTTCCTCGGTGTGGTCTATCGCGAGATCAAGCAGGCCACCACCGACATGGACCGGATGTTCGTGCTGCTCGGCACCAACCAGGAGGTGGTCGACAAGCCGGGCGCAGGGCCGTTGCAGGTGCGCGGCGCCCAGGTGCGCTTCGCCAATGTCCGCTTCGGCTACGAGCCCGACCGCCGCATTCTGGACGGCGTCGATTTCACCATCGAGGCAGGCACCACCACCGCGGTGGTCGGCCACAGCGGGTCCGGCAAATCGACACTGGCCCGGCTGCTGTTCCGCTTCTACGACGTGGGCGAGGGTGCCATCCTCGTCGATGGGCAGGACATCCGCGACGTCACCCAGGAGAGCCTGCGGCGCGCGCTCGGCATCGTGCCCCAGGACACGGTGCTGTTCAACGGCAGCATCTACTACAACATCGCCTATGGCCGCCCCGACGCGTCGCCCGAGGAGGTCATGGAGGCCGCCCGCGCCGCGCAGATCGAACCCTTCATTCGCGACCTGCCGCACGGCTATGACACCCAGGTAGGCGAGCGCGGCCTGAAGCTGTCCGGCGGCGAGAAGCAGCGCGTGGCGATCGCCCGCACGCTGCTGAAGAATCCGCCGATCCTGATCTTCGACGAGGCGACCTCCGCGCTGGATACGCGCACCGAGCGCGCGATCCAGCACGAGCTGATGCGGCTCGCGCAGGATCGCACCACGCTGCTGATCGCGCACCGGCTGTCGACGGTGGTGCATGCCGACCAGATCCTGGTGATGGAGCGCGGCCGCATCGTCGAGCGCGGCACCCACGCCTCGCTGATGCTGGCCAACGGCCGCTATGCGGAGATGTGGCACATCCAGGCCCGCAGCGCGGCACAGGACGCCGCCGGCACCGCCGCCAGCGAAGACGCGGCAGGCATTGCCTGAACCGAAGGGGACCGCGGCCTTTGCCGCGGCGCCGCGCCCTGGCGGCAGCCATTGTTTGTCGACAATCCGCGCAGGCAATCGGCAATGCGAGCCGGCGCTGCACAACATTGGGTAGACAGCCCGATGCGGGGATGCCCCACGGTGGGGCGCATCTTGCTGGCATGTGGCTTGCAGACGGTAGGGCAACAACAAACGCCCGAACCGCGAAAAGGAGAGCCACCGATGCTGTACCGCCGAGCCAGATCCGCCGCCCATTTCCCTGCCGTCACGCCTGCTGCCGAGCCCGGGTACGAACGGTCCGCTGTGGTGCCCCGTGCCACCGCGCGCCGCCACGTGATGCGGCTCGCCACGGTGCTGGGCACCGCGCTGGTGCTGTCGACACAATTCGCCGCCACCGCACGCGCCCAGACCAAGGTCCGCTTCCAGCTGGACTGGCGCTTCGAAGGACCGGCCGCGCTGTTCCTGCAGGGCGAGCAGAAGGGCTACTACAAGGCCGAGAAGCTGGACGTCAGCATCGACGCCGGCAACGGCTCGGGCAACGTGGTCAATCGCATCGCCTCGGGCACCTACGACATGGGCTTCGCCGACCTGGCATCGGTGATGGAATTCCACGGCAACAACCCGGACGCGCGCAACAAGCCGGTGGCCGTGATGATGGTCTACAACAACACCCCGGCGGCGGTGCTCGCGCTGAAGAAGTCGGGCATCCGCGCGCCGAAGGACCTGGCCGGCAAGCGCCTGGGCGCCCCCGTGTTCGACGCCGGCCGCCGCGCCTTCCCGATCTTTGCCAAGGCCAACGCGCTGCCCGGCACGTTCAACTTCCAGGCGATGGACCCGACGTTGCGTGAAACCATGCTGGTGCGCGGCGACCTCGATGCGATCACCGGCTTTTCGTTCACCTCGATCCTCAACCTCAATGCGCGCGGCGTGAAGGACGAGGACATCGTCGTGCTGCCGTACCCGCAATACGGCGTCAAGCTGTATGGCAATGCGATCATCACCTCGGAGGAATTCCTGAAGAAGAACCCCGAGGCGGTCAAGGCCTTCCTGCGCGCGTTCGCCAGGTCCGCGCGCGACGTGATCGCCCGGCCCGATGAGGGCATCCAGTCGGTCAAGGCGCGCGACGGCATCATCGACGTCAAGCTCGAAACCAAGCGCCTGAAACTGGCGCTGGACAACGTGGTGCGCTCGCCCGACGCGCGCGCCGAGGGCTTTGGCCGTGTCAGCAAGCCACGCCTGTCGCTGATGGCGTCCCAGGTGGCCGATGCATTCGGCACCAAGGCGCGGATCGATCCGGATGCGCTGTGGACCGATGCCTATCTGCCGGCACCCGCAGAGCTGGACGTGCTGCGATGACGCAAGCCGAGGCACTACGGCGCGGCAGTGCGCCGGCCGGGGAGACTACGGGGGAAACGGCAGGCGCCCCGGCGCCGCAGCCGTTCGTCGATTTCAACCGGGTCTGGCTTGCCTATAGCGACGAACTGGCGCGCAAGGGCGAGTTTGCCGTCGAGGACATCTCGCTGCAGGCCGACCCCGGCGAGTTCATCGCCATCGTCGGCCCGTCCGGCTGCGGCAAGTCCACCTTCATGAAGCTCGCCACCGGGCTGAAACCCGCGACCCGTGGCGTGGTCCGCATCGCCGGCCAGAAGGTCACGGGTCCGCTGAAGATGGTGGGCATGGCGTTCCAGGCGCCGACGCTGCTGCCGTGGCGCACGACGCTGGAAAACGTCATGCTGCCGCTGGAGATCGTCGAGCCTTACCGCTCCACCCTGCGCGCGCGCCGCGACCAATATGTCGAGCGCGCCCGCATGTTGCTGCGCACCGTCGGCCTGGCTGGCTACGAGGACAAGTACCCGTGGCAGCTGTCCGGCGGCATGCAGCAGCGTGCCTCGATCTGCCGGGCGCTGATCCACGAGCCGCGCATGCTGCTGCTGGACGAGCCGTTCGGCGCGCTCGACGCCTTCACCCGCGAGGAGCTGTGGTGCGTGCTGCGCGATCTGTGGCAGGCGCAGCGCTTCAACGTGATTCTGGTGACCCACGATCTGCGCGAGGCGGTCTTTCTCGCCGATACGGTGTACGTGATGAGCCAGCGGCCGGGACGCATCCTGATGCGCAAGGAGATCGACCTGCCGCGCCCGCGCGAACTCGAGCTGACCTATACCGAACCCTTCGCCGACCTCGTGCATCGATTGCGCGAGAAGATCGGCCATGTCAGGCAGCATTGACGATGACTACGCTATCCACCTCCCATCAGCAGCGCATCGAGCGCGTCGCGCCCTGGCTGCTGCTCGCCGCGGTGCTGCTGCTGTGGCAGGGCGTCTGCATGGTCTTCGAGATCTCGGACTTCATCCTGCCCAGCCCGGGCGCCATCGTCGCCGCGTTGCTGGAGTACTGGGACGCCATTGCCGGCCATGCATGGCGGACCTTCTGGACCACCATGGTCGGCTTTGGCGTGGCCATCGTGGTCGGCGTCGTGCTCGGTCTGCTGATGGGCTCGTCGCGGCTGGCCTACGCGGCCGGCTATCCGCTGATGACCGCCTTCAACGCGCTGCCCAAGGCGGCATTCGTGCCGATCCTCGTGGTCTGGTTCGGTCTCGGCGCCGGGCCAGCGATCCTCACGGCGTTCCTGATCTCGTTCTTCCCGATCATGGTCAATATCGCCACCGGACTGGCGACGCTGGAGCCCGAGCTGGAGGACGTGCTGCGCGTTCTTGGTGCACGGCGCACCGATGTGCTGCTCAAGGTCGGCCTGCCGCGCGCGATGCCGTTCTTCTTCGCCTCGCTGAAGGTCGCCATCACGCTGGCCTTCGTCGGCACCACGGTGTCGGAGATGAATGCCGCCAACGAGGGCATCGGCTATCTGCTGGTATCGGCGGGCTCGGCGATGAAGATGCCGCTCGCCTTCGCCGGACTGGTAGTGATTGCCGTGATGGCGATGGCGATGTACGAGTTCTTCGCGGTGGTGGAGAAGCGGGTCACGGGCTGGGCGCACCGGGGGTGACGCGGGTTTGCTCCCCTCGCCCGCTTGCGGGAGAGGGGCCGGGGGAGAGGGCAAGGGGCGCCGGCGTTGCGCCGCCGCTTGAAGACCAACCCCTCTCCCCGGCCCTCTCCCCTTGAAGGGGAGAGGGGGAAAACCGAACAGCGCGGGTTGCGACCTCAGGTATAGTCCAGCGGCAACGCCGTCGTGTACTTGATCTGCTCCATGGCGAAGCTGGAACTGACATCGGCCAGCTCCGCGCCCTGGATCAACCGCTTGTAGACCCGGTCGTACGCGGCGATGTCGGGTACCACCACCCGCAACAGGTAGTCGGTATCGCCGGCCATCCGGTAGAACTCCATCACCTCCGGGATCGACGCCACCAGCCCGTGGAAGGTCTTCAGCCAGCGTGCGCTGTGCTGGTTGGTGCGAACCGACACGAACACCGTCACGCCGACATTCAGACGCGCGGGATCGAGCAGGGCGACGCGGCGGTGGATGACGCCGCGCTGCTCCAGCTTCTGGATCCGGCGCCAGCAGGGCGTCGAGGTCAGTCCGACGCGCTCGGCCAGCTCCGCAATGGGCAGGTCGGCATTCTGTTGAAGCTCAGCCAGGATCTGGCGGTCGTAGCGGTCCAGTCTGTCCATGCTTGCGGGGCCGCAGCCCTCCGTTGCAATCGCCGGCGCCGCCTTCGTGCTCAGGCGGCGTGCACCGGCAGGTTGATGCCCGTGGCAATGGCGCCGGCGTCGACACCATAGAGGTGCAGCGAAATCGCCACCGTGTTTCCGTCATTGCCAAAGGCATGAATATGCCCAAGCCCGGACGGCACGCAAATCAGCGAGCCGGCCGGGCGGTCGGCGCCGCCTTGGGGCAGCGCCGCGGCGCGGGCCGGGTCCCAGCGGTAATGCCGCTCCCGCAAGGCGCCCTCCAGTACCCGATACGCGCACCAGGTCCGGTGTCCGTGGACCGGGCTCCATTGGCCGGGCCGCCAGACCAGCAGCATCGCGCTGAAGCGCCCGAGCGGATCGGCATGAACCAGGTGCCGTACATAGCCGTGCGGGCTGCCTTCACGCTGCTCGGCGGACAGCATCCCGAGCAGGGTCGCGTCATCGGGTAGCCCGGCCGCCAGCCCCGACGCCAGGCTCCGCGTCGCGGCGGCAAACCACTGGTTCATCTCGCCATCGAGCAGGTCGAACGGCCGCTCTCCGGCGCCGGTGTCGGCGGCGGGGGGCGCAGTGTTGCCGGGCAGCGCGCGCGGCTGGGACGAGGCGGTCAGCATCATGGCGTCATGGCGGAATGTCATTGCTCCAGATGCTAGCTCGCCGGCGCGAGCATACCCGCCCAAAACTCTGCGTCAGATGCACGAGCACGAGCATACCATTCCAATTTTCGGCCATCTAAGGAAATGTAGTTGCCGCCCTCCCGGTGCCGCCAAGTCGCGCGCGCTGCGCGATAATGCGCGGCATGGAAATCAAATGGCTCGAAGACTTCGTTTCCCTCGCGGAGACGCACAGCTTCTCCCGCTCCGCCGAGTTGCGGCATGTCACCCAGCCTGCCTTTTCCAGGCGAATCCAGTCGCTGGAGGCCTGGCTGGGAACAGAGCTGATCGACCGCTCCAGCTACCCGACCAGCCTGACGCCGGCCGGCAAGGTGTTCTACGAGCAGGCGCTGGCGATGCTGGCCCAGGTCAGCGAGACGCGCGCGCTGATGCGCGGCCAGCGCTCGGCCAATGCGCAGATGCTGGAATTCGCCGTGCCGCATACGCTGTCGCTGACCTTCTTTCCGGAATGGCTGAAGGCGCTGGAGCGCAAGGTCGGCACGCTGCCCTGCCGGCTGCGGGCGCTGAATGTGCACGACGCGGTGCTGATGCTGGTCGAGGGCGGCTGCGACCTGGTGATGGTCTATCACCATCCCCGCCAGGCGATCCAGCTGGACCCGTCCCACTACGACATGCTGGTGCTCGGCGTCGAGCGCATGGCGCCGTTCAGCGTACCGGATGCCACTGGCAAGCCGATGTACCGGCTGCCAGGCACCGACAGGAAGCCGATTTCTTTCCTAAGCTATACCTCGAACGCGTTCCTCGGCCGGATGGTGGACATGCTGCTGTCCGATACGACCGAGTCGCTGAAGCTGGACAAGTGTTATGAAACGGACATGGCCGAGGCGCTGAAGGTCATGGCGCTGGCCGGCCACGGCCTTGCCTTCCTGCCGGAGAGCGCGGTGCGCGAGGACGTGGCGCAGGGCCGGCTGGTGCGGGCCGATCCGCCGCGTGGCGCGCCGCTGTCGATCGACATGGAGATCCGGCTGTACCGGGCCCGGCCGGGCGAGCATGGCAACGACCGCCGCAGCGCGCAGTTGCGGCGCAAGCGGGAGCTGGTCGACCGGGTCTGGGCCAGCTTGAGCGCGGGCCCACAGTAGCTTGCCGAGGCGGGGGTCTCGCGGTCGAAAGGTTATGCATCTTGTGCATGACGGGATTCACAAACAGCATTGGATTCCCGCAAGGGCGGAATCTAAGCTTGTGCCACTTCCATTTCTGGACCTCACTGCGATGTCATCCGACTCCCGTATCGTTACCGCATCCGCGCACGGCGTTCCTTCCTATCTGAACACCGACAATCTCGGCCCCTGGGGCATCTACCTGCAACAGATCGACCGCGTGACCCCGTACCTGGGCTCGCTGGCCCGCTGGGTAGAGACGCTCAAGCGCCCCAAGCGCGCGCTGATCGTGGATGTGCCGATCGAGATGGACGATGGCACCATCGCCCACTTCGAGGGCTACCGGGTGCAGCACAACCTGTCGCGCGGCCCGGGCAAGGGCGGCGTGCGGTTCCACCAGGACGTGACACTGTCCGAGGTGATGGCGCTGTCCGCCTGGATGTCGGTGAAGAACGCCGCGGTGAACGTGCCCTACGGCGGCGCCAAGGGCGGCATCCGCGTCGATCCGCGCAAGCTGTCGCGCGCCGAGCTGGAGCGGGTCACGCGCCGCTACACCAGCGAAATCAACATCATCATCGGGCCGAACAAGGATATCCCGGCGCCGGACGTCAACACCAACGAGCAGGTGATGGCGTGGATGATGGACACTTATTCGATGAATTCGGGCAGCACCGCGACCGGCGTCGTGACCGGCAAGCCGATCTCGCTGGGCGGCTCGCTGGGGCGCCGGGAAGCGACCGGCCGGGGGGTGTTCGTGGTCGGCGCCGAGGCGGCGCGCAACCTGGGCATGGACATCAAGGGCGCCCGGGTCGTCGTGCAGGGCTTCGGCAATGTCGGCGGGGTGGCCGCCAAGCTGTTCCATGAGGCGGGCGCGAAGATCGTCGCGGTGCAGGACCACAAGACCGCGCTGTACGATCCGGCGGGCCTGGATATCCCGGCCATGATGGAGCACGCCGCCCAGACCGGCACCATCGAGGGCTTCCGCGCCGAGACCATCGGCGCCGAGCAGTTCTGGGAGGTCGATTGCGACATCCTGATCCCGGCCGCGCTGGAAGGCCAGATCACGGTGCACAACGCGCCCAGGATCAAGGCCCGCCTGGTGATCGAGGGCGCCAATGGCCCGACCACGCCGGAAGCCGACGACATCCTGCGCGAGCGCAACATCCTGGTGGCGCCGGACGTGATCGCCAATGCCGGCGGCGTGACCGTGTCGTACTTCGAATGGGTACAGGACTTCTCCAGCTTCTTCTGGACGGAGGAAGAAATCAACCAGCGGCTGGTACGGATCATGCAAGAGGCGTTCCGGTCGATCTGGCAGGTCGCACAGGAGAACAAGGTAACGCTGCGTACCGCGGCGTTCATCGTGGCCTGTACGCGGATTCTTCAGGCGCGCGAAATGCGCGGTCTCTATCCCTGATTAGAGGAAAGCCTCGGGATGGGGCGGCTTTCGTGCTGCAACGCACCAAAGTCAGGCATGTGGAAGACGAAGCGGCAGCCGGAATTTGTTCCGGCTGCCGCTTTTTTCTTTGCCGGGGTGGCTGCCATGACGACTTGCGCGAGCGATTGCTGCAATGCGGCGGCTAGGGAAATTCCCGTTGTCTGGGGGTGGCCCCTTGCGCAATACTATTTCGTCGGGGGGACGTTTCTTGTAGAGTCCCGCCTTTCTCTCATGGTCAAGGAGATGTTATGAACGTTGCCAAGTTGGCTTCGGTGATGGTGGCAGCAGGCGTGCTCTGCGGAACGGCGCAGGCCGCCGAGCAATTGACGGGTACCCTGAAGAAGATCAAAGACACCGGTGTTATCACGCTTGGCGTGCGGGAATCCTCGGTTCCCTTCAACTACAACCTCGGCGGCGTGCGCCAGGTCGGCTATTCCTATGACATCAACGTCCGCATCGTCGAGGCGATCAAGGAACAGCTGAAGATGCCGAACCTGCAGGTCAAGGAAATCCCGATCACCTCGCAGAACCGCATTACGCTGCTGCAGAACGGCACCATCGATATCGAGTGCGGCTCCACCACCAATAACCTGGAGCGCCAGAAGCAGGTCGATTTCAGCAACACTATCTTCATCATCGGCACCCGCTTCATGACGAAGAAGGACAGCGGCATCAAGGACTGGGCCGACCTGAAGGGCAAGAACGTGGTGACCACCGCCGGCACCACCTCGGAGCGCCTGCTGCGCACCATGAACGACGAGCAGAAGCTCGGCATGAACATCATCAGCACCAAGGATCATGGCCAGTCGTTCCTGACGCTGCAATCCGGCCGTGCCGTCGCCTTCATGATGGACGACGCGCTGCTGTATGGCGAGCGGGCCAAGGCGCGCAATCCAGCCGACTGGATCGTTACCGGCAAGCCGCAATCGCGCGAATCCTACGGTTGCATGCTGCGCAAGGACGATGCGCCGTTCAAGAAGATTGCCGATACCACCATCGCCGGCATGATGAAGAATGGCGAGATCAATACGCTCTACGCCAAGTGGTTCACGCAACCGGTGCCGCCGAAGGGCCTGAACCTGGACTTCCCGATGTCCGATGACATGAAGGCACTCATCAAGAACCCGAACGACAAGGCGCTCGACTGAGACGTTTGAATCAGGAGTGCGAAACGGAAGGCTGGTCCTTCCGTTTCTTTTTGAGGACGCATCAATGAATTACAACTGGCATTGGGGTGTATTCCTCGAAGAAGCCGCGATGAACGAGACCTATCTGGACTGGATGATCTCCGGTCTGAAGGTCACCATCGCGCTCGGGCTGACTTCGTGGGTCATCGCTCTGGTCATCGGGTCCGTGCTCGGCGTGCTGCGCACCGTGCCCAACCGCTTCCTGGCGGGCATCGCGGCCACTTACGTCGAGATCTTCCGCAATATTCCGCTGCTGGTGCAGCTGTTCATCTGGTATTTCGTCGCGCCCGAGCTGCTGCCGTTCGGCGAGACGATCAAGCAGATGGATCCGTTCCTCCAGCAGTTCCTGGCGGCGATGTTCTGCCTGGGCACCTTCACCGCCGCGCGGGTTTGCGAGCAGGTGCGCTCGGGTATCAACTCGTTGCCGCGCGGCCAGCGCAATGCCGGCCTGGCGATGGGTTTCACCCTGCCGCAGACCTATCGCTACGTGCTGCTGCCGATGTCCTTCCGCGTCATCGTGCCGCCGCTGACGTCCGAGTTCCTGAACATCTTCAAGAACTCGGCGGTGGCCTCGACCATCGGCCTGCTGGAACTGGCAGCGCAAGGGCGCCAGCTGGTCGACTATACCGCGCGGCCCTATGAGTCGTTCATCGCGGTGACGTTGATGTACATGCTGATCAACCTGGTCGTCATGCTGGTGATGCGCTGGGTCGAGAAGCGCGCCCGCGTGCCGGGCCTGATCGGCAGCAAGTAAGGGGGCGCCATGGAATATTCCTTCGATTTCACCTCGATCAACGCCGACACGCTGCACGTGCTCTGGGAGGGCATGCTGGTCTCGCTGAAGATCACCGGCACCGCGGTGGTGGTCGGCATCGTCTGGGGCACGATCCTGGCCATGATGCGGCTGTCGTCCATCAAGCCGCTGAACTGGTTCGCCCAGGGCTACGTCACCATCTTCCGCTCGATTCCGCTGGTGATGGTGCTGCTGTGGTTCTTCCTGATCATCCCGCAGGTGCTGCAGGGGCTGTTCAACCTGTCGCCTGCCACCGACTTGCGGATGACCTCGGCGCTGGTGGCGTTCGCGCTGTTCGAGGCCGCCTACTACTCGGAAATCATCCGCGCCGGCATCCAGAGCGTTTCGCGCGGGCAGCTGTACGCCGCGCAGGCGCTGGGCATGACCTATGGCCAGACCATGCGGCTGGTGATCCTGCCGCAGGCGTTCCGCAACATGGTCCCGCTGCTGCTGACCCAGGGCATCATCCTGTTCCAGGATACGTCGCTGGTGTACGTCAGCGCGCTGGCTGACTTCTTCGGTCAGGCCTACGGCATCGGCGAGCGCGATGGGCGCATCGTCGAGATGCTGCTGTTCGCTGGCTTCGTCTACTTCGTGATCTGTTTCTCCGCTTCGCTGCTGGTCAAGCGTTACCAGAAAAAGGTGGCTGTATGATTGAAATCAACAACGTTTCCAAGTGGTATGGCAGCTTCCAGGTGCTGACCGACTGCACTACCAAGGTGGCCAAGGGCGAAGTGGTGGTGGTGTGCGGTCCGTCCGGGTCGGGCAAGTCGACGCTGATCAAGACCGTCAACGGCCTGGAGCCGTTCCAGAAGGGCGACATCCTGGTCGACGGCACCTCGGTCGGCTCGTCCAAGACCAACCTGCCCAAGCTGCGCTCGCGCGTGGGCATGGTGTTCCAGAACTTCGAGCTGTTCCCGCACCTGTCGATCACCGAGAACCTGACCATCGCGCAGGTCAAGGTGCTGGGCCGCTCGCGCGACGAGGCGATGGCCAAGGGCATGAAGTACCTGGAGCGCGTCGGCCTGAAGAACCAGGCGGACAAATATCCCGGCCAGCTGTCGGGCGGTCAGCAGCAGCGCGTGGCGATCGCCCGGGCGCTGTCGATGGATCCGATCTGCATGCTGTTCGACGAGCCCACGTCGGCGCTGGACCCGGAGATGGTCAATGAAGTGCTGGACGTGATGGTGCAGCTGGCCCACGAAGGCATGACCATGATGTGCGTGACCCACGAAATGGGCTTCGCGCGCAAGGTGGCCAACCGGGTGATCTTCATGGACCAGGGCCACATCGTCGAGGACGCAACCAAGGAAGAGTTCTTCGGCAATATCGAAGGCCGCTCGGAGCGGGCGCGCCATTTCCTGTCGAAGATCCTGCAGCACTGAGCGCGGCTAGCGGGCCCTCGCTGGCCCTCTCCCCCGGCCCCTCTCCCGCAGGCGGGAGAGGGGAGCGAACCACCAGCATGTCGCACGCTCCCGGTTTGCTCCCCTCTCCCACTTGTGGGAGAGGGGCGGGGGAGAGGGCATCGGGCGCTTGCCTTTCCATGCCGGCGCCTGCCCCTCAAGTACAAGCCGTATTCAACGCATTGCGCGCCTGCACCTCGGGCGGAATCGGCACCATCCACGTCGCGGTCGGCTGACCGTCCTCGAACATCACCAGTTCTCCCGGCGCGAACGGCGTCCACACTTCGTTGTCGGTCAACGGCACCGTGGCGATCACGGCGACCCGGTCCTCGGGCGTCGTCACCTGGGCGAAATCGACGGACAGGTCGGCATCGATCAGATGGGCGGTCGAGAACGGCCATTGCCGCACCAGATAGAAGAGCCGGGTGGAGCAGTGGGCAAACAGCGCCTGGCCGTTGCTCAGCAGGAAATTGAAGACGCCGTGTACCGTGATGTCGCGCGTGATGTCCGCCAGCGCGTGGCCCAGTTCGTTCAGCGGCGGCTGCGAGCCGGGAAAGCGCTTGCGCAGGCCCTGCAGCAGCGCGCAGAACGCCAGTTCGCTGTCGGTATCGCCAACCGGCTGATAGACCCCGCCCAGAAACGGCGCAAAGCCCTTCAGGTCGCCGTTATGGGCGAAGATCCAGTGCCTGCCCCATAGTTCGCGCATGAAGGGGTGGCAGTTCTCCAGCCGCACCGAGCCCTGCGTCGCCTTGCGGATATGCGAGATGACGTTCCTGGACTTGATCGGGTAGCGCTTGATCAGATCCGCGACCGGGGAGGTGCCGGCGGACTGGTTGTCGATGAACAGCCGGCACGCCTTCTCCTCGAAGAACGCCACGCCAAAGCCGTCGGCATGATGGTCCGTCAGGCCGCCGCGGGCGGCGAAGCCGGTGAAGGAGAACGTCACGTCGGTCGGCGTGGCGCAATTCATGCCGAGCAGCTGACACATGGCGGGCGACAGGTGCGGCAACGCGGGCGGTGCCGCGCCAGGGCGGACCGGCACGCTGCCGGATTGCAATAGAATGCGGACATTATCTCGCCTGCCCGGCCGTTCTGCCAAGCCGAGGCCGGGGAATCTCGTCGACCGACCCAATCCACTGTCCCTCCCATCTCGCCATGAGCGAAACCAAGCGCGAATCGACCGGCCTGGACGCCCCCCGCCTGCTGCGCGAGTCCTTCGATGCCGCCGTGGCCGCCGCCGATCCGCTGCGGATCGTGGCGGCGCATCTGCCCGAGCCGTCCCGTGACGGCCGCACGCTGGTGGTAGGCGCCGGCAAGGCCGCGGCGTCGATGGCGGTGGCGGTGGAACGGGCCTATGCAGGCAGTGGGGCGCGGCTCGAAGGGCTGGTGGTGACCCGCTATGGCCACGGCATGCCGACCGAGCACGTGTCCGTGATCGAAGCCGGGCACCCTGTCCCGGACGAGGCGGGCGAGCGCGCCGCGGCGCAGATCCTGCAGCTGGTGTCGTCGCTGGACGAGCGGGACCGCCTGATCGTGCTGGTATCGGGCGGCGGATCCAGTCTGTTGTCCTTGCCCGCCGAGGGCGTGTCGATGGCGGACCTGCGCGCGACCACGCAGGAGCTGCTGCGTTGCGGGGCGCCGATTACGGAGATGAACATCGTGCGCAAGCACTTGTCGCGCATCCAGGGCGGCCGGCTGGCGCAGGCGAGCCGTGCGCCGGTCACCGCGCTGATGATCTCCGATGTCGCCGGCGACGATCCCAGCGCGATCGCTTCGGGGCCAACCGTGCCGGACCCCAGCACCTACCAGGAGGCGCTGGCCATCCTCGCCCGCTACGAGGCAAGCGTGCCCGCGGCGGTGCTGGCGGTGCTGCAAGCGGGCGCATGCGGCAAGCGGGAGGAAACGCCCAAGCCGGGCGACCCGCTGTTCGAGCGCGTCGACAACCGCATGATCGCCACCGCGCACAACAGCCTTGCCGCCGCCGCGGCGCTCTTCCGCGCGCGCGGGGTCAAGCCGGTCATCCTGGGCGATACGGTCACGGGCGAAGCGCGCGAGGTGGCGCGGGTGTATGCCGCGCTGGTGCGCGAGGTGCGGGCGTACAATGCCCCCTTCGCCGCGCCGGTGGCCTTGATTTCCGGCGGCGAATGCACGGTAACGCTGCCGCGCGTGCACGGCGCCGGCGGCGTGCGGCCACGCGGCGGGCGCTGCTCGGAATTCCTGCTGGCGCTGATGACCGAGCTGGATGGCATGCCGGACGTGCATGCCATCGCCGCCGACACCGACGGGATCGACGGCTCGGAGGACAACGCCGGCGCGGTGGCCGACCCCGGCACGCTGGCGCGGGCCGAGGCCGCCGGCATGCCGGCGCGGCGCCAGCTGGAAGCGCACGACAGCTGGGGATTGTTCGACGCCCTTGGCGACCTGGTGGTCACGGGGCCGACGCGCACCAACGTGAACGACTATCGCGCCATCCTGATTCTTTGATGCCTGCTTGCGGCGATGCCCGGAACCCCGCCGGGCGGACCCGCGCCGCTTTCCTGACATGACGCAAACCCTGACCCTGACCCGCCCCGACGACTGGCACCTGCATCTGCGCGATGGCGCCGCCCTGGCCGCGGTGCTGCCCGACACCGCGCGGCAGTTCGCCCGCGCCATCGTGATGCCGAACCTGAAGCCGCCGGTCACCACCGTCGCGCAGGCTCGCGCCTACCGCGACCGCATCCTGGCGGCGCTGCCGGCTGGGCTGTCGTTCGAGCCGCTGATGACGCTGTACCTGACCGACAACACCACGGCCGACGAGATCGTGGCGGCGCGGGAAAGCGGCTTCGTCCACGGCGTCAAGCTGTACCCCGCCGGCGCCACCACCAACAGCGATGCCGGGGTGACCGACATCCGCCGTTGCAGCGCGGCGCTGGAAGCGATGCAGCGCGTCGGCCTGCCGCTGCTGGTGCACGGCGAGGTCACCGATCCGGCCATCGACCTGTTCGACCGCGAGGCGGTCTTCATCGAACAGGTCATGCAGCCGCTGCGGCGCGATTTTCCGGCGCTGAAGGTGGTGTTCGAACACATCACCACGCGCGAGGCGGCCGACTATGTGCGCGAGGCGGAAGGGCCGATCGGCGCGAGCATCACCGCCCATCACCTGCTGTTCAACCGCAACGCGATCTTTGTCGGCGGCATCCGGCCGCATTACTACTGCCTGCCGGTGCTCAAGCGCGAGACCCACCGCGAGGCGCTGGTGGCCGCCGCCACCTCCGGCAACCCGCGCTTCTTCCTTGGCACCGACAGCGCGCCGCACGCGCGCGGCCTGAAGGAGCACAGCTGCGGTTGCGCCGGCTGCTATACCGCACTGCACGCCATGGAGTTGTACGCGGAGGCGTTCGACGCCGCTGGCGCGCTGGACAAGCTCGAGGCCTTCGCCAGCTTCCATGGCCCGGCGTTCTACGGCCTGCCGCGCAATACCGGCACGCTGACCCTGCGGCGCGAGGACTGGGAGCTGCCGGCGTCGCTGCCCTATGGCGAGGCCGAACTGGTGCCGCTGCGGGCCGGCGAGACGCTGCGCTGGAAGGCGGCCTGACGCTGGGCGAGATGCTGGCGGCGATCGACTGGAGCCGCCCCTGGTTTGCGGGCTTCGCGGACGACGGGCGCCGGCTGGCCGCGCGCCTGCAGCAGGGCGCCAGCGCCGCGCAGGCGCTCAACGACTGCCTGGACGCCGCGTGCGACGCCGGGCAGGTCCGCAACGGCGCCGGCCTGCCGCTGCGGTTCGTGACGCAGCAGGAGTTGCCCGAGGGCCGCGCTTATGAGGCGCATATCTTCGCCACCGGCAAAGTGCCGACGCGCGACAATCTGCACGACATCTTCAACGGCCTGGTGTGGCTGCGCTTTCCGCGCGCCAAGGCGATGCTGAACCGCCTGCAGGCCGAAGCGATCGCCGCCGACGGCGTGCAGGGCCGGCGCGGTCCGGTGCGCGATGCCGCCACGCTGTTCGACGAGAACGGCGCAATCTTCCTGTTTCGTGACGCGCGGGCCGAGGCGCAGCTGCGTGCGTTCGACTGGCGTGCGCTGTTCGTGCAGGAGCGGGGCGACTGGCATGCCGGCCGGACCGTGCTGCCGTTCGGCCACGCGCTGCTGGAGAAGCTGGCGGCGCCGTACAAGTCCCTGACCGCGCATGCATGGACGCTGCCATTTCCCCTGGCGGCGGACGATCCGGGCGAGCCCGCCGTGGACCAGGCGCTGGCCCACGGCCTGGCAGCGGCACGGGATGGCGAGGCGCTGCATGGGCGCGCGTTCGCGCCCTTGCCGGTCCTCGGCATTCCGGGCTGGTGCGATGCCAATGCGGAGCCGTCGTTCTACGACGATGCTGCCGTGTTCCGGCCCGGGCGGCGCGCGGCACAGGCATGGTCAGGCGACGCCGGCCGCCATTGGTGCTAGACTGCGGGCCGCAAAGCAGGACAGACAACCGCTGCCTGCCCGGTAACGGGCAGGGGGAGGAAAGTCCGGACTCCATAGGGCAGGGTGGTGGCTAACAGCCATCCACGGCAACGTGCGGAATAGGGCCACAGAGACGAGTCTTCGCCCCGGGTCTCCCGGTGCGAAGGGTGAAACGCGGTAACCTCCACCCGGAGCAATCCCAAATAGGCAGACGATGAAGCGGCCCGCCGAGTCTGCGGGTAGGGAGCTGGAGCCGGCCGGTAACGGCCGGCCTAGAGGAATGGTTGTCACGCGGCGGATCCGTCCGCCGCGCACAGAATCCGGCTTATCGGCCTGCTTTGCCTCTCTTTCCCGTCAGGGCGTTCAGCCCTCGACGATCTCCACGCCGTGCGTGATCTGCGCGGTCTTGGCCAGCATGATCGACGCCGAGCAGTACTTGTCGTGCGACAGCTGCACGGCGCGCTCCACCGCTGCCGGGTTCAGGTTGCGGCCGGTCACGGTGAACTGGAAGTGGATCCTGGTGAAGACCTTCGGGTCCTCGCCCGCGCGCTCGGCTTCGAGCTTGACGGTGCAGCCGCGCACATCCTGGCGTCCCCGCTTCAGGATCAGCACCACATCGTAGGCGGTGCACCCGCCGGTACCGAGCAGCACCATTTCCATCGGCCGCGGCGCCAGATTGTGACCGCCGCCTTCCGGTGCGCCGTCCATCGCCACGATATGGCCGCTGCCAGTCTGGGCAACGAAGCTCATGCCTTCGTTGCCCATCCACGTTACCTTGCATTCCATCGCTTGAGTTCCTTGGTGGTGCGGACGCCGGCTGGCGGCGCCAGTTGATCCCTGGGCTTGCATTTTCGCCGCTTTGCGGGTTTGGCGCTGGCCGTCCAGCGCGCCGCAACCGCCGTTATGCCAGCGTCGTCACTCTATCATGACGGCTAGATGACAAAGTTATGACAGCAAACCGTTGATTTGGCGCACGTTTCCGCGCCAACGTTCGATCTGTGGCGTTTTTCGCATAACGAAATGCGATTTCTTATTGTAAATTTTCTTGCGTCGCACAAGCCCATCGGTATAATTGCAGTCATTGAGCGACACGCGAGCGACGCGTCGAGTGAACCGCCTCCGCGGCCGCCTGTCTCTCTCCCAGTGTCTCCTCCACCCTCCTCCTTTGGTGGATTCAAACCCAGGCCAGACCGGCTTGGGTTTTTTTTCGTCGGTGCGATCCGAACTGGGCGATGCAGGGTGCAGATGCGTCGATTGCCCGCTTCCCCGGCCCCTCTCCCACGTGGGAGAGGGGAGAAAACCGGGAGCGCCAAGGCGGTGTCGAAGGCTAGGGTCGGAATCGCTCCACGCCCCACACCTCGCCGCTCTCATTGAACCCGCCGATGACCAGCACACTGCCATCGGAGAGCAGCGCCTCCATGGCCGCACCGCGCGGCGTGGACATGCTGGCGCCCACCGTCCAGGTATTGGCATCCGGGTTATAGATCTCCGTGCTCGCCAACCTACCTCCCACGGCCGCTCCGCCAGCCACCAACACGCGGCCGTCCGGCAGCAGCGTCATGGTCGGAAGCAAGCGCTGCGCATTCATGGTGCTGGTCGTCCACGAGGACGTCGCGGGATCATAGAGCCTTGCCGTGGCGTCCTCGCCGATGGCCAGTACCTTGCCGCTGGCAAGCCGCACCGCCTGGCTGACGGTGGCCTGGCCTCCTCCCGCCACCGGAGTCGTGAGCCCGCTGTCCCCGACCGGAAACAGTTCGGACGATGACGCGAACCCGTTGCCGCCCCCCCCTACTACCAGCACGGCGGAGCCATCGGCGAGCAGTGTCGCCGAATGCTGGCCGCGCGGCTCTGCAAGACGCGTGGTCAGTGCGCTCCAGGTGCCGGTGGCCGGGTCATACAGTTCCGCGGTGCCGGAGACGTGGACGGTGCCGCCACTGCGGGTATAGCCGCCGATCACGAGGACCTTGCCGTTCCGCAGCAGTGTGGCGGTATGGCGGATGCGGGCCTCCGCCATGCTGGCGGTGGCCTGCCACATACCGGTCACCGGGTCGTAAAGCTCGGCCGTGGCGGTTCCGACCGTGCCGCCCGTGCTGCCGCCGGCAACCAGTACCCGGCCATTGGGCAAACGCGTTGCCGTCCCTTCCGAGCGCCCGGTGGCAAGGCTTCCCGTGGCGGTCCAGCTGTTCGCCAACGGATCGTAGATGGCGCATGCATTGGTGATGCCGCTCGCGGTGTAGCCTCCGGCGAGCAGTACCTTGCCACCGGCCAGCGTCGTCGCGGAGGAATAGTGCATAGGCACGAGCAGCGGCGCGGCCGCTGTCCAGCTTCCCCGCGAGGTAACGGCAATGGCTACCTGGGTCTGCGCGCTGCCTGCGCGGTTGCGCGCGATGACGGTGTACAGCGCCTGGCCCTGTACTGTCGTGGGGGTGCCGGCGATCACGCCGGTCTCGGTATTCAGGCTCAGGCCCGGGGGCAATGCCGGACTGATCGAGAACTCGGCCGCGGCGCCACCGGAGAGGACCGGGGTATTGGGAATGATGGCTTCGGCCGCGACGTACAGCGCGGCGGGTGTGCTGTAGCTCAGGCTTGCGGGCGCCACCACGGCGGCTTGCACCGCGATACGCAAGGTGGCGGTGGTGTCGCCCGCCGCATTGCTTCCGGTCACGGTGTAGTCCGCTTCTGCGGACACGGCGGTGGGAATGCCCGTGATGGCGCCAGTCTGCGTATCGAAGGCAAGGCCGGCGGGCAGCGCCGGAGCAATGCTGTACGCCGAGATCGGGCCGCCGCTGCTGGTCGGCGCGTTGGCCGCGATGGCTTCGCCAACGGTGTAGGTGACAGCGGGTTCGCGGTAGGCGAGTCCGGCCGGGGCGGCCGGCGTGTTGCGCACCTCTATCTGCACGCGGGCGGTTGCGCTGCCCCCGGCGTTCTCGGCCGTCACCGTGTAGATGGTGGCAGGCGAGACAGCAGCAGGCGTGCCAGTAATGACGCCCGTCAGCGGGTCGAGAACGAGGCCGGCCGGCAAGGATGGTGCAACCGTGTAGCGTTCGGCGGCGCCGCCGCTGGCGCTGGGGCGGTTGGGCACAATAGGCTCTTCCGTCTCATAAACGGCCGAGGTCATGGCGTAGCTCAAGCCAGCGGGTGGCTCGGTGACGACGGCCTCGTCGCCACCGTCGCCGCCGTCGCCACAGGCGGTCAGCAAGGACGCCAGGCACAGCAGCAGGATGGCGATCCAGGACGGGCCTGGCACAAAGCTGTCGCGCCAACGCTGCTGCGTGGCGGAAATGGCGGAAGCAATCATGACTGTGCCCGTACGTTATTTGTGTTGACGCCGAATGCGGGTGCCTTGCCAAGCATTCCGCCGCGCGACCGATAGGTTACTTCAAATCCCCGGGAAAGGACGGGGCTCCGGACCCGAGGCGGCAGCGCCGCCCCCGCGTCCGGCGTGCTCCCCGCGCCCGCTTGCCGTGTGCGGACCGGAGAGGGAGGAGAGGACATCGGGCCGTCAGTTTTACCGCGTCGCCTGCCGGCGCTCCTGCAAGATCAGCAGTCCATGCACGATGCCGGCCGCGACGCTGGTCTGGCCGCTGAAGTAGACCAGTCCCAGCGCCCAGCCGTGGCGGCCGATGAGCAGGGCCGCCGCGACGGCAAGGCCGAGCCAACCGGCGGCGCGCAGCAGCCGGGTC
This sequence comes from Cupriavidus sp. AU9028, assembly GCF_019795295.1. GTDB lineage: Bacteria > Pseudomonadota > Gammaproteobacteria > Burkholderiales > Burkholderiaceae > Cupriavidus. The sequence continues at coordinate 51,899 of NZ_JAIMCG010000019.1, read as the reverse complement.
CGCGGCGGCGCGAGGGGCGCACCGAACAGTGCTTGCTGGTGGCGCTCCATGGCGAGCGCCAGCGCGCCAAAGGCAACGAGGCAGACGGCCAGGGCGAACAGGGACATCAGGCTGCCTCCTCGCTGACCGCACCGGCGGCAACCGTCCGCCGGCCCTTGCGTGCCGCTTTCTGCTTCGGCCGGTGCCGCGCGACCCGTACGGCGAGCAGCGCGTGCAATGCCGCCAGCGCCCACACCATCAGGTCGAAGCCGGTATAGACCCAGTCGCCGCGCGCGATGCTGTGCCACAGCGGCCGCGCGGTGGTCAGCGCGTTCAGCAGCGGCAGCAACGCCAGCAGGGCGGCCGCCAGCCAAAGCAGTTCGATCCAGGCGCGCTTTGCCGGGCGCACCAGTGCCAGCAGCAGCGTGGCCGCCCAGGCGAGGAAGAAGACCCGGATCTCCATCTCGGCGCGCGCGGGCAGGTCCGCAGGCAGCAGCCGGTTGCCCCACAGCATGGCCGTCATCGCCACCGACAGGCCGGCAATGCCGGCGATATTCAGGCGCTCGACCACATGGAAGCCGAAGTGCGGCCGTGCCGGATCGGCCAGGTTCTGGCGCCGCTTGACCGTCCACATCACCAGCCCGGTGCCCACCATCGCGGTGCCGGCGAGGCTGACGATGAAATACAGCCAGCGCAGCTGCAGGTCGCTGAAGCGGCCCAGGTGCAGCGCATACATGACGCCGCGCACCTCCGCCGCCGCGCCGACCTCGTCCCGCACGTCGAGCAGCTTGCCGCTCGCGCCTTCGAACAGCATGTATTGCGGGCTCATCGACACGCGCGCCGCCTCGCCGCGCGAGACGATCACGCGCGCGGCGGCGTCGCCGCCCTGCGTCACGGTGACCCGGCTGATGTTGTGCTGGCCCCAGCGCTGCTGCGCCTGGCGCACCATCGCATCGATCGGTGCCAGCGGCACCTTCTCGCCGGTCGGCTTGCCCGGCGGCAGGAAGGCATTCAGCTGCGCGGTCATCTGCTGGCGCTCGGCGGGTGTCTGGAACGCGATCCGCTCGCCCCAGGGCATGTACAGCGTCATCAGCGTCACCAGCCCGGTGTAGGTGATCATCAGGTGGAACGGCAGCCCGAAGACCGACAGCGCATTATGGGCGTCGAGCCAGGAGCGCTGGCCCTTGCCCCAGCGGAAGGTGAAGAAGTCGGTGAAGATCTTCTTGTGGACGATCACGCCGCTGACGATGGCCACCAGCATGAACATCGCGCAGAAGCCGGCCAGCCAGCGTCCCCACTGTGCGGGCAGGTAGTGGAACTGGAAATGGAAGCGGTAGAAGAAGTCGCCGCCCTGGGTGTCGCGCGCGGCCACGCGCTCGCCGGTCGCGGGGTCGAAGGCTGCTTCGCCGAAGGGGCGCGCGCCGGGCGCCGGCGCGGGGATGCGCCAGAAGGCGTTGACCACGTTGATGCGGTCGGTCGGTAGCTGCAGGCTCCACTGCGGACTGCCGGCCGCTTCGACGGCCAGCGTCGACGCAACGCGCTGCGCCACGGCGGCGGGGTCGGGCGCCGCGCTCTGGTGCGCCAGTTCCGGCCGCATCCATTGCGACAGCTCGTCCTTGAAATAGCTGACCGTGCCGGTCAGGAACATCGCGTAGAGGAACCAGCCCACCAGCAGCCCGGCCCACGTGTGCAGGTCGGACATGGTCTGGCGGATGCCGCGCGCCTTCGGGGGCGCCGCGTCTCGGTCGGCCGCCATCATGATCCGCTTCCCGGGGTGCCCACGTGCCACGCCGCCAGCAGCAGGGGCAGGGCGGCCAGCAGCAGGCCGGCCCAGGCCCGCGTGGCGCTGCGTACCGCGAAGACCCAGATCACGGCGCCGGCGTAGATCGCAAAGCTGGCCAGCATGCCGGTCAGCACCGCCTGGGGCCGGCTGATCGGCAGCGCGAGTGCCGCAACGCTGGCCAGCGCCGCCAGGGCGTAGCCGCCGAACACGGCGGCGACGATACGGGAGAGCAGCGGGCCGGCTCTGACGGCCCGCGTCACGGCGCCGGGCACGGCTTACTTGCCGGCGGGGGCCGGCGCGGGCACCGGCACCGGCTCCAGGCCGTCCGGCTTCACCCAGCTCAAGGTGGCGACGTAATTGACCGTGTTGTAGCGCTCAAGGCCGTTCGGGCCGTGGCGCTCGCCGCCGCTGGTGTCGTCGCGGGTCACCTCGGCCACGTACAGGCCCTTCCATGGCATGTCGAAGGCGACCTTGCCCTGCTCGTCGGTCTGCTTCTCCTTGGCCCAGCCCGATTGCGTGACCAGCGCGACCTTGGCCTTGGGCAGCGGCTTGCCGCGGAAGAACACCTGCATCTCGCCGGGCTTGCCCGCCGGCACCACGTCCAGCGTGTTGCGCGGCGATTGCGCGGCGAAATCGGTGGTCATGCGGGCGGTCGGGTAGTACCAGCCCAGCATCTCGCGATCGGCCTTCTTGAACTTGTAGAGCGGATACTGCGCGGCCTCGGCGACCACCGCATCGCCGGCGGCGGGCTGGAAGGGCAGGGCAAAGCCGTCGGCGGTCTTGGCACCTGCCGCTGTCTTGTCGCCCTTGGCCGAGACCAGCGTGGCGCGGGTCGGGCCGAGCTTGTCCAGGTTGCCCGGCGAGGCTTCGCGCACGTTCTCGGCGAATTCGCCGAAGCGCACCACGGCCTGCTGGCCGGCCGGCTCGATCCAGATCTGATGGGCCTGGGCCGTGCCGGTGAAGGCGGCGGCGGCCAGTGCCGCGAGGGACAGCGCGCAAGGAATCTGCTTGATCATGATGGAATGGGCCTCAGAAGTCGAATTGTGCGGACAGCATCAGGGTGCGGGGAGCGGCCGCTGTCGCGTAGATGCCGCTGGCGAGCCAGTAGTCCGAATTGAACACGTTCAGCACATTGGCGCGCAACACCACCGGCGTGTTGCCCAGGCGGGTACGGTAGCGCGCGCCGACGTCGTAGCGGGTATAGCTGGGCAGGCTCAGCGTGTTGGCGGCATTGAACGGCATCGACGAGGTATGCAGCACGCGGCCCGACAGGCTCAGGCCCTGCACCCACGGGGTGTCCCAGTCCACGCCCAGGTTGAAGGTGCGCTTGGGCACGTTGTTGGCGTCCTTGCCGTCGTTGACGCCCCCGGCGGTGCGGGTCAGCTCGGCATCGAAGAAGGTCGCGCTGGCCATCAGGCGCAGGCCGCGCATGACTTCGCCGTAGGCCGACAGTTCGAGGCCGCGGTTGCGCTGCTCGCCGTCGAAGCTGTAAATATTGGTGACCGGATCGGTCAGCGCGTTCGGGCGCTCGATCTGGAACACCGACACGGTGGTGGCGATCTTGTTGCTCCAGTCGACCTTGACGCCTGCTTCGTACTGCTTGGACTTGAACGGCGGGAACACCTGGCCGACGTTGGCCGTGCCGGCCGGTGCGGCGCCGCCGCGCGTGAGGCCGGCCGTGTAGTTGCCGTAGACCGACACGTTGGACAGCGGCTTGATGACGATGCCGGCCAGCGGCGAGACCGCGCTTTCGTCGTAGCTTCCGGTCAGCGCGCCCGTGGCGGTAGAGAAGTTGTCCACCGCGACACGCTGATGACGCAGCCCGCCGGTCAGCAGCACCCGATCGTTGGCAAAGGACAGCGTGTCCGTCAGCGCGAAGCTGGTCAGCTCGGTCTCCGACGCCTTGGTCACGTCGCCGCGCACGCCCAGCACCGGTGGCACCGGCGCGGGGTTGTAGATGTTCGACGGCACGCCAGAGGACGCCGGGTTGGCGAAGTAGAAATTGCCCTCCTCGCGCTCCAGCCGGGTCGCGCTGAAGGTCAGGGTGTGACCGACGCCAAAGGTGTCGAAGCTGGCGCGCGCGCCGACTTCGGCGGTGCTGGTCTTGTTGTAGGCGTCGTACCAGGCGCCGTTCACGGTGAAGTCACCGGCCGCATTGGCACGTCCCGAGGGGAAGTCCTGGTAGGTCGAGCCGTCGTGATAGCCGAGCGCACCCCACACCATCAGGTTCGGCGCGATGTCGTATTCGAGCCGGCTCGTCACCGCCGTGTCATGCAGGTTCAGCCTGGTGCCGGGATAGAAGTTGCGATGCCCGGACGGGGCGCCGGGGACCGAGGTCACGCCGGCGGCGAACGCGATCTGCGGGCGGAATTCGTCGATGCCTTCGTGCTGCGTGTAGGCGTCCAGCGACCAGCGCAGGTCGCGGCCGCGGTAGTCCAGGCCGATCGCGCCTACCGTCTGCTCCATGCGGCCATCGTCGATGGTGGTCTTGCCGTTCTGGTAGGCGCCGTTGAAGCGCACGCCCCATTCCTTGTTCTCGCCGAAGCGCCGGCCGATGTCGGCCTGCACGCCAAGCACCGATTTGCTCTGGAACGTGCCGGTCAGGCGCGTCAGCGGCGTATCGCCGGCACGCTTGGTGACGATATTGATGGCGCCGCCGATGCTGCCGCTGGGCGGGATGCCGTACATCAGCGTGCCCGGGCCCTTGAGCACCTCCACGCGCTCCATCATGATGGCCGGCATGCGGCTGCCCGAGGCCATGCCGTACAGGCCGTTCATGCCGACATCGCCGCTGCCCACGGTGTAGCCGCGAATCTGGAATTCGTCGGCGAAGCCGCCGGTCGAGGTGAGCGTACGGACCGAGGCCTCGTTGGTGACCACGTCGGCCAGCGTGCGCGCCTGCGTGTCCTGCAGCATCTGCTCGGTGTAGTTGGTCGTGCTGAACGGCACGTCCATCACGTCGGCCGTGCCCAGCATGCCCAGGCCGCCGCCGCGCGCCACCTGGCCGCCGGCGTACGGGGCCGGCAGCGCGTCGATGGCCGACGCGGTGACGGTGGCCATGGGCAGCGTCGTCAGGTTCGCATCGGCGGCGCCGGCAGGTGCGGCGGCGGGGGCGGCATTGACGACATAGCTGCCGTTGGACTGCGGCACCGCCACCAGCCCGGTATTGGCCAGCAGCGCATCGAGGCCCCCGCGCACTGAATAGTTGCCCTGCAGCCCCGGGCTCCTGTGCCCGGCGGTCAGTTCCGGCTTGAAGGACAGCATGATGCCGGCGTCGCGGCCGAAGCGGTTCAGGGTCTCTTCGAGCGTACCGGCCGGAATGTTGTAGCTGCCCGCTTGGGCCGCCTGCGCTTGCACCGACACGGGAACGGCGAGCAGCGCGGCCGCGGGGACGGCGCCCAGGGCGATATGGCGGGCGGCCCGTGCGAGCAGCGTGCGGCGAAGGACTTCCGGCTGGCGCTTGCGGGCGCCGTGACCCAGGTTGTAACCCATGATGTTGTGACCTCGGAATGGAGGAGAAGTGGATGGCTCATCCTCCATGACCCGCGAGATCGCAAAACGGATCACTTCGGGACAAGTTTTTTATCCTGGTGGGTCTGGCCGGGCGGTATCGGACGTCCCCGGCGCGCGCGAGCCCGGTATCACTCGTATCGCGCGCTGGCCCCATGACCCGGTGACGACGGTCCGCACGTCCAGCGTGGTGGCCAGCGCGTCCAGCACCCGGCCGATGTCGTCCAGCGGGAAGGAGCCCGACACCCGCAGCCCCGCCACGCGCGGATCGCACGACAGCGGGTCCTCGCTGTAGCGCGCCAGCTCGGCGACGAACGCGTCCAGGCGCATGCTGCGCGCGACGATCACGCCTTCCGCCCACGCGATGCGCGCCGCTTCCGCCGGACTGGAGGCCGAGATGTCGCTGGCGGTGTAGGCGGCGCGAGAGCCCGCGCGCAGCACGCGCGACCGCCCCTGGCCGTCACGCGGACGGATTTCGACCGCACCCTGGAAAACGCCGACCTCGCTGTCCTCTTCATGCTGCCGCACCGCGTAGCGCGTTCCCAGCGCCTGTACCGTGCCTTGCGCCGTTTCCACCAGGAAGGGCCGCGCGCCGGCCTGCGCACCGTGGCCGGTGCTGACCAGGATTTCGCCGGCCAGCAGGCGGATGCGGCGCTGGGTGGCGTCGAACCGTACGTTGACCGCACTGGCCGTATTGAGCCAGAGCGTGGTGCCATCGGACAGCCGCACCTCGCGCCGCTCGCCCACCGCGGTGCGATGGTCGGCCAGCCAGCGGGCCTGTAGCGCGGGAAGCAGCGGCGACCGGCCGACCGACCAGGTCACCGCGCCAGCGAGCGCGGCGACCGCCATGGTCTTGATGGCGCGGCGGCGGCCGGGGTGTGGCGGCGCGGTCAGGGCGGCCTGGGCGATATCGAAGACGACCGGGGCAGCGAGCGGCTGCAGCCGGCCGCGCACGGATTCGATGCGCTGCCAGGCGCGCTCATGGTCGGGGTGCGCCGCGCGCCAGCGCGTCCATTGCTCCACCACGCCGGCAGCGACCGGCTGCTCCTGCAGCAGCAGCAGCCATTCCAGCGCGCGCTCGGCGACGTCGGCCGGAATGGTGGCGGCGTCGGCGGTGGCGCGATACCAGGGGGAAGCCACGGGGGATCAGCCTATGAAGGAAAGATCGGCGAAGTAGCACCGCTGCAGCGCCTTGACCAGATAGCGCTTGACGGTCGGGATCGAGATGTCGAGCGCCGCCGCGACCTCGGCATGGCTCTGGCCGTCGAGTTGCGACAGCAGGAACGCCTGGCGCACGGGCGTGGGCAGGCCATCGAGCAGGCAATCGAGCTCGAACAGCGTCTCGAGCAGGATGGCGCGTTCCTCGGGCGACAGCTCCAGCGGCGAGGGCGCCTGGGCGAGCGCTTCCAGATAGGCGCGCTCCAGCTTCTCGCGTCGCCAGTGGTTGGACACCAGCCGCTGCGCCACGGTGGTCAGGTAGGCGCGCGGCTCGTCGAGCGTGGCCGGCACGCGCTCGCTGCTCAGCAGCCGCACGAAGGTGTCGTGGGCCAGATCGCACGCCTGCTCGGCGCTGCCGAGCCGCCGATGCAGCCAGCCCTTGAGCCACAGATGGTGGTCGCTATATAGCGCTTCGATGGTGGAGGCGGGAGGAATGCCCAGCGTCGTCATGTCGTGGCCCGTCCAGCGGGTGTACTACCCGCTTCCCTGGAAGGGCACGGCTAGCGGAAAGAATTAGAAGATGCACATAGTAATAATAATCATTACTAATATCAGCGCGGCGACGGCCCTGTCAAGGCGGGAAAGCGGCAGTGGCGCCACAACGGGCGGGCAGTGTGGCGCCGGGGCCCGTCGCGTTGCGCCGCGGCCCTCGCCTTGACGACCGCCGGAATATTTGCTTGTGCGAGTTGACGCCTGCCGGCTATAATCGACGGCTTTCCGTCATGCCCGCGGAAGAAGAATACAGGGAGAGCCTGCACATACAAGCAGGACGTCCGGCAAACCAGGTCCAAAGGGCCGGTCGGCCGATGACAATGTTTCGGGCAGGTTCTACAAGTCTCAGGAAAAATCATGAAGACCTTTTCCGCCAAGCCTCATGAGGTAAAGCGCGACTGGTTCGTGATTGACGCGACGGACAAAGTCCTCGGCCGTGTCGCCAGCGAAGTGGCACGCCGTCTGCGCGGCAAGCACAAGCCGGAATTCACGCCGCACGTCGACACGGGCGACTACATCATCGTCGTCAACGCCGCCAAGCTGCGCGTAACCGGTACCAAAGAAACCGACAAGAAGTACTACCGTCACTCGGGTTACCCGGGCGGTATCTACGAAACCACGTTCGGCAAGATGCAACAGCGTTTCCCGGGCCGTGCCCTGGAAAAGGCTGTCAAGGGCATGCTGCCGAAGGGCCCGCTGGGCTATGCGATGATCAAGAAGCTGAAGGTGTACGCCGAAGCCGAGCATCCGCATGAAGCGCAGCAGCCGAAGGCGCTGGAAATCTAAGGGGGCCATCCATGATCGGAAATTGGAACTACGGTACTGGCCGCCGCAAGAGCGCTGTGGCCCGTGTCTTCATCAAGTCGGGCCAAGGCAACATCGTCGTCAACGGCAAGCCGATCAACGAGTACTTCGCTCGCGAAACCTCGCTGATGATCGTGCGCCAACCGCTCGAACTGACCGCCAACGCTGAAACCTTCGACATCAAGGTGAACGTGACCGGCGGCGGCGAAACCGGCCAGGCAGGCGCGGTTCGCCACGGCATCACCCGCGCGCTGATCGACTACGACGCTTCGCTGAAGTCGGCGCTGTCGAAGGCGGGCTACGTGACCCGTGACGCTCGTGAAGTCGAGCGCAAGAAGGTTGGTCTGCACAAGGCACGTCGTCGCAAGCAGTTCTCGAAGCGCTGATATGCCGCCGTGGCCGCGGCCTGCCCCTGGGCAAGCCACAGCCACGCCAGCCGGAAAAGCCGCACGCCATTGCCGTGCGGCTTTTTCTTTTGTCGCTCGCCCTTGCAGGTGGCTTGGTGTGCTTCGTTCGGCATTTTTTTGCGCGATGGCCGTTGCATCCGTGCCACCGATCCAGCCCTTTCAGGCTGTCCATGCATCGTGGCAGATACAATGGCGGCCTCAATCGCTGCAAGTGAGGCCGCAATGCTGTTTTCGAAGAAGAAGGGTTTGACGATCGACACGCTGCTCGGCGAGCACACCGTGGTCGAAGGCGATCTGACCTTTACCGGCGGCCTGCGCCTGGATGGAAGGGTGCGCGGCAACGTGATCGCGCCGGCCGACCAGTCCAGCATGCTGGTCATCAGCGAGAAGGGCGTGGTCGAAGGCGAGGTCCGCGTCGGCCACCTGGTGCTCAACGGCACGGTAACCGGTCCGGTCCACGCCAGCGAGCTGCTGGAGCTGCAGCCCAAGGCCCGCGTGCAGGGCGAGGTGCACTATGCGGCTCTGGAAATGCATCAGGGCGCGCTGGTGGAAGGAAGATTGATTCCGCTCGGAAACTCCGAGCCCAAGGCACTGCCCAACCTGACAAACGCCCCGGCCGCGGAAGAAGAAAGCGCCTGAGGCGGTACTGCTGGCACCGCCATGTGGCCGCGAGGCGCACGTCCCGGAGCCAGAACCCCTTGAATCGATGGGGGATCGGCACGATCTTCCCAGTACGCTTAAAATACGGCGTACCTAACAGGAGAACACCCCATGAACGCAGTTGCAGAGGCACCCGTCACCGAGGACGTGCCGGCCCCGTTCGTCTTTACCGACAGCGCCGCCGACAAGGTCAAGGATCTGATCGCGGAGGAGGGCAACGCCGACCTGAAGCTGCGCGTGTTTGTGCAGGGCGGCGGCTGTTCCGGCTTCCAGTACGGCTTCACCTTCGACGAGGAAGTGAATGAAGACGATACGACGATGGTCAAGAACGGCGTGACGCTGCTGATCGATTCGATGAGCTACCAGTACCTGGTGGGCGCCGAGATCGATTACAAGGAAGACATCAACGGCGCGCAGTTCGTGATCAAGAACCCGAATGCCACGACCACTTGCGGTTGCGGCTCGTCGTTCTCGGTCTGAGTCTTTTCGGCGTCTGGCAAGGCCGCTGGCTTCCCGCCTGTGCGGGAACGACAAAAAAGCGCACCTTCGGGTGCGCTTTTTTATTGCGGTCAGCGGGGATAGAGGGCGCCGAGCACGCGGGGGCCGGCTGCGCCGGTCACGCTCGCCAGATTGCCGGGCACGCGCAGCATGAACTGGCGTGCGAGCCAGGCGAACGCCAGCGCCTCCACCTGACTGACCGGAACGCCGTGCTGCGCCGTGGTTTCCACCGTGACCCCCGGCAGCGCCTGGGCCAGCCGGGTCCGCACATAGCCGTTGTGGGCCCCGCCGCCGCACAGCATCAGCCGCCGAGCCTCGGGCGCATGGCGCCGGATGTCGCGCGCGATGGCCTCGGCAGTCAGCGCGGCCAGCGTCGCCTGCACGTCCTGCGGCCGCCGTGGCGTATCGCCCAGCTTGTCCCGCAGCCACTGCGGATGGAACAGATCGCGGCCGGTGCTCTTGGGCGGCGGCAGCGCGAAATACGGCTCGGCCAGCAGCACGTCGAGCAGCGCGGCATCGACCTGCCCACTGGCAGCCCAGTCGCCGTTGGCATCGTAGGGCAGGCCCTGGTGAGCTTCGATCCAGTGGTCCAGCAGCGCATTGGCCGGGCCGCAATCGAAGCCCAGCACGGTGCCTTGCCCGGCGTCGCCCTGCAGGGGCGGCAGGATGCTGATATTGGAGATGCCGCCAAGATTGCAGACCACCCGGACCTCGCCCGGCGCGGCGAACAGCGCCCGGTGCAGGGCCGGCACCAACGGCGCGCCCTGTCCTCCGGCGGCGATGTCGCGGCTGCGGAAATCGGCAATGACGTCGATGCCGGACAGCTCGGCGAGCAAGGCAGGATGCTGGCTCTGCCGGGTATAGCCGATGCCGTCGTAGCGGCCCGGCCGGTGGCGGATGGTCTGCCCGTGCGCGCCGATGGCGATGATGTCGCCGGCGCACAGGCGTGCGGCCCCCAGTAGGGCCTTCACGCAATCGGCATAGACGTGCGCCAGGGCATTGGCGGCCAGCGCCTCCCGGTGGATTTCGTCCTCGCCCGGCTGCTGCAGCGCGCCGAACGCCTCTCGCAGCGCATCCGGGAAGGGCTGATGCACCGCGGCGAGGACGGCCGGCGAGGCGCCGGCGAAATCCACCAGCACGCCGTCCACGCCGTCCATGCTGGTGCCGGACATCAGCCCGATATAGCGCTCACTGCTGCCCGAGGCGGTCATCGCTTGCTCTTGTGCGCGGGCCGGTGTCCGGCCGCGTCAGTTGCCGTTGGAGGCGACGTTGTAGGTGCGCAGCGCGTTGATCCGGCTCATCAGCTCGCCGCTGTAGCTGAGGAACTGCTGGCGGGCGCGACCGGTCAGCGCCGGCGACTCCATCAGCGTGATCGACAGCGGGTTCTGCGGCACGTCGTTGTGGCGGAACTCGTAGTGCAGGTGCGGACCGGTTGCCCAGCCCGTCGAGCCGACATAGCCGATCAGCTGGCCCTGCGACACCTGCTGGCCCTGCTTGATGGTGGCAAAGCGCGACAGGTGTGCGTAATAGGTCGAGTAGCCGTTGTGATGGCGCAGCACGATGATGTTGCCGTAGCCGTTCTGACGGCCCAGGAACTGGACTTCCCCGTCGCCGGTGGCGAACACCTTGGTGCCGGTCGGCGCGGCAAAGTCGACGCCCTTGTGCTGGGACCACTCATGGTGCAGCGGATGGTTGCGCAGGCCGAAACCCGACGACATCCGCGAGAACTCGACCGGAGAGCGCAGGAAGGGCCGCTTCATGCTGCGCCCATCGAAGGTGTAGTAGGCGCCGTTGCTGCCGTTCGCCGAGTACCACAGCGCCTGGTGCAGCTGGCCGCGGTTGATCAGCTCGATCGCCACCACGCGGCCGTTGCGCACGAAGGCGCCGTCGCGATAACCGGACTCGTAGACGATGCGGAAGCGGTCGCCCTTGACGATGTCATGGTGAAAGTCGATCACGCCGGAGAAGATCGAGATCATCTGCTCGACCACGTCGTCCGGCACGTTGGCCGCGTCCATCGCCTTGAAGAAGCCGCCGGGGCCGATCACGCCCGAACCCATCTGGTAGTGCAGCTCGTTGTCGACGGTCTGCACGCGCGCCTTGAAGCGAGGGTTGGTCACGTCGCCGACGCGTTCGATCACCAGCTCCCGCGAGGAGGAAACGTCGCCGCCCAGGTTCGCCTGCAGCGAGACCAGCAGGTTGCTCTGGTCGATCTCCGCCTGCACGGTCTGGCCGGGCTCGAGCTTGAACAGGCCGCGCGCGGTGGAGTTCTTGCGGATGAATTCCTGTGCGTCGGGATCGTCCACGCCGAGGCGCTTGAGCAGGGCGGCGATGGTGTCGCCGCGCTGCATGCGTTCCTGGCGGACGTAGGTGGCGCTGGTATCGGTCAGCTGGTCGAGCTGATCGCGCAAATCGGGCAGGCGCATGCTTTCGAGCACGCGGGGGGCGTCGGGATCGTCGTAGGCCGTGCTCGGCGCCACGCCCATGGCGGCAGCCATGCCAAGCGTGAACACCGTCGCGACCGATGCCGTCAGCTGCTTGCGGCGGCGCGCATGCAGGGCATGGGTCGGATCGACGAGCACCACGAGCTCACGCGCGAAAACTTCGCGGAGTCTGGACCACATCACGTAAAATTCAACCTTGGTTCGGGCTCCGCTACCGCGACGATCTGCTGCGTCTGCCTTCCTCCCCCGAGGTGCGGCGCGGGCTGTCTTGTTTGCCGCCTACAATGGCGGTTTCATCTTCGAGAAGCCTGGCGGAGCGCATCCTGCCGGGCCGAACTGGCGGATTATATCAGACACTGCGCTGGTGTCTGCCAGAATAATCATGTATTTCAAAGACTTACGTCATGACTGAAGGTTCCTCCGGCGCCCCGAACTCCTACCCCCTGACTCCGTCCGTGCTGCACGCGCTGGAAGTGACCAAGCGCGGCTGCGACGAACTGCTGATCGAATCCGAATGGCTGCAGAAGCTCGCGCGCAGCGAGGCCACCGGTACGCCGCTGCGGATCAAGCTGGGACTGGACCCCACCGCACCGGACATCCATATCGGCCACACTGTCGTGCTGAACAAGCTTCGGCAGCTGCAGGACCTGGGTCACCAGGTCATCTTCCTGATCGGCGACTTCACCTCGACCATCGGCGACCCGTCCGGCCGCAATGCGACCCGGCCGCCGCTGACGCGCGAGCAGATCGAGCTCAACGCGCAGACCTATTACCAGCAGGCCAGCCTGGTGCTCGACCCTTCCCGCACCGAGATCCGCTACAACTCGGAGTGGTGCGATCCCCTGGGCGCGCGCGGCATGATCCAGCTGGCGGCGAAGTACACCGTCGCCCGGATGATGGAGCGCGACGACTTCACCAAACGCTACCGGTCTGGGATTCCGATTTCGGTCCATGAGTTCCTTTACCCGTTGATGCAGGGCTACGATTCCGTCGCGCTGAAGGCCGATCTCGAAATGGGCGGCACCGACCAGAAGTTCAACCTGCTGGTCGGGCGCGAGCTGCAGAAGGAATACGGCCAGGAACCGCAATGCATCCTTACCATGCCGCTGCTGGTCGGCCTGGACGGCGTGGAGAAGATGTCCAAGTCCAAGGGCAACTATATCGGCGTGACCGAACCGGCCAGCGAGATGTTCGGCAAGCTGATGAGCATCTCGGACGACCTGATGTGGCGCTACTTCGAGCTGCTGTCGTTCCGCCCGATGTCGGAGATCGACCTGATGAAGCAGGAAGTGGGATTGGGCCGCAACCCCCGCGATTGCAAGGTACTGCTGGCGCAGGAGATCGTCACGCGTTTCCACAATGCCCAGGCCGCCGAGAAGGCGCTGGAGGACTTCAACCATCGCGCCCGTGGCGGCGTGCCCGACGAGATCCCGGAGGTGGCGCTGACCGGCGCGCCGCTGGCGATCGGGCAACTGCTCAAGCAGGCCAACCTGGCGCCCTCGACATCCGAGGCGAACCGCAATATCGACCAGGGCGGCGTGCGCATCGACGGCACTGTCATCAGCGACAAGGGTCTGAAGGTCGAGGCTGGAACGTACGTGGTGCAGGTGGGCAAGCGCCGTTTCGCCCGCGTCACACTGAGCTGAGCCGATGATCGCCCTGATCCAGCGCGTGGCGCGCGCCAGTGTCACCGTCGGCGAGCGCGTCACCGGCGAGATCGGCGCCGGGCTGCTGGCGCTGGTCTGTGCCGAGCGCGGCGACAGCGAGGCCGAGGCGGAGCGTCTGCTGGCCAGGCTGCTCGGCTACCGGGTGTTCAGCGACGCCAATGGCAGGATGAACCTGCCGGTGCGCGACATCGACGGCAACGGCACCGCAGGCGGTCTGCTGCTGGTGTCGCAGTTCACGCTGGCGGCGGACACCAACAGCGGCACGCGTCCCAGCTTCACGCCCGCGGCCGACCCGGAGACGGGCCGCCGCCTGTACGACCACTTCGTCACCCGCGCCCGCCAGACGCATCCTGTGGTGCAGACCGGGGAATTCGGCGCGATGATGCAGGTCAGCCTTGTCAATGACGGTCCTGTCACGTTCTGGCTGCGGGTGCCTCCCGCGGCCGGACGCGAGCGCGGGGCCGCCTGAAGTAACAGAAACCCAACAGCGCAAGGAGCCAAGCATGAAACTCTGGACCAATGCCTTCGCCGACATGGCGCCGATTCCGGGCGAATTCGCCTTCGCCGTGCCGGACGCAGCGAACCACGTCGCGCTGTCTGCGAACCGCAATCCCGATCTGCATTGGGAGGGCGCCCCGGAGGAGACCCGTTCGTTCGTGCTGATCTGCCACGACCGCGACGTGCCAAGCCGCGGCGACGACGTCAACCAGGAAGGCCGCGAGGTGCCGGCCGACCTGCCGCGCGTGGACTTCTTCCATTGGGTGCTGATCGACCTGCCGCCCGGCCTGACCACCATTTCGGCCGGCTCGCACAGCGATGGCGTGATCGCCCGAGGCAAGCCGGGGCCGGAAGCAACCGGCGGCACCGCCGCGGCGGGCGGGCTGCGCCATGGCATCAACGACTACACCAGCTGGTTCGCCGGCGACAAGGACATGGGCGGGGACTACTACGGCTACGACGGCCCCTGCCCGCCGTGGAACGACTCGATCATCCACCACTACGTCTTCACCGTGTATGCGCTGGATATCGACCGGCTGCCGATCGAAGGCAAGTTCACCGGCCAGCAGGTCCGTGACGCGATGCAGGGCCATGTGCTGGCCCAGGCGAGCGTGACTGGCACCTACACGTTGAATCCGCGGCTGGTTGCCGCCCAGGCCGGCTGATCAAGCCGGACCACACAACAACGCAACAGGGCGCGCACCCGGCGCGCGCAAGGAATCGGCATGATGTCAACGCCCGGGCCGCAGTCGCTGGCCATCACCCATCTGATCGTGATCCGACACGGCGAAACGGCCTGGAACCGCGAGCGCCGGCTGCAGGGCCAGCTCGATATCCCGCTGAACGCGCTGGGGCAGGCGCAGGCCGGGGCGCTGGCCGACACGCTGGCCGGCGAGCCGATCGATGCGATCTATGCGAGCGACCTGTCGCGGACGATGCAGACCGCCGCGCCCCTGGCGCAACTGACCGGGCTGACGGTGCGCGCCGAGCCGCGGCTGCGCGAGCGCTGCTATGGCGTGCTGGAAGGGATGACGTACGCGGAGGTGGCCGAGCGCCGCGCCGAGGACTTCGCCTGCTGGCAGGCACGGGTGCCAGGCTGGGCACCGGAGCAGGGCGAATCGCTGCACGGCTTTCACGAGCGCGCGGTCGAGGCGGTGCTGGCGCTGGTGCGCCGCCATCCCGGCGAGCGCATCGCGCTGGTGACGCACGGCGGCGTGCTCGACTGCCTCTACCGGGAGGCCACCGGCATGACGCTGGAGGCGCCGCGCGAGCACGCGCTGCTCAATGCCGGCATCAACCGGCTGCGTTGCGATGGCCAGCGGCTGACGGTTTCCCAGTGGGCGGACGTTTCCCATCTGCAGGCCGTGACACTGGACGAGGTCGATCGGCGCGTGCCCTGAACCCGCGACCCTGCCGGGGCGAAGGGGCGGCGTTGCCGCCCCCTGGTCCCGTCATACCCGCAGCCGGAACGGATTGAAGTCGGTGTTGTGGTCGTACCAGTCCTCGTTCTCGGCGCGCTTGAGGAAGGCCACCACGCGATAGGTCAGCGGCGTCATCACGACCTCCCAGCCGGTCTTGATCACGTACTGCGCAACCGCCACCTGCACCACCTGTTCGAGCGGCCAGATGCCGTAGAACGCGATCACATAGAACAGCGACGAGTCGACCAGCTCGCCGGCCATGGTCGAACCGATGGTGCGCGTCCATAGCCAGCGCCCGCGCGTCCAGATCTTCATTCGCGCCAGCACGTAGCTGTTGGTGAAGCTGCCGCAGCAAAAAGCCAGCAGCGAACCGAGTGCAATGCGCCAGGTGTTGCCAAATACGTCCTCGAGGCTCTTCTGATAGTCGGCCATGAAGGGCGCGACCGGCATGCCGAGCACCACCACGCTCATCAGCGTCGCGAAGGCCAGCGCGGCAAAGCCGGCCCACACCACGCGCCGGTCACGGCCGTAGCCGTAGACCTCGGTCAGTACGTCGCTGAACACATACGAGATGGGGAAGAACAGCACCGCGGCGCCAAAGGTGACGGGACCCACCCAGGGCACGTCGACCTGCGCCGCCTTGGCCGCGCCGATCAGGTTGGAACACAGCAGCACGGTGACGAAGGCGACCATCACCAGGTCGTAGTAGCGATAGACGCGCCCGACGTGTCCGGAGGACGCGCCGGCTACCGAAGGCTCGGACATGAGGTTCCCTGAGAGTTTCGGCGGATTATGCCAGCGCGACGAGGGGCGCGCCTTGCCCGTGCCAGGCGCATGGGAGGGGGCGTCGACCGGTGCACCCTATACGATCGCGCAGCACGCCAGGAACGCTGCCCGGCGTGGCGGGTGGCGGAAGCCGCGCGGCTTGCGCTCGTCCTGCGAAGCGGCAGCCGGATCCTCGACGTCCAGCTGTTGCGCTCGGCTCAGCTTGAACGCGAGTTTGATGTGGCCCCCTTGCGCCGCATAGACGGTGGCATCGCAGCCGTGCGTGTCCTTGGCATCGGTCCTCGCGCCGTGGTCGAGCAACTGTTGCGCAATGTCGGTCAATGCCCCTTTTGTAGCGAGGATCAGCGGGGTATTGCGCTCCGACGAAGCGTGCACGTTGGGATCGGCGCCGTAGTTCAACAGCAGCTGGACGATCTTCGCGTGCTTTTCCTGTACGGCAATGTGCAGGGCGGTGTAGCCGTCCACCACGACGACGTTCGGTGCCGCACCGTTGATCAGCAGCGCTTCCACGAGTTCTTCCCTGCCCGCGCGTACTGCCCACGCCAGCGGCGTCGATTCTCCGCTTCGATCCTTGCGATTGAGCACGCGAGTCGCCACGCCCGCCTCTTTCGCGGCGCCGATCAGGCAGGCCGCAACCCGGTCCGCGCCCAGGCGGACCGCCTCCATCAGCGGGACGTCGCCGTTCTCGCCAACGGGCAGGTCGAAAGGCCAGTGCAGCCGTGCCATTGCTGCCCGCGCGGCACAGGGGTCATCGGTCCGGATCGCTTGCCGAAGCTGGCCGGTCAGCGCCCGCTTCCTTTCGCGCAGCCTTGCCTCGGTCATCATCACCGCTTCCATGTAGCCCGGGAACACCTGGCCGCGGCAGTCACGCGCCTCGTCGATCGCGGTCTTGCCCCTGCGGTTTTCCAGTTCGATGGCGCCCAGGCCCAGCCCTTCCTCGTTCCATGTGCCGGCGAGCAGCAGGATTGGCAGTTGTCCCAAGACGGGGCGGCGTGCGAAAGCGAGGTGCATGCAGGTATCGCCGTCCGCGTTACGGACGCCGGGATTGGCATTGCTTCCCAGCAGCAGCTTGATCGTGCCGTAGCTGCGGCCCTCGAGGATCGCGTGATGCAGGGCCGTATTCAGGTGGTTGTCCTGGTACTGCACGCTGGCCGGGGACTGATGAAGCAGCCGCTCGATGTCATGGCGCCGCCCCTCCCGCACGGCAGCGATCAGTTCCGGTCCGCAATTGCGGCCATTGATGGGGGCTTGCGGGGCGGGGGTACCGGCTTGATGCACGAACATGTTGCGGACTCCGGAATAGGGGAAGGTCCGATTTTGTCCGCCCATGCGCGCGCGCCTTTAGCAATATTGCGCGGGAGCACCGTTCCTGAACCGCCCCGGCATGCGCACCGGCATGGCGAGCTTCAGCCTTCGTCCGGAAGAATGCTCCCCTGCATCCCGCCCGGGGCCGCCAGGCCGAAATGCCGGTATGCCAGCGCGGTGGCCACCCGGCCGCGCGGGGTGCGTTGCAGATAGCCCTGCTGGATCAGATAGGGCTCCAGTACGTCCTCGATGGTATCGCGCTCCTCGCCGATGGCGGCGGCGAGGTTGTCGACGCCGACCGGTCCGCCCGAGAACTTGTGCAGGATGGCCTCGAGCAGCTTGCGGTCCATCAGGTCGAAGCCGACCCGGTCTACATCCAGCATTGCCAGTGCGGCGTCGGCGATCTCGCGCGTAATGTTGCCGTCGCCCTTGACCTCGGCGTAGTCGCGCACACGCCGCAGCAGGCGATTGGCGATGCGCGGCGTGCCGCGCGAGCGGCGGGCAATCTCCAGCGCCCCCTGGGGATCGATGCGGGCGTGCAGCAGCTGCGCTGAGCGCGTGACGATACGGGCCAGTTCCTCGGCGCTGTAGAACTCGAGCCGGGCCACGATGCCGAAGCGGTCGCGCAGCGGGTTGGTCAGCATGCCGGCGCGCGTGGTGGCGCCGACCAGCGTGAACGGTTGCAGATCGAGCTTGACCGAGCGTGCCGCCGGGCCTTCGCCGATCATGATGTCGATCTGGTAGTCCTCCAGCGCGGGGTACAGGATTTCCTCGACGACCGGCGAAAGCCGGTGGATCTCGTCGATGAACAGTACGTCGTTGGCTTCCAGGTTGGTCAGCAGCGCCGCCAGGTCGCCGGGGCGCTCCAGCACCGGGCCCGAGGTCTGGCGCAGGCTCACGCCCATCTCCCGGGCGATGATATGGGCCAGCGTGGTCTTGCCCAGGCCCGGCGGGCCGAACAGCAGCACATGGTCCAGCGCCTCGCGGCGGTTGCGCGCCGCATGCATGAAGATGTCGAGCTGGTCGCGCACCTTCTGCTGACCGACGTATTCGTCCAGCAGGCGTGGCCGCAGCGCGCGTTCGAAGGCCTCCTCGCTGCTGGAGGCCGGCGTGGCGGCGATGACCCGGTCGTTGCGCTCCGGGCGGTGTGGGACGAGCTTGTCGGTTTCGATCATGAGGCAGGGGCAAAAGACTGCCTCGATTGTAGCCGACCGGCCGCCGCGGGCGGGTCAGGGGGAACCGCGCCGCAGCGGCGCTCAGCCCTTGGAGAGCGCCTTCAGGGCCAGCTTGATGCCTTCCGAGACGCCGGTGCCGGCAGGCACCTGGCGCGTGGCGGCGGCCGCTTCCTTCTCCGAGTAGCCGAGCGCGAGCAGGGCGTTGAGGATGTCCGCCGCGCTGTCGTGCGGATGTGCGGCGCCGGCCGGCAGATCGAGCTCGGCTCCCAGCTTGCCCTTCAGTTCGAGCAGCAGGCGCTCGGCGGTCTTCTTGCCGATGCCCGGGATGCGCGTGAGCCGGCCGGCTTCCTGCAGCGTCACCGCCTGGGCCAGCTCCGTCACCGACAGGCCGGACAGCACGGCCAGCGCCATGCGCGCGCCGATGCCGGTGATCTTGATCAGCTCGCGGAACGTGTTGCGCTCGGTCGCGGTACCGAAGCCGAACAGCAGGTGCGCGTCCTCGCGCACGATCATCTGCGTGAGCAGCGTGACCGGCTGGCCGACCGCGGGCAGGTTGTAGAAGGTGCTCATCGGCACGTCCACCTCGTAGCCCACGCCGTGGCAGTCGACCAGCAGGTGCGGAGGATTCTTCTCGATGAGGGTGCCGGCAATACGTCCGATCATGTTCGCGCAGGAAGGCCGCGCCCGCGAGGGGCACGGCCGATTGAAGTTCGCAAGGGCCGCAGTGTAGCCCAGCGGGGGCGGCCCGACGGGCTCAACGCGCGGCGCTGCTCGCCCCCTTGCCGCTGGCTGCCGCGCCGTCCACCGCGCGCCGTCCCAGCGCGGGATCGTCGGTGAAGAAGCCGTCCACGCCGGCGTCGAGCAGCGCGCGCGCTTCGGCGATCATGCCGGCGGGGTGGCGCTTGTCCTCCGGGCCGGGGCCGCGCAGGTTCTTCGGCAGGAAGGCGTTTTCCGGCCGCAGCGTGTAGGGGTGCACCACCAGCCCGGCCGCATGCGCATTGGCCACCAGCGCGGTCGGCTTGCCGATCGCACCGGCCGCGTTGCGCGGCAGCACATGGCCGCGCTCGGGGCCGATGCCGTCGGCGTAGGTGGCGACCTCGCGCAGCCCCAGCGGCGTCACCATGTCCGCGTAGGTGCGCGTATCGCCGGCGAGCACCCAGTCGGCGGGTTTGCTGCGGGCGCCGCCGATCAGCTGCACCAGCTTGACGTTGGGCATCGACTTGCCGATCTGCTGGCGCAGCATGCGCAGGTTGGCGGTTTCGAAGGACTGCAGGTACACCGGTGCCTGGCGCGCATGCACATTGGCACGCAGCGCGCGCAGCAGCGCCTCCTCCAGCGGCAGGCCGATGCCGCGGAAGTAGCTCGAGTGCTTGGTCTCGATGTAGACGCCCACGGTGCGGCCGCTGCGCTTCGAGGCGTCGGCGGCCAGGCGCAGCACCTCATCCAGGGTCGGGATCTCGAGGCGGTCGTCGTATTCGGTGTTGGACGGGCGCAGCGTGGGAATGCGCTCGCGTGCCCGCAGCGTCTTCAGTTCGGCCAGCGTGAAGTCCTCGGTGAACCAGCCTTCCAGCCGCTTGCCGTCGATTACCTTGATGCGCTTGCGGCTGGCGAACTGCTTCAGCGCCGAGACGTTGGTGGTGCCGCCGATTTCGTTCTCGTGGCGCGCGACCAGCACCCCGTCGCGGGTCATCACCACATCGGGCTCGATCAGGTCGGCGCCATCCTCGATCGCCTTGGCGTAGGCCGCCAGCGTATGTTCGGGGCGCAGCGCGCTGGCGCCGCGGTGGCCAATCACCAGGGCCTTCGGCTTCGCCGGAACCGGCGCCGTCGCGGCCGGTTCCGCTGCAGGTGCGGGCGGGGCCGGCTGCTGGCCCACCATCGCGCAGCTGGTCAGCAGCGCGGCAACACAGGCGCCGGGCAGCAGGAAAAGACGCCGGCGCATGCCGGACCGGATCGAGGGAGTGCGGGACATCGGGGCTCCAGTAGCGGATCTGACCCGATTGTAAGCGAGCCGGTGACGTCTTCGTCACCGTGCAGCGGTCGAGGGACAGACCGGCAGGGGCCTAGCCGACCAGCCGGCCACGGCGCAGGCGGATGCCCTTGCGCGCCAGTTCGGGCGCCAGCCCGCTGAGCGTGCTCAGCGTATCGCCGCCGTTGGCATGGCAGATCGCCACGCCCAGGGCATCGGCCGCATCGGGTCCGGGCTGGCCGGGCAGGGCCAGCAGCCGCGTGACCATCTCCTGCACCTGGGTCTTGGTGGCGCGGCCATAGCCGACCACTGCCACCTTCAGCTGCAGCGCGGTGTATTCGAACACCGGCAGCCCGTGGCCGACCAGGCCGCAGATCGCCGCACCGCGCGCCTGGCCCAGCAGCAGCGTCGATTGCGGATTGACGTTGACGAAGACCTTCTCGATCGCGGCGCAATCGGGGGCATAGGTGCGCGTGACCTCGGCGATGCCGTCGTACAGGGTCTTCAGGCGCTCGGGCAGGCTGCCATTGCCGTCGCTGCGGATGGTGCCGGAGGCGACATAGGCCAGACGGTTGCCGTGCTTTTCGACCACGCCGAAGCCGGTGGTGCGAAGGCCGGGGTCGATGCCGAGAATGCGCATGGGGAAGGTTGGGCCCGGGGATGGGCTAGTGTAGGCGGAAACGCGCAGCGGTGGGTGGGCTGCCGGTTTCCTCCCTCTCCCCTTCAAGGGTAGAGGGCCGGGGAGAGGGGTTGGTCTGCCGACCGCGCGGCATGGCCACCGCCGCCTGCCCTCTCCCTCGGCCCCTCTCCCGCAAGCGGGCGAGGGGAGCAAACCGGCCTGGCAGCTGGCGTCTCGGACGCTGCCGCCGCGGCGCTCAATGCCGGAAGTGCCGGGTGCCGGTTAGCACCATCGCGATATTGCGCTCGTCGGCTGCCGCGATGACTTCATCGTCGCGCACCGAGCCGCCGGGCTGGATCACGCAGGTTGCGCCGGCATCGACCACCACGTCCAGGCCGTCGCGGAACGGGAAGAACGCATCCGAGGCCACCGCCGAGCCGGCCAGGGTGAGACCGGCATTCTGGGCCTTGATGCTGGCGATGCGCGCCGAATCCACGCGGCTCATCTGGCCGGCGCCGACGCCAAGCGTCATGCCGCCGCCGCAGAACACGATGGCATTGGACTTGACGAACTTGGCCACGCGCCAGGCGAACATCAGGTCGCTCATCTCCCCGGGCGTCGGATGACGCTTGGTCACCACGCGCAGCTCGCCCGGCTGCACGTTCTTGGCGTCGGGGCTCTGCACCAGCAGGCCGCCGCCGACGCGCTTGAAGTCGAACTGGTTGACGCCGTTGCCCAGCGGGATTTCCAGCAGCCGCACGTTCTGCTTGGCGGCGAACACTTCGCGCGCCTGCGCCGTGAACGACGGCGCGATCAGCACCTCGACGAACTGCTTTGCCACGGCCTGCGCCGCCGCGCCGTCGAGCTCGACGTTGAAGGCAATGATGCCGCCGAAGGCCGAGGTCGAATCGGTCTTGAACGCCTTGTCATAGGCTTCCAGCGCATTGGCGCCGAGCGCCACGCCACAGGGGTTGGCGTGCTTGATGATGACGCACGCCGCGCCGTCCGCCGCGGAGAAGGACTTGACGCACTCCCACGCCGCATCCGCGTCCGCGATGTTGTTGTACGACAGTTCCTTGCCCTGCAGCTGCACGTAGTTGGCGAGGGCACCGTCCACACGCTTCAGGTCGCGATAGAACGCCGCCGACTGGTGCGGGTTCTCGCCGTAGCGCATCTGCTGCACCTGCTCGAAGGCCAGGTTCAGCGTTTGCGGATAGGCGCTGCGGCCCTGGTGCGACTTGTCGCTGCCCAGGCTGGTCAGGTAGTTGGTGATCGCGCCGTCGTACTGCGCGGTGTGGGCGAACACCTTGGTCGCCAGGCGGAAATTGGTGTCGTAGCCGACCGCATTGCCGTTGGCGCGCATCTCGTCCAGCACCACGGCGTAGTCGGCGGGATCGACCACCACGGTCACGTCCCGGTGGTTCTTCGCCGCCGAGCGCAGCATGGTCGGGCCGCCGATATCGATGTTCTCGATGGCGTCGGCCAGCGTGCAGTCATCCTTGGCGACGGTCTGCTGGAACGGATACAGGTTCACCACCAGCAGGTCGATGGTCGGAATGTCGTGACGGGCCAGTGCTTCCATGTGCTCGGGCAGGTCGCGGCGCGCGAGGATGCCGCCGTGCACCTTGGGATGCAGCGTCTTGACGCGGCCGTCGAGCATTTCCGGGAAGCCGGTGTAGTCGGCCACTTCGGTCACCGGCAGGCCAGCTTCGGCCAGCAGCCTGGCGGTGCCGCCGGTGGACAGCAGCGTCACGCCGAGCGCATGCAGTTCGCGCGCAAAGTCGACGATGCCGGTCTTGTCGGAAACGGAGAGGAGAGCTTGCTTGATCATGGTGGGGAGGGACGCTTCAAAGTAAACCGTGTTGCTGCAGCTTCTTGCGCAGCGTATTGCGATTGATGCCAAGGTAGGCGGCGGCCAGCGACTGGTTGCGGTCGGTACGCGCCATGACCGTTTCCAGCAGCGGCCGCTCGACGGCCTCCAGCACCATGTCGTACATATTGGACGGCTGCTCGCCGTCCAGGTCCCGGAAATACGCGCTCAGGCTGTCCCGGATGCATTGGTCGATGGCGTTGCGGCTCATGCTGCCAGCAGCTCCTTGTTGGTGTTCTGTTGCGCCTCGTCGGTCTGGTCGTAGACCAGCCGGTCGGACAGCGCCGCCTGTTCGTCGAAGAACGCATTGACCGCGGCGAGCTGCTCGGCGGTGCTCTCCAGCGTGTTCATCCGGTGCCGGAACAGGTTCGCGCCCTTCAGGCCGCGCGTGTACCAGGCAATGTGCTTGCGCGCGGTGCGCACGCCGGTGAATTCGCCGTAGAAGGCGTAATGGTCCTCGAGATGCTCGTTCATGATGGCGCGGATCTCCGCCACCTCGGGCGGCGGCAGCAGGCCGCCCGTCGCCAGGAAATGTTCGATCTCGCGAAACAGCCAGGGGCGTCCCTGCGCCGCGCGGCCGATCATGATGGCGTCGGCGCCAGTCACGGCCAGCACATGGCGCGCCTTCTGCGGCGAGTCGATGTCGCCGTTGGCGACCACCGGGATCGACGCGGCCGCCTTCACCGCGGCGATGGTCTCGTACTCGGCCTCGCCATGGTAGAGATCGGCGCGGGTGCGCCCGTGCACGGTCAGCATGCTGATGCCCGACTGCTCGGCAATGCGGGCCACGCGCAGCGCATTGCGGTGCTCGCGGTCCCAGCCGGTGCGGATCTTCAGCGTGACTGGCACGCGGTCGCCGACCGCGCCCACCACCGCCTCGACGATGCGGGCCACCAGCGGTTCGTTCTGCAGCAGCGCCGATCCGGCCGCGACGTTGCAGACCTTCTTGGCCGGGCACCCCATGTTGATGTCGATGATCTGCGCGCCACGGTCCACGTTGTAGCGTGCCGCCTCGGCCATCATCCCCGGCTCGGCCCCGGCGATCTGCACCGAGATCGGCTCGACCTCGCCGGCATGGTTGGCGCGGCGCATGGTCTTCTCGCTCTTCCACAGCTGCGCGTTGGACGCCACCATCTCCGATACCGCGTACCCCGCGCCCAGCCGCTTGCACAGCTGGCGGAACGGACGGTCGGTGACGCCGGCCATGGGCGCGACGAACAGGTTGTTGCGAAGTCGATGGGGTCCGATTTGCACGGCGGCGGTCCGGCTGGCGTTGGCGGAAATGCCGGGACACCGGCGCAGCCGCTGGGGCGAGTGGCGTCGGGGTAACGGCGGCGTTCGGGGCTGCGCAATGCAGGCGGATCAGCCAGGGCTGGGCCGGATGCATCGCTGGCGCGGCGCGCGAGCAGGAATGGCCACGGACACCGCTGGCGGCGGCGGGAAGCCGTTTCCGGTGGCGATTGCCCCCGGCGGTCAGCTCCGGCCTGGCGCGAGGGCGGGATTTTACCGCTAAACCGGCCCGCTGCCCAATAAATGAGCAAGGGCCGCTGTTGCGCGGGCGGCGGCAGGGGTGCAGGGGGCCGGGCGCCGGACGGCAGAGCAGGCCGTCGCCACGGCGTCAGCGCCGCATGCCGTAGATCATCTGGTGCGCCAGCGCGTCGCGCAGCGGCGCGAAGCAGGCCAGCGCGGCCAGCCCGGCGCCCCGCACATGGGCCGCCAGCGGCCCGCCGACCCCGAAGGTGCGGGGCAGCAGGTCCGTCACGCCGATGGTCACCGCGCGATCGAGCCGGTGGCGGCTGGCGAACGACGCCAGCGTCGCGGGCGTGCAGGCGGTGCGCAGCTCGTCGGCCAGCGCAAAGGCATCGCGCAGGCCGAGATTGAGGCCCTGTCCGGCCACCGGGTGCAGCGTCTGCGCGGCGTTGCCGATGGCGACGACGCGGCCCTCGACGGTCAGTTCGGCCGCCTGCAGTCCGAGCGGGAATGCGTGCCGCTTGCCGGTCCAGACAAAGCGCCCCATCCGCGGGCCGAAGGTCTGCTCCAGTTCCGCCAGGAAGACCGGCTCGGGCAGTGCGAGGCGCCGCGCCGCCTCGTCGGGCGCGCAGCACCAGACCAGCGCATAGCCCGCGCCGCCTTCGGCCTCCGGCAGGTCATGCGGCAGCAGCGCCAGCGGCCCCTGCGCGGTGAAACGCTCGAAGGCCCACCCAGGCATCGGCCGGGAGCACCGTACGTGGGAGACGATGGCGGTCTGGCCGTAATCGCGATTGCGGCCGCCATGCCGTGCCGCCTGGGTGCGCCGTTCATGGAACAGGCCGCCCTCGGCCTGCACCGCCAGCGTGGCGGCGAGCGCCACCGGCTTGCCGTCCGCGCCGGTGCCATGCAGCCGCACCATGCCCGCCGCCTCGTTGCCGGCGGGCTGTTCCACCTTGTCGATGCGCGTCTCCTGCACCCGCACCAGCCGCCCGCTGGACGCCGCACGGGCGAGCGCCTGTTCGATGCTCGCGCACAGGTCGCCGTAGCGCACCACATAACCCAGTGCCGGGATGCCGTAGTCCTCGTGCCGCAGCTTGACGTGGCCGAAGCTGCCGCGTTGCGACACATGGATGGTCTCGATCGGCGTGACCGCCCCGGGCCAGGCGCCGATCTGCGCCAGCAGTTCGCGGCTGCCATGCGACAGCGCGATCGAGCGCGGATCGCGCAACGCGCGCGCCGGGGTGGCCGCGTCGATCAGCGCCACCCGCCACGGGGTGGCGAGCAGCAGCCGAGTAGCGAGGGCAAGGCCCACCGGCCCCCCGCCGATGATGGCGACATCGATCGAGCCATCGTCGGCGAGCAGCAGCACCGGCTCGGCGGCAAGGTCAGTTTGCGGTCCTGTCATCGGTCGTCCCCCTGATGGCACCAGCCGGGTCGAATGGCTGGTGTGCAGCCGGCGCGGCGGCGTGCGGCGCCGCCGCGTGCTGCATCGTGGGCTGTTCCACGGGCTGTTCCGCCGCGGCGATGGACTGCGCGCGGTCCCAGCAAACCGTATCGGCGCGGGTCTTGCCGGCACGGGCGTCGTCCAGCGCCTGGTCCAGCGCGGCCCGGTCGAAGCCGGGGAGGGCCTGCAGCCGGGTGAGCAGCGTGTCGAAGTTCATGGCGTCAAACGGCGCCACGCAGCCCTGCTGGCGTCCGTCGGCGCCGACGTCGCCGGGCAGGATCAGCCAGGCGCGACCGGTCCACGGGGCGCGCGCGGAGACGCGTACCACCACGCTGGCCAGATGTTGCCACTGGACTTCCTCGCGCTGGCCGTCGGGGCGGTGCACCACCACGCAGTCGTCGAACAGATTGACGATAAAGGGCTGGGCCGGCGCCTGTGCGTCGGTTGCCTCCTGTGCCCGGCCAAAGAGCTTGCGAATCCACCCACTCATCGTCCCGCGCCTCGCTCGCGCATCATCGCCTCGATTTCGTCCGCGACGACCGGCACGCCGCGGGTCAACAGTTCGCACTCGGCGTTCGTCACCACCGCATCGTCCTCGATGCGGATGCCGATATGCCAGTAATGCTCCGGCACGTCCTCGGCCGGACGCACATAGATGCCCGGCTCGACGGTGACCACCATGCCAGGCTCCAGCGGCCGCCATGGCCGCTCGCCTTCTGCCGGGGCCGGGCCGGGCACGCGGTACTCGCCCACGTCGTGCACGTCCATGCCGAGCCAGTGGCCGGTGCGATGCATGTAGAAGCGGCGATAGCTGCCGCTGGCGATCACGTCGTCGACGCTGCCTTCCTTGTTGCGGTCCAGCAGCCCGGTGTCGAGCATGCCTTGCGCGAGCACCCGCACCGCCTCGTCGTGCGGCACGTTGTACGGCACCCCGGCTCGGGTTTGCGCGATGGCCGCCTGCTGCGCGGCCAGCACGATGTCGTACAGCTCGCGCTGCGGCGCCGAGAAGCGTCCCGACACCGGGAAGGTGCGGGTGATGTCCGCCGCGTAGCCGTCCAGCTCGCAGCCGGCGTCGATCAGGCACAGGTCGCCGTCGCGCAGCTCGGCCGGTCCCGCGCGATAGTGCAGCACGCAGGCATTGGGCCCAGCCGCGACGATGGAGTTGTAGGCCACGCTCTGCGCACCGTGACGACGGAATTCGTAGAGCAGCTCGGCTTCCAGATGGTATTCGCGCAGGCCTGCGCGGCTCGCCTGCATGGCGCGCACATGGGCGCTGGCGGAAATCTCGCCGGCACGCCGCATCAGCGCCAGTTCCCCCGCGTCCTTGATCAGCCGCATCTCGTCGAGCAGCTTGCGGATGTCCTGGGCGGCGCCGGGCGCGGTGACGCCGGCGCGGCCCTGGGTGCGCACGCCATCGAGCCAGCGGCGCACGCGGCGGTCGATCTCGGCGCTGGCCGCGAGCGGGTACGACAGCATCGGCTGGTTGGCCAGCAGCTGCGGCATGCGCGTGTCGATCTCCTCGATCGAGAACGCCTCGTCGAAGCCGAAGGCCTCGCGCGCGGCCTCGGGGCCGTAGCGATAGCCGTCCCAGATCTCGCGCTCTTCGTGCTTGGGGCGGCAGAACAGGATGCTGCGGTCCTGGCCCGCGGCGGGACCGGCCAGCAGCACCAGCACCGCTTCGGGCTCGGTGAAGGCGCTCAGGTAGTAGAAGTAGCTGTCGTGGCGATAGGGAAAGTCGCTGTCGCGGTTGCGCATGACTTCCGGCGCGGTGGGCAGCACCGCCACGCCGCCGCCGGCGGCGCGCAGATGCGCGAGCACGCGCTCGCGCCGTGCGCGGCAGGCCTGAAGAAGTGCGGAATCTGGTGCGGTCATGTGAGGGCCGTTCCAAGTTGCGGGGAATGGCCCGATTCTAACGCCGCTGGCGGCGCGCCCCGCTACAGCTGCGCGTCGAGCGCGGCAAGCTGGGCCGGCGTGCCGACGTTTTCCCAGCGGCCGTCGTAGCGCTCGCCGCTGGCCAGGCCGGCCGCGATGGCGGCGCGGTAGTAGGGCGTCATGGCGATCTTGCGCCCCGGCTCGATGTCGGCGAAGGTGCGCAGGTCGTACAGCCCGATGTTGCCGAAGGTCAGCGTCTGCACGCCTTCGGCCGGCGCGTCGGCCGGCAGCCACAGCCGGCCCGAGTCGTCCAGCGCGAAGTCGCCCTGCGGATGAAAGGGGGGATTGGGCACCATCACCAGATGCATGCCGGGCCGCGCGGCGCCGGCCATGCGCCGGGCCACCGGCAGCAGCGTGCGGAAGTCGAAATCGCAGAAGATGTCGCCCGATACCGCCAGGAAGACCTCCCCGGTGGCATCGTCCCGGCCCGGCACGGGCCGCAGCAGCGGCATGGCGCGCGCGATGCCGCCGGCGGTTTCCAGCCCCTCGGCGCCTTCCGCCGACCAGGCGATGGTGGCGCCGAAGCGGCTGCCGTCGCCGAGCGCCTGCTCGATCTGCGCGCCCAGCCAGGCATGATTGATGACGATATCGGTCAGTCCGGCGCGCACCAGCGCTTCGATGGTGCGCACGATCAGCGGCTTGCCGCCGACCGGCAACAGCGGCTTGGGGCAGGTATCGGTCAATGGCCGCATGCGCTCGCCGCGTCCGGCGGCGAAGATCATCGCTTTCAAAACAGCATCTCCAACAGCAGCAGGGCAGCCATGCCGCCGGCAATGGTCCAGGCCACGCTGCGGGTCCAGGCGGCGATGACGATGGCAAGCAGGCCGGCGAGCAGGCGCGTGTTGTCCGGCGACAGCGCCAGCGCGCCATCGCGCATCAGCAGGTCGGGGGCGATCAGCGCGGACAGCATCGCCGCGGGCACGAACTGCAGCGCGGTGCGAAACCAAGGCGGCAGCCGCAGCCGGCCTTCGATGGCAATGAAGGACAGGCGGATCAGGTAGGTCGCCAGACCGGCGGCCACCATCACGCCGAGCAGCATCCACGGGCTCATGCGGCACGCTCCGCGGCGCGGCGGTCGCGCTCGTCGGTGGGCGGCGCGGCGTCGGGGCGCTCGTCGGCGCCCTGCCGACGCCCGCCGCCGCTGCCGAGCAGCAGCATGCCGACGGCGATGCCGCCCAGTGCCGCCACCATCAGCCCCAGCTTGTGCGGCATGGCGAAGCAGGCGACCGCCAGGGCGCTGGCGGTGACCGCGGCGCCGACATGAGCGCGATGCCGCAGCCCCGGCACGATGATGCCGATGAACGTCAGCGGCAGGAAGAAGTCGAGCGGCCAGTGGCGCGGCACCTGCGCGCCGACCAGCACGCCGGCCAGCGTCGACAGCTGCCAGCTGGCCCACAGCGAAGCGCCGGCGCCGAAGAAGTACCAGTGGCGATACGGGCTTTGCGCGTCCGGCTCGCCGAGCCGGCGCGTCATCGCGGCAAACGCCTCGTCGGTCAGCAGATAGGCAAGCAGGGCTTTCCAGCGCGCCGGCAGGTGGGCCAGCGCCGGCGCCATCGTCGCCGAATACAGCGCGTGCCGCAGGTTGACCATCGCCACCGTGGCCGCGACCACCGCCGCCGGGGTGCCCGCCGCCCACAGTTGGGTCAGGATCATCTGCGAGGCGCCGCCGAAGACGATCGCGCTCATCGCGCAGGCCAGCCACGCCGGCATGCCGGCACCGACTGCCAGCACCCCGTAGATCAGGCCGAACGGCATCACGCCGAGCAGCATCGGCGCGAGCGCGCGCACGCCCGCCCACCACTCGGCGCTGCGGCTGCGGCTGCCGCCCGCGGGAGCCATCAGAAGGTGTAGCCGGCCGGGCGCTGCACGCCCTCCAGCGTATCGAACAGGCGCACCAGCTTGCGCAGCTCGCCGTAGCGGCCGGCCACCGAGCGCGCGTACTTGAGCACCAGCGGCATGTCGGCCAGGTAGCCGTCCTTGCCGTCGCGGTGGTACAGGCGGGCAAAGATGCCGAGCACCTTCAGATGCCGCTGCAGGCCCATCCATTCGAAGTCGCGGTAGAACTCGCCGAAATCGCCCGCGACCGGCAGGCCGGCCTTGCGGGCGCGCTCCCAGTAGCGGATCAGCCAGTCCAGCTGCAGCTCCTCGTCCCACTCGATATAGGCGTCGCGCCACAGCGAGACCGCATCGTAGGTGATCGGGCCGATCACCGCGTCCTGGAAGTCGAGAATGCCGGGGTTGCCTTCCCCGTCGAGCACCATCAGGTTGCGCGAGTGGTAGTCGCGGTGCACGTAGACCTGCGGCTGCGCCAGGTTGTTGGCGATCAGCGTCTGCATGACTTCGGCCAGGTCGGCCTGCTGGCCGGCGTCCAGCGTCACGCCCAGATGCTTTTGCACGTACCACTCGGGGAACAGGTCCAGCTCCCGCTGCAGCAGCGCCCGGTCATACGGAGGCAGGGCGTCGGGGCGGGTGGCCAGCTGCAGCTTGACCAGCGCCGCCGCCGCATCGCCGTACAGCGCGCGGGCGTTGGTGACGTCCAGCCGCGACAGATAAGTGGTACTGCCCAGGTCCGACAGCAGCAGGAAGCCCTGCGACAGATCCTGCGCGAGCACCTGCGGTACGGTGACGCCGGCCTGCGCGAACAGGCCCGCCACATGCAGGAAGGGCCGGCAGTCCTCGTGCGAGGGCGGCGCGTCCATCGCGATCACGGTCGGATGCGAGGGGTTGGCGCTGCGCAGCCGGAAGTAGCGCCGGAAGCTGGCGTCCGCGGAAGCAGGGGCGCAGGAATCGGGATCGATGGACCATGCCGGAGCGAGTCCGGACACCCACGCTTTGAGCTGGTCCTGGCGCGGGTCGGTGGGAAGTGCTGCCATGCCGGAAAGGGTCGATAAGTTGCCCCGTATAATACCCGACCGGCACACGGTGCCGGGGGCTCCACTGCCGGGTCCCGCCGCGCCCCACAGCCCTGCCTGGAAGCGCGCCGGAGGTTCCCCTGGAGCCGGCGCGCCGCTCGACCGACAACCGCTCGCATGACCCGACTATCACGATCATCGAAGAACACAGCAATCCGGATGCCGGCCCGCCTGCCCGCCCACGCGCTGCGGCCGCTGGTGCTGGCAATGGCCGGATGGGCCATCGGAGCGCAGGCGCAGGGGCAGGCCGTCGGTTCCGCGATCCCCGCGCTGGCGGCCCCGCCGCAGGAAGCCGCGCCGGCCGGCGATCCGCGCAAGCCGCCGACCTCCGGTGAACTGATTCCCTACCTGTCCGAGCCCGCGACCTGGAGCGCCGGGCCGGATGCCGACGGCGATGCGCCGACCTTCGTGTCCGGCGACCGCATTCGCGGCTACAACGAGCGCGGCCTGGAGCTGGAGGGCAATGCCGAGCTGCGCCGTGGCGGCGCGGTCGTCAAGGGCGACCGGCTCAGCTACGATCAGGACACCGACGAAGCCCACGCGGTCGGCAACGTGCGGCTGGCGCGCGACGGCGCGCTGGTGGTGGGACCGGAGGCGAAGCTGCGCATCGAGGCCAATGAAGGCTACATGCTGTCGCCGGACTACTACTTCCAGCAGACCGGCGGCTCCGGACGGGCCGAGCGCATCGACTTCCTCGACCCCAGCCGCAGCAAGGTGCAACGCGCGTCGTACACGACGTGCTCGCCCGACAACGCCGACTGGTATTTCAGCGCGCGCCAGCTCGATCTGGACAGCGACCGCCAGGTGGGCACGGCGCACGGCGCGGTGCTGCGCTTCTTCGACGTGCCGATCCTGGCTGCGCCGCAGGTCAGCTTCCCGCTGAACGACGAGCGCCGCAGCGGCGTGCTGGCGCCGCTGCTGGCCTACAGCTCGCGCTCGGGTGTCGACCTGACGGTGCCGTACTACTTCAACATCGCGCCCAACCGCGACCTGACGCTGTACCCGCGCGTGCTGACCACCCGGGGCGCGCAGCTCGGCGGCGACTTCCGCTATATCGGCGACGGCTATTCCGGGCGCATTCGCGGCGAGTTCCTGCCCAACGACAAGCAGACCAACACGAACCGCTGGCTCTACTCGATCCAGCATTCGCAGAACCTCGCCACCGGCCTGAACGCCTATTTGAACGTCAACCGGGTATCGGACGACCGCTATCCGGACGACCTGACGCGCACCGTCGCGCAGTCCACGCTGCGCCAGTACGTGCAGGAAGGCGGCGTCACCTACAACTGGCAGGACTTCACCGTGCTGGCGCGCGTGCAGAAGTTCCAGACGCTGGCGCCAAGCCAGCCCCCGTACGAGCGGGTGCCGCAGCTGAACGGCCGCTTCACCCGCTACAACTGGGGCGGTTTCGACGTGCAGGTGGAAGCGGACTACACGCGCTTCCGCATCCCGCTGACGACGGACGGGTTCCAGCAGCCGCAGGGCGAGCGCGTCTTCATCCAGCCCTCGATCAGCTATCCGATCGTGCGCGCCGGCTGGTTCGTCACGCCCAAGGTGATGTTCAACGCCACGCAGTACCAGATGGAGCCGTCCAGCAATACGCCGGGCCGCGACAACACCTTGACGCGCACGGTGCCGACGGTCAGCCTGGATACCGGCATGACCTTCGAGCGCGAGGCGCCGACCATCAGCCGGCTGTTCGGCGTGAACTACCTGCAGACGCTGGAGCCGCGCCTGTTCTACGTCTACACGCCGTTCCGCGATCAGAGCGCATTCCCGCTGTTTGACACGGTGCAGTCCGACTTCGGCTACGGGCAGATCTTCAGCGAGAACCCGTTCACCGGCTATGACCGCATCGCCGACAACAACAAGCTGACGGCCGGTGTCACCACTCGCCTGATCGAAACCGAAACCGGTATCGAGCGCTTCCGCGGCACGCTGGCGCAGCGCTTCGATTTCGACGGCCAGCGCGTGCAGCTGTTCGGCACCGCCAGCGACGAGGCAGTCAAGCGTGGCTATTCGGACCTGCTGGCCGCCACCACCATCCAGATGTTCCGTGGCTACTATGTCAATCTCGGCGTGCAGTACAACCCCGAGAACGACCGCGTGGTGCAATCGAACATCGCCTTCGCCTGGCGGCCGGAGGCGCGCAAGCTGCTGAACGTGGGCTACCGCTACCGGCGGCCGACCACGGTGACGGACAATACCGCCATCGATCAGTTCGAGATCTCCAGCCAGTGGCCAATCACGCGCAATGCCTACGGCATCGGCCGGGTGGCCTATGACCTGAACGGCAAGGAGCTGGTCGACACGCTGCTCGGCCTCGAGTACGCGGCCGACTGCTGGGTTGGCCGGGTGGCGTACCAGCGCTTCCGCAATACACAGCAGGGCTACAACGGCCGCATTTTCCTGCAGGTGGAGTTCCGCGGCCTGTCCAAGATCGGTTCCAATCCGCTGGATATCCTGAGGTTGAACGTGCCGGGCTACACGCCCGCCGTGGCGGCACCGATCCCCCAGACCCAGTTCGACCATTACGAATGACGGATTAATGATGAAGCGTCACGCAGTCTCTGTTGTACCCCTGGCCCGCGGACAGTCGCGCCGCACCGCTCGCGTCCTGCTCGGCGCGCTGCTGGGGACGCTGGTCGCGGCCGCGGCGCTGCCCGCCGCGGCGCAACTGCGCGCGCCCAACTCGCCGCGCGCCACCGGCATCTTCGTGCCGCAATCCGGCGCCTCCGCGGCGCCCGCCTCGCCCTCCCAGCCGCAACTGGGCCAGGGCACGCAGGGCGGCGGCGAAGGCCGTTCGCAGCTGGTGGACGAGGTCGTGGCGGTGGTCAACAACTCGGTGATCACCCGCCGCGAGCTGCTCGACAGCGCCGACGAGATCGAGGCCCAGGTCCGCGCCGCGGGTCGCCCGGTACCCCCGCGCGCCGATCTGCTGGGCCAGGTGCTGGAGCGCCTGGTGATGGAGCGCGTGCAGACGCAGGCCGCGGAGAGCGCCGGCATTCGCGTCAACGACCAGGAAGTGGACCGCGCCATCGAATCGGTGGCGCAGCAGAACAAGATCAGCGTCACGGCGCTGCGCAATCAGGTCGAGCGCAGCGGCATGAGCTGGGAGAAGTACCGTGGCGAATTGCGCAAGCAGGTGCAGGTGATTCGCCTGCGCGAGCGCGAGGTCGACTCCAAGGTGCAGGTGTACGACGGCGAGATCGACAACTTCCTGGCCGCCCAGGCGGCCCAGGCCAGTGGCGGCGGCGCTGCCGCGGGCGGTCCGGTCGAGTACGACGTGGCCCATATCCTGGTGCGCGTGCCGGAAAACGCCAGCGAAGCCCAGAAGGCCGAGCTGCGCGCCAAGGCCGAGGGGCTGCTCAAGCAGGTGCAGGGCGGCGCCGACTTCGCCCAGCTGGCGCAGAGCCAGTCCGAGGGGCCGGAAGCGGCCCGCGGCGGCTCGCTCGGTTACCGGGAGATCGGCCGGCTGCCGACCCAGTTCGCCAACGCCGTGCTCGATCTCGAACCCGGTGCGGTGGTGCCGGAGGTCATCGAAAGCGCCAATGGCTATCATGTGGTGAAGCTGGCCAGCAAGCGCCAGGGGTCGGCCGGCGGCGGTGACGCGATGCCCAGCCGGATCACCCAGACCCAGGTGCGCCATATCCTGATCCGCACGGGCCCCAACATGCCCGAGGGCGAGGCGCAGCGGCAGCTGTCGACCATGCGCGACCGCGTCACCCACGGCGGCGACTTCGCCGACCTGGCACGCCGCTACTCGCAGGACGGCTCGGCGCAGAATGGCGGCGAACTCGGCTGGATCTCCCCGGGCGAGCTGGTGCCCGAGTTCGAGCAGGCGATGAACCGCCTGCGCCCGGGCGAAGTGTCGCAGCCGGTGGTCAGCCAGTTCGGCGTGCACCTGATCCAGGTGCTGGACCGCCGCGAAGTCGAGGTGTCGGCCGAGAAGCAGCGCGACTTCGCCCGTGCCCAGGTACGGGAGCAGAAGCTGCGCGCGGCCTATGACGACTGGCTGCAGCAGCTGCGCGAAGCGGCCTACGTCGAATACCGCGTCAACCGATAACCATGCCCACCGACCCCGACCCTGCCTCCTCCGCGGCTTCGGCCGCCGTGCCCGCGATCGCCATCACGACCGGCGAGCCGGCGGGGATCGGCCCGGATATCACCGTCGCGGCCGTGCTGGACCTGCTGCAGCAGGGCTGTCCGGCGCGTTTCCATGTGATCGGCGACCCGGGCCTGCTGGCCGCGCGTGCCGCGGCGATGGGCCATCAGGACGCGTGGCAGCGGGCGATGGATCGGGGCGCCGTGGCGCTGTGCCCGGTGCCGCTGGCCGTGCCGGCCGAGCCCGGCCGGCTCGATCCGCGCAACGGGCGGCATGTGCTCGCGCTGCTCGATACCGCGCTGGCCGGCCTGCTTGCGGGGCCCGGCAGCGAAGTCACTACCCGCTTCGACGCGATGGTCACCGCGCCGGTGCAGAAGAGCACCATCAACGATGCCGGCGTGTCGTTCAGCGGCCATACCGAGTATCTCGCCGAACGTGCGGGGGTCGCCCACGTCGTGATGA
This sequence comes from Cupriavidus sp. AU9028, assembly GCF_019795295.1. GTDB lineage: Bacteria > Pseudomonadota > Gammaproteobacteria > Burkholderiales > Burkholderiaceae > Cupriavidus. The sequence goes on along the minus strand of NZ_JAIMCG010000019.1, from coordinate 16,469 downwards.
TGCTGGCAGGACCGCAGCCCGCCCATGACAACGCGATGCTGCGCGTGGCGCTGGCCACCACCCATCTGCCGCTGCGGGCGGTGCCCGATGCCCTGACGATTCCACTGCTGACCGATACGCTGGCCATCGTCGCCCGTGATCTTCAGCAACGGTTCGGCATCACCGCGCCGCGCATCCTCGTCACCGGCCTGAATCCGCATGCCGGCGAGAGCGGCCATCTTGGCCGCGAGGAAATCGACATCATCGTGCCGGCGCTGGCGCAGGCCCGTGCGCAAGGCATCGACGCGCGCGGCCCCTATCCGGCCGACACCCTGTTCCAGCCGCGGCTGCTGCGCGATGCCGATTGCGTGCTGGCGATGTACCATGACCAGGGCCTGGCGCCGCTCAAGTACGGCACCTTCGGCCATGGCGTCAATATCACCCTGGGGCTGCCGTTCGTGCGCACCTCCGTCGATCATGGCACCGCGCTGGACCTGGCCGCGACCGGCAAGGCCGAGCACGGCAGCATGATCGAGGCGATCCGTACTGCCATCGCGATGGCCGGCCACACGGCCGCCGCCCGCGCGACCGGCCTCTGACTTCACCGCGATGCGTTCCAACGTTCATCAGGGCCATACCGCCCGCAAGCGATTCGGCCAGAACTTCCTGGTCGACGATGCCGTCATCCACGGCATCGTCAATGCCATCGACCCGCGCAGCGACGACCTCGTCGTCGAGATCGGCCCGGGGCTGGGCGCGCTGACCCAGCCGCTGCTGGACCGTCTCGACCATCTGCACGTGGTCGAACTGGACCGCGACCTGGTCGAGCGGCTGCACCGCCGCTATGGCGGGCGCATGACCATCCACGCCGGCGATGCGCTGGCCTTCGATTTCGGCCAGCTGACGGGCTCTGCCCGCCCGCTGCGGATCGTCGGCAACCTGCCTTACAACATCTCCAGTCCGCTGCTGTTCCACCTGATGGAGTTCGCCGACCAGGTGCGCGACCAGCATTTCATGCTGCAGAAGGAGGTGGTCGAGCGGATGGTGGCCGAGCCCGGCAGCAAGGCCTTCGGGCGCCTGTCGATCATGCTGCAGGTGCGCTATCACATGGAGTACGTGCTGGACGTGCCGCCCGAATCGTTCCAGCCACCGCCGAAGGTCGATTCCGCGGTGGTGCGGATGATTCCCTGGCCCCGCCAGGAGGACGGCCGGTTGCGCTCGCCCTACGCAACCTGCGACATGCAGGTGCTCGGCGACGTCGTCACCGCGGCGTTCTCGCAGCGGCGCAAGGTCCTGCGCAATACGCTGTCGATGATGCGCGATCAGGTCGACTTCGATGCGATCGGTTTCGACCTGGGCCGCCGCGCCGAGGAGGTGCCGGTGGCCGAGTACGTCGAACTGGCGCGGCGCATCGGCGGCTGAAGCGCGGCGCGAACGAGCGCTACATCTTCTCGCCCGGCAAGCGGCTTGCCTGCTTCACCCACCGGGTGAACTGCGCTTCGTCGAAGGCATCGTCCTCATGGATATCGAGGTAGCGCACGTGCTGCTGCTTCGACTTGCCGGGCGGTACGGGGTCCAGCTCGGCGCCGCGGAAAAAAGCTACCTTCACGTAGCGGGTCATGCAATGGATGCCCAGGAACCAGTGCTGCTCCTCCATGCCGTAGAGCGGCGAGTTCCATTTCACGGCCTTGCGTACGCCGGGAACGGCCTCGGTAATCAGCGCGTCGATGCGTCGACCGAGCGCGCTCTTCCACCCCGGCATGGCATCGATATACGCCTGCACCGGCGCGTCGCCATGGCCCTTCGGTATCTGCGGATTGCCGCCCGCCAGCAGCCTGGGCTTGTCCCGGTTCGCTTCGTCCATCGCCGATCCTCCAGCAGAAACGTAGACGTTACGCCCGTGCCTTGCGCGCGGGCGGACGGTTGACCAGCACGATCCCGGCCAGTACCAGCGCCGCCGCGACGGCGAAGCGGGGACCGACCGGGTCCTGCATCAGCATCACGCCGAAGGCGACGCCGAACAGCGGCGTCAGGAAGGAAAACACCGATAGCCGCGACGCCAGGTAGTGGCGCAGCAGCCAGAACCAGGTCAGGTAGCTGGCGAAGGCAACCAGCACCGACTGATAGAACAGGCTGGCGAAGACGAACCAGCCCTCGCCGGCCGTGGAGATCACCGGCGCCTGCTGGCCGAAGGCCCACGCCATCGCCAGCAGCATCGCGGCGGAGACGGCCAGCTGGTACAGCAGCGTCTTGCTTGGCGGCGCCGAGGCGAGGCGGGTGGCGCGCACCAGCACGGTGGTCGCCGCCCACAGGGCGCCGGCCAGGATGCCCAGCGCGTCGCCCAGCAGCGTGCCATCGCCGTTCGCTGGCGCCAGGATGCCATCGGCGAAGGCCAGTGCCATGCCAGCGAAGGCCAGCACGACGCCCGCCCATTGGGTCGGGCCCAGCCGTTCCCCGGGGATGGCCAGGTGCAGGCCGAGCGCGGTGAAGATCGGCGCGGTATAGAGAAACACCGCCATGCGGGAGGCGGTGGTGTGCTCCAGCCCGACGAAGATGCAAAAGAACTCGGCGCCGAACAGCAGTCCGGCGCCGATGCCCGCGGCCAGCGTGCCGTCACGCTGCGTCAGCGGGATGCGGCGCCACAGCGCAAAGCCGAGCACCAGCAGCGCGGCGATCAACGAGCGCAGGCCGGCCTGCAGCACCGGACCCATCAGCGGCGCGGTGGACTTGATCACCACCTGCTGCAGGCCCCATGCCGCGCACAGCAGCACCATCAGGCCCACCGCCAGCCCGTCCAGCGGGCGGCGGCTCGCGATCGCGCCCGCGGTCGTCACGGTCGGCTGGCGTCGCGGGTGGTGTTGCGCTCGATCAGCTCGATCTTGTAGCCGTCCGGGTCCTCGACGAACGCGATCACCGTGGTGCCGCCCTTGACCGGGCCGGCTTCGCGGGTCACCTTGCCGCCCGCCGCGCGGATGCGCTCGCAAGCGGCGGCCGCATCGTCGGTCTCCAGCGCGATATGGCCGTAGGCGGTGCCCAGGTCGTACTTGTCGACGCCGTAGTTGTAGGTCAGCTCGATCACCGCCGTCTCGGTCTCCGGGCCGTAGCCGACGAAGGCAAGCCGGTACTTGTATTCGGGGTTGTCGCTCTCGCGCAGCAGCTGCATGCCGAGGATACGGGTGTAGAAGTCGATCGAGCGCTGCATGTCGCCGACGCGCAGCATGGTGTGGAGCATTCGCATGTCTTTAATTTCTTGGCGAAAGGGTTAAGCGGGGAAGCCGATAGTTTACGCCGATACGATGAAATCGGCTTCTGTCGGTTCGGAACCAATAGTCAATTGGACGAACAGAAAGCGTCGGAACCCAGTTGGCGTGAAAGTCCCGCATCTTTCTTCTGCCCGACAAGCGGGGGGTCATCATGATCCGATTGCAACGTGCCAGGACACCGGGCGACGGTCGCCAGCTGGAGCTGACCCGCCCGTCGGTTCGGAACCCGGACAAGGACGTCGACGAGGAGCGGGGCGTTCGGCACCCCTTTCAGCTGGCCGCCGCTCCGTCCGAACCGCTGCTGCAGGCGCTGCGCCAAGGCGACCGCGACGAGATCGAGAAGGACGTGCAGGCCGACCTGCGGGTCAACCTGCTGCCAGCGATCCGCTACGCGGCGGACAACGGGCAGGCTCTCCTCCTGAGCCGCTTGCTGCAACTCCAGTCGGTCAAGTCGCAACTGCGCGAGAGGTTCCCCGACGCCATGCGCCTCACGGTCGAAATGCTGATCAAAGGCTGCGATGACCCGGCAGCCCAGGGCGGTGTTGCAATACCCCCGCGGTCGGAGGCGGCGGATGCACTGAAGCAACTGGTCGAAGCTGAACCGAATTTCCGCAAGACGGCGCAGGACGCGCTCGTGATGCAGTGGGGAGAGGCGCTGGCCAGCCTGGACGTGGATGCGCTGGTGCGGTTGGTCGATACCGCCGAGCGAGCCGATCTGGAATTCAAGCCTTCTCCCATCGATCCGTTCGCCGCAGTGCGCAATGAGGAGGCAAGCGCTGCGCGGATCCTGCATTGGATCGACGGCATCGCGTGCAGCGAGAACCTGCCCATCGTAGCGGACTACCGGGAGCAAATGCTGGAGATCCATGAGGTGATTCCCCCCGTTCTGCGCGAGACGGTGGCATCGCAGTCCTTGCCGGACGAACCGGAACACGCCGCGGAATCTGCCGCGGAAACCGCATGCAGGCTGATTCGCGCGGGCAACATCGAGGTAGCGGCGTGGCTGCTCAGATTGCTGCATACCGTAACAAATCGGCCCCCCGCCCCTCCGCTTCTCGTGGCGCTGGACGAGGCCACCAAGGCTGGTACGGTCGCGCCGGAGCACGTTACCGCGCTGCTGTCCGCCGTTTTTGGTCTGGGCCTGGAGCAGAGCGTGTACCAGACGTCGGTCGGCGGGGCGAGCGTACTGCATCTGCTGGTCAGGCACCGCTGCCTCGCCTTGATTCCCATCGCCGTCGCAGATGGCGCGCGGCTGGACACCAGGGACGTCGAAGGGCGCACCGTGCTCGATGAATGCACGAGCGCCAGAGCGGCGAGGCCATTGATGGCGCTGTTCGACGCAGTCCACTTGCCTTGGCCGCAATCAGCCCTCGACGTCTCGCCCGAGTGGCGGGCCGCATTTGTCGATACGCTGCTTTATCCAGGCGACGATGCGAAGGAGGAGTTGCTTGACCAACGCGCGGCGACCTTGACGAGAGCGCTGCTGGCAGACAAGTCACACTGGGCAATGGCGTTGAACGCGAGGGGGTCAGGGCCTCGCCTCGGCGGGGAACTGCTGAATTTCGCTGACTCGCTGGAAACGCGGGGTCGCCAGACCGCGGCAATGAGACTGTCCACGGTGCTCACCCAGAGCTACGACATCGGGGCGGACAGCGAGGCCGGCGCATGGGTGCTGCGTCGAGCCATGCAGGAAGGGAACTGGAAGCAGGTGGCCCGCTACGGCCCGCAGCAGACGGATGCGTCTGGTGCCCAGGAGCTCATCGTACGCATGTTGCACAGAGGCGCTGCGGAGAAGGACCTCGCGCCGCTGCTGAAGGATGCAAAGGTCAAGCACCGCCAGCGCAATCCCTTCTTTCGGTTCTTCCTGTTCCTGTGGTTCGGCAGCAACGCCTGGGCCAAAATGCCGCTGGTGGTGGAGGGCGGGCGCTACACCATCGTCGGCGAGCTCGAGGAACGCCACCTCAAGCTTCACAGCCTGCTCGAACTCCCCGAGGCTCAGTAAGCCGGCACGGTGTCACGGGCGTCCGCTTTCAGCGTTGCCCGCGCCTGCTCGAACTCGGGAAAGATCGACGCCACGGTCTGCCAGAAGCGCGGGCCGTGGTTCATTTCCTTCAGATGCGCCAGTTCGTGGGCGGCGACATAGTCGATCACGGACAGCGGGAAATGCAGCAGCCGCCAGTTGAGGCGGATCTTGCCGTCGGCGGTGCAACTGCCCCAGCGGGTATTGGCGGAACTGAGCGCGAAGGCCTTGTGCCGCACGCCCAGCTTTGCCGCATACACATCAAGCCGCTCGGCGAACAGCCGGCGCGCCTGGGTCTGCAACCAGGCCTGCACCCGGTCACGGATCTGCTGCTCGTCGGCCTGGTCGGGCAGCGCAAGATGCAAGGTGCCGGTCAGGGCGTCGAACAGCAGCGTGCCGGTGGGGGAGGGCAGCCGCAGCGTGACCGGCTTGCCGAGGAAGGGCACGGTGGCGCCGTCACGCCATTGCAGCGCCGGCAGCACGCGCTGGGCGTCGCGCCGTTGCCATTCGGCCAGCTTGGTGAAGATCCAGCGCTGCTTCTGCCCGATGGCCGACTCGATGTCGCCGACCGTCACCCAGCGCGGCGCGGCGACGGTCAGCCCCCGGTCGTCGATGGTAAAGCCAATCGTGCGGCGGGGTGAGCGCTTCAGCGTGTAGTGCAGCGCGCGCTCGCCCAGCTGCAGCCGGCGCGAATTGGCATGCACCGGCGGCCAGTGGCGGGCCGGCGGCTCGTCCGCCGGCACTGCGGGGCCGTGGCCCCGGTTTCCCGCCGCGTCAGGCAGCGGCCCTGCATCGAGCAAGGGCAGCTCCATCTGCCGGTCCATGCTGTCGCTGCCCGGGCGTGCCATCAGGCGGTCGCTGAGGTCCGGTAGCTGTCGGGATCGATGCGCCGCATGTCGCGCTCGATCCAGCGCGCCACTTCCTGGTTGAGCTGGTCCGCCACCTTGTTGGCCGGCGAGATGGCCGGGCCGATCGAGATGGTGATGGTGCCCGGATACTTGAGGAAGGAGTTGCGCGGCCACAGCCGGCCCGAGTTGATGGCGATCGGCACCACCAGCGCCCCCGTTTCCACGGCAAGCCGGGCGCCGCCGCTCTTGTAGCGCGGATTCTCCAGGCCGGAGGGCGTGCGGGTGCCTTCGGGGAACATGATGATCCAGGCGCCTTCGGCCAGCCGCTGGCGGCCCTGCCGGACCGCCGAGGCGAAGGCACGCGAACCGTCCTTGCGGTCGATATGGACCATCCGCAGCATGCCGAGCGCCCAGCCGAAGAACGGCACGAACAGCAGCTCGCGCTTGAAGACGAAGCACAGCGGCTTGGGCATGGTTGCCACCAGGGCGACGGTCTCCCAGGCCGACTGGTGCTTGGACAGCAGCACCACCGGCTTGTCGAGCACGGCATCCAGATGCTCGTGGCCCTCGATGCGGTAGTCGATGCCGCAGATGAGCCGCGCGCCGGCAATCACCGTGCGCGGCCAGCCGCGCACGAAGCGATAGCGGCCCTCGGCGTTCATGAAGGGGAAGGCGATGAAGCAGGCGCAGGCGTACGGGGGCGTCCACACCAGCAGGAACAGCGCGAACAGCAGCGAACGGATGAAAATCATGGGAGAGCGATCACGCCGGTTGGCCGGGTTGCGCCGGCGGGCAGTTGTCGGTGGAGGCGGGGGCGGCCTTGGCGGCGCTGTCGCGCTGCAGCAGCCAGCGCGAGAAGGCCATCAGGTCGTCGTGCACGCGGGTGCCGGGGGGAAGCTCGCCCTTGGCCAGCGTCGCTTCGCCCTTGCCGGTGCGCACCAGATGGGGAACGCAGCCGTAGACCACGCCAGCCTGCAGGTCGCGCAGCGAGTCGCCCACGATGGGCACGCCACGCACGTCGATACCGAAGCGATGCGCCGCCTGTGCGATCAGGCCGGGTTTGGGTTTGCGGCAATCGCATTCGTCCGCCGCGGTGTGCGGGCAGAAGAAAATCGCCTCGACGCGCCCGCCCAACCGGGCCAGCGCCTTGTACATCTTCTCGTGCATCGCGTTCAGGGCGCTCATCTCGAACAGGCCGCGGCCGATGCCCGACTGGTTGCTGGCCACGACGACGCGGTAGCCCGCTTCGTTCATCGCGGCGATCGCTTCCAGGCTGCCCGGGATGGGAATCCACTCCTCGGGGCTCTTGATGAACTGGTCGCTGTCGAGATTGATGACCCCGTCACGGTCGAGGATCACGAACTTGGGCGTGCTGTGGGGCATGGCGCGATCGGTCTCCGTCAGGCGGCCAGCGTCGAGATGTTGGCGACGCGGTTGGCCAGGTCGTGCAGCGAGGCGAGCAGGGCAAGGCGGTTCTGCCGCAGCCGCGCGTCTTCGGCCATCACCATCACGCCGTCGAAGAAGCGGTCCACCGCGTCGCGCAGCCGGGCCAGGTCGCGCAGCGCGCCGGTGAAGTCGCCACGGGCAAACGCCGCTTCCACGCCGGGCCGCACCGCTTCGATGGCGGCATGCAGGTCGGTCTCCGCTGCCTCCTGGAAGACCGCGGGGTCCACGGCGCCGATTGCCTCGGTGCTGGCTTCCGCATTCTTGCGCAGGATGTTGGTGATCCGCTTGTTGGCAGCGGCCAGCGCGGCGGCTTCCGGTAGCGCGGCAAAGGTGCGCACCGCTTCCATGCGGCCCAGGATGTCGTCCAGGCGCTGCGGGCGCAGGCTCACGACCGCTTCGACTTCATTGGTGGTGTAGCCCTTGTCCTTCAGGTAGCCGCGCAGGCGGTCGTACAGGAACTCGGTAATCTCGGCGCTCGCGGGTTTGACCGCCGGCACGCCGGCGAAGGCTTGCCCGGTCAGCGTCAGCAACGCGTCGAGCGAGACCGGCAGCGGCGTTTCGATCAGCATGCGCAGAATGCCCAGCGCGTGGCGGCGCAACGCGAACGGGTCCTTCTCGCCGGTCGGCTGCAGGCCGATGCCCCAGATGCCGACCAGCGTTTCCAGCTTGTCGGCCAATGCCACGGCCAGGCTTACGCTGCTGGCGGGCAGCGCGTCGCCGGCAAAGCGCGGCCGGTAGTGTTCGGAGCAGGCCTGCGCCACCTCGTCGGCCTCGCCGTCGTGGCGGGCGTAGTAGGTGCCCATGGTGCCCTGCAGCTCGGGGAATTCGCCCACCATGTCGGTCAGCAGGTCCGCCTTGGCCAGCTCGGCGCCACGCATGGCGGCCGCCTTGTCGACGGCGACGCCGGCAGCGTTCAGCGCGTCGGCGATATGGCCCGCGATGGATTGCAGCCGCTGCACGCGCTCGAGTTGCGTGCCGATCTTGTTGTGATAGACCACGCTGGCCAGTTGCGGCACGCGGGAGGCGAGCGTCTTCTTGCGGTCCTGGTCGAAGAAGAAGCGGGCGTCGGCAAGGCGCGGGCGTACCACGCGCTCGTTGCCGCCGATGATCGACTGCGGCGTGTCGGTGGCAAGGTTCGAGACGATCAGGAAGCGATTGCGCAGCTGGCCGTTGGCGTCGGTCAGCGCGAAGTACTTCTGGTTCGTCTGCATCGTCAGGATCAGGCATTCCTGCGGCACGGCGAGGAAGTCCGGCTCGAAGTGACAGGCGTATACCACCGGCCACTCCACCAGCGAATTGACTTCATCGAGCAGCGCTTCAGGCATGACCACGCGGTCCTCGCCGGCCGCGGCCAGCAGGTCGGCGCGGATGCGCTCGCGGCGCTCGGCATAGCTGGCGATGACCTTGCCCTGCTGCTCCAGCACCGACGCATACTGCGTGGCGTTGGGGATGGCAATCTCGCCCTGCGACAGGAAGCGATGGCCCAGCGTCGCGTTGCCGGCCTGCAGGCCCAGCACCGAGACCGGCACTACCTTGTCGCCGTGCAGCGCGATCAGCCGGTGCGCGGGACGCACGAAGTGGACCGTGCTGCCGTCCGGCCGCTGGTAGCTCATGACCTTGGGGATCGGCAGCCGCGGCAGGGTCTCGTCCAGTGCTGCCTGCAGACCCTCGGCCAGCGTCGCGCCGCGCGCCGTATAGCGGTAGAACAGCGCTTCGGCCTTGCCTTCGCCGGCGCGTTCGAGCTCGCGCCATTCGATGGCCTCGACGCCAACGGACCTGGCCAGCGCGGCCAGCTTCTTGCCCAGCGGCGCGGTTGGCTCGCCGGCGGCGTCCAGGGCGACGGAGACGGGCAGCACCTTCTCGCGCTGCTCACGGTCCGGCGCCGCGGCACGCACGCCGCTGACCAGCGCGGCAAGCCGGCGCGGGGTGGCGTATGCCGTCAACTGCGCCCCGTCGTCGAGCAGGCCGCGCTCGCCCAGGCCGGCGAACAGCCCCTGGGCGAAGGCGTCGCCGAGGCGGGCAAGCGCCTTGGGCGGCAGCTCTTCGGTAAAGAGTTCGATCAGCAGCGAGTCGGTCAGGGGTTGCGACATGAATCGTATCCAGCGGTTTGGAAGGCGGGCCGCGCAGGGCGGCGCGCCATGGAAATGGTGAACGAGGTGCGAGACAGGCGGCAGGCCATGCGGTGGCGGTCCTCAGCAGCGCGGCTCGACGCCGGACAGCAGCCACAGCCCGTGCTGCTGGCGGAACTGCAGGGTCGTGGCCTGGCAGGCGGCGGGCCGGTCCTGCCCCGCGGTGCGGGTGCCATGGGCCGAGAAGCGGGCCTCGAGCCGGCGCTGGCGGCGGTCGTAGCGGATCTCGTCGATCCGTCCGCCGATCCAGAAGTCGATCCGGGACGGCAGTTGGGCCGCCGAATGATAGGTCCGGACCATGCGGCGCTGGCGCCCGTTGCGGCTGCTGGTTTCGACCCAGGTCAACGGATAGCGGATCGCGCTCTCGTACGCCCGCAGCGGCACGCGACGCCAGCCGAGGTCGCGCGATCCCGACAGATCGCAGGACATCGAGCGCACCAGCATGGTCCACTGGTCCAGTGCATTGGCCGCGGGCTTCAGCGTCTGCTCGATGGCCTGCTGCAGCCCATGGGCGTCGCCTTCGCAGACGTTGGCCAGCGGGGCGGGCGGCACCAGTACCTGCTGCGCCTGCGCATGAACGGGAGGCACAAGGGCGCGCGCGGTCCCCGCGGCGACCAGCGCCACGGCGAAGCACAGCATCCGGCGCGCCCGGGCTGTCATGCGCTGGCCTCGCGCTCGCACATCGGGAAGCCCAGTGCTTCGCGCGAGTCGTAGTAGGCCTGCGCGACCAGGCGCGACAGGTTGCGGATGCGGCCGATATAGGCGGCGCGCTCGGTGACCGAGATGGCACCGCGGGCGTCGAGCAGGTTGAAGGTATGGGCGGCCTTGAGCACCTGTTCGTAGGCGGGCAGGGCCAGGCGGGCCGCGGCGGCCGGGTTGCCGTCCTGCGCCGCCTCGGTGCCGGTCGCATCCTTGCCGCCGTCGGCCGCGCCCATCAGGCGGCGCGCCTCGCTCTCGTGCTCGGCGAAATGGCGGAACAGGATTTCGGTATTGCTCTGCTCGAAGTTGTAGGTGGACTGTTCGACTTCGTTCTGGTGGTAGACGTCGCCATAGGTCAGGCGCCGGGTCATGCCGTTCTCTTCCCACTCGGTCCAGACCAGGTCATAGACATTCTCCACGCCCTGCAGGTACATCGCCAGGCGCTCGATGCCGTAGGTGATTTCGCCGGTGATCGGCTTGCAATCGATGCCGCCGACCTGCTGGAAGTAGGTGAACTGCGTCACTTCCATGCCATTGAGCCACACTTCCCAGCCCAGCCCCCAGGCGCCCAGCGTCGGGTTTTCCCAGTCGTCCTCGACGAAGCGGATGTCGTTCTGCTTCAGATCCAGACCCAGCGCTTCCAGCGATCCCAGATACAGCTCGAGGATATTCTCGGGCGCGGGCTTGAGCACCACCTGGTACTGGTAGTAGTGCTGCAGCCGGTTGGGATTCTCGCCATAGCGGCCGTCCTTCGGGCGGCGCGACGGCTGCACATAGGCGGCCCGCCACGGCTCGGGGCCGATCGCCCGCAGGAAGGTATGAACGTGCGACGTACCGGCGCCGACCTCCAGATCGATGGGTTGCAACAGCGCACATCCCTGCCGGTCCCAGTAGGCCTGCAGGTTGAGGATCATTTGTTGGAAAGTCAGCATAGGCGAAGCGGAAATCGCGACAGTTCGTGGGTGCCCGGGATGGCGTGCGGGGACGGAGCGCCTGGCATCGGGCGGGGCGGCTGGCGGCCATGCGGCCGCCGCGGCCAGGATTTACCAAACCCAGAATTCTAGCGGGTTTTTCTCGCCGCCCCGGCAGCCGCGCAGACGCCGCTTGAACAACCGCGCGGGGAGGCGGATTGGGGTAAATCCCAATGCGACTTAAGACTGAGTCTGACTCGACCGATAAGGCGTTTTGTATACAGTATCAATGACGGAAAGTGCCCAGGGAGCGCTTCGCCACGATCATCCCGGGTCCGGACCAGACCAGCCGGCGCGGCCGCCATCGCGGCGCCGCGCCTTTCGAGACCTTTCTCTCCAACGGGGACCCCGATATGTCGATCCTTACCCGCAAGCCCTATCTGGTCGCGCTGCTCGTGATGGCAGGCGCCGCGGCGGTATCCCTGCTGGTTCGCGTCGCGGTCTAAAGGGACCGACGAACGGCGCAGCGGCCCCCGCCGCAGTGGTCGCGACAGGGGAGCGGCTGCTGCTGCGCCGATGCCTTCGCTCAGCGCGCCTGGGCGCTTGCACGCACGCGCCATGCCGCGAACAGCAGCACCAGCACACAGGCCGCGACCACCGGTGCATTGCCTAGGCGCACGTAAGGCGTCAGCCCCCGTGTGCCCTGCACATTGGCGCTCAACGCGCCGGTGGTGAAGGTGGGCAGCCGCGCCTGCACCGAGCCGTCCGGCGCGACGACCGCCGTCATCCCGGTATTGGTGGCGCGCAGCATCGGCCGCTGCGTCTCCAGCGCCCGCATCCGCGAGATCTGCAGGTGCTGGTCCAGTGCAAGGGTGTCGCCGAACCAGGCCAGATTGGTCACGTTGGCCAGGATATTGGCCGGCGCCGACTGCCCGCGCAGCGTACGCGCGATCTCCTCGCCGAACAGATCCTCGTAGCAGATGTTGGGGGCGACCAGCACCCCGCGTACCGGCAGCGGCGACTGCGCCAGCCCGCCCCGGCGAAAGTCGCCCAGCGGCATCTTCATCATGTCGACGAACCAACGGAAGCCCAGCGGAATGAACTCGCCGAAGGGCACCAGATGGTGCTTGTCATAACGGTAGAGGCTGCTCAGCCCGGGGCCGATGCCAAAGACGCTGTTGGTGAAGTCCACCGGCGAATCGGCGCCGGCCGCGCCGAACAGCACCGCGGTGCCGCTGTGCGCGCTGAAGTCGCGCAGGGCGGTGGCAATCTCGACCGGCATGTCCTGCAGGATCAGCGGGAACGCCGTCTCCGGTGTCACCACCAGATCCGCCGGCGCGGCCGTGATCATGTCGCGGTAGAGCGCATTGGAGCGGTCGATGCCCGCCTGTTCGAACTTGATGTCCTGCGGCACATTGCCCTGCAGCAGGCGCACCGAGATCGGCTCGCCCACCGGCTCGGTCCATCTGGCCGGGCCCAGGGCAGCGCCCACGGCGAGCACGGCCGCCGCGGTCGGAACGGGCATGGCAGCCAGGCGCAGGCCGCCGTCGGCGCGCAAGGCCCGGATGCCGGCCGCCAGCGCGGCCGCGCACAACCCGGCCAGCGCGGCGATGCCATAGACCCCGACCAGCGGCGCATAGCCGGCCAGCGGTCCGTCGGTATGCGCATAGCCGCTGCCCAGCCACGGAAAGCCAGTGAAGACCACGCCGCGCAGCCATTCGGACAGCGCCCAGGCGGCGGCGAACAGCACCGGCCCGCCCAGCACGGCCGGCCAGCGCGACGTGCCCGGCGGCGAGAAGCGCCGCCATAGCGTGGCGGCCAGCGCCGGGTAGATGGACAGGTAGGTGCCGAACAGCAACACCGCCAGCGCCGCCATCCACCCGGGCATCAGCCCGTAGACGTGCATGCTGATGTAAAGCCACCAGATGCCGGACAGGAACCAGCCCAGGCCAAAGGCAAAGCCGGTCAGCGCGGCGTCGCGCACGCGCCGGGTGTCGGCGACCAGCGCGGCCAGCCCGGCCAGCGCGAGGATCTGCAGCCACCACCAGTTGTGCGGGGCGAAGCCCTGGGTATGAATGGCGCCGAGCACCGCCGCCAGCAGTACGCGCGGTTGCAGGGCGGCGCGGACCGAGCGGGCAATGCGACCCGCGCCGCCGTTCGCGCGGCCCCCGCGCGCTGCGTCAAGCGCGCGCGGATCGTCTACGCCCAGCGTCATGCGTGAGCCACGCCGTCGTGCGCGTCGTCCAGCAGTTCGCGCCGGACCTGCAGCAGGTGCAACTGGCGCGCGTCGGCGCGCAGCACCTCGAAACGCATCGGCGGCAGGTAGATGACTTCGCCGCGGTGCGGCACCTGCCCGACGTGGTTGACCAGCAGCCCGCCCACGGTATCGACGTCGTCGTCCGGAAAGGCGGTGCCGAAGGTTTCGTTGAACTGCTCGATCTCGGTCAGCCCGCGCACGCGCCAGCTGCCATCGGGCAGCGCGACGATATTGTCGTCGTCCTCGTCGAGGTCGAACTCGTCCTCGATATCGCCGACGATCTGCTCGAGCACGTCCTCGATGGTGACCAGACCCGCCACGCCGCCGTATTCATCGACCACGATGGCGATATGGTTGCGGTTGTTGCGGAACTCGCGCAGCAGGATGTTCAGCCGCTTGGACTCGGGAATGAAGACCGCCGGGCGCAGCGTCGCGCGCAGGTCGAAATCGTCGTCGGTGTAGTAGCGCAGCAGGTCCTTGGCCAGCAGGATGCCGATGATGTTGTCACGGCTGCCTTCGTAGACCGGGAAGCGCGAGTGCGCCGTCTGCTGCATGTAGGGGATGAAGGTTTCCGGCGCGTCCGCGATATTGACCATGTCCATCTGGGCGCGGGGCACCATGATGTCGCGGGCGGTCAGTTCGGATACCTGGAATACGCCCTCGATCATCGACAGCGACTCGGCGTCGATCAGATTGCGGGCATGGGCGTCCTGCAGGACTTCGAGCAACTCGTCCCGGGAATCCGGTTCGGGTGAGATGAGATCGCTCAGTCGTTCGAGCAGAGACCGGGGACGGTCGATGTGCTTCGAACTAGGGTAAGGGTCGTTCATGGCGCAAAAGCGCGTGGTTGATACCTGGGCAAGGATACACCAATCGTGCGGCAGGCCGCCGGCGCAATGTGCCGGGGGCCGCACGATTGCCGGCAACGGCGCATAAAACCCGGCGATTTTTCGTTAAAGTGATCTCGCCGCGCCTCGCCGCCTCTTGCAGGCTGTCAGCTTTGCACCTGGTAGGGATCGGCGAACCCGAGCGCGAGCAGTGTCTCGGTTTCGATCGCTTCCATTTCCTCGGCCTCGCCATCGTCCTCGTGCTCGTACCCTTGCGCATGCAGCGCGCCGTGCACGACCAGATGGGCGTAGTGCGCTTCCAGTGTCTTGCCTTGCTCGCGCGCTTCCCGCTCGACCACCGGACAGCACAGCACGATGTCGGCGCTGACCGGGTCGTCCTCGCTCTCCGCGTAGGCGAAGGTCAGCACGTTGGTCGCGTAGTCCTTGCCGCGAAAGCCCCGGTTCAGCGTCCGGCCTTCCTCTTCGTCGACGAAGCGCACCGTCAGCTCGGCGTCGGCGAACAGCGCCGAACGGATCCAGGTCTGCAGCCGCGCCGCCGAAGGCAGGCCACGCCGGCCGCGCACGCCGTCGCCGTATTGCACGTCCAGTTCCAGCGCGGGCGGCGTCGCGGGGGTGCCCGTGGTGGTGACCGCCGGCGTCGCGGTCACCGCCACCGCCACCGCGTCCTGTCCGTCGGGGCGCACCAGCAGCCCGGCGCGCTGGCGCGGGTCGTTGTGCTCGCCCACCAGCGCCACCACGCCGTCGGCGGCCTGCGACAAGTCCAGTGTCAGGCTGCGCCCGTCCGCCAGCTGCACCCGCAGCGCGTGCGCATGGCTCTTGCGCGCGCGTCCGTCGGCGTCGAACAGGATCAGGCTGGCGGCGGCCGGCGCGGCGGCGGCAGAGGGAGTGCGGCGAGTCAAGTCAGGTGTCCTTGTGCTGGGCGTGATAGTCGTCATAAGCCTCGACGATGCGCGCGACCAGCGGGTGGCGCACCACGTCGATACTGCTGAAGCGGGTAATGGCGATGCCGCGCACGTCGCGCAGCACGTGCTGCGCCTCGATCAGCCCGCTCTTCTGTCCGCGTGGCAGGTCGATCTGCGTGGTGTCGCCGGTGATGACCGCCTTGGAGCCGAAGCCGATGCGGGTCAGGAACATCTTCATCTGCTCGGGCGTGGTGTTCTGCGCCTCGTCCAGGATGATGAAGGCATGGTTCAGCGTGCGGCCGCGCATGTAGGCGAGCGGCGCGATCTCGATCATCTGCCGCTCGAACATCTTCTGCGTGCGGTCGAAGCCGAGCAGATCGTATAGCGCGTCGTATAGCGGCCGCAGGTACGGGTCGACCTTCTGCGCCAGGTCGCCGGGCAGGAAGCCCAGGCGCTCGCCTGCCTCGACCGCCGGCCGGGTCAGGATGATGCGCTTGACCGCGTCGCGCTCCAGCGCATCCACGGCGCAGGCCACCGCCAGATAGGTCTTGCCGGTGCCCGCGGGGCCGATGCCCAGCGTCAGGTCGTGCGACAGCACCTTGCGCAGGTAGTCGCGCTGCGCCGCGGTGCGGCCGTGCAGGCCGCTGCGCCGCGTATGCAGGACCGGCGACTCGTCGCCCTCGTCCTCGCCTGCGGCGGCGTCGTTGACAGCAACACCGGCGCTCGCGGGCAGGGCCTCGCCATGGGCGGCGATCTGGCGCGTCTCCACCAGCCCCAGCTGCACGTCGTCGATCGACAGCGGCGTGCGCGCCTGATTGTAGAAGCGTTCGAGCGCGGCGGCGGCTTCGCTGGCGTTGGCGCCGCGCACCGTCATCTTGTGGCCGCGCCGCTGGATGGTGACGTCCAGCGCCTGTTCGACCTGGCGCAGGTTCTCGTCCAGCGGACCGCACAGGTTCTGCAGCCGGACGTTGTCGTCCTTGGGCGCGACGAATTCGGCGGATGGCATTTTCATCGTGCGGGAGAGCTCCTTTCGGTGGTTCCGGGGCGCGGGGGGGGCCCCCACCGGCCCCCCCCCCCCCGCCCCGGGGCATTGCCCCAACCGGGCCGGAAACCGGGGGCGGGGCCCCCCGCACGGCCGCCGGGCCGCCCCGCGCCATTACCCCCGGG
>NZ_JAIMCG010000018.1 GCF_019795295.1 Cupriavidus sp. AU9028 | reverse complement strand
AACCGTACGGGTTGCAAGAAAGAACGGTCCGACCCAGATCCCAGCGCTCTCCCACGGGCTTGAGGTCCCAGAGGGCAGTCGGGCTACTGAGCCGGTCCAAATCCCAACCATTAAGATACAAGGGCAACCACCTTCCCCAAACCTCCGGCGGCTCAACCCGCCGTCAGGCCTTCCCCGCCTTCTCCAGCCGCCGCAGCAGTTCCTCCATCGCCTGCCCGAATACCGGCGGCAGCGTCAGCGCCCCGCTCTGCTCCCGCCACGCGCGCACCAGCGCGTCGGCCCGGATCTTCCCGGCCAGATGCCCATCCAGCGCCTCTCGCATGGCGTCCAGGGCCTGCCGATTGTCGGCCGCACTTGTGGTGAGACTCATGGCTGCGCCCTCCTCTCCTTGTACAGCTCCCGGAACGTGCGACCCGCCGGGGCCGGCATGTCCCGTGTGTCGGTCCAGTTGCGGCCCGCCAGCGGCAGCTTGCCAATCCGCCCGCCATGCCGGCCCATCCTTGCCAGCACCCTCGCCCCAAGGCGCGTCGCCAGCGCATACAGGCCAGGACGGCGGGCGACATAGCCCCAGGCGCGCAGCGCGAAGCGCTCGCCCCAGGGGCGCATGCCCCGCTCCATCTGCTTTTCGCGCAGCTTGCGCAGCAGGTCCGACAGCGGAATCGAGGCCGGACAGACCCGATTGCACTCGCCGCACAGCGTCGCCGCCTGCGGCAGGTCAATCGCATTGCCAATCCCGACATAGCTGGGCGTCAGCACGCTGCCCATCGGCCCCGGATACACCCAGCCATAGGCATGGCCGCCGATCTTCTGGTAGACCGGGCAATGGTTCATGCAGGCCCCGCAGCGGATGCAGCGGAGCATTTCCTCGAAGTCGCCGCCTATCAGCCCGGTGCGGCCGCCATCGACCAGCACGAAGTACATATGCTCCGGGCCATCCTGCTCGCCTTCGGCGCGAGGCCCGGTCAGCAGCGAGAAATAGTTGGAGATCGCCTGTCCGGTCGCCGAGCGCGGCAGCAGCCGCATGACGGTGGCCAGGTCCTCGAGCGTGGGCAGCACCTTCTCGATGCCCGTCACGGCGACATGCACGCGCGGCATCACGGTACACATGCCCTCGTTGCCTTCGTTGGTCACCAGCGCGACCGAGCCGGTCTCGGCGATCAGGAAGTTGCCACCGGTCACGCCCATGTCGGCGGACAGGAACTCCGGACGCAGCACCTCGCGCGCTTCCCGTGTCATGTCGGGGATATCGGTCAGCCGCGGCTTGTGATGGACGCGGGCGAACAGGTCGGCGATCTCGTCCTTGTCCTTGTGCACCACCGGCGCAATGATGTGCGACGGCGGTTCGGCATCGTTGATCTGCAGGATGTACTCGCCCAGATCGGTTTCGATGCTCTGCACGCCCATCTCGCCCAGCACCTGGTTGAGCCGCATCTCCTCGGTCACCATCGACTTGCTCTTGATGACCTTGCGCACCCCGTGGCGTCTGGCGATCTCGGCGACCAGACGCGCCGCATCGGCCGTGCTCTCCGCAAACAGCACCGTGGCGCCGCGCCGCGTGGCGTTTTCCTCGAAGGTTGCAAGCCACACGTCCAGCCGCTGCAGCGCGCGATCGCGCCGCTCCTTCAGGGCCTCGCGGGTCGCCGCGAAGTCGATGTCCTCGATCGCCGCCGCGCGCGCCGTGACGAATTTGGTCGACAGCTTCTTCAGGTTCTGCTGCAGGCGCTGGTCGGCGAGCTTCTGCCCGGCCCGCGCCTTGAATTCCATGCTATGCACTTGCATTCTGGCTCCCGTGCTGTGGTCAGGCGTCGCCGGCCAGCACCTGGGCGATATGCAGCACGCGCGTGCCGTCGTCACCGGTGCGCCGCAGCCGCCCTTCGATATTGAGCATGCAGCCCAGGTCCCCGAGCACCACCGCGTCGGCCCCGCTGGCCTGGATGTTGGCGCACTTCTCGTCGACGATGGCGGTGGAGATGTCGCCGTACTTGACCGAAAACGTCCCGCCGAAGCCGCAGCATGCTTCGCAGTCCTTCATCTCGGTGAGCGTCACGCCCGGAAGGCGCGACAGCAACGCGCGCGGTTGCTGCTTGACGCCGAGCTCGCGCAGGCCGGAACAGGCGTCGTGGTAGGTCACATTGCCGGTGAAACCGGACTGCAGCGTGGCGGCGACGTTATCGATGCCGGCCACGTTGACCAGGAAGTCGGTCAGTTCATAGACCCGCTCCCGCAGCTTCTGGTAGCGGCCGCCAAGCTCCGGGTCATCCCGCAGCAGATCGCCATAGTGGTGGACGATCATGCCGCCGCACGACCCCGACGGCACCACCACGTAGTCGAACATCTCGAACTCGCGCAGGAATTTCTCGGCCAGGTCGCGGGCGGCGGTGCGTTCGCCGCTGTTGTAGGCCGGCTGTCCGCAGCAGGTCTGCGCCTCGGGCACCATCACTTCGTAGCCGGCGCGCTCCAGCACCTTGAGCACGGAAAAGCCGATCTCGGGCCGCATCAGGTCGACCAGACAGGTGACGAACAAACCGATTCGCATGGCTTTCCTTTCTCTCCAGACCCAAAACCTGTCAATTATGCGCCCGCCATCCTGCTGCGGGCCAGTTCGGCACATGAAAAGCGTGCATGCGGCCAACGAATTCGTGCCACATCCGGCCGTTCACGCCGTCAATCGGGTCGCCGCTGGAATTTCACGTATTGAAATTTTCACGATGCGAGATAGAATCGGGCAAACGCTTAATTTGCCGCAGGGCAACAAAATCACCCATGGCCGAAGCAGAAAAGGAACCCGGAAAGACCTCCATCCAGGTCATCGAGCGAATGATGACACTGCTCGATGCGCTGGCCGGCCACGCCGATCCGGTCAGCCTGAAGGAGCTTTCCCTGGCAACGGGACTGCATCCGTCCACCGCCCACCGCATCCTCAACGATATGGTGGCGTGCCGCTTCGTCGACCGCTCCGACCCTGGCAGCTACCGGCTCGGCATGCGGCTGCTCGAACTGGGCAACCTGGTCAAGGCGCGCCTGTCGGTGCGCGAGGCGGCGCTCGCACCGATGCGGGCGTTGCACCGCGTCACCGGGCAGACCGTCAACCTGTCGGTGCGCCAGGGCGACGAGATCGTCTACATCGAGCGTGCCTACAGCGAGCGTTCGGGCATGCAGGTGGTCCGCGCCATTGGCGGCCGCGCGCCGCTGCACCTGACCTCGGTGGGCAAACTGTTCTTGGCCGCCGACGACCTGACGCGGGTACGCAACTACGCGACCCGCACCGGGCTGGCCGGCCATACCCGCACCTCCATTACCGACCTTGCCAAGCTGGAGCGCGAGCTGAACTGGGTGCGCACCAACGGCTACGCAAGGGACAACGAGGAACTGGAACTGGGGGTGCGCTGCATCGCCGCAGGCATCTACGACGATTCGCGCCGGCTGATCGCCGGGCTGTCATTGTCCGCGCCAGCGGACCGGCTGCAGGATGGATGGCTGGTCAATCTGAAGGAGACCGCCCTGCAGATCTCGCGCGGCATGGGCTTCACGGCCGACGCGGAAGTCTGATCGACCGGGCTGCCTGGCCTCCGGCAACCGGAGGCAAAGGCAGCGCAGTACGATCAGGAACGGCCGACTCGCGCCCCTCCCGCCCGCGGAAGGAGAGGCCGAAAGTGAGGCATCGAACGCCCGGTCAGATTCCCCGGCTCTGTTGCGAGGTCAGCACGTAATGCGGCGAGTTGCCCGGCGACGTGACATGCGGTGCAGGGCGCGGTGCCTGGGTCAGATTGGGCGAGGCAGGGAACCCGCGCGACGGACCCGGCACCGTCGGGAGATGCTCCAGCCAGTCTCGCACGCGGTTGGCATCGGCAAAACGGCTTTGCGAGCCGTCCGAATCGAGGAACACCATCACCACGTTGCGTGCGCCGACGCGGGCCTGCATCACCAGGCAACGGCCTGCCTCGGAGATGAAGCCTGTCTTCTGCAGGCCGATATCCCACTGCCCGCCGCGCACCAGCCGGTTGGTGCTGACATAGTGCAGCGACCGTCCGGCTGCATTGACCTCGTGCTCGGTCTGCGTCGAGAACGCGCGGATGGTCGGATTGCGGTAAGCCGCATTGACCAGACGCGCCAGATCCAGCGCACTGGAGACATTGCTGCTGGACAGCCCGCTGGAATCGACGAAGTGGCTGTCATTCATGCCCAGCTCGCGTGCCTTGCGGTTCATTGCCTGCACGAATGCCGGCAGGCCGCCCGGATAGTGGCGGCCGAGCGCCGAGGCAGCGCGATTCTCGGAAGACATCAGGGCCAGCAGCAGCAGTTCCTCCCGGGTCAACTGCGTACCGAAGCGCAGGCGCGAACTGCTGTTCTTCTCGGTGTCGCGGTCCTCCTCGGTGATGGTCAGCACCTCGTCCATCGGCAAGCGCGCGTCCATCACCACCAGCGCGGTCATCAGCTTGGTGATCGAGGCGATTGGCAGCACGGCGGTCGGGTTCTTCTGGAACAGCACCTCGTTGGTGTTCTGGTCCATCACCAGCGCCACCGACGAGCGCAGCGCCAGCGCGTCCTCGGTGTCCCGCAGACCCAGCGCCTCGCCCAGCGAGGGACGCGACGGCGCGAACGACGCACGCACCGGGGCGGCATGACGCTCGACCAACACCACGCTGCGCTTGCCGTTCTTGCGCACCACGACCTTG
This sequence comes from Cupriavidus sp. AU9028, assembly GCF_019795295.1. GTDB lineage: Bacteria > Pseudomonadota > Gammaproteobacteria > Burkholderiales > Burkholderiaceae > Cupriavidus. The sequence goes on along the minus strand of NZ_JAIMCG010000018.1, from coordinate 83,804 downwards.
CGGGCGCTGCTCGAGCGGCTGGCCACCGCGTTCTTCGACGAGGCGGAGGACGTCTTGCGGGCCGCGCTCTTCGCCTTGCCAGTGGATTTGCTGGCGGATTTCTTGTCCACCTTGACGACTTTGGAGCTCTTCTTGGCGTCGCGGGACGACTTGCTTGCCGCCTCTGCCACGGGTGCCGCAAGGAGTGCGACCGATACCAGCGCCGACGCGGCCAGCACTGGCAGCGGCGTAGTACCGAGGAATCTCAGGAATGGGAGGTCGAACCGGGGCATGATTCTCGGGCGCGCATCGGGGATGGCGCCAGTGTAGGAAAAAAAGATTTTCTTAGCAACTTGAACGACTTAGGGCACAGACTTAAAGCTGACCTTGTGTATCGTTCCGCAATACAAAAAATCAGACGAATACGCCACTGTGCCGCTGCGATGACCTTCAGCCCGGGGCAGAAGTTCCGCCAATGTTGCCCGCCTTGCCGCCTCTAACGACACGCTCGGCCGCAACTTGAACCGGGGATTACCCTCGAGCCGGGACTGACAGCGGTTGTAACGCACGAGACCGGCGTTTCGTTTACTTCGATTTCAATGCCTTCCACCCTTCAGCGCGTGTGGAGAAGAGGCTCCAGCGCCTGCCGCAGCGCGCGCGGCAGCGGCACCGGCCGGCGCGTCTGCCGATCGACATAGACGTGGACGAAGTGGCCATGCGCGGAAGCTCGCTCCTCGTCATTGCGAAACAGCCCGACCTCGTAGCGCACGCTGCTGTTGCCGAGCCGGGCCACCCGCAGACCGGCCGTCACCGTATCCGGAAAGCTGACCGAGGCGAAATAGTTGCATTGCGTCTCGATCACCAGGCCGATGGTGTCGCCCGCATGGATGTCGAGGGCGTCCTGCTCGATCAGATAACGGTTCACCACGGTATCGAAGTAGCTGTAATAGACGACGTTGTTGACGTGGCCGTAGACGTCGTTGTCCATCCAGCGGGTGGTGATCTCCAGAAAATGGCGGTAGTCGGCGCGTTGTTCGGCTTCTGGGCGGGTGGCGGCGGTCATGGAGAGCGGCGAGCGGGTTCAAGGGGTGGGGGTGGCATGGCGGTCGAGCCAGCGGCGCTGCCATGCGCTGGCCCGGGCGATGGTCTGCAGGTGGACGGCGACGGTGTCCTCGATCCGGTTGCCGTAGCCGCCGGCCATCGCCACCGCTACCGGGATGCGGTGTCGCGCCAGCGTGCCGAACACCGCGTCGTCGCGGCGCGCAAGCCCTGGCAGCGTCAGCTTCAGCCTGCCGAGGCGATCGCCCTCATGGGGGTCGGCACCGGCAAGGTAGATCGCAAGGTCGGGGCTGAAGCGGCCCAGCATCGCATCGAGCGCGGCCTGCAGGGCGCCAAGGTAATCGTCGTCTCCGCAGCCGTCCGGCAGCCCGACGTCCAGATCGCTGGCTTCCTTGCGGAAGGGGTAGTTCTTCTCCCCATGCAGCGACAGGGTGAACACCGTGGGGTCGCCGGACAGGATCGAGGCGGTCCCGTTGCCCTGATGCACGTCCAGGTCGATGATTGCCGCCCGCTGCACGCAGCCATCGCGCTGCATCACCCGCGCGGCGATGGCGGCATCGTTGAAGACGCAAAACCCGCCGCCCTTGTCGGCGTAGGCGTGGTGCGTGCCGCCCGCCAGATTTGCCGCGATGCCGTCGTGCAGCGCCGCCCGGCAGGCTTGCACCGTCGCCCCGGCGGACCGGCGCGAGCGCTCGACCATGGCCTCGGACCAGGGGAAGCCGATCTCCCGCTGCCGGGCGGCATCCAGCTGGCCCAGCGAAACCTGCGCGACATACTGCGCATCGTGCGCGAGCAGCAGCATGGCATCGTCCGCACGTTGCGCCTCGAGCAGTTCGACGCCGTCCAGGCGCTCGGCCACTGCATCGCGCAGCATCCTGTATTTCCGCATCGGAAAGCGGTGGCCCTCCGGTAGCGGCAAGACGAAGTGGTCGGCGTAATAGACTCGCATGCGAAGCGTCGGGTCGGTAGTCGGCGAGGAGGGCGCAGCGTCCCGCCCCCAGCGGGAAGGATGCAAATGGGCGATGGTAGCACTCGCCCTGCTGTGCGGTCTTTACGTGTTGTCACGAACGGCCGGCGCCCCGCGAGGGTGGAAAAAACCTTGTCGGGCCGAGCAGGAAACGAGGAAAAAAAGCGGCTTGGAAAGCGCAATGTGCAGTGCGCGCCAGAGGGTTTACCCGGCACCGGTTGTGCAGTGCACCAAAACCGCTTGACAGCCGCATCGAGGTCCCTACAATGGGGACTTGTTGCGGCGCACCATGAGTCCGGATGGCTCTCCGAAGTGAGCGCGGCAACCCGAATTGCAGTTCGCGCACCAGCAGATGGAATCGCCCGCTGGACCGCAGCTGTTCATGCGCCTGGGCTGGCCGTCTCGCAAGGTCACGGCTTCGACACTAGGCGGCTCATCTTGAGTTCCCCGTAACTCGACTTCATTTCATGGAGACCAGCATGTCCTTTACCCCCGAACAAGTCGCCGCCGCTCACAAAGCCAATCTGGAAACTCTTCTCGGCCTGACCAGCAAGGCGTTCGAGGGCGTCGAAAAGCTCGTCGAGCTCAATATGCAAGTGGTCAAGACCACCCTGGCGGAGAACGTCGAGCACACCAAGAAGGCTCTCAGCGTGCGCGATGCGCAGGAACTGCTTGCGCTGCAGGTGTCGCTGATCCAGCCGGTAGCCGAAAAGGCCGTGGCCTACAGCCGCCACGTGTACGAAATCGCGACCGACACCCAGTCGGAATTCACCCGCGTGGCGGAAGCCCAACTGGCGGAAAACTCGCGCAACATGCAGACCATGGTGGACAACCTGGCCCGCAACGCGCCCGCCGGCTCGGAGTCGACCGTTGCCATCGTGAAGTCGGCGATCGCTGCCGCCAACAACGCCTACGAGTCGGTCCAGAAGGCCACCAAGCAGGCAGTCGAGATTGCCGAGAGCAATTTCCAGGCGGCCGCCAGCGCGGCGACCAACGCTGCCCAGCAGGCAGGCTCGGCAACCGCGGCGACCGCCGCGCGCGCTGCTGCCGCTGCCGGCAAGAAGGCGCCGACCACCGCGGTCTGAATGCTCGCCTGACGGCATCGACGGCGGTTCGCCGCCACGGAAAACCCGGCCACTGTGGCCGGGTTTTTCCTTTTCTGGCGGCTGCGTTTTTCTCAGGCCTCGCCCGGACCAGATCGTCCAGTTTCTTGCACAGTGATTCCCGCCCTTGCCGGCTGTCGCCGCGCACCCTGGCCGGTTACATTGCAAGCGATGCAGCAGCAAGCCATGGAGAACGCAATGCCCTCGAATCGATTGCCGGTCTACTTCGTCTCGCACGGCGGCGGACCGTGGCCGTTCATCGACGGCATCCGTGAGCAGTACGCCGCCACCGAACGGGCCCTGCGCGCCCTGCCCGACCGGCTGCCCGCACGGCCCGCGGCCGTGCTCGTGATCTCGGGGCACTGGGAGGCACCGGCCTTCACCGTGTCGACGGCTGCCCGGCCGCCGATGCTGTACGACTATTTCGGCTTTCCGCCACACACCTATCATCTGCAATACCCTGCACCGGGTGCGCCGGCGCTGGCGGCCCGGGTGCACGAACGGATCGCCGCCGCTGGTCTTGCGGCGGGCGAAGACGCCCAGCGCGGCTTCGACCATGGCACCTTCATCCCGCTTGGCCTGATGTTCCCGGACGCCGACGTGCCGGTGCTGATGGTGTCGCTGCGCGACGACTACGACCCCGCCGCCCATCTGCGCCTGGGCCAGGCGCTCGCGCCCTTGCGCGACGAGGGCGTTCTCATCATCGGCAGCGGACTCACATACCACAACATGCGCGGCTTCAATCGCGACGCCTCCACGCCGGTCGCCGAGGCGTTCCAGCGATGGCTGGACCAGGCGGTCACGCAGCCGGACGCGGCAAGGCGCAACGCGCTGCTGGCGGACTGGCAGCGCGCCCCCGACGCGCGGCTGGTCCACCCTCGCGAAGATCATCTGATGCCCTTGCTGGTCGCCGCCGGTGCCGCCGGCAACGACGCCGGGCGAACGCTGTTCGTCGACCGCGTGATGAAGGTGCCGATGGCGTCGTACGAGTTCCGGCAGGCGGTGGACTGCCAAGGCGACCGCTGACCGCCAGCGACGAACCTGACCGCGCTCTTATTCGGATTCCTTCATGCCCTTTGTCGTCACCGAAAGCTGCATCCAATGCAAGTACACCGACTGCGTCACCGTCTGCCCGATGGATTGCTTCCTGGAGGGGCCGAACTTCCTCGTGATCCATCCCGATGAGTGCATCGACTGCTCGATGTGCGTGGCCGAATGCCCGGTTGGCGCAATCGTCGGCGAGCACGAGGTGCCGCCGGACCAGCGGCACTTCATCGAACTGAACCGCACGCTGTCGGCCCATCCCGACTGGAAGCGCATCACCGCCAGCAAGCCGCCGCTGCCGGAACACGAGCAGTGGGCGACGGTGCGGGACAAGCTGCCGCTGCTGCAGTTGCCCGATGCGGTCACTCCGCCCCTGACCGACGGACAGCAGGAGCGCTAGCCCGCAGGGCGTTGTTCGCCCTCTTCCGCCTTGCGCGCCCATTCGAGCGCCATCTCGATGAAAGCCGTGACCGACGGCGCCGTATACGCCTGCCGCGGATAGACGAAATAGAAGGCGCCCACGGCGTCCATCCGCCAGCCGGGCAGCACCCGTACCAACGATCCGGCCACGGCCGCCTCGTGCGCAAGGAAATCGGGCAGCCATGCCACGCCCTCGCCGAGCAGCGCCAACGCCTTGACCGCTTCGAAGTCGTCGGCGGTAACGCGGCTGGCGACCGGCAGTCGCACGCGCGTGCCGCCATCGGTCAGCGCGATTTCCTGCACTCCGCTGCGGGCAACGAAGCGGCAGCCGCGCAAGTCATCGGGCTGCCGCAGCGCGCCGCGCTGGTCCTGCAATGCCAGCAGATATTCCGGCGACGCCCACAACCCGACCTCAAGACCGAAGAAGCGGCGCGCGACCAGCGAGGAGTCCTTCAGCACCCCTGCACGAAGCGCGAGGTCGATGCCGTCGGCAATCAGGTCGAGCATTTCGTTGGTCAGGCGCATCTCCACCCGGGTACCGGGATAGCGCCGCAGATACGCCTCGATAATCGGTGGCAGCACCGTATGCCCAACATCGAACGGCGCGGTGATCCGCAGCAGCCCGCCCGGCCGTTCCCGCGCTTGCAGCAGCGCTGCCTCGCCCAGTTCGATCTCCCGCACCGCGTTGACGCAATGGCGGAAGTAGGCCTCGCCGGCCTCGGTCATGCGCAGGTTCCGCGTCGTGCGCTGGATCAGGCTGACGCCCAGCCGCTTCTCCAGCGCGGCCACGCGGGCGCTGACCGTGGTCTTCGGCATGCCGAGCTGGCGCGCCGCGGCGGCGAAGCTGCCCGCTTCCACCACCTTGACGAATACGGTGATTGCGTCGAAATCCATACCAGTGTCTAACCCGGCCCCGCCGCTGCCCGGCCGCGATCTAGTGGTAGGTTTGAGAGCCTGGCGGTTAATTGCATTTCTCGATGCGAAGAAGGCCCGCCTCGCGGCGAGCCTTCCGTTGCGCCTTCGGTGGCGGCAGCATCCCCGCCAACCGAGTCATCTCAACGCTTGCGCGGCGGCGGCACGTCCGTGCAGACACCTTCGTAGATCTCCGCCGCCATGCCCACCGATTCGCCCAGCGTCGGGTGCGGATGGATGGTACGACCGATATCGACGGCATCGGCGCCCATTTCGATCGCCAGGCACACCTCGCCGATCAGGTCGCCGGCATGGGTGCCGACGATGCCCCCGCCGATGATGCGGTGGGTTTCCTCATCGAAGATCAGCTTGGTGAAGCCTTCGTCGCGCCCGTTGGCGATCGCCCGGCCCGAAGCGGCCCAGGGGAACACGCCCTTGCCGTACTTGATGCCCTGCTCCTTGCATTGCTCTTCGGTCAGGCCGGCCCAGGCCACTTCCGGATCGGTGTAGGCGACGGACGGAATCTGCTTCGCGTCGAAGTACGCCTTCTCGCCGTGCGCGGCTTCCGCGGCGACATGGCCTTCGTGCACCGCCTTGTGGGCGAGCATCGGCTGCCCGACGATATCGCCGATGGCGAAGATGTGCGGCACGTTGGTGCGCATCTGCTGGTCGACCTCGATGAAACCGCGCTCGGTGACCGCAACCCCGGCCTTCTCCGCACCGATGCGCTTGCCATTGGGCGCGCGGCCCACCGACACCAGCACCATGTCGTAGCGCTGCGGCTCGGCCGGCGCCTGTTCGCCCTCGAAGCGGACATGGATGCCATCTGCCTTCGCCTCGACGCCGACCGTCCTGGTCTTGAGCATTACCTTGTCGAAGCGATGCTTGTTCATCTTCTCCCAGACCTTGACCAGGTCGCGGTCCGCGCCCTGCATCAGGCCGTCGAGCATTTCCACCACGTCGATGCTGGCGCCCAGCGTCGAATAGACCGTCGCCATCTCCAGGCCGATGATGCCGCCACCGATCACCAGCATGCGCTTGGGAATCTCGCGCAGCTCCAGCGCGCCGGTCGAATCGACGATGCGCGGGTCTTCCGGGATGAACGGCAGCTTCACCGCCTGGCTGCCTGCCGCGATGATCGCCTTCTCGAAGCGGATGACCGTCTTCTTGCCGCTCGCATCCTTGCCGTCGCCGCCAGTCTCCTGCACTTCCAGGTGATTGGGGTCGAGGAAGGTGCCGACGCCGCGCACCACCTGCACCTTGCGCGCCTTGGCCATGCCGGCCAGGCCGCCGGTCAGCTTGCCGACCACCGAATCCTTGTACTTGCGCAGGCCGTCCAGGTCGATCTTTGCGTCACCGAAGACGATGCCGTGCGCGGCCAGCGCCTTCGCCTCGTCGATCACCGCTGCGTTGTGCAGCAGCGCCTTGGACGGAATGCAGCCCACGTTCAGGCAGACGCCGCCCAGCGTCGAATAGCGCTCGACCAGCACCGTCTGCATGCCAAGGTCGGCGCTGCGGAAGGCCGCCGAGTAGCCGCCGGGACCGGCGCCAAGCACCAGCATCTCGCACTGGATGTCGGCGCCGCCGCCGTGCGTCGCCGCAGCCGGGGCCGGCGCCGGCGTTGCCGCCGGGGCCTGCGCTGCAGCGGGCGCCGGAGCCGGCGCAGCCGGTGCCGCGGCCGGGGCTGCGGCCGGGGCTGCGGCCGGGGCTGCCGCCTGCGCGGCCGCTTCCACTGTGCAGATCACCGTGCCCTTCGACACCTTGTCGCCCACCTTGACCTTGACCTCGACCACCTTGCCGGCGGACGAGGACGGCACGTCCATGCTGGCCTTGTCCGACTCCAGCACGATCAGCGACTGCTCTTCCTCGACCGTATCGCCGGCCTTGACCAGCACCTCGATCACTTCCACGGCATCGAAATCGCCGATATCCGGAACCTTGACCTCGATCACACTCATGCTTTGCTCCTCTGGCCGGCGCCGCTTACAGCAGGATGCGACGGAAGTCGGCCAGCAGCTGGCCAAAATAGGTATTGAAGCGGGCCGCCTCGGCGCCATCGATCACGCGGTGATCCCACGACAGCGATAGCGGCAGGGTCAGGCGCGGCACGAACTGCTTGCCGTCCCAGACGGGCTTCTGGTACGACTTGCACACGCCCATGATCGCCACTTCGGGCGCATTGATGATCGGCGTGAAGTAGGTCCCGCCGATCCCGCCCAGCGACGAGATCGAGAAACAGCCGCCCTGCATCTGGTCCGGCTTCAGCTTGCCGTCGCGCGCCAGCTTGGCCAGTTCGGCCATCTCCTGCGCGATCTCGATCACGCCCTTCCTGTCAGCGTCCTTGATCACCGGCACCACCAGCCCATTCGGCGTGTCCGCGGCAAAGCCGACGTTGAAGTACTTCTTCAGGATCAGGTTCTCGCCTTCCAGCGAGGCATTGAAGTTCGGGAACTTCTTCAGCGCGGCAACGGTGGCCTTGATCATGAAGGCCAGCATGGTCACCTTGACGCCCTGCTTCTCGTATTCCTTGTTCAGCTGCACGCGGAACGCTTCCAGCTCGGTAATGTCCGCCTCGTCATGGTTGGTGACGTGGGGGATCATGACCCAGTTGCGATGCAGGTTCGCGCCCGACAGCTTCTTGATGCGCGACAGCGGCTTGCTCTCGATTTCGCCGTAGCGGGTGAAATCGACCTTCGGCCACGGCAGCAGGTTCAGCTCGCCACCGCCGCCCGCACCGGCTGCGGCCGCCTGCGTGGGGGCCGCGGCCTGGCCGCTCATCACGCCCTTGACGTAGCGCTGCACGTCTTCCTGGGTGATGCGGCCCTTGGGACCGGTGCCCGGCACGCGCGACACGTCCACGCCCAGCTCGCGCGCGAACTTGCGCACCGAGGGACTGGCATGGGCAGCCTTGCCCGATACGCCAGCGGGGGCCGGCGCCGTAGCCGAGGCGGCAGCGGCAGGTGCAGCGGCGGGAGCGGCGGCTGCGGGAGCCGGCGACGGTGCGGCAGCAGGAGCCGGGGCCGGAGCCGCCGCGGGGGCGGCAGCCGGCGCAGCCCCCTGCGCTTCCAGCGTCAGGATCAGCGTGCCTTCGGCGACGTTGTCCCCGACCTTGACCTTGATCTCCTTGACCACACCGGCGGACGGCGACGGCACGTCCATGGTGGCCTTGTCGGACTCCAGCGTGATCAGCGCGTCCTCGGCCTGGATGGTATCGCCCGGCTTGACGTGGATCTCGATCACCGGCACGCCGTCATAGTCGCCGATATCGGGGACCTTGACCTCGATCGTGCCGCCCGCGCCGCCACCGGCGGCAGGGGCTGCGGCAGGCGCGGCAGCGGGCGCCGATTCGAGCTTCGTTTCCGCCGCCGGTGCGGGCGCGGGCGTCGAGGCGGCGGGGGCAGGAGCAGCAGCGCCGCCTTCGGCGGGCTCCAGCATCACCAGCACCGAGCCCTCGGAGACATTGTCTCCGACCTTGATCTTCACTTCCTTGACGGTGCCGCCACGCGGCGACGGCACGTCCATGGTCGCCTTGTCGGACTCCAGCGTCACCAGCGCATCTTCCGCGTTGATGGTATCGCCCGGCTTCACGTGTACTTCGATGACGGGAACGGCGTCGTAGTCGCCGATATCCGGCACCTTGATTTCAATCGCTTGACTCATTCAGTGTCTCCTGGACAGGACGGCACGCACAGGCAGCGGTGGCGTCGGCTTCGAGCGCCTGCCCGCCCCTGTCACGCCTCGCGCCCGGTCCGTGCCGGAAGCGCCACAAGGGCGGCTCCGTCGCGGTCCGGGCGCGGGGGGTTGCCGTGCCTGGGGGGTTCGCGGGAGTGACAGCCGGTCAGACCGACATCGGGTTCGGCTTGTTCGGGTCGAGGTTGTACTTGCGGATCGCCTCGGCCACCTTGTCATGCCCGATCGCGCCTTCGTCGGCCAGGGCCTTCAGCGATGCGACGGTGACCCAGTGGCGATCGACCTCGAAGAAGTGGCGCAGCTTCTCGCGGGTATCCGAGCGGCCGAAGCCGTCGGTGCCGAGCACCACGTAGCGGCGCGGCACGAACGGGCGGATCTGCTCGGCGAAGGCGCGCACGTAGTCGGTCGAGGCAATTACCGGACCGCGCACGGACTTGAGCTTCTGCGTGACGAACGACTCGCGCGGGGTCTCGGTCGGGTGCAGCAGGTTCCAGCGCTCGGCGGCCTGGCCTTCGCGGGCCAGCTCGGTGAAGCTCGGGCAGCTCCACAGATCCGATTCGACGCCCCAGTCCTTCTTCAGCAGGTCGGCGGCGGCCATCACCTCGCGGAAGATGGTGCCCGAGCCCAGCAGCTGCACGCGCGGCGCGTTGCTGTTCTCGACGCCCTTGCGGAACGCGTACATGCCCTTGATGATGTCCTGCTCCACGCCAGCCGGCATGGCCGGATGCTCGTAGTTCTCGTTCATCACCGTCAGGTAGTAGTAGACGTCTTCCTGCTCGGCGTACATGCGGCGCATGCCGTCCTGCACGATCACCGCCAGTTCGTACTGGAAGGTCGGGTCATACGAGATGCAGTTCGGGATCGCCGCGTGGAACACGTGCGAATGGCCGTCCTCGTGTTGCAGGCCCTCGCCGTTCAGCGTGGTGCGGCCCGAGGTGCCGCCCAGCAGGAAGCCGCGCGAGCGCATGTCGGCCGCGGCCCAGCACAGGTCGCCGATCCGCTGGATGCCGAACATCGAGTAGTAGATGTAGAACGGGATCATCTGCACGCCGTGCGTCGAGTACGACGTGGCGGCGGCGATCCAGTCGCACATGGCGCCGGCCTCGTTGATGCCTTCCTGCAGGACCTGACCGGTTTCCGACTCCTTGTAGAACATCAGCTGGTCGTGGTCTTCCGGCACGTACTTCTGGCCTTGCTGGTTCCAGATGCCGATCTGGCGGAACAGACCTTCCATGCCGAAGGTGCGCGACTCGTCCGGCACGATGGGCACCACGTGCTTGCCGATCTGCTTGTCCTTGAGCAGCGTGTTCAGGATCCGCACGAACGCCATCGTGGTCGAGACCTCGCGGCCTTCGCCCGTGCCCTTGAGCAGCGCCTCGAACGCGGCCAGCTCGGGCACCTTCAGCGGCTCGGCCTTCTGGCGCCGCGCCGGCAGGTAGCCGCCCAGTTCCATGCGGCGGGCGCGCATGTACTCCAGCTCCTTCGAGCCTTCCTCGAAGGTGACATAGGGCACCTCTTCCAGCTTGTCGTCCGGCACCGGGATCTCGAACTGATCGCGGAAGCGGCGAATCGCCTCCACCGGCATCTTCTTCTGCTGGTGGGTGATGTTCATCGCCTGGCCGGCGTCGCCCATGCCATAGCCCTTGATGGTCTTGGCGAGGATCAGCGTCGGCTGCCCCTTGTGCTCGCTGGCGGCCTTGTAGGCGGCGTAGATCTTGTGCGGGTCGTGGCCGCCGCGATTCAGGCGCCAGATGTCATCGTCGGACCAGTCGGCGACCATCGCCTTCAGTTCCGGCGTATTGAAGAAATGCTCGCGCACATAGGCGCCGTTCTTCGCCTTGAAGGTCTGGTACTCGCCGTCCACGCATTCCATCATGCGCTTCATCAGCAGGCCCTTGGTGTCGCGGGCCAGCAGCGAATCCCAGCGGCTGCCCCACACTACCTTGATCACGTTCCAGCCCGAGCCGCGGAATTCCGACTCCAGCTCCTGGATGATCTTGCCGTTGCCGCGCACCGGGCCGTCCAGGCGCTGCAGGTTGCAGTTGATGACGAAGACCAGGTTGTCCAGCTTCTCGCGCCCCGCCATGCCGATCGCGCCCAGCGATTCCGGCTCGTCCGTCTCACCGTCGCCAAGGAACGCCCACACCTTGCGCTCGCCCAGCTTCGGCACCAGGCCCCGGCTTTCCAGGTATTTCATGAAGCGGGCCTGATAGATGGCCATGATCGGGCCCAGACCCATCGACACCGTCGGGAACTGCCAGAAATCCGGCATCAGCCACGGGTGCGGGTACGACGAGATGCCCTTGCCGTCGACTTCCTGGCGGAAGTTGTCGAGCTGCTCCTCGGTCAGGCGGCCCAGCAGGAAGGCGCGCGAGTAGACGCCGGGCGCCGAGTGGCCCTGCACGAAGACCAGGTCGCCGCCGTGCTTGTCGGACGGCGCGTGCCAGAAGTGGTTGTAGCCGACGTCATAGAGCGTCGCGGCCGACGCGTACGACGAGATATGGCCGCCGACGTTGGTGTGCTTGTTGGCCCGCAGCACCATCGCCATCGCGTTCCAGCGCGAGTACGAGCGGATGCGGTGCTCGATGTCCTGGTCACCCGGGATGCGCGCCTGCTGCTCGACCGGAATGGTGTTGATATAGGGCGTTTCGGCGTGGAAGGGCTGCGTCACGCCATTGACGCGGGCATATTCGATCTGCTTGTCGATCAGGAACGCGGCGCGTTCGGATCCTTCGGCGGCCAGCACGCCCTGCAGGGCCTCGAGCCACTCCTGGGTTTCCTGGGGATCGCCATCGTTGGCGGCGGCTGCGCCAAGGATCTGCTCTGGTACGGCGGACATGGATCGTCTCCTTGAGGAATTCGTGCGCAAAACAGCGGTCCCTGTCTGACCGCCCGCGTTTCATCGCGCGGGCGGCATGGCGCGCGTACGCGCGCGCCCTTCGGGTCCCGGCCGGTCCGACGCTGACTGACGGGATTCGGTTCGACGATGCGGCGGGTGGGCCGGCATTGCGCCGGGTCCGGACAAGGTCCGACCGCCGTCCTGCCACATCGTTCGGTCGCACCGATTCTATGGATACCGTTTTGGCAGCACAAGCCATTTTTTCAAATTACGGTATGGTTTCTCGTAATGTGAAATAATGCCGCAACGCACCAAGACACCCGGAAAGCCAGTACTGACAAAGGCTTGCGGTTCATTGGTAGAAACCCGGATTTTGCATAGGCGCTTTCCCCAAGCGACGCACTGCAACATTGCAGCTACACTGGGCGCCAAGTCGTCAATCCCGCCATGTCCTTCATCTTTCGTTTTGCCCGCCGGCTGCTGCCCGGCCAGATCCCGACCGTGATTCCTCCCGACGCCGCCCATGCGCGCCGCGACTCGGCCGGGGAAGCCGGCCCGCACGCGCGCGCCGCGGGGGGCGGCATGATACGCAATGCAGCGGCGGCACGCGCGGGCCAGGGTTCGGATGCGCCGATCGACCAGTTGAGCAGCCTGACGCCGCTGGACAGCCTGGAAGGCCTGGGCAACGACGACGATACGGAGGACGGCGGCGGGCGGCCCTTCGCCGGGCCGCCGCGGGGGCTCTGGTGGCTGCGCTGGCGCAACCTCGTCGCCACCAGCTGGTTCATGTTCATTCCGCTGGTGGCCATCGTGCTGTTCTCCGGCGCGATGGGCATCATCCTGTGGTCGCTGCATGAAACCGAGCGGCAGCAGCAGCGCGACGCGCTGTACCGGGATGCCGCGTGGGCCCAGCAGCGCGTCAGGCTGTCGCTGCTGAGCAACCAGGATCAGCTCGCCTCGCTGGCGCGCGACATCGCCTCCCAGCAGATGGATCAGCGCGCCTATCGCACGGCCGCGCAGGAGGTGCTGCGCGAGAATCCGGAGATCGTCTTCATCAACTGGCTCGATGCCACGCGCCGGGCCCGCTGGTCGCTGCCCTCGACCTCCGAGTTCGCCGCGCGCCTGCGCGAGACGCAGGACCAGGCGCTGGAGCCGGACGTCCTCGATACCTTCGATACCGCGCGCGAAACCCAGCGCGTGGTGTATTCGCGCCCGCTGACCAACGAGCGCGGCGAGAGCTTCATGCTGATGCAGGTGCCGATCGTGCGGGACAACGAGTTCCTTGGCACGCTCGGCGCGCTGTACTCGATCAACGGCATCCTGACCCATCTGTTGCCGCCCGAGCTGACCGAGCGCTACCGCTTCTCGCTGATCGACAAGAACAACCAGCTGCGCGCCAGCACCTCGCTGCGGCCGGTGCCCTCCACCGCGCTGTCCTACGAGGTGCTGCTGGACCCGCCGGGCCACTCGCTGTCGCTGCGTGCCGACGCCTATCCGCCCGCCTCCAACCTGCCCAACAACATGCTGCTGTGGCTGGTGGTCGGCCTGTCCTGCTTCCTGCTGTGGAGCCTGTGGAGCATGTGGCGCCATACCAGCCGCCGCTCCGAGGCGCAGCGCGCGCTGCTGGCCGAAACCTCGTTCCGGCGCGCGATGGAAAACTCGATGCTGATCGGCCTGCGCGCGCTGGACCTGAATGGCCGCATCACCTACGTCAATCCGGCCTTCTGCCGCATGACCGGCTGGCAGGAGCACGACCTGGTCGGCCGCGTGCCGCCCTTCCCCTACTGGCCGCCCAACGACCAGCAGGAGATGCAGCGCCAGATCGACCTGACGCTGCAGGGCAAGTCGCCGGCCGGCGGTTACGAGATGCGCGTCATGCGCCGCGACGGCACCAGCTTCTTCGCACGGATGTACGTCTCGCCGCTGATCGACAGCCGCGGCCGCCATACCGGCTGGATGAGTTCGATGACCGATATCACCGAGCCCAAGCGGGCCCGCGAAGAACTGGCCGCCGCGCACGAACGCTTCACGACCGTGCTGGAAAGCCTGGACGCCGCGGTGTCGGTGCTGGCCACCGACAAGCCGGAGCTGCTGTTCGCCAACCGCTACTACCGCCAGCTGTTCGGCTGGGAAGCCGAGGGCCATCTGAAGCTGGCGGGCGGCGAGGTGGAGAAGGAACAGGTCACCGGCGACCATACCGACTTCGTCGATGCCTACGCCGGCCTGCCCGCGTCGGAGCTGATGCCCTACTCCTCGGATGCGCGCGAGATCTACGTGCCCGACATGCAGAAGTGGTTCGAAGTGCGGCGCCGCTATATCCAGTGGGTCGACGGCCACCTCGCGCAGATGCAGATCGCCACCGACATCACGGTGCGCAAGGGCGCGGAGGAAATGGCGCGCCAGCATGAGGAACGGCTGCAGTTCACCAGCCGCCTGACCACCATGGGCGAGATGGCTTCATCGCTGGCGCACGAGCTGAACCAGCCGCTGGCGGCGATCAACAACTACTGCATGGGCGCCGTGGCGCGGTTGCGTTCGGGCCGCAGCACCCCCGAGGACCTGATGCCGATCCTGGAGAAGACCTCGGCGCAGGCCGTGCGGGCCGGCACGATCATCAGCCGTATCCGCGGCTTCGTCAAACGCAGCCAGCCGCAGCGGCGCGAAACCGCGCTGCACGAGATCGTCGCCGATGCAGTCGGCCTCGCCGACCTGGAGGCGACCCGCCGTCGGGTCACCATCCTGACCCGTCTGCCGCCTCCGCCGCTGCTGCTGTTCGTCGACCCGGTGCTGATCGAGCAGGTGCTGGTCAACCTGCTGAAGAACGCTGTCGAAGCAATGGCAGGCCTGCCGGCGATGCGGGCCTCGGGCGTGGTCAGGCTGCACGCCCATGTCGACACCGGCGAGTTCGGCCCGATCATCTGCATCGACGTGATCGACCAGGGTCCAGGCGTGGACGAAGCGACCAAGGAACGCCTGTTCGAGCCCTTCTTCAGCACCAAGTCCGATGGCATGGGCATGGGCCTGAACATCTGCCGCTCGATCATCGAGTCGCACCAGGGCCGGTTGTGGGTGGAGAACAATGCCGATGGAGTCGGCTGTACGTTTAAAATCATGCTGCCCCTGCAGCCGGACACCGGCGACCAGTAAGCGGGGTAACGGGCGCGCGGTCCCACTTTCGGGGCTGTTCGCCCGAGTGCTGGCAGGGTTACACTAGCCACATCGCAGACAAGCAGCATCAGGAGACTCCATGACCGCAGCGCAGAACCTCACGCAAGCCCGTGGCGAAACTGTCTTCATCGTCGACGACGATGAGGCCATGCGCGACTCCCTGACATGGCTGCTGGAGGGCAACGGCTACCAGGTGCGCAGCTTCGCCAGCGCGGAGCAGTTCCTGGCGGCCTACGATGCCGGCCAGGTCTCCTGCCTGATCCTCGATGTGCGGATGCCCGGCATGAGCGGCCCCGAGCTGCAGGAGCGGATGATCGCCGAGAACATCCACTTGCCCATCGTCTTCATCACGGGCCACGGCGACGTGCCGATGGCCGTGTCCACCATGAAGAAGGGCGCGATCGACTTCATCGAGAAGCCATTCGATGAGTCCGAGCTGCGCTCGCTGGTCGAACGGATGCTGCAGAAAGCCCGCGCCGACCACTCCGCGGCTCGTGAACAGCGCGCTGCCCAGGACCTGCTGGGCAAGCTGACCACGCGCGAGCAGCAGGTGCTCGAGCGCATCGTCGCCGGCCGGCTGAACAAGCAGATCGCCGACGACCTGGGCATCTCGATCAAGACGGTGGAGGCGCACCGCGCCAACATCATGGAAAAGCTGAACGTCAACACCGTGGCGGACCTGCTGCGCCTGGCACTGTCGCACAAGGGCGGCGAAGCAGCGCAGTAGGGCCGGTCGCGCGTCCCTCGCGACCCACCGGGAGGCAGAACCGACAGCCGCCGCTGATTTCGGATCGCGCTCCTCGTCCACCCGTGGCGAGAATGCCGGCCTCGCCAACCGCGGCCGCCGGGCGCCATACCGGCCGCCCACCGCCGGTTGACGCAAACGCCGTCATGCAAGCCAACCTTACCGACCCGGGCACCGCCCCTTCTCTCCCGCACCCCTCCCCGCCCTCCCCGCCCGTCCCGATTCGATCCTGCACACAGGGCCCTGCCGTGGTCCTCGCACCGGGTCCCCGCGCGCCCGCCAGTGCCTGCGTTCCGAGAGCTGGTGATGGGGTGGCGGATGCCGCGCGGCAAGTCGTCCTGTCCTCCTTTGAGCTGCTGCCGACGGCCGTGCACGAGGCGATCCTCGACCTGATGCCGATGCAGGCCCGGCTGCGCCTCGAGCATCAGGTGTCGAAGCCCTTGCAGAGCCGGCTCCAGCACCGGGCACGCCATGACGTGGCCCTTCGGCAGGCGGCAACCGTATGGACGGTGGACGAGTTCCAGGCAGTGCTCTCCGACGACCCCGGGAATTCCTTCGCCACCCTTGCGCCGCATTCCCGTGCTGCGGTACTGGTCGCCTTGGCCCATCGGCTGCGCGGATTGCCTTCGTCCTCGCACGGCACCTGCTTCCAGGCGCTCCTCGCGCAGGCCCTGCGGCTGCCGCCACCACTGCGCGCAATGCCGATGGATGCGCTGGCTGAGTGCCTCGGCGACAGTGCGCTCAAGATGAGCGGCGACACCCAGGTGGCGTGTGCTGAACGCATCGCCGCCGAACCGCTCACCCAGTCCGCGCGGCTGCGGCGGGCCCTGCTGCGCCGGGCCCTGCTGCTGCAGGGAAGAGGCGATCTGGCCACCATCGCCGCCCACTTGCTGCCCGATGCGCGCGCCGCGCTTGAACTGGTTCGAGCCTATCCCGCTCCCTGTCACGTCGACACGCACTCGATTGTCGCCGGCGCGCTGGCGCGCACAGGCGCCGATCAGGATGCCGCCGACGTGTGGCGGGACCTGCTTGAGGGCGCCGCGCAGGAGACACTCGATGCCGGACAGCAGGGGGGGCTGATCGCCTTGCTTGCCCGGCTCCTGCCGCCCGTCCCGGGCTCGCACCCATCCGGCGAGCGCGATGACGATGCGTCTGGGAAGTGTATGGCCCTGCTGCTGGACACGGTCTTCTCCCTGCCGGGAGAGCGGCTGTACCACGCTCTCGCCTGGCTACTTGGCGCCGCCCACCCGGCGTCGACGGGGCTGTACCTGTATGCCGCGAGGGCAAAGCAACAACTCCAGCTTCTTGACGGGATTGCGCAGCGCATGGAGAGCGCCGCCCTGACGGAGCCACGGCGGCTGCATCTTCGTGCCGCCTTCCTGCGCTACCTGCCGGATCAGGCGGCATGGGACACCCTGTGGCAAGCGGCGATGGGCGGCGAACACGGCGAGACGCTGACACTGCTTGGCGCGCTGCTGCCGCTGTGTCAGATGAAGGCACCGGACACCACCCGACTGCAGGCCGTGGCATCTGCCGGCCTCCATGTCTCGACGCTGGCACCGTCGGACCGATCGGCGCTGCTGAAGGACGTGCTCTATCAGAGACGCAACCACATCGACGACGCCGGCCTCGCCGAAGCGACGTTCGCCTCTGTCGCGCGACTGGCGCGCGACCATGGCGACTATGGACTACTGGCCCAATGGCCACAGCGCAACCAGCAGACCGAACGGGATCGCGTCGTCGGGGTCATCCTCGACCTGCCTCCGGCCGAGCAGGTCAAGGCCGCACAAGTCTGGGTGCAGGAAGGCAACTGGGGCGAATTGGGGGACCTCGCCTGCTTCAGCGCCCTGGCTGAGCCACTTGCGCAGGCAGGCCACCCGATCCAGCTTGCCGAGCTCGCCGGGGCGATATGCAACCGGTGCGCGGAATGGATCGGCGTGACCGATGCCCGCGCCTGGCCTGGACGCTGGGCCGATGTCGAAGAGCACGCCCGCCATCTTGCCGGCGACTGGATCGGGCTGCTGGAACGCATGCCACCGTGCCGGACGCCGGCGGCGCTCGCCGCGGCGGCGCAGTTTGCGCACCAGCTCGATGCGGTGACCGATCGGGACGGCGCCCTGGTTCGGCGGGCCTGGGAGATGATCGCGCGCCTCGATGCGGACGATCTGCGCGCCTGCCTGGCGCAGCTGCTTCCCCTGCGCCCGCAGGAGGCGTGGAACGGGCCGGCGCGGGTCCGGCACGACAAGCTGCCGCGGTCGGCGGTCGTCAGCGCGGTCCCGTTGGTGCGCGCCCGGCTCTCGACCGCCGAGCGGCGTGAATGGCTGGCATATTGTCTTGGCAGGCTCTGGGTCCAGGAGAGCGAGCGGGAGCGCCTGCAAACGGGTGCGCACGGGAGGCGCTTCGACGGGCGCTTCGACAGCGCCCGGCAAGCGATCTGGGCCCTGGCGACGTCGTTGCCGCCGGCGCAATGGGCGTATGCCGCCCCGTGCCTGGCCGAATGGTTCGTCACACCGCCTGACGCAGCCGAGGAGCGCGCTGCGTGGGAGCAGGCGAAGGCGCGGTTTCACGCAGTGTTCGGCCATTGAGCGGAAGGCCGCAGGCGCGGCAGGGCGACCGCGGGCGCCAACGGCCTGTCCCTCGCAACCGGGCGAGCGGCACGCAGCCCGGCCGGCATGATCGCGTCAAGCCTTATAATCGTTGTTTTGCACGGCGTCCCGGCCCGCCCGCCCTGCGCGGGGGCAACCACGCCGGCCGCATCCCGTTTTCACCTCTGCCGCACCTGCGCCTCAAGCCAATGCCCGCCCAACTGATCGACGGCAACGCCCTTGCCAAGCAAATTCGTTCCGAAGCCGCCCTGCGCGCCGCCCGCCTGACCGAGCGCGGTCACCAGCCGGGGCTCGCCGTGGTCCTGGTGGGCGAGGACCCGGCCAGTCAGGTCTATGTGCGCAACAAGGTCAAGGCGTGCGAGGACAATGGCTTCTTCTCCTCGCTGGACCGCTACCCCGCCGACCTGTCGGAAGCCGATCTGCTGGCGCGCATCGACGCCCTCAATCGCGACCCGAAGATCCACGGCATCCTGGTGCAGCTGCCGCTGCCAAGGCACATCGACAGCCACAAGGTACTCGAGGCGATCGCCCCCGAGAAGGACGTCGACGGCTTTCACGTCGCCAACGCCGGCGCGCTGATGACCGGCGCGCCGCTGTTCCGCCCCTGCACGCCCTACGGCTGCATGAAGATGCTGGAGTCCATCGAGTACCAGCTGCGCGGCGCGCGCGCCGTGGTGGTCGGTGCCTCGAATATCGTGGGCAAGCCAATGGCAATGCTGCTGCTGCAGGCGGGCGCCACCGTCACCATCTGCAACAGCAAGACCCGCGACCTCGCCGCGCACACCCGCGAGGCCGACGTCATCGTGGCCGCGGTGGGCCGGCGCAACATCATCACCGCCGACATGGTCAAGCCGGGCGCCGTGGTGATCGACGTCGGCATGAACCGCGACGATGCCGGCAAGCTGTGCGGTGACGTGGATTTCAACGGCGTACGGGAAGTGGCCGGCTATATCACTCCCGTGCCGGGCGGCGTCGGCCCGATGACGATTACCATGCTGCTGGTCAACACGCTGGAAGCGGCCGAACGGGCCGCAGGCTGACACACTGCCGGGGATCGGCGCGCCATTGCCGCGCCGGGCAAGTCCGCGGTGCAAGCGGCAAAATAGCGACTGGAAAAGCCGCACCCCCGCCCCAAGCTGTCAGGCATCGCCTCCGCCACGGAGGCAAGGAACGAGATAACGCCATGGATCAAGCCGCCAAGACCCTCCCCGAGAACGCCCAATCCGGCAGCAATCCCCTGCTCGACTTTACCGACCTGCCCCGCTTCGAGGAGATCCGCCCCGAACACATCGGCCCGGCACTGGACCAGTTGCTCGCCGCTGCCCAGCAGGCCGTGGAGCAGGTCGCATCGCCCGAGACGGAAGCGACCTGGGAAGCCGTCGTCGAGACGCTGGAAAACGCCACCGAGCCGCTCGGCCGCGCCTGGGGCGTGGTCGGCCACCTCAGCTCGGTTGCGGACACGCCCGCGCTGCGCCAGGCCCACGCCGAAAACCTGCCGCGCATGACGGAATTCTGGTCGTCGCTGGGCCAGAACCTGGCGCTCTATGAAAAGTACAAGGCGCTGGCCGCCAGTCCCGAATTCGACGGGCTGCCGTCGGCACGCAAGCAGCTGCTGGAGAACGAGCTGCGCGGCTTTCGCCTGGGCGGCGCCGAGCTGCCCGAGGACCGCAAGCCGCGCTTTGCCGAAATCCAGGAGCAGCAGGCTCAGCTGGGCAAGGCCTTCTCCGACCACGTGCTGGACGCCACCAACGGCTATGCGCTGATCGTCGAGGACGAGGCACGCCTGGCCGGCCTGCCCGCGGACACCATCGAAGCCGCGCGCGAGGCGGCGCAGAAGGACGGCAAACCCGGCTGGAAGTTCACACTGCACTTCCCCTCCTACTTCCCGGTGCTGCAGTACGCCGACGATCGCGCGCTGCGCCAGACCCTGTACGAGGCCAACGTCACGCGTGCCTCGGAGCTCGGCCCGCAGCACGGCAGCGGCCAGCCCGACTGGGACAACACGCAGAACATGCGCGAGCAACTCGCGCTGCGCGGCGAGGAAGCGCGCATGCTCGGCTATCGCAATTTCGGCGAACTGTCGCTGGTCCCGAAGATGGCCAAGTCGCCGGAGGAAGTGGTCGGCTTCCTGGAAGAACTGGCGGCCCGCGCGCGCCCCTATGCCGAGCAGGACTGGCAGGAACTGCGCCAGTTCGCCGCCAGCGAACTGGGCCTGACCGAACTCGCGCCCTGGGACATCGCCTACGCATCGGAGAAGCTGCGCCAGCAGCGCTATGCCTTCTCCGAACACGAGGTCAAGCAGTACTTCCCGGAACACAAGGTGCTGCAGGGCCTGTTCGACGTCGCGCAGAAGCTGTTCTCGGTGCGGATCGAGGCCGACCAGGCGCAGACCTGGCACCCGGACGTGCGCTTCTATCGCGTCACCAACCTGAAGGGTGAACTGCAGGCGCAGTTCTACATCGACCTGTATGCGCGTGAAGGCAAGCGCGGCGGCGCCTGGATGGACGACGCCCGCGGGCGCCGCCTGCATGCCGATGGCCGCGTGCAGACGCCGGTCGCCTACCTGACCTGCAACTTCTCGGCACCGGTCGGCGATCGTCCTGCGCTGTTCACGCACGACGAAGTGATCACGCTGTTCCATGAGTTCGGCCACGGCCTGCACCATATGCTGACCCAGGTCGGCGAGCTCGGTGTGTCCGGCATCAACGGCGTCGAATGGGATGCCGTCGAGCTGCCGTCGCAGTTCATGGAGAACTTCTGCTGGGAGTACGAAGTGCTGGCCGGCATGACCGCGCATATCGACTCCGGCGAGCCGCTGCCACGCCCCCTGTTCGAGCGGATGCTGGCGGCGAAGAACTTCCAGAACGGCATGATGACGCTGCGCCAGATCGTCTTCTCGGCGTTCGACATGCACCTGCATACGGACTTCGATCCCGCCGGGGACACCTCGGTGCTGGAGCTGTCGCGCCAGATCAACGATCGCATCCATGTCGTGCCGCAGTACCCGCTGTCGCGCTGGCCCAATACCTTCAGCCACATCTTCGCTGGCGGCTATGCGGCCGGTTACTACAGCTACAAGTGGGCCGAGGTGCTGTCCGCCGATGTCTACGCGGCGTTCGAGGAAGCGGCCCAGCTCAGCGGCAGCGTGCTCGATGCGGAAACCGGCGCGCGCTACCACCGGGAGATCCTGTCGGTGGGCGGCAGCCGGCCGGCGATGGACTCGTTCGTTGCGTTCCGCGGCCGCCCGCCGCAGATCGATGCGCTGCTGCGTCACGGCGGGATGGCGGCATGAGCGACATGCAGATGGCCGGGGATGGCACGGCCCCGGCGGCTCCGGCCGCCGGCTCCACACTGCCGCCACCGGTGCCCGTGACCCTGCCGTCGACGCTGCGCATCGCCACCTGGAACGTCAATTCACTGAAGATCCGCCTGCCGCAGGTGCTCGACTGGTTGATCGCGCAGGAAAAGGCCGATACACCGATCGACGCGCTGTGCCTGCAGGAACTGAAGCTGCCGGAGGACAAATACCCGCTGGCGGAACTGGAAAGCGCCGGCTTTCGCAGCGTCTACGTCGGCCAGAAGACCTATAACGGCGTCGCCATCCTGGCCAGGAACACCACACTGCCAGCGGCGGCCGACGTGGTGCGCAATATCCCCGGCTTCGAGGACGCGCAGCAGCGCGTAGTGGCGGCGACCTACGGCGATGTGCGCCTGGTCTGCGCCTACTTCCCCAACGGCCAGTCGCCCGACAGCGAGAAATTCGCCTACAAGATGCAGTGGCTGACCGCGCTGAACGAGTGGCTGCGCGCCGAAATGCAGCGGTATCCGAAGCTCGCGCTGCTGGGCGACTTCAATATCGCGCCAGAAGACCGCGATGTGCACGACCCGGCGAAGTGGGAAGGCCAGAACCTGGTTTCGCCGGCCGAGCGCGAGGCGTTCCGCAAGCTGCAGGAACTGGGGCTGGCCGACGCTTTCCGCCTCTTCGAGCAGCCCGAGAAGGCGTTCTCCTGGTGGGACTACCGGATGCTCGCCTTCCGCCGCAATGCGGGACTGCGCATCGACCATATCCTGCTGTCGCCGGCGCTGCGCGAGCGCTGCACCGGCTGCGTGATCGATCGCGTGCCCCGCGCGTGGGAGCAGCCCTCCGACCACACGCCGGTCGTGGCGACGCTGCAGCTGGGCTGACGGGGCGAGCGCATGCCGATCACCGCGCCTTCCGCCGGCAACCCTGCCCGCCTGCGGCGGCTACTGCCGGCGTGGGTTGGCCGGGTCAACCGCATCACGCTGCGCGCCGACCTGCTGGCCGGCCTGCTCGGCGCCGTGCTGGTGCTGCCCCAGGGTGTGGCCTTCGCCACCCTGGCGGGGCTGCCGCCGGCCTATGGCATCTACGCCGCGGTGGTGCCCTGCATTGTCGCGGCGCTGTTCGGCTCCAGCTGGCACGTGATGTCCGGGCCGACCAACGCCAATTCGCTGGCGCTGTTCGCCATGCTCAGCCCAGTGGCGTTCGCCGGCAGTCCGGAGTACATCAACCTGGCACTCGCGGTGACGGTGCTGGTGGGTCTGCTGCAGCTGGCGGTCGGCACCCTGCGGCTGGGATCGCTCGCCAACTTCATCTCGCCCTCGGTATTGCTCGGCTTCACCTGCGGCGCGGCGGCGCTGATCGCGCTGTACGCACTCAAGGACCTGTTCGGCCTGCAGGTGCCCACCGGCACCACCGCCTTCGGCGTGGTGCGCTTTCTCTTCGAGAACAGCTCGACGATCAACTGGAGCGCGGCGGCGGTCGGCGCCATCACGCTGGCGGTGACGCTGCTGGTGCGGCGCGCCTCCCGGCGCCTGCCCTTCATGCTGATCGGATTGCTGGCGGGCTTCCTGTTCGCCCTGCTGCTGAATCGCACCGGCTGGGGCGGCGGCCATTACGTGGACGTGGTTGGCCCGATTCCGGCAGCCCTGCCGCCGTTCCACGTCCCCGATATCTCCTGGCGCGCCATCCCCGATCTGCTTGGCATCGCCTCGGCGCTGACCATCGTCGCACTGGGACAGTCGATCTCGATCGCCAAGGCCGTGGCGCTGCGCTCGGGACAGCATATCGACGCCAATCGCGAGTTCATCGGCCAGGGCCTGTCGAACATCGCCGGCGGCTTCTTCTCTGCCTACCTGTCCTGCGGTTCGCTGAACCGCTCGATGCCCAACTTCGAGGCCGGTGCCCAGACGCCGCTGGCCGCCGTGTTCTCGGCGACGCTGCTGGTGGTGCTGGTGGCGGTCAGTGCGCCGGTGCTGGCGCAGATCCCGCTGGCGGCCATTGCCGCCATGCTGCTGCTGGTGGCATGGGGCCTGTTCGATTTCGCTCGCCTGCGGCGAATCGCCCGGCTGTCGCGCACCGAGTTCGCCATCGCGCTGAGCACCTTCGTCGCCACGCTGGTGATCCGGCTGGAAATGGCCGTGCTGCTCGGTACCATGCTGTCGCTGGTGGCTTATCTGTACCGCACCTCGCGGCCCGCGGTGCGCACCCTGGTGCCCGACGCCGACGACCCCGACCGGCGCTTCACGCCGCTGGACGAACTGCGACGCCCGCAGCCCGAATGCCCGCAGCTGAAGCTGATCCGGATGGAAGGCGCGATTTTCTTCGGCGCCGTGCAGTACGTGACCGATCGCCTGCACGAGGCGCGCGCGCAGAACCCGACCCAGGTGCATCTGCTGGCGATGACCAAGAGCATGAATTTCATCGACCTGGCCGGCGCCGAAATGTGGGAAGCCGAGCTGGCCGAGCGGCGCGCCATCGGCGGCGATCTCTATTTCCATCGCCCCCGCACGCAGGTGATGCAGACCTGGGCGCAGACCGGATTCCTGGACAAGCTTGGCAAGGGCAATATCTTCCCCACCAAGCGCCAGGCCCTGCAGACCATCGTGCCAAGGCTCGATCAGCGCATCTGCGCTTCCTGCAATGTCAGGGTGTTCGAGGAGTGCCGGCATGAACCGGCTGCCGCGGATCCGCAGCAATCCGCGCAGGCAGCGTCAGCCGGGCCAGCGTCAGCCGGGCCAGCTTCCGCCGATACCATCGCCCGCTGATCGCGCGGCGGTGGCGCGCCCGGGCGCTGCATCCGGGAAGGGCGTCGCGCAGGGATGATTTCCACATCGACCCAAAAAGAAACGCCGGTATCGAACCGGCGCCTCGCTTGACGACTTGCGGTGCATGCCGGACACGGGGTCCGGATGCTGGCATCCGTCCTCAGACGGGCGCCACGTGCGCGCGCTTCACCACGATGGGCTCGGGCGCACCCTGCTCGATCAGCACGACAGCCGCGCGCTCGATCGTTTCACGGCCGGCGCGGAACGCCTCTTCCAGCGACAGCACCTGATCGGCACTGAAGCCTTCCCACAGCGCCTCGCGCGTGACCACGC
Organism: Cupriavidus sp. AU9028; assembly: GCF_019795295.1. Taxonomy (GTDB): domain Bacteria; phylum Pseudomonadota; class Gammaproteobacteria; order Burkholderiales; family Burkholderiaceae; genus Cupriavidus. The sequence goes on along the minus strand of NZ_JAIMCG010000018.1, from coordinate 58,873 downwards.
ACGTCACCTTCTGGCCGTCGACAATGGCATGAAACAGCAAGCCTTCGTTATTGATGTCATAACGATCTTGCTCCTGGAACTTGATATCCATCGGTACAGCCCTCCGTTGCAAGTGATTGGGCATCCTAACATGGCTACGCCGCCGTCGCGGCAATAGTCCTGCGTGGTGATCGGTCATGTCGCAGACTGCAATCCGCGCGCGGAGTTCCGCTGCCGCCGGGCACGCGGCTGCACTCGCGCACCCAGCGCCACGTACCCGCTCCACCAGGCAAGCAAACGCCGGGCCTGCGACCAGCACGTTTCGATGCGTTGACATTTCCGCGCATCATGTTAGAATCTCGTTCTTCGTTGGGGCGTTAGCTCAGTTGGTAGAGCAGCGGACTCTTAATCCGTAGGTCGAGTGTTCGAGTCACTCACGCCCCACCACCGAATTCGCAAAGCCAGATGAGAACGCCGGAGCGCAGCCATGCCTCCGGCGTTTTTGTTCGTGGTCCTGCCTTTCCCGAACCTGTTCTTTTCGGCGCGCCTTGCTCGAGCCGCGCCTCGCCGCTTCAGCCCGCCCTGTTTCAGCCCGCCCTGTTTCAGCCCACCCTGCTTCAGCGCGCGCCCTGCACCAGCTCGCGCGCCAGCTCCCGATGCCGCGCCACCACGGCCGGCAGATCCGCCGTCAGCAGCCGGCCCTCGCTGACCACCACGCGGCCGTTGATCACGCTGGTCGACACCGTGCCGGGATTGCAGAACACGAGCGCCGCCACCGGATCGTGCCCTGCCCCGGCATAGCCGACCGCAGACAGGTCGAACGCGACGACGTCCGCCGACATACCGGGCGCCAGCGCGCCGATATCGTCGCGGTTCAGCACCCTTGCACCGCCCAGCGTGGCGATTTCCAGCGCCTCGCGCGCGCTCATCGCCGCCGGACCATAGCCGACCCGCTGCAGCAGCATCGCCTGGCGCGCCTCGCCCAGCAGGTGCGCACCGTCGTTGGAGGCGCTGCCGTCCACGCCCAGCCCGACCGGCACGCCGGCATCGCGCATGGCGCGCACCGGCGCGATGCCTGAAGCCAGGCGCATATTGGAGCAGGGGCAATGCGCGACACCGGTGCCGGTGCGCGCGAACAGCGACACGCCGTCGCCGTCGAGCTTGACGCAGTGCGCGTGCCAGACATCGCGCCCGACCCAGCCCAGATCCTCGGCGTACTGCGCTGGCGTCATGCCGAAGCGCTCCAGGGAGTAGGCGACATCGTTGTCGTTCTCGGCCAGGTGCGTATGCAGCGAGACACCGTAGGCCCGCGCCATCGCCGCCGACTCCCGCATCAGATCGCGCGACACCGAGAACGGCGAACACGGCGCCAGCACCACGCGCAGCATGGCATGGCGCGCATCGTCGTGGTACTGCTCGATCAGCCGCTGGCTGTCGCGCAGGATGGCCGCTTCCTGCTCCACCACCGAGTCCGGCGGCAGGCCGCCCTGGCTGCGTCCCACGCTCATCGAACCGCGCGCCGCATGAAAGCGCATGCCCATCTGCGTGGCCGCCTCGATCGCATCGTCAAGGCGCGAGCCGTTCGGATACAGGTACAGATGGTCGCTGGTGGTAGTGCAACCGGACAGCATCAGCTCCGCCATCGCCGTGCGCGTCGACACCCGGATCATCTCGGGCGTCAGCCGCGCCCACAGCAGATAGAGTGATTCGAGCCAGCCGAACAGCTCCGCGTTCTGCGCGGCCGGCACCGCGCGGGTCAGGCTCTGGTACATGTGGTGATGGGTGTTGACCAGACCCGGCATCACGACGTGCCCACGCATGTCCAGCCGCTGCGCGCTGCCATCGTCGAGACTGGCCCGATAGGTCGGCGGCAGGTCCGCGGTCGGCCCGACCCACAGGATCTCCGGTCCGCGCGCCACCAGCGCGCCGTCGGGGATCTCGCGGCGCTGCGCATCCATCGTGACAAGTACGTCGGCATGGGTCAGGATCAACGTTCTCAAGGGGGCTCCTTACGGGGGTCTGGTGGGCGGCAGCGGCTGGCCGGCTCCGCAACAGCGCGCCATTGTAGCCACCTGCCGCGCCATGCGCGGGGGGCTTGCATTTCCGCAATCGCGGCGCTAGAATAGCGGACTTCGTTGGGGCGTTAGCTCAGTTGGTAGAGCAGCGGACTCTTAATCCGTAGGTCGAGTGTTCGAGTCACTCACGCCCCACCACCGAATTCCGAAAGCATGTTGAAACGCCGGAGCGCAGCCACGCCTCCGGCGTTTTTGCTTTGCGCCCTGGCTCGACTCAGGCCGGACGCCCGGGCTCAGAAGCCCACGTCCACCATGCCGCGCCAGTGCGTCAGGCCCCAGGAGATCAGGTAGAGGCCACATCCGATCGCCCCGCCGACAATGGTGCCGTTGATGCGGATCCGCTGCAGGTCCTTGCCGATATTGAGTTCGATCACCTGCGCCATGTCGCGCGCCTCCCAGCCGCGCACGGTGTCGCGGATATGCCGGGTCAGGAAGCGGGAAAAATCGGGGGCCAGCGTGCGGGCCGCATCCTGCAGATGTCCATCAATGGCCTCGCGCAGGGAAGCATCCGCGCTCAGCGTCTGCCCGAGCCAGCGCGCCGCATCCGCACCCCGCCCCCCGAGCACCGAATCCTCGCGTGCGATATCGGCCTGGAGCCAGCGGCGCATATTGCCCCACAGGCCCGCGATATACCGGTTCAGCGCCTCGTCTTCCTTCACATAGCGCCGGATGTCGTCCACCCGGCGGGCGAAATCGGCATCGTGCTTCAGCCGGTCCACCAGCCGCGCGACCGCTTCGTCGAAGCGCTGCCGCAGCTGATGCTCGGGGTCGGCGCCGATCTGGTCCAGCACCTTGTTGACGGCGTCCGCGATCATCTCCGATCCATGCGTGCCGATCCATTCGGTCGGCAACACCTTCTCCTTCAGCGGGTGCTCGGTCTTGAGCCAGTTCACGATGGTACCGGCGATAAAGACGCGCGTCGACGGCTGCTGCAGCAGCCGCACCAGCTGCCCAATGGCAGCATCGAGCAGCTCCTGGTGGCGCCCGTTGCTGGTAAGAGCGTCGAGGATCTGCGCGAGCGAGCCGGACAGGTCGATGCGGTCGATCGCCGCATGGGCGGCGCGGCGCAGAAAACGCTGGATGCGCGCATCGTCGACCAGCTCCAGCATGCCGCTCGCGATCCGCAGCACCGCGCGCCCTACCCGTTGCGCATTCGCGGGGCGGCTCAGCCAGTGCGCCAGCCGCTGCGCCGGGTCGTTGCGCCGAATCAGCTCGACCAGCGAATCGGCATCGAGGAATTTCTCCTGCACGAAGGTCGCCAGGTTGTCCGCGATCTGGTCCTTGTGACGAGGGATGATGGCGGTATGACCGCCGACCAGCGGCAACGGGATATGGCGGAACAACGCGGCGACCGCGAACCAGTCGGCCAGCGCCCCCACCATGGCCGCCTCCGCAATGGCCCGGATCAGGCCGACCGCGAAGCCCGGCGGAAACGCCAGCGTGACGAAAAACACCAGCACCGCGCCGAGCAGCAGATTGCGCGCCTGCGCCTTGCTTCGTTTCAGTTCCGCGACCTGGTCGCGTCCGCTTTCCTGCATTCGATCTCCATCATGATCGCGCCCACGAGTGGCGGCGGTGATACCCCTGGCACAGTCGCCTTCCGTACCGCAACATAACGTGCGCGACCGCACGGACGATGCCCGGGGCCGAATCTAGATTGGCACCTGCCGACGAGCCACAATGCCAGGCGCCCCACGAGAGCGCGGCAGGGATGTGCGCGCCGGCATCCCGCTACGAGGCTGCCGGAGAGAAGCCCAAATGGTACTGCGCCCATCTACGCACGCAACAACCTTGACGACTGGTGTCTGCATCGTCGGCTCCGGGCCGGCTGGTATCACCTGCGCCATGGAATTGAGCAAGCGCCGCATTCCCGTGATCCTGGTGGAAAGCGGCATCGAGAATTTCCACGCCGACGCCCAGGCGATGTGCGACGCCGAGATTGTCGACGGCAAACGTCACGCGCCCATGCAGGACGCCGTGCGCCGCGCGTTCGGCGGCACCTCGTGGCTGTGGGGCGGCCGCTGCATCCCCTTCGACCCGATCGACTTCGAGGAACGCGACTACGCGCCCGGCGCATTTTGGCCGTTCTCCATCGACACCCTCGCCCCCTGGTATGCCAAGGCCTGCGAGTACGCCAACTGCGGACAACCGGCCTTCACGCTCGATCGCCTCGACGCGAAGACTGCGCGGATGGCCATCGCCGCCGGCTTCCAGGATGGCGATGTCATGGCCTCTGAACTCGAACGCTGGAGCGGCGAGCCGAACTTCGCGCGCCGCTACCGCAAGTGGTTCGAGCAGGACCCCTCGGCCGGCCTGCTGCTGAACGCCACCTGCGTCGAGATCGAGCCGATGCCCGGCAGCGATCGCATCGCCAGCATCGTGGTGGCCAGCGGCAGCACCCGCACGCGCATCCAGGCCGACCGCTTCGTGCTGGCCTGCGGCGGGCTGGAAGTCACGCGCCTGCTGCTCAACGCGAATGCGCGGCACGGCGACCGGCTCGGCAATCGCAGCGGCATGCTGGGCCGGCACTACATGGGACATATCTCCGGCAAGATCGCCAGCGTACGCTTCCACTCGGACGCCGCGAAAACGGTCTACCACTTCGAGCGCGATCGCGACGGATTCTATGCTCGCCGCCGCTTCACCGTGCCCGCTCGCGTGCAGCGCGAGCAGCGGTTGCTCAATACCGCGATGTGGCTGGACAACCATCCTCCCGCGGATCCCGCGCATGGCAACGGCATCCTGTCCTTCGCCTACCTGGCGCTTCGCACGCCGGTCATCAGCCGCTTCCTCGCGCCGCCCGCGATCGCCAAACTGGTCACCAGCGCCAGCGAACGGCGCGACCAGCTCGCGCATCTGCGCAATGTCAGCCGCGATCTGCCGCGCATTGCCGCCTTCGTGCCGCCCTTCGTCTACCGGCGCTATTTCGCGCGCCCGCGCCTGCCGGGCTTCTTCCTGCGCAGCCCGCGCAACGTCTATGCGCTGCATTATCATGCCGAGCAACTGCCCTCGTGGGACAGCCGCGTCAGCCTCGCCGACAGCACCGACTGCCACGGCATGCGGCGGCTCAAGATCGACCTGCGCTACCAGCACGCCGACGCCGAGTCGGTCATCCGTTGCCATGCCCTGCTCGACAGCCATCTGCGCCGGACCGGCGTGGGCCAGCTCGAATACTGGTACAAGGACGAACAACGTATCGAGGCCGCGCTGGCACAGGCCGCCGATGGTTTCCATCAGATCGGCACCGCGCGCATGGCGTCGCACTGGCGCGATGGCGTGGTCGATCCCAACTGCCGCGTGTTCGGCACCGAGAATCTCTACGTAGCCAGCAGCGCCGTATTTCCGTCCTCCGGTCAGGCCAACCCGACGCTGACCATTCTGGCGCTCTCTGCCCGTCTGGCAGACCATATTGCCGACGGCCTTGCCACGCAGACAGCGCAGAGCAGTTCGCAAGCTGTCGCCCGTGCGAATGCCCAGACCATTGCCGATCGCGTTGTCGAGACCGCGCAGTGAGATCTGTCCTGCTGGAGTGTTGAATGTCGACCCGATTGGGATTTGGCTGTGCCCCCATCCTGGGCCGGGTGGGAAAGAAGGATGCCTTGCGAGCCCTCCATACGGCTTACGACAATGGCATCCGCCATTTCGATGTCGCCCGTTCGTACGGCTTTGGAGAAGCCGAGGGCCTGCTGGGCGAATTCATCGCCGACAAGCGCCAGGACCTGACCGTCACCACCAAGTTCGGCGTGGTGCCGCCGCGCAATACGCGCGCGCTTGGCCTGGCCAAGAGCTTTGCACGCGGCTGGCTCAAGCGGCTGCCGGGCGGCCAGAAGATGGTCAGCGCCGCGTCCCGCGTCGCCCTGGCCAACCGGAACTACGCGGTGGACTATGCACGCGACTGCCTGGAGGAATCGCTGCGGCAGCTCCGTACCGGCTACATCGATTACTACATGATCCACGACCCGCCCTCGTCCGAAGTCGTGACCGATGAACTGCTGCGCTTTCTCGAAGACGCGCAGCGCGACGGCAAGATCCGGCATTGGGGCTTGACAGCCGAGTCCGCCGACATGGTGTACTCCCCCACTGCCAGCCGGGCGCAGGCGGTGCTGTTCGAGGCCAATCTGAACCTGCTGGACCGGCTGCCCGTGCCGGAGGGAGAGGGCAAGACCTGGTTCGTGTCCCGGCCGTACGCTGGCGGGCCGGCTGGCCTCGCCGAGAGCGCGGCGCAGCCCGCCGTGCGGGCGGCGCTCGCCGAGCTGGGATTGCCGCGGCTGGACGACAACCAGCTCGCGATGTACTTCGCGCTGAGCATGGCGGGCGACCGCGGCATCGTGATCGCCTCGATGTTCTCCGACCACCATATCCGGCAGAATGCGGCACTTGCTGCCGAATACCTGCAGCTGGGCGAACAGGGCAAGGCCCTGGCGAAGACCATTCTCCGCTACGTTGCGGCCGGTGTCCCCCAGGCACCGCAAACCCAGCCGCCGGCCGGCGCGCTGCCCACATCGGATTGATCCGGCCGGGCACGTCCCGGCGCAGCGCCGGGGTCAGCCGAACGGGTTCTGCGCTGCCCGTTCCTGGTCGGCCTGCTGCACCGGCGCAAACGGATCGCCGCGCGTCAACTCTGGCGCCAGGTCGTACTCGTCCCGCACCTTGTCCACCACCGCGCGGATCGCTCGTTCGTATCCGCGCACGTGGCTGAAGCCCTGCATATCCCAGTTGCGACCGCGGACATCGCGAGGATGCGGCTGCGGCTGCGGCACTCTGACGCGCACCCCGTCCTCCACGATTTCGTCCAGCCGCTGAATGCGGCGGCTGACTTCGTCCTGCAACGCGCGGCCGGTCCGTTCGCGCTTGGGCATGGCAATTCTCCCGTGGTCCTCATGCAATCGATGCTAGCACGCGACAAGGGCGCCGGATGCGGCTCCTGTCGGACGAGCGGATACCCCCGCCAGTCGTCCGGCCTTAGAAATAAGGGACCACTACAAGGAGCAGACCATGCGATCGAAGAACATCCATGTCGTACCGCACGGCACCGGCTGGAATGTCAGCCGCGAAGGCGACGCGGCACCGAGTTCCCATCACCCGACCCAGGAAGAAGCGATCGAAGCGGCCACCGACATCGCCCGTCGCGAGCAGGTCGAGCTGCTCGTCCATGGCCGCGACGGTCAGATCCGCATGCGCAACAGCTTTGGCAACGATCCGGCCAACGTGCGCGGCTGATGCGAGCCAGTGCGGGAGGCGGCCGCCGCGTAGGACGGACACCCATTTTGCCGACCGCACCGGTGGACTACGATGCAATCTCTCTGTGTGCTCCGGACCGACTACCATGCCACGCAATTTCGTCCTGAAAGCCACCCTCAGCGGGTGGGAACTGACGGTGGAAGGACAAGCCACTTCCATCCTCAAGTACGACGCGCGCGACGACGCATTGCAGCTCGCGATGGCCGCGGCGCGGCGTCGCGGTGTCGGGCTGCTGGTGCAGGAACGCGACGGCGAGATCCGCCGGCTCGCCGAGCACGAAATGCTGGTGGCCTGACGCGCGGCGTATCGTCCTGCCCGCTTTCGGGGCCCCTGCTCCGCTGCAAGAGGAGAACACGCCGATGAACCGGAATGTCCACGTCATTCCCACCACGCGCAATGGCTGGGCCGTCGAAGTCGAGGGAACCGACGGCGCCACCTCGCACTATCCCTCGCGCGAAGAAGCCGTCGCCGCCGGCGGCGAGAAAGCCCGCCTGGACAAGGTGGACCTGATCGTTCATGGCGACGACGGGCGCATCGAATCGCGCCGCCATTTCGGCGGCACGCCCTGACCCTCCCGCCGATCCGCCCAGGAGGATGGCCGCCTGCCATCCTCTTTTCGCTTCTGCCTCCCTTCCCTCGTCCCTTCCCTCCTTCCTTCTCGCGCTTGTCTTCCGCCCTGGCCCTTCGGGCTGCCTGATACAGCGCCCTTACAGATTGCGCTGCCCGAGACGGCAGTACGCAGCATTGAAAAACTCCCTTACAACTCGCCCCGCTCATCCCTTGCCGGCTTGACTAGGCTTAGCGTCATGCGAGAAGCAACCCCGCTCTCCGGTCCCTGAAATCGGACCGGCGAAGGCCTTTTGTCTTCTCGTTCTGCAAGCGACACGCACAGGCGGGAGATTGACATGTTGAACTGGCGAGACATCGTCCTCATCGCGAGCGGCTGGATCGGCGTGTGCCTCGTTACCGGGTGGCTTACCTCGGTGTCGGCGCTGGCTCTGCAGCAGTCCTGATCCCTGTCTCTGCTCTGCATCGCCGGGCCATCCCGCGCGCCAGGGAGGGCTCGCGTTGCCGCTCTCCTGGGCCAGGGCCGCCACAGGTCGGATATACTGTATATCCATACAGTATTCATGTGACCTCGGCGCATCCTGGCAAATGCATTCGCGCGGCAACGAGCATCTTTGGGCCACGGCAGTGGCCTCCGGCGAAGTCGATACCGCCAGCGAGCCCGAGCAGCGTCGGTTTCGCCCGCCTCTGACGCGGGGCGACATGAAGGCCATGTACCAGCGCAACCGCACGCCCGAAGTCCGCGCCCTGCTGTGGGAAATCGCCCGCCTGCATGCCATCGTGCGCCGCGCGCATCAGCTCGCCGCGTGTTTCCCGCTCTATGACAGAGAATCGAACACCTCGGCCTTTCACATCATCCTCAACGCCCTGCGACGAGAACTGGCCGGGGAACTGTGTATCGAAGATTGCACGGAGGGCACCGACGATCGCGGCAGCGAAGTCGTCTCCGTCGATCTGCGTGCGGCGCGGCGCGGAGGCAGCAGACGGCGCTAGCGGCGCGCGCTCCCGGCTCCCTCATCCAGACAGCACTGAACAGCGATCGCCATGTGCACCAACTACGCACCGATACACCGGCAAGTCCTGCGCGACATTTTCGGCATCGAGCCGCCCCCTCTCGAGTGGAAGGCGGAAACGTGGCCGGGCTATCTCGCTCCCATCATCCGCGCCAATACGCCGGCTCACCGGGACGCGGTGCTTGCCAGCTTCGGCATGGTGCCCAGGGACCGGATTCCGGCGGGCGCAAGGAAATTCGATTCGACCAATGCGCGTGCCGAGAGCATAGGCGAGCGGCCCACCTTCAGCGGACCGTGGAAGCGCGGCCAGCGATGCCTGGTGCCGATGCTCTGCTTCTATGAACCGAACTACGAACTGGGACCAAAACCGGTGCGCCACCGCATCTGGCTTCGCGACGAGCCGGTGCTCGCGGTGGCCGGCCTGTGGCGGGACTGGCCCGACGGACTGGTCTCGTTCACCATGCTCACCGTCAACGCCGACAAGCATCCCCTGATGGGGCGCATGCATGCACCGGGCAAGGAAAAGCGCAGCATCGTCGTGATACCGCGCGACGAGTGGGATGACTGGCTGAGCTGCCGCGACCCCGAACGCGCCCGCACCTTCCTGCGCAACTACCCTGCCGAAGCGATGGACAGCGCCCCGGACCCCCTGCCCCCACGCGGCAGTGGATCGCCGCGGCCGATCGCCAGCTGCGAGCTGGACCTGGGCTGACGGACGCGGGAAGCAGGGAGCAGAAACCGGGAAGCGGGAACCGGGCTACCGCTCCGGCAGTCGCACAGTTCAGTGCGGCATCCAGCCGCGATGGACACGTACCCATGCAGGATCCAGGCAGTCCGCCGCCAGGCGCGGCGGACACCCGCACCCAGAAAGAGAGAATGCAGTCCGGCGACCTGTATATCGCCGACGATCCGCAATTGCATGCCGAGGCGCGCGAAGCCTATCGACTGGCGCGCGACTACGCCGCCCAGTACGGCAGTGACGACGATGCCGCGCGGCAAACCATCGAACGTCTCCTCGGCGCCATCGCGCCGGATGCCCATATCAAGCCCCCGATCTATGTGGACTACGGCAAGTACATCCGCGTCGGTGCCCGCACCTTCATCAACTATGGATTGGTAGCGCTGGACGTCGCCCCCATCACCATCGGCGCGGACGTGCAGATCGGCCCGAACGTCCAGTTGCTGACACCCACGCATCCCGTCGACCCGGCTCCGCGCCAGCAGAAGTGGGAGGCCGCCGAGCCGATCGTCATCGGCGACAACGTCTGGCTGGGCGGGGGCGTCATCGTGCTGCCCGGCGTCACCATCGGCGCGAACAGCGTCATCGGTGCCGGCGCCGTGGTCACCCGCGACATTCCGCCCAACGTCATCGCCGTGGGCAATCCCGCCCGAGTCATGCGCAGGCTCGACGCCCCTGGCGCCGCCGAGACGCAAACCGTCCAGAGCGCCGGGTGACCGGCGATGTTCGCGAACTAAAGATCCACGCCGGCAGCGTGCACAGCCCTTGCCACAGTCGGGCAAAGTCCGTTCAACGTTGTTTCATCGACGACAAGCAATAGGTAGCGCCCCGCATCCCGACCGTGCGGGCGTCCCGGATACACTCCCGGTTGCCTTCTGCATCCACCACTCTGGCCAGCGAAAAAACAAAGGAAACCATGACCTTCCTGCTCGGGATCGCGATCTTCATGCTGGGCGCCTGCGTCGGCGCGCTCGCAACTGTCATGGTCATCGCCGGCAAGCGCGAGGATGAAACCTACGGCGGCAAGGATTGACGGCTTCCGCGGCCCTTGCCCGCACGCCGCATTCCGCTTAGCTACAGCCAATGGCGTTTTCCGCTAGCGCCGCCCAACTACCCAATTAAGCTTGCTCTCGGTGTGGCAATCGCGGATGGGTGCCGGTCCTGTCGCCGCCTCGACGATCGGATCGGCCGCTCGCCACACCGATTTCCTGATGTTGTCGTTTGCCCGATGTCGCTACCAGGACACTCGCATCCTGTCCTGGCGCCACATCGGGCTTTTTTCGCCCCGGCTGCATGGACCAACCCGGAGTTGCGATGGACACGGACCGCAATGGCGAGGACACCGGATTCGGTATCGCAATGATCCCTGTCCGCTTCCTGCGATCCGGCGCGGACAGCCTCGCCTCCCGCTCCTCAGCCAGGCGCCTGCTCGCACCGCTGCGGCGATTCCAGTCGGTCGTACTTGACTTCAGACATGTCGATGCGATTGGCCGGCCGTTCGCCGACGAGATTTTCCGGGTCTTTGCCGACGCAAATCCGCATATCGATATCAGCGCGATCAATGCGGGCCCGGCGGTCCAGAAGGCGATCGGGGACGTTCGCAGCGGCCTTGCCCGGGACACCGCACTGTGGGCGTTCCTGGAACAGGATCGCCCATCGGGAGGCAGGCCGCGGGGGTCCGGGTGTCGGGGCGAAGGCTAGGCGCGATCCCGCGAGCGTATTCTCGTTCGCGCTGCTTCCCGCAGTTCAGACCGAACCCGTAATCGATGAACCCGTAATCGAAATCGGCAGGATTGATGCCCTGGTTATGCTGAAGGATTGTCCAGCTTGTCCAGCGCCTTGACCGTCTTCGCCTCCGGTGAGGCGGCGTCTTCGTATTCCTGCCACAACGCCAGAATGCCCGCGCGCCGCGCCTCGTTCGAGGGAGCGCCGGAACAGTGCGCGATTCAGCGGCGAACGTGCAATTCGAACAGCACCGGCCTGCCGGCCGGACTGAATGCCTTTACCCAGATCACCTTCCAGATCTCGCGCCCCGAGACCACCTGGTCGCCAGGCACCGGCGCCGGCAACCCATTGGCCACCAGAAAGCACTGCTTGTCGCCCAGCAAGATCAGCCTCTCGCTGGCGAAGGCGGTGTCGCCATTGGTCACCGGAAAGTCGAACAGCGTGCCGGTAAACTTGAACTCGGTGCCCGCCTGCCGCCAAGGGTCCGCGATATCCTCGCCGGACAACAGCACGCGGCGCAAGATCAGCGGGCGACCGAACTCGCGCATCAACTGCCTGGCGGTTCTCACCAGCTCCCGCTGAATCGACGCCTTCTGGCCGCGGATGATGGCCGGCGACAGCCGCCGCGCGGTCACCGCCGATACGGTCAGCCACCGCCGAGCCCGCACACCGCCCTTGCAGTCAGCCGGGCACGTCTCGGACTCCGTCATGCATACATCGCTGTCCGCGTCTGGCTTGCGGCTGTCGCCATCGACCACCATTGACATATCTCGTCCCTCATCCAGGTCCCAACAGAGCCGTGGCACAACGCTTGTCGTGCCACCGCTTCCTTGTTCAGGTGGATACCCGGACGACCGTCCCAACTGCCACGCAATGACGTCCGACCTACGCCATCGGGACTAACGTTCCGGGTACCCAACGGCAGATTGCCTCCTACACCTCGAATGACTTCAGGAATTCGGCTGCAGCTTACGTTCCGTGCCTACTACTGCCTCCAAAAACCGGGACTGGTCCCGATTTGAGCCTCGTCGGACGTGGACTGGTAGCACTTCGCTCTGGCTGGACCTTGAAAAAGAAAAGGCCCGCATAACCGTCCGGTTACACGGGCCTTCGAGACGTGGGAACGGCCGGGACCGGCCTCGCTCGCCGCGTTTATGGTCCGCTTGACACCAGCGGCGGCGCGCTCCTACGAGCTGGGCATCGATGCAGCGCCGGCAAAACCGTCGATGATCCGCACGCCTTCCTTCAGCGCCGCACTTTTCGCGGCACCGAGCGACTCCCAGTGCTCGTCCCGAATCCCGAAGACACGGGCGACGCCCTGGGTAGGCTCACGCCCCTCCTCGCATATCACCACCGACGCGCTGTATTCGCGATCGGGCCGGCGCTCGTGCCACTCCCGGGGAGGCTCGTACTTGTAGACCAGGGGATATAAATCGTATCCCTTGTAGGTGGAACTCGGACTGCTGTCCATGACGATCTCCAGCGGATGGGTGACACTCCACTGTACTCCCTCTCGGCGCCTCCAATTGAATAAATAATCTCGCGTGCCGCTGTCCCCGCTTGCACCTGCGCGCCTCTCGCGGTGAGGGAAAACGACCGGGCGACCTGCTCACCTATGGTGCAGGCCCTCCCCTGAGGGAGCCGTCGCTTCCACCAGCCAGCAGGCAGCGGTGAAACGCACCTCGCCCGCATCCAGGAAGCGATCGAAGGCAGGCAGCACCGTCCTGACAACGCGCTCCCGCGTGTCCCGGTCCAGATCCCCGAACACCCGCCCCACCGGCCCCACATTGGTCACGTAGCCGGCCAGTTCCGCGGCCGGGAACCCACAGGCAAAATCCACCCGCCGCACGGCGATATCCGCCCATCCGCTGCGTTCGAGGATATCGCTCACCCGGCCCGCATCGGCAAACGCGAATTGTCCGGGGGCACCCGGTTGCCGCGCCGGCAGCGACGGGATCAGCGGCGCGGCCGCCTGCTCCGCCACGGTCATGAAGGGATTCTCGGCGGCGCTGCGCCACACGATCGCTCTCACCACCCCGCCCTCGCGCATCGCGGTACGCAGGTTTCGGAAAGCCGTTACCGGGTCGTCGAAAAACATCACGCCAAGGCGCGAGATCACCGTATCGAAGCTGCCCGCCGCGAAGCGGTAGCGCTGCGCATCGTCACAGACGAACTGCGCGAGCGAACCCTCGTTCTCGGCACGCCGGCGCGCGGCATCGATCATCGGTCCGGACACATCGATGCCAATGCAGCGGCCCCGCTCGCCCATCTCACGCGCCACCGCCAGCGTCGTTGCGCCCGTGCCGCAACCGACGTCCAGCACCTGCCCCGGGCCGCGCTGCACCACGGCCTGCACCAGCGCCGCCTCCATTGGCTCGAATAGGCGATCGAGCACGCGCTGTGCCCTCACCCATCCCTGTCCGGCGACCCCGTTCCAGAGCGCCGCCTGTTCGTCGTACCCCTGCTGCCGATCGTCCATCACCACCTCCCTGCGACTTGCGTCCGCACTTCATGAAAGACATCATGGCACTTCAAGTCAACTTGAAGTCAAGGACCAGTCCATGGACATTGCCGAGGTTGCACAACGCTCCGGCGTTCCCGCCTCCACCTTGCGGTTTTACGAGGAAAAGGGGCTGATCGCCTCCGTCGGCAGACGCGGGCTGCGGCGCGTCTTCGAGCCGGGCGTACTGGACAGGCTCGCGCTGATCGCCCTCGGGCGAGCGGCGGGGTTCTCGCTGGACGACATCGCTCGCATGTTCGCCGCCGACGGCACCCCGCGAATCGACCGGAAGCGGCTTTATGCGAAGGCGGACGAACTGGACAGGACCATCGCCCGGCTCACGGCGATACGGGACGGGCTCCGGCACGCGGCCGCCTGTCCCGCACCGAGTCATCTCGAGTGCCCGACCTTCAGGCGGTTGCTGCGGGCTGCGGCCGTAGGCGTTCTGGGCGGCGGGGAGACGGTTGTCTCAAAGGGACGACAGCGCTCCGCCGGGGCGTCTTAAGCGGACCACTTTGCGCGCGACGTCCGCATGGTGCGGCATGCTTGCCACTCCCATCTGCGTCCCCGCCTTGCTGCCAGAATCAACGCATTTCATATGCGTTATTCCCTCGAAACAGCCCTCGAATTGCCAGCCTGGTGCGTGAGCCCGAGCCCGCGCAATTGCATGTGCTACATTCAAGCACCGTGCGGAATTTGGTCCTGAACCAGGTCGGGATCCCATAATTCCCTTTACTCCCCCGCAGAACAATCTGGCTTAATTCCGAATAAAAAGATGCTAAACAGCATTCAGCTGCTGCGGCTCATCGCCGCCTTGTCGGTGTTATTCGCGCACATCCCGAATTGGGCCCTGCCGGTTGGGAATGTGCTCAATTGCGGCGGCGGCATGCAAATATGCGGGTCCATCGGTGTTGACCTGTTCTTCTGCATCAGCGGTTTCCTGATGGTCGTGACCACGGCCAACCGTGCCCCGGGAATCCGCAATGCCCTTGCCTTCGCAGTGCGCCGGATCTTCCGCATCTGGCCGCTCTATGCCCTCGTCACGATGGCATACATGGCGACACGCGGCGTGGAGCTGCAGTCGTACTGGAAATGGCTCGTTTTCGCGCCCTACCTGAGCCCGACCGGATTCTGGGATCCTCCCTTGCACGCCGGTTGGACCCTGCATTTCGAGATGTACTTCTATGCGCTGACGGCGGTCTGCATGCTTCTGCCATGGAAAACCAAGGCCGCGGCAGTGGCAGTCACGCTGCTCGGATGCGCTTCGCTTCTGATCGACAACACCATCTATTTCACCGCGTCCATCATCGTCGAGTTTGCGTTCGGCATCGCCCTTGGCCTGCTGTGGTTGCGCAAGGACCTTTGGGAGAGCCTGCGCCGCTGGCGCATGCCAATCCTGATCTGCAGCACCGCCCTGCTGGTTTTCGCCGCCCACGGCACGGACTGGCCGCATAACTGGGGCATGAGCGTCCCCCGCATGGAGGTGCTGCTGTTCGCCATCGACACGGAACTCCCGCGCTTCATTGGCTGGGGTATTCCGGCAGCGCTGTTCGCCCTCTCCGTCGTCCTGTTCGAGGACCGCATCTCCAGGCGCGCGGGCGCACTGGGCGACTACACGTATTCGATCTATCTGCTTCATCTGCCGGTGATCTACACCGCGGAGGCGATTGCCAAGTCGGCTTCTCCGGAACTGCAGGCTGAACTTATTCCGTTGGGCGCCTACCCTGTCGGCATTATTGTCGCAACCCTGGCTAGTGCCTTTCTGGCATTTCATGCGGTGGAGCGCCCGACCCAGCGTCTCGGGGGAGCGCTTGCGCGTGCGATAGAGGCGCGACGAGCGGGATATCGGCGGTCGCCAATGGGCGACACTCCCGTAGCCTCGTAGGCTGGTTCAGTCCGCCGTTTTCAACGTGGCCGCTAGAATGCGGGCTCGTATCAATTGAAATCAACCGCATGCAAGAGAGTGGGCGTATCAACGGGCTGGACTATGGGCGAGCCCTTTTTTCCTTGTTCGTGGTTCTATGGCATACGCACGCGCCCGGCTCGCCGGATGTATGGAAGAGCGCAACCGTACATTACCGCCCTAGCGGTCTGGACCTGCTGAACTTCTCTGTGCTCCTGGTTGCAGTGCCGTTCTTCGTACTGACCTCCTGTTACCTCTATGCACTGAAGGGCGGAGGAAGCGGGACGCTCACCAAACGCCTCAGACGCTTGGCAGTATTGGGCCTGTTCTGGCCTGTCGCCTACATCATCTTTGCCTCCGGTTACGGCGGGATAGACACAATATGGGAGGCCTTGAGCAAAACGCCTTTCAAATCGGTGATCTACGCCTTCGGTACGGTCTTTTACTTCTTCTTTGCCCTCGGTGCAGCGCTGGTCCTGACCGCCCTTTTGTTGCGAACAAGAGGAGTCGTCACCTGGATCGTCTTCCTGTTGCTCTGCGCAGGGATCCCCGTCATGCAATGGCTTACGGCCGAGCACGCCGTCGAGTGGGCCACCGCCTACTGGAACCCGGTCAACTTCTTCCCCTATGCGGGAGCGGCCATACTATTGGTACGCCATCGTCCCGAGCGCTCGTCTCAATCCTTGGCCTGCGCTACCGCGCTGCTCCTGCTCTCCGTCGCATGCATCTGCCTTGAGTGGTGGACGCAGCCAATTCCTAATCCCGTACCGGGCGAAAGTCTCATTGTGCCGCCCTACACGCGGCTTTCGCTGGTCGGCACCTCCGCTGCGGCGCTGATTTTGCTTCTTTGTCTGAAGCGCCCCGCAGGCCCTGTCGTCCGGTTCATGGCCCGCAACTCGTTGGCGCTGTATTGCGTTCACCCGTTCCTGGTGCTGTGGCTTTTGCCCAAGATTGGCAGCCCCGCACTGCTTGGCATCGCGACTATTCTCGGAAGCTATGCCGCCATAGCGCTGGTGGCCCGCCCCACCCTCAACAGGGCTCTGCTCGGCTAGCGTTCACTGACGTTCTTCCAGTCCACCGGTCCCGCCCGCTCTCAAGAACGACAAAGTGCCGATAGTCTGGTGATACCCGCGAATCGAGCCGATAGCCCCCTGTGCCTCACCAGCTTTGTGGAGAGGAGGAATCGAGTGGCCTAGCCTGCAGAATTGGGAATCCGGGGCCTTAGTGTTCGTCAGATAGGTCGACCCGGAAGTAAAAAGGCCCGCTTGGTCTCAGACCGTTCGGCACATTTTCCCCTGCCGTAAGGGCGCATTCCGCGCTGGCAATCGACTGCTATACCGTGGATCCATGCAGTACGGCCGGTTGATCAGAGGACTTCTACCCTTGCGTGCGCTGGCGTGACCTTCCCGGACTCAACCTTGCCTGAAACGTTCGCGCGGTGACTGGGACCACCGATATCGTCCGGCACAAACAGCTTGCGGCCTTCAACCGGGAAGCAGACGATCGGGCTCAGGACACCATGCCGGCGCTGATCGACTCATGGCTGAGGACGAAGCTGCAGAAATACTCGCCCAAGACCCAAGAGGAATACCGCCGGATGGCGACCTTCATCCGATCCGAGTTCGATGAGGACTGGCGGGTGGAGGACGTAGAGCCTAAGGACGTGGCGCGCTTTCTCGACAAGCACTTTGAGAGCAAGCCGAACGCGAGCAACAAGTACCGGGCGCTCATGTCGGTGATGTTCACCTTCGCCGTGCGGAAGGGGCTGAGGAACAACAACCCGGTGAGCGAAGTTGCCGGGGCCAGCGAAGGCAAGCGGGACCGGTACATTTCCGACGAGGAGCTTGCTGCCGTTCGCGCCGCGGCGATGCTTGGGGCCGACGGCAAGCCAACCCCGTCTGGCCGAACTATCGTCGCCCTGATCGATCTGGCGTACCAGACAGGGCAGCGCATCGGGGACCTGCTGGCGCTGAACTGGTCGGACGTAACGCACGAAGGGATCCTATTTCACCCGTCGAAGACGGTGAATAGCTCTGGCGTGAGGATGCTGGTTGAGCTGACGCCGGACCTACAGGCAACGTTGGAGTCCGCTAAGTCAGGCAAGGTAAAGGCAATCGGCCCGGTGATATGCACCCAGTCAGGGGGCCGGTTCACCTACAGCGGCGCGCAGACGGCTTGGAAGCGTGCCTGCCAGAGGGCGAGGAAGTCTTACGAGGTTGATTGCCAGAAGGCAGGGCAGGAACCCGATAAGCGGTTCCTGATGGGCATGCACTTCCACGACATCCGAGCCAAGGCTCTGACCGACAAGAGGCGGCAGGATGGGGAGGAGGCCGCGCAGGCGCTGGGTGGCCATACGACCGCCGACATGACTGCGCAGTACATCAAAGCGCGGGAGGTCGAACGTGTCAGTCCCGTGCGCATGAGGCAGTCAACTTAGACGATTGCGGCCATATTAGGAAAAAAGCCCGTACGGTCTAATCCGCCGGGCTTTGATTTTATCAATCGTGGGAAAGGACTTGGTATCCGCATCAGCACGCCGCGCCCATCTGGATCTCTCTATCGACTTCCGCAAATTCTCGATTAAGCTGAAATAGCAAGGACTGCATTTCTCGAGCAGCCTTGTAGTCGAAGGTGTCGTTGATATGGTAGTCGGCTCGTACTCGCAATTCGAGCATGTCCCTCGCTCTTTGACAAATTAAGCGCAAACGGCGGTCCGATATGGCGGTGTTCCGGCAATGCCGCTCAAGACGAGCATATACCTTTTGGTGCGATCCCTTATTATCGGAATCCTCTTTGGGAAGCTCATTGCAGTGAACTTCACTCGCAGCGCGGCAGCGGTGAAATGCAGCATAATACATCCGTCCCGCCGCGGTTCTTAGCTGGACCTCCGGGGCATCTGACGCCACCAAGCCACGACCGTATGCGCCTAACTCTTCGATAGAGATCATCGTTATGCGATCGATCGGAGTGAGACCGTTAGGCCCTCTGGAAATTCGTTATGTTCGAGGATCTCTGAAGCCATCTCCCAATCAGCTTCCATTGCGGCCTCGAACTCCATATCCGCAAGGAAACGGATAGCAGCATAAGAAACGCCTTCCTCCGGATCTACCGAAAGGCGAGCCTGTACATCTACTAGCTGAATCTCGCGAGCGTCAATAAACTGGCGAGCTATCCTATAGATCAACTCCGATCTGTCGACATCGATACCTGCCAATTCCACTGTGTGACGAAGCTGAGCCCACGCATCACGTGTGGCAATAGGTTCAGTCCCCTTTCCTGAACGATTTTCAGCGTCACCAGCGTCGGACCAAGTCGAGCGCCATAGCGGGCGGCTCGCGCCCTTAAAATAATGCAAGTTCTGACCAATCGAATAGCGAAGAGCATCCGGCCCGTGATGAGACGGAATGGCAATTGCGTTCATGCTTCCTGCCAACAGCATGGTGGCAAAGAGAGCCGAGTTGAGTCCATTGGCCTTTGTTTCGATATTTGAGCTATTCATATATCGGGTCCAGCTTTCCGACGACTTCTTCTGTCAGCACATCGAAGAAAACGGACTTATTTACCCCATGAAGGCGATCTAGATGTTGCGGCATTGCCTCCAAACCGGGTGGGGCCGTCAAAATCTCGCGCGCCATAGTGGTCTCGACCTCTATCGCGATGCCTTGCAATGCACCGCGCCCGGCAACTTCCCCATCAAAGGGGGTAAACAGCTGAAGATCGTTTGAAAGTCCATCGGCCAAGAATGATGTTCTTAACATCGTCTTGCCTGAAGAAACGACTCTCCCTGCGACTTCCACTTTAGCCTCAAGCTGACTGATACCGTCCCCCGCAGCAGCCTTCTCAAGTACATCAACGTATTTGAGGGATACGAGCTCTACTTCACTCAAGATGTCAAGGGGGCCTAAGCCATCTAGCACTTCTAAGATCTTAGCCTTGAAGCTTGTCCAACCGGGATATGGCAGCTTACAACCAATAACGACAACCTTATCGCCAACTGTAGCAAAAAAGTGCTCGAACTCAATTCGCAACAACGGGTGATACTGCAACTCGGGAGTGTTGTCTCTTACATGCTGCGGTATATCCGCAAGTGGTAGTCGCTGAATGCCGGGTAAGACGCCAACGTTCCTAGCGAATAGGAAGCCAGGAAGTAGGGTCGCAAGCGAAGAGGAGACAGACAGAAACCGGATCTGAAAGAGCGCGTCTACGAGGGGCTCTTTGCCGAGCCTAGTGGGAATGCGCTTGAGCATGGAAGATTCCGATGACAGAACTTCATGACGGTGCACCCATGTGCGCCGGGTGCCACTTCGCCTAACACGATTTTATATCAAGTTAGACAACTGCATCCAAGTTAGACAAAAGGCCTAGCGAGAAAACCCGCTAGGCCTTGATTTTACTGGTCGGGGCGAGAGGATTTGAACCTCCGACCACCTGCACCCCATGCAGGTACGCTACCAGGCTGCGCTACGCCCCGAAAGCACAAAAGTATAACAGAAGCATCATCGCCTTGGCTAGAACCGAAGGGCCACTTTTTTAGCCCTTTGCCGCGATCTGCTTCAGCTGGGCCAGCACGAGCTGCACCTGCTCCAGGTCGCGGCGCAGCGAGCCCACATCCACCGTCGGCGAGGCGACCACGGGCAGCGCTTCCGCTGCCGGCTCCGCAGCATCCATGGAGGCCGACGTAGCGTGCTGGCGCGCGTCGTCAAGCCGGTTGCGGGCGCCATTGATGGTGAAGCCCTGCTCGTAGAGCAGTTCGCGGATGCGCCGGATCAGCAGGACTTCGTGGTGCTGGTAATACCGGCGGTTGCCGCGGCGCTTGACGGGCTTCAGTTGCGTGAATTCCTGCTCCCAATACCGCAGCACATGGGGCTTGACGGCGCAAAGCTCGCTGACTTCCCCGATGGTGAAGTAGCGCTTGGCTGGAATGGGCGGCAAGGTGACGCGCTCGCTCGATTTATCCGACATGCGGTGGACGGACGACGGGGTTCAGGCCGGGGCGCGGCCGGGTGAATGGGCGCGCTTGTGTCGGCGCGGGAACAGCAGGATACCGAGCAGCGGCGTGGCGGGCAATCGTCCAAAGGATGACCTCGGGACGCTGGACCAGCCACGGCGTAATCAGCCGTTGGCGGCGATACCGGCGCGTTCCTCGACCAGGCTCTTGAGCTTCTGGCTGGCGTGGAAGGTGACGACCCGGCGTGCAGTGATCGGGATGATCTCGCCCGTCTTCGGGTTGCGCCCGGGACGCTGCGGCTTGTCGCGCAACTGGAAGTTGCCGAAGCCGGACAGCTTGACGCAGTCCCCCTGCTCCAGGGCTTCGCGAATCACGTCGAAGAACGCTTCGACCATGTCCTTCGATTCGCGCTTGTTCAGGCCGACCTGATCGAACAGCATCTCGGCCAGTTCAGCCTTGGTGAGCGTCGGGACTTCTGTCACGCGGGCCTCCGGCAGTTCGTCTGTCAGGGGAGCCGCGTGCCGGTCGCCAGTCTCGCCAAATGCTGCGTCGGTCATCAGAATCGCGTGTCGGTCGTTCATGTCGTTCAGGCTGCCAGCCGCCCGGATACGGATGTCCGGGCGGTCGATGGTGCAAGGCGGGTGGCTAGCCGCGCAGGCGAGCGCCGAAGCTGGCGGTCGCGGCTTCGACCATGCAGCGCACGGCGCTGTCGACGGTCTCGTCCTGGAGGGTCGCCCCAGTATCTTGCAAGGTCAGACGGAAGGCAAGGCTTTTCTCGTCGGCCCCGATGGCGGTGGAAGCGGCCTTGGGACGGAACTCGTCGAACAGCACGAGGCCCTGCAGATAGCCCCCGTACCCCTGCTTCTGCAGCGCGTCGCGCATGCTGTCGAGCAGGTCCTGGACCCGGGTGGACTGCTTGACCACCAGCGCCAGATCGCGCACCGCCGCAGGGAAGCGCGAGATCTCGGTGTAGGCCGGCAGGCCGCGCTGGCGTAGCGCGGCGAGGTCCAGTTCGAAGACGACGGGCGCATGCGTCAGCTCGTACGCCTGCAGCCAGCGCGGGTGCAATTCGCCGAGGATGCCGATCGCCTTGCCGTCCAGCAGCACGCGGGCAGCGCGCCCCGGGTGCAGGGCCGGATGGTCGACCGGTTCGAAGCGGGCCTGATGGGGCGCCAGCAGGCTCTCCACATCGCCCTTGACGTCGAAGAAGTCGACCTGCCGGGTGGGCAGGCCCCACTGCTCTTCGAATGCCGGGCCGTAGGCGATGCCGGCTACGCGCATCGGCTGATCGTAGCCCGCTACGGTGAGGCCGCCATTGACCGTCGCGGCGTCGCGCAGGAAGACGCGGCCGACCTCGAACAGACGCACGCGGGAGGCCTTGCGGTTCAGGTTGTAGCGCACCTTGTCGACCAGTCCACCGATCAACGTGGAGCGCATCACGGCGAGCTGGCTGGCGATGGGATTGAGCAGCCGGATGGGGTTGTCGTTGGCGGCGAAATCGCGCTCCCACTTCTCTTCGACGAAGGCGAAGTTGATGACTTCCTGGTAGTCGCGGGCGGCAACGGCGTGGCGCACGGCATGGGCGGAGCGGCGCGCTTCGTCGGTCGGCCGCATTTCGCTGATGGCGACCGGGGGACGGGCGGGAATGCGCTCGAAGCCGTAGATGCGGGCGACCTCCTCGATCAGGTCCTCTTCGATCTCGATGTCGAAGCGGTAGCTGGGCGGCGTGACCTCGAACACGGTACCGTCGGCGCCTTCGCCGCGGGTGAACGACAGGCCGAGGCGTTCGAATACGGCGGCGATTTCGTCGGACTGCAGCGGGATGCCGAGCACGCGCTCGGCGCGCGCGACGCGCATGCGCACCGGCTGGCGCTGTGGCAGGTTGACGATATGGTCGTCGATCGGACCCGCCTGTCCGCCGCAGATCTGCAGGATCAGCGCGGTGATGCGCTCGATGTGCTCGACGGTGGTGGCGTAGTCGACGCCGCGCTCGAAGCGATGGCCAGCATCGGTCGAGAAGTTGTAGCGGCGCGCGCGGCCCTGGATCGCTTCGGGCCACCAGAAGGCGGCCTCCAGGTAGATATTGGTGGTGTCGTCGGAGACGGCGGTGCTGTCGCCGCCCATGATGCCGGCCAGGCTTTCCAGGCCGCTGTCGGCGGCGATGACGCCAACGGTGTCATCGACGGTAATGGTGTTGCCGTTCAGCAGCTTGATCTGTTCGCCGGCGCGACCCCAGCGCACCTCCAGTCCGCCTTCGATCTTGTCGAGGTCGAACACGTGCGACGGCCGGCCGAGCTCGAACATGACGTAGTTCGAGATGTCGACCAGTACCGAGACGCTGCGCTGGCCGGCGCGCGCCAGTCGCTGCACCATCCAGTCGGGCGTGGCGGCGCGTGCATTGACGCCGCGGATGACGCGGCCGGAGAAGCGGCCGCACAGGTCGGGCGCGGACACGCGCACCGGCAGGCGGTCGTCGATGGTGACAGGCACCGGCGTCATGTCGGGCAGCGTCAGCGCTGCGCCGGTCAGCGCGGCGACTTCGCGGGCGACGCCATGCACCGACAGGCAATCGGCCTTGTTCGGCGTGAGCTTGATCTCGAAGACCTGGTCGTCCAGATCCAGATAGCCGCGGATGTTGCTGCCCACCGGCGCGTCTTCGGGCAGGACCATCAGGCCCTCGTGATCTTCGGACAGCTTCAGTTCGCGCGCCGAGCACAGCATGCCGTAGCTCTCCACGCCGCGCAGCTTGCCAACCTTGATCTCGAAGGGCTTGCCGCCCTCTTCCGCCGGCGGCAGGACGGCGCCGACCAGCGCGCAGGGCACGAGGATGCCGGGGCGGACATTGGGCGCGCCGCAGACGATCTGCAGGGTTTCGCCGGTGCCGGCATCGACCTGGCAGACGTTGAGGCGGTCGGCATTGGGATGGCGCTCGGTGGCGAGCACGCGAGCGACCACGATCTTGTCGAACGGGGGCGCGACCGGCTTGACCTCCTCGACCTCGAGTCCGGCCATGGTGAGCCGGTGCGAGAGTTCGTCGGTGGTGAGATCGGGATTTACGAAGCTGCGAAGCCAGGATTCCGAGAATTGCATGACGCTACTGGTCCGGTGGTGTTCTAGATTGGGCCGCGGCAGCCGATGGCTGCGGGGGCGGCAAGGTCAGGCGAATTGCTTGAGGAAGCGCACGTCGCCCTCGAAGAACAGGCGCAGATCGTTGATGCCGTAGCGCAGCATGGTCAGGCGCTCCAGGCCCGAGCCGAAGGCGAAGCCGATGTAGCGCTCGGGGTCCAGCCCCATGTTGCGCAGCACGTTCGGGTGCACCTGGCCGGAGCCGGAGATTTCGAGCCAGCGGCCGTTGCCAAACGCCATGTCGATTTCGGCCGACGGCTCGGTGAACGGGAAGTACGACGGGCGGAAGCGCACCTGGATGTCGTCGCGCTCGAAGAACTTGCGCAGGAAATCGGTATAGACGCCCTTCAGGTCGGCGAAGCTGACGGTCTCGCCGATCCACAGCCCTTCGACCTGGTTGAACATCGGCGAATGGGTGGCGTCGCTGTCGACGCGGTAGGTACGGCCCGGGCAGATGACCTTGATCGGCGGCATCCGGTCCTGGCCGCGATACTTCTCGACGTGCATGCGCGCATAGCGGACCTGCATCGGGCTGGTATGCGTGCGCAACAGCAGCAGCTTGCCGTCGCTGTCGCGGCCGTCGACGTAGAAGGTGTCCTGCATCGAACGCGCCGGATGGTTGTCCGGGTTGTTCAGCGCGGTGAAGTTCATCCAGTCCGTCTCGATTTCCGGACCGTCGGCGACATCGAAGCCGATCGAGCCGAAGATCTGCTCGACGCGTTCCCAGGTGCGCATCACCGGGTGCAGGCTGCCGCGCGCAACGGCGCGTCCGGGCAGCGTGACGTCGATCGCTTCGGCGGCCAGCCGTTCGTTCATCAGCGCGTCGGCCAGCGCCTGGCGGCGCGCCTGCAATGCGCCCTCGACCTGCTGCTTGGCCTGGTTGATCCGTGCGCCCTGCTCCTTGCGGGTTTCCGGGTCGAGCTTGCCCAGCGTCTTGAGCAATTCGGTCAACGCACCGGTCTTGCCGAGAAAGCGGGCTTTCTCGTTTTCCAGCGTGGCGTTGTCGGTGGCGGCGGCGAAGGCGGACTGCGCTTCAGCGACGATTTGATCCGGATCCAGTGACATGGCGGGGTGGACGGCTAGTTTGGGTGTTCGAGTGGCCGGCAGGCGCCGGACCAAAAAAAAACGGGGCTCATTGCGGAGCCCCGTTTCGGCGGCCCCTTGCGGTGGCCGCGGTCGACCTTGCGGTCTATGCTTGCGCCCGGTCGCTTGCGCGACCGGAACCGGCATCAGGCAACGGCGGCTTTCACCTGGTTGACGATGGCGGCAAAGGCAGGCTTGTCGTGAATTGCCATGTCCGACAGCACCTTGCGGTCCAGCTCAATCGAGGCCTTCTTCAGACCGTTCATGAACACGCTGTAGGTCATGCCATGCTCACGCGTCGCGGCATTGATACGCGCAATCCAGAGTGCGCGGAACACGCGCTTCTTGTTGCGGCGATCGCGGTATGCGTACTGGCCAGCACGCATGACCGCCTGCTTGGCGATACGGTAGACATTATTGCGACGGCCGCGGTAACCCTTGGCAGCGTCGATGACTTTCTTGTGACGGGCCCGTGCAGTGACCCCACGCTTTACTCGAGGCATGTAATTCTCCTTTCGTTGTCGTCAGGGGTTATGCGTAGGGCATCATCGCGCGAACGGACTTCAGGTTCGTCTCATGGACGTCCTGGGTGCCGCGCAGTTGACGCTTGTTCTTGGTGGTCTTCTTGGTCAGGATGTGACGCTTGAAGGCCTGGCCACGCTTGAACGAACCGTTCGGACGTGCAGTAAAGCGCTTGGAAGCGCTTTTCTTCGTCTTCATCTTCGGCATGAAAAACTCCAGCT
This sequence comes from Cupriavidus sp. AU9028, assembly GCF_019795295.1. GTDB lineage: Bacteria > Pseudomonadota > Gammaproteobacteria > Burkholderiales > Burkholderiaceae > Cupriavidus. The sequence continues at coordinate 33,231 of NZ_JAIMCG010000018.1, read as the reverse complement.
CTTTGACATGCATGCAGGTGGACGGCTGGCGCCGACGCTTGCAAGACCCGCATCCACTTGTTGTTGCGCGCCCGCGAGCGGGCCACGCCGTTTCAGCCCGACGAGGCGCCGGTTCGCACCGGCGCTCCATCGCGCAAAACCCTTACTTTTTCTTCTTCGGGGACAGCACCATGACCATCTGGCGCCCTTCCATCTTCGGCATCTGCTCGACCTGACCCACTTCCTCCAGATCGGCCTTCAGACGCTCCAGCACGCGCGCACCGATCTCCTGGTGGGCCATTTCCCGACCACGAAAACGCAGCGTGATCTTGGTCTTGTCGCCGTCTTCCAGGAATCGCTTCAGATTGCGCAGCTTGACGTTGTAGTCGCCATCATCCGTGCCAGGACGGAATTTGACTTCCTTCACCTGGATGATCTTCTGCTTGAGCTTGGCCTCGTGGGCGCGCTTGGACTCTTCGTACTTGAACTTGCCGTAGTCCATGATGCGGACGACGGGGGGAGACGCATTGGGAGCGATCTCCACCAGATCCAGGTCCTTGTCCTCGGCCAGACGCAATGCGTCCATGAACTTGACGATGCCAAGCTGCTCGTTGTCAACCCCGACCAGCCGCACTTCGGGCGCACTGATCTCCCGGTTGATGCGATGTCCTTTGTCCGTAGCGATGTTCCGTTACCTCACGAAGAAAAAAAACAAGCCGTGCACTTCCCTTCAGGCCTTGTTGGCGACGTCGTTCTGCAGACGGTCCACAAACGCGGAGACGGGCATTACCCCCAGATCCACGTTGCCACGGGCACGCACGGCCACTTGATTGGCGTCCCGCTCCTTGTCTCCGACCACGATCAGGTACGGAATCTTCTGGAGCGAGTGCTCGCGGATTTTATACGTAATTTTCTCGTTGCGCAAATCCGCCTTGGCCCTAAACCCTTGTTTTCGCAGCAGTTCCACGACATTTGCTGCGTATTCCGCCTGCGCCTCGGCGATGTTCATCACCACGACCTGCTCCGGAGCGAGCCAGGCCGGCAGCGCGCCCGCGTGGTTCTCCAGCAGGATGCCCAGGAAGCGCTCGAAGGAACCCAGGATGGCCCGGTGCAGCATGACCGGCCGCTTGCGGCCGTTGTCCTCTGCGACGTATTCAGCACCCAGACGCTCGGGCAGCACCAGATCCAGCTGCAGCGTGCCACATTGCCACGAGCGGCCGATCGCGTCCTTGATGTGGTACTCGACCTTCGGGCCATAGAACGCGCCCTCGCCCGGCAGCTCCTCCCATTCGACGCCGCAGGCACGCAGCGCCAGGCGCAGGCCTTCCTCGGCGTGATCCCAGATCTCGTCCGAGCCCGCGCGCTGCGCCGGCCGCAGCGACAGCTTGACGGCGACGTCCTTGAAGCCGAAATCGTCATAGACGGCGAAGGCCAGTTCATTGAAGGCCTTGGCCTCGGCGACGATCTGCTCCTCCGTGCAGAAGATATGGGCGTCATCCTGCACGAAGCCGCGCACGCGCATCAGGCCATGCAGCGCGCCGGACGGCTCGTTGCGGTGGCAGGAGCCGAACTCGGCCAGGCGCAGCGGCAGGTCGCGGTACGAGCGCAGGCCGTGGTTGAAGATCTGCACATGGCCCGGGCAGTTCATCGGCTTGATCGCGTAGTCGCGCTTTTCCGACTCCGTGACGAACATGTTTTCCTTGTAGTTCGCCCAGTGGCCCGACTTTTCCCACAGCGTACGGTCCATCACCTGCGGCGTGCGCACTTCGTCGTAGCCCGCCTCCGTCAGCCGGCCCCGCATGTATTGCTCGACCGCCTGCCAGACCTGCCAGCCCTTGGGGTGCCAGAACACCATGCCCGGCGCCTCTTCCTGCAGGTGGAACAGGTCCAGCTGCTTGCCGAGCTTGCGGTGGTCGCGCTTCTCGGCTTCTTCCAGCATGTGCAGGTAGGCTTCCTGGTCTTCCTTCTTTGCCCAGGCCGTGCCATAGATCCGCTGCAGCATCTCGTTGTTCGAATCGCCGCGCCAATAGGCACCGGCGACCTTCATCAGCTTGAAGACCTTCAGCTTGCCCGTCGACGGAACGTGCGGGCCGCGGCAGAGGTCGACGAACTCGCCCTCGCGATACAGGCCGATCTGCTCGTCCTGCGGAATCGACGCGATGATCTCGGCCTTGTACTTCTCGCCCATCGACTCGAACAGACGCACGGCCTCGTCGCGGCTCCAGACCTCGCGCGTCACCGGCTCATCCTTCTTCGCCAGCTCGGCCATCTTCTTCTCGATCGCGGCCAGATCTTCGGGCGTGAAGGGACGCTTGTACGAGAAGTCGTAGTAGAAGCCGTTGTCGATCACCGGGCCGATCGTGACCTGGGCATCGGGATACAGCGACTTGACGGCGTAGGCCAGCAGGTGCGCCGTCGAATGGCGGATCACGTCAACCCCTTCCGGGTCCTTGTCCGTGACGATGGACACCTGCGCGTCGCGGTCGATCAGGTAGCTGGTATCGACCAGCTTGCCGTCGACCTTGCCGGCCAGCGCGGCCTTGGCCAGACCGGCGCCAATGCTCTGGGCGACCTGGGCGACCGTCACCGGTTCGGGGTATTCGCGGCGGGAGCCATCCGGCAGCGTGATTGCGATCATCTTGCACCTCTAACAGGGTTCCGCCACGGCCGGCCTGTGGCACGGGCGGTGTACAGCAATTGCGACGGAGCGGTTGCGCCGGCCTCGGCACCTTGCGCCAGCAATCGCCGGCGTCGGCCGAAGCGTCGCAACGACGTTCGATGGGCTGCCCGTCGAGACGGGCGCCCGGCAGATTATCAGGACGCTGGCAGGCGACAGACGAAAAAAAACGCGGCCAAGGCCGCGTTTTTCTGAATTTCACCCCGAGAACCCTCGGGACAATTCGGGACGAATGCGCACCTCGACTACTGTCGCTTGCCAGCGGTAGTAGTTCGCGGTGTCATAACCATGGCGTCTTCGTTCCGTTTGTCGGGGTTGAACTTCAACTTCCGGGTACTGCCTGTACTGCAATTCGTTGGTAGGCTCGATTGGACTCGAACCAACGACCCCCACCATGTCAAGGTGGTGCTCTAACCAGCTGAGCTACGAGCCTAGTGAAGACGCAAGTATAGCATCACTTCCGTTTTGCCTGCAATACCCCTGCCACCTCTTCGATGATCTGCATCGCGCGTTGCAGCTGCGTCGCCTCGGACACCTCGGCGGTGAACTGCATCTTCGCCACGCCCTTGCTGCTCAGCGTCTTCACGCCAGTCACATTGATCTTCTCGCGCGAAAGCACCTCCGAGATGTCGCGCAGCAAGCCCTGGCGGTCGATGGCCTCGACCTGGATGCCGACCGGATAGACGGCGTCGCTCTTGATGCCCCACTCGGTGTGGATCACCCGCTCGGGGGCACGCGCGGACAGCTGCTGGAACGTGGTGCATTGCCGGCGATGGATCGAGACGCCGCGTCCGCGCGTGACGAACCCCACGATGTCGTCCGGCGGCGCCGGCTTGCAGCAGCGCGACATCTGCGTCATCAGCGAATCGACGCCGACCACCAGCACACCGCTCTTGGCGCCGCGCGCGACACTGGTCGCGCGGCTCTTCTTGGTGACCGCCGCTTCCTCGTCGATGGGCGAACGCTCCTCCCCCTCGGGGTGGCGCAGCGCGTGCTCGACGTGGCGCAGGCTGTATTCTTCCTTGGCCACCGCCGCATAGAGTTCGTCGGGCCCCTTGAAGCCGCAACGCGCCGCCAGCGCATCCAGGTTGACGGCGGTCTTGCCCTCGCGCTGCAGCGTCTTGTCGATCAGCGCGCGCCCCTGCGCCAGCGTCTCCTGCGAGTCCAGCGCGTTGAACCAGGCCCGCACCTTGGCGCGCGCACGGGGGCTGGCGAGGTAACCGAGATCCGGATTGAGCCAGTCGCGCGACGGCCCGCCCTGCTTGACGGCAATGATCTCGACCGTCTGCCCGTTCTTCAGCGGCGTATTGAGCGGGACCATCGCACCGTCCACGCGGGCGCCGCGGCAGCGGTGGCCGAGGTCGGTATGCAGGTAGTAGGCGAAGTCGACCGGGGTCGCGCCCTGGGGCAGCGCCACCACGCGGGCCTGCGGCGTCAGCGTGTAGATATGGTCGTCGATCGCCGCGTGCTTGAGCTGCTCCCAGGGCGATTCGTCGTGGGCGACGGTGTGGTCGGCATCGTCCTTCCACGCGAGCAGTTGCCGCAGCCAGGCGATCTTCTCGTCGTAGCTCTCGTTGGCCAGCACCTGCCCCGCATAGGCCTTGGCGCCGGCCTCCTTGTAGCGCCAGTGCGCTGCGATGCCGTACTCGGCGAAGTGGTGCATCTCCTGCGTGCGGATCTGCACTTCGAATGCGCGGCCGTCGTCGCCGATCACCACCGTATGCAGCGACTTGTAGCCGTTGGGCTTGGGGCGCGAGATGTAGTCGTCGAACTCGCGCGGGATCGGCTGCCAGACGTGGTGCACGATGCCGAGCACCGCATAGCAGTCCTTGATGTCGTCGACGATCACCCGGAAGGCGCGCACGTCATAGAGGTCGGCGAAGTCGACGTTCTTGCCGCGCATCTTCTTCCAGATGCTGTAGATGTGCTTGGGCCGGCCGCTGACCTCGGCACGAATGCCGGCCGCGGCGAGCTCCTGCTGCAGGCGCTCGATCGCCTGCGCGATATAGCCTTCGCGCTCGATGCGCTTTTCGTCCAGCAGGCGCGCGATCCGCTTGTAGGTATCGGGCTGCTCGAAGCGGAAGGCCAGGTCCTCCAGCTCCCACTTCATCTGCCAGATGCCGAGCCGGTTGGCCAGCGGCGCGTAGATGTCCAGCGTTTCCCGCGCGACGCCGGGCAGCGGCGGGGTCTTGGTCTGCGCGAGCCAGCGCAGCGTCTGCAGGCGGGACGCCAGCCGCACCAGCACGACGCGGATATCCTGGGCGAAGGCCAGCAGCATCTTGCGCAGCGCCTCGACCTGCTCGTGGCGCGCCTGCACCTGGTCCCGGGAGGGCTCGGCGACCTCTTCGCGATTGACCGCGATGGCGCCGATGCGCAGCAGTTCGCGCACGCCGTTGACCAGCCGTGCCACTTCGTCGCCGAAGCGTGTCGCGATCTCGCCCTCGGTATCGGGCACGAAGGCGGCGACGGCAAACAGGCAGGCCGCCGCCCGCGCGGCATCATCCACGCGCAGGCCATCGAGGATGCGCAGCATCCCCTCCGCATGCGACACCACGCCTTCGCCGGTGGGCAGCGTCGTCTCGCTGCCCCGCTCGCGGGCGAACGCCAGCGCCTGCTCGACCAGGGCCACGTCCGGCGTTCCCGCCGTCTGCCCCGTTACATCGGTCGACGTCACCATCTCGACAAGATCTCTCCGCCTTCAACCATGCTGCTGCCGCGCTTTCCCTCTCTCTCCGGCGCCCTCTCCCCCTGCCCCTCTCCCGCGGACGGGAGAGGGGCAGGCCGAGGTCAGCGCGGCGCTGTCGCCTATGCGTTCAATGCCGCGCTGACCACCACCTCGATCAGATAGCGCGGATCGGCCAGCTTCGCCTCCACGGTGGCGCGCGGCGGCGTATTGCCCTGCGGCACCCACTCGTCCCAGACCTCGTTCATCTGGCCGATCAGCGCGATGTCGGCCAGGAAGATCTGGCAGGTCAGGATGCGGGTCTTGTCGCTGCCGGCCTCGGCCAGCAGGCGGTCGATATGACCCAGCACCTCGCGGGTCTGCGCGCGGAAATCCGCCTCGGGATTGACCTCGGGGACCTGGCCGCCCAGATAGACGACACCGTTGTAGACGGCGTATTCGGAGAGGCGTTTGCCGACGTGGGCGCGCTTCAGTTCAGTGCTCATGGTGTGGATTCGATGCTGTCGCGCCCTCGCGTCGGGCGCGTGTTTCAGGTTCGATGCGGTGCCGACCGAATCAGCCGGCGCCGAGAAAAAAGTCCCTGGCGATGGCGATCTGCGCCGGATCGACGAAGGTCGGCGCGTGGCCGACATCCTCGATCTCGATCGAGCGCACCGACTGGCCGCGCTGCACCATTTCGGCCGTCGTCTCGCGCGTCAGCAGGTCCGATTGCGCGCCGCGCACGATCAGCACGGGCGCCTGGATCGCCTCGAAGAATCGCCACATCGCGGCCTCGGAGGCCGCCGCCATTTCCGGGGTGATGCCGCGGAAGGGCTCGGCCAGCGCCGGGTCGTAATGCAGCCCCCATTCCAGCCCTTCGTTGCCCTGCACCGGCTTCAGGATAGCGGCATTCAGCTCGCGCCACTGCTCCGGGGTGTGCCGGCCGAAGGAAGCGCTGATGGTCTGGAGGTAAGCAAGCCCTTCCTCGAAGGTGCGAAAGCGCACCGGCAACCCGAGGTAGGCGCCGATGCGCTCCAGCGCCGACGGCGCGATGCGTGGACCGACATCGTTGAGCAGCAGCTTGCGCACGGGACTGCCGGGCAAGCCCGCAAGGCCCATGCCGATCAGGCCGCCCATCGAGGTACCGAACCAGTCGACCTTCTCGACCTGCAGCCGGGCGATCAGCGTGACCATGTCGGACACGTACTGCGGCACGATGTAATGGCGTGGATCGGCCAGGCGATCGGAGTTGCCGCGTCCGGCGACATCGGGGCAGACCACCCGGTACTCGCCGCACATCTCGCGCGCGAGGGCGTCGAAATCGCGGCCGGTGCGGGTCAGCCCGTGCACGCACAGCAGGACCTTCGGGTTGGCCGGGTCCCCCCACTCGTGATAGGCCATGCGGTGCAAGCCCGCGGGACTGAAGCACTGGACAAAGCCGAGGCGCGGACTGGCTGACATTCTCACTCCCCTCTCTTGTGGCGGACGCCGGTGCCGGCGTCGATGACAGCCCCTGGCGGGGCGGATGGGTAAAGCCGGATTGTACGCCCCCGGCGCTACAATGCGACAAGCCGACCTGGCCGACGTGGCCGCGCATCCGTGTCCTTGCGCTCCCGCGGCGCCGGGGCAGGCAACACGATGAGGCCGCAGTGCCAGGCGGCGGCGCTGGCGGGATTCGCCGCGCCATTCACCCTACTCGACGGAGGCAACCATGCTGAAGGGCAAGACGGCGCTGGTCACCGGCTCGACCAGTGGTATCGGTCTGGGCATCGCACAGGCACTGGCCGCGCAGGGCGCGAACCTGATCCTCAATGGCTTCGGCGACGCCGACGGCGCCCGCCGCGAGGCCGAGCAGGCTGGCAACGGCATCCGCGTCGGCTATCACGGCGCCGACATGAGCCGGCCCGCGGAGATCGAGGAGATGATGCGCTACGCGGACAGCGAGTTCGGTGGCGTCGATATCCTCGTCAACAACGCCGGCATCCAGCATGTGGCCAACATCGAGGACTTCCCGGTCGAGCGCTGGGACGCGGTGATCGCCATCAACCTGACCTCGGCCTTCCACACCACGCGGCTGGCCCTGCCCGGCATGAAGCAGAAGAACTGGGGCCGCATCATCAATATCGCGTCGGCGCACGGGCTGGTGGCGTCGGCCCAGAAGTCGGCCTATGTCGCGGCCAAGCACGGCATCGTCGGGCTGACCAAGGTCACCGCGCTGGAGACGGCGCAGACCGGCATCACGGCCAACGCGATCTGCCCCGGCTGGGTGCTGACGCCGCTGGTGCAGAAGCAGGTCGATGCGCGCGCCGAGCGCGAGGGCATCCCGGTCGAGCAGGCCAAGCGCGAACTGGTGATGGAGAAGCAGCCCTCGGGCCAGTTCGTCACGCCGCAGGAGCTCGGCGCGCTGGCGGTGTTCCTGGCCAGCGATGCCGCCGCGCAGGTGCGAGGGGCGGCGTGGAACATGGATGGAGGATGGGTGGCGCAATGAGCAAGCGAAGCGTTTCGCGATCGATCGGGGTGGCGATGCTGGACCCATCGCGGCCGTTCTCGCCGCCTGTCACGCGCCGGCAGGCGCTGATGCTGCTCGCCGCCGGGGCCGCCAGCGCGGCGGCGCTTGCCGTCGTGCCGCGCGCGGCGCTCGCCTCCACGGCGGCGCCCGCCATCGAAGTCTTCAAGAGCCCGCTGTGCGGCTGCTGCGAGGGCTGGGTGTCGCACCTGCGGCAGAACGGCTTCGCGGCCACGGTGCGCAATGTCGAGGACACCGGCGAGCACCGGGCGCGGCTGGGCATGCCGGAGCGGTTCGGTTCGTGCCACACCGGCGTGGTCGAGGGCTATGTGCTCGAAGGCCATGTGCCGGCGGCCGATATCCGCAAGCTGCTGGCCGCGCGGCCGAAGGCAACCGGACTGGCGGTGCCGGGCATGCCGGTGGGCTCGCCCGGCATGGAGCAGGGAGACCGCCGGGACACGTACGACGTGCTGCTGGTGCGGGCCGATGGCACGGCCAGCCGATTCACGCACTATCCTGGCAACCGCTGAGAAGTCGCTGACGCCAGCGCCGCTGCGCCCCCGCGGCGGCGCTCCTAGCCGCCCTCGGAGGGGCCGCGCCAGGCCCGGTCCAGCACCATCCGGTACGAGAAGCGCTCGGCCGGATGCACCGACAGCGCCATCTCGATCAGGCGTCCGTTCGCATCGCGGTACTGCCGGTTGATCCACAGCCCGGCAGTGCCGGGGTCGACCTGCAGGAGCGCGGCGATATCGGCGGGCAAGGCAGCGGCGTGGATCACCTGCTCGATGCGGGCAATCGCCACGTTGAACTGCTGCTCGATCAGGTGGAACACCGACGCTTCGATGTCCTGCTCGGCCCCCTGCACGCCGCGAAAATCGGGGTGCACCCACACTTCGTTGTAGCAGATCGGCGCGGCCGCGGCCTCGCCGGTGCGCACGCCGCGAATGACCAGCCAGCGTTGGCCGAGGAACGGTTGCAGCGTCGGGTCGGCATCCTCGCCGATCTCCTGCAGCTGGCGGGATACCACGCGCATGCGCGTGGTCGCGGCGTACTGCAGCAGGTCGCCCACCTTCCCTACCGCCAGTTCATATCCCTGCCTCGCCCGCGACGCGGTGACGACCGTACCGATGCGCGGCGTACGGCTGATCAGGCCAAGGCGCGCCAGCCGGTCGATGGCGGCTCGCACGGTATGCCGGCTGGCACCGAATTGCTTGCACAGTTCCATCTCGGTCGGCAGCTTGCCGCCGACCGGATAGGTGCCGTTCTCGATCTCGCTGCGCAAGGTGCGGGCGAGCGCGTGATAGCGCGGGCCCCCGGCGCCCGGCGTCTCGGCGGCGGCCGGCTCGGCGTCGTGATCGAAGGGTGCAACACGTTCCATATCGGCGAGTCGTCAATGCGGCAAAGGTGGCGTGCAGCATAGCGGTGGGCCGCCCCCGCGGCAAGCCGGGGGCAGTCCTCCCGCTACGCCAGGGCGTCGGTCGATTTCACCTGGGAGCGCAGCACGAATTTCTGGATCTTGCCGGTCGATGTCCTGGGCAAGGGCCCGAACACGACCTGCTTCGGGACCTTGAAGCGTGCCAGGTTGGCGCGGCAGAACTCGATCAGTTCGGTTTCGCTGGCCTGCGCGTCGGGCTTGAGCTCGACGAAGGCGCACGGCACCTCGCCCCACTTCGGGTCCGGCATGGCGACCACCGCGGCGAGCATGACGGCGGGATGCCGATGCAAGATGTCCTCGACCTCGATCGAACTGATGTTCTCGCCGCCGGAAATGATCACGTCCTTGCTGCGGTCGCGAATCTTGACGTAGCCGTCGGCATGGACGACCGCCAGGTCCCCGGTATGAAACCAGCCGCCCGCGAACGCCGCGGCGGTGGCGGACGGGTTCTTCAGGTACCCCTTCATCACGATGTTGCCGCGGAACACCACTTCGCCGATGGTCTCGCCATCCCAGGGGACCGGCTGCAGCGTCGTCGGGTCCAGCACGGTCATGGCCTCCTGCAGCGGGCCGGGCACGCCCTGCCGCCCGATCATGCGGGCGCGCTCGTCGGGCGGCAGCGCGTCCCACTGCGGTTGCGGCTCGCAGATGCCGGCCGGACCGTAGACCTCGGTCAGTCCATAGACGTGGGTCAGGTCGATGCCCATTGCCGTGCAGGCCTCGATCACCGCGGCCGGCGGCGCCGCGCCGGCAATCTGGCCCTGGATGCGATGGCCAATGCCTTCGCGCATCTGCGCCGGCGCATTGACCAGCATGCTGTAGACGATCGGCGCACCGCACAGATGGGTGATCCGGTGGCGGCGCACCAGGTCGAAGATCACGGCCGGATCGACCCGCCGCAGGCAGATGCTGGTACCGGCGACCAGTGCCATCGTCCAGGGGAAGCACCAGCCATTGCAGTGGAACATCGGCAGCGTCCACAGGTAGACCGGGTGCCGCGGCAGCGGCCAGTTGATGGCATTGTCGGCGGCATTCAGATAGGCGCCGCGATGGTGGGTGACCACCCCCTTCGGATCGCCGGTCGTGCCGGAGGTGTAGTTCAACGCAATCGCGTCCCACTCGTCGGCCGGTCCGCTCCATGGCGCCTCGGGATCGCCCTGCTCCAGCAGCGCTTCGTAGTCGAGCTCGCCGATCGGCGGACCCGGCGGCGCCGCGTCGTCGTCCACGCGCACCAGCAGGGGCCTGGGTCCACGCAGCAACGCCATTGCCTCGTTGACGACCGCGGCGTATTCGGGATCGACCAGCAGTACGCGCGCTTCGCCATGGTCGAGCATGAATGCGATGGCAGGGGCATCGAGCCGGGTGTTGAGCGTGTTGAGCACGGCGCCGGTGGCCGGTACGCCATAGTGGGCCTCGAACATCGCCGGCACATTGGGCAGCATCGCGGCGACGGTATCGCCCCGGCCGATCCCCCGGGCCCGCAGTGCGCTGGCCAGGCGCCGGCAGCGGATGAAGACCTCGCTCCAGCTCCATTGGCGCTCGCCGTAGACGAGCGCGACGGCGTGCGGGTGGACCAGCGCCGCGCGCGGCAGAAAGCTCAGCGGCGAGAGCGGGACATGGTTGGCGGCGTTGCGGTCCAGGCCGCTGTCGTAGGGGTTGCGGGCACTGTCGGCGCGGTCGCCGCTGTCGGAGATGCGGGATGTCATTGACGCTCCTTTGGTACGGCGTTGTCGCCAGCGGCAAGGGCCTGCCTGCCGGCGCGGCGTAACAGCGCGATCGCCAGCGCCGGCATGGCGGCCAGCGCGCCATACGCCAGTCCAAGACTGCCGGTGCCCTGGGCCAGATAGCCGAAAGCGGGCGGACCGGCTACCACGCCCAGATAGGTGAAGAACAACGCGCCGCCGGTGGCCGTGGCGACACGCCCGGGCGGCGCGAGCCGCGCCACCTCGCCCAGATAGACGCCATTCCAGCCGATGGCCGTGGCGCCCAGCGCGGCAGCCGCCACGGCAAGCGCCAGGGCGGGCCACTGCGCGCTGAAGCATGCCGCGGCCAGCAAGGTGACGGCCATCAGCATGCCCAGGGCGACCAGCACGCCGCGCGGCGAGCCGGTCCGGTCGGCCAGATGGCCCCAGGCGATCCGCCCCGCGACGCCGGCGCCCTGCGTGACAGCGTAGACCATGCCGGCTTCGGTCAGCGAGATACCGACCTCGTCGGTCAGGAACACCATCAGGTAGCCGCTCACCGAAAGCTGGCAGGCGGAGAACAGCACGGAGACGGTGACCAGCGCGCGCAGGCTGGGACTGGAGAGGGCGTCGGCGATGGGGCCGGCCAGGTGGCGGGCGGCTCGGGCGGCCATGCCGGGCTGCGGCTGCGCTCTCCCCCGGCCCCTCTCTGGCGAGCGGGAGAGGGAAGGAACGGCGCGCACGGCGTCGAACTGACGCCGCAGTGCCTGCGCCAGCAGTGCCACGGCCGTGCCCGCGGCGGCGAGCATGTAGAGCGCGGCCTGCCAAGACCACAGCGCCGTCAGCGGCGGCAGCGCCAGGCCGCCGAGCAGGCCGCCCAGCGGCACGCCGGTCTGCTTGAGCGAGAACACCAGGCTCATTCGCTCCGGCGAGGTGGTGCGCGCAAGGATCTGCGAGCTGGCCGGCGTCACCGGACCGTAGCCCAACCCGAGCGCCAGCGCGGCCGGCAGGCGCAGCCATGGCTCGGCGCTGGCCAGCATGCACAGCGCGGCTGCCTGGATCAGCAGCGACAGTTGCGACGTCCGTACCGGCCCCAGCCGGTCCACCAGCGCGCCGCCGCAGATGCTGCCGATCATGCCGCCGACATACACCAGCGCGAGAAACACGCCGACGCTGGCCAGCGCCACGCCCGGGATGGCCGGCGCCAGCACCGCGAAGGCAAGCGTGCCGGCCGTGGCCATCATCTGGATGGCCAGCGTGCAGGCAAGCGTGCCGGCCACCATGACGGCGGCGCGCCGCCGGCTGGCCCCCGCCTGCGCCACCATGGTCAGGAAGCGTGCCGCTTGTCGAATTCCCACACCGATTCGAAGTCCATCAGCGTATTGAAGCGCGGAAAGTCATAGAGCTTGTCGCCGATCCCCAGCGACGTGCGGTGCGTCTGCAGGTGGGAGTACGCGTCCTCCAGCGCCTTGCCGGCGGCCAGGAAACCGATGGCCGGGTAGATCGCGATGGCAAACCCCATCTGCTCCAGCGTCTCGGCCGGCAGCACGGGGGTGCGGCCGGTTTCCACCACGTTGACCAGCAACGGCAGGTCGAAGGTCTTGCCGATCGTCTCCAGTTCCTGCTCGGACTCGGGCGACTCGACGAACAGGATGTCCGCCCCTGCCCGCGCATAGGCTTCCGCGCGCCGCAGCGCTTCGTCCAGGCCCAGCGTGGTGCGGGCATCGGTGCGGGCCAGGATCAGGAAGTCGCGGCTTTCCCGCGCTTCGACCGCAACGCGGATCTTCTTGACCATGTCCTCGGTGGCGATGACGCGCCGGCCGGGCGTATGGCCGCACTTCTTCGGAAACTCCTGGTCCTCCAGCTGGATGACGCTGGCGCCCGCGCGCTCGTAGCCGCGCACGGTATGCGCGACGTTGAGCAGCCCGCCGTAGCCGGTATCGCCGTCGCAGATTACCGGCATCGGCGCGGCCGAGCAGAAGGCGCCGACCCGGTTGACCATGTCGGTGTAGGTGGCCAGACCCGCGTCAGGCAGCCCGAGATAGGACGCCACCGTGCCGTAGCCGGTCATATAGAGGCAGTCGAACCCCATCCGCGCGGCGATGCGCACCGAGATCATGTCGAACACGCCCGGCGCGGCGATCAGGCGCTTGCGCGCCAGCAGCTCGCGCATGCCGGGACGGGTGGATTGCTGCGGCTTCTCGACTGCGCTCATGCTGCCTCCTTCTCGGGATAGATGCGCAACTGCATGCCGTGCGCGCGCGCGATGCGCGCCTCGAACGCACGGATCTCCGGGGTAATGCCCATGCCGCGAAAGCCCCCGCGCACACAACGCGTCTCCACGTCCTTGTACGCGTCCTGCCAGCCGTGCGGCAGCGGCTGGCCCTGCGGCAGCGACAGCCAGAGCCGGAACAGATGACGCTTGCGGTCCGGCTCGTCATAGTCCTCGTATTCGGTGCGCGAATGCAGCACGATATGGTTGTTGACCAGCTGAATGTCACCGGGTTGCAGCCACATGTGGTAGCACAAGTCGTCGCGCGCCAGCAATTCGTCGAACAGGTCGAGTGCCTCGATCTGCTGTGGCGTCAGGCGCGGAATGTCGGCGAAGGTCTGCTGCGCGCCCTTGATATGGTTGCGGATATGGCGGCAGGCAAAGTGGCCGTCGCGCACACCGAAGATCGGCGCGCTGTAGTACGGCGCTTCCTCCGGCGCCTGCTCGCCCTGGCGGCTGAAGATCATCGGCGCATACAGCTGCGCGGCGAGATCGGGCTGCAGCCGCACCATCTCGTTGTGCGCGGCGATCGAACTGGAGATCAGGCTGGAGCCGCCGCTCCTGGCCGTGCGCACGCAAAAGAGGCCGACCATGTCACTGCCATCGGCGTGGAAATCCAGGCCCGAGCGCGTGTTGTAGCCGCGCCCGGTGGCCGAGCGATAGGTGCCACCGGCATCGCGCACGTCCGACATGAACTGGCTGGCCTTGCCTTGAGGACGGGGTACGCCAAGCACGAGACCGATGCCCCAGAACAGCGTGCGCAACTCGTCGCGGCTCCAGCGATCGACCGGAAAGCCGCGCAGCAGCTTGAAACCGAACCCGCCCTGCGTCTCGTCGACGATGCCGACCAGCGTGTCGCGCACCGCCGCATCGAGCGGAAAGTCCTCGACCGACATCTCGAACATGCCCTTGCCGGTGCCCAGCGCGTGCCGCAGCGCATCTTCGAGCGCGCCGATCTGCGCTTCGGTGAGCGGATGAATCCAGCTGTCGTCCTGTTCGACATCGCGGCGGGTCCAGCCGCCGGCAACGGGACGGATCGAATCGGTGGTCGTCATGGTGCTCTCCATGGTCTGGTGGTTCATCTGGCGCTTCATTCCGCTTGCAGATTCACTTCCTGGGCCAGGCGCTGCCACAGCTGGAAGTCCTTCTTCACTTCTGCGTTGAACTGGTCGACCGGCTGCGCCACCGGGGTGGCGGCCTGCTCGGCGAGAATGGCCTTCATCTCGGGCGCCATCACTACCGCATGCACTTCCTTCTGCATGCGATCGAGCGCGGCCTTGGGCGTCTTCGCGGGGGCGTACAGGCTGTACGAGGTGTAGACCTCGAAGTCCTTCATGCCCGATTCGATCATGGTCGGCACATCGGGCAGCGCCGGCGTGCGCTCGGCGCCAGTGACGGCGAGCGGCCGGAGCCTGCCGGAACTGATGAACGGCATCGCCGTCAGCACGCTGGTCACGCCCACGGTGGTAACGCCGCCGACGACGTCGGTCATCAGCGGCGCGCCGCCCTTGTAGGCGACGTTGACCATGTCCAGGTTCTGGTACTTGTTGTACATCGCGCCGACCAGCCGGGTCATGTTCTCCGAGCTGCCGTACGAGTACTTGCCGGGGCTGGCCTTCACGTGGCGGGCGAACTCGACCGCGTTGGTCACCGGCAGCTCCGACTTGGCGACGAAGACCAGTGGCGACTTGGCAACCATCGTGACGCCGATCAGATCGTTGAAGGTGTCATACGGCATCTTCTTGTACAGGATCGGATTGAGCAGATGGGTGTTCACCACCAGCACATAGGTGTGCCCGTCCGGCGCCGACTTGGCGACATGGTCGGTGCCGATGATGCCGTTGGCACCGGGCCGGTTCTCCACCAGCACCGTCTGCTTCAACCGCGGCGTCAGTTTCTCCGCGAGCTTGCGCGCCACGATGTCGGTGCCGCCGCCGGCCGAATACGGCACGACGATCTTGACCGTCTTGTCGGGAAACTCGGCATGGGCGGCCAGCGGCATTGCGGCAGTGACAGCGGCAACGGCAGCAGCGGCAAGCGCCAGTGGCGGGGACATCGGCGAAGCGAGGGCGCGGGAGCCGCGGCTCCCCTGCGAACGGAAGGGCATGCTTGTCTCCTCTGTGGTGAGGTGGGAAGTCCGGTGGACCGGAACGAAACCACTGTTTGTCCTATTCGTTTATTTGTACGGACAAATCATGGAAACAAGCATAGGCGCGGCTGCGGAAGCAGGCAAGGCGCATCGTCGTGTGGTTTACCCTTGCGGCCGGGCGGAAAGAAAAAACCCCGCCGTGCTACCGGCGGGGCTGCTGACGTCCCGCGAACGCGGGGAACCAGTGGCGCTTGAAGACGCTGGACTCCCGCTTTCGCGGGAACGACGCGTTGGTCGTTCGAGCCAGGTCAGCATTCCGTCGTCCCCGGGCACGCGGGGACCCAGTGGCTCTTGAAGACGCTGGGTTCCCGCTTTCGCGGGAACGACGGGTTGGTCGTTCGAGCCAGGTCAGCATTCCGTCGTCCTTCGCAAACGCAGGGAACCAGTGGCGCTTGACGACGCTGGGTTCCCGCTTTCGCGGGAACGACGCGTTGGTCGTTCGAGCCAGGTCAGCATTCCGTCGTCCCCGCGCACGCGGGGACCCAGTGGCTCTTGACGACGCTGGATTCCCGCTTTCGCGGGCACGACGCGTTGGTTTGTCCAGGACGGACGGGATCAGCGCAGCGGCGCCCCGGTCTTTGCCTGGATCTCCTCTCGGCTGACGCCCGGTGCGGTTTCCACCAGCTTCAGCCCTTCCTCGGTAACGTCGATCACGCCCAGGTCGGTGATGATGCGGTCGACCACGCCGACACCGGTCAGCGGCAGCGAGCACGACTGCAGGATCTTCAGGTCCTCGGTGCCGTCCTTCTTCTTGGCGGTATGTTCCATCAGCACCACCACGCGGCCCACGCCGGCGACCAGGTCCATCGCGCCGCCCATGCCCTTGACCATCTTGCCGGGGATCATCCAGTTGGCCAGGTCGCCCTTCTCGCTGACCTGCATTGCGCCAAGGATGGCAAGGTTGATATGCCCGCCGCGGATCATCGCGAACGAGTCCGCCGACGAAAAGATCGACGAACCCGGCAGCGTCGTCACGGTCTGCTTGCCGGCATTGATCATGTCGGCGTCGACTTCCTCCTCGGTCGGGAAGGGACCGATGCCCAGCAGCCCGTTCTCGGACTGCAGCCACACCTCCACGCCGGGCGGCACATGATTGGCGACCAGGGTCGGCAGGCCGATCCCCAGGTTGACGTAGAAGCCGTCCTGCAGCTCGCGCGCCGCGCGTGCCGCCATTTCGTCTCGTGTCCAGGCCATGATGTCGGTCTCCTCAGGCGGTGGCGGCACGCACGGTGCGCTGTTCGATGCGTTTTTCGGGATTGGCGTTCAGCACGATGCGCTGCACGAAGATGCCCGGCGTATGGACCTCGTCCGGGTCCAGCTCGCCAGTCTCGACGATCTGCTCGACTTCGGCGATGGTTACCTTTCCCGCCATCGCGCACATCGGATTGAAGTTGCGCGCGGTGCGGCGGAAGACCAGGTTGCCCGATTTGTCGGCCTTGAAGGCCTTGACCAGCGCGACGTCGGCGCGCAGCGAGCGCTCCATCACGTAGGTTTCGCCATCGAACTCACGGGTCTCCTTGCCCTCGGCGACGATGGTGCCCACGCCAGTGCGGGTAAAGAAGGCCGGAATGCCGGCGCCGCCGGCGCGCAGCTTCTCGGCCAGCGTGCCTTGCGGGGTGAATTCCAGCTCCAGTTCGCCGGCCAGGTACTGGCGCTCGAACTCCTTGTTCTCGCCCACGTACGACGAGATCATCTTGCTGATCTGGCGCGTGGCGAGCAGCTGGCCCAGGCCGAAGCCATCCACACCGGCATTGTTCGAGATGCAGGTCAGACCCTTGACGCCGGTGTCGCGCAGCGCCGCGATCAGCGCCTCGGGAATGCCGCACAGGCCGAAGCCGCCGACGGCGATGATTTGCCCGTCGCGGACAACGCCATCGAGCGCCGCGGCGGCGCTGGCGTAGACCTTGTTCATGGTTTATCTCCTTCCTCGGTAGGGATCGTGCGCTTGCCCTGCAGGCCCGCCGCATAGACCGGCGTGCCGTCGGGGTAACGTTACAATCGGGCTGGCAAGGACACCGATCCGGTGGTGGCGCCCCTGCCGGCCCAGTTCTTGTTGGCGGGCCGGTCCAGTGGACCGCAGCGCTCCAAAGGATACGCAAGCGCCGCAATGGATGCCAGTACGTATAAATACATAAGGACAATGCCTGCCATCGATTACCAGACCGCTTTCCAGCTGGCCCCGGTGGGACTGGTGCTGTCCCGGGAGCGGCGCATCGAGGACTGCAACGACGAGGTGTGCCGGATCTTCGGCACCACCCGTCAGCGGCTGCTGGGCCAGTCCTTCGAAGTGTTATATCCGAGCCCGGACGAATTCGAGCGGACCGGCGAGCGGATCATTCCCATCATGAACGCGCGCGGGCTGTACTCGGACGAGCGGATCATGAAGCGGGCCAATGGGGAGCTGTTCTGGTGCCATGTCACCGGCCGCGCGCTGGACCGCAGCAAGCCGCTGGGGCCGGGGATCTGGACTTTCGAGGATCTGTCGCAGAAGCGGCAGGTCACCGCCGAGCTGACGGCGCGCGAGCGGGACATCGCGGCACAGCTGGTCGAGGGCAAGACCAGCAAGCAGATCGGCAAGTCGCTGTCGATCAGCCCGCGAACGGTGGACATCTACCGGGCCCGGCTGATGCGCAAGTATGGCGCGCACACCGCGGTGGATCTGGTGCAGCGGCTGATCAATCATTGAAGTGTTGCGGCCCTCGCGCGCTTGCGGAAAAACGCGCTGACGGCTTGCTCCCCTCGCCCGTTTGCGGGAGAGGGGTCGGGGGAGAGGGCAAGCGAGCGCTGGCCCCCCCCCCGACGCTGCCTGAAGACCAACCCCTCTCCCCGACCCTCTTCCCTTGAAGGAAAGAGGGGGAAACCCGAAGGCAATGGAAAGGCCGCCGGTTTGCTCCCCTCTTCCACAGGCGGGAGAGCGACTGGAAACCTCAGGCAGCGCCGCCCTGCACGGCTCCTTCCACCACCTCGAACCGCATCCCCACCACCCCATCGCGCAGCATCGCATACGCCGCGTCGACCGACGCCGCCGGGCCCTTGACGCCCAGGTCGATATGCCGGCGCGCATACAGCTCGCCGCGCTGGGCATCGCCCACCGAAGGCAGGCTAAAGACGCGGATGCCGGGGAACGCGGCCTCGACCGCCTCCATCAGCGGCGTCAGCGTCGACTCCGGCGCCTCGAACACCAGGAAGGAGCGCTCGGCCTGGGTATCGCGATGGAACAGGTGCGGGTACAGCGTATCGAGCACCCATTCCATCATCGGCCAGGCCATCACCGGAAAGCCGGGCATGAAGTGGTGGTCCGCCACCGAGAACCCGGGGATCCGGTTGTAGCTGTTGGGGATGATGCGCGCGCCGCGTGGAAACTCGCCCATCTTGAAGCGGTGCTGGTTCTCCGGCAGCATCAGGTCGGCCTTGGCCGGATCGTCGCCGGCCGTGTCGCGGATACGCTGGGCGATCAATGCCTCGGCTTCCGGATGCAGCGCCAGCGGGACGCCAAGCGCGGCAGCGGCGCACTGGCGGGTATGGTCGTCGGGCGTCGCGCCAATGCCGCCCGTGCAGAACACCACGTCCTGGCTGGCGAAGGTGCGGCGCAGGGTGGCGGTGATGCGCTCGCGGTCGTCGCCGACATACTCGGCCCAGTCCAGCGCCAGGCCCCGTTCGGCCAGCAGGGCGATGCAGCGGCGCAGGTGCTTGTCCTCGCGTCGTCCCGACAGAATCTCGTCGCCGATGACGATCAGCCCAAATCCCATGGTGTCCTCGCTTCAGTGTAGGGTCGTATCCGCAGGGTGCGATCGCGCAGGGGCCGAACTAGGCAAGGCCGGATCAGCGCGGCCCGGCACCGCCATCCTCGATGCGGCGCACGTCCGACGGCGCCAGCTCGATGATTTCGGGACCGGCGGCGGGCGACGGCGCGCCTCGCTCGGCACGCAGCCGCGCCAGCGCCAGCAGGCAATAGTGCCCGAACCACAGTGCCGAGAAGATGAAAATCAGCACGTAGAGCCACAGCGCGCCGGCCAGCACGAACGGAAACAGGAAGATGATCGCCGCCGAGGAGACCCACAGCAGCGTCGGCGCGGAGCCGAGCAGCCCCACCACCACCCCGATGGTCAGCAGCGAGGTGCGATGGCGGCGCATGATGATGCGGCGCTCGTCCGGGCTGGCATGCTCGGCGAGGGTGTCATAGGTCATGACCCGGTAGGTCAGCCAGCCCCACAGCAGCGGCGGAATCAGCGCGAAGAACGGCGGCACGAGCCATAGCGGCAGGGAGATCAACACCAGCAGCAGGAACACCACCGTGCTCGACACGCTGTGCCAGACGCTTCCCATCAGGCTGCCGCCCTTCGCCTTCGCCAGGTCGGGATAGGCGCGCTCGAGAAAGCGCACCGCGGCCGGCGCGGACCACACGCCGATGAACAGCAGCAGCGAGGCAACCGCCAGCGGAATCGTCACCGCGACCACGAACAGCGGCGCCACCACGGCCCGCAGCGACGACAGGCCGAGCCAGTCCAGCGCGCCATAGATCCAGCCGGTGAAGACCGAGGTCTGCAGCATCTGGCGGGCGGCGGTCATCACCGGGTCCCAGGTGAAATACAGAAGGCCGCCCCAGAACAGGGTGGCAAGCACGAAGGGAAGCACTGTCAGTGCCAGCATGCGGGGATGCAGCTGGCTGACCAGTGCCCGGATCAACGCGCGCAGGATGTCGTTCATGCGGATTCGAAGGAGTGGTCCTGGCAAGGGGACCCGGAGGGGCAACACCGTCCGGGGACGGACAGACTAGCACAGGCCGTGCCGGTGCCGCCACGCGGCGATCGGAGCGAGTCCTCTCAGGCCCGGTGCAGCAGCCGCTTGATGCCGTACCACTGCTGGCGCAGCAGCCCCCGCCCGTAGTCCCTGCCCCGGCCGTGCGGCGGCGCCAGCTGGTCGCGGATGCCAGTGGCGGCAAACCCGCTGCTGAACCGGGCGGTGCCGAACAGCATGTCCCACCACGGGAACAGCACCCCGTAGTTGCAGCCGCCCAGCCGCCCGACCTGCCCCGCCGCCTCATGCCCGATCCCGATCGCATGATGGGTACGGTGAAAGCGCGGCGACACCAGCAGACGCTCGCCGAGCCAGCCGAAATGCAGCCGCAGATTGCCGTGCTGCAGGCTTTCCATCAATTGCGACAGCGCCACCAGCAGCAGGTATTGCGACGGCTCGACGCCGATTGCCAGCGCGACCAGCGCAAACACGGTACTGCGCAGCATACCGTCCAGCAGATGGTTGCGGCTGTCGCTCCAGATCGTCATCTGGCGCTGGCTGTGATGCAGCGCATGCAGGCACCACCACCAGCGCACCGTATGCGAGAGCCGGTGATACCAGTAGTCGAGCAGATCGAACAGCAGCAGGTAGATCAGGAAGCTGACCAGCGGCACGCTGGTGACGCCCGGCCACCAGTCCTCCACATTGACGCGCTGCCAGCCGGCCAGATGGAGGGCGCCCTCGATCGAATCGATGAGCGGCGTCAGCGTGAAGAACATCGCCAGGCGAAACACCCCCAGCCGGTGGATCGCGGTATAGAGCATGTCGGTGCGGATCGCGGCGCGGTCGCTGATGGGTTCGACCGGACGCCAGCGCTCCAGCGGCGCCAGCACCAGCGCCATCACGGCCATCTGCACGAGGCCGACCACCAGCCATTCGGTGCCGGTGAAGGCATCCTCGGCATAGCCGCCCAGGCCGGCGGCGTAGACCACGGGCAGCACGGCATGCTGGAACAGCCAGCCCTCGAGACCGGCGATCCAGCCGTCGACGGTTTCCCAGATCATCGCTGCCTCCGCTGCATGGCCGGCGCGGCGGGGGCGGACGCCGCAGCGCCCTGCCCGGCCGCCGGCGCTGCAGACTGCTGCATCGATTCGGCGATGAACGCCTGGTAGGCCGGATGCTCGCGCAAGGTGGCAAAGCAGAATCCCTTGCGCCGCAAGCCCTGGATCAGCGGTTCCAGCACGGCCGGCGCCCACGGGTCCTGGCGCGACCAGATGCCCAGATGGGCCATCGCGATATCGCCATCGCGCAGGTCGCGCAGCGCGCGCGCGAGCAGGGCCGAATTGGGATAGCGCTCCGAGTCCAGCTCGTCGCCGAGGAAACCGGCCTGCGCCCAGCCCACGTGCCGGTAGCCGCAATGCCTCGCCCAGGCCAGCGTCTGCGCCGCGGTACGGCCGCCCGGCGCGCGCCACAGCGGCAGCGTGGTCGCGCCCGTCATCTGGCGCAGTGCCTGGCCGCTGCGATCGAGCTCCTCGCAGAAGGCCGCCTGGTCCATCGTCACGTCCTGCCCGGCCCGCGGACCGAATTGCGGCCGCACCACCACCTTGCCGCCGCGCGTGGTGCGCAGATAGGAATGGTGGAAGGTGTGCGTGCCGAAGTCGTGACCATCGGCCGCCAGCGCTCGCCAGTAAGGCGCCCACGACGGATCCAGCGCATGATCGCCACGCACCGTGCGCTCGTTGGCCAGGAAGAAGGTGGCGCGCACCTGCTGGCGTCGCAGCACGTCGGCGATCAGCTCGGCCTGGCTCATGCTGCCGGTGTCGAAGGTCAGGAACAGCGTGCCCGCCGAGCAGGCCGGCGGACCGGGCTGCGCCAGCGCGGAGGAAAGGTGCAAGGGCAGCAGGCAGACGGCGGCGATGGCAAGCCGGCACAGCGTCCGCGCCGCCGAACCGGCGTGCCGGCCACGGCGAGGGGGCGAGTCAGGTCGGGAATGGGCAGGATCGGCCATCGATGCTTGCGTCGGAGCGGATCAGTACAGCGGCGCCCGCGTCCGGAAATAGATACCGTGGGGAGAACGCCCCACGCGGATGGTCTTGATCAGTCGCCGGCTCGGCACGTCGATCACGCCGACGGCGCGGGCCCAGCGAAACGTCACCCACAGCGTCTTGCCGTCGGCGCTCAGTTCCATGTCGTCCGGACCCGGCGGCAGCCCGGTGATGTCGCCGACCTTGGACAGGCTCTGCTGATCGAGGATGCTGATGGTGCCGGCGACCCGGTTGGTCAGCAGCAGATGGCGCCGGTCCCCCAGCGCGCGGAAGTTGTGCGCGCCCTTGCCGGTCGGGATCTGCTTGACCACGGCACGGGTGCGCCAGTCGATCACCGCGACATAGTCGGCCCCGGTCATGCCAACCAGCAGGTGCTTCTGGTCGGGGGTCACCCAGATGCCGGCGGGCGCGGCGCCCGCTTCCATGCGCCACAGCAGCGACTGCGTGGTCAGGTCGATCGCGGCGATCTCGTTGGAGTCCTGCAGCGTGACGAACGCGATGCGGCTGTCGGCGGTAAAGGCGATATGCGACGGCGTGCGGCCCAGCGGCAGCTGGCGCGCGATCTTCAGCGCCTTGCCGTCCCAGCGGTACAGGTCGACCCGGTCCAGCCGGTTGCCGGTGACCACGAACCACTTCTGGTCGGGCGAGAAGCCGATGTGATACGGGTCGTCGATGTCCGGCACGCGCTGCTGGACCTGGCCGGTGACCGGGTCAAGGAACACCAGGTCGTTGCCGACGGCGTTGGCCACGATCAGCGCACGATCGTCCGGCGTATTGATCAGGTGATGCGGCTCCTTGCCGACCGGAAAGGTCTCCAGCACCTTGTGGCTGTCCTTGTCAATTAGAGTGACCGATGCATCACCTGAATTGAGCACCACGACGACTTCCGCGTGCGCCGCGGATACGCCCGTCAGCCCGGGCAACGCCAGGAGCAGGACGGTTGCCAGACGGGCAAGGACAGCGGGCCTGGCGACGGCGGCGGCGGCGGCGGTGGCAGAGGCGGTGGCAACAGCGGCCGCAATAGCGCGACGCAGGGCAAGCATGGCGGAAAACCGGCGAGAAAGTGGGATCGGGAACCGAAACTGGCACCCCTGCCGCACGGCGGCCGCGGGGTCAGGCATTCTAACGTCGCACCTGCCCTTTCCGATGACCGGCTGCGCCAAAACGGTGAAACCGGGGGCCTACCGTTGCATTGACTCCCACACCTTCTGCAGACGCTTGACAGACATCGGAACCGGCGTTCGCAATTCCTGCGCAAACAGGGCGATGCGCAGCTCCTCGAGCATCCAGCGGAATTCCTCCAGCCGGGCGTCCTCGACCCCGCGCCCCTGCGAGCGCCGCTGCTTCTCGGCGCGCTGCCACTGCTGCAGCAGCGGCGCCATTTCCTGCATGCGCTGGCTGTCGCGCCCCGGATCGCCCTTGAGCTTGTCGATCCGCATCGCGATGCCCTTCAGATAGCGCGGGAAATGCACCAGCCGGTCATAGGGGGTCTCGGCAAGGAAATGCTTGCCCATCAGCTCGCCCAGCTGCCCCTGCATGTCGGCGTGGGCGGCGGCGAACGGCTTGGCCTGCAGCAGCTTGCGCGGTAGCCCGGCGTATTCGGCGAGGATGGTACCCGCCAGCCGGGCGATCTCCTGCGCCAGCAGGCTCAACCGCGCCCGGCCCTCCTCCTTGCGCGTGGCGAACTCGGCGTCGTTGCGCGGCAGCGGCGCCTGCATGCAGGCGCGCTCCAGCGCCAGCGTCACGATCTGGTCGCGCAGCATCTCCTGGGTGCCCAGCGTCATGTACTGCATCGCCATCTGCGACAGGCCGGGGATGTTCTTCTGCACGAACTTGACCTGCTCGCGCAACTGCAGCGCGAACAGGCGCCGCAGGCCGGCATGGTGGATCCGCTCGGCTTCCTGCGGGTCGTCGAACACCTCGACCTCGCAATGCGTGTCGCGGTCGACCAGCGCGGGGTAGCCGAACAGCGTCCGGTTGCCCTTGCGGATTTCCAGCAGCTCGGGCAGTTCGCCGAAGCTCCAGCCGGTCAGGTTCTCGTACTGGCCGGCCTCGGCGACCGGCGCCTCGCGCGCGACCAGCGTCTGGAACGACTGTTGCGCCTGCCCGCCCAGCTCGGCGCGAAGCTGCGCCAGGTTGCGGCCCATTTCCAGCTGGCGGCCATGCTCGTCGACGACCTTGAAGTTCATCGCATGGTGGGCCGGCAGCGTCTCCAGCTTGAAGTCCGCCCGCCGCACCATGGTGCCGGTCTGCTCGCGGATGTCGCCGATCAGCACGTCGATCAGCTCGCCTTCGCCGAACGGGTGCCGCTCGACAAACCCGGCCGCATAGTCGGGCAGCGGCACGCAATGGCGGCGCAGCTTCTGCGGCAGCGACTTGAGCAGCAGGTGCACCTTCTCGCGGATCATGCCCGGCACCAGCCAGTCGCTGCGCTCGGGCCGCACCTGGTTCAGCGCGAACAGCGGCACGGTGAGCGTCACGCCATCGCGCGGGCTGCCCGGCTCGAAGTGGTAGGCCAGCGCCATGTCGACCCCCGCCACCTGCATCGTCCTGGGGAACAGGTCGGTGGTGATGCCCGCCGCCTCGTGCCGCATCAGCTCTTCGCGGCTCAGGTACAGCAGCTTGCGCTCGCGCGCGCTCTCGCGCTGGTACCACTGCTCGAAATGGACCTGCTGATGGATGTCGGCCGGAATCTGCCGTTCGTAGAAGGCGTAGATCAGCTCGTCGTCGACCAGCACGTCCTGCCGGCGCGACTTGTGTTCAAGGTTCTCGATCTCGCGCACCAGCCGCTGGTTGTGGGCGAAGAACGGCAGCTTCGTGTCGAACTCGCCCTCGACCAGTGCCCGGCGAATGAAGATCTCGCGCGCCTCCCGCGGATTCATCGGACCGAAATGCACGCGCCGGTGCTGGTACACCGTCAGCCCGTACACCGTGCCGCGCTCCAGCGCGATGACCTGTCCGGCCTTCTTTTCCCAGTGCGGCTCGCTCCAGTTCTTGCGCAGCAGATGCCCGCCGATCTGCTCGATCCATTCGGGCTCGATCCGCGCAAGCGTGCGGGCGAACAGCCGGCTGGTTTCCACCAGCTCGGCCGCCATCAGCCAGCGGCCCATCTTGCGCGCCACCAGCGAGCCCGGCCACAGGTGGAACTTGATGCCGCGCGCGCCCAGGTACTCGCGGCCGCGACTGTCGCCGTCGTCGATCTTCTGGCCGATGTTGCCCAGCAACCCGGTCAACAGCGCCTTGTGCACCTGCTCGTAGGTCGGTTCGCTCTCGTTCAGCTTCCAGCCCTGCTCGGCAACCGTGGTCAGCAGCTGCGAATGGACGTCGCGCCATTCGCGCAGCCGCACGTGCGACAGGAAGTTGGCGCGGCACTGGTCCTGCAGCTGGCGGTTGCTCTTCTTGTGCGCGACCGCCTCCTCGAACCACTTCCACAGCTTCACCCAGCCGAGGAACTCGGAACGTTCGTCCATGAACTTGCGATGCGCCTGGTCGGCGGCTTCCTGCGCTTCCTGCGGCCGGTCGCGCGGGTCCTGCACCGACAGCGCGCTGGCGATGATCAGCACTTCGCGCAGGCAATGCTGGTCGCGCGCGGCCAGGATCATGCGCGCCACGCGCGGATCGAGCGGCAGGCGCGCCAGTTGCCGGCCGGTCGCGGTCAGCTCGTTGGCATCATCCACGCCCCCCAGCTCCTGCAGCAGCTGGTAGCCGTCCGCAATCGCCCGGCCCGGCGGCGGCTCGATGAACGGGAACGCCTCGATCGCGGTCAGCCGCAGCGCCTTCATGCGCAGGATCACCGCGGCCAGCGACGAGCGCAGGATTTCCGGGTCGGTGAAGCGCGGCCGGCTGGCGAAGTCCGCTTCGTCGTAGAGCCGGATGCAGACACCGTCGGCCACGCGGCCGCAGCGGCCCGCACGCTGGTTGGCCGCTGCCTGCGAGATCGGCTCGATCTGCAGCTGCTCGACCTTGTTCCGATACGAATAGCGCTTGACCCGCGCCAGTCCGGTATCGACCACATAGCGGATACCCGGCACCGTCAGCGAGGTTTCCGCGACGTTGGTGGCCAGCACGATGCGACGCGCGCCGGCCGGGCGGAACACGCGCTCCTGCTCCTGCACCGACAGCCGCGCAAACAGCGGCAGGATCTCGGTGTGCGGCGGATGGTGCTTGCGCAGCGCCTCGGCAGCCTCGCGAATCTCGCGCTCGCCGGGCAGGAACACCAGCACGTCGCCGGGACCGAGCCGGCACTGTTCCTCGACCGCATCGACAATGCCGTCGTACAGGTCGCGCTCGTCCTTGCGCGCGTCTTTGCGACCCTCGCCGCGCCCTTCCGACGCGGCGCCCTGCCGTGGCGCGCGGTCGTCCTGGATCGGACGGTAGCGGATCTCCACCGGGTACAGCCGCCCGCTGACCTCGATCACCGGCGCCGGCCCCCTGGCGGAGGCGAAATGCTCGGCGAAGCGCTGCGCATCGATGGTGGCCGAGGTCACGATCAGCTTCAGGTCCGGCCGGCGCGGCAGGATTTCCTTCAGGTATCCCAGCAGGAAATCGATGTTCAGGCTGCGCTCGTGGGCCTCGTCGATGATGATGGTGTCGTAGGCGCGCAGCAGCGGATCGTTCTGCGTCTCGGCGAGCAGAATGCCGTCGGTCATCAGCTTGACCGAGGCTCCCGGCGACATGGTGTCATTGAAGCGCACCTGGTAGCCGACATGCTCGCCAACCGGCGAGCCCAGTTCCTGGGCGATCCGCTTGGCCGTCGAGGTGGCGGCGATCCGCCGCGGCTGGGTATGGCCGATCAGCCCGCCCTGCCCGGCTCGCTCGCCGCTGCCCGGCCCGCGCCCGATCGACAGGCAGATCTTGGGCAGTTGCGTGGTCTTGCCGGAGCCGGTCTCGCCGGACACGATGACCACCTGGTTGGCAAGCAGCGCTCGGGCGATCTCGTCACGGCGCGCGGAGACCGGCAGCGCCTCGGGGAAGGTAATCGGCGGCAGCGGATTGACCACGCGCGGCCGCGCCGGCGCATTGCGGCGGCGGCCTTCGCCGGCCGGCGGACGCACGGGGGCTGCCGGCCGCGATGCCGACGCGGTACCGGCATTGCCGGGGTCGTTGGAAGCGGCCTGGGAGGACGTCGTGGACGGCCGCACCGAGGGTGGTACGGATGCCGGCGAATCGCCGGACGCGGATGCGCCGGCGGACGAGCTTGCGGAAGACGGGCCCGGCCTGCGCGGCCGGCGCCGTTGACCCGGCGCGCCATCACGCGGCGCGGGCCGGTTGGAGCGGTGTTCTGACATTGGCGGGGATTATAATCCGCGCCATGAAAGACCGAACCGCCTCATCCCTGCCCTCGTCCGACGCCGCCGCCATTCCCAGAAGCGGCCCCGAGGGCGTCCCCGAAAGCGGCCCCGCCAGCGGCGCCACTGCCGCCGGCCCGATCCATTCCGCCCTGCCGGCCGAGGACACCTCGGCGCTGCCGCCGGCCACCGTTGCCGCGCGGCAGGTCGCGGACGTGGCGGTGCCGGAGCGCGCGGCCAATGGCCCGGACCAGCAACAGTTCGTCGACTGGCTGCGCGCGGTCGCCCCCTACATCCATGCCTTCCGCGGCAAGACCTTCGTCATCGCCTTCGCCGGCGAGCTCGTCAAGGCCGGCATGCTGAACGCACTGGTCAACGACGTCGCGCTGCTGCACGCGATGGGCATGCAGATCGTGCTGGTGCACGGCTCGCGCCCGCAGGTCGAGGAGCAACTGGCGCTGCGGCAGGTCGAATCGCGCTTCGTCGAAGGCGTGCGCATCACCGACAACGCGGCGCTGGAATGCGCCAAGGAAGCCGCCGGCGAATTGCGGCTGGATATCGAAGCGGCCTTCAGCCAGGGGCTGCCGAACACGCCGATGGCCGGCGCGCAACTGTCGGTGGTGTCGGGCAACTTCGTCACCGCGCGGCCGGTGGGCATCGTCGAGGGCACGGACTACCAGCACACCGGGCTGGTGCGCAAGATCGATGCGGAATCGGTACGCATGTCGCTGCAGCACGGCAAGATCGTGCTGCTGTCGCCGCTGGGCTTCTCGCCCACCGGACAGGCGTTCAACCTGTCGATGGAAGACGTCGCCAGCGCCACCGCCATCGCGCTGAAGGCCGACAAGCTGATCTTCATCACCGAGGTGCCAGGCGTGATGGACGCGGTGGGCAAGCTGCTGCCGGAAATGTCGATGCGCGTGGCGGTCGAGCGCCTGCAGAACAACCATCTGCCGCCGGACGTGGCGGTCTACCTGCAGCATCTGGTCAAGGCGCTCAAGGGCGGCGTGCCGCGCGCGCACCTGATTCCCTTCGCGCTGGACGGCTCGGTGCTGCTGGAGCTGTTCCTGCACGACGGCGTCGGCACCATGGTGGCGGACATCGACCTGGAGAGCCTGCGCGAAGCCACGCTGGACGACGTCGGCGCCATCGTGCAGCTGATCGCGCCGCTGGAGCAGGACGGCACGCTGGTGCCGCGCGGTCGCCATCTGATCGAGCGCGACATCGGCAACTTCTCGGTAATCGAGCACGACGGCGTGCTGTTCGGCTGCGCCGCGCTCTACCCCTACCCGCGCGAAGGCATGGCGGAAATGGCGTGTCTTACGGTATCGCCCGAAGCGCAGGGCACCGGCGACGGCGAGCGGCTGCTCAAGCGGATCGAGCGCCGCGCCCGCGCGCTGGGGCTGGACCGGCTGTTCGTGCTGACGACCCGCACCGAGCACTGGTTCCTCAAGCGCGGCTTCGTGCGCGCGGGCGTGGACGATCTGCCCGAGGACAAGCGCAAGCTGTACAACTGGCAGCGCAAGTCGATGGTACTGATGAAGAAGCTGTAAGGGTTGTGGGGGTGCCGCCCTCGCGCCGGGGCGCTTCGCTACAATAGCGGCCAGTCCCGCGGCCCGCGCAGCACGGCGCCGCGGCCGATGCGCGCAGCGCCCTTGCACCGCGCTGCCGCTCGCCCACGATTACAAGGAGTTCCCCCATGGCCCGCATGGTCCAATGCGTCAAGCTCAACAAGGAAGCCGAAGGGCTCGACTTTCCCCCGCTGCCCGGCGAACTGGGCAAGAAGATCTGGCAGAACGTGTCGAAGGAAGCCTGGGCTGGCTGGCTCAAGCACCAGACCATGCTGATCAACGAGAACCGGCTGAACATGGCCGACCCGCGTGCGCGCCAGTATCTGCTCAAGCAGACCGAGAAGTATTTCTTCGGCGAAGGCGCCGATCAGGCGGCAGGGTACGTACCGCCGCAGGCCTGACAGGCCTTGTCCGGGGGCGTGGCAAGCGCGCGTTGCCCTCTCCCCGGCCCCTCTCCCGCAAGCGGGCGAGGGGAGAAAAACAGTGGCCCTCATACGCTGCCGGATTGCTCCCCTCTCCCGCCCTGCGGGAGAGGGGCCGGGGGAGAGGGCAACGGCACGCAACGTGCCACTGCCGTCCCCCCCGTGCAGCTGTCAGCCCGACTTACCGCGTAAAGTCCCTGCGCTCTACCCCATCCGCCTTGCCCAGCAGCAGCACATCCGCGCCCCGCAGCGCGAACAGCCCCACCGTCACTACGCCCGGAATCTGATTGACCTGCTGCTCCAGTCCCTTGGGGTCGCGGATCTGCAGGCCAGCCACATCGAGAATCACATTGCCGTTGTCGGTGGTGTAGATCCCGCCTTCCTTGTTCATGCGCAGCCGCGGTTGCCCGCCCAGCGCCGCCAGCTGGCGCGCCACTGCCGCGCGCGCCATCGGCACGACTTCCACAGGCAGCGGAAACTGGCCCATCGTCTGGACCAGCTTGCTGCCGTCCGCGATGCAGACAAAGCGGCTGGCCACGGAGGCGACGATCTTCTCGCGCGTGAGCGCCCCGCCGCCGCCCTTGATCATCGCGCCGCTGGCGTCGATCTCGTCGGCGCCGTCCACATACACCGGAATGTCGTCGACTTCGTTCAGGTCCAGCACCTTGAAGCCGTGCTGCTGCAGCCGCCGGGTCGATGCCTCCGAGCTGGACACGGCGCCGGCGAAGCGGTCCTTGAAGGCCGCCACCGCGTCGATGAACAGGTTGGCGGTCGAGCCGGTCCCCACGCCGAGCACCGCGCCGGCTGGCACTTCCTTCTCGACATAGTCAGCGGCAGCCTGGGCCACCAGCGCCTTCAGTTCGTCCTGGGTCATTTCAATGCCTGTATCAAGATCGTTCAGCAAACCGCGAGTGTACCGGATCGCCTCTGCCGGCCGCGCACCCGCTTCTAGATGGTATGCCGCCGCACGGGACTGCCCCGAAGCGGCGGGTACAATGGCCTTGCGCCCGTGGCACACGGCAGGGCGCGCTCCTCGAACGACCGCCGTTGGCGGCACATCCAGAGCCCGTCCTCGCCAGGCAGGGACAGGTCACAAGGCAACGTGCAATCCATCATGAACCAGCTAGAGCAACTGAAGCAGTTCACTACCGTGGTGGCCGATACCGGCGATTTCCAGCTGATGAAGCAGTACACGCCGCAGGACGCCACCACCAACCCCTCGCTGATCCTGAAGGCGGTGCAGAAGGCCGAGTACCGGCCGCTGCTGGAACAGGCCGTGCGCGAGCAGCACGGCAACGGCACCGACGCCGTGATGGATGCGCTGCTGATCGCCTTCGGCGCCGAGATCCTGAAGATCGTGCCGGGGCGCGTCTCCACCGAGGTCGACGCCCGGCTCTCGTTCGATACCGACGCGACGGTGGCCAAGGCGCGCCATCTGATCGCGCTGTACGAGCAGCGCGGCATCGCCCGCGAGCGGGTGCTGATCAAGATCGCATCGACGTGGGAAGGGATTCGCGCCGCCGAAGTGCTGCAGCGCGACGGCATCCGCTGCAACATGACGCTGCTGTTCGCGCTGGTGCAGGCTGCCGCCTGCGCGGAAGCGGGCGCGCAGCTGATCTCGCCTTTCGTGGGCCGCATCCTGGACTGGCACCGCAAGCAGGCCGGTGACCAGTGGGATGCCGAGGCGCACCGCGGCGCGGCCGACCCGGGCGTGCGCTCGGTGTCGCAGATCTATGCCTACTACAAGCAGTACGGCTATGCCACCGAGGTGATGGGTGCGAGCTTCCGCAATGTGGACCAGATCCTGTCGCTGGCTGGCTGCGATCTGCTGACCATCAGTCCGGAATTGCTGGAGCAGCTGGCCGCCGGCAATGGCGACGT
Source organism: Cupriavidus sp. AU9028 (assembly GCF_019795295.1). Classification (GTDB taxonomy): domain Bacteria; phylum Pseudomonadota; class Gammaproteobacteria; order Burkholderiales; family Burkholderiaceae; genus Cupriavidus. The sequence goes on along the minus strand of NZ_JAIMCG010000018.1, from coordinate 1,925 downwards.
GGCGCGGCAGCTGTCGCCGGACAATGCCGGGCGCGATCCGCAGCCGCGCGTGGCGGTGGACGAGGCGTCGTTCCGCTGGCAATTGAACGAGGACGCGATGGCGACGGAGAAGCTCGCCGAAGGCATCCGTGCCTTCGCCGCCGACGCAATCAAGCTGGAAGCGCTGATCGCCCGGGTGGATCGCTAGGCGGAAGCGGCCCCGACCGGCAGCAGCATCGGCAGGCACTGCCCTGCCGGCGCCTGCAGCACCAGGTCGGCGGTGGCGTCCAGCGCGGACGGCTGAGGATTGATGACGATCACGCCGGCGCCGTTGTCGCGCGCGACGCCCGGCAGCGCCGCTGCCGGATAGACCATGCCCGAGGTGCCGACCACCAGGCACAAGTCGCACTGCTCGGCGGCATGCTCGGCGCGATAGCGCGCCACGCGCGGCAGCTCTTCGCCGAACCACACTACCCCAGGGCGCATCAGCGCGCCGCAATGGACGCAGCGGGGCGGACGGCCGCCATCGTCCGGCGCCGCCTCGCAGCGCCCGCATCCGTCCAGCCATTTGTTGGCGAACAGATTGCCATGCAACTCGATCACGTCGGAACTGCCGGCGCGCTGGTGCAAGCCGTCGACATTCTGCGTGACCAGCGTGACTTGCCGCAGCGCCGCCAGCCGGGCCACCGCGACGTGCCCCGGGTTGGGTTGCACGGCGGCAACCAGTTCACGGCGATGCTCGTACCAGTCCCAGACCAGCTGCGGCTGCCGCCGGAACGCCTCCTCGGTAGCCAGCTCCTCGGGGTCGAAGCGGGCCCACAGGCCCGTCAACGCATCGCGAAAGGTCGGCACGCCGGACTCGGCGGAGATGCCGGCGCCGGTCAGCACGAGGATATGACGGGCGGCCTCGATGCGCTGCCGCGCGTCGGCGAGCAGGGCGGCGTCGATCAGCATCGGCGGACCTGCATGCGCTTCATCCATGCCCCTTGCCCATGCGCCTCAGCCACGCGCCGGCACCCGGCGCTGGCGCACCGCTTCATACAGCGACACGCCGCTGGCGACCGACACGTTCAGGCTCTCGACGCCGCCGGCCATCGGCAGGCTGACCAGTTCGTCGCAGGTGTCGCGCGTCAGCCGGCGCATGCCTTCGCCTTCCGCGCCCATCACCAGCGCCACCGGCCCGGTCAGGTCCACATCGTAGATGGTGCGTTCCGCGGCATCGTCGGTGCCGATCACCCAGATGCCGCGCTCCTGCAGCGTGCGCAGCGCGCGGGCCAGATTGGTCACGGTCAGATAGGGAACGGTCTCGGCCGCGCCGCTGGCCACCTTGGCCACCGTCGCGTTCAGGCCGACGCTGCGGTCCTTGGGGGCGATCACGGCATGCGCGCCGGCACCGTCGGCCACGCGCAGGCAGGCGCCGAGGTTATGCGGATCGGTCACGCCGTCCAGCACCAGCAGCAATGGCTTGCCTTCGATGCCGTCCAGCAGTTCGTCCAGGTTCAATGCAAGGGACACATCCTCGGCGCGGGCGACCACGCCCTGGTGCCGATCGGTGCCGGCCATCCCGCGCAGGCGGTCGGCATCGACGGGGTGCAGGCGCACGCCCAGACCTTCGGCCATCCGGATGAAGTCCTGCATGCGGCGGTCGCGGCGCGAGGCCTCGACGTAGACATCGCTGACGCCGGCCGCATTCTGGCGCAGTCGCGCCGTGACGGCGTGAAAGCCGATCAGAAGTTTTTGTTTTGCCATGGCGGGATTGTACCCGCGTGCGGGGCGTGCTCTGGCGGCCGAAGCATCGCGCCGGCATTGCCCTCTCCCGCGGCCCCTTGTATGTCGCACAATTCGTCCTGGACGCCCCAGATCGATGGCCCCATGCTCTGAGCGCGAGCTCAAGTTCGAGGGAGAGCGAGGATCGGGGCGTCCATTCTTGGTAGCGTTCAGCCTAA